>DKML01000001.1 GCA_002470515.1 Proteobacteria bacterium UBA7415 | reverse complement strand
GGTAATGGTGGGCCTACTTGGACTCGAACCAAGGACCAATGGATTATGAGTCCACTGCTCTAACCAACTGAGCTATAGGCCCGTAATAATTTCTACGGTCTTGCGGGGCGCAATATTACAAAAATATCGCTAAATAAGAAAGCCCTATTACAGTCGCTTTTGACGTTTGCAATAGGGCTTAATGTTACGAACAGGCCGCCTAGTTTTGTTCTAAGAAGCTTTTCAGGTGCTCAGAACGTGATGGATGACGTAGTTTGCGTAGTGCTTTGGCTTCGATCTGACGAATCCGTTCGCGGGTTACGTCAAACTGTTTGCCTACTTCTTCCAAGGTGTGGTCGGTGTTCATGCCGATACCAAAGCGCATTCTTAATACTTTGGCTTCTCTTGGCGTTAGGCTTTCTAAGATCTCTCCTGTCGCAAATAAGAGTCCAGACGTTGTAGCGGCTTCCATTGGAGCCTCAACATTTTTGTCTTCGATAAAGTCACCCAATGATGAGTCTTCGTCGTCGCCAATCGGTGTTTCCATCGAAATTGGTTCCTTAGCGATCTTCAACACCTTACGTACTTTGTCTTCTGGCATTTCCATGCGCTCGGCTAATTCTTCAGGCAAGGCTTCGCGGCCTTTCTCTTGCAGAATTTGACGAGAGATTCGGTTCAGTTTGTTGATCGTTTCGATCATGTGTACCGGTATACGAATAGTGCGCGCTTGGTCAGCAATCGAGCGAGTAATCGCCTGACGAATCCACCATGTGGCGTAAGTTGAGAACTTATAACCACGGCGGTACTCAAACTTATCTACTGCTTTCATTAAGCCGATGTTGCCTTCTTGAATCAGGTCTAGGAACTGCAATCCACGGTTGGTGTATTTCTTAGCAATTGAAATAACCAGACGTAAGTTTGCTTCAACCATCTCTTTCTTGGCGCGACGAGCTTTAGCTTCGCCAATCGACATGCGACGGTTGATGTCTTTTACTTCTTCAATCGGAATGCCCATAGCCACAACAATGCGATTAAGCTTTGCCTGCGACATAATGATGAGCGCTTCGTTTTCTTCTATGGCTTCTTTGGTCTTCGCCAATTTGTGTAACGTTTTATACAAGCCTTTATCAAGCTCGTTACCTACAAACAATTCGATGAACTCTTTACGAGTAATGCCAGCTTCATTAACAGCAATATCCATCAGCGCCTTTTCGTGCTGACGAACTGTCTCAACTTGAAAACGTACACCTTCCCAAAGACTTTCAACAATCTTAGGTACAAACTTAATTTCCATTAAGCCTTCAATCAGCTCTTCCTGAACCTTCCTGGCTTGTTTGCTGTCATAGCCATACTTGTTGAGTGCTTTGTCATGACGCGCATGTTGGCGGCCCATTAACTTAAAACGTTCTTTGGCCTCGTCGATACAAGGGCCAGTATCTACTGGCTTTTCTTCTTCTTCGTCCTCTTCGTCATCATCGTCATTTTTCTTAGCAGCAGACCCAGACTGAACTGGGTTCGGATCGATTTCGGCATTCGGATCAATAAAGGCAACCAGTAGATCAGTAAGGCGCATCTCTTCTTTTTTGACTAGGTCAAAGTAGTCGAGAATGGTTTGAATCGCAGAAGGACACGCTGCCATCGCAACCGTAGATTGGCGGATGCCATCTTCGATACGTTGGGCGAGATTGATCTCGTCGGCGCGTGTCAATAAGTCGACTGTACCCATTTCGCGCATATACATACGAACAGGGTCTGTAGTGCGGCCAAATTCGCTTTCAACAGCTGTCGCCAATACGGCATCAGTGTTGTCATCATCGTCCTCGGCTTCTTTGTCAGTTTCAGCTTTTAGTAAAAGCGAATCTGCATCGGGGACGGCGTCGAAGACCTCAATACCCATATCGTTGATCATGTTAACTACCGACTCAATTTGGTCGGTGTCGTTCATGTCTTCAGGCAGATGGTCGTTGATTTCTCGATAGGTCAAAAAGCCTTGCTCTTTGCCTTTTAAGATAAGTCGTTTCAGTTCTGACTTTTTGCTACTGGAATCCATATTTGGAACCTCACACAAAAACGCTCAAGTGCGATTAGCAACACACTCAAACGGTTATATTCTTTCTTGGGTTTTAATCGGGTTAACGATCAATTTTATATCAACTAGCCGTAAAAATCGCATTTTATTCAATAAAATTAGATATTTGCGTCGAGTTTCTACCTAACGATAGTACCTATCGCTGCAATAGTTGGTTCAGTCTTAGTTTCTCTTCTGAGTTAAGTGATTGATTTTCAGCTTTTGCGATTAGAGTGTCTAACTCTGAACTCGCGGCTGATTGTTCAATGCCGGCTATAAGTGACTGAAAAGTTGATTGCAACGCTTCTGATTCTAACAGATGGTCATGACTAGCTAGTTTTTCAAGGGCTGAGTACAAACCTTGTTCTCTAAACCGCTCTAAAATAACGCCCGTGCTGATTCCGTCGCCCGACTTACACAGCTCTAAAAGATCAACGAGTACGTCTTTGCCATGTACTTGGGATACTCGAAGCGGGCCTAAATCTTTAATGTTGTGCGCTAGCTCCGGATGCTGAAGCAATAAAGAAATAGCTCGACGCATTGGCGTAAGTGGTGCAGGTTTGGAAGACTTATGGAGCCTCTTTCCAGGCCGAGAACTTTCCTGACGTGCAGGCTCTGGCTCTAATAAAGAATTGGGGGCGGTATTGACCATTCGCGCTATGGTTTCGATAAACAGTTGTCTTAATACGCCCTTAGGTAGCTGCTTGATTAAGGGCTTGGCCAAGCTGGCGAGTTTGGCTCGGCCGTCTAAGCGGTCCAAATCAGCTTGTTCAGACAAATGTGCTATTAGAAATTCGATTATCGGTTTGGCTGTTTTTACTCTTTCCAAAAACGCCTCCTTGCCTTCCTTTTGCACCATCGAATCTGGATCTTCTCCATCGGGTAAGAACAAGAAGCTAACAGTACGACCATCCTGCATCTGAGGCAGGCTGGTTTCTAGTGCTTTCCAGGCCGCTGCCCTACCCGCGCGATCGCCATCAAAAGAAAACACGAGGTTGCTTGTGTGTCTAAAAAGGCGCTGTAAGTGCATGGTAGTTGTTGCAGTGCCTAATGTCGCCACAGCATTGTTAACACCGGCTTCGGCTAAGGCAACTACGTCCATATAGCCCTCAACTACTATGACATTGTCTTGTTCTTTAATTCCGCCACGAGCGCCATACAAACCGTAAAGTTCTGAGCCTTTGTGAAAAATGGGGGTTTCTGGAGAATTGAGATATTTGGGCTCGCCTTTGTCTAGAACCCGGCCACCAAAGCCGACGATTCTGCCGCGATGATCTTCTATGGGAAACATAATGCGACCGCGAAATCGGTCATACACTCGACCTTTTTCGTTGCGCGTGAGCATTCCAGTGTCTTCAAGGGCTTTCTTTTGCGCTGAGGAAGTGCCGAGTTTAGACATTAAATTGTCCCAACCCTCGGGCGCGTAGCCTAATCCAAAGTGCTTTGCAGTTTGCCCGCTCAACCCTCGATTTTTCAGGTAGTCAACGGCGAGGCCACGATCTGAATGATGGCGTAACTGCTCCTGAAAATAAGCGCTCACCGATTTCATTAACTCATAGAGATCAACGCCTTGCTGAGTGTGCTTAACGGGCTGGGCCGTTTGTGCCTCTTCAGGGATCTCTAATCCTGCGGCTCCTGCCAGCTTCTCAACGGCTTCACGGAACTCCAAATGGTCGTACTCCATTAAAAAGCTAATAGCCGTGCCGCTCGCACCGCAACCAAAGCAGTGATAAAACTGTTTTGCTGCTGAAACCGAGAAAGAGGGGGTTTTCTCGTTGTGAAAAGGACAGCAGGCTTTGTAATTGGAGCCGGCTTTCTTTAATGGAACATAGCCGTCAATAAGATCCACTAAATCAACTCGATTGATTAGTTGGTCTATAAAGTGCTGTGGGATTCGGCCTGCCATAGGGTTATTTTACAGCTAAAGCATAGGTCGACGGTTAGAAATTGCCAGAAGAAACCGAAATGCGTCCGTTTCGAGCAGATACATGTATAGAGCAGTGCAAATGGCAAGCAAATGGCTTGCAAGCATAAGAGAGACTGACGTTACTAATAGGATTAGGTGTTTGGAGCAGACAGAATCTCTGGTGCAACCGATTGGGGCTTGTTCTAGTCTAACTTAACTTAGCCTTAATCAGCCCGCTAACCTTACCCATGTCGGCGCGACCTTGCAGTTCGCCTTTGAGTAATCCCATGACCTTGCCCATATCTTGCATTGCTGCGGCGCCAGTCTTGGCTATTGCGGCATCCACTGCAAGCGCTACTTCGTCGTCGCTTAGTTGCGCGGGTAAGTAGCTTGCTAAGTTATCCACATGAGCTTGTTCCTTTTCGGCTAGATCAGGACGTTCGCCTTGTACAAATTGCTTAATCGCATCCTGCGATTGTTTAATTTGCTTTTGTAGAATGCCGAGTACTTGCTCATCATTGAGCTCTATTCGGTCATCAACTTCTTTACGCTGTATTGCAGCGCGGAGCATGCGAATAGATTCCAGACGAGATGTCGCTTTTTCGCGCATCGCCGTCTTCATGTCGGCCAATATTTGGTCTTTAAGTGACACGTCGGTAACCATTGGTAACTATCGGTCTCTATCGTCTTGCGTAAAAGAGTGTATAAAACTGGGTCTGGTCGAAACCAGAACGCAGCTTTAATACATACGTGTAGTACGAATACGGCCGCGAGAGGCGCGTTTCATTTCACGTTTCTTAGCCGCAGCGCCCTTGCGCTTGCGTACTGAGGTTGGTTTTTCATAGAATTCGCGAGCACGCATTTCTGTGAAAATTCCAGCTTTTTCGCATGAGCGACGAAATTTACGTAGCGTTACGTCAAACGGCTCGTCATTTTTTACTTTTACTTGTGGCATCTTGTCTAATTGTCTTGATGTTTTAGTCGGTCGGTTCCTATATCATCTGAACCAACGTTTGGGCGGCGGATTCTATCTAGAAACACAGCGTTTGTATACTCTTTGAGTCAATAAAGTTTTTAGGCGGGATCTGACTCTGTTCGCTTTAATCGCTGCCATTATTGGTTAGCAGCTGCTAATTCTCTTATTCACGACTGTTTTATGCGCGTTCTCGGAATTGAAACGTCTTGCGACGACACTGGTATTGCTCTGTACGACTCAGAACAAGGCTTGCTAGCGCACGCTCTCTACTCTCAAATTAAAACTCATCAAAAATATGGTGGCGTAGTGCCTGAGTTGGCGGCGCGTGACCATGTTCGAAAGGTTATTCCGTTGGTGGACGCCGTTATGGAAGAAGCGGGCGTTGCACCTAATAGCGTAGACGGTATTGCCTATACCTCCGGCCCAGGCCTTGCAGGTGCTTTGCTCGCGGGCAGCGCTATTGCTAAAGGTTTGGCATTCGCATGGGATGTTCCAACGGTAGGCGTGCATCATATGGAAGGCCATATGCTCGCGCCGATGCTCGAAGAAGATGCGCCAGACTTTCCCTTTATTGCGCTTTTGGTTTCGGGCGGACACACGCTGCTTGCTCGTGTGCAGGCTGTAGGGGAATATGAAATTTTAGGGCAAACACTTGATGATGCCGTTGGCGAAGCGTTTGATAAAACTGCCAAGTTGCTTGGGCTGGGTTATCCAGGTGGGCCAGCCATATCGAAAACGGCCGAGATGGGCGACCCAAAGCGTTTCAAATTCCCTAGACCAATGATGGATAGGCCGGGCTTAGACTTTAGTTTTAGCGGCCTAAAAACGTTTGCTCTGACGACGGTACAGAAAAACACCTTAGATCAAAAGACCGTTTCCGATATTGCATGGGCGTTTCAAGACGCAGCAGTCGATACCCTAGTAAAGAAGTGTAAGCGCGCTATTGAACAAACAAACATTCCGCGATTGGTCGTGGCAGGCGGGGTGGGTGCTAACATCGCTTTACGTGAGCGCTTAAAAGCCATGATGGAGAAATCGGGCGGTAAAGTCTTTTACCCAAAGATCGAACTCTGTACTGATAATGGCGCAATGATCGCCTACGCAGGCTGCCAGCGCTTGCATCAATCAACGCGTGATTTGGGTTTTAGTGTTAAGGCGCGCTGGTCCATAGAAGAATTGCCTGCGCTTTAAAGAATGATGAGTTATAGAAGTAAGGATTACTTCTTGCTGCCAATCTTACTTTCTGTGCCCGCTTTAAGCCGTTCCAAGTTTTCTCGATGGCGCTGGAACAAAAACGCCACTATCCAAAGTACGCCACCTATTAATTGATGCTGCGCCGGATCTTTAAAAATTGCGAAACTAGCCAGCCCGGTCACTGCGGTAGCGATTAAAGCCGCGAGTGATGAGTATCGAGTGATAATCGCGGTCAGTAACCAAACCCCTATAAACACGCCGAGTAATGGCAAAGAAAGCCCTGCGAACACACCGATTGCGGTGGCAACGCCTTTACCACCTTTAAAGCCAAAGAACACGGGATATAGGTGGCCCATAAATGCGGCAATGCTCACCACAGCAACCCAGCCGTAGCTTACGTGAAAGTGTAGGGCGACCAAAACGGGGATCAAACCCTTAAGCACATCACCTGTAAGTGTGATGATCGCCGCTAACTTACCGCCCGTCCGTAACACATTTGTTGCGCCAGGATTGCCGCTACCTGATGTACGAGGATCTGGTAGACGCATTAATTTCGCGGTAATAACAGCGCTAGAGACAGAGCCCAAGGCATAGGCAAAAAGGACTAATAGATAAGGTGTGAGGGTGTCCATAGCGTTTGATACCGAAGTAAAAAAAGTTAATAGTGGGTAATACCCGCCGATACAGTGCTTCACCCTGCATTAAGAGCTAGAGCGGCTTAGAGGTGCAAAACACATTGAGCGCTCAACATCAGCTTTTTAAGCGTTATCAATGTAGCCTTTATTTTACTCTATGGCGTATCAGCTCGCTTGGCTTTAGAATGGGCGTATGGATACGATTTTTATCAAGGGCATTCGTTGCCAATGCATCATTGGCGTCTACCCGTGGGAACAAGCAACCACACAAACTCTGGTTTTGGATCTTGAGTGCGCCGCGGACTTTTCTAAAGCCGCACAATCTGATGATTTAAATGACGCGCTTGATTATCAAAAAATCACTGAGCGCATTGTCGAACATGCCGAGGCGTCTAGAGTTAAGTTAATTGAGACACTGATCACTCAACTCGCCGACATACTTGAGCAAGAGTTTGAGCTTAATTGGCTAAGGCTAAGTTTAGACAAAGGCGCGATTCTTCAACAAGCCAAACACGTCGGCTTAATTATCGAACGCGGATCACGTTAATTAACCACCGACCTGCCGCCGTCAACAGCAATAGTCTGGCCTGTTATATACGGTGCGTTACACACAAAGAACAACATCGCTTGAGCAATGTCTTCAGGTGAGCCTAAACGGGCCATGGGTATTTGCTCCAACAAAGCATCCAACTTGAGCGGGTGATCATCGTGCTCGGGCCATAGAATTGCCCCCGGAGCAACGGCGTTAACCCGAACCTTAGGCGCAAGATCGCGGGCAAAGGAGCGAGTGAGCATTTCGAGCCCCGCCTTTGCCGCGCCGTAGATTGGATGGTCTTGCAAAGGGCGGCGCGCATAAATGTCGACTATATTGACGATACATCCGTGATTCTCAGTTAAATACGGGGCGCAGGCTTGAGCTAGAAACAAAGGCGCTTTTAAGTTGCTGCCCATCAAATCATCCCACTGCTCAACAGTAGCCTGTTCTAATGGAGTTGGATAAAAAGTCGACGCATTGTTCACTAATACATCGAGTCGCCCAAAATGATCAACGCAAAGGCCAACTAGAGGCTCTATGGTGCTTACGTCGTTTAGGTCGGCACCAATGGCAAGGGCAGAATCAGGCCGGGCCCTATTTAACTCTGTTACCAGCTCTTGAGCATCTAACGCTGAGCTATTGTAATGAACAACAACTTTGAACCCGTGCGCGTGCAGCGTTTCTACCAAGACTTTGCCGATACGCCGAGCGCCACCGGTAACAAGGGCGACTTGGTTGTTTGAATACTGTTTTGTATCGAGACTAGAACTCTGTTGGCGATCGTCTGTTGGACTCATAGTGAAACTGTCTTCTATAAAGAACTAGATTGCGGTAGCTGAGGATCAATGACCAAACCTACCTAATTAGGCTGAGTAACGCTAGCTTAGAATTCAACTATTTACGGTTTGCGTCAAAAGGCATCTCCCATATGAGTGATCATAAAGAGTACAATGCAGCCTTCTATGGGTGCGCTTCATAAAGACGCTCTTTAAAAAACATTGGTCAATTAAACACCTCTCAACTAATTTACTCAGATGGACTATTTTCAGGCGCTAGTACTTGCCGCTATTCAAGGCTTGACAGAGTTTTTACCCGTCTCAAGCTCCGCGCATCTAATTTTGGTGCCAACCTTCCTAGGTTGGGATGACCAAGGCCTCGCGTTCGATGTGGCTGTGCATGTAGGTACCTTGCTTGCCGTGCTGATCTATTTTAAGCGAGATTTGCTCAAAATAGTCGGTTCATGGTTTGGCGGATGGTCAGTGTTGCGTTGGGATCAACAAGGTTTATTGGGGTGGTGGATCATAGTTGCGACGATTCCCGTCGGACTTGTGGGGTTATCGGCAGGAGACTGGATAGAACTTAACCTGCGCAGTGCATTGGTTATCGCATGCACGACCTTCGCCTTTGGCTTGGCTCTAGCATGGGCAGACCGGCGCGCTTCATCTAATAACGGCACGCTCGATACTCTTAATTACAAACAAGCATTGGTGGTCGGTGCGGCACAGGCTTTAGCGCTCATTCCAGGTACCTCTCGTTCCGGAATTACTATGACCGCGATGTTGGCGCTCGGATACTCGCGTACTGCGGCCGCTCGATTCTCGTTCTTGTTGTCTATTCCTGCAATCATGTTGCCGGGCCTGCTTAAAGGTGTAGAACTTAGTCAGAAGGCTACCCCGGTTGCTTGGGATGTGCTCATGATTGGCATTGTTGTCTCGGCCGTTGTGGCTCTTCTGTGTATTCGAGTTTTTATGCGTTTTGTAGAACGTGTCGGAATGATGCCCTTTGTTTACTATAGAATCGGGCTTGCATTAGTCATTCTTGTTTTTGCTTGGAATACGATTGGATAATACAAACTCGACTTTCTTCCTATTATGTGTGATTCAAAAAGTTAATGAATAATTCCTTAAACCAATCAGACCTGAAGCGACGCTTTGTATTTGACGACGCCGACGTGCGCGGGTGTTACGCACGTCTAGACGAGAGTTGCAAAACTATTCAGTCGACGCATTACTACCCTAATTCGCTAGCTCGTCTAATTAATGAGTTTACGATTGCGGCTGTATTGCTAAAAGACAGCATCAAATCCGATGGCAGTCTTACGGTGCAAATGCGCACCGAGAGCGATATAAACCTGTTAATAGCAGATTGCGCAAATGATGGCTCAGTTCGGGCAATTTGCGAATACGATCACAGCGCTGTATTGCCCGACGAAATTATACTGAACCATCTTCCAGGAGCCGTTTTGGCCGTTACTATCACACCGGATGACGGTGATCGCTACCAGAGTATTATCCCAGTTGAGCACGGCAGTCTGGCGATGTGCCTGGAAGACTATTTCGAACGCTCAGAACAGTTACCAAGCCGTTTTAATTTGCTCGCCACAGCTGAAAAAGCAGTGGGTTTTTCCTTGCACGCGCTACCAGCACAACATATAAAAGATATTGCTTTAAGTGAGCAACGGTTCGAGCACCTAGACGTATTGCTTAAATCAATGACCCTTGAAGAAGCCCACGCGGATACCAGCGCTGATGCGTTGACCAAGCTCTATCACGATGAGTCTTGTCGTTTATTCGACGTGAAGTCGCTGCAGTTTGGTTGTGAATGCAGCACCGAGCGATCACTTAATGCACTAAAAGCACTGGGCGAAGAAGAGCTACGAGATTTAGTAGCCGAACACAAAGCAGAAGACAAAGATGCGGTCACAGTGGATTGCCACTTTTGTTTTCAGCGATACCTAATTTCATTTGAACAAATTGACACTCTATTTTCGGAAGTTCTCCAATGAGCACGCTACAAGATCAGTTAAAACAAATGGGCCTAGTTAAGCCCAAAGTAAAAGGACAAAACCGAAAGCCAAAGAAACAACCTAAGGCTGCTAAAAAGGACCGCGTAAAGGTGTCTGAAGAAACATTGCGCGCGCAACAGGCCATGATCAAAAAGGCTAAACGTGATCGCGTACTCAATGAGCAGCGAGAGGCCGAACGCAAACAAAAAGAAATAGACGCTCAAGTGTTGCAGCTAGTGAATCATGCAAAGCTCGATCGAGAAAACGCCGAAGACAGCTTTAATTTCACCCACAAAAAGAAGGTGAAGAGCATAGTAGTTACTCCTGAGCAGCGTCGTGGATTGAGCAAAGGAACCCTCGCGGTAGTCGTTACCGCTGGCCAGCGGTTTGAAGTAGTACCAAAGACTGCAGCACAAAAGTTAAACGAGAGACATTCAGCCGCGGTGGTGTTTTTGTCAAAAGAAACAACTAAAGAAAGCGATAAAACTAAAGGTCAAGAGGACCCTTATGCGGCGTATGAAGTACCCGACGATTTGGTTTGGTGAACTGTCTTCGATAAATAAAGGAAATTGGCGATGAAGAAAAAGATTCTCGTTTTGCTTGCTGTCGTGGTGATAGTTACACTTTTCACAACTACGCTGGGCGTTAGAATTGCTGACTGGATATTGAATCCAGTAACTGAACATGAACCTTTTAAGATTAGTGAAGAAGCCGCCGCATTGCACGCGTCGCTAATTGTCGGTGATTGGCATGCCGATACAGCTCTGTGGAACCGAAACATGCAGGGTCGGCACGACGTTGGTCATGTTGATTTGGCGAGGATGCAAGAAGGCAATCTGGGCATTCAAATGTTTACTACGGTCACCAAGTCACCTTTAGGCCAAAACTACGAGAGTAACAAAACCAGCACAATAGACAAAATTACTGTGTTGGCGTTGGCACAAATGTGGCCGGCAGCAACGTGGTCGAGTCTAACTGAACGAGCGTTGTATCAAGCTGCTAAAATTCGTGAATTAGCGCAAAAACGACCTTATGATTTCGCACTAATTTTGACCAAGTCTGATCTCGCTGATTGGCAAATGGCGCGCGAAACCAATCATGATTTTGCTGCGGGGTTAATCGGTACCGAAGGATCACATGCGCTCCATGCAAACTTAGACAACATAGACGTGCTTTACGACGCCGGCTTCCGCATGATGAGCTTGCAGCACTTTTTTGACAATGCATTAGGAGGTTCGCTCCACGGCACAAGCAAAGCTGGTTTAACTGCTTTTGGCAAACAAGCTGTCGAGATTATGCAGGCAAAAGATATTATTGTAGACGTGTCTCATTCATCAGAAGCCACCGTGCGGGATGTATTAGCGCAGAGTACCGCTCCATTGGTGATCAGTCACACTGGTTTTAAGGGACACTGCGATACTCCCAGAAACATTGCTGATGAGCTGATGCTCCAAATTGCCGAAGCCGGCGGTTTGATTGCCGTAGGATTTTGGCCTGGTGCAGTGTGCGGTTCTAGCCCAGAAAGCGTTATAGAGGCCATTGAGTACGGTGTCGCTTTGGTGGGTGAAGATCATGTGGCGTTAGGTTCTGACTTCGACGGCACGGTGGAGACATCGTTTGATGCAAGCGAAATGGCCGTACTGACGCAAACTATGCTTGACCGAAACATGCCTGAATCGGCGATTCGTAAAGTGATGGGCGGTAATATGGTACGATTTTTGAGCGAAAACTTACCAGATTAGCTTATTCGATCATGATTTCGTTTTCGTTAACAAAGGCGGCACGAGCCGCTTCGATTGCGGTGCTTCGAGCTCGCGCAATGTTTTGCTTGATCGCCTCGGTGCCTTCATACCGCGCGGCTATTTCACCCGCATTGACAGAGGCCGCTGCGCGTTGCGTTTCTACATAAAGCCGCGCTTGTGGATATTCTCTAGTTTCAAAGCCAGTACGTCCGCGCGCATCAGCTAAACATGCGTCGGCGATCTGTGATGCACGCTGAGGGTCTGACAGCGACCGCGTCTTTTCTAGCACTTTTAAGATAGTTTCGGGTCGTAAAGTAAACATCTTGTGCATGTGCAAATGGTATTCACCAACAGCCAGTGCCAATGATTGGTATTGATTGGGTACTCTTAGCCGCGCGCAAAGTTCCTTAATCAGAGGCACGCCGGCCGTCTCGTGGCCCCGATGCGATGGTAGGATATGCTCTGGGGTTACACCTTTGCCCAAGTCATGAACTAATGCAGCAAAGCGTACCATTGGATCAGGGCTTATAAGGGCAACTTGTTCCATCACCATTTCCATGTGAATGCCAGTGTCCACTTCCGGGTGGTAGGTCTTCGTTTGAGGTACGCCATACAAGGTATCAACCTCAGGTAGAATTCTTGCTAGTGCGCCACACTCTCTTAGCACCTGCAAAAAAATATGCGGATGGTCGGTTTGCAAAGCTTTGTGCATTTCTTGCCAAACACGTTCAGCGACTAGCGAGTCAACCTCGCCGTTGTTCACCATGGTTTGCATAAGCTCTTTTGTTTCGGGCGCAACGTCAAATTTAAAGCGAGCTGCAAAACGAGCCACTCTGAGAATACGCACGGGGTCTTCTACAAATGCAGGTGATACGTGTCGCAACAGTTTTTTGCGAATGTCTTGCGCACCGTTGAAGGGATCAATGATTTCACCCGTAAATGATTTTGCCATCGCATTTACGGTTAAGTCGCGACGCGCCAGATCGTCTTCTAGCGTGACATCCGGCGAAGCATGAAATTCAAACCCCGTGTAACCCTTCGCAGTTTTGCGCTCAGTTCTTGCTAAGGCATATTCCTGGCCATTTTCTGGATTAATAAAAACGGGAAAGTCTTGCCCTACAGGTCGTAAGCCTAGATCAAGCATTTGCTGAACGGTTGCCCCAACAACAACCCAGTCTTGATCGGCCACTGGCTTACCCAAGATTTCATCGCGAACTGCTCCACCCACTAAATAGCAGTCGAGCGCCTTTAATGATTCCGCAATAGGCTTGGCTGGAGACTCGGGTGAAGGCATGTGCTAGCGAATGCCGTACTGGTCGCGATACTCGCGCATCGCGTCAAGATTGGCAATCATATCAGGCTCAGATTTGAGAAACTCAATTAGATTGCTCATGGTCGCGATGGCGACTACAGGAATACTAAATTCTTGCTCAACCTGTTGTATCGCCGAAAAGTCAGTCGGCTTGCCGTCCACTTGCCCCACTTCCTGGCGATCCAATGCTAGAAATACTGCGCTCGGAACCGCGTTAAACGCCTTGATAAGCGTGAAGGACTCTCGAATGGCGGTGCCAGCCGTAATGACATCATCGATTATCGCGACATTTCCCTTAATAGCAGCGCCTACCATGCTCCCGCCCTCACCGTGATCTTTGGCTTCTTTACGGTTGAATGCAAACGGAATCTCTTGACCCGAGTTCTCTGATAAGGCCATTGCCACAGCACATGCCAAAGTGATGCCTTTGTAGGCTGGGCCAAACAATACATCGAATTTGAGATCTGCGTTGTCGATGCTCTGCGCGAAAAAGCGGCTGAACTGCAACATAGACGCACCGCTGTTAAACAGACCCGTATTAAAGAAATACGGGCTTACGCGGCCTGACTTTAGAGTGAACTCTCCAAACTTAAGCACACCAGTTTTAAGTGCGAATTGAATAAACTTCTCTTGATACGGTAGCATCTGCAAATTCCTTTGTGGTTTCCAGTATTATACTGGCTCGAATCAATTCTAACGCCAAAAAAATGAAAGTTATCTCAGTCAATGTAAACGGAATTCGTGCATCTGCCAAAAAGGGTTTGTTTGAATGGTTAGCCAAAGAGGATGCAGACGTGGTTTGCGTACAAGAATTAAAGGCGCAACCTGACCAAATCCAAGGTGCCCCATTTTACCCAGAAGGCGTGCACACATACCTGCACTCGGCCGAGAAAAAGGGCTACAGCGGTGTTGCATTGTACTGTAAGCGCGAGCCAGATGAGGTGCACTACGGGCTAGGCGAAGGTTTTGAAGACGCCGATTTTGAAGGGCGCTTTATTCAGGCCGATTTTGGTGACTTAAGTGTTATTTCGTTGTATATGCCGTCAGGCTCAAGCAAAGAGGAACGCCAAGAGTTTAAGATTGATCTAATGGATCGCATGGAGGCGAGACTTGCCGAAATGGTCGCGTCTGGCCGCCGTTGGATCATTTGTGGAGACTGGAATATTGTTCACAAAAAACGCGACATTAAGAACTGGCGCGGCAACCAAAAACGCTCTGGCTTCTTACCTGAAGAGCGCCAATGGTTAGACTGGTTGTTCGGCGAGACTGATCCTGAAACAGGCGTTCCAGCTAAAGGTGATGCCGGTTTTAGAGATGCATTTCGTTTAGTTAACGACCAAGACGAACAATACACGTGGTGGTCTAACCGAGGCCAAGCGTGGGCAAACAATACAGGTTGGCGAATTGACTACCATGTTATTTCCAAAAATTTAGAATCGACCGTAATTCCTGGTTCCGATCTAATCTATAAGGATCAACGTTTTTCTGACCACGCCCCACTCGTCCTTGAGTACGATATAAAACTATGATTAAAGCCACCGAAGCATTAAGTAGTGTCGAGCCGCCAGCGGGCCAACGTTGGTGGTTAGAGCCTTCGGTGTGGATTATGCTCTTCCTGGGGTTTTCAGCAGGTATCCCTATTCTGTTGATCTTCTCAAGTCTCTCGCTGTGGTTGGCCGAGGCTGGTGTATCGCGATCGGCTGTTACATTTTTTAGCTGGGCTGCGCTCGGTTATTCGTTTAAATTTGTTTGGGCGCCGTTGGTCGACCGCCTGCCAATTCCGGTTTTGAGTCGGCTGTTAGGTCGGCGGCGTTCATGGTTGCTATTGAGCCAGTTCAGTATAATTGCCTCAATCTTGTTGATGGCCAATACCGATCCGCAAGACAGTCTTACTGCCGTCGCCATTGCTGCCGTGCTCTTAGGGTTCTCGTCAGCCACGCAAGACGTGGTGATTGACGCGTTTCGCATCGAATCAGCTGAACCTCGACTACAGGCCATGTTGTCGTCTACTTATGTTGCAGGTTACCGTACCGCGATGATCGTTGCTGGTGCAGGTGCTATTTACCTTGCTCAATATTTTGGCAGCACCACAGATCACTATAGCTACGACGCTTGGCGTTTAGCTTACTCCTGTATGGCTGGCGCGATGCTAATTGGCGTTGCCACTACATTCAGTATTAGCGAGCCAATGCAATCAAGGGATCGCGCGTATTCTGCAGCAACATCCGACTACGCTAAATTCTTTCTAGTGTTTTGCGCTTCTATATTAGGTTTTGTTGCGGTGTTTTTAATAACCCCTGACGCGCCCAAATGGTTTGATGGTGGTGTACAGGGTGTTTTTGGATTTACGTATGGAAGTGGTGTATTGGCAATCGCCTTAGCGGCCGCATTTTTTGTAGCCAAGGCGAGTCTGCGACTCAATTTAGTAGATCGCGACATGGTAAATCAAGGGTATGTAGAGCCTATACAGGACTTCTTCGCGCGTTATGGAAAGCTTGCGATTTGGGTGCTGCTACTCGTTGGCTTCTATCGTGTGTCTGACATTGTAATGGGCGTGATTACTAACGTTTTTTATCATGACCTGGGTTACAGCAAGGCTGAAATTGCGTCCGTTACAAAAGTGTTCGGCGTAGTTATGACCATTACAGGCAGCTTTCTTGGTGGTATCTTAGCTTTACGCTATGGCGTAATGCGTATTCTAATGTTGGGTGCCGTTTTAGTAGCCTTTACGAATTTAGCTTTTGTGTGGCTCGCGTACCAACAACCGCTAATCGAATATCTTGCTGGGGTGATAGTCATTGACAACCTAAGCCAAGGAATCGCGATTGCGGCCTTTATTGCGTGGCTGTCGAGCTTAACCAATGTGTCATTCACCGCGACTCAGTACGCCATTTTTAGTTCAGTTATGACCTTGTTTCCAAAGCTAATTGCCGGCTTCTCCGGGACCCTAGTCGATGTAATGGGCTACCCTAATTTCTTTCTGTTGGCGAGTGCTATGGGAATCCCAGTGATCGTCCTTATTTATGTACTCAAAGATAAACTTAAATTGAGCACAGAAAATGCACCTTCAGTTTGACAACCGAATTGTAAACCAGCTGCCGGCCGACCCAGAAACAAGCAACTCTAGGCGCCAAGTTAACAATGCCGTTTATTCATTTGTAGATCCGACTCCAGTAGCCGCGCCATCCGTGGTCGCTGTCTCTACTGATGTAGCGAGCGATCTCGGTTTATCAGAACAAGATTTGGCCAGTGATGAATTTTTGCAGGTGTTCTCTGGTAATCAGAAGCTCGAAGGTATGCAACCCTATGCCATGTGTTATGGCGGCCATCAGTTCGGCCATTGGGCTGGTCAGTTAGGCGATGGTCGAGCCATCAACTTAGGCGAAGTGCTTACCGCGAATGGAGAGCATTTAGCAATACAGCTTAAAGGCTCAGGCATTACACCTTATTCGCGAACGGCTGATGGTTTAGCTGTACTGCGATCGTCGGTAAGAGAGTTTATGTGCAGCGAAGCCATGCATCACTTAGGCATTCCTACAACCCGCGCGTTGAGTTTAATGACCACGGGTGAACAAGTGCTCAGAGATATGATGTACAACGGCAATGCTGCTTATGAGCCGGGCGCCATTGTGTGCCGAGTATCCCCAAGTTTTCTTAGGTTTGGTAATTTTCAGATATTTGCCTCGCGCAAGCAGAACGACGAGCTAAAGCAGTTGGCCGACTTTACCATCGAGCACCATTTTAGCGAGTTGCTTGATGATCATGCGCCAGGCAGCAAAGAGCTGTATCTAGCGTGGTTCCAAAAAGTGGCCGCTCTAACCGCCCAGATGATTGTCGGCTGGATGCGTGTGGGCTTTGTGCATGGCGTTATGAACACCGACAACATGTCGATTCTAGGCTTAACCATCGACTATGGTCCTTACGGTTGGTTAGACAGTTTTGACCCTGAATGGACGCCCAATACAACTGACGCTGAGAATCGACGCTATCGTTACAGCCAGCAACCCAATATAGCGCTTTGGAATTTGTACCAACTGGCAAACAGCCTCTACCCTTTGATTGAGGATGCCAAAGCCCTAGAAAAAACGCTTGAGCATTTTCAAGCTGACTACCAAGGTTTATGGTTGCAAATGATGGCCGACAAACTTGGGTTTCTAAATTATACGAAAGGCGATGAGGAGTTGTTCCAACGTTTAGAAACGCTGCTAAGTACTGCAGAAACTGATATGACCTTGTTCTACAGACTGTTGTCTGAACAAAACGTAACTCACTATGAGCAGCTTGAAGACGTGTATTACAACCCAGAAAACCACAGCGAAGAATTTAAATCGACTACCCAGCAATGGTTAGAAGATTATCAATCGCGCTTAGAGGCCGACAATCGAGAAACTAGCGAACGGTTTCAGGCGATGCAAGCCGTGAACCCAAAATATATATTCCGCAATTACTTAGCCCAGCAAGCGATCGACCTCGCCGACAAGGGCGACTACTCAATGGTGCAGGACTTGTTAGACATACTGCAGAAACCGTACCAAGAGCAACAAGGAGCGGAGAACTTTGCCGCAAAAAGACCTGAATGGGCACGCACGCGCGTGGGTTGTTCCATGCTATCGTGCTCGTCCTGAATTAAAACTACTACTTCACCGAGTAAAAAGCTCATGAGCAACAACAAATTGATTGTGTCGGTATTTGCCGAAGATCGACCAAACCTTATTAAAGATATATCAGACCAAGTTCTTGCCCACGACGGCAATTGGTTAGAAAGTAGTTTGTCGCGGCTTTGCGGGCAATTTGCGGGCATTGTACATATTGATATCGACGATGAAAAACGCGACGACTTGCTCGATGCATTTGCAGAACTTGCCGATCAAGGCATCACTATTGCCGAGCAAAGTGCTGAAGGTGTGATTGATGATTCCGATACGGTAAACGTAGTCGAAATTATGGTCGAAGCAAATGACCGGCCAGGCATTATTGGCGAGATCACTCGAGCATTAGGTGCTGCTAACGTCAATGTAGACAGCTTAGATACGGGTTGCGAAAGCGCTTCAATGGCGGGTTATACACTGTTTAGAGCGCACATGATGTTAGCCATGCCTGAAGGCATGGATGAAGAAGAGTTAGAAGAGCTGATTGGCGATGTCTCGGACGACATTATGATTTCGGTGCTTGAGAACTAAGTAGAAAACTCAATAGATAACTAGCCGCTTCATTCTGATGTCTTTCGTTCTAAGTTATACGAGCGCGTTGCGATTTGAGCAAACAGCGCGCCCGTTACGTTTAGCCACACGCTAAAGAATGCGGCAGGTAGTGCGCTCGCTGGAGTAAAAAACTTTATCGCGAGTGCAGCAGCCAATCCAGAGTTTTGCATTCCCACTTCAAGCGCAATCGTACGCTGCTCTGCGCTCGCCAACCCCATATACCGAGCGGCGGTAAATCCAAGTGTTAAGCCAATTACATTGTGTAACAACGGCGCGAATATTACGGTCCAATCAATAACAACAAACTCACCCGCGTTTAGACTTACAACAATCGCGATGATGGTCAGGATGACCATCATCGCAAATAACGCTAAGTAGCTTTCTATGGTTTTAACGCGGTCACCCAGTACGCGACCCAAGACCAGACCAACGGCTATCGGTATAAGTATGATGTTGATCAAACTTGTGAAAATTTGACTAGCGGGAATGCTAATACTTTGATCGCTCAACAACGACAACCAAAGCGGTGTTAGCGCAATACTAAACAGCGTTGATGTGGTGGTCATGGCAACCGATAAAGCAACATTTCCACGTGCTAAAAAAGTCATAACGTTGGATGCCGTACCACCGGCAACACTGCCGACCAAGATCATTCCAACTTGCAGCTCAGGCGGCATGGCAAACAACAGTGCAATACCAAAGCCAAGTAACGGCATCACTAAAAACTGCAAACCAACACCGATTGCGAATGCGCGTTTAAGCGACCGTAACGCCACGAAATCGCTGGCTTTAAGGGTGAGCCCCATGCACAACATAATCAGCATTAGAAGCGGCACAATGGTGCTCTTTAATGACGCTATCTGTGGCGCAAGGACGTAGCCAAAAACACCCGCAAGGACGGCTAATAGAGGAAAAAAACCAAGCATCTTATTGTTTTAAGCGCGTTTATGCTGCCACCAAAAACTAAGTCCTTGGGCGTTTAGGTTTGCATCAAGCTTCAACCAGTCACGCGCTACCGATTCATCAAGATCAGGAAGTTCGTTAGTCGCTCGAGTCACTAAGTAGTCTTCTATGATTTGGCCTAGAGACTCTTCTTTGCCATCGTTCATTGCTCGTTCTGTAAGCGCTACGTAGTCGTCTATTTGTTCGTGCAAACCGGCGATCATGCGAGTAGTGGGAATCACTTCGCTGTAATGAGTTAGGTAAAGCCGTGCGGGCTCTAGTGCCATGATGCGGTCTATCGATGCATGCAGAGCTGCAGGATCAAATTGCACTGGCGTGGTTGTGGGGCACAAGAATGTGTGGTTTTCGTCTCGCAGGGCTTTGTAGCCGATACCTAGGGTATCGCCAGTAAAAATGCTTTTTGAGCCCTCGTCTACTATACAAAAGTGGTGGGAAGCGTGTCCGGGCGTGTCATAAAAGGTTAGTGTCTTGCTCCCAAACTGCAGTTGTTCGCCGTCTGCTGGAGAGGTGACGCGAGATTCATCTATACCAATAATATTGCCATACATTTTGGCGAACTCATCTTCGCCATATACCGCTGTGGCTCCAGCAACTAGTTTGCTTGGATCTACCATGTGGCGAGCACCGCGGGGATGCACAATTAGGCCAGCATTCTTACATAAGCCCATTAGTGCGCCGGCACCGCCCGCATGATCTAGGTGGATGTGGGTTAGAATTATGTGGTCTACATGCGCAAAGCTTGCCCCTAACTCTTTAAGCGCCGCCTCAATGTACTTAACAGAATCATTTGTACCAGTGTCGATGATGGCAAATCGGTCGCCGTCGCGGAGCAAATGAATAGATGCGAGTTCGTTTTGATAGTAATGCGCGTCGACTACAAAAATGTCTGGATCAGAAGTTTGCATAAAATGTTTAATAATCGTTAATTGATTCAATCCGCATTAAACACTATCTGATCACAAAAAAATGTAAGAATTGGCGAATTCACGCGTTCTTATAGTAGGAGTGCTTTGTAGTGAAGCTAGAAAGCCATTACCAAAAACTGATCACCTCACGAGGATTTAGAAATATGAAAAACGATAAAGTATTAAGCAAGACGGCCGTTACAGTAGGCGCAAGTATGGCAAGCAGTGTTCTAGCTGCAGCTCTAATGAGTGTTTCATCCGTAGCCGCAGCAGGCGATACTGAGCGCTGCGCCGATATCGTAAAAGGCGGCAGCAACAGCTGTGCAATTAAATCATTGGGTACTTCTTGCCAAGGCCAAGCCACTGAAGACAATACGGTCGGCGCTTGGATTAAAGTTCCAGCAGGCACCTGTGGCAATATTGTAAACCTATGTGCTGGCACAGCCGATGCCCCAGAAGGTATTGACCAAGACAAGCTCGCTAAAGCCTGCGGCAAGATTGCAGAACAAGGCGGAGATGTTGCTGGCGGTCGTTTAGTTGACCGCATGGGCGAATCGATCTAAGAAAAGCAGTGAAATGAAGGAGGCTTAGCGTTCGCATGAAGAGTGTTTGCAGGAAGCCAGTCTCTTTTAGAAAAGGGTGGACTAGTCCACCCTTTTTAATGCACGTGAAAGCCGTATAACATTAAACTACCCTCAATGGTCAAGATCTCAAAACATCTACAATTGGAGACGTTAGGCAGTCCGCAAGTAGGGTTGGGCATTCGTCCTGAGCTATTTAGTGCCGTTAGATCAGAACACCCCGAGCTCGCATTTTTTGAAGCGCATTCAGAAAATTATTTCGGAGATTCTATAACCCGCGACTATCTAATTGAATTAGCGCAAGACTATCCTGTGTCTTTACACGGAGTCGCTTTGTCATTAGGCCGTGCTGATGGGCTCGACCCCAAACACTTATCTGAGTTGAGGCGTTTAGTCGATGCAGTGGATCCGCTCTTTGTGTCTGACCATTTGGCGTGGAGCGCGTATCAACATCAACACCTGCCAGACCTTTTACCATTGCCGCTTAACGCCCAGTCATTCAAGTTGGTGAGCGACCACATCAAGGCTATGCAAGATGCTGTAGGCCGACAGGTGTTAATTGAGAATCCATCAAATTATGCGTTGTTCAATGCGGCGCAATTATCTGAGCCAGAATTCTTAAACAATCTTGCACACGATACAGGTTGCGGACTGTTACTTGACGTAAACAATGTATACGTAAGTGCATCTAATACAGGCGCCGACCCACACAACTACATTCAAAACATAGATTCAGCTGCAATTAAGGAATACCACCTAGCGGGATACACGCCTGTCACTCGGGTGTTCAACGGAGAGCCCACTCAAATACTAATTGATACCCACAACCAAGCGATACACGACCCGGTGTGGGACCTGTTCTCCAAGACTTTAGATTGCCATGGCTCGCGGCCGACCCTAGTTGAATGGGACAGCGACTACCCACCGCTAGACGTATTACTCGGCGAGTGTTGCAAAGCAAACAAGCAATTGCTTGAGGTGGTTGAGAGAAACAAATTTCAAAAGACACCAATGCAAAGCGAACGTCTTTGTGCTCAAACAACGTCGCCGCCACCTTGTTCTGAACAGGCAGAGCCCATTGAGATAACGACGTTCCAGGGTCAGTTTTTGGACAGTCTATTGTCTAAAAAGACTAACAGCTCAGCGTTTTTGAAGGGTCATGCTGATCGGCTTGGCGTATACCAAAACAATGTTTTTTCTGCGCTTTATGATTACTTGGCCGAAGTGTATCCAGCTCTAAAAGGCGTTGTCGGGACTGATTTTTTCAAGCAACTTTGTCATGTGTTTAGCGCCAACCAGCCACCGCAGGCAGGCAACATTCATCTTTATGGCGAAGGTATTGCTAGCATATTTGGCGATTTTGACGCTTTGATCGACATGCCCTATTTGCAAGACTTAGCGCGTTATGAGTGGGCGCTGCATCGCGCGTACTTTACTGCTCAAGAAGAACTGATTGATCACACGACCATTGAACAAGACCAGTTGTTGGCAAAAGGCATTGTGCTCAACCCAACTGTTGAGTTACTAGACTCTGCGTTTCCGATTCTCGCAATTCACCAACAATCGTTGCCAAGCTATGTGGGTGACGTGTCCATATCGCTACAGCAAAGTACCGACGATATCTTGGTGTGTAAACATCAACAACAGGTGGTTTCTTTGCGTTTAAGCCCAGAGCAAATGCAGTTTTTTGAAATGCTCAAAAAGCCGACGACTTTGTTGCAAGCAATTGAGGGCATGGTCGGGTCTATATCACAGGAGGAATTAAGCGAAGGGTTGAGTTTGTGTTTCAGTCACGGCTTGCTCAACTCGTATACGGCATAAACTGAATCGTTACAGAGAGAAAAAATATTATGATTAATGTGTATAAAGCATTTAGTGTGCTTGCAATTTCTTATCTCACGCCAATAGCAAACCTTTGGGCAAGAATTTACATCGGCTTGGTGTTCTTTCGCTCAGGCCAGGGCAAGTTAATAGACTTTGAAGAAACCATCGAATTCTTTGCCGACGACTGGGCGCTGCCTTTTCTTTCCCCCGCACCTGCGGCTTACCTGGCCACAGCTGGAGAACTAATCCTACCTGTGTTGCTTATCCTAGGTTTGTTTACGCGTGTTGGAGCATTGGGTTTATTGGTTATGGCCGCCGTTATCCAATTCTTTGTAATGCCTCTCAATGAGCATTACTACTGGATGATTATATTGGCTCTTCTGGTTGGCCAAGGTGGTAGCAAACTATCGCTAGACCACTTGTTACTTAAACTTAAGTGATATTAGTTTTGGTCGAATTCATCAGTCGCGCTTTACACAGGGCTCGCGACTGGTGAGAATTCGACCATGACTAACTCCACGCCTTATGTCGGACGCTATGCACCTAGCCCTACAGGTGATTTGCATCTAGGCAATTTGCAAACAGCTCTGCTAGCTTGGCTCCATGCTCGGCTGCACTCTGGGCAGTTTCTGATGCGTATGGAAGACATCGATACGCCGCGTGTTGTAGAAGGTAGTGCCGAGGCCAACATTAGAGACCTAGTTTGGCTTGGCATAGACTGGGATGGGCCTATAAGTTATCAGTCAGAGCGTCACGCTCTTTACGACCAAGCGTTCGATGGGCTTCAAGCCCACAACAAAGTATTTCCTTGTTTTTGTTCGCGCAAAGACATTCGTGAAGCAGCCAGTGCCCCTCATGGGGCTGCCATAGCATACCCAGGAACTTGCCGTAACCTTTCAGCGGCGGAGCAGGCTAAAGCCGAGTTAGAAAAAGCGCCCTCATTTCGGTTACGCTGTAACCAATGCGAAGATGATTTTGTGCTTAAGCGCGCCGACGGAATTTACGCATACCATCTCGTTGTTACCGTTGATGATCTGGAGCAAGGCATAACACATGTAGTGCGCGGGGCAGACCTGGAAGACAGTCAAGCTCAGCAGAGGCAGTTGGCAAAGTACCTAGCGCCAGATCGAAATCCTTTAGAATACATTTCTGTGCCACTAAAGTTTGATGAGGCCGGCGATCGAATGTCCAAGCGGTTTGGGTCAGAATCGGCTCAAGCTTGGCGCGATCGTGGGCTTAGCGGACCTCAGCTTGCAACCCAGCTAGCCAAAGACCTAGGCTTGGTCGATGGTTCGCAAACCTTAAGCTGCAGCGAGCTGCTCGACTCAATCAATCTACAGGACTGGCAGCGAGCAGTTCGGCAATTAAGCTAGAAATCAAGTAAGGGCGCAGTGGGTAACTCAAACAACAACATTGAAGACCTCCTTGATCTATTGCGGCCTCACTACGGCACTGGCTTAACAATTTCTCCCGTGGCGGGTGGAGACTGTCATAAAAGTTATCGACTAGATTGCGAAGATGGTCGCCATTTTTTCATGAAAACAAATACTCCTCGTTATTTAGAGGTGCTGGCGAGTGAGCATTTCAGTTTGTGCAAAGTGGCCGCGTTGTTGGGTGGAGTGGATGCTTTGTATCCGGAGGTTGAGGGTTACATAGAGGAAGCGGGAGTTTGCTGTTTAGTGCTTGAGTGGCGCGAGCTAGGCACATTCAACGAGTCAAACGGAGCAGCGATAGCCAATAGCCTGTTTAACCAACACGCTATTAGTGCCGACCGATATGGTTGGGAAGAATCCAATTTTTTAGGCCTGACCAAACAAAATAATAATTGGAATATCAGCTGGGCAGACTTTTTCTTAACTGAAAGACTAATGCCACAAGCCAAGCAAGCCAAAGCAAATGGCATGCCCGTGTATTTGCTTGAGCAAGTGAAGCGAACGTGTGAAAACGCCCACACTTTGTTGCAAAGTCATCAACCGACTCCCTCACTTTTACACGGCGACTTGTGGACGGGTAATGTGTCTTGGGATATAGCCAGAGATGAGCCATGTTTGTACGACCCCGCGCCCTATTTTGGAGACCCTGAAGTTGATATCGCTATGAGCCGTTTGTTCGGGCAACTTCCTGCGAGTTTTTATAAGCATTATTATACGCGCTATGGCGAGCTACCCAACAATAATGCCGCGCCTGACGAGCCGAGTTCAGAGCTCAAGGGTGTGAGGCTCGAGAGAGAACTGGCGCCGGTGCAAAGGCGAGCGCAGGTTTATAACTTGCTCCATGCGCTTAACCACTTCAACTTATTTGGTGGTGGTTATCTAAGTATGGTTGAGTCCCACCTTTTTCAGTAGCCGCTATGGCGGCGGCATTGACAGACCAGTGGCTAAGCAAGATGTCTAGTATCTTCCTTGTTGGAACAATGGGTATGGATAAATAATAGGTTTTTCTCGCTTCGTACGCCATTTGCAGGCAATCTGAATGAGCGGCTCTGAGTGCTTCGGATGCCACCTATACGCCGTACACGTCTTTCTTGTCATTCTAACTAACCCTTAGTGGCGGGACAGACTAGTGTTTTTTTTTGGGGGGGGATGTTCTCATATATCCTCAGGCATGGGCCCCACAGGGACTTCCCTTCTGTGGGGTTTTTTATTGGCTGCGCTTAAGAGTCAGGCTCAAAGTCTTTGCGACCGCGCAGCTTTGAGCGTTTACGAATGTGTGCAAACGGATCTGCCTTTAATTCAGGATCATTAATGATCTTGTCCGTTGCGTGGGGGTGATCAACGCGAGGCATAAGTGTCGCTTTGGATTTCTCTGTCTTGCTTTTGCCTTTTTCCTTAAACTGTCCGCGCACCCAGTGGTACAAAATGTAGAGCCCTATGCCTCCAGCGAAGGCGATCCACTTTATGATAAAGCTGCGGCCCAACCCTTGAGTCTGGTTTTCGAGTTGAGCGCTGGCGATATAGTCGCCATGAATCCAGCCAACTAAAAACAAATACGCAAAAAGCGTCAATGTCGACACTATGGCGGCTTTGTACTGTTTCCAGATTAAAGCAACGAAGGCAAATCTGAAGGCTTGTTTAAACATTAATCTTGATGGTAGTTATTGGTTAAAGGTAATGGCTTACGTGGTCAAACGGCGTAAAGCAGACTAACCAAACAGGTTGATCCCTAGTAAGGCGAGTACCGCGAGTACGCCTTTTTCCTTCATGGAGCTTTTGATTACGTCTTCTTCTTGCTTAACCAAGATCTCAAGATCTTGTTGGCTTAGTTTTGCAGGATCGCTGCCAGCAATGGCTATGCGGGTGCGCGCGCGATCAATCGCTTTTTCGCGGATATGGTGTTTAATTTTGTCTGGCACAGCCCGCACAAAGCGAGGCGTTGATAGGGCCGGTAAGTATTTCATTATGTGCTCTTTTTGTAGCTTATGTTGTGACTCGAGTTGTGACTCTAGTTGTACAGCCTATCGTAAGAAGATCTAAAAATAACGTTAAAGACCGCTAATTTAACAGTTATGGGGTCAGTTTATGTAAACGCACATTAAAAATTGGCAAAATTACCCTATTGAAATGCCATTCCCTGCAACTCAGATTGATATCTGCTGTGTTAAACTTCGCGCCTATTTTTAGCCGTCGCCTCATTATTGATTGATATGCGTGCAAGACAAGCAGAAGTTACTCGAAACACCAACGAAACCCAAATCTCGGTAAAATTGAATTTGGACGGTACTGGTCAATGCAGTTTTGATACCGGTGTGCCCTTTTTGGAGCACATGATGGATCAAATTGGCCGCCATGGCCTAATCGATTTGGATATCACCTGCAAAGGCGATTTACACATTGATGACCATCACACTACCGAAGATATTGGTATTACCTTAGGGCAGGCGTTTGCCGAGGCTATTGGAGACAAAAAAGGCATTCGCCGTTACGGTCATGCTTATGTTCCGCTAGACGAAGCATTGAGTCGCGTAGTGGTCGATTTCTCCGGACGTCCAACACTAATGCACCGCATAGACTACAAGCGCGCCCGCATTGGCGGCTTCGATGTGGATCTATTCGATGAGTTTTTTCATGGCTTTGTAAATCACGCAAAGCTAACGTTGCACATCGACAACATTCGCGGTAAGAACGCACACCACATCGCTGAGACAGTATTCAAAGCTTTTGGTCGAGCCTTACGCATGGCTTTGGAGCATGACGATCGCATTGCAGGCGTGATCCCTTCTACCAAAGGTGCTCTTTAATCAAAGCAGCTCTTTAAGATTATTGTTACGGTGCTCAGTACTTCGTTAGCGTGAGCATCAACGCATAAAATCTGAACGGGAACATTATGTACATTGCCATTTTAGATTTAGGTGTAGGAAACCTTCGCTCCGTAGAACAGGCCGTTAAAACGGTAGCCGCTAACTGTACGGTTGAAGTAACCGCTGATGTCGCTCGCATTGACGCGGCGGATAAGATCATTCTTCCAGGACAAGGTGCGGTGGGTACATGGTTTGACCAACTAGAAGCACGCGATCTAAGAGCTTCCTTAGAGAGTGCCAAAACGTCTAAGCCTTTGTTAGGGATTTGCGTTGGCATGCAGGCAATGTTCGACTTTTGTACTGAAGATGGTGGCAGGGAAGGTTTGGGTTGGTTTGAAGGGAGGGTAGAGCACTTTTCTGGGTTACAGAACCAAACACTAAAGATTCCTCAGATGGGCTGGAACACGGTTAAACAAATGCAGCCTCATCCGCTATGGCACAAGATTGACGATGCCGCGTACTTTTACTTTGTGCATAGTTATTGCGCCAATACATCTAAGCCTGAAAATGTACTTGCCAGCGCGGACTATGGCCATGAGTTTGTAGCAGCAGTCGGCGCCGACAATATTTTTGCAACGCAGTTTCACCCAGAGAAAAGCCATAATGATGGCCTTCAATTACTGCGAAACTTTACTGAATGGGATGGCGGGCTTTAGCCTTTTTAGTGTTAAGCAGTAGCCACAATCTAATACCTATTAATACAACTCGATCTTATGTTACTAATTCCAGCAATCGATATTAAAGAAGGCAAGTGTGTACGCCTTCGTCAGGGCTTGATGGAAGACTCAACGGTCTTTGCAGACAGCCCTCTTGAAATGGCCGACCAATGGGTTGAGCAAGGTGCGCGCCGCTTACATTTGGTTGACTTGGATGGTGCTTTTGCCGGTAAGCCAGCTAACGCCAAGGATATTGAAGCCATTGCGCTTAAATATCCGCATGTACCCATTCAAATAGGCGGCGGAATTCGCGACGAGCAAACCATTAAAGCGTATCTTGATAGTGGCGTTAGCTACGTCATTTTAGGAACGCGCGCTGCTAAAGAACCTGAATGGATCAGCACATTGTCTGCGCAGTTTGGGCCGCAGTTGATTATTGGACTGGATGCTAAAGACGGACAAGTCGCAATTGATGGTTGGGCAACTCTCACGGAACACAATGTGTTTGATCTAGCCAAGCGTTTTGAAGACGATGGTGTACACGCTATTATTTTTACCGATATTGCGCGCGATGGAATGATGCAGGGCGTTAACGCCAAAGCGACCGCAGACCTGGCCGAATCCGTGTCTATTCCAATTATTGCATCTGGTGGAGTAACGTCTTTAGACGATATTCGTGCCGTTGCAAAATATAAGGATTCTGGTATTTCGGGCGTTATCACTGGCCGCGCGATTTATGAGGGTAGTCTAGATTTTGCGGCGGGCCAACAATTACTTGATGAGCTTACGGCTCGTCCTACCCAATAAGAGCTTTACCGTATGCCTCTCGCTAAACGCTTAATTCCTTGCTTAGACGTCGACAATGGGCGCGTCGTAAAAGGTGTAAACTTTGTGGGTATCCGCGACGCAGGCGACCCCGTTGAAGTCGCTAAGCGATACAACGAACAGGGGGCTGACGAGATAGCGTTTTTAGACATTACGGCTACGTCGGACAACCGTGCTACGTTATACGAAGTGGTGGAGGCTGTGGCGAGCGAAGTTTTTATTCCGCTTACAGTGGGCGGTGGAATTCGTAAGCTCGAAGACATTCACCAATTGCTCAAAGTCGGTGCTGACAAAGTATCGATTAACAGCACTGCGGTGTTCAACCCAGAGTTCATTCGAGAAGCCAGCGCGCATTTCGGCTCGCAATGTATTGTGGTCGCTATTGATGCTAAGCAGACTTTGAGCATCGCCAAAGGTGATGATGCAGACCGCTGGGAAATTTTCACGCACGGTGGCCGTAAACCAACCGGCATTGACGCGGTCCAATGGGCGCAAAAAATGGCGACACTTGGCGCCGGAGAAATACTGTTAACCAGCATGGATGGTGATGGCACTAAAGCGGGTTATGATTTAGCGCTGACGCGCTCAGTAAGCGATGCCATATCAATCCCTGTGATAGCATCAGGCGGTGTGGGCACATTAGAGCACCTAGTTGACGGAATAACTCAGGGCCATGCAGATGCCGTACTAGCGGCAAGCATTTTTCATTTTGGCGAGTATTCAATCGTACAGGCTAAGGCCGCAATGCGGGATGCAGGTCTAGAGGTTAGATTATAAATATGGCATGGGTTGACGACATTAAGTGGAACGATAAAGGCCTGGTGCCGGCAATTGCCCAAGATCACACTAATGGAACGGTATTGATGGTTGCCTGGATGAACCGTGATGCGTTGCGTGAGACGATTGAAACGCAGACGGCGGTCTATTGGTCTCGTTCTAGGGACAAGTTATGGCGTAAAGGCGAAGAATCGGGTCATGCTCAGCGTATCCATGAAATAAAAATTGATTGTGACGCCGATGTCATTTTGCTTAGTGTTGAGCAACTTGGCGGAATTGCATGCCATACTGGTCGCAACAGTTGTTTTTATAGGGTGTATAATGACGGCAAGTGGGTGACCGTTGCCGATGTGCTTAAAGACCCAAAAGATATATACGGAGAGCACAAATGAGTAATAATGGCGATGTGTTGGCACGTTTAGAAGAGGTCATAAAAGATCGTTTAAACGACGCACAACACAGCAAATCCTATGTTGCGAGTTTAGCGGCTAAAGGTACAGATGCAATTTTGAAGAAAATTGGTGAAGAGGCGACCGAGACGGTAATGGCCGCCAAAGATGCCGATTCTGAAAAAATCATATATGAGGTCGCTGATTTATGTTTTCATACGATGATTATGTTGGCACATTACGATGTCAGCGTTGAACAAGTATTAGAAGAGCTAGATCGGCGCATGGGCGTATCGGGTTTAGCTGAAAAAGCGGCACGTTAATCATTAGCGTTTAGTAACGAATAAAACTGAGGTTATTAAGATGGGTTTAGGTGGAATTTCAATTTGGCAGTTACTTATTATTTTGGTGATAGTAGCTCTAATTTTTGGTACTAAAAAATTACGCAATATTGGCGGTGATCTTGGTGGTGCAATTAAGGGTTTTAAAGGCGCCTTGCAAGACGACAAGAAATCTGACGAAACGGCTGCTGAAGAAGCCGAAACCGTTAAAGAAGCTGATACTACTGACGCAAAATCCTAGTCGTCAAATGCGTCCTTGCTTTGCCGTTTTACTTAAGCGGCTCTGAGGGCGCTGTTTTAGTGCTTTGGTTTAGCACTAGTATTCTATTTTTCTGCCCAAAACTCTGGTCTTTAATTATCTTGTATAACTCGCAAAGGCGTTGCCATGTTTGATGTTGGCTTCTGGGAATTACTCATAATCGCGATTGTCCTATTGCTAGTGATGGGACCAGAGCGTCTGCCTGACGTAGCGCGACAAGCTGCTTTCTTGGTGCGTAAAGCTCGCCAAGGTATGTATCGTTTGCGCAATGAGATGAAAGGCGAAATAGACGGCACCCCGTTTGCGGACCTGCGTGCAGCTCAGCAAGAGATGCGTGACTTTAAAAATGACATGAAGCAGTTTGGTCATGAACTAGCTGATTCCGTGCAAGAAACTGGAAAAAAGGTAAAGGACGCGGCTGATCAAATTGCTGCGATAGATCTTGAGCTTGGTGATACCGAAACCCCCGACGAAAAAAAGGTTAAAGGTGAAGGAGCTGAAAAAATAGCGAAGAAAGCGGCTAGTAACAAAGCCACTAAAAAGGTCGTTAAAAAAACCACTAAAAAAGTCGCGAAAAAGACATCCTCTAAAGCCACCCCAGCTAAAAAGACTAGCGGTAGAGTGGTGAAGAAAGCCGCAAAGAAAACAGCCAGTAAGAAGAAGGTTGTGAAGAAGGCAGCAGCAAAAAAAACGACCGCTAGAAAAACCAAGAAAAAGCTATAACACCGCCCTCGCCTTGTTTGCAGTTAAATGAGCGCACTTAGGCTAAGCGACTAGTTATAAATCATTTACTAAAGAAGCGTTAACGAAACAGTTTGAACCATGGCCGATATTCCACAAGAGTCAGAAGAGCAAGAAGCAGTATCTGAACCTTTCGTCTCGCATTTAATCGAGCTGCGTAACCGGCTGTTAATCGCGGCCGGTTCGGTGCTCGTGCTGTTTATCTGTCTCGTTCCATTTGCAAACGAACTCTACGAGTGGTTTGCAAAGCCGTTGATTTCAAATTTGCCTCAAGGCGGAACAATGATCTCTACTGAGCCACATGGACCCTTCTTTATTCCGTTTAAATTTGCCTTTGCAACGGCATTCGCTCTGGCGATACCTGTTGTTTTGTATCAAGTCTGGGCGTTTATCGCCCCAGGTTTATACCGAAACGAAAAGAACATTGCGCTGCCGTTGGTTGTTTCCAGCACGCTGCTGTTCTATCTCGGCATCTTTTTTGCGTATTACGTCGTTTTTCCGATCATCTTTAAATTCTTTATCGGAATGGCGCCCGAAGGCGTGGCAGTGATGACCGATATTAGTTCCTACATGAGCTTTGCGCTAAAGCTGTTTTTTGCCTTTGGCGTAGCGTTTGAAGTGCCCGTGGCTACCGTCTTGCTGGCGCGAATGGGGGTCGTTTCTACTCAAGCTATGGCACAGCAACGGCCTTATATTATTCTTGGTGCTTTTGTCTTAGGCATGCTGATGACGCCGCCAGATATTTTCTCGCAGATTATGTTGGCAATTCCTGTGTGCTTGTTGTTCGAGCTAGGATTGTTTTTTGCGCGCCGTCTAGAAAAGCGAGACGAGAAAAATAGCCAGAACGACTAACCCTAGACTAAACGAGAGAACGCGATGACAATTATTATTGATGGCAAAGCGGTTGCCGCAGAGATTAGACAGGAAGCCAAAGGCGAAGCCACGACGTTACTCGAACAAGGCATAACGCCATGCTTGGCTGTGGTGCTTGTTGGTGATAACCCGGCGTCTAAAGCGTATGTAGGCAGCAAAGTTAAAGCGTGCGAAGAAGTAGGCGTTAAGTCGATAAAAATAGAGATGGACGCAGACGCATCAGAAGAGGCGTTGTTAGCTCAAATTGAAGGCTTAAACAATGATGCGTCGGTGCACGGAATTCTCGTGCAACTACCGTTGCCTAAGCACATGGATGAAGATCGTATTATCGAAGCTCTTGACCCGAGTAAGGACGTGGATGGTTTTCATCCCGTTAACGTGGGTAAGCTGAGTATTGGTATCGATTGCCTAACGCCGTGCACGCCTACGGGCATTCCAGAACTGATCGTGCGAAGTGGTATCGAAATGTCTGGGAAACACGCTGTAGTCATTGGGCGCAGTAATATCGTTGGTAAGCCAATGATGAATATTTTGGTGCAAAAGGGCAACAAAGCCAATTGCACCGTTACTTGTTGCCATAGCGGTACAAAGGATTTGACCGAATTTACTCGTCAGGCGGATATTCTTATTGCAGCCATTGGCGTGCCTGAATTTGTGACTGCCGATATGGTTAAACCAGGAGCTACTGTTATTGATGTGGGGATTAACCGCGTAGACGATGCGTCGGATAAACGTGGTTACAAGTTGGTTGGCGATGTTAATTTCGACGATGTTAAGGCCGTCGCAGGCGCCATTACTCCAGTGCCGGGCGGCGTTGGTCCGATGACCGTGGCAATGCTGATGAAAAACACTGTAAAAGCGGCTCGAATGCTGCACGGAATCGGTTAGACTAAAGCTCTTTTTTAGAACCACATTTACTCACTTTTGCCACCGCTAATGCGTTCGACACCGTCAAACGTTATTTGGCTGGACGCTCTCAATAAAGACTCTACAGAACGCTAAAGGACTGTATAGAACTCTATAAGAAGTGCTGATGCTTGGTTTGATTTAACCAAACACCCCGTACCCTGCGTGACTCAAGCTACTTCTCATCACCCTTCTGGACTGAATATTTTTGGTCAATTAAACCCTCAACAATATGAGGCGGTTAAGCAAATTGACCGGCCGATGTTGGTGCTGGCTGGCGCGGGCAGTGGTAAGACGCGGGTTATTACCTTTAAGATCGCATGGTTACTTAGTCATCATAAAGTAGACCCCCGTACTATTTACGCCGTTACCTTTACCAATAAGGCCGCGCGCGAAATGAAGCAGCGTGTAGGTGAATTGCTCGACCCTTCGGCGTGCAAAGGACTTACCGTTTGTACCTTTCACCGCCTTGGCATGACCTTGCTTAAAGAAGAAGTGGCCGCGTCTGGGCGTTCGGCAAACTTTTCTATTTTTGACCCACAAGACTCTGTACATGTTGTTAAAGAATTGCTCAAAGCCGACTTAGACGACGATGGTTTGGTTGATCGTGTGCGAAACCAAATCTCGGCGTGGAAAAACGATCTTATAACGCCTGACCAAGCGCACGCGTTAGCAATGACGTCGCCCACGGAAGTGGCCGCTGCCAGAGTGTACGCTGAGTACGAGCGGTACTTGGTGGCGTGCAATGCCGTTGACTTGGACGACCTTATTTACCTGCCTAATATCATTCTGCGTAAGTTCGACAATATTCGACTTAAGTGGCAAAAGCGCGTTCAATTTTTGCTAGTCGACGAATATCAAGACACCAACGCAGCTCAGTACAACATTGTTAAAACGCTTATTGGCGGATCAGGTGGGGCTGGACTAACCGCTGTTGGGGACGACGACCAGTCGATTTACGCATGGCGAGGTGCGCAGCCAGAAAACCTAGAGCACTTAGGCCGCGACTTCCCTGATTTATTGTTGGTTAAGCTAGAGCAAAACTATAGATCTATGGGGCGTATTCTGAGCTTGGCTAATCAGGTGATTCAGAATAACCCTCGTCCGTTTGAAAAATCGCTGTGGAGTGAGTTAGGTTATGGCGACCCCGCCACTATTATTGTAGGGGCCGACGACGAACGTGAAGCAGAAAAAGTGGTGTCGACGCTTATGCAGCATCGTTTTGAGCACCAAAACCCCTATTCTGATTACGCAATTTTGTATCGCGGCAATCATCAGTCGCGGATGCTTGAGAAAAAATTGCGCGAAATGCGCATTCCCTATTATCTTAGCGGTGGTTTATCGTTTTTTGAGCGCTCAGAAATTAAGGATTTGATGGCGTACTTACGGCTGATTGCTAACCCGGCCGATGATAATGCGTTTATACGAGCTATCAATACACCGCGTCGAGGAATCGGAGCAAGCACTCTTGAGGCGTTGTCGACTATTGCGCGCGCTGAGCAAGGCAATCTTTATGCGTCTATATCCAGCCCCGCGATTCATGAGCATTTAGCGCCTCGCGGGCAAGTGGCGTTGCGTACCTTTGCCGATATGATCGACGAGTTAATGGAATACTGTGATACGCATTCGGTTCCCGATGGCGTAGACAAATTATTGGATACAATCGATTACAAAAATTGGCTAGTTAAGCAAAGCGCGAGTCCCGAACAAGCTGAAATGCGGTGGCGTAATGTCGAAGAATTGGTTCGTTGGGTGGGTTCCATCGCCGAAAAAGATGACACCAGAGGTTTGGCCGAAGTGGTGCACGTTATTGGGTTGATGGGCATACTCGATAAAAACGACTCAGACGAAGATTCAAACGTGGTGTCACTAATGACACTGCATGCCGCTAAGGGCTTGGAGTTTCCGCACGTCACGATTGTGGGTATGGAAGAAGAAATTTTGCCTCATCGCAGCAGTATCGAAGACGATATGGTCGAAGAAGAGCGCCGCCTTTTTTACGTTGGCATTACTCGCGCGCAGCGTGACCTTGTGCTTAGCTATGCCAAAAAACGCACACGATTCGGCGATACCATTGATTGCGAGCCGAGTCGATTTTTGGATGAGCTGGATGAAGAGCACATTGTTTGGCAAGATCGTGAACCGGATGATCCCGCTAAATCCGATGCAATCGGCGCGGCCCATCTTGCAGCAATGCGCGACATGCTTAAATAAAAACATAATAAAACGCGGCTAGTCTGTTGAAAAATCAGCACAAAAGCCCTGATCTCAGAGCAAACACTTGACACATCTGGTACAATCACCGCGCTTTGGTGAGTCTATTGATGTACGTTCATTGTTCGTAACCAGCTGACCACCTTAGGATTACGATTACAAGGTCTCCTGTACGGGTCTATTGCCAACTTTGATGTTGGTCCAGACTTGTCTTGAGTGTTTTATTAAATACAAAAGCTGTTTCAAATTGAGGAGCAACTATGGCTGACAACCATGATCACGACACTTCGGTCGAAGATTTAAAAAGGCGTCGCTTTCTAACTGGTGTAACTGCGGGCTTCGGCGCCGTCGGCGTCGGTATTGCGGTAACCCCATTCGTTTTAAGCATGCAGCCTAGCGAGCGTGCAAAAAATGCGGGCGCACCCGTGTTCTTCGACTATTCCAAGCTCGAAGAAGGCCGGTTAGTAAAGGTTGAGTGGCGTGGTAAACCCGTCGTTATCTTACGTCGTAGTCCTGAAATGATGCAGGGCCTAGACGAGATTAAAGATAACTTGGCCGACCCAAATTCATTAGAGAGCGCACAACCAACCTACGCTCAAAACAATCAGCGAGCTGACTCAGCCCGGCCTGAGGTTTTGGTGATGGAAGGGGTTTGTACGCATCTAGGCTGCTCTCCAGTCGAAAAACTGGCACTTGGCCCAGATCCAGAAATGGGCGCTGATTCTAAAGGCGGATTTTTCTGCCCATGCCATGGTTCAAAGTTTGACCTTGCTGGCCGAGTTTATAAAAACGTACCTGCAACAACCAACATGGCTGTACCACCTTACAAATACGTGGACGACGTAATCACCATCGGTGAAGACGACGGGAGGACTGCATAATGGCTATTCATCGTCATAACAATCACAAGAGCGCGAATGCGTTCATGGAGTGGATAGACGCGCGTTTACCGGTGACTAAAGTGTGGAATGAGCACTTAGCCGAGTATATGGCGCCTAAAAACTTCAACTTTTGGTACTTTTTTGGCTCACTAGCAATGTTGATGCTAGTTGTGCAGCTTGTAACCGGAATCTTTCTTACAATGCATTACAAGCCCGACGCGCAATTAGCGTTTGCATCGGTCGAATACATAATGCGTGATGTTCCCTATGGTTGGTTGGTGCGATACCTTCACTCAACTGGTGCGAGCATGTTTTTCATTGTGGTGTATCTGCACATGTTCCGTGGCGTAATCTACGGTTCGCACAGAGAGCCACGTGAGCTGGTATGGCTTATTGGTTGCGTGATTTTTGTTGCGTTGATGGCCGAAGCGTTCATGGGATATCTATTGCCTTGGGGCAATATGTCTTACTGGGGTGCTCAGGTAATTATCTCGCTGTTCGACGTAATTCCGTATTTCGGACCTATGTTGACTGAGTGGATTCGTGGAGATTTTGTTATCTCTGACGCTACACTGAACCGCTTCTTTGCTTTTCATGTAATTCTTTTGCCGCTAATTCTTGTTGCCCTAGTGTTCTTACACTTGGTGGCCTTGCATCACGTAGGCTCAAATAATCCAGATGGAATCGATATTTATGATCACGTTGATGAAGACGGAAAGCCATTAGACGGCATTCCTTTCCACCCTTATTACACCGTGCATGATTTGGTAGGTGTATGTGGGTTCTTGATCGTGTACTTAGGGCTTGTATTCTTTGCTCCAGATTTAGGCGGGATACTGCTCGAGAAGGACAACTTTGCACCGGCTAACTCCCTACAGACGCCGACTGACATTGTGCCTCTTTGGTACTTTACTCCGTACTACTCAATCTTAAGAGCGAGCACTTCTGATTTCTTATTCTATTTGCAGCTCATCACGGGCGCAGCGGCTGTTGGCATGCTGGTTCTCGGTAAATATCAGCTTAAAACTAAAGCGATAGTTTTGATTGGCGCAGTAGTAATTATTGGATTCTTGTCATACGGTTCTGGTAAAGCGTGGGGGGTTATCTTGATGGCCGCTGCTATTGTGATGTTCTTCCTTTTGCCTTGGTTAGATCGCTCGCCGGTTAAATCAATTCGTTATAGAAGTATGCCATTTAAGATTGCGTTGGCTCTATTCCTGATCGCCTTCTTTGTGTTGGGCTACTTAGGCATGAACTCGCCGACTCCAGCACGAACCATGGTGGCGCAGATTTGTACGGTTATTTACTTTGCTTTCTTTGCGCTGATGCCTTGGTTCACGAGCATCGGAAAAACTAAACCAGTGCCTGAACGTGTCACGTTCACGCCGCATTAATCGTCAGGGAGAAAATAAGATGAAGAAAATGATTAAAGCATTTGTTTCTTTCGCTGCGGTAGTCGCGCTAGGTTTAACCACTTTGAGTCCGGCGTATGCGGCTGGTGGTCACGGTGGCGTGACAGATGACTTATCTTTGAATATGAGCGACAAAGCGGCTTTGCAAAATGGCGCCAAGTTGTTTGTAAACTACTGCTTGTCTTGTCACAGCGCTGAATACTCTCGCTTCAATCGAGTTGCAGAAGATCTGGATATTCCTTTGGCACTGCTTAAGGAAAATTTGATGTTCACTACCGAGAAAACCGGTGATCGGATGACAACTACTATGCCAGCTGAAGACGCAAAGCGCTGGTTTGGTGTTGCTCCTCCAGATTTATCGTTGGTAGCTCGCGTACGTAAACCAGAGTGGATCTACACATACTTGAGAGCATTCTATTTAGACGAAGGTTCTCCGAGCGGTTGGAACAACTCGTTGTTCGAAAATGTAGCAATGCCACACGCAATGTATGAACTACAAGGCGTACAACGTTTAGTTGGCAAGAAAGACGCTGACCACGGTGGTGATGCACACGGTGGCGAGCACGCTGATGCAGCGGCAGGCCACGGCGAAGGCGATGCAGTAATCACTGTAGTCGGCGACACCATTTTTGAACTACAGCATCCAGGTAAAATGTCACCTGCGGAGTTCGACAAAGCAATGGCTGACCTAACAGCGTTCTTAACGTACTTAGGCGAACCAGCTCAGTTGCAGCGTATATCTATGGGCGTGTATACATTATCGTTCTTGGTTATTCTGATGTTGTTGTGCTACATGCTCAATAAGGAGTACTGGCGCGACGTTCATTAAAAGCGATTCGCTGAATCTAAGGCCATGACAGCCTTAGATTCAGATGTTGAGTATTGCTCTCTTATCGGCTCTCTTTAAGGCCGACGAGAAAATTCCAGAACGGAGACACTCCGCGCAGCAACCTTTAACAGGCTTAGGTTTTAACAGGCTTGGGTTTTAAAAGGTAGCTGCCAATTAGTCCTCTGTTTTATTGCCGACTACTTTAACAGACGTATTTAGACAAGACGTTCTTCAAAAGCATGCCTTGTAACAAAGCGTTAATACTGTACCAATCGGCACCTCACTAACTTTTAAAAGAGTGAATTTTTATCATGCTTAATACTTTATCTACACGGCGTTCAATTATGACCCTGTACTCAGGGACTGACTGTATTCTTAGTCATTCTTGCCGAATAGTCATTCAAGAGAAAGACATCGAGTGCGAAGTTGTGTACACCGACCCAGTCGACACATGCCAAGAGCTTGCCGAGTTCAATCCTTACTATGAAACGCCGACATTGGTTGATCGTGACCTAATTTTGTACGACGCGTTCATCATTAATGAGTATTTAGACGAGCGCTTACCGCACCCACCATTGATGCCGGTTGATCCGGTGTCGCGTGCTAAACAACGCTTAATGATTATGCGATTAAACCGTGATTGGTTAGGTTCATTTAAGTCTTTGCAAGAAAACAGAGGCGATAAAGAAGCTCACAAAATAATTCGTGACGGCTTTATCTCAATCTCACCATTGTTCGAAGAACAAGCCTATGCAATGGGCGACGAGTACACATTGGTCGATGTAGTGCTTGCACCCTTGTTATGGCGTCTTCCAGCGTTAAATGTTGTACTGCCTAAGCAAGCTCAAGTTGTTGAAGAGTACTCTGAGCGTTTGTTTGAACGCCAAGCTTTTCAGGACAGCTTAAGTGATACTGAGCGAGATCTACGAGGCTTTTAAGAGTCTCTATTGTTCGTAAACTTGAATACAAATATGGCAGTGGGGTTTAACTAAGCTTATGGTTTCTACTAAGCCCTACCTGCTGCGCGCGATTTACGAGTGGGCGGAAGATAACGGATTTACCCCACAAGTATTGGTCGACGCTAATGCGCCTGACGTATTAGTGCCGCGCGAACACGTTGTAGAGGGCCAGATCATTTTGAATATTGGCTCCTCTGCGGTAAAGCTTCATGCCATGGATAACGACGGGCTTAAGTTCTCTGCCCGTTTTAGCGGCGTAGAACAAAACATTAGCTTACCGATAGATTCGATTAATGCGATTTTTGCACGTGAAAATTCACAAGGAATTTTCTTTGAGGAGGGTGATCAGCCAACATTAGACCCTGATCCTAGCAAAAAATTAGAAAAAGAAGATTCTGCTAAACCGGGTAACAAGGGATCAAAGATCGGTTCAAAGCCACCTGCGAAGAACAAGCCATCACACTTGAAAATTATTAAGTAGCCTCCAAACTTACCCTACAGCGGTAGGTTGCAATCAACAGGTTGCAATCAACAGGTTGCGCTTCAACTAGAATCGAACCCCATTTATTCAAACAATCCCATTCGTTAAGATAGAATCTGTTCAGCAAGTATTGGGTTAAGCCTGCATTTACACGCCCGTACTTTCAAACCAATTTTTTTTATCAGTGCCGAGAAGCTGTATACACAAGTCAGCAGTATAAGGAGAACCCATGCCAGAATTCAGAGGGACGACCATTTTGTCGGTGCGTCGTGGAAATCAAGTTGTCATAGGTGGAGACGGACAAGTCTCGCTCGGCAATACCGTAATGAAAGGCAACGCTTGTAAAGTTAGGCGTTTGTATAAAGGCCAGGTCATTGCTGGTTTCGCAGGTAGCACTGCTGACGCATTTACGCTATTTGAGTTGTTTGACGCAAAGCTTACTAAGCACCAGGGTAACCTAACTAAGTCCGCTGTAGAGCTTGCTAAAGATTGGCGTACTGACCGTATGTTACGAAAGCTAGAAGCTCTATTGTGCGTGGCTGATAAAGATGCGTCGTTTGTTATTTCCGGGAACGGCGATGTTATAGAACCCGAAGGTGGCGTTATGGCCATTGGTTCGGGCGGTGCATTTGCAGAGTCTGCGGCGCGCGCTTTAGTCAACAATACCGATATGGGAGCACGCGATATTGTTGAAGCTGCTCTTAATATCGCTGCTGATATTTGTATTTACACAAATCATAACCTCACTATCGAAGAATTAAGCTTAGAGAGCGAATCATGAGTGAAATGACCCCAAGAGAAATTGTACAAGAGCTCGATAAACACATTATTGGGCAAGGAAGCGCTAAGCGGGCTGTTGCCATCGCGCTGCGTAATCGCTGGCGCCGAACGCAAGTTAATGACGATGATTTACGCCGTGAGATTACGCCCAAAAATATTTTGATGATTGGCCCTACAGGGGTTGGCAAAACAGAAATTGCTCGTCGTTTAGCCAATCTTGCTAACGCACCATTTATTAAAGTAGAAGCCACCAAGTTTACAGAAGTGGGTTACGTAGGCCGCGAAGTGGATTCGATCATACGCGATTTAGCCGAAGTCGCGGTTAAGCGCGAACGTGACTTGGAAACACAAAAAGTTAAAGCGCGAGCCGAAGACGCAGCAGAAGAACGGGTATTAGACATACTGCTACCGCCAGCCCGAGACGTGGGCTTTTCGGCAGATTCTGCTCAGGCTACAGAGGGAGCGGGTCGTCAGAGATTTCGTAAAAAATTACGCGAAGGCGAGCTTGACGACAAAGAGATAGAGATCGAAATTGCGGCCGGCAATATCGGAGTAGAGTTGTTTGGCCCACAAGGCATGGACGACATCACCAATCAGCTGCAAGGCATGATGCAGAACTTTGGTTCTCAGAAAAAGCAGGCACGCAAAGTGACTATTAAAGAGGCGCTAAAGTTATTAGCGGAAGACGAAGCCGCCAAATTAGTATCGGATGAGGATATAAAGCACAGCGCGATCGAACGACTAGAGAATCACGGCATAGTGTTCATTGACGAGATCGACAAAATTGTTGGTCGTAGCGAAGCAGGCAAGAGTGCCGATGTATCACGCGAAGGCGTACAGCGCGATTTATTGCCTTTGATCGAAGGCAGCACTGTATCGACTAAATATGGAATGATCAAAACCGATCATATTCTCTTTATTGGTTCAGGCGCGTTTCAATTGTCTAAACCCAGCGATTTGATTCCTGAGTTGCAGGGGCGTATGCCAATTCGTGTTGAGTTAAGTGCTCTAACGGTTGAAGACTTTACCCGAATTCTGACAGAGCCCGATGCGGCACTAACGACTCAGTACATTGCTTTATTAGGTACCGAAAACGTAACGCTGGAATTCACCGAGAATGGTATTTCTCGCCTTGCCGAGCTTGCGTGGCAGGTTAACGAGCGCACAGAAAATATTGGGGCGCGTCGTTTGCACACTCTTTTGGAGCGCTTGCTTGAGGGGGTGTCGTTTGAAGCAAGCGACCGCTCTGGAGATAAGGTAGTCATAGACCAAGCGTTTGTTAACGAGCATTTAGATGAGCTGGCAGAAGACGAAGACTATGCGCGTTATATTCTATAGCCATCGTTTTTTACGCTTAGAAAATCTAACGCCACTAACTAAGAGTAAGCCAATATGATTTTTGCCATTCTGTTCATTCTGGTGTTTTTGATAGGTGCCGTCACCTATCATTTCACGTCGCAGTGGTGGCATGGTATTGCTATTGCCACTGGGCTTTTCTGTCTGAACGTGTTGTTGGATACCTCTGCGCACGAATATTGGTCAATCAGCTTGATCTTTGGTCTACCGATTGTATTTGTAGCTGCGCTGCTTGGTGCGTACGTTGTAGAGCAACGCCGGCCTCAGGAAGAGGTCGCTGCTACAGAGGTAGAGGGCTCTTTATCCGCTGAAGGCTCTCATTCCGCTGAGGGCTCTTTATCCGCTGAAGGCTCTCATTCCGCTGAGGGCTCTTCATCTGACGTCCCTTCATCCGCTGAGGGCTCTGAACCTAAACAGAAAGATTAGAAAGTGTTGGTGCCTGTCTTTTTACAACGCTAGTCGTCTAGGTCAGACGAATCTTTGTCGCCCTTAACGTGTTTAACCATGATGTCGCGTTTCGGGTACGGAATCTCAAGCCCGTTGTCCCTAAACGCTTTGTGAATGTTCTTAACCACACTGTGAATTACTCTGCCGCGTAGCTCAGGTTCGTCGATCCAGCCCATCAATTGAACAGAAATTCCACTGTCTGCGAACCCTCTAAATCGCACACGCGCAGCTGGGTATTCGCAAATGTCCTGGTGCTCTTGGGCAACCTGCATTAGAACCTCTTCTACCTGGTCGAGATCTGCATCGTAGGAGCATTCCATGGGCACCCGTATACGCATTTTAATGTGCGAGCCGCCGCTTTCGTTAACCACCATTGCGTTGCCGATCACGCCGTTAGGGATAGTCACCTCAATATCGTCTCGCGTTAAAATACGCGTACTGCGAATACCAATATGCGTAACCTTGCCGCGTTCGCCGCTAGACATATTGATGTAGTCGCCAAGCTTATATGGACGATCAGCGAGGATGAACATGCCGGAGAACAAGTTAGCTAATGTATCTTTTGCCGCAAAACCAACCGCTATACCAACAACGCCTGCCGACGCTAATAAGCCAACGGGGTTGATTCCCCAGATCATCAGTGCGGCGTACGCGCTGATGAGTAAAATCACAATCTTGCTGACAATTATTAGCAGGGGTTCGGTACGAATGTCTATACTTTCAAAGCGCGCTGGGTCGTTGGAAATGGCTCGAATCACCAAGCCGCTGATGCTCAGAGAAGCCCTGGTTATTGCTAACACGATCATGGTAAGAGCAATAGGCGTGATGTAGCCAGCGCCGCCTTCGGTGTATCCAGCTGAACGTGTTGCGATAATTACACCTATCCACAAAACCACAGAAAAAATCGGTTTGCGAAGCAGGTCTATAATTTCGTCGTCAACACTGGTGTTGGTTCGTTGCGAAAGCCGCTGCAACACGCTGATTACGTAGGTACGCAATACGAACGCCAACAAGTAAAACAACGAGAAGATTGCAAGCGCTTCAACTACTGGAAATGTTTGCACAATGTTCCAATAGGGCTGCACTTGTTCGGGCAGTAAATCGGCAAATGCGGGCAGTTTCTCGTTAAAATCGATGCGCTCCGCTGCAGTTGCAACAATAGCTTCTTCAGTGGTGTCACTCATGACTACTCAATTCCTTGTTAGTTTCTTATCAAGCCTTTGCCAGCCCACAAATCCTGAGATCTAATCCAGGTTCTAATATCGGCCGTCAGCGCAATATCATTTTTGCCGTTGTGCATCATGGCAGGACCAATAATGCAGGTGATCAAGCCTGGCTTAATCCAAAAGCTCTCGCTCGACCAAAATTTTCCCGCGTTATGTGCAACGGGCACGATCGGTACGTCAGCCTCGATGGCTAATCGCGCGCCACCCTTTTTGTATTGTCGATCCATTGTATAGGGAGTACGTGTCCCTTCAGGAAATACCAAAACATAGCGATTTTCTTTGATCTTCTCTTTGCCTTGATCAACCACTTGTTCTAAGGCGTTCTTGCGATCCGTTCGGTCTATAGCAATGGGGCGGGTCATCCACAAGCCCCAACCAAAGAAAGGAATCTTCAATAACTCCTTTTTTAATACCCAAGCAAGAGGTGGCAAAAAGGTTTGGGTGGCAATTGTTTCCCATGTACTTTGGTGGTTGCTGGCAAACACACAAGGTGTCTTGGGCACGTTCTCTAGACCGATTACCTCGTGCCTAAGACCACAACATACCTTTAGCCACCACACCACAAACACGGCCCAACCAGCGATAACGCGTGAGCGAACCCGTGGTGGAGCAAAGAATACAATGGCGGAAATAATCGTAAAGGGAATGGTTGAAAGAGCTTCGCCTAGATAAAAAATAATGGAGCGGAAATAGATCATAACTTTGGTGGACTCTGGTGTATCGACTTAGTGTTGGTCTTAACTATCTGTATATCTAAAGCTAAGCTTTTGAATTATTACAGACTGGAATGTTCGTCAGATTGACTAAAAAGCCAATCGCTAAAACTTAACAAGTTTTCAAATATAGGTATGTTGCTCAGGCCTAAACTTGGATCTTTGCTGATTTGTTTGGCCGTTTTCTTACCGTTGCCTGTAAGAACTAAAACAGGCAGCGCCCCGGCTTCTTGTGCCGCTTGTAGATCTCTTAGAGAGTCGCCCACTGAGTAAACACCGTTAAACGAAATACCGAGTTGTTGAATTAATTCTGAATACAACCCCGCTTTTGGCTTTCGGCAGTAGCACTGGTCATCTGGGCCGTGCGGGCAAAACGCAATGCTGGATATTTTGCCGCCTGCCTGGTGAATATAGTCAATCATGCGGACGTGAATCTGGCTCAGCATATCAGCACTAAACAACCCACGCGCGATGCCTGATTGGTTGGTTAAGACAATAACGTCGTAGCCCGCCTGACTAAGACGAGCAATGGCGACCAGACTGCCTTTAAGCGGTAGCCATTCTTCAGGACTCTTAACAAATTCAGCAGACTCCTGATTAATGACGCCATCTCGGTCTAGAATGATCGGTTTCATAGGCAACTATTTACCAGCAAAGCTGTCTCCGTTTTTGTATCGTTAGCACTTGAGCAGTATACGCTGGCCTAGCTCTGTAATAACGAAATATCAGCAACGCGTAGAAACAGGTCTTGCACTTGCTTAAGCAACGCTAGGCGGTTTGCTTGTTGCTTAGCATTGTCACTCATGACCATTACTTGATCAAAAAACTCATCTACGGGTCCTCTCAGCGCCGCAAGTTTTTGCAGTCCTGCGCTGTAGTCGCCCGCATCAAACAACGCGTTACAATCCGCTTCGAGCTCAGTCACAACTTGATAAAGATGTTGTTCGGCAGTCTCGACCAAATGCGTTGAATCAACCACATTTTGGTTAACGTCTTGTTTCTTTAAAATATTACTAATACGTTTGTTCGCAGCGGCAAGGTCAACCGCTTCGTCTAGTTGGCTAAACGTATCAACGGCCTTTAAGCGATTCTCAAAATCGAGTGGGCTGTTTGGAGCACAAGCTGCCACAGCATTAATGGTTGCCGTGGCGATGTTTTGGCTTTGATAGTACGCCGTTAAACGTCCGCGTATAAAATCTACGATATTGCCGCGAACCTCTTGAGCAATCTTAAACTCTTGAGCTTGATACGCGTCGGCGCTCCAGTCAATCAAGTCAGAGAGTTCCAATGAGTGCTCTTTCTCGATTAAAATTCGTAAAATGCTCAAAGACGCTCGCCGCAATGCGTAAGGATCTTTGTCTCCAGTTGGGACTTCGCCCGCAGCATAAATACCCACCAAGCTATCGAGCTTGTCGGCCATTGCTACCGCTTGGGCCTCGACGCTTTGTGGCAGTTGATCTCCAGCAAATTTTGGCCAGTAATGTTGTTCAACACATTCTCCAACCAGCGTAGGTTCGCCATCACGGTCTGCATAGTAATGTCCCATAACGCCTTGAAGCTCGTCGAACTCGCCCACCATGTTGGATATCAAGTCGGCTTTGGCTAAATACGCGCCTCGCTCTGCAATGTCTGCATCGCCATCCAGCGCCTTAGCCAGCTTGCCGGCCAATGCTTGTACTCGTGTCGTTTTTTCTAACACGGTGCCTAACTTGGCGTGGAATAACACAGAGCCTAAGTCTTTAACTCTATCTTCCAAGCGAGTCTTTTGGTCTGAGGTCCAAAAGAATTCAGCGTCCGACAAACGCGCACGTAATACGCGCTCATTGCCCTGAACCATCCGATCTTCGTCCTTACTCAGAATGTTGCTCACGGTAATAAAGTAAGGCAGCAACTTGCCGGCCGAGTCCATTACATGAAAATACTTTTGATGATCTCGCATCGACGAGACTAAGCATTCTTGGGGTACGTCTAAGAACGATTCATCAAAGCGGCCTAACACAGATCGTGGAAATTCTACCAAGCCCGTCACTTCGTCTAGCAGGTCTTGGTCGTCTGCTAATTGCCCTTTAACGGACTCAGCTAGCGCTTCAATCTGTTGTTTTATGGTGGCTTGACGCGCAGTAAAGCTGGCAACTACATGGCCGACTTCAAGCATAGACTGCTCGTAGTCTGCCGCTGTTGCATGTTCCACCAATGCCTCACTATGAAAGCGGTGGCCACGGCTAGTACGGCCAGCACTTAAGCCTAAACAGTTAATGTCTAGAAGATCATTGCCGTATAAGGCGAGCAACCATTTAGCGGGTCGCACAAACTCAACGTCGCTATCACCCCAGCGCATGCGCTTGGGAATCGGTAGACGTTTGATCGCTTGATCCAAAACGCTCTGCACTACCGCATTTATAGCTTGTCCAGACTCAGTTAGCGTGTAGCTTAACCACTCGCCTTTATCCGTAACTAAGCGCTCAAGTTGATCTACTTCTACACCACACGATTTAGCAAAGCCCTGCGCGGCAGGCGTTGCCACACCGTCTTTAAATGCGGCTTGTAAGGCAGGGCCCCGACGGTCCACCGTTTGGTCGGCTTGAGCAGAGGCAACGTCGCTAATCAAAACAGCTAATCGGCGAGGTGCAGCATAAGGCGTAACAAGCGCATCGCTCGCAATGAGCTGAGCCTCTAGCAAGCCTGTTTTAATTTCGTTAGTAAATGCTCTACTAAGTGCTTTAAGAGCTTTTGGCGGGAGTTCTTCCGTGCCCAGCTCAATTAACAAATGGTTGCGAGTTACAGAGCTCATGACTCACCTCCAGTTAACGCTTTACCGCGCGGAAACCCTAGAGCCTCGCGTGCTTCATAATAGGTGTGCGCTACGCCTTTAGATAAGGTGCGAATACGGCCGATGTAGCGTGCCCGTTCGGTAACGCTTATGGCGTGGCGTGCATCCAGCATGTTAAAACTGTGCGATGCTTTTAATACTTTTTCGTAGGCGGGTAGGGGTAACTTGTTGTCTATTAAATGCTGACCTTCTTTTTCCGCGGCATTGAACTGACGAAACAAATCATCAACATCCGCGTGTTCGAAGTTATAAGTAGACTGTTCAAGTTCGTTTTGAAAAAAGATATCACCATACTTAAAGCCGTCGGTCCATACTAAGTCGTATACGCTATCAACGCCTTGTAGGTACATGGCTATGCGCTCTAGGCCATAAGTGATCTCACCGGTAACGGGTTTACAGTCTAGGCCACCCACTTGTTGGAAATAGGTGAACTGAGTAACTTCCATACCGTTTAGCCAAACTTCCCAGCCAAGTCCCCATGCGCCTAACGTAGGTGATTCCCAGTTATCTTCCACAAAGCGAATGTCATCTACTAAAGTATCTATACCTAATACCTTCAAAGACTCTAAGTAGAGCTCCTGAAAATTATCAGGTGAAGGTTTCAAAATGACTTGAAACTGATAATAGTGTTGCAATCGGTTTGGGTTTTCACCATAACGGCCATCGGTAGGTCTGCGCGACGGTTGTACATACGCGGCATGCATTGGTTCAGGCCCAACGGCGCCTAAAAAGGTTGCTGTATGAAATGTGCCGGCGCCTACTTCCATGTCGTAGGGTTGCATGATCATGCAACCTTGGTCGGCCCAAAACTGCTGCAAGCGTAAGATAAGGTCTTGGAAGCTCAGAACTTCACTAGATTTGTTCATGATGTCGGTAATTCTCGAAGTGCTTTAGCTAAGTTAATGGGCAAATAGCTAGGATCGATTAGTTGGAAATTAAAGTATTGTCGTAGCCCATTTGAAGCGGGCTATTATAGCTTCCGAGGCAGATTTAGCGAGGTTTTTGGAGTAACGGATGCGGCTCTTGTGTTATGTATCTAAGAATATATGAGGCATAACTCAGCGATATAATGGACTATGCGTCCATTTTCGACCGAATTATGAAAATTTTGTGAAAAAGTATTAGACAACATCGAGGATATGCAGTAATTTTCACTTCGACTGAGGTCATGCCCAAGTCACCTAGGAGTGAGGAAAGTGCAATTAATAGCACTCTCATAAAGGGAACCCGCCAATAATAATAACAAAGGCGGGTTTTTTTATGCCTGCTGTTTATTACTATTGTTTATTACTATGGCGAGATCTCACTAAACCTGTGTGCGGTTAATTCGATTAAATATTCAAGGTTTTACAATATTCAATTAACTCAAAGTCCACGCGATAGTACTCTGTTAAAAAATTGACTGAGCGCTCAGTCAGAGAACGATCAACGTCTTCCGGGCACATGTGTGCATTTGTAGGGTGTGTGGGAAGGTTGCATTGCTGAGGCAGCCCAAGCTTTTCACGCAGAATGAGGAAGTCTGTTTGTAAAGACTCTTGCATAGACACCATTAACACGTCTTGAGTACGCCTCTTAAGCTCTTCGAGACCTCCAAACATTAATGAAATGGGTCGTAAATGTCCTACTCCGCGCATACCTCTTTGAGCGAGAGGGTCTTTTTCACACAGTGCTTCGACTAATTCGTTTGGTGTCCTAAACCGGGCAAAGAGTTCACTCTCTACTTGATTCCACGTGGCTGGCTTGAGCTTGCGGCTATAAAAGGCACTTGTAAAACGAGTAATTGGGTTGCGAAGATTAAAAAAGAACGGCTCTCCTTTAGGAAACTTGGTTAACGCAACGTGACCGCGTGTGATGCTGATTGTGTAAAAACCGGCGTTAACATAATCCTTAAGGGCAAACTTGATAGCCGTTCCACCGGCTTTACCAATATGTAAAAATGCGCAGTTGGTTGATTCATCGATTAAAGCTACTAAGAAAAGGATCAGATAAATCTATCACAAGTATCTCATTGGTTTTATCTGCAATGCCGGATGCAAGGAATGGCGTTTTCCATTAAAGCCGTTGGATCGTTTTTGACTAAGCCTACATATTACGAAGGGTTTATGGATACTGGTGCGTATAAAAGCTAACCTGTTTAATTCATAAGTCCTAAGTTTATAAATTCTTTATATACGCGGCTCCAAATAGAAACGTCATAACAAATGATTTTAGTGTGCCGTCCCCTTTTGCCTTAATGTCTTTACGAAAAATAAAGAATTCGGCTATATGTGCAACAGCCAATAATACTCCCAACGCTTTAAGCGGCCATACCAAGGCATCTGGGAGGACAATAAAAAGATTGGCAACTATGGCAACCCATACAATAATTAGAATTCCTTTAAGCATTTCACACTCCACGTTGAGGTTAGTCGGACCTTGCATACCTGCTAAAACAGGCCGTAACAAATTTTGAAATATAGATCTATTTCACTTAGTCCAAAGTTTATCAGATATTCGCATTCTACCTACAAAACCATTCTAACTGCGCCAGCATTGCTATGAATCAACCCACTGCTCATTTCTTACATATAGGTAAAACGGGTGGCCACGCAATAAAGAATGCGCTACGACTATTTTCAAAGGCAGGGTTTTACGAAATTGAAATTACGGTGGGTCACAGACTGCTAAAACGATACCCGGTTGGTGAGCCATTTTTCTTTGTGGTTCGAGACCCGATTACTCGCTTTACGAGTGCTTTCTATGAGTGTTTGAAAAACGGCGTTAGTAAAAGACATAAAGTCGAGATAGACGTTTTTGCCCGCTTTGCAAACCCTAACGAGCTCGCAGAAGCGTTATATGCGCAAGACGAACTGGCGCAAGATGCCTTTATAGAAATCGGCCATTTAAAGCCGATGGTCCACTATTTTGAAGATCTCGAAACACTCAAAAAGCGTTCCGAGGATATTCTGCTGGTTTGCCATCAGGAAACCCTCAGTGCAGATTTTGAAGTTCTGCGCAAAAAGCTTGGTTTGCCAAAAAATTGCCAATTACCGCTAAACCCAAAAACTGCCAACAAAACTCCAAAAGACAAACATAGAAACCTGAGCAGTCGATCCATTGAAGTTCTGACTGACCAATATTAGCTTGACTACGAGCTGGTGAAGTACTGTGAAGGGTTTCGATTAAGTGCCTACTGATTTGGGTGCTCTCTAAAGAGTCATAGTTATTTCAATATACCCTTAAGCCATGTTTCAATATCTTTCACCACGAGTGACATCTGGGGTTCGCCAAAACCATCGTTAAGACTATGATCAAGATTATCATATTCTTTGTAAACCAAATTACTCTTGCCAAAGCTCTCCAAATTCTTTGCCATAGCAGCTGCATGCGATGGTGATACTGATGTATCTAGAAGTGCTTGAATCAACAACACAGGCGAATCTATCTTTAGAGCAACATCTTCTTGATCTATCGTTAGTGCGTTGTGCCACCAAGCATATCCGTGATTACTCATATCCAAATCAAACGGCTTGCCAGAAAGGATTTGTTTAGCAAACTGTTTAAACCCTTGGACTTCTTCGTCAGCATTTACAGGCGACTTTGTTTGCGACCGAATGCTATGAATGACATCATTCAAAAACCAACGTCCTCCGCCATTAAAAGAGACCGAAGCTGATAAGTAATCAACGCGAGAGGCAACTAGGTTGCTTATTAAGCCACCTTCGCTACCGCCTAACACCACTATATGCTTGTATTTATGGTGTTGCTTTAAATGGCCTAAAACGCTGACAACGTCATTGGCTCGCTGCTCCGGAGTATCGTTGAGCAAGTACTCTTTTGGGCAGTCAGGTCGTTCCCCATCTGACGAATACGGTAATCCGCTACCGAGACCGTATTTCTCAATTGTAAGTAAATCTGAACCAGGCCAAGATTTGCGAAGTTCATTTTCAATAGAGGCTACTTTGGTAACGCTGTTACAGTCTGATCCATGAAGAATGACCAATAAAACGTTCTCTTGTTTTGGTAGAGACGCATCCAAGCAGTAAGTAATCACTGAGCCATCGTCTCTGGAGATCGAATCGCCTTCTATTTCAAATGCAGAAAAAGTCTGTATCGGAATACAAAAAAATAGGAAAATAAGGCTCGCTTTAAAAGTCGTCAAAATCAATACGCTATTAGTGTTAGTGGGCACATCTTTGAATTGCACGTCTTGCTTACTTACAACACAGCTAGATAATTGAAGTATCAGTAGCCGCAACTAACGCTCGGCGAATACCAAGCTCAGACATCGAGTGACCTGCATCCTGAATTATCTTAAGCTCAGCCTCAGGCCATGCTCGCGACAACTCCCACGCAGATTCAGCCGGGCAAACAACGTCATATCGACCCTGCACTATTACCGCAGGTATGTGTCTGATGCGATCAACGTTGTCGATCAATTGGTTCTCGTTTTCAAAAAAACCTTTGTTGGTAAAGTAATGGCATTCGATTCGCGCAAACGCTTCTGCAAATAATGGCTGATCAAAAGCACTCATCAAATTGTCGTCTTGAATCAATTTAGACGTACTGGCTTCCCATACGGCCCAGGCGCGTGCTGCGGTTTGGCGAGTGTCTTTATCCGGACTTGTTAAACGTTTATGAAACGCGGCGACTAAATCATCACGCTCATTCTCTGGAATGGGTGCAATGTAATGCTCCCACGCATCAGGGTAGATTTTGCTTGCGCCTTCCTGATAAAACCAATCAATTTCCTTTTTGCGTAACAGGAATATGCCGCGTAAAAATAACGCCGTGCATTTTTCTGGATGGGTTTGGGCGTAGGTCAAACTAAGCGTCGAGCCCCAACTGCCACCAAACACCGCCCACGTATCGACCGACAAATGTTCGCGCAGTTTTTCAATGTCAGCGACCAAGTCCCACGTAGTGTTTTCCTTAAGTTCTGCAAAGGGCGTGCTCTGGCCGCAACCGCGTTGCGAAAATTGAATGATCCGCCATTTCTTAGGATCAAAGAAGCGTCGATAGCTCGCGCTTAAACCACCACCTGGCCCACCGTGCAAAAGCACAACAGGGCGACCATCTGGATTGCCACTTTGTTCGTAATGAATGGTGTGTAAGTCAGACACTTCTAAAAAGTCTGAGTCGTAGGCGTCTATTGCTGGGTAGATGTCTTTAGTCATAATCGGTAGCAACGTGTTTGAATGTTTGTTTGTGTAGAATGATTTTCCCGATATTGGCACAAGTAGAGGCGCATTTTGTTACAAATTGAGTTTAATGTAGTGTAGAGCCCTACCTTGTTTATTGAGTATAGGCCCCGTTAAACCAAGTGCGAATATCGTTAGCCACTATCGTTGGAATTTCTTCCATGGGTAAGTGCCCCGCTTGTGGGTAAGTAATAAGTTGTGAGCCGCTAATCCGTTCAGCAAAGGCTGCCCCGTGCGACACAGGAATAACATTGTCTTGCTCGCCCCACAAAATAAGAGTGGGCACGTTGATAGTATCAATCGTATTCCATAAGTCAGATTCTCGTTCTTGCGTCATGGCTGCTGCCATGGCAGCGCGGTTGCCGGGGTAGCGTACCATTTCCCAATAGCGGTCGATCATTGGTTCAGTCATAGTGGCCGCTTCAGCCACGGTTTCCCTCAATGACCTTGCAACAATAAAACGCGGTGTAATGACAGGCAATACTTTTTGACCAACCCAGGTGCTGACAATGCGAGCGCCAATGTAGGGTTTAATTTTCTCGCCGGTTTGTGCGCCCGACGGATCAATTAAAACGAGTCCGCTAAACCGATCAGGAGCCAACATCGCTGCACGCCAAGACACGCCGCCGCCCATAGAGTTACCCACCCAAATGGCTTGTTCAATACCGAGTTCGTCTAACACCTCAACACCCGCTTGCACGCGCATTTGCGAGCTATAGTCGTGATCTACCTGAGGACCCGTTAGGCCATGGCCGTGTTGATCAAAACTAACTAACCTGAATTGCTCGCCGAGCTCCGCAACCATAGGCTCCCAAGTTTGCAAAGACGAGTTCGCGCCATGCAGTAATAGCAGCACAGGGCCATTCGGATTACCGTCGTCTCTATAACGCATACCCGAAATCTTTGTGCGCAAGAGAGGCGTTTGCCCGTACTTGGCCTCCATCTCAACTTGGTTGGTATCGGCCGCATAGCCAACTAAGCCAACAACAATTATTAGAACGGCCAGTAAAGCCAACAGAGAAATCAGTATCTTCTTAAACATTAGTTACCCTTTAAAAATTGTTTAGCATAAACATCAATTCTTCTTCAAATATCAGATTTTCGGTAATCATCAGTGCAGCACGCCTATGACGCTGGCCGTTAAGCAAGTAGCAAGCGTGCCGCTTACTATGCTCAGCAATCCGAGTCGTGCTATCTCATCACGCCGTTCGGGTGCTAAGGTAGATAACCCACCTATTAAGATCCCTAAGCTACCAAAATTAGCAAACCCACATAAGGCGTAACTCAAGATAAGTTCGCTGCGTGGCGACAGAGTGTCGCTTGGTAGTTGTGATAATTGTATAAAGGCGATCAACTCGTTAAGTACCGTTTTAACGCCCATTAAAGACCCGGCGCTGGTTGCTTCGTTCCACGGTATGCCCATCAACCAGCACATCGGTGCCATTACCCAACCCAGTACACGTTCTAAAGTAAGGGCGGCTCCGCCAACATCAGGGAATAAACTCAACAAGTCATTAGTAATACTAGTTAGCGCTATAAAGCAGATCAGCAAGGCAATGATTGCCAACATCATCTGCATCGCGTTAATGCCTCCCTGCGCAACGGCGTCCATCGCCCCATGGTAATCGTTATACACCTCAGCCTCAGCTGGCGTGGGTGCGCTGGTCTGAGGAATTAAAGTCAGCGCAATTAAAATGCTTGCAGGAATACTTAAGATAGACGCACTTAAAATATGCCCAACGGCATTAGGAATCACCTGCCCTAAAAACGTCGCGTAAAGCACCAACACCGTACCAGCAACAGTCGCCATGCCAAGCGTCATGACCATAAACAATTCAGACGTCGTTAGCTTGGCAACACTTCGGCGTATGAATAACGGCGCCTCCGTCATGCCCACAAACACATTGGCCGCACCCGATAGAGCCACAGCGCCACCAATACCTAAACTGCGTGAAAACAGCTTGGCGAGTTTTTCAATAATCCACGGCAGGATACGCCAGTATGACAACAGTGCAGTTAAAGAGCCGATTACTAGTATGAGCGGCAAAGCTCTGAAACCAATAATGTATAAAGCGCTTTCGTTAGTCACTTCAAAGGGTGCCGTGCCACCGCCTAAGTAACCAAACACAAATGAAGTACCCGCTTGCGACGCACGCTCAATAGCTAACACACCCTTGTTCATTACAGTAAAAACCGATTGAAAAAACGGCAAGCGTAAGACCAGCAAGGCTAAAACGAGTTGTATTCCTATGGCGCTAATCCAAAGCTTAATATTAGGGCGTTGCTGACGCTTAGATAATAACCAGGCTATCAACGGAAAGGCTACAAGGCCCAATGCGCTTTGCAGCTGCAACACAGAAATTTCAGAGAAGAAAACCATAGTCCAAGAGAGATCGAATAACTGAGTTACTGTCATACCATTGGGTGCTTAGAAGGTAAAGCAGGCTACCGACAAGTTAATTCGATATCATTCATAATTTCGGGATGAATACTTACAAACGTTATCGCGTCCCGCCGGAAATCATCAGTTACGCAGTTAGGTTGTATTGTAGATTTAATATAAGCCATAGCCGAAGTGTCGGACCATTCGTGGAAGATATGCTCGCGGCAAGAGGAATAATCGTGAGCTATGAATCGGTTCGATACTAGTGCATCAAGTTTAGTGCTAAGTTAAGTCGTCGGTTAAAAGACAGCCAGCGAGGACAGACGCTTTTAGGCTACTATCTATTTATTAGACTGGTTAAAAACAAGAGATAAAGTATGAAAGTGTATTTTTCACATGGCAAAGAAAGCGGCCCATGGGGTAGTAAAATCACTAAACTAGCAAACATTGCAAAAATGCATGGTTGTAAGGTTGATAGCATTGATTATTCAAATATTACTGACCCAGATGTTCGCGTTGAGCATCTTCTCCAGTCTTTAGACGGAGAAGATGATGAAGAAGTAATATTAGTTGGATCCAGTATGGGCGGTTATGTATCATTGGTAGCCTCAGAAAAAATTAAACCAAAGGGAGTGTTTTTGTTAGCTCCAGCTCTATTTATTCCAGGCTATGAAAAACAGGCTTACTCATATAGCAATAACGTTGAAATCGTTCATGGTTGGTCTGATGATGTTATTCCCCCAGAGAATTCAATTAAGTTTTCAAAAAGCAATAACTGTGTATTGCACTTAATTCCGGGAGACCACCGGTTAAAAGACTCCATTGAAACTGTAGCGAACATATTTACTCAGTTTTTACAGCAACATAAGGTTCCTGCTAAGGAAAAGCAGTAAACAGAAAGCTAGCGAGTAGCTAGCGAGAGCTAGCGAGGACAGGCGCTTTTAGATGGGCGATGAAGCGTCTTGATTAAATATAGCACTAAGTGCTATAGTTTTCCGTCGGTGCGCAACAACAAATATGCGCATATTCAAAAACAAAGCGTTTGATAAATGGGCCTCAAAAGAAGGTTTATCCGATGATGCTTTAAGAGAAGCGACAGAACAAATTGAACATGGTCTGATAGGTGTGGCTTTAGGTGGAAACGTGTTTAAAAAACGCGTTGGATTAACGGGTAGAGGCAAGCGTGGAGGCGCTCGAACCCTCTTAGTTTATCGCGGTAAGCGTAGAGCATTTTTTGTTTACGGTTTTTCTAAAAATGTGAAATCGAACATCAAAAGAGAAGAGTTAAAAGCACTAAAAGTCTATGCAATATTATTGCTAGGTTATAACGAGGAAGAGTTAGATAAGGCAGTAAGAGATAACATTCTAGTGGAGATAAATAGTGATGGATAAGTCAATCTTAAAGGTAATGTGCGAAAGTGCGAAAGAGCTGCATGACGCAGGCTTGATGAAGGACGTTACCTTGCGTGAATTCGATGCACTGTGCCTACCGCCCATTAAAGAATTTTCGGCTACACAGATCAAACGCATTCGCACCCAATCAAAAGCTAGCCAGGGAGTGTTTGCGGAGTACTTAAATATTAGCAAGTCAACGGTGCAAAAGTGGGAGCAAGGACAAAAAAAACCAAATGGACCTTCACTCAAACTGCTGAATTTGGTAGCCGAAAAAGGGTTGTCAGTACTCGCCTAGTACAAACTAAAAGCCAACCTCTCTTTTTTTAAAGCGGTTGACAAAGCTCTACCAAATTAACATGATGCAAGTCATACATCGCTAGGTGTATTGATTAAGCGCACAAGGATTGTGCACATTAAGACTTAAAGACTCGTCTCAAAAACCAACGGTTTAAAGTTTTTAAAGTCGTCAATGCAACGCCCCGACAATGATTGTCGAATGGGCAAACGAAATGGAGTTTCGACATGTTACAAACCAATCCAGAGTTGTTCCCTATTTACATGACAGGCGCACTTACTGCGCGTCAGCGTGATCTCTTACGATTAGAAGATTTTGAGCCATTAAGCGCGGACGAGCGTGATGAACAAAAAGCGGAAGTGTATTTTTGCTTTTTGGAAACTCACGACCTACTGCGAGAAATATGGCCTGGTGTAAAAATAACTGACAACAAAGTTTTCGATTACATGATGAGCAATCAAATGGTTGATGGGCTTATAGCTCAGTACAGTAAAGTCATGCTGTACGCCATTGTTAAGGCTTATAGCAAGCAAGACTAGTTCTCATTACTCAAGTGAATGTGCGGACATGGGTCGCGGCTAAAAGTTTTAAGGCTTGTTTTTACGAGCCTCGTGATGTTACAAAGGAGTTCTTACAACTTCGGGGGGAGTCTAGTGAGATATACCGATCGGGTGCGCAAGGTTCATCTGCGCACCATAACCGTCGTCTTTTTCTGTTTGCCGTTATCGATTAGCGCGGAGTTTAGGTTTGAACCTAAATTCACAGCTGAAGCTTCTGTGCGCTCAGATAAAACTCAAGCTAAGGTCAACTCATCTGCGTCTAAGTCAGGGTGGCGTATTCGCCAGTCATACTCTCAGCTGTCCGACAAACCATCTAAGTCGTTGATTGCTAGTTACCAAGATACGGACCTTGTCGCGACGGTAATAGCGACAAGAGTACAACCAACAGAAATCATCTCCAGCCCACAAAAAAGATCAATGGGTGCTGGGGACTCGGATTTTTCGCAGTCAATGGTTGGCCCTGAGGATGATGATTTGTTTGACCCTTTCTCTCCTGAAGTATCAGCAGAGGAAGAGTTGATTTCTCAAAAATCCGTGGACGATTCAGATCTTGAGTGTGCCGATTTTCAATTCTCAGAAGGGTTGCTCAAAGCGAATCTTATTCGTTTATTAAAGATGTGTGACTTTACTATCGGTCGTTGGGGAATTGGCGACGAAGAGTATGAATACGATATGGAGATTCCTAAAGCGTACCTGTTAAAGGTAAACGGTATCGCTAAGTTGCTTGAGTCAGTTGAAGCGAGTTATCTCGTACGCGGCACGCGCAATAACCTAGACAGAACGGTAGATTTCGAGCCGAGTCGTGGTGCAATTTTAGAAGGAATGGAGATTAAGGAATGGTAAGTCCTTCAAACAAGATCGTTAGCGTAATGCTTTTGTTACTTGCATTAACGGCGTGTCAGTCCTCGGCGCGCAAAGACCCAGTAGGGATACTCAAGCGAGTTGACGAAGACATACGCAAAACCGAAGTTGCGCGCGAATCGGATGATCGCTATCTAGAATCACAAGTAGAACGTGCAACAAGACCAATACGAGTGGTGCGTATTCCGCGCTCGGCACAATGGTTACGCGACGAGGTGAGTGTTCGCTATGAGAACACGCCAGTACGGCTTGCCATTGCAACAGTGTTAGACGGCCGGCCATTTCGAGTTGAGCTGCAGGAAATTGACGGTAACGAGAACAAAAAGTTAAACCAACGCGTTCTTACTCTTCCAACGGGAGAAGTTGTTCCTGTAACGAGCAGCGGCGATAACGCCACATCAAAAAATAGTGTGATGTTGGTAACCAACCCGCCTGAGGCATCTACGATAAAACAACACCTTGACGCAATATCGAGCCAAGCCGGCTGGTCTTATTCAGTTGCAAACGGCGTTGTAGTTTTCTCTGATTCTCTGCTGCAAACATTCGCTATTAAGGCGAACACACGCAGCACCGCCCAAGGTTTTAGATTTGCGAATCAGTCGGCCTCTTCAGGATCAGATTCAGATTCGGCTGACTTGTTTGCGGAAATGCGCTCGTCTTTGTTGAGTATAGTGCCGTCGCCAAATACGTTCACAATTAACCAAGCGGCCAATTCAGTGTCGGTTAAAGCAACTCAGTCTGTTCTTCGTCAAGTAGGTCAGTACGTTGACCAGCTCAACTATTCTGCTGGTCGTCGTGTGGCTATTCGATTAGACATTTACGACATAAACCTGAGCGCATTGGGTCAGCGCTCCTTTGATTTTGATATGAAGAGTTTGCTTGCAGATTCAAATAGCCTCACAGGATTTATTGCAGATTTTGCAGTAGCCGGTAGCGGCCTGGTCAACACACAAAGCGCACCAACTTCTTTGGGTCTGCGGGTCGACAACGCCGACAGCACGTTAAACGGGGCTAGTGCCTTGCTTCGAGTGCTACGAGGCAAAGGGGCGGTGACTAAACGCACTGCAAAAGAATTTGTTGTAAGCAATAACGAGCAAGTAAATGAAATTCGAACGCGCATTACGCCTTACGTCTCGGGTGTAACCGTGGATCAAACTACCTCAGGAATCACCCAATCTAACACTCCAACAATCGAAACAAAGGAAGCTAATACAGGAACAGCTATTCAGTTATACCCAACAATATCTGGAGACCGAGTTTATATACAAATGACGATAGAGGATTCTAGTCTTGTGCGTTTTGATGACTTTGAGTTTGGGGGTGGCGAAGGAATAGGTCGGGTCTCAGGCAAACTACCCGTTACAGAGGTGGCGCAAAGTCAGTATGAGTTCGCGATGATCGACGGTGAAACTATCGCGGTTGCTGGGTCCGTAACTTCATCTAGGGCTCATGACGTTGTTAATGGAAGTCTCATTCCAATACTCGGCGACAGTGTCGATAAGAACGAAACGCGTACGCAGTCACTCATTTTCGTTACTTCCAATATCCTGGATTAATCATGTTTGGTAAGGGAGAAAATTATAGTACCCAGAGAATAGTTGATCCGGTATCGGGTGTTCGGGTGCCGGTGGTTCTTAATCCGAAAATGGAAATAGCGGACCCGCAGCTTCCCGCCCGTGAGCGAGTAAATCTTTACGTTCGCTTTATAAAAGCACAAGGAACGCGTTACTGCTTATTTACACCAACAGGACTAAAAGTGTCGCGTGTAGCCGGTGTATCGCTCTCGTCTCAGATCGAACATATGGCGGTGGTGTACCAGTTAGAAGACGAAACAATAATTGCTCAATTTGGACAAACCTACTATCTAGCAAACTTGGCTTCTGGTTTTGTCATTCGCGAAGAGTTGGTGCCTATAGAGCAGTTTGATTCGAATGACTTAGGTCAGAACGAAGTTATTGCGCTACAGGGAGTAAAGGGCGCAAACGAGATGGGGATACGCATCATAGACGCGACCCTTCTATTAAGGGGCAGAGGGGTTACAAAAGCCCACCTTTTTCAAACTGAGACCAAGGCTTTTTCTGCAGCGGGTTATAGGCATCCAGCACAGATCAGGAGGCTAATCATTAGTGTGGTTCTTATTTTAACCTTGTTGGTAAGTCTTTATTTTTATAGAGCCTATCAATCTGAGCAAGAGCGAATAGAACAGCAAAAAAGAGCCGCCGTAATTCCTCCCAAAGTAGGCAAGGATAGTTCCGTAGAGCAGTTGCGTGTTTACGCCAGTTGGTTAGAAGACCATTTGGAATACTACCTAAACAACGGGCTGACTCTCGTTGAGATCGGTGGAGGAGAAGTAAAGCTGCACGGCAATGTGAAGCAACAAACGTCTATACAGTTTTACGACCATCATAAACTACAGGGAATACTCCCTAGCTATCAGGTTGCTTTGTCCGCTGCAAATGCGGTAAGCACAGAATCAGAAAACCAATCAACTTGGTCTGTAAAGCTGGTGCTCGGTCGAGATGTGCCAAGCGTGTTACAGTTTGGCTTAGAAGTTTACGAAAATTATTTGGTAACTATGCAGTCTGCCCTACCTCGTTTGGGTTTCTCTGGATCGAGTCAAACACCTGCACTAAATGCTTACGGAATCAAAGAAGGCGAAATCAATATTGTTGGCGAATACAACTCGACACGAAGCTTATACGAATTAGCGAATTTGATGATCGGAATTCCATCGTACACACAAGCACTGCGGTTGAGCTTTGACGGCCCGAGTTCTGTTCAAATAAACATTCAAATGCGATTAGTTGGAAGAGGATAAACATGTTCAATAAAATTGTAATAAGCGCCGTGGCCATCATTCTTGAGTTTTCTATGCTTAGCTTTGCAGTTGCTCAGTCGGACCCGGTCGCGGAACGTCAAGCACGAAACGCTCAATTAGAACGCGTCTCGCCAGTAATGGAACGAGAGAAAGCATACACACCTTCTGAACAAGAACTAGCGACCCAAAACATTCGCGAGGTTCATGGCTTGTTAACCAGCATCAACTCAACTTTGAGTGATCTTGCCCTTTTAGGAACACGCGCCGATCAGGCCAAGCTTTTATTGAGTGTAGATAAAACTGCGCGAGAAACACTCACCAGTCTATTCGAAAGCGAGACTGCCCGTATAAAGGCTGCGAGGGCCGAGAGCGCGGTCAGTGAGCCGCAGCGGAGTGTTAGTGCAAACCCAGTAACACTCCAACCGAAACCGCTTTTAGCGGCCGTAATTCCCCCGCAATCCAATGAGCACATTAAGCCGATTGCCGTAAGAAGCTACGAAAATCCTGCACGGCCTACGAAAGTAATATTTCTCGTTGGCAAGAGAGCCCCAGAAGTTGTTTACGTTGGCGGCCAGGTCGAAATAAACGGCACCCGTTTTAAACTTGCTTCTGTCGTTGTCGTACGCACCAGCGAGAAAAGACACGCAAGGCCCGTATACGAGATAACCCTACGTAGCGATATTGGTGAGATCAGAAAAATGGAGTGGGAATAACATGGGGTGGTTTGATCGCTCTATAACTAAGCCCAGTCGAGCCACAAAACCGGCTAAGACAGCTGTGCGCTCCAAAGCGGGCGTAGCAAGAATTGAGCGAGATGTAGTCGTACACCGCGAAGGTGAAGTGGGCGATTATCGATTGATACTTGCTAAAACGCCTAGTACCGACGCGCGCATTAAAATCATTTTAGACAAGAACCCCTCTCTTCATTGTTTGGTCACCAAGCAACACGAGGTCTTTGCAGTAAAGCCCAGGTTACAAAGCTCTCCAGCTCAGGCGTTAAACCATCTAATTGCATTGTGTAAGAGCATGTCCGACGGACATGCCGTACAGCTCTTTTATGTTTCAGAAACGATTTATCAGTCCTATATAGAAGGGCTTAGTAAAGCACAGACATCTGGCATCGCAATGTTAGATAACGAGAAAATTAACCAGTTGTTTCTTGAAGCGATACGTCAGAGGGCGAGTGATATCCATATTCGTTATCGTGAGTCAGAGGCGATAATTCTTTTTCGAGTGAATCAGTTGCTCCGACCACATGAAATTGTTGAGGCAAGCACGGCTAAGCGAATTATTACGGCCATGTTCAATACCACGAAAGGCGGCAAAGATTTTTCGATGCAGCAATCGATTGATACGTCGTTTAAATACAACACTGAGACTGGAGCGGAGTTTATGGTTCGTGCCAACTCAAGCCCAGAGAAGCGCGGCGTTACAGTTGTGTCCCGTATACGCAATATCAAAGAATTGTTACCCCTTGAGGTGGCTGGTTATACCGCTAACCAATTAGCGCATTTACGAAGAGTTACCGACAAGCACCAAGGCTTGTTGTTGATCACCGGGCCGACTAACTCAGGAAAATCAACAACGCTAACAACAATCATGGCACACATCCCGCGCGAATATGCAGTGTGTGAAGTTGCGGACCCAATTGAAGTGGTTCTACCCAACGTGTCTCACTTTGAAGTAGCCAACGATAACGACAGCGAAATGGGCCGCGTAATGAAAGACATGGTTCGCCAAGACCCTGATTATCTAATTGTCGGTGAGATCAGGTCCCAACAAACGGCGCACGCCGCTACGTCTTTGGCCTACGCAGGAACGTCAGTAATGACGACCATGCATACAAATAGTATCGCGGCGGCGTTTCCTCGGGCCATTAAGCTTGGTATGGAGCGAGATGATTTATCCGTAGAAGGTTTTCTCAACGGCGTGGTGTCGCAGAATCTTGTACCCATTCTGTGCGAAAAGTGTAAGCGGCCCTTCATGCATAAGCCCAATATGTCCGCGTACGACAATCAGGTTAAAACAGGCCATTACGGCGAAATCTTCGAAGGTCACCAAATCTTCTATAGAAATTTTGATGGTTGTAGTGCGTGTCGTAAAACCGGAATAAAAGGGATCACGCTCATCGCTGAAGTGTTGGAGATGACTCAAGATGTGCGCAAGCTCGTTGCCTGCAAGCAACACTACCTTATTAGTGAGTATATGGAATCCCAAGGCATCTACACCAAACACAGTCATGCCGCTAACAAAGTTATGCAGGGTATGTTTGATCCTACTTTGGTCGAAGATAAAATCGATCCGTTTAAACGAAGCAATGTAGTGGCGGCACTTCGCGCTGGAGCAATCAATGCTTAGGGCGCTCTTGAACTGGCAAAACCGCTACATACTGTTCGACTTCGGCGAGCGACATACCTTTTTGATGGTATTTGCGACTCAACTGGAAAGCGGTACTCCAATGAGCCGAATATTAGAATCCATGCATGCTCACCCCTATACACCAGTTGTTGGCGATGTTGCCGGGTTGGCGTTGGATGCGTTTCGTGATGGAAAGCCAATTGCCGAGTATTGGGACAGCCTAGGGCACTTTTCTACAATGGAGGCGAAGTTGCTAGCCGAAAGTGAGTCGCTTAATGGTCGCGAAGGGCTGATACAAGCGGTGGCTTATTTAAGAGAAAGTACCAGCGAGGACGTTTCTTTCTGGCGCACAGTAGTCTTTGCAAACGTTGTTTACATTATTGCCTCGGCGTACCTTTTCGGTTTTATGGTGTATTTGTCTGCCGCACATCAAGACACTTATAACAACGTATTGGTTCAGGTCGGTAAGAGTAGTACCGACATGATGTTGTTCAAAATAGGTAACTTTGTTTTGCACTATGGCCCTTACGTAGCGATAGCTTTGATCGTGTTTTCTATTGTCTATCTGTATTTCCGTCAGACCATAACCAACGTTGAAGACAGAACCCTTGCGCAGAAGTTCTTTCTATTTAATTTGTACGACCTCAAGTTCGAGTATGACGTCTGCGGAATCGTCGCGGCCTTTATGCGTCAACGCATCCCTATTCAAGACACAGTGCAAATACTCGCGGACATCTACGCTACCTCCCATTTTAAAAATACTCGTCTGTTGTGGGTATTGGCCGAGCTAGTGGATGGCGAGTCGTCTATTCCTAGTTTTCGTGGGCGAGTGTTATCCGATCAAAATTACCACCTAGTAGAACTCAATGCAGCCGACGACACACCCGATGAGTTAGCGAGCAGTTTTGGCGTAACTCAATACATTGCCGGTGTGCTCTTAAACCGCAACTTTAAGCGCTTAGGCCGTCTCACATTAGCATTAACTATGATTATGTCTTTGATGCTGATACTGGGCTTATTCGAATTTGTGCAAGTGATGCAAGCAGGAACAGATGCGTTGTAACACGGCACAAGTAATTAGTAAGTTAACAATTAAAAGTTATACAACCAAAAGTTTTACAAATTAAAGCTATTACACCAATAGAAGTCTCATAACAAAAAGGGGAATAATAATGATTTACAAGAAAGCATCTATACAGGGTTTTACCGCAATCGAATATGTTGCAATCGTTGCGGCAATTGCAATCGCAACCATCGCAGTTGTATCGGCATCCTCTGGGTTCTTTAGCTCTTCTAAGAAAAACTCAGCGATTTTGGAAGTCTCTAAAATTGTCAATGCCGCAAAGCTCTATCGAATCGCCAATAACGATTACAGTGGTATTGCAATGGATGAAATGGCCAGCAATGGTTATGACATAGAGCCGTTTACAGACGGTATCGCAGAAAATGCCTATGGTTTGAACGTGGATGTTGATCCAACCGCAGGCAACGCTGATGCATTAATGATGTACGACACCGATGGTAATGCAGCGTGTGCTTCGTTGAAATCAAGATACGGTGAGTCGGCGGATGGAGTGGCAAGCGCATTTTGCGCAGCGGCTAATGCAACGACAGGCACGGACGCGTCGGTTGGCCCACGCCTTCTACTTACTATTGAATAAAGGTTGGACCTAACCTAAATTCAACCATGCAAGCATAAGCGAAGTTACGATCTATGGCTCAGCAATACATAATTGTAGTTTCGCTTATTGCTTTAATGGCATTAGTTGCTTTAGCGCGTTGGACCACGCCGACTCAAGATCTATTGATTTTTACCGAAGCTAAAAAAGTTGAGAAAGTTATGTTTTCTTACGCTCGGCAACGTTGCTTGGATGATACAGATACAAGTGATGGTTCAACCTTAACCAGTCAGATTCTGCCTGTAAATGCACAATTAGATATCGTTGATTTCATAAACTCTGGAGCCGTAAAGCTAACGGATATAGGCTTTTCCAAAACACTAACCCTACCCTTGATAAAAACGGCTAACAATATTAGCTCACCCAACACCAACATAGTATGGCGGTTTATAGGTTGGCGAAATGGAGCTGCCATAATTGACGCGTCGAGTGTTTTTCCAAAAACGCTGACTGTTTTGAAGTTGCTCTATCCGCTTCATTCAACACAAACAGAGACGCGAATTCGAATCATCTTGAGCCCAGAAAGATCTAGACAATACCGCGACGAGTTTTCTTATCTTAGTGAAGAACTTTTCTATCAAGATACAGCTCCTCAAACGCCATCGGGAGCGGCTTACCCAATTGAAAAAAGACTATGTTTAATGTAGCCAAACACTCCAGTATCAAAAAACAAGCAGGCTTTTCGATGCTTGAGCTAGCCATTGTACTAAGCGTACTTACCCTGTTGACGATCCAGTTTATTCCATTGAGAGATGAATACACCGAGACTGTAGCAGAGCAATACACACTTCGCGGATTTTACGAAATAGCCAATGCCGCAAAAGCATTCTATGTGCAAGGCGGCAGCTCATGGCCCGCTGATATGGATGCTTTGCTCACTGCAGGCTTGTTGCCGGGATACACTATTGACGGTTCACGTCGCTTTAATAACGGTTTCGGAAATGCCTATCAACTCGCCGCATTGGGCGATTCAGTCGAGATTACTACCGAGGTGAATAGTTCAGTAAACGCCCAGGCAATAGCTCGCGAATGGGGTCCGCTAGCAAGCTACAACACCGCTCTTAAAACAATTACTGTTACTGCGCTACGGCCAGGGTATGAAGTCGCACACGATGCGTTCTTTTTACACAACGGAGATAAACCGATGACGGGTAATATTGAGATGGATATGAATAATTTATTTGATGCGAATGCGGTCCATGCGCAGTCAGTTGAAACGGTTGAGGTTAGAGCGACTGAAAAAGTTATAACCGAAACTGTTGAAACAGGCCTGATATCGGCCACCAACTACGAATATGTCAACGAATGAGGTTAGTGGGCGACGCCTTAACGCAATTAGTGATGGCATGTGCAGTACCCAACATACCTGCGCCTATTATCGAAGCCATCGTCCTAACAGAAAGCTCGGGATACGTTTATGCCCTCTCGGGCAGTTACGACTATAGCGGCTACTATTTATTACCCAAAAACATCGAAGAAATCGAATACGCAATCGCCGTTGGTACGGCATCACTCGAGCATAGCGTGAATATTAGTGTTGGACTGATGCAGGTTAATAGTTGGCATATAGAACGCATGGGCGCCTCTACAGTGACTACGATTGATCCCTGTAACAACGTAATGATTGGCTCAGCAATTTTTAAGGAAATAGTCGATAGAGTCTGTGGTGAAGAAATTGACGACGATTGTTTAGATCAATCACTCCGCCAATACAACACTGGACGCACCGGTCCCAGTGAAGCGGGCGATGCTTATGTAGGCAAAGTGCGTGCGAATATTCGTATTATTTAGTGTGAAGTTGTGCTTCGTGCATTTTATTTGAAATTTAAACTTTACGTGTTACGTATAACAGAATAATATCACTCATGATTAATAGCTTTGCTGATAAAGACACACAAAAGCTGTTCGAGTTAAGATCATCTAAGCGTTATTCAGCGATCCAACGTATAGCTGTTAGAAAGTTGTTGATGCTTCATTCAGCAGCACACATAAAAGATTTGAGGGCTCCACCTGGAAATCAATTAGAGGCACTCATAGGTGATCGTAAGGGGCAACATTCGATACGAGTCAACCGACAATGGCGAATCTGTTTTAATTGGAACGAAGGAGAAATAGAAAATGTCGAAATCTGCGATTACCATTGACCCAATTCATCCTGGGGAAATTTTACTAGAAGAGTTCTTAAAGCCGTTGGGTATTAGTGCCAATAGATTGGCGAAGCATATCGAAGTTCCAACAAACCGCGTGACCAGCATTATTAATGGTCATCGCAGGATTACTGGTGATACCGCACTGCGGTTTTCTAATGCCTTTGACACAACTTCTGAATTTTGGATAAATCTGCAAAGTCACTATGAGCTAGAGAGCGCAAAACAAAATTCTAATTTTAACTTCGGACCGTTGCGAGAATACGCGGCTTGATAGCTCTGAAAAAAAACGAAAAAGACCCGCATCACACGGGTCTTTCTCGTTTTAGTGATTCAAGAGCTTAGCGCTAGGAGTGCGTACCAGTTACACCGGTGGCGTTAAGGTCAAAATACTTTGCCCTTCTGGTTGTTTGTAACTAACCGACATCACTAACTCGCAAAAATTGATTGGTGAAGTCAAGTTTGTCATAGCTACATCAAACCGATAAGTTGAGTCTGGGTCCAACGTTAGTATTTTGTGAGTACCTATGTTTGAAGATTCGTCGCCGTCCGATGAGCTAAAGGATTCAGCTGAACCAGTTATTGATACAAAACCCCCAAAGTCTTTAGAAACCCGAACGTCTAGTGTCCATGTCACCTAGCGGACCCGTGAGCCGCAAGAACCACTTGGGTTACTTGGCTGGGCGTATTGAACGAAGGCGAGCTACATCCCGTATAAAACCCAGGTGACGTCAATGCCGCCAATCCCGCATACCGGTAATGCTCTTGAGCCAGTGCAACATCATCACCTGCCATTGGAACGATCACGACTTTGTTTTGCGCAATTGCGAATGATGCCGTCGATACGGCCGATATAAATACGAAGAGACGAAAGCTAGTTCTAATCATTACGCTATTCCAAAATTGAGTCTAATTGATGCGGAGCAATTGAGAGCAACGCATGTTCAGCGGTGTTCTTTCAATACGCAGATAAATCCGACAACGTCCGAACCCTAGGAATACCCTAGCATGGATTATTAGGATCAACTAACTTGCTAAGACAGTTTGCTCTGCCATTAGAGTTTCTAAAAACCAAACACCCATAAAAAAAGCCCAACAACTAAAATAGTCATTGGGCTTTTTAAGCAGTCTAAAGATATGAGCTAAGCAAACACCTTTAAACTTTTTATTGGTCTAAATCTATAAAGATTTACAGAGCAACAATTGCTTCAGCTTGTGGGCCTTTAGCGCCTTCAGTCAAGTTAAACTCAACTTTTTGGCCTTCTTGCAAAGTCTTGAAGCCTGAATCTAGAATTGCACTGTAGTGTGCGAATACGTCAGGACCTGACTCTTGTTCGATAAATCCAAAGCCTTTAGTTTCGTTGAACCATTTAACGGTTCCAGTAGTTTTTGTAGACATGTTTAATACCTATAATAAGTTTTTAATAAATTTTGCCTCGAAAGGCGGTTGTAGCTAAAAAAATTGGAGCGAAAATTTAAGAACTCGGAACAGGTAAAAACTTTCTGAAGGAACAAACTGCTAAAACTAGAAGGATGTGCTTGAGGAAATATACGTATAACGGGGGTCTAAACTTGCTGAACTTTAGTGCTGAGTGGAACGATACAGCAATTTTTGCGGGTGTAAAGAGTAATTTACAAATAAATGCTAATAGTTTTAACAGCCTAAATTGTACTAAAACGCGTTCTCGCGTCAACAACTACGCCATTTCTTACTAAACTTAAGAGGGGCTTGTTCCATTGCTCAACTGCAACTATGCTTATTTTTTTAAAATTATTGGTATTTCACTATGCAAATCACACTCGCTACTTCGCTACTTCGCTACTTCGCTGCGTTCAGCTTTCACCTTCCTTCTAGCTATAAGCCTACTTTTGCCTATAGGCGTAATGGCCGACTCTACGGCAGAAGAACCTAAGGCGGCGCCAACTGATATACCCGAGCCCACAGCGTTTGTAAGCAACCACTCTGCTTCGTTTAACGGTAAAACCATCAAATACGTTGCGCGGGCTGGCGAAACCTACCTGCGTACTTTAAAGGGCGAGCCTAAAGCGAGCATCTTTAGTTTTGACTACATTCAAAAAGACAGCCCTGATGGCAGCAAGCGGCCTGTAACTTTTGTATGGAACGGTGGCCCAGGCTCTGCTTCAACTTGGTTACACATGGGTACGTTTGGGCCTAAGCGAGTTGTAGTGCCAAGCGATGCAAAGCATCCGGGCTCAACCCCGTTTGAAGTAAAGGCGGCCAGTGATTCGATTCTTGATGTTACCGACTTAGTATTTATTGATCCTGTGGGTACAGGTTATTCGCGAGCGCTTGGCGATCACGAAGGTAAAGAGTTTTGGGGTTTGAAGGAAGACGCACAATCAATGGCCGAATTTATTCGTGATTGGACTACTCAAAACGGACGTTGGAATTCGCCACGCTTTATCTTAGGCGAGAGCTTTGGCACAACAAGAGCCGCTGCTGTTGCAAAGTTGTTGCAAGACGATTTTCAGATGGGCGTAAATGGCTTGATCTTTGTATCCCAAGCGCTCGACTACGCAGGTTCAAGCCCCTACGTGCGCGACAACCTAACGAGCTACATCACCTATATACCTACTATGGCGGCGGCGTTGTATCACGGCAAGGTGTCACCAGTACCCGCCGACAGAGACGAGTTTCTTGCGCAGGCGCGTAGTTTTGCTACAGACGAGCTGATGCCGGCATTATTTAAAGGCAACACTCTGGACCAAACAACACGCGACCAAGTGCGTGATCGCCTAGCGTATTTTACCGGATTGTCTAAAGAATATATCGAACGCGCTAATTTGCGCGTAGAAGGATTTCGCTTTGCTAAAGAGCTGTTGCGCGACAAAGGTCTAGCCATTGGTCTATTAGATGCGCGTTATGTGTACGATGAAGTGGACGACCTTAATGCAGACCCATCGGGTGACGCAGCAAGCCTAGCAATATCGCCTGCTTATACATCTGCACTAATGAGTTACATGCGGGATGACCTAAAGGTGCGTTGGGACCGTTTGTACCTAGCGCCAGCTGATCCTGAGTTGTCTGATCAATGGAACTGGAACCTAACTCCTGTAGGTCAATAATGGGAACCAAAATACGTAAACACGGCGCATGACCTCTCTACGGCATTGCGTTTAAATCCGAGTATGCGTGTGCTGGTAGCGTCTGGTTTTTACGATCTAGTAACGCCTTTCTTTGATGCGGAATATACGCTTAATAGACACGACATTAAGGCCGAGCAAATTGATTATAAGTATTACACTGGCGGCCACATGATGTATGTAAACGAACCATCGCGTGTACAGCTACTGAAAGACTCGCGTGAGTTTATTCAAAACCAGACGCGTTAGGCGTTGAGTAATTATCCAAACATAATAAACGTACTACCCATAGATAGGAGAAGCCCAGTGCTTAAAACTATTCCAATACTCGCCTTCGCCATTATTGCGGTAATCAGTGCTCAGTCTTTCGCTGGCGGCGAAGCATTTACTCGTGGCCCTGTGTTTGCTAAGTATGGCGAAAATGCGACCGTTGAAAACGGTATTGAAAATGCCGCAGAGCAACATTTTAAGGTGGCGTTCGATATTTTTGAAGAAGTCCAAGGCGATGGTGTAAATCGTAGTTTTAATTCAGTAGCGCGCTTCATTAATATGCATGTTCGAGCAGGTGTTGCGCTAGCTAACATTGAGGTAGCAATAGTAGTGCACGGCAAGGCAAGTCCGCAGCTGCTAAATCCAGAGGCTTATGAAAAGCGCTTTAGCAAAGCCAATGTTAATCAAGACTTGCTAGAGCAGCTCATGGCGGCAGGCGTAACGATTGCTCTGTGTGGGCAATCGGCTGCATTCGCAGACGTTGATGCAAAGGATTTATTGCCAGGCGTGAAAATGTCGTTGTCTGCGATGACCGCACACGCATTGTTGCAGCAGCAAGGCTATACGCTAAATCCGTTCTAGTCAGTTGCTATTCAAAACGAATAAAATCAAGCTCAAGTTGGAACGCACTCGCTTTTTTCTCGTCCGAAATGAGCCCCAGCCGAATTACCTCAGCTAAGTCTTCTTGGCTGGGTGCGCCTTCAAGTTTAGTGCCCAAACGCACTTTATAAAACTCATCTAATTTTAGCGTAAGCGTAGACCACTCATTGTTGGTGTTGGGCAAGCCTTGCTTATATTTTGGTTTATAAAAACGCTTATAGTTACTTAAGCTCATTGCAAATTGTTGCCCTGTTGAACGGTACCGAATCGTTACTTGCTTAAACCCAGACAGGTCAAACCCACTAAAGGGCGTGCGTATAGACGCGAAGCCACCATTGTTGTCGAGCGAGATAGTGCCGCTCAGAACAGCGCTGTTTTCGGTCTGCTCAAACTCGGCTTTAGACCGCCCGCCCATAACGCCATCGAGCACTACAAACCAGTCGCACAGTCCGCAGTCACTCTCACCAAAGTTGTATTCGAGGGTAGGCTTGGCTTGGGTGGTTGTTGTCATGAATAGTAGGCTTGTAAATATCAGGAACTTGTTCATTGATTATTGATTACAGGTCATCGGTCGTTATTGGTTAGGCGCTAGTGCGGCTACTTCTAAGATTTCTTTGATAATGGTGGGTAGAGCTACCTCGTCTATATGATGGCCCATGCCTTTGAGTACAACATACTTAGACCCTTCAACGACCTCCGCCGTGTGCTCTCCACCTGATGCCGGCACCAATGCATCGGCATCACCATGCATAACAAGGGTTGGTTGTTTTACAGTTTTAAGCAGCTCTACACGATCCCCAGAATCTAGAATCGCCCAGAACTGACGCGCCCCGCCTGGAGCGTAATGAGAGCGATCGTAGTAACGCGCCAACCGCTTAAACGTTGCATCGTATTCTAAGTTTGCCGCACGTCCACCAAATTGAGTTACCAATTTATAGGTCCCATCGATTAATTCTTGGCGAGACTTAGCATCGCTAGACATATTTAAATCAACCGTGCCCAAAGGTAAATGCGCAGCGCCAGTTGTAGACATAATCGACGTTAAAGTAGCAACTCTATCTGGGTAGCGAGCCGCCATAATCTGCGCAATCATTCCGCCCATCGAAGCGCCAACAACGTGCACCTTATCTATACCCAATGCGTCAACTAAGCCAATGGCGTCCGCCGCCATATCATCAAGCTTGTAAGGCGAGCTCAAAGACCACCCTAGCTTAAAGCGAATGCCGGTGAATAGGCCGGGCGTAGGTGCGTCGTAAAATTTTTCTGACCAACCTGCGTCGCGATTATCAAAACGGATTACGCGATACCCTTCGTCAGCCAAAGCCAAAACAAGATCGTCATTCCAATTAACGAGCTGTGCCCCTAAGCCCATCACCAAAAGAATAGTGCCTTTTTCTGCTACACCATCTGCGACATCAAAGTCTTGGTACGCAATACTAATTCCGTTAGCGTGTGCGCTATAAGTAGGGTATTCAACATGCCGGTCCTCAACTGAGAACGACGGCAAAGAAACGAGTAATGCAGTAACCGCAAGGGCTAACGCAAGGCGTAAGGATAGCTTCATAGTTTTTGGGTATTAGCGTTTGTTGTAGTTTTCGCTAAACGCATTATACCCATGTTAGGTGAGCGCTATAGCCAAGTAGATTAGTGCTCGGCTATAAGAATGGGGCATTAGGCTACAAACAGGGTGCTATCACTTTGTTATTGCTCGTTACGAGAGTCCAACAAAATTGGTCTGCGTCTGGATCAAGCTCAATCGACCCTATGTCGCACTGGGCGCCTTTAGGACGACTGGTACCCAATTGGTCGTTTCTATACGCAGGGTCCGGGTCACCAGTCGCAATGGTTTCAAGCCCTGTTCCTCTACAGCCTGGGTAAACTGTTTTAGAGCCGCCTCCGACAAATACCGTAAACAGTTCTATGCCGCTGTCATGCGCTAGCCCCATTGGAATAACTGGCAAGTGTGCCTTTACTGTGCCTGAAGCTTCTAAAGGTTGTAAGAAAGCATCAAGGGCAATGTTGTCTTCGTCAGACATAAGCAACTGTGTTGATCCTGATTCCAAAGCGTTGTTAACACCAGAGGTGTCACTGTTGTGAATCCGTATGGAATCAGCTCGGTTTTCGCTGTCGTCACCAATCAGCGAGTTTACCACCACCAAGCTGTCGGCGGCCTGCCAGTCTGTAAACGAGAACTCAGAAGCAACGCTTCCTTCGTTACCGCTGATGATCGAATTGATGATCAACAGGCTATTGTTCGGAGTGTTCTCATCGTTGTCAGATACAGACGAGCTCTTTATGTCAATTCCCCCGCCTCGGCGACCAGTGTTGCCCGATATGGTTGTATTTACCAATAAAATATCGTTTCCTGTTGAGGTGAAAACAGCAATAGCACCGCCGTTTCCAGCAGCCGATGTGCCTGCACTATTGCCGACAAACGTAGAATCAAAAACGTTTAAGGCAGTATTGCCGCTCAGCATAATTGCAGCGCCAATGCCGCTACCAACGCCGCTTGCAAGATTGTCTTGGAATACAGATCGCGCGATAGTAACGGAAGATGGGGTGCCTATCGTGCCTTCTGCTTGTATTGCACCAGCCAGCCCAACGTTGAAAAGACTATCGTCGTTGTTTCCAGAATTACCAATGAAAAGAGTTTCTTCAATGTTTACATCAGTCGCAAATACACTAAGTGCGCCACCCGCGGGTGTAAGGCTTCCGACGTCAAAATTAACAGCATTTTGCTCGAACTTAGAGCCTGTTATGCTTAACGATCCGAGCCGAACGTACACTGCGCCGCCATTGCTAGCGTTACTCGTTTGGTTTTGAACAAACTCGCAATTCACAATCTCTATATCGGCATCATCAGAATAAATAGCTCCACCTTGCCCACCCGAGAACCCGCCTTCAAAGCGAAGATTCTCAAAACGAACCAGTGGCGTGCCGCCTGTTTTATCAATTTCAAAAAAGCGGAAATTGTCAGTGCTACCTACAGATCGGCTAATAATTGCTCGACCTCCGATTCCTTTTACAACAAGAGTCTTGTCTATAGCAGGTACAGCATTGCCTGGGTTGCCGAACGAGTCGGCAGGAGCGGTATAGCTTTGCGGAATGCTTGCAGGAACCAAAATAGTGTCGTCGGTACCGTAAGCGCCAATGGCTATACAGCCTTCGCGATTCGCGCCTTCTAGTACGCTAAAAACGGCGGCGTCTAGATTGCAGCCTGCAGTATCTGGATCTGTGGTTAGAGTGATCTGAGCAGCAAAAGAGGCTGTAACAGATAAGAAGAAAACGACAAAACTTCGAATGATCATTGGGCGTGCTTCCGAGTGAGTTAAGTTTTAACTCAATCTTACTCATCCAGCTAAAAACCAACATACCGCAGATGGTGTATACGCACACGAAACTAACCTTTAGCCGCTAATTCAATTACAATTCAATAGTCAAACATCTAACAAAAATACCGCATGTCTAAACCACTCGCTCCAAAGCAATACGACGTTATCGTTTTAGGCGGCGGTGCGGCCGGGCTTATGGCGGCGATGACGGCTGGCGCGCGTGGAAAACAAGTATTGGTAATCGAATGTTCCAATAAGTTGGGTAAAAAAATTCTTATGTCGGGCGGCGGACGCTGTAATTTTACTAACCTAGATGTAACGCCCGACAACTTTATTTCCCAAAACCCTCATTTTTTTAAATCGGCGTTGGCGCAATACGGCCAATGGGACTTTATTGGCTTAGTCGCTAAGCACGGTATTGCGTACCACGAGAAAACACTAGGCCAGCTGTTTTGTGATGACTCAGCAAAAGACATCTTGGCAATGCTAGTGGCCGAGTGTCAACAAGTGGGTGTTAATATTTTACTCAATACTGAGGTCAGCTCAGTCGAGCAACCGACATCGCTGTATAAGCTGCAGAGCAGCGCAGGCGTGTTTAATGCCGCGAGCCTCGTTGTGGCAACAGGCGGGTTGTCTATTCCAACCTTAGGCGGTGCAACCGGGTTTGGTTATTATCTAGCCCAACAGTTTGGGCTAACGGTGGTTAACAAGGTGCCGTCGCTGGTACCGTTCACCTTAGAAGGCGCGTTAAAAGAATTATCCAGTTCTTTGTCAGGTCTGTCAGTACCCATAAGGGTGACTGTGCCGGGTCGTAGCTTTGCCGAAGACATGCTGTTTACGCATCGCGGTCTTAGTGGCCCAGCCATTTTGCAGATTTCAAATTACTGGAAGCTGGGGCAACAAGTAGAGATTGACCTATTGCCGAACAAGACTTTAGAAGAGCTCCTAGGCACCTTAATAAGCAGCAAAGCCGACCAGCCTAAAGCACACGTTAATACAGTGCTTAATCAGCTATTACCTAACGCGTTAGTCAAAGCACTGCTACAAGAGTGGTGGTCACAACTTAGTCATCAGATAATAGGTGAGTGTAAAGACGCGCTGTTACAAGAGCTGGCCGAACGGTTAAAGGCATGGCACGTAAAGCCATCAGGCACCGAAGGGTATCGCAAGGCCGAAGTCACTCTAGGCGGCGTGCACACAAAACATTTGTCCTCTAAAACAATGGAATGCTTAGAACACAAAGGCTTGTACTTTATCGGCGAAGTGGTTGATGTTACCGGCCATCTTGGCGGCTTCAATTTCCAGTGGGCTTGGTCGTCAGGATATGTTGCAGGGCTTAATGCTTAGTTCTTGTTTTTAAGCCAAAGTCGCGTCGGCTAAAGCTACTTTGCACGAGCAACAGTCCAGAAATGGCCAACCACAATGCAGCAAACGCAACGACTCTTACCTGCAAATTGTTAAAGCTGTGCTCGTCGGCATAGTCCATAAAATGCAGCATGAGTAGAAAGTCGACTATTTGCGAATAACAGTTTCTGTGCGCTAACACTCGTCCGTCGATGCCTGAAACAAATACTCGCGTGTTAATAGAGTCGTCAAACTCAATTCGCCATTGCGGCGTATGACCGTGCTTGGCGACTAATTCCTCTGAGCCCTTCGCAAAATATTCATTGCTCACCCAGTTCCCGGTGCCTTTATAACTTTTTAGGGCTGTTTGCTGAGCTTGTGCTTCGCTAACGCCAAACGCTTCGCCGGTATAGGCATTAAAAACTAACGTGCCAACAGAGCTGTCTAATAAGTAGTTAAGCTTGTTGCCAACGCGTGCGAGTCGCACCGACTGCAATTCGGTATTCGCGGGTAAAGCTAATTCTGTAATGTCGAACAGTACTGGCGAAGCACCAATGGCCGATACAGGAGGCATAGCGTTGTAGGTGCTTCTACCCTGCACCGTATCTTGGTCCAGCAGGCTAATGATAGAGCCACTCAATACCCAGATTAAAACTTGGATGCCAATGATGATGCTTAACCATTTATGCAAAGTCCTAATGGTCATGATGAAGACCTCCGCAACCACCCGCGCACATCAAGCCTGAAGTACAAATACCAAATCCCAGTAAGCACGAGCAATAACGCAAGAATACTCACAGTACGTAGAATTTTATTGTTAACGTTCTCGCGCTCATCGTAATCCATTATGTGCAGCATCCACACAAAATCGAACACCCGCCACAAGGTATGTCGGCGAGTCGAAAGCTCGCCAGTAATGGGTGATATATAAAAGGTAGTACCCCATGCATCATCAAAATTCACTCTCCATAATGGCAGGGCGCGACCGCCAATTTCGCTCGGTGGATTTTTAGTGAGTAGCGTGGTTGATGCAATCGCAGAGGAGCCTGTGTAATAACTGGTCGCAAGTTGGTTTGCTTGGGCCTCGTCTACAGCCGGTATGAGCTCGCCCGTATGTGCATCGAATACCTCCGTCTGGTAAGGCTGCTTTACTAAAATACTTGGGCGACCCATCAAACGGGTCAAAGTAATAGAGGTCGCCTTAGGACTGGTGCTTACAACACTATTCAATACTTTTTGAATTTCAGGAGATAAATCAATGCCATTATCTTGTTCTGCAACAAGGTGGTCGCCATGAATCATATCTATATCCATCAAGACCATATAAAAACCACTGACCGTCCATATCAGCAATTGGACACCCACAATAAGACCCAGCCATTTATGCAGTTTTTGTGAGAGTCGGCTGGCTTTCAATGTTGTGTTCCTAGGTCAAAGAGACTTGCTTATTGCATTTAGTGTTAACTTTCCTTTTTTAGCAAATAAATCATCTCCCCTGGAGAGGATTCGGCAGGCAGGTATTCGACTATCGAAAACTTTAGAGAATAAAGATCTATGCTTCTTCTCAAGAAGAAATCAAATGTTTCTCTGTTCCAAACGTGCACATGTATAGAGCGAGATCGTTGGTAACCAAAAAGTTTACGCCTCTTCAAAGGGTTGAGCGGTATCTTATTGCCGTTGTAATAGCTTAAAGGAAGCCCGTGCTTTTCAAAATATTTAACTGTTTGTGGGTGTACGTTTTCCACCGGCAACTTGTTCTTCAAATAGTCTCTAACGTGACTATTACTGAGTCTTTTAGTTTTTAAAAACCGCTCAATTCTCAAGTGACTATATCGGGTTAATTTTCTATTAACGTCATGGGTATAGTCCTTATTAGGAACCGTTAGAAAGAGCAAAGCGCCCGCTTTCATATTGGCGTTCAGTTTCTCTAAAAAAATAATGGGGTTTACCAAATGTTCAATAACGCGGTTTGCAATAACAAAATCGAATTCTCTTTCTGCCAAAAACGTAAGGGAGTCTTGATCCAAATCGACAATTAGGTCAGTTTCAACAATGTCATTCACAACTGATTCGAGTTCTGGAAATGCAATAATCGCCTCTTCCCTTGGCAACTTATCGGCGTATACAACGTTCGATAATTCCTTATTTGTAACCATAGGGTTATGCAGAGCACCTAGCTCAACACCATTCCCCTTGAGATAATTCATTGCAAGTTCGTTCTTATTCATAACAAAATGATTCGATTGGTTGATTTGGTTCGATATTTATTTCTTCGCGCACGATGTCAACGCGAACTATACAGTTGCCGTCACAAATTTGAAAAGGCCGTCATACAAATAACACAAATAGGCGCGCCGGTTGGCTTTCAACGCTGTGCTCCGAGGCTCTGAAAAAAAGGTGTAGAGGTTTTGGATGTAGGCTGTGTTTAGCGACCCAGATCGAAGGTTTTATTAGACCGTAAGTGGATTTTAAGGTCTAGGTTAATCACAGTACATTAATTGCTACACAAAGCTTGACCTAGAGTTGGCTCTAAGTTGTACGATAGGTTTAAGCGAGCATGTTCAGAGACCTGTTCATGCTATTACACATCGCTTTAGAGGAATGGCCGATGACACCATCAAACACTAAAACACCGCAATCTAGTATCAAGCGCCATCATCTGTTGGTAGGCGGTGCGAGCTGCGCAAGCTGCGTAGGTAAAATCGAAAAGGCATTAAACGGTGTGTCTGGGGTTACGGACGCACAAATGAATTTGCCACAGAGTATGGCGACTGTTTATGGAAACGTTGACGAAAGTGACCTGATCGATGCAATAAAGGCGTCTGGCTACAACGCAACTAGCGCCACGGAAAAGTCCGACGAACACGTAATAAACGAAAAAGACGCCGCCGACCACGCTTACTACAATAAGCTATTACGCGACACGGCCATAGCGCTTGGCTTGGGTGTTCCGCTAATGGTGTACGGTTTGTTTATTGGTGATATGTCGGTCACTACTAATGCCGAACGCATTGCTTGGCTAATAGTAGGTGTTGCGACCTTTGCAATTATGGCAACGTCCGGTCGGCATTTCTACGTGGGCGGGTTTAAGTCGTTACTGTCACACAACGCAAACATGGATACGCTAATTATGCTGGGTACGGGTACAGCGTGGTTGTATTCGATGCTTGTCGTTTTGCTGCCCGATGCGCTGCCACTAATGGCACGCCACGTCTATTTTGAAGCAACCGCAATGATCATTGGCTTGATCAATCTAGGTCTAGCCTTAGAGGTAAGAGCGCGTGGGCGCACCTCAGATGCCATTAAACGTTTGATCGGACTACAGGCTAAAACAGCGCGCGTGATCCGCGACGGCAAAGAGCTTGATATAGCAATCGAAGATGTTGAGTTGAATGACCGAATACGGATACGCCCAGGCGAAAAGATCCCGGTAGATGGACAAGTAGACGAGGGCACAACGAGCATCGACGAATCGATGCTTACTGGCGAACCTATGCCAGTAGAGAAACGCATAGGTGATTCTGTTGCCGCCGGCACTATAAACAAAACAGGGTCGATTATATTTAGCGCAACGCGGGTGGGTAAGGACACCGCGTTAGCGCGCATTATCGACATGGTCAAACACGCCCAGAATTCTAAGCCACCTATTGGTCGCCTGGCAGACGTTATCTCGGCGTACTTCGTTCCAGCCATCATGATCATTGCTGTAGTAAGCGCCTTGCTTTGGTTGAACTTTGGGCCAGAGCCTACAGTCGCGTTTGCCTTAGTCTCTGCGACCACTATCCTGATTATTGCTTGCCCATGTGCTCTGGGCTTGGCTACACCCATGTCGGTTATGGTGGGTGTGGGCAAGGCGGCCGAAGCAGGTGTGCTTATTCGCAATGGCGAGGCACTGCAAACCGCATCTAAGATCACTACTATGGTGTTAGACAAAACAGGCACCATTACATTGGGCGAACCTAAGGTGACCGATGTGGTGGTCGCTAATGCCCAAAGCGAGACTCAGATTCTGCAATTGTCTGCCAGCTTAGAGTCGGGGTCAGAACATCCTTTGGCGATGGCTATAGTGCAAAGCGCTACTGATAAAGGTGTTGAGGCAGATGTCGTTAGCAATTTTAATGCTATTACTGGGCACGGTATTGAGGGCGATGTTAATGGCTCTCGTGTTTATCTTGGTAATGAACGTTTAATGAAAGCGCAAGGAGTGGACATCAGCGGCTATATAACACACGCGCAAGACCTAGCCGCTCAGGCTAAAACGCCTATGTATCTAGCGGCTAATTCAGAGCTTCTTGGAATAATCGCAGTAGCCGATCCAATCAAAGAGGATTCGGTAAGCGCAATTAAGCGACTTCAAGCCAAAGGCATTCGTATTGTTATGCTTACGGGAGATAACCGCGCCACAGCCGAAGCGGTAGCTAAAAAGGTGGGTATAGGTGAATTTTTTGCAGAAGTGCTGCCCCAAGACAAAACCGCAAAGGTAATTGAGCTGCAGCAATCTGGCGAAGTAGTTGGTATGACCGGCGATGGAATAAACGACGCCCCTGCATTAGCTAGAGCGGACGTGGGTTTTGCCATAGGCACTGGAACTGACGTGGCGATCGAGAGTGCAGACATAACCCTTATGCGAGGGTCGCTGCACGGGCTAGCCGATGCGATATCGGTGAGCAAGGCGACGTTAAGCAATGTTAAGCAAAACCTCTTTGGTGCGTTTGTTTATAACGCAGCAGGCGTACCGATAGCGGCGGGTATTTTGTATCCATTTTTCGGCATTCTACTAAGCCCTATAATCGCCGGCGCAGCTATGGCGTTGTCATCGCTAACAGTGGTCAGTAATGCAAATAGGTTACGCTGGTTTAAGCCTTCGTAGCGCACCGAATAGAATTTAAGGAAGATTAGAAAACAGAATGAGGAAGAAAGATGTTAATTGTGAATCTAGCAGGAGCGTTGTTAATAGTTTTAATAGTATGGTGGTTTTGGTTGTACAAACCAAAAGCCGTAGAACAGAGCGAGGCCGGCTTCTCAGTTGTTGTAGAGAATGGTAATTACTCGCCGTCTCGTATCAAGTTAAAGACGGGTGAGCAACACGCGCTAAAGTTTTTACGTAAAGACGCATCGCCGTGTGCCGAAATGCTATTGATACCGCAGTTTGATATCGCCGAAACACTAATAGTGAATCAAACTACAACTATCAGGCTGCCAGAGATGTCTGCTGGCGAATATGAATTTCATTGCCAAATGAAAATGTATAAAGGCGTGTTGGTCGTAGAGTAAAGGTGTAGGCTTTGGTGAATAAAAATGTAACGAGGTGCAGTCAATGAGTTCGATAGGCGAGGTTGCAAAACTACTGGGCGTAAGTACGCACACTTTACGTTATTACGAAAAAATCGGATTGCTTCCACTAGTAGACAAAAGTGCGGGTGGAAGACGAAACTACGGAGACCGCGAGATTGAGCGAGTGCGTTTTATAAAACGTGCAAAGCGAATGCATTTCACGTTGGAGGAGATCAGAACGCTTATCGAATTGGACAAAGCACCGATTACAGAAAAGCCTCAAGTTCAAAGGCTCGTGCAAGATAAATTGCTCGAAGTGGAAGAAGGGCTAGCTGATCTAAAACATCTGAAAAAGGACTTGAGCAAAATGCTTAACGCCTGCAAAGCAAGCGGGGTCGAGGAAGACTGTCCGATAATGGAGGGGATTAAACAGCCCTGAGCCAATGAACAGCCTTGAGCCAATAAAATAGCCTTGAGCCAATAAAATAGCCTTGAGCCAATAAACAGCCTTGAGCCAATAAACAGCCTTGAGCCAATAAACAGCCTTGAGCCAATAAACAGCTCGGTTTAAACAAAACCATGACCCAACTATCATTAAACTCACGCGTGAAATCGTGTACAGGCTTGACTTAGACTTAGCTTTAACTTGTATTATCAAACCAATGAAAACAACGTTTATTCACTTAGCTGCAAGATTCTCGCTACTCTGCTACCTAGCCGTGTCGAGTATTGCCGCTGTGCATGCGTTTCCTTCGGTTGATCCAGTGAGTGCCGGTCAAATAACGACTGAATCCAATTCAGTGCCTGCGTCCGACTCTATGGCGCATTGCCAGCAAATGAACTCAGAGGTCTCGACTAGTCTTAAGACCGACTCAGCCGTCAGCGCATGTAAGGTGTTTTGCTCAGCAATCAGCAATGTAATTGCCAACAACATCGCGCTTAATGTGCCCAACACTCAAGTAAACGCAGTAATCGCGTTTATTGATCTTGAGTTCCATAGTCCGGACCCACGGTTAGAGAAGCAGCCCCCTAAGAATTCCTAACAGTTCAAATAGTTTTTTAATAACTCATTTTTGTTAGGAGGGTCTAATGACCACCAATTTTTGTAATTCTCGACGTCGTTTTGTAACAGGCTTAGCCTCGGCTACCGCTGCAGGCTTACTCAGTTCTAACGGTTACGCTAAAGCAGCCGAGCTGCTTACGCGACCTGCAGCAGGGCAAAACAGCCTTAGCGGTAACCACTTTAATTTAGACATCGGCCATATGCCGGTTAACTTTACTGGCCAAAACCGCCAGGCAATGGCGATTAATGGGTCAGTGCCTGCGCCAGTATTACGTTGGAAAGAAGGCGATCGCGTCACGCTTAACGTGCGCAACAATATGGCAATGGATAGCTCCATACACTGGCACGGTATTATTTTGCCTGCCAATATGGACGGTGTACCGCACATTAGTTTTCCGGGTATAAAGCCCGGCGAAACCTTTAAGTACGAATTTGACGTAAACCAAAGCGGTACCTATTGGTATCACAGCCATTCGGGTTTTCAAGAGCAAGTGGGTATGTACGGCGCCATCGTTGTTGAGCCTAAAGAGCCTGCTCCGTATAGCTACGATCGAGACTACGTGGTTGTGCTCTCTGATTGGAGTGATGAAGATACGCACGATGTTTATGCCAATTTGAAAAAGATGCCGCACATCTACAATACCGATGAGCGCACCTTGGCGGACTTTAATCGCGACGTTAAACAAAAGGGCTTAGACGCAACGCTTAAAGACCGTGCGATGTGGAACACCATGTTGATGTCTGATTCTGATATATCCGATGTCACAGGTCGTACCTATACCTACTTAATGAACGGTAAAGCACCCGCGGATGGATGGGTGGGTGAGTTCAAAAAGGGCGAGAAAATATTGCTTCGAGTTATTAATGCAGCGGCGATGACCTTTTTTGATGTACGCATTCCGGGTGTAAAGATGACCGTGGTGGCTTCAGACGGGCAATATGTTCAGCCTGTAACAGTAGACGAGTTTCGTATAGGCGTGGCAGAAACCTACGACGTAATTGTTGAGCCCAGTAGCGAACAAGCCTATACCCTATTTTGCCAGGCAATTGATCGTTCAGGTTATGCGCGAGGAACACTTACTCCAGATGCCAGCTTGGTTGCGCAGATTCCTGAGATGGATGAGCAGCCTATCTTGAGTCACGCTGATATGGGGATGAGTTCGGTCCGAACGGACCACGGAGCTATGAACCACGGCGAAATGGGCATGGACGGTGGCTGTACACAAGAACATGCCGATATGGGGCACTGCGAAATGCCATCCGCAATGGCAATGAGCAGCGACTCGTCGTGTACCCAAGAACACGCTGACATGGGGCACTGCGAAATGCCGGCGCCAATGGCCATGAGCGTTGACTCATCGTGTACTCAAGAACACGCCGATATGGGGCATTGTGAAATGCCTAAGATCATTCAAGAGTTCGCTACTGGAGCTGCTGGTTACGGAACCGCAATCCCAGCCAATTTTGACCATTTAAAGGTAGGGCCAAAAATCGATATGTTAGCGCAAGGAGCGCAGTATCGACTTGATGATCCAGGTGTGGGTTTACGCGACAACGGACGTAAGGTTTTAACCTATGCTGAGTTGTTCAATCTAAACAAAACCCCTGATCCAAGAGAGCCAAGCCGCGAAATCGAATTGCACTTAACGGGCAATATGAGTCGCTATATGTGGTCGATCGACGGTATCAAAGGTTCTCAAGCCGACCCACTCAAACTTAAGTATGGCGAGCGAGTTCGTATTACCTTAGTCAACAACACTATGATGAATCACCCTATGCACCTACACGGTATGTGGAGTGATCTTGAAACAGGCGATGGTAACTATATTCCGCGTAAGCACACCGTTATCGTGCAGCCTGGCTCTAAGGTGAGTTACTTAGTCACAGCCGACGCTATGGGACGGTGGGCTTACCACTGCCACTTGATGTATCACATGTCAGGGATGTTTCGCGAGGTGCAGGTGTCATGATAAAGCTAAGAATTGTCAGTCTGTTTTTTGGCGTCACCTTTGCCGCAGCACAACCAGTGATGGCGATGGACGACGATGACCCATTGTTGACCAAAGTGATGACCGATTTTGAATACTTGCCAAACAAAGAAGATGGCGTAGTCGAATGGGATGTAGATGCGTGGGTGGGGCGTGACCTCTATAAGTTCTGGGTCAAGACCTCAGGTGAATATGCAGATAGCGAAGTAGAAGAAGCCAACATCGAATTTGTATACAGCCGAGCCGTCTACACCACCTGGGATCAGCAGTTTGGTGTTCGCCATGATATTAAGCCGGACGGCCCTGATTTAGCTCACCACACAGATGGGCAGGCTAAAGCGCGCAATTGGATCTCGTATGGTTATATAGGCACCGCACCCTACTTTGTAGAAGTAGATGCACGAGTATTTGTTGGCGAAGAGTCCAGTAGCCAGCTTTTAATCGAACTCGAGCGCGAAATAATGCTTACTCAAGAATGGGTGCTCACTCCTGAGATGGAAATTGTGGCTAATGGCCGGACTAATCTAGATTATGGTGAAGGTTCTGGTTTAGCCGAAATCGAGTTTGGTCTAAGGTTAGGGTACGAACATAATGGTAATCGTAAATTCCAACCGTTTGTGGGTTTAACCGGGTCACAGACTTTTGGCAATACGCGCCGAATCGAAAAAAGTGAAGGCAATAAAAGCGGTAGCGTTGAGTTAATGTTTGGCGTGCATTCTTGGTTTTAAGCAGCAGGCGAAGAGTCGTTTTACTAGAACAATCAATTGGCCATTGAATAAATAGCCATCAATCTACGGAGCACAATATGAAATATATTCTATCAATCGTTACCCTAATTTTTGCTTTAAGCACTAACGCATTTGCACACGATCCAAGCATGCATAAAGCCGACGCAGAAAAACCAGATTGCGCGGCAATGCACGATACAAAGCTTGATGCGAGCGACCCTGTAATGCTCGCTATGCAAAAAAAGTGTGAATCTAAAATGCAGATGGAACACCATGAAGAAGCGCAAGCAGAATCTAAACCGCATGCGAAAGCAGATCCAAAGCCTATGCAGTGCACCATGGAGCACGAAAAAATGGGGCATTGCGAGATGATGGCTGACGATGCAGAAGTTGATGCAGAAGTTGATGCTAAATCAGAAGAGCATAACGAAGCACACGACGCGGGCACGAGTGAAAATCATTAAGAGTGTTTTGTGGGCGGGTTTTACCTTTGCTTTTCTGGGTGCGGCATTTATTTATTCGGGGCTATACCCTGTCGGTGCCGATACTCAGCACAATAAGTTAACTTATGCTTTGTTGGAAACCGTGCGTGAGCAATCTATTGCTCGCGCATCGTCTTCAGTTAAGGTACCTGATCTTTCCAATCCAGATCTACTCTTGGCTGGTGGACCCGACTACAACGAGATGTGTGCAACTTGCCATTTAAAGCCTGGGGTTGAACAAAGTGATATGAGTATTGGGCTATATCCAACGCCGCCGAATCTAGCGAAAGACCGCACGTTAGGTTTGGCCGATTTGGAGTCTGCACAGCGTGACTTTTGTATCATCAAGCATGGCATTAAAGCCAGTGGAATGCCCGCATGGGGACCCACTCATGATGATGCCCGAATATGGGCGATGGTGGCGTTCATCAATAAGTTGCCTAACTTGGCGACCGAGCACTATCAGATTCTCACAGCGCGTGGCGAAGACGATAGCGGTTCACATCATTAACAAAATGTGGGCCTTTAGCCGACACCACATTTTGTAAGAAAAACTTATGGCAATACAAATTTGATGCGGTTAGTATCGCAAATCGTTACCTTAAACACATCATTGATATCGACGGCAACTCAGAGTGGTCTAAGAGAAATTAATTGATAACAGAGCCAAGTATAAGCAAGGATTAACACAATGGACTGGAAAATATTTCTCACAATCTTCGCTTCCGTATTTATTGCAGAACTGGGCGACAAAACCCAACTCGCAACTATGCTGTTTGCGGCCGATAAAGAGGTAAGCAAATACACCGTGTTCTTCGCAGCATCAGCAGCGCTGATTGTGGCGTCAGCTTTGGGCGTTCTCGCAGGTAGCGTGTTGGCAGAAACGATGGATCCAAAGTACTTACAAATCGCCGCAGGAATAGGCTTTATCGCAATTGGAGTGTGGACTTTATTACGAGTATGATTTTTGCATACTTCTTAGCTGAGTAAACAGGTAGGTGCCTACTAGTTTTAATAATATTTCTAATGGGATTGCGGACAGTTAACCTGATCTTTACGCCACAACATTTGTTCGTTCAAGCAAGTATCTAGTCTGCTAAACTAAAGCTGTAAAGTTTATTGATAGTGGATATAGACAATGTTTCTACACCGTATTGCCAACGCACTGCGCCGACAAGATTGGGCCGTTATTATTATTGAGTTTGTGATGGTTATCTCTGGTGTGCTTATTGCTCTGCAATTAGACCAGTGGCGAGAAAGCCGAGCCGTAGATGCGCGCGAGATTAAACATCTAGAAGCAGTGCGTGAGGATATTAAGAGAAATATTATCGATATTGGTGATGCCGAGAGTGCTTTGCGTACAGTCACTCGATTTGGCTACGACGCATTAAGCACTATTGCTACTAAGCAATGTGCAAGCGACTGTTGGCTAGAAGTAGCAGCATTCTTTCATGCATCTAAATGGATTGATGGCCGCCTGAATAACACCGCGTACGAAGAAATGAAACGCGAAGGTTTTCCGCGTGACATTAACCTGCGCGACAAGCTTAGTATCTACCATGACTTGTTCGTGCAAACGACACTTATAAATGCTGAACTACCTGAGTATAGAGAGTTAGTGCGTTCGATTATTCCGGCGCACATGCAAGAGCATATGTGGGCATATTGCTTTAGTTTTAATGGTCGAAATCAAACTCTAATTGCCGATTGTCCGCCACCCAAAAACTTGGCGAATGTTAAAGAAACGTTCGATGCGTTAACTCAGAATCCTCGTGTTGAGTTAACTTTAAATTTTTGGCTAAGCACTGTTTCATTAGTTACGCTTGCGATGAAAAAGCAAGAGGGTCAGCCTGATAAAATAATTGCTGACCTGACGACTTACATAGACACCCACTAGTGCTTTTAAACTTGAACCACCTGCTTTCATAAATGAATTTTCTAATCATTGGCGACGGCAGGTGTGTACTCTAGGGCTTGTGTCGACAGTGAATAGTCATACTTTGATGAAGAGAATGCGGCGCAAATGCAATTTGTTAAGTTACAAATGAGCATCCTGTTAAATCAGCTACTCAAGCAATAAAAAAGGCCCGTTAAAAACGGGCCTTTCTATATCAAGAAAAAAATCTTGATCTTACTGAGTCACTATTACATCAATCGGTCGGCAATGCCTTTACCAATAACACCGATAGCACCAGCACTTGCAAAAGCACTTAATGTAGTCAGCATGCTTGTTAGGTACTCACCAGCGACTGGAATGCCGCCTAATGCGCCTGCACCAGTAGCTAAGGCTACAGCCATAACTAAAAAGTAAACGCGACGATCATCTTCAACCGCAATGACACCGTAGATCAAACCGACGATGCCAGCGATGGCGGCGAGTTCGGGTATTGCCATAAAGGCAGAAACGACCGAAATCAGTACTACTAGAATAAGTAAAATTTTTGATGCACCCATTATTGTGTCCTCGTGTTGTTTTATTTTATTTGAGATTCGCGCTGTGTTTGCATGTACAACGTGAGATTACGGTAACACTCTTTATATCAAACGTATAGGTAATTGAGATACATTCTGATTTGCGTTTATGGTTGATTTTTGCTAGACGTTTGATCGTTATTAGCACCATTTTTGCCTGTTTCTTGTTTGGCCGTGGCTTAAGGTGCAGAAAGCGATTGGCGTGCTAAACTTGGTTTGTTGTGTTTTAAATACAGTCCAAATTGATAATCCGTGCTCTATAACCGTTCATAAAACTATGTTTTACCGTCGTATAAAAACTCGTGTTGAACAAGAAAACTGGTTTGCGGTTGCCATAGATTTTTTTATTGTGGTCTTTGGTATCTTCGCTGGTTTTCAGTTAACCGAGTGGAATGCAGACCGTAATGATCGACTCGCGGAAGTGACAATTCTTGAAAGACTCATAGATGAGTATCAAGAGAACCTTGAATTGCTGGCTGCCGACCGAGACATAAGCGAAAGTGCGGTGACGGGCACAGCTTATCTATTAAGTTTGATCGCACCAAAACCCGACCCGAACATTAGTGATGAAAATATTGCTCTTCCACTCGTGAACTGCTTAACTAATCCCAAGTTTATACCTGCGCTCGGCGTTACTAATTCACATATGGCTTCGGGTGATATCAAACTTATTCAATCAGCAGAGATTCAAAGTCGACTCAGCCAATGGCAGGCACAAGCGCAAGTGCTTATTGAATGGGAAGATATCGAGCGGATGCATGGCGAAGAGCTGATACTAGGTTTCACGTATGACTACTTGGCCTGGCCCAATATTGACCAATATTTAGGCCAATTCAGTGTGCACGATTCACCGAGCAAACTCACAAGCGAATTTCAGGACTTGTTCTCGTCTAAGAGGTTCGAAGGGTTACTGAGTAATCGGGTATACAATATACGCGCCTCAATCGAGCGAATCGTTGCCCTAGAAGCCGACACTCAAGCGTTAATCGAGTTGCTTAGATACCGACTCCAAGAGATACGCTAATGCTACTTCGCTCAATCACCCAACACGTAAAAGACCAAAACTGGTTTGCTGTTACGCTCGATTTTGTGATTGTGGTCGTCGGCATTCTTATCGCTTTTCAGATCACTAGCTGGAACGAAGACCGAGCGCGCGATGTGCAAGAAGCTCAGACTCTACAGGCGTTAAAAGTTGATTTAGAAGTGACTCGGCCGGAATTGCTTAGGCAGCTAAAGCTCATTGATGAAGATCAAGAGGCGAGAAGAGCTCTGGCCGATTAAGTTGATGGAAAGGTTACTGATCTGTCGCTGGAAGAGTTGGATCAACTCGTCTGGTAAGGCATGTGGCGTTTTGGTTACGCTGAACCAGAAGTGCCTACGCTTGAGGAACTCAAGAGTTCAGGCAAGCTAAGTCAATTAGGCAGTGCTGAGCTCAGACGTAAGTTGCTTGAATTGGACACAATGTTAAATCTCTATCGAACCAACTATAAAAATGTGTTTGAAACATTTTATTCTTTCGGCGATCCATTCTTAATTACCAATTTTGACTTGCGTGGCATCTTTCGACCTTTCCCTGATCGAGACGTGAATGCTGGTGCTGACGGAATGTTTGACCCTGACTTAAACCGCGGAGATATAAGCGCCTTAAAGTCTCGAGAATTTGCCAACCTCATTATCTACAGGTCTGCTTTGGTCAACGATATTCGGAATGTGGTGGTTGATTTAGACGCCCACTACATAGACTTGATATCGCAAATTGATGCACGCCTAGATGAATTAAATACGCCGTAACTAGGTTATCTTATGATTCTTAGTTGATTACCAAGTCACCTTAAGAGCCTAAGCAGCAGGCCTTGAAAGTCCACCCGACTAACTCGCGGAAAAGTCCTTGACGTATATAACTACCCCTCAAACAGACTGTGAGCGTTACTAATTTTGTATCATTTTAATCATACGATTAAAACTATTCTGTATTATTTAAACTTGACATAAGACATTTATATGCAACATTATGATGATACATATATTGATATGACGTCAGATTGTAATAGTAAAATGAGTCTAAAAAATACAGTAAGAAAGCAATATCAGTCCATAGTGAATGAGGCCGCTATTGTTAAGGTGAGAGATCTTAAACAACCAAAGGAGGGCTGGATCGCCACTGTGCGTAATGCCTTGGGGATGTCACTTGCTGACCTCGGAAATCGTGTAAATAAAACACGCTCAACCGTATCGTCAATCGAACGATCAGAAAAGAATGGACGTGCCACTATCCAATCAATGAACACATTGGCAGAGGGCATGGGGTGTAAGTTCGTTTATGCAATCATCCCCGTCGATACGAATATTGAGGAAGTTATGGTGAAACGTGCTAGAAATAAAGCAAAGGCTTTGGTGACCGAAGCGAGTACTCATATGGCGCTTGAAAAGCAATCTCTAAGCGCCGAAGCCATAGAGGGTGAAATCAAGAGAATAACTGGCGATTTACTGGCTGGCATTAATTCTGATTTTTGGAAGGACTAATAATGACTAGCATCATCGAAGATCCTGACGGAGCTACCCCGCTTGACCCAGACGAGTTAGAAGGCTTGAAATTTAAGCACATCACAACGCGGGGGCAACTTAACGAAGTTGAGCAGATCAATGTACAAAATGGGTTGATGTGGTTGCGTCGTAAACGTAAAACGCAAATCTTGAGCGAGGAATTCGCTCGCGAACTTCACCGGAGACTTTTCGGCGAGATTTGGCGCTGGGCTGGGGAATTTCGCCAGACTGAGAAAAGTATTGGTATTGATCCGATATACATCGGCGTTCAGATAAAGGTGGTGTTAGATGATGCGGCTTATTGGGCTGAGCACGGTACGTTTTCGCCGATAGAAGCCGCTGCTCGTTTGCATCATCGTTTGGTACAAATTCATTGCTTCCCAAATAGAAACGGTTGTCACGCGCGAATCATGGCAGACACTTACCTAAAAGAATGTTTCTCACATCCACCAATTGATTGGGCGGCGGGGCATGACTTAATGAGGAGCAATGAACGACGCGATGCTTATATTGCAGCATTGCGTAGCGCCGACACTTACGACTATAACCCGTTGCTCGTCTTTATGGGTGCTCGAACCAATGACTAAGCTTGGGCGCTTGATCCGAGTCATTTTTACATTTCCCCTGACTTAACCATCTAATAATTTAGCTCACTCAACATCAACAACAATATTGCCCAGCGAAGAGGAGTTAAATTCAATTTGGTCTCCAGGCTGCATAAAATGACCTGATTTGTATTCAGACCCTAGAAAAGATTCTATCGCCGTATCGTAAAGAGACGCCTCTTCAAACATCGCACCGTTGCGTATATACGTAAACAGCGCGTTGATAAAATCAGCTCGTGTCGGTGTGGTAAAAATTACGCCTTCAGATGTGCCGGACATCAAAATCATATCTTGGTCGATTTGATTGGACGGTGCCAGCTTTACGTAATCGTCTTTAAACAGAAAGCGGGGCTTATCCATGTCGGACAACACTTTTGACGTGAGTGCACGAAAGTCATAGATCATCTCGCCACCGCGCGCATCCTGTCTAGGCTCGCCATTCATCGCCGTTGTCATTCGCTCGTTAGTTATAAAAGATTGCCAGTCGTGTGGAATAACCAGCAATGCACCAGACGGGAAGAATCCAGGGCCGCTCTTGCCGTCACTAAAACCAGTCCCCGAATCTAGGTTGTCAGTATCTATTAGACGCAGTAGCGTGGCACGTTCGGTAAAGTCGCCGCATAGAAAGAATCCCTTGCTTGCGGCATCAAAATCCTCGAGCGATTGGATTGGGCGATCGAATCGTAAACAAAGTTCTACCTCATAATCTAGCAATCCGCCCTCGATCCAATCAACGCTAGTTCTAGCTGGCGTAGCGACACCAAACTTAGGAAAGTTAAACACAGAATCACTTTGCGCTTCTTCGGCGTGTTCAGGAAAATTAGTACCTATAGCAAGATGCCGGTCTGCGTTGCCCGCCACAGAGACCAGTGCGCTAAAAGCAAAGCTCTGACTTAGGCTTTCATCGTTTACCAGTCCAGCCAATTCTTGTTCAGTAAAAGATGCAAATACCTCAAAGGGATTAGTAGATTCTGCACCACCAACACTTTTCAGATCGATAGCGGATACTGAGTCTGCATCAAAGTTAGTAACAAGCAAGGTTCGAACAGAGCCGTTTGCAACAACCGTCTGAGCCAGCGTCCAACCATCGGCCGTAGGCAATATGCCAGACTGCAAGGGCGTCTCTTCGAACGTAGCCAAATTAAACTTTGGGTCGGGCGCGGTTATCTTTAAAACATACAGCAAAGCGACAAGCGCAATGATGAAGACGATGAATCCTTTAAGATAATTATTCATTTTGCTTAGGGGTTTGTAGCTACTTATATCTCGAGTCTACAACATAGACGATGTCCTCAGATAGCATTTATGTGGCGGTTGAGATGAGAGTGTGTAGATAATATTCGCACAAAAAAATGGCAAGACCCTTTCAAAAGGAATCTTGCCACATCGCGTGCTTAACGTTTGTTGCCTGTTTATAGCAACGTGCTGTTTCGCTTATTAAGGCTTCTTACGATCCTTCCGTTTCTTTAGCGCAAAATCAGACTTAGCTTTAGGGCCTTCGCCACGATCTCGCTTGGTGTTGTAAGACTTTTTGCTTGGCTTGTATTGCTTGGGTTTAGGATGGTTTGAGTAATCCTTTTCCGTGCCATCTGTCTCACCCTTATAAATAGAGATATTCAATGGTTTGCCGGCAACTCTAGCTTTCTTCAAGATCGAGAAAATACCCTTAGGCATATCCGCTGGAAGATCTACCGTTGAGTAGTCATCCATAATTTCGATTTCGCCAATGTATTGGCTTTCGATCTCGGCTTCGTTGGCAATTGCACCAACGATATTGCCGGGTTTAACGCCAGCGTGTCGCCCAACATCTAAACGATAGCGAGCCATCTCCAAGTCAGGAAATTTGTTAAGCGCAGTAGGCTGGATTGACGGCGCTGGTTTGTCTACGCCACCTCCACGGTACTCACGGTCTTCGCCTTTAAAGCGGCTTTCACGTGGCCTTGATCCACGTGAATCACCCCGAGACTCACCTCTTGAATCCGAATCTTGCACAAACGCACGGTTCGCTTTTAGTTCCTTCTCGTCCAAGATCAGAGGAGTATCTCCCTGTGCCATAAACAACGCGGCAGCAGCAAGTTGCTCTACACCTATTTCTTGGTCGTGCTGCATCTCTGCAATGATCTGCGTAAACAAGCTTAGGTCTTCGTCAGATGTTGCTGCGATCAATTTGTTCTTAAACCGCGCAACTCTACTTTCGTTAATGTCCTTAACTGTAGGCAGTTCCATTGGAGTAATGGTTTGCTTAGTGGCACGTTCGATTGACGCAAGCATGCGTTGCTCGCGCGGCGCAATAAACAGAATGGCTTTACCTGTACGTCCTGCTCTACCTGTTCGGCCAATACGGTGCACATAAGACTCAGTATCATGCGGTACGTCAAAGTTAATAACGTGGCTGATTCGCTCAACGTCTAATCCACGCGCAGCAACGTCGGTTGCTATCAAGATGTCGATCTTGCCTTTACGCAATTTATCAACAATCTTCTCGCGATTCGCCTGCGGCACATCACCGTTTAGTGCTTCGCTGCTAAAGCCGCGAGCCGATAGTTTGTCGGCTAACTCGGTTGTGGCGGTTTTGGTACGCACAAACACAATGACGCCTTCGGTCTCTTCGCTTTCGAGTATACGCGTAATGGCATCTAGCTTATGCGTGCCACGCACTACCCAGAAACGTTGTGAGATATTGGCGCCTGTAACAGTTTTGCTGGCGATCTTGATGTGTACCGGATCAACCAAGTGTTGGTCAGCTACTTTCTTTACTTCTCTTGGCATTGTCGCTGAGAACAAGGCAATTTGCCGTTCTGGTGGAGAGTGCTCAAGCACAAACTTAACGTCATCGATAAAGCCCATGCGTAACATCTCGTCGGCTTCGTCGAGCACTAACGCGCGCAAGTCTTTTAAAGATAACGTGCCTTTGCGCATGTGATCCATTACACGTCCAGGTGTGCCTACAATAACCTGTGCACCACGCTTTAACTGCTTGAGCTGAATAGTGTAAGACTGGCCGCCATATATAGGCAGAATGTTGATGCCTTTAATATGCTTAGCGTATTGCTGACACGCTTCGGCAACCTGAATCGCAAGCTCGCGAGTCGGTGCCAAAATGAGCAATTGTGGTTGGCGTTGGTTGGCATCAATTAGGCTGAGTAAAGGCAGCGCAAATGCCGCTGTTTTACCTGTTCCTGTTTGTGCCTGACCGAGCAGGTCGCGACCTTCTAATAAAGGTGGAATGCTCTTTTCTTGAATCGGCGAAGGCGCTTCGTAGCCTTGGTCGTTAACTGCCTGTAAAACCTCAGCCGACAGGCCTAGGTCCGAAAATTTGATTGATGAATCATCAACTGATTCTTCTACTACATCACTACTTTGATCTATGTCGTTTGACATTGGTACTTTCCCTCGCGTAGACATCGGCGAGTAAAGTACAAACCAATGGCATTATTGGCATCCGAATAAGCGGTTAACGGGCCCTCGTGGCGCCGTAGGCTGGATGCCGCGCGAGTATACGTGCGGTATTGCTTAATTACTAATCAATATGGCGAAAGTTTGGGTATCAATTTGCGACGCGTTTGCCGAAAAAAGAGCTTTATAAATCAAGGGGTAAGCTGTTAAACCAACATAATAACGAGGCGAGAACTAATAGCACTCAATCAAGCGCTGAGAGAGTGCTATTAAATGACTACTTAAAAACTAATAGCAACGTGTCCACGCTATTAATAGCGCCTTGTAAGCCGCTCATTAGCAAATCGCCGTCCATCTCTTCCCAACCTTCAGTCATTGCGTCAATCTGATCTTCGAGCGCGTCGTTACCTTCAGCTTCGGCGATCATCCAAAGTCCGTCAATCAGCTCATCAAGAGCCATGTCAACTTCGTCACCCTCGGTGATAGTGCCAATTTCATAGAGTGCATCGCGCACTTCAGATGCAGTATCGCCAACTTCCGCCAAACTGTCACACGATAGTTCTTGTGCAAGCGCTTATGTGCTGGCTAAACCAAAAACTACAAATGCTAGAGTAAATCGTAATGTGTTTCGAATCATAGTGTCCTCGCGAAGTTCTATGGGATTATCTGAACTTAGATAACGATAAGTATAGACCACTTTAATGGTGTCAAAAAAGTGATTTTTTCAACCAGGTGCCGCCTCTGGGTCGAGTGGTGCTATGCCTACACTCACGGTTCCACACCCAATTTGAATGCTCCCTGCTAAAGTCATTACCCCGATGTAGAGCTTAATGTCATGATTCTCGCACTCGTGTTGTAAGCGCTTAAAGCTATTGTATTGATGAAGAGATGCGGGGTCCCCAGCAACCGAAACATTAATCATGGGCACCGCTAGGCCTTGGGTGATTTGTTCAATGCAAAACTCAAACACTTTGTTAACGCTGTTGGCAAAGCCTCGCGTTTTAACGTCAATCATCACCAGCTCATTTTGATGTAGTTTGGAAATGGGCGAAACTTTTAATGCGTTTGCGATCATTGCTGCGGGTAATGAAAGTGAGTGATTGCCTTTCATTTTTTGTCTGTGTCTTGCGTAAATGACGTCCCTAATAACAACGATTGACTGAGCCAAGGGAGCAAGGTCGCTGACTTTGTTCGTGAACTCGCTTAAGGGCGTTTCGGCTTTTAAAAGATCGTCTGCATACATTGCGACCAAGCCTTGCCCAGCGAGCGCCGACTGAGTATTGATGTAGCTAATTCGAAACGGCGTGGTGATCGATTTTTCGAGTCTAATCGCTTTGGCTTCGGCCGCAATCGAATCGGCAACGCGCTTGCAGGTATCGTAAATGGGAGTTAGGCCACTGCCCGGGGTAAAGAAAAAGACGGTGTCATAGTAGGGAACGAGTTCTTCTATAACAAACTTTCTAATATTCTCTTCGGTGGGCGTAATTGACATGGAATTAGCTTTCACACCAACCCGCGCCGCAGCATGCATGGGAATCAACGCTTTTTCTGAAATGGTATCTAAGTAATGCACATCCTCAAAACTGACGGCAAGCGGAAGCAGTTTAAACGAGCGATGTATGAATTCACTTTCAGGCATACAGCTAACCGAGTCGGTAACGATGGCGTATTTCATAGAGCGTTCTTCTTATTATTTGAACGTTAAGCTACCATAATATTAGCGCTGACTAAAAATCAGGTCCAACGCGAGCTGTAACGAACTAAGGCTAGGAGGAGTAATTCACGTTAGCGATCATGATCACGACCTCGCGCGCATCTCGTTCAGCGGTAAAACATTACAATTGAGATATAACACCATGAACTGTGCGCTCGCTGGGCAATCATTCAAAAATGCAAATCCCCACAAACAACGCAGATATTAAAAATGATTTTTCGCCGCATTAAACCCCATATAGCCAAAGAAGACTGGTTCTCTGTGTTAGTTGATTTTGTTATCGTTGTGTTCGGCGTGTTTATGGGTATTCAGGTCTCTAACTGGAACCAATCGATTGACGACCAGCGCGAGTATGAGCTGGCCTTAGA
>DKML01000021.1 GCA_002470515.1 Proteobacteria bacterium UBA7415 | reverse complement strand
GTTTTGACACAGTCTGTACTCATTAAGGTTGTTAGATACCAAGGTGCCAAGCCATCTAAATCAGCCACGTTATTAAAATAATAGTTACCTTATGTTTTGTAGAGTGTCTTGATACTGTATATGAATCAATGCGATAGGAGAGATTGAGCTGGGGGGTGATAGGAGGCGATATCACATGTATCAGACAAGGTGCCGGGCAAACAATTATGCAAAGAATATTAGATTCAATGAGTGTTGTGATTTTTTGGTCTAAGTTGGGTCAAAAATAGCGGGTTTCCCGCTATCTTGTTGTCTTCGGGAATCAGAGAGATTACAGAATCGACTGAACACTTTTGACCAAGGACAACAGCCGTTTCAGTTTCCTTCGTTAGACTTGGGTACAATGGGACTGTTAGTACTTGGAGGTTCAACCGTTGGATGTCTTTGAATTCATCCTAGTTCTTGTGACAGTAATTGTCAGCCTAGGAATCGCAGAACTGCTCGGCGGCATTGTCCGAGTGCTCCGACACGAACTAAAGCCCGGTCACTTGCATTGGTTATGGGTTCTGTCGATATTTAATATGCAGATACAATGGCTCTGGTCCTGCTGGAATTTTCGGGATCGTGACAGTTGGCTGTATCCGGAATTTATGTTGCTGATCGCTCCTCCCATACTGCTATTTATGTCGGCAGCCGTATTGTTTCCAAAAACGTCGGACGGAGACGATCTCGACACACACTTCTTTCGACGCCGTCGGCCATTTTTTCTCCTCGCAACAGCTACTGTAGTCTCATTCGGGCTCAGCCACAGGTTCTTGGAAGGCGGTGACTTAGTCAGCGCAACTAACGCTCTTAGGTTGGTGCTTTGTTTTATGTGTGTTGGATTAATATTTACTGCGCATCGCGGGATTCACTGGGCGCTTGGGTTAGCTCTTCTAGCCATACAATTCTGGTGGGTTTACGAATACAGTTTTGCTATTTAGTTAATATTTATGGGGTTAAAGCCCTTTACGATTGGGCGATATATCGCCAACTAAAGAAATGTCCTCATAGGGGCTCGAAGCGGACATTCGAAGGTGGAGAGATATTTATATTGAGATCAAGCAGATAAGGACTGTTTGTTCTCACACACAGTAAAGCAAACTAAATGAGAACCTGGAAACTATTCCCTCAAAACAAGATTGTTGCAAAGTATGTTGATTGTTATTGGCTGCTGGAAAAAGAGCCAGGCGACGTAGGGTATACACACCCAAAGCTAAATCCTGATCCTGCAGCGCATCTAATCCTTGCTAAGCCAGAGCAAGAATATCGATACAGCCAAAACACTCAGTCAGCGAGAGGCCGCGGGTGCCATTGGATATTCGCGCATAGAAAATCCTTTGAAATGGATCACTCGGAACCGTTTTTAATTCTTGGCATCAAGTTTCACGTAGGAGTGCTGTATTCCTTGAAACTTAGTTCAATGACACCCGCACCCGCACTTGACCAAGTTGTTGTTGCTGACCCGCATGAGATAATGGGGCTAGAGGACGTTGCTCTGAGAACACTGCTCGCCAAAACTGTCATGCATTCTCAAAATAGCTGTATTGAATTGGACGAATTACTTCTTCCTTGGTTATTGGATGGTCGATCAGATAAACACAGCGAACTTACAAATAAAGCGTTACCACAGTTATGCAGTACATCCGTTTCCGACATGGGTGCGGCCCTGTGCTGTTCTCAACGCACCCTAGAACGCAGTTTTTTGCGAGTAACCCAACTTACTTTAAAGCAATACCAATCGATGATGAGATTGGAAGCCATTATGGATTACATCTATCAAATGGAAGATACCTCCATTAACTGGGCGGATGTGGCTGCTCAGTTTGAATTTAGTGATCAACCGCACTTAATTCGTCACCTAAAAGACAATATCGGCTCTACCCCCGCAGCCTATGTGAGACGTCGAGACTTTGCTATAGACGTGTACGGAAATTTTGAATAACAATCACTAAACAGTCGTTTTTCTTCAATCTATTCTAAAGTTCTGCTAGTAAGGTTGCCCCTAGATATACGGTGCTCAATACCATCTACTAAGAAAATCAGGATAGACATGAACACAATTATTAGACCTTATATAGGCTCGGACTTGAGCGAGCTATTAGAAGCGTGGGGGAAATCAACGAGACTGGCTCACCCCTTTTTATCAGAATCATTTCTCGCACAAGAGAAAATAAATATACCTAATATGTATTTGCCAAATGCGGATACATGGGTTGTAGAAGATGAGGGTAAAGTAGTTGGGTTTATTGCGCTTATTGGCAATGAAGTTGGCGCTATTTTTGTTGATCCCAAATGTCATGGCCGTGGCCTTGGTAAAGCATTGATGGATAAAGCTCAAAGCTTGCACGCTAGACTTGAGGTGGAAGTTTTCAAAGAAAACCACATCGGCCGAAATTTCTATGATAGATATGGCTTTAAATATCTAGAAGAAAAAGTCTTTGAAACAACGGGTGATAAGGTTCTAAGATTAAAGTCTGTGACCTAAGGTCTGCCATAAATGCTTATCTTATAAATCTAGGCCTGTAGCCGTTTTTTAACGCTGTCGGGACAGACACTTTGACGCTGTCGGTTTTCATACGGCTTGATCTGCCTAAGCTTGGTTTACTACGCTCTCATCTTAACCGCCACGCTGGCTCAAGGTGACTGGATTTGGACAAATATTTCATCAACGCCAATTGTTAATCTCATGTTACTCAGCTTTGGTGCGCCGGTGCTATTGGGCTGGCTAGTCTCGCAGTACCACGCACCTGCGTTTAAGACCAAGGCCATTATGTTTAGTGGCGTAGCTGCATTCATCTTCATTAACTTGCAAATCAAACACCTCTGGCAAGGCGACATCCTTTTATACGAACCTATGCAGAGCGGCGAGCTCTATACTTATTCGATTGTTTGGCTGACGATTGCAGTGGTTCTTGTTCTTGGTGGAGCTCTTCGCTCTAGCAAATCAAATCAGACCATCTATCGAGTAGGCATAGGCTTGCTCGGGTTAGTGATTGCCAAGCTCTTCTTGGTTGATATGTCTGACTTAGATGGTCTCTTGCGAGTAGCATCCTTTATGGGGCTAGGGCTTAGCTTGCTTGGGTTGTCTTATTTACATCAGAGGATACAGAGGTCTAGAGGTTAGGACGTTGGTTCGCAGGAATAGAAGTAAAAAGGAGAAGGTAATGAGTTATTCGATGGCGATTCTCTTGGCTTTAACATCTTTGCTCTAAGTCGATACCCCAATCTTGATGGGCGAGTATAAACGGAACGACTTACGTGCTGCGACCTTGTGTGTTGAGAACCACATTGTGATTGTTGCACATAGTGGAGTTGGTAAGAGTGGTGGGTTGCATAAGAGTAGGGCGGTTTGGTGTATGCAAAGGGCTCTTGTATACTCAATGTATGGACTCCTCCACCCTAAGTGCTAGGGTTGAGAATCACCACAACTCTCATCTGAGGAATCCATACATGAATAATCATACTACTATCGGCGTTGACCTTGCCAAGAACGTAATTGCTGCTGCTTGTTTATCTAAGAACGGGAAGTTGTCGCACAGCAAGGAGTTTAGTCGACGTAAATTCAGAGACTACTTGGCTAATCAAAAGCCATCATTGGTCGCTTTTGAAGCTTGTGCGACAGCACACTATTGGTCTCGCGTTGCTCGATCGTTTGGGCACAATACTAAAATCCTTCCAGCGATGTCCGTTACACCCTTTCGTCAGGGTCACAAGACCGATGCCAACGATGCTCTGGCTGTAGCTGAAGCAGCTAACCGACCAAACATTAAGGAAGCCCCTTACAAGACCATCGACCAGCAAACAGTCCAGTCAATCCAACGATCTAGAGACTTGTTGATCTATGCTCGGCACTACGGGTGAGCACAAGCGCTTATTATCGTTGGCGGCGCAAGCCAGCCAAGGTTATTAGTGAGCGTGAGTTACTGCTTTATCGAGAAGCCAAGCGGCTATTTAACCAAACGCGCAGTGGTCTTGGTTACGTGAAGCTGTGCCGTGCGCTGAACAAGTCAGGCTTCACCATTGGTGAAACCAAAACGAGAACAATTATGCGTAAGCTCAACCTAAAGTGCACTCAACGACAATCGTATAAAGCAACCACGAACAGCAATCACAGTAATCCAATATCACCGAATGTGTTAGATCAGAGCTTCAATCCCGACAAGCCCAATCAAGTCTGGAGCACTGATATTACGTATCTGGCGACTCGTCAGGGGTGGGTTTATCTTGCCATTGTGATGGACTTACACTCACGTAAGATCATTGGTTGGGCGATGGCCGAGCGTATGACAACAGCCTTAATAATACGCGCCTTAAAGCATGCTCACGCACTGCGAAAACCATTAAACGGATTGCTTCATCACAGCGACAGAGGATCGCAATACACAAGCCGTGCTTATCGGAAACAGCTTGCTGATTATGGCATGCAAAGCTCAATGAGCGGCAAAGGCAACTGCTATGACAATGCGGTTGTTGAGCGATTTTTTGGTAGTCTGAAATATGAATGGCTGGCTAACGTTATCCATTTAACTCGTGAGGGGATTATCAATGACGTTAATCACTACATCCGTTACTATAACGGAACTCGGCTTCACTCAACATTAGGTTATGAAACGCCAAATGCGTACGAAAACTCTTAAATTAATCTGTGTCACTTTACCAACCTAGTACATCTCCGATAGTAGAAAACATTAGACACAAAAAAGCCCGCAGTCGCGGGCTCTTTTTTTGAATCTGCTTTTCAGCAACTTATCTTATTGATGAATAAGGCTGTACTTAATAATCCATTGGTACCGAAGGCCGGAATCGAACCGGCACTCCCAGAAGGAACCGGATTTTGAATCCGGCGCGTCTACCAATTCCGCCACTCCGGCGTCCAATGGAGCGGCGGGATTATATCCAGAGATGAATCGGTTTAGCAACCTTTGATTTGTGTTTATGTGGGGAGATGTTTGGTTTGGGGTGGTGGGGAGTGAGGTTTTGGGCCTGTTTTGCGTCGATGTGGGATTTGTTATTGGTGTGTGGTGGCTTTGGTTGGAATCGAGAGGTGTTTGGGATGAGTGCTTTTTGGGTTACGTTGGTTATTGGTTCTTGTGGCCCTGTAAGTTTGTGGCGTCTCTAACGACGCCGCGTTTGTGCATCCATGCACACGCAATATAAGCACATGTTGGGTCCTGTTTCGTTTCTTGTGTTCGGCGGGTTGCGAATTCTGAGCTTTCTATAACCACGCCGCTCTTATGCATCCATGCATTCGCGGCATAAGGCCATCCTTTAGTCTTGTTTTGTTTTTTGAGTCGGTGTTTTACGTGGTTTCGCTAACCACGCCGCTCTTATGCATCCATGCATTCGCGGCATAAGGCCATCCTTTAGTTCTGTTTTATTTCTTTGAGTCGATGTTTTACGTGGTTTCGCTAACCGACATTGCTTTTGTGCACCCATGCACACGCAATATAAGCACATCCATGTGCAAAAAAAACGCCGCTCTGTTTAGGGAGCGGCGCTAAATAACAAAAAGAAGAGAGAGTTATGAAAATAAATACTCATTTACATTTCATGGACTAATCATACGACTCGTTTCGAAACTCAAGAGTTGGTTTAACGTACTGTTAACCTAAAGTGACGATTTATTTAATTTGGTGAGTTTTTTGCAACACCGTTGGTGTGTTTTATACCCAACACTTTCTAATTTCTAATTAAAACAGTCACTTAATCGTGCTTATTTATGCAAAATAGCACAATCTTTGTGCGGCATTAAAGTTTTATTGCTTACACTTCTGGTACATTCCACCCCGAAACTTGCTTCTTTCATACGCCATGAAACTTTCTGTCCTTATTCCCAGCTTTAATCGACTGCACAGTCTATCTGTGGCAGTTGAGTCTGTGCTGGCTCAAAGTCATTTTGAGAAAGAAGGCTGGGTTTTGAATCGCGACTACGAACTTATTGTTATTGATGATGGTTCTGATGACGGTACGGCCGAGTATGTTGGCCGGGTCTACCCTGATGTACAGCTCTTGGTTCAAAACAATCGTGGCGTTAGCGCGGCCCGTAACGCCGGCTTAGGTGTAGCGCAGGGTGAATGGATAGCCTTGTTGGATTCTGATGACAGCTGGATGCCCGAAAAGCTCAGTGTTCAATTCGACGCTATTGATGAGACGGGCTTAGCCGTGTGTCATACGCAAGAGATATGGATCCGCAAAGGGGTGAGGGTTAACCAACACAACAAACACCAAAAGCATGGCGGGATGATTTACGCGCACTGTTTGCCTTTGTGCGCTATGTCGCCGTCCTCAATTTTAATTCACCGCGATGTGTTTTCTAAGGTAGGGGGCTTTGATGAAGGCTTACCTGCGTGTGAAGACTATGATTTGTGGTTGCGAATATGCTCGTATTATCAAGTTGCTTTTGTGGGGAGCCCTCAGATTTATAAAACAGGTGGTCATGCAGATCAATTGTCGCGTCAGCATTGGGGTATGGATCGATTTCGGGTAACGGCACTTGAGAAGATACTTATTCAAGCAGATTTCGATTCCAAGCCCAAGCCCAAGCCCAAGCCCGACTGGTTGTTAAACCAAGAACTTATTGCACAGACTCGTTCAACACTGCTCGAAAAAGCTAAGATTCTTCGCAATGGGGCAATTAAACACGCAAACCAGCAACTTGCTGAAGAGATGACTCGCAAAATCGAGCGTTGGAACCGATAATTCGACTATGAATTACGCAAATCATAGATCAGTCGCTTGGGTATTCGCCACTGAGGCCGAAGCGAAGCCGTTTGTAGAAGCGTTAGCGCTTACCAAGCAATGTGCTAAGCCTTTTGGCTTTTATTCAGATGGCGCTGATCTGGATGAGGCAAAACACATATTGGTCATTAGTGGAATGGGCGCGCTTAATGCCTCTATGGCTGCGGCGTGGTTAGCGGGAATGTCTGAGCGAAGCTGCGTTTGGATCAACTTTGGAATTGGCGGCACGGCCGACAAAGCCGTTGGTGCGTTGTGCTTAATTCACAGCGTTAGTGGTCCTTTGCTAGAACGCACTTTTTACCCAACTATTATAATAAAGAGCAAATGGAGTAGAGCAGGGCTGGAATCTCAAGCGCAGCCCTCAGACGCTTACAATGAGCTTGTATTTGATATGGAAGCCAGTGGTTTTGTCTGCGCCGCACAAAGATTTGTCAGTAAAGAGTATGTACACGTTATTAAAGTTATTTCCGATAATGCTAAGCAACCTTTGGCGGGCTTCAACAAAGATGATTGTTACGCATTGATCAAGCCTCATGTAGCTGATGTAGTCGCGTTTGCCGCAGCAGTAGGCCGGTTAGGCAAGGGTGATCTTGTTGATGCGGTTGATGTACTTGCTCCCATGTTGGATCTACCCTTTAGGGCATCGCACAGCCAGAAACGCATTGTGGGTGAACTGGTATACAAGCTCATACTGGCTGAGCGTTGGGACGCATCATCAAATGCAGATCTAGTTGCTCAAACTGATGCGCGAAAGGCGATTGCTGACTTACAGGTACTGGTCAATTCAATAGCGCCAAACTTTAGCGTACCAAGTTAACGTAAGTAGCAAAACATGATTCAGACTATCTACATAGAGCAGGCCGCGCTTGACCATCCTCGCAGCAAAGAGATCTTAAAACGCTATAAATCGGCCACAGTGATTACTGTGCAAAGCCATAGCGAAATATTCAATGGCCACAACCAGAACTTTCGTGCGCAGAAGCAATCGCCGTCGCTCATTCTTGCGCTTAAGGAAAATACATTTGTGCACCCAACGCCTGCGCAATATGAAACCGGTGGCGGCGCGCACTACTATTTTTCGCACATGCTCAATTGTTTGTACGACTGTCGCTATTGTTTTTTACAAGGCATGTTTCAGTCTGCTCATTATTTGTTGTTTGTAAACTACGAAGAGTTTGTTGATGAGATTAAGAAAATCGCTAGCAGCCACGCCAACGACGAGAAGCCTACTTGGTTTTTTTCGGGCTACGACTGCGACAGTTTAGCATTTGAGCCGATGTCTCAGTTTGCTGACTTTTTTATTGAGCAATTTGAGCACATACCGAATGCGGTATTAGAGCTGCGAACCAAGAGCACCCAAATTCGTTCGCTTCTAAAACGCAAAGCATCTGATAAAGTTGTGATTGCGGCGAGTTTAAGCCCTTCAGAGGTAGCGCAAGCCGTAGAGCTAGGAGCACCTGCGGTGAGTAAACGGATCGACGCTCTGCAAAAGCTTCAAGAGCAGGGATGGAAGATCGGTATTCGCTTTGACCCCGTTATATGGCATGAAGGGTATCAAGAAAGCTATGCGCGCTTAGCCGAACAGGTGTTTAGCCAATTAGACCCTGAGTTATTAGATAGCGTGACGTTAGGTAGCTTTCGCGTACCCAAAACGTTCTTTAAGGCGATGTATAAGCTGTACCCCGAAGAGCCCGTGTTTAATTTTGGCTTAGAGCAGCAGGATCCTAGTAATGGCACGATGGTAAGCTACCGTAGTGATATCGAAACGCAGATACTCGATTACGTAGAACAGCTTTGTTTACAGCATATTCAAGCTGACAGGCTGTACACGTACAGAAGCGCAACTTAACGTTCGTCGCATTCGTACAACCTCGTAAAAACCGGACAAAACTAATATGAGCTTAAATGCACTAGTCACAGGCGCAACTTCAGGCATTGGTCGAGCTATTGCCACCCAAGCGATTGAGCAAGGGTATACGGCTATCGGGGTAGGGCGTGACTTCAGTAAAAACGATCTTAACTTCGCTCAAGCCATCACACTCGATCAATCGGATCTTGGGGCGGTAGATGCGTTTTGTAAAGAACACCGCAGTTTACTTAGCGGTTTAGATCTACTTGTACTCAATGCGGGCTATGGTCAGTTTGGTGCAATCGAACAATTCTCTACTGCGCAAATCGAAAAGCTCATTACCACCAACCTAACCTCTAACATAGTGCTGTTAAGTAAAATTGTGCCGCTTATGAAAGCTAAAGGAGGTGGCGACATAGTCTTAATTGGCAGCGAGGCTGCGCTACAAGGCGCAAAGCAGGGCAGCGTTTATTGCGCCAGTAAGTTTGGCCTACGCGGTTTAGCGCAAAGTCTTAGAGCAGAGTGCGCAAATAGCGATATTCGCGTGATTCTGATCAACCCAGGTGCTGTGCGCAGCGATTTCTTTGACGAGTTGGCGTTTGAGCCAGCGCAAGGGCAAGAGTTTGCCCTTAGCCCTCAAGACATCGCCAGCAGTGTATTCAGTGCGCTTAAACTGCCAGCAACCAGTGTTGTTGATGAGTTGAACTTACAGCCCCTAAAGCGGGTTTTTAAGAAGTCCTAATTTCTCCAATTCTTAGGCCTTGCTGGTTTCTTACTGATGTAAAAGCTGATGTCAGCGGTAAACAGTAAATCCCCAGCTCGATTACTCACAGCCACGGGAACAACAAATTCGCCAGGCTCAATGGTAGTCACTTCAAAGTCGCTAATGGCCGTAATAGTCTCGGTTGCTTTGGCGATGTACTTTACAGTCATTGCTTTGGGTATCCAGCGCAAGCTTGGGTCTATCGCCGCATCCAGCGCCATACCGCCACACATTTCAGCTAGGGAGCAGAGAGCTCCGGCATTGATAGTGCCCAAATGATTATGTAGGCCACGACGGTCTTTGACTTGGACTTTGCAATACGCAGGGCTGAGGTCTAAAACTTGAGCTCGTAAATATCGAAAGAAAGGCGCGCCGAACCCGACCATTTTGCTGAATATGAATTTACCAGCAGGCAACTTGGATATTTTTTGGTAGCGGTCGTAGATAGATGGCATATTAAATCCTGGTCGAGGTGTCGTAGATAAGTGGTTCGTAAAATAGTTTTTAAAAGCGATGGCACTTAACGCGCTAATTCGATACTTTAACCGTAATCAACCGCTAAGAGCATTCAGTGTTCTAATTTCAATTATTTTGGCGATGTACCATTAATGCTGTGAAGTCCGTAATTGCAGAGATCGCTAGTAGCAACAAGTATCTAAAGAATGAGTTCTATCAAAGGCCATCCAACGTGCGCAATATAACTCCAGATGATCAGTTTTTAGACGGCTCTAACAAAGAGCATTATTACTTGCTGGGTGGCGTAGTCTTAAGTTCGACCGTGGAGTTTCCACAGCTCGTTGCGTTTAAAGTTGATAGCTCAAAAGTAACGGCTTTAAACGTTAATTCAACGACCGTTAAGAGTAAGTCCAGCACAGCCTTTAAACAGGCTAAGCTAACTACTGATGCATTGAATTTACGATATAAGGGTAGCGCTCCGTTTGATGGCGCTGTTAGACAAATTGAGTACCTATGCGATCAACATCATGGGTTAGTGCGAATTGATGGGACCGACGCTTACTTTTTAGACTTATCCACCCAAACAGCTATTTGTGTATTGGCTGATCCGTCTGGTCGGCTCGCGCTAGAGGTGATGTTAGGCCCGGTCACAGTGCTGTTCTTCAGAGCGCGCAATCGCTATTGTTTGCATGCCGGTTGTGTGGTGACGCCCAACGGGGCAATAGCTCTTATTGCTGAGTCTGGCATTGGAAAATCCACGCTCTCCGCAACACATGATGACGATTGGCAGCAAATCAGTGACGATGTAATCGTGGTAGATGCCGAATCTTTACTGATTTCGGGCGCCTTTCCGCAACTTAAATTACCCACAGCACAAAGTGACTACTTTGCTGTAGGTGCTTCAAAGTCGCCATTACCAATCGCCGCTTTTGTAAGATTAGCGCCAGAGCCTACTGACCAGATATTGATTGAACCCGTAACACCGCGTGACGCATTGCTTGAGATTGTGCGTCATTCCGTGGGGGCAAAGCTGTTTGATGCGCAAGAACTTCAAAGCCATACACTGTTTAGTGCCCAATTAGCACATCTTGTGCCTATGTGGCGTGCCAGCTACCCACGAGACTTGGAGCAGCTGCCCAATGTTCGCGAATCAATCGTAAATACGATTAAGTGAACTATTTCAATTGGTTAGGCGTTATAGGAAATCCCAGAATACGTTTCAAGTGACTGATGATTAGCCATTTAGAGCCGAAACGCGCGCCCATGTAAGCTCTGTCTGGAAATAGATTTTCGAGAATGAACCTAAATTTTCCGCCCCATGTATCAATACTCTTTAGATCCCACCAAATAAGGCGTGCACGCGTATGTGGCTGCGTAACCAGAATTTGAGTCGCTTCGGGACCCGCAGAGAGTTCGAGCAGTTTTTGTCGAATATCGTCTGGTAGTACTGGAATAAATGTTGATTCAGCGTAGTCGATTGCGGCGAGAACCATGCCCGCAACACGCAGCTCAGTGCAGCGTGCAACAAGTTGCTCTAATTCATCGTTTGAGCAGTTGCAAATGATGACCAAGAGATCAAAAAACCATAATAGCCGTGTATCTACACTGTGGTGGCCAATCACATGCTGAGCAGCCAGCACAACGCAGTCAGCTCTTGATGGAGTGAGTGCGGATATATTTAGTTTCTCAGGGTCGCTACTCAGTGGCAACGATCTTGTGCTGTTAATCATGTCTGCGTAATCAAACAGCGATGCGAGCATTTGCCGATTACTGATTTTCCAGTGTAAGTCGATCCATATGTGTGCGGCCCCTGATGTTTGCTTCACATAGCTCGCTTGGTAGCTTACATAACGACCAGAAATGCTAACAATGTGGGTGAAGCCTTGTTCTATCAGAGAGTCGTGATAGGCCGCTTTAGCTTGAACGGGAATGAGCAAGTCGTGGTCAGACTTCGGGCGGTGCCAAGATTGTTGATACTCAATGGGGCCTAAGGCCGAGCCTTTGAAAATGATCGCAGGCGTTAAGTTTTCTTGCGCAAGGGTATTGAGTACTGCCTCTAAGGAGGAAGTCTGTGTTTGGGTTGCCGCTATGCCAAGGCTAACCGCTGCCATATGTTGTTGCTTATGCTCTGCCGGCAGGTATTTGTTGAGCGGTGCCTCACTGCACAGCATAAGCAAGCCATGCTTATCTAGAAACGCTAGGTCGTCTATAGTCAAAGAGATTGAGGCGGGAAGAGGTGAGGCGTTGTCTTCCTGGGAAGGCGGAGTTTGTGAGGCTGTGACGAGATAGGTTTGGCCTAAGCTGTGCAGTAGCTTTTGTAGCTCAGGTCCAATGGAGTCTTGAATGGCAAATAGACTGCGCGGCATAAGAATCTATTCGCTTTCCACGCTCGGTACCGCGAAGACTAATCCAGCCGTTTCGAGTTCGCTGAGAAGATTTTCTGCGTCTACACGAGCTTGGTCCATGTCTACATCAAATTCCTGTACTATGCCGAGCAGAATGTCGTCTAGGCTAAGAGACTGCATGAGGCCTTCGATGATTTTGGTGCCAAGCTCATTCAGGCCAAAGTATTGACCCGAGGACACGTCAAGCAACACAGACTCTTCACCGATGGAAGTGACAGACAGCTGATCTTTTAAGGAGTATTGAGGCATATCTCGTGAATTTGGCGGATTTTTTCGAGTCGTAGATTATGCGCTAATTGTAGCTTTAATTCTTTGCAGTTTCAGATGCTTTCCGATAGAATCCGCGTTCCTTTTTCGCATGGCTAAATTAGTGCGAGAATTTTACGAGCTAAAACGCTCTAACTCCTTGTTTCACCAGCGCAAATTTGCTGGGAGACTAATAACCGTGAGGAGCTCAAATATGAGACATTACGAAATCGTTTATCTGGTTCATCCAGATCAAAGCGAACAGGTCACCGCAATGGCCGATCGCTATAAAACAGTCATCGCCGATGGTGGTGGTACTGTACATCGCTATGAAGATTGGGGTCGACGTCAGTTGGCATACCCAATTAACAAAATCCACAAAGCGCACTACATTTTGATGAATGTAGAAGTAAGCCAAGAGACTTTGGCTGAAATCGAAAACTTATTCCGCTTCAACGACGCAATTATCCGTAGCTTAGTACTTAAAGCTAAGAATGCTGAAACTGAGCCATCACCAATGATGCTTGAAGTTGAAGCTGAGCGTGAGCGCGATGAAGAACGTGAAGCTGCACGTGCTGCAGATGCTGAAGCACAAGCTAAAGCTGAAGCAAAAGCGGCTGCTGATGCCGAAGTAAAAGCTAAAGCAGATGCTGCTGCTGCAAAAGAAGCTGAAGCCGCTGCCGAAGTCGAAGCTGCCGCTGAGCCAGCTTCTGAAGCTGTAGAAGAAGAATCGTCTGAAGAAGCCGAGCCTACTGAAGAAGCGCCTGCTAAAGAAAAAGAGGAGACTGAATAATGAGACGTAACGCACCTAAGAAAAAACGCCCAGGTTTTCGTCAACAGCGCCGTCGCTTTTGCAAATTTACTGCTGAAGGCTTCACGCGCATTGACTATAAAGATCTGACTACAATCAAAGCTTATGTATCAGAATCTGGAAAGATCATGCCTAGTCGCAACACTGGCACAGCCGCACGTTTTCAACGTCAGCTTGCTTCTGCGATTAAAAATGCACGGTATCTTGCTTTGATTCCGTACACAGACAGTCACAAATAGGAGAAAATCATGCAAGTTATCCTATTAGAAAGAATTGCTAATCTAGGCAACCTCGGCGACCTTGTTAATGTTAAGCCTGGTTTCGCGCGTAACTACCTTGTACCTCAAGGTTTAGCTACGGTCGCAACTGAAGGCAATATTAAGTTGTTTGAAGAGCGTCGAATTGAACTTGAGAAAGCGTCATCTGACCGTTTGCAAGCAGCACAAGCACGCGGCAATGAGTTATCAGGACAATCTATTGAAATTACTGGCCGAGCTAGTGATGAAGGTAAGTTGTTCGGTTCAGTTAGCGTAATCGAAGTTGCTGACGCATTTACGGCAAAAGGAATGGAGCTTCTTAAGTCTGAAGTTCAATTACCAGAAGGCCCTATCAAGAACATTGGTGACCACGAAGTTCAGATTATTTTGCACCCTGAAGTAAGTGTGGATGTAAACGTTAAGGTTATTGCTGAGTAGTATTGCAAGGCGCTAGCTAGCGCCTTTTAAATTACATTAGTAAAAAACGACGAGATTCAGGCTATGCTTGAGTCTCGTTTTTTTTGTGCGAGTGAAATCTCTTTTCAGAGAACGGAGAGGACGCCTAGCCTATGCCTAGCCTACGCCCAGCCTACGCCCAGCCCCTAAACGGACGTATTTACAAAATTAAATAGTCGTTCTGACCTTAAGATTGCATCGCAGCAGGTGATTCTAACAAGCCCGATGTGCTACATTATCTGCCCACATATTCCAGCTTAGATATCTCATGGCTATCAGCTCATTTGGTCAAACTTCGAAAGAAGATAACCTTTTAAAACTACCACCGCAGGCGATTGAAGCCGAGCAGTCGGTGCTGGGTGCAATGATGCTCGACAGTCGCGTCATCGAAGACGTGAGTACAGAGTTGGAAGGTCGAGATTTTTATCGTTCTGATCACAAAGCCATTTACGAACAAATTCTTCATCTTGACGAAAAAGGTGATGCGGTAGATGTTGTTACAGTTTCTGAATCGTTGGCTAATCGCAGCGAACTCGACAAAATTGGCGGCTTAGCATATTTAAGCACACTAGCAAAAAATACGCCTAATACGGCCAATGTTAAGTCTTACGCTAAGATAATTAGAGAGCGTGCGATTCTGCGTCGTTTGATAGAAAGTTCTAACGATATCATTGGCTTAGCGTACGATCCGGAGGGTAGAGAGCCCGACGAAGTTCTGGATTTTGCCGAATCAGCTATTTTCGAAATCGCTAAAAACAATAATCAAGCCAAGGCCGGTTTTAAGAGGATTAATGTTCTACTTAACTCCGCTGTCGCGAAGATTGAAGAGTTATTTAAAACCAAACAAACAGTTACCGGCGTGCCAACCGGTTTTGTTGATTTAGACCAAAAAACCAGCGGCCTACAAGGCGGAGACTTGGTTATTGTGGCTGGAAGACCGTCGATGGGTAAAACATCGTTTGCGATGAACCTGGTCGAATTTGCGGCTATCAACGAAAACCTACCCGTTGCCGTATTCAGCATGGAGATGCCGGGTACACAGCTTGCCACTCGAATGTTGGCCTCGCTCAGTCGGGTTAATTCAACACGTTTGAGAACAGGCCAGTTAGATGGTTCTGATTGGCCTAAGCTAACTTCTGCTATGGGCTTGCTCGCGGAAAAGAGCATCTATATTGACGATACGCCAGCGCTCTCGCCCCTAGAGGTGCGCAGCCGAGCTAGACGGCTCGCAGGAGAGCATGAACATGGTTTAGGCATGATCATGATCGATTACCTTCAGCTAATGCGTGGTTCGGATAGCGGCAACAATGAAAATAGAAACGTCGAGATATCAAATATTACCCGCTCGCTAAAGGGGCTCGCTAAAGAGCTTGATTGCCCAATTGTGGTTCTCTCGCAGCTCAATCGTAGCTTAGAGCAGCGGCCGAATAAGCGTCCGGTAATGTCAGATTTACGAGAATCTGGAGCGATTGAGCAGGATGCCGATGTAATTATGTTTATTTACCGGCACGAGGTTTACGAGCCAGAGACAGATCAGAAGGGCTTAGCCGAAATTATTATTGGTAAACAAAGGAATGGCCCTATTGGTACAGTACGCCTCGCATTCCTTGGTGAGTTCACTCGATTTGAAAGCTATGCCAATCCAAACTTTAGTCCCATGGAGTAAGGTTTTTAGTATCACTAAACCTGTAATTTTAAAACTAGCGGCATAAAGGACTGCGCCGAATGCTTAATACTCAATCTCGCCCTGTATGGGTAGACATAAAACCACATAATCTCGTGCATAACGCGCAGGTAATTCGGGCTTTGTGCCCGAATGCACAGCTCATGGCTGTGATTAAGGCTGATGGGTATGGCCACGGAATCCTCGAGGTGGCTGGGGCTTTAGAAAGCGCTGACTCGTTTGGTGTTAACTCAATTGATGATGTAAAACGTTTACACGCTGCGGGTATACATAAACCGTGTAATTTATTTGCTCCACATATAACGCTAGAAACGCTTTCTTTTTGCGCCGAGCACCAATGCCGGCCCACCATCTACGACCATAGTCATTTCAATCTGCTCGATACATGGGGAGCGTCTGAGCCTTCCAAAGCTCTTGAAGTATGGCTCAAAGTAGACACAGGAATGGGGCGCTTAGGCTTCGCGCCCGAAGAAGTCAGTGCAGTTTTACAGAGGCTGAAAAATTGTATGGGCGTTAAGGGAATTCATCTGATGAGTCACTTGGCTAGTGCAGATGATATTAATAACGACCTAAACATTCGCCAGCTTGAACAATTCGCGCAGTTCGATGACTTAGCAGACATCCAAAGTCGCAGCTTTCTAAACTCTGCAGGTGTAGTTGGTTTTCCAAAAAGCGCGTACGATTGTATACGGCCCGGTTTGATGCTGTATGGCGTTTCGCCCAGTGCTCACATTGACACCAAGACGCTGGGTCTAAAGCCTGCGATGAATTTTAATAGTCGCGTTATTTCGATTAAAACGATTAAATCAGGACACGGAGTAGGGTATTCAAGCCGCTTTGTGGCGCCTGAGGATATGCGTATAGCCGTTGTTGCGGTTGGTTACGGTGATGGATATCCTCGCCATGCACCTACGGGTACGCCTGTATGGCTTAACGGCGAAACCGTAAGCCTGCTTGGCAGGGTTTCAATGGATATGTTGGTGGTTGATTTGCGTAGCTTAGATGCGGCGGATATTCAAACGTCTGTGGGCGACGTTGTACAGTTGTGGGGCGACAAGAACCCTGTAGAGGGTGTTGCCGCGCAATGTGGAACTATTGCATACGAGCTAACATGTGGCATTTTGCCGCGTGTAGAACGTTGCATTTCATAGATCTCACTTCAAAATAAGTAGGGCGCTTACGCTAAAATAAATGCGGCGCTCACATTAAAATAAATAAGACGCTAGCATTAAGTATTCATGCCTTTTGCTAGCCTAGCTTAGCTCTCAACACCTTAAGGATTCATGGCTAAATCAAAAACCGTTTTTTCCTGCAGTAATTGCGGATCTCAATTTCCAAAGTGGGCTGGGCAATGCCAGGACTGTGGCGATTGGAATACTCTCCAAGAAGAAATTGGGGCGATGCCTACATCTTCGTCTCCCAAAGCGGCTCGATTCGAAGGATTTGCGCCTAAGCAAAAGGTTCAGAAGTTAAAGTCCATTAATCCAGGTGAGACGCCGCGCTTTAGTTCAGGCGTTGCAGAACTGGATAGAGTGTTGGGCGGTGGGCTGGTGCCGGGCTCTGTAATCCTGCTGGGTGGTGACCCGGGCATCGGTAAGTCGACTCTCATTTTACAGAGTCTTGCGTTACTCAGCCAACAGCACGAAACGCTGTATGTCACTGGCGAAGAGTCTGTGCAGCAAGTAGCTATGCGAGCAGAGCGCTTGGGAGTCCAAGACTCAGATCTTGCTCTGTTAGCCGACAATCAACTCGAAGATATTCTCAATGTGGCGCAGCAGCATAAGCCACAAGTATTGGTAATAGACTCAATACAAACTCTATATACAGAGACACTGACATCAGCACCTGGCAGTGTAGCGCAAGTGCGTGAGACGGCGAGTCGCATGGTTCGTTATGGTAAACAGACTGGCACAACGATTGTGTTGGTTGGACATGTAACCAAGGAAGGCGCTATTGCAGGCCCCAGAGTGTTAGAGCACATGGTTGATACCGTGCTGTATTTTGAGGGCGAGCAAAACAGCCGTTTTCGTCTAATAAGAGCGATTAAGAATCGTTTTGGCGCAGTCAATGAAATTGGCGTCTTTTCCATGACGGATCAAGGCTTGAAAGAGGTCGCTAACCCCTCAGCTATGTTTATTAAACGCGCTCAACTTGATGCTACAGGGTCGGTAATACTCGTCACACAAGAAGGTACAAGGCCTTTGTTAGTCGAAGTACAGTCGTTGGTTGACCAGAGCTCTCTGGCCAACCCACGCCGTGTGACGGTTGGGCTCGATTCTCAGCGTTTATCGATGTTGCTGGCGGTCGCTAATCGGCACGCAGGCATCACTTTGTATGATCAGGACGTGTTCGCGACTGTGATTGGCGGAGTCAAAGTGCTTGAGCCCGCTGCGGATCTTGCGATTCTGTTGAGTATTATCTCAAGTCTGCGCGACAAGCCATTGAATGCCAGTTTGGCCGTATTTGGTGAAGTGGGTCTTACTGGCGAAATTCGGCCAGTACAGCGCGGCTTAGATCGTGTTAAAGAGGTGGAGAAACTTGGTTTTGAGTATTTAATTATGCCTAAAGCAAATAGTGCGGGAATAAAATCAGGTAAACTTAAAATTCATACGGTATCTACCCTATACGAAGCACTAACAATAGCCTTTGATCTTTAGTTTATGAATGAGCCTATGGAGTACCTAAAAAGTTCAGTTTCTCAAAAGGGCAATTGCTTTTGCGGCCTTGTCACTCGGAATGGTCTCGTTAAAGCCTTCTCGTCTATTCTCTTGTTAGTATCAACACATTCAGCGCTCGCTGTACAAAGCGTGACCGCAATTGCTTTGTTTAATGATCGAGCAATGCTCTCATTAGATGGCAAAAAAGCGCGTATTTATAAAGTAGGACAGCGCATAGACAACTTTGTGTTGGTTTCGTCTGACACTAGTTCAGCAATAATAGAGATTGATGGGCGGCGACAACCGCTTAGCTTAAACAGCGGAACCATTTTAACCAAGTCTTTAGGCGCTCAGGTTAATAGGGTTGGACCAGCGCGACTGGAATTAACGGTTAATCGTGACGGTTTCTTTGAAGTGGATGGCGAAGTGGAAGGAGAGTCGCTCAACTTTTTGGTTGATACAGGTGCTAATCTTGTTGTGCTTAGTAGCGATGCAGCGGACAGTATTGACTTAGATTATTCCGAAGGTTTTCGAACTATCGCCGCGACGGCGTCAGGTAATTCGCCCATGTTTCTCGTATTAGTAGACGATCTTAGAATTGGGACAGGCGGCAACGTTATCGAGCTTGATGATATTCAAGTGGGCGTGATTGAAGGGCGCTTCCCACAGCAGCCGCTTTTAGGTATGAGTTTTTTGAGCCGCGTCAGTATGCAGCGAGAAGGCGACACTATGGTTTTGACGCGCTAGTAATCGTTAGCGGCCAGCTATATCTAACGGCCCATAATTTCTAACGGTCAATAAATTTCACAGGCGGTAGGCGTAACCACGAATTGCCGCTCCTGCGAAACCACATTAACAAATGAATTTTCTATAAAAATCAATAGCTTAAAGCGACGTTCTATATCGTTTTGTCTACATCAATTAGAGCGAATGCGCTGTGGTTATGGATCGATTCAAAATTTTCAGCATGCACGTAGTAACGCGTTACAGATTCATTTTCGTCTAGCATATGCGCAACATCGCGAACCACGTCTTCCACAAACTTGGGATTGTCGTAGGCGCGTTCTGTTATGTATTTTTCATCGGGACGCTTCAATATCGCAAAGAGTTCCGCGCTTGCTTGAGACTCAACGCCTTTGATTAAATCTTCTAACCATACGTCTCGATTAGTATTAATGCCTACCGTGAGGTGCGAGCGTTGGTTATGAGCTCCATAGTCTGAGATATCACGTGAGCAAGGGCAAAGACTCTTCACTGGGACAGTAACTTCTAAGGTTGACGCGACGTGGCCATGCTCAATTTGTCCGACAAGATTTACTTGATAATCCATCAGACCTTTAACGCCAGACACTGGAGCAGACTTTTCGATAAAGTACGGAAACTGCATTTCGATATAGCCAGCGTCTGCCTCTAAACGCTTAACCATACGGCTCAACATTTTATTAAAGCTCTTTGCGCTAATGACTGTTTCTTCTTCGTTAAGCATTTGTACAAAACGAGACATGTGCGTACCTTTCTTGTCGTGCGGCAAAGCCACAGACATAGAGAAGGTGGCAACACTGCGAAACTCTGTGCCGTCTTTGCCGATTACAGTAATCGGGTGAGATATATCCTTAATACCCACTCGATTGATCGGGATCTCCCGAGTGTCAGCGCGGTTTTGTACGTCTTCCATTTGAATGTCGTCGATTTTGTTCAAGGTGAAACTTCCTATTTGCGCTAGTTGTCTGCGCTAACTGTATTCGAGTTTTGAAAAAACTCTTAACCTATTTGAGCTTTCCTGCATTGCCTACATTACTTATTGTGCCTGAGGCCAGTGCTTGGTTAGCATTGTCATCGCTCGCGGAGTAGAACGCGTTGATGGATTTAATAATTCCTACAGCGTCTAGACCGCACTCGCTGAGTAATTCGTTTTGGCTGCCATGATCCATATATCGGTCTGGAAGCCCTAAATTCAATACCGGTTTTGTGGATCCTTGTGCAACTAGGTATTCGTTAACACCAGACCCTGCACCACCCGCAACTACATTTTCTTCAATCGTTACTATTACGTCATGGCTTGCGACTACCTGATCCAGCATCTCTTGATCCAGTGGTTTAACGAAGCGCATGTTAACAACGGTCGCATCCAGTTCTTGTGCAGCTTCTAGCGCAGGGTGTAACAGCGTGCCGAAACACAATATGGCAACTCGTTGGCCCTCGCGTTTAAGCTGCGCGGTGCCTAAAGGTATCTCTTGCATGACTTTTGATTCGACCGCACCGCAGCCAGTCCCGCGAGGATATCTAACGGCGGTAAGTCCTTTGTGCATATAGGCACTAAACAACATGTCGCGACATTCAGCTTCGTCTGATGGGGCGTAGATTACGCAGTGGGGAATACACCTTAAGTAGGTTAGATCAAATACGCCAGCATGAGTGGCTCCGTCAGCGCCCACTAGGCCTGCGCGGTCTATAGCAAGCATTACATCTAGGTCTTGCACGCTTATATCGTGAATAAGCTGATCGTAGGCGCGCTGCAAGAACGTTGAATAGATCGCCACAACAGGCTTCAAACCGTCTGCGGCAATGCCCGCCGCAAAGGTCAGTGCATGTTGCTCGGCAATAGCGACGTCAAAGTATCGGTCTGGGTATTCTTGTGAAAAGCGCACCAGACCTGATCCTTCTCGCATGGCTGGCGTAATACCAATCAGTTGCTCATCTTGGGCGGCCATATCGCATAGCCAATCACCAAAAACATGAGTAAACGTGCGCGCTTTTGACGATGCGCCGGTTTCACCCGTGTCTGGGTTAAATGGAGAAACGCCATGGAACTTAATGGGCGCGCCTTCAGCAGGCTCAAAACCTTTGCCTTTCTTGGTGACCACATGCAGCAACTTAGGACCGTCAATCTCTTTTAAGTTTCTAAGGGTGGTGACGAGTGTTTCAATGTCGTGACCATCAATAGGGCCGGCATAATAGAAGCCTAGCTCTTCAAACAGAGTGCTGGGCAGAACCATGCCCTTAATATGTTCTTCCCAACGGCGTGCGTAGTCACGCACTGGTGGGATTGAACTTAGGGCTTTCTTGGTGCCGCGACGCACTGAAGAAACAGTAGGGCCGGTCATCAAACGGGTTAAATAGTTTTTAAGAGCACCGACATTCGGTGAAATAGACATGTCGTTGTCGTTGAGAATGACCAATATGTTGGCATCCATGTCGCCAGCATTGTTCAAGGCCTCAAACGCCATGCCTGCTGTCAGTGCGCCATCGCCGATTATAGCAACCACTTCGCGTTGCTCCTTTTTTTGAGCGGCAGCTACGGCCATCCCTAAGGCAGCGCTGATAGATGTACTGGAATGCCCAGCACCAAAAGTGTCGTATTCGCTCTCTGAGCGTTTTAAAAAGCCTGAAAGTCCTCCGGCTTGGCGGATTGTGTGCAGGCTGTCTCGGCGGCCCGTAAGAATCTTGTGAGGATAAGCTTGATGACCAATATCCCATACGACGCGATCGTAAGGCGTTTCGAAAACGTAATGTAAGGCTGTGGTTAGCTCAACCGTACCGAGCCCTGCGGCTAAATGGCCGCCAATTTTTGCAACAGTGTCGATTAGAAACTGGCGAGTTTCATCGCACACTTGCTGAAGCTGTTGCTCCTCGCAGGCACGCAGATCCACTGGCGAATTAATCGTCGCTAATAATGGGTACTTGTCGTTTAGTTCTGACACTCTAATTCTTCACTGGCTGCTATTCTTTAATTACGAAACTGGGTGTTTGCTTTCAGCAAATGGCGGTCGGTTGTGGGCTAAGTGCGTCTAAAGGGAGGAGGGTTCTGATTTACAAAAAAACCGTCGGTCAATAAACTCGCGTCACTACTCTCTCGGCAAGATGCTTTAAAGGGTCGGTATTATCACTGATTGGCTCAATGCTTTCCAACGCTTCTTGTAAAAGTTTCTCTGCTAAAGCGCGAGATTCTTGTAACCCCAATAATTGTGGATAGGTGGATTTATCTAAAGCTCGATCAGCTCCTGCTTGCTTGCCTAGTGTTTTTGTATCGGATGTTTCATCTAAAATGTCATCCATTATTTGAAATGCCAGTCCTATGTTATCAGCGTAAAGGTTAAGCGCAGTGAGGGCAGAGCCTGATGATGCTGTGTTTGCATCTGCGCCACAATATGCGCCACAAAGCACAGAAGCCTTGATTAGCGCTCCGGTTTTAGCTGAATGGATAGATTGTAGGTGCTCAAGACTTACCTGCTTACCTGTTGCCTGAATGTCGAGCATTTGCCCGCCAACCATCCCAGAACGACCTGCAGACACAGCAAGCTGCTGCATGATTCGTACGCTTTGCTCAGCTTTAAACGGGTGTTCTGTTGAGCTGATGAGCTCAAATGCTAAAGTAAGTAACGCATCACCAGCCAAAATTGCAGTCGCTTCGTCAAATTCTATGTGGTTGCTTGGCTTGCCACGACGTAAATCATCATCATCCATGGCGGGTAAGTCGTCATGAATCAGTGAGTACGCGTGAATGCATTCTAATGCGGCAGCGGTAGGCGTTAGCAAGTCTAGTGGCGCGGCTAGGGCGTCTCCCGTCGCGTAAACCAGCAATCCGCGAATTCTCTTGCCTGCGGATAACAACGAGTAGCCCATCGCTTCTCTAAGGCGCTCAGGTACCTCAGATTCGTCTAGGGTGCGTTTTAGAAATGCCTCAAGCATCGCCAAGCGGTCAACTTGCCAAGCCTGGATGTCAATCTTTCTTGGGGAGGCCGCGGATACGAAATTAGTAGGCATACTGTCTGGCTGTCTAGGTTTTAGTTATCTAGTTCTTAGCTATCAGAGGATGATGGTTCGAGTGCCTTAGTCACAAAAAGACCGTCACTGTCTTTTACTAAAATTTCAACCTGTTGCTCTGCTGACTTTAAAACGCTGTGGCAGTGCTTCATCAATCCCACGCCTCGTTCAAAATCACCCAGGGAATCCTCTAGGTTCTGTTGTCCGCGCTCCATTCGTTCAACTAACGCTTCTAACTCGTTAAAGGCTTGCTCGAAAGTAAGATCTGTTTTTGTTTCGTTGGTTTTGCTCATTCGAAAATATTTGTTCGGTTTAGTGCTACGTATATAGCATGACTAAAAAGTACGGCTTAAACCCGTTAAGTTTTGCTCAAGCAGACGTATTGAGTGGTCTGAGTCGCAAATTTTACCACCTCAAGAAATAAAAGGGAGAAAATGCACTCATCTGAGCGCTTAGTGATTCTCCAACGAAGGCTTTCGCGCTAAAATCGCGGTCTTGGTTTGGGTTTCTTCTCTGCATTTTCAGTTGAAGGTAAACTTACGCTCCATCCTTACTGTTTGCTACTCAACAGTTCTATTGCTCAACAGTTCTATTACTCAGATTTTAAGTAAATCTATTCAAACTATGGCCTCAGATTACGATTCTTCCGCTATTGAAGTCCTAACCGGACTCGAACCGGTGCGCAAGCGCCCTGGCATGTATACCGCGACTGAGCGCCCCAATCATCTTGTGCAAGAGGTCGTAGACAATAGCGTTGACGAAGCAATAGCAGGGTACTGCAAGAAGATTGAAGTTACCGTGTACAAAGATGGATCAGTAGAGATTGTCGATGACGGCCGTGGGATGCCCGTTGACATACACCCAGAAGAAAAAATTCCTGGCGTAGAGGTCATTATGACCAAACTGCACGCGGGCGGTAAGTTTTCTAACAAGAGCTATGAATTTTCAGGCGGTCTGCATGGTGTTGGTATTTCAGTGGTCAACGCCCTGTCTAAGCACCTTGAGGTTTGGGTTAGGCGTGGTGGCAAAGAATACAATATGGCGTTTGCCAATGGCCTTAAAACCTCTGATCTAGAAGAGATCGGAACCGTCGGTTTGCGCAATACAGGCACTAAAATTCGTTTCTGGCCAGATGCTGTGTTCTTTGACTCGCCCAATATTCATGTGGGTCGTCTATGCAGGCTCTTGCGTGCTAAGGCTGTATTGAGCCCCGGCTTGACCATTGTGTTTGAAGATGAGGCTAAGCCGCAGAACAACCAGTCTTGGTACTATGAAGATGGTCTAAAGGCGTATCTCATGGGGGCATTGGGCGACAACGAACGTCTGCCTGTTGAGGGCTTTCAAGGCATAGAAAAAAGTAAAGACGAGCAAGTTGAATGGATTGTCGCTTGGTCTGCCTCAGTTGCAGAGTTGATTACTGAGAGCTATGTGAACCTTATTCCGACCATACAAGGCGGTACCCACGTTAATGGTTTGAGAATAGGGTTAACTGAAGCGATACGCGAATTTTGTGATTTTCGCAATCTCTTGCCAAAAGGCGTCAAGATTTCACCCGATGACGTGTGGAGTCAATGTCAGTACGTGTTAAGCGTTCGGATGAAGGACCCGCAATTCTCAGGTCAAACCAAAGAAAAACTTTCATCTCGTGAGATTTTATTGTTTATATCAACCAAGGTTAAAGATGCCTTTGCCTTGTGGTTGAATCAGAATGTAGCGGAAGGTGAACAGATAGCAGGATTGGCGATAGAAAATGCTCAAAGTCGTTTGAAATCAGCCAAGAAAGTCACGCGTAAAAAGATCACCTCAGGCCCCGCACTGCCCGGCAAATTAGCCGATTGCTCAAGTGAAGACTTAGATGTGACGGAGCTGTTTTTGGTAGAAGGAGACTCTGCTGGTGGGTCAGCTAAACAAGCTCGTGACCGTAAAACACAGGCGATTATGCCGTTACGCGGTAAGATTCTGAATACATGGGAAGTTGAATCATCTCAAGTATTGGCATCGCAAGAGGTGCATGATATTTCGGTTGCCATAGGGGTTGATCCTGGCTCAAACAATCTTGAAGGTTTGCGTTATGGAAAGATCTGCATATTGGCTGACGCCGATTCCGATGGGTTGCACATCGCCACATTGCTGTGCGCCTTGTTTGTAAGACATTTTCGAGCGCTGGTCGAAGCAGGGCACTTATATGTAGCAATGCCGCCTTTGTATCGTATTGATCAGGCCAAACAGGTGTTTTACGCGCTTGATGATGCTGAGCACGATCAAATTATTGCTAAGATCAAAGCCGAGAAAGCCAACGCCAAAATCAATGTGCAGCGCTTTAAGGGCTTAGGCGAGATGAACCCGAGTCAACTGCGTGAAACCACAATGCAGCATGATCATCGTCGTCTCGTTCAAATGAATATCAATCCGGGTGACAGCACTAACAAAATTATGAATATGTTGTTGGCCAAAAAGGAAGTGCCGGCACGTAAGAAATGGTTGAGTGATAAAGGCGATCAGGCCGAGGTTTAGACTTAGCTTATGTCTGAACATAATCAGCACAAGGCGCAGATAAAAACTGGGCTCTACCAGCATTATAAGGGCCCCCTATATCGCGTGTTGGGTGTTACTACTCACTCTGAATCACAAGAGCTATTGGTGTTATACCAAGCGTTGTACGGCCAAAAGGGCTTATGGAGTCGGCCGTTAGAGATGTTTGTAGAGAGCGTGGCAACTGCAGAAGGCAGCAAGCCCGTACCGAGATTCGCCTATCTAGAAAACCAGACGATGGTTCTAGAAATAGCAAAGTTAAACGTCAAGGAAGGGCAGGACGATGTTTTTTTAAAAGCATTTGAACAAGCAGCAGCGCTCATTGAGCGTCAGTCTGGATACATTGACCATCAGTTAAGAGCGAGAACAGAAAGCGCAGGGCAATACCTGTTAGAAGTGGTGTGGCAGTCCATAGACGATCACCGTTTGGGCTTTAGGCAGTCTAATGACTACGCGCAATGGAGTGCTTTGCTACACCATTTTTACGAGCCATTCCCAACGGTCGAGTACTATGATCTTTGAGTGCTCTGATTTCTGAGCACTCAAATTGCTCTGCACTAATTTTTCTCAACACCCAGGTTCTTGAGTGTGATGAGTTCCTGGGCTAGCGTCTAAAGGGGCTGCTATGCTGCAACGCTTGCTTTACTTACGCTAACAGGCACACCGTTTAACGCGGCGTTTCCACACAGTGCATCATAAAAGCGATCATCGGTTAAGCGGTTGCAGTTAGCGCCTTCTTGTTTACTCGCTATCTCCATCTTAATACCAGGCTTAGTATGCCCCCATCCATGTGGGAGGCTAATTACGCCAGGCATTAGCTCATCGCTCGACACCACTTTAGTCGTCACCGTACCGACCCTAGACGTAATAACCACATCGTCGTCGTCTTGCAATCCGCGTGCTGCTAAATCTTCTGGGTTCATCAATAACTGCCAACGTGGCTTGCCTTTAACTAAACAGTGGTAGTTATGCATCCATGAATTGTTGCTGCGAATATGGCGGCGACCAATCAACAATAAATCGCGACCTTCTTCTTGGCTATGCTCTGACTTGGCCAATAAGCGGGGTAAGTCTGCTAAATAGATTTCTGGCGCTAGATTTATACGCCCAGAATCGTTCGCTAGACGCGCCTCTAACCCCGGCTTAAGAGGACCTAAGTCGATACCGTGCGGAGCTTGTTTGATTTTATCCATGGTGAGCGCCCAATCTGAGCCTTTGGCCTCACTGTATTCATCGCTCTGAATGCCTCGGTCGATAACCTCCACTGGCTCTGGAAGAGGCGAGAACGGTAAGCCTTTAAGCGTGCTTATCTTGGCGCTAAGTTTATTGAAAATTTCCCAGTCATCTAAGCAGCCTTCTGGCTTAGGGTAGATCGCGGGGTTGTAACGCGTGCTGTTGTGTACGGCTAAACGCAAGAACGCTAGATCGTAGTGGTCATGTTCCAACGGGCTAGTAGGCGGTAAAATTACATCCGCATGACGCGTCGTCGCGTTGATGTAAAAATCGATCGCAACGTAAAAATCCAAACTCTCGAATGCTTCTTCTAGCGCTTCGGTATTAGCTGATGAAATCAGTGGGTTGCCCGCGATGGTTACCATTGATTTAATTTGATCTTCGCCTGGCGTTAGAATCTCTTCGGCCATGACCACAGCCGGTAACTCACCTGCAAACTCGGGCAAGTTGCTTACGCGAGATCGAAACGCGTCAAAATGACCTTTGCCAGGTGTGCCGCGTTTAACGTAACCAAATGCAGGTGAGGCAAGTATTGCACCACCTTCTGTATCGATAGCGCCAATCAACAAGTTAATGACTTGGATAGCCCATTGACAAAGTCCGCCAAATTCTTGGACCGATACGCCCATGCGGCCATAAACAACGGCTTTATCAACGGTTGCTAGAGATTGAGCGATTTCAGCAATTCGTTCTGCTTTAATTCCAGTCTGTTGTTCCGCCAGTTCTAAGGTGTAGGGTAGGGAGGCGTGTCTAACGTCGTCTACGCCATCAATCAACTCGGCTAAATGACCAAGGCTGACTAAGTTTTTGGTGAACAACTCACGCACAATAGCCATCAATAGAAAGGCATCACTGCCTGGGCGAATAAACATGTGCTGATCAGCCATGTCTGCTGTTTCGCTGCGACGAGGATCTACAATTATTAGCTTGCCATCACGCGCTTGCAACGCTTTAAGCCGCTTTACAATGTTTGGCACGGTCATCATGCTGCCGTTTGACGCTAAAGGATTACCACCTAGCATCAAGAAATATTGAGTTCGGTCAATGTCGGGTACTGGCACAGCAAATTGGTGGCCGTACATTGTTAGCGCGGCTAGAAGATGCGGTAATTGATCCAGTGACGTTGCCGAAAAGTTATTACGCGTTTTAATCGCTCTGCGTAACAACGCACCATGGGTCATGTTGCCGTAGTTGTGTACGCCAGGATTGCCTGCAAAAAAGCCTACGCTATTGGGGCCGTGATTAGTCTGCGATGCCACCAATTGCTCAGCCGTGTAATCAAGTGCTTCTTCCCAACTAACTTGATGCCATTCTCCATCAATCTTGCGCATGGGGTGGCGAATTCGATCAGGGTCGGAGTGTATATCGGCGATGGCTGTGGCTTTTGGACAAATATAGCCATGGCTAACAGGGTCATTCTTGTCGCCCTTAATGCTTTTAATGGTGTCGCCTTGAGTAGTGATTTCTAGACCACAAATAGCTTCACATAAGTGGCAAGCTCGGTAATGAATTTGAGTGTCTTGCGAGAGCGATGAGGAAATATCCATAATTATATTTTTTGAGGTTGCTGCTAATAAAGTTGTTACTAAAATTCTAGGGCGCAAGCATAGCGCAGCCATGTGAGTTTGTCAGTGACTCTTGAATTAGCGCTGTGCTAAGAACTGATCTTTGTATTGTCGCGGTGTTACACCTAGTCGTCGCTTAAAATGGTGACGCAAAGCTGCCGCGTTTTCGAACCCTGAAAGCTCGGCGAGTTGCTCTAGCGGTGGATTTGAGTTCTCCAAGATAGATCGAGCCAGCTCGATGCGCTGACTAACGATCCAGGCATTGGGGCTTTGGCCCATTTTTAGTTTGAATTGGCGGTCGAAGGTGCGACGCGACATATTTGCACTTTGCGCCATATCCTCAACTCGAATTGACTGTTGAAGGTTGTTTTGTACCCACGTTAATGTGTTTTCAAAATCACCCCTGTGCGTATTATTGAGCTGTTCAGAAAATTGTGCTTGGCCACCCTTGCGATAGGGCGATACGACCAAGCGCTTTGCGACTAGTTGCGCAGCGCGCGCACCAAAATCTTGGCGAATTAGTTCAATGCCCAAGTCTAGTGCAGCCGCACTTCCTGCCGACGTAGCAACTGAGCCTTGATCTACAAACAACACATTGTTTTTAAACTGCGTGTGGGGAAACTCTTGTTCAAATTGTTCGGAATAGCGCCAATGCGTCGTAGCCTCTCGGTTATCTAGTATGCCTAATCTACCGAGCAGAAACGCACCAGAGCAAAAACTGACTAAACGACCGCCTCTAAGATGAAAATCTAAAAGCGTTCGTTTTAAAGCTTTGTCGATTGGAGATTGTTCAACTGGCCATGAGGGAACCAAAACCGTGTCGTAATCGCTGAAATCACTGACTGCTGTTACGCTAAAGCTTAACCCCGCAGAACTTTGTACTTGAGTGTTGCCAAAGCTGACCACGTCACCGGAATACCATTCACGAAATTCAGGCCGAGGCAGAATGAACAGTTCAACTGCACAGCTGAGTTCAAATAAAGAACTTATCTCGCCGGCCAAAATAGCAATCTTGTGGCCTGCAATTGATGTTTGAGCTGATGTTGCTAGCATCGTAATTTCAGACTTTCTCATGTTTTGGGTTGAAAAATAGGTGTTTTGGCTTGAATTCATATAATAATGACTTTTAAGCCATTTTTACAACAGCAGAAATTGATTAAAGTAACTCTAGATTGAGGTACTGGAACAATTCGACAGTGGGTTGTTCTGACCAAGACTGGCCAATATATTTAGAGGAATACTCATGAACTCAGCCGTTACCAGACCCGCACCAGCAAAGTCCGATCGCGCAATTGCGCATTTTTCAGCACTATTGGAATTTGAGTCTGATTGTTGGGATGTACATCACGCCATTAGCAACGACCGCAAAGACTTTGTATTACTTGATGTTCGTTCAACAGAAATGTTTGGCAAAGGCCATGTTCCCGCCGCGATCAACATACCTCGCCATAAACTTAATGCGGCAACGCTTGAGGACTACGATATGGCTACTGTTTTTGTTGTGTATTGCGCAGGACCACACTGCAATGGTGCCGACAAAGCTGCTTTAGAGCTCGCTAAACTTGGCCGCCCAGTAAAGAAAATGATTGGCGGAGTCACCGGTTGGATAGATGAAGGTTTTGGCCTCCAAAGCTGACTCCAGGTAGTTAATGCCTTAAAGCGATCGGCGCAGAACGTGGTTTTTAAATGCTAACTAAGAGTCGAATTTCGGCATTTTTGAGCGGCTTTAGACTTCTGTGACGATGTGCTTGAATCCCTGCGAAGTGGGCGAGTGCGATTTGCAATACATCACCGTGTCCTACCAACACGATTTGCCTTGAATCGAAACGCGCGTCTAGGTCCATTATGCAATCCAATGTGCGTTTTAAGACGCTCGCTACGGGCTCAACGTTATTTTGAGGCTCGTCGGTTTGGAGCAAGTCTAACTCCCAAATATGTGTGTAAGCGCTATGGTCTTTGAGCTCCCAATCGCCAAATGAGCGTTCTCTGAGCCGTGTATCAGATTCAATATCACCGGTCTTTAATATCCGATAAGCAATCTCTGCCGTTTCGCGTGCCCGAGCATAGTCCGAGCTTACGATGAGTGCCGCACTACTTAGAGTTGATGCTGTAATAGCATCGCATACTTGCAGTCGGCCCGTTGGTGTTAACCCGTATTGCGATATGGCGTTCTCAGGACGACAGACGATTAAACCAATCTCGTTGGCTAAGCTCTGCCCATGGCGCATTAAATAGAATCTATTGTTAAGCTTTGCGGGCACGATTGACTCTTCTGCTTGTCTCGTATTTGGTGTCATAGATTGCCGGTCTTTACAGTAGTTTTTGTATGCTGGAAAGGGTTAGCTAAGAGTGTAGGCTATAGAATGCAAATTAGTTGCCTAAGCCGTCAAAAATGTTTTGACAATATATAGGTAAAGTTGTTAGTGTTCACGCCCTGAACGCTAGGTGCTTTTTTCGTCAAATGAACGACCCAGAAAAACAAAAACAATTAACGCTAGAGCTTTTGCAAGCGATAGAGCAACGTGATGACATTAGTCAGCGCCATCTTGCTCAAGAGATGGGTATTGCTCTGGGTTTAGCCAACTCATATTTAAAGCGCTGTGTTAAGAAGGGTTGGATCAAAATTAGTACAGCGCCGGCAAACCGCTATTTGTACTACTTGACGCCGACTGGCTTTGCAGAAAAAGCCCAGTTAACCGCTGAATTCCTAAGTACATCTCTTGCCTTGTTTAGAGAAGCTGGCGATGCTTATACTCAGCTATTTCAAACCTGCCTTGATCAAGAGCACATCGAAGTAAGTCTTTTAGGCGTTTCGGATTTAACCGAAATAGCTTATTTGCGCTCACTTGACGCTAAAGTAAGCGTTCGTTCGATTTACGACCCCGTTTCCGATCGTGAAAACCTCTTTGGAATACCGATTAATGACTCATGTAGCAATATAGCCAGTGTAGTAGTGGTAACGGCCATGAGTCAGGCTTTCGAATTGATCGAAGAGGTAAGAAGGGCCAGGCCAGACATAGTGATTCTTGTGCCCGACTTTTTGCGTAATTTAAATATTAATACAGCTAATCCTGATGTCGCAGAATCTGTGGCCAAGCAGGCGATATCACAATAATACACAGAGCAATTTTTATGAGCCAGACAGTACTTTTAACAGGTGGAGCAGGTTTTATTGGATCTGCATTAGTTCGATACTTAGTTGATGCAACAGACGTGACCGTCGTCAATGTAGATAAGTTGACCTACGCAGGTAGCCTTCACTCATTAGGTGATGCGCGAGACAATGAGCGTCACCGTTTTCATCAAGAAGACATTGTTGATATGGCGACAATGAAAGCACTGGTTAAGGAATATCAACCAGATTGCATAATGCATTTAGCGGCGGAGTCGCATGTTGATCGTTCAATTGATGGTCCAGGTGAATTCATTACGACTAACGTGGTCGGAACGTACAATTTGTTGGAAGTCGCTCGCGAATACTATCAAGGCTTAGAAGGTCAGAAAAAAGATGCCTTTCGCTTCCATCATATATCTACAGACGAAGTGTATGGCAGCTTAGGTGATACTGGACTGTTTACTGAGACCACTCGCTATAAGCCGAACTCACCGTATTCAGCCAGTAAAGCTAGCTCAGACCATTTGGTTAGAGCTTGGAACAAAACCTACAAATTGCCAGTGGTGATTTCTAATTGTTCGAACAATTATGGTCCTTATCAGTTTCCTGAGAAATTGGTTCCATTGGTTATTCAAAAAGCCATTCATGGCGAACCTCTACCTATCTACGGTAAAGGCGATAACATTCGTGATTGGCTCTATGTTGATGACCACGTTAAAGCGCTGTGGAAAATCGTTCAAGAAGGAGAAGTGGGCGAGGTTTATAACGTTGGTGGCCACAACGAGAAAACCAATATCGAGGTCGTAGAAACTATTTGTGCCATCTTAGATGATATTAAGCCACGTGCTGACGGCGAAGGTTACGCCAACCAAATTACGTTTGTGGCCGACCGGCCTGGGCATGATAGACGCTACGCGATTGATGCCAGCAAAATAGCCAGTAAGCTAGGTTGGACTCCGCAAGAGACGTTCGAAACAGGTATCCGCAAAACTATTCAGTGGTATTTGGATAACGAAGAATGGATTGGCAAGGTCTCGAATGACTATGACGGCGGCCGTCTCGGTAAAAGCTGAGTTTAAGGAATGAACTATTGGGCTCGTTTGCTCATTTGATGACAACATTAAAATCGAGGATATATAAATGCGTGGAATAGTTTTAGCAGGTGGGTCAGGTACGCGATTACACCCCGTAACCCAAGCAGTCTCCAAGCAACTATTGCCGGTTTACGATAAACCGATGATCTATTATCCTCTGTCCTCGTTGATGCTCGCGGGTATTCGAGACGTGTTGATTATTTCGACGCCGCAAGATACACCGCGATTTCAACAGTTGATGCAAGACGGGTCGCAGTGGGGTATGAATATTAGTTACGCCGTACAGCCATCTCCTGATGGTCTAGCTCAAGCCTTTATTATCGGGTCTGAGTTTATAGGCAAAGATGATTGCGCTCTTGTTTTAGGAGACAATGTTTTTCATGGCCACGATTTGAGCAAAGACTTGAGTCAAGCGGGTCAAAAAGCTAAAGGTGCTACCGTATTTGCCTACCCAGTACACGACCCTGAGCGATACGGAGTCGTTGAGTTTGATAAGGATGGCAACGCCGTCAGTTTGGAAGAAAAGCCGACTGAACCTAAGTCGAACTACGCTGTTACTGGTTTGTATTTTTACGACAATAGAGTCGTTGACGTTGCAAAAAGTATCAAACCATCGCCACGTGGTGAACTTGAGATTACTGATGTAAACAAACAGTATTTGGATTGGGGCGATTTGTCCGTACAAGTATTTGGTCGAGGTCTTGCTTGGCTCGACATGGGAACACACGAGTCACTGTTACAAGCGGGCATGTTTATAGAAACAATCGAGAGCAGGCAGGGTTTAAAAGTAGCGTGCTTAGAAGAAATCGCATTCCGCCAAGGATTTATTGGCGAAAATGAGTTAGCCGAAGCCGCACATCGTTACGGTAAAAGCAGTTACGGTAAGTATCTTAAAATGGTGTTAGAGAACAAGCACCAATTTTTAGGAATCGACTAGCGTTGAAGGCCAATTGGCTCTTATCCAAATAGATCCCAACCGATTATCTAACCCACAGACTTCGATGACAATACTTCGCAGCTTATACACCAATCGCTACTTGTTTGGGCAAATGCTCCAACGAGATGTTTTGCAGCGCTATCGTGGTTCGCAATTGGGATTCCTTTGGGCATTTCTGTACCCGATTATGATGCTGCTTGTGTACACCTTCGTGTTTGGCATGGTTATGCGCGTTAAATGGGGCGTCGAGGGGCAGGACAATATCGATTTTGGACTAATTTTGTTTGCGGGTTTGTTGTGCCACGGACTGCTTGCCGAAGTAGTTATGGGTGCGGTTGGAATTATTAGAGGTAATGGTCAATACGTTAAGAAGGTTGTATTCCCGTTAGAAGTGCTTAATTTCGTGAGTATTGCGAATGCTTTTCTGCACATGCTCTTAGGGCTGTTAATACTGATGGTTCTTTTTGTAGCGTCTGGTAACCCGATTCATTCGACAGTCTTGCTCACTCCAGTGGTATTGGCGCCGTTTCTCATATTTCTCATTGGCCTGTCATTCTTCGTGGCGGTACTCGGCGTGTACGTACGCGACCTGTCGCAATTCGTAGGAGTCTTGATTACGGTTTTATTGTTTCTAGGCCCGATCGTGTACCCATTCACATCTGTACCGATAGAGATTCAACCTTACGTTTATTGGTTTAACCCGCTCACTATTATCGTTGAGCAATTACGTGCTGTAATGTTATTTGGGCAATACCCAAATTGGGCGGACCTTGGTTTATATACGGTTTTTGCATGCTTAATGCTTATTCTTGGGATGTGGTTCTTTCAGAGAACTCGGGATGGTTTTGCAGATGTCATCTAACCAAGCTAACCCAAATACGTACATGGGCAGTGTTGTGGCGTCAAACGACGTTGTCATCCAGGTCAACGATCTGCATAAATGCTATCAAAGCTACCCCAAGCCGATTCATCGGTTGTGGCAGAGCTTTATGCCCAAGCGACGTTTTTATCAAGAATTTTGGGCTTTAAAAGGCATCGATCTAACCGTTCACAAGGGCGAAACCGTTGGTATTGTTGGTAAAAACGGTTCTGGTAAATCCACGTTGTTACAAGTAATCGCCGGAATTTTGCAGCCGACTAAGGGTTCTTTTACGACTAAGGGTCGCATCTCTGCTCTATTAGAGTTAGGCGCGGGCTTTAACCCTGAGTTCACGGGTATGGAGAATGCGCGCTTGAACGCATCTATTATGGGGCTCACGCGCGAAGAATTTCATGATAAGTTGCCCGACATCGTTGAGTTTTGCGGTTTAGGAGACTTTCTACATCGCCCTGTTAAGACTTATTCAAGCGGCATGTACGTTCGTCTCGCCTTTGCCGTAGCGATCAACATGAACCCCGACATACTCATTGTTGATGAGGCATTAGCGGTTGGTGATGTGCGTTTTCAACGTCAATGTTTTCGTCGTATTGAACAATTAAAAGAGCAGGGTGTTTCCATTCTTTTTGTAACGCACAGCACCGAAAGCGTTATTAAGTACTGCGACCGCGCGATTATGTTGGACGATGGCGAATTAAAACTCACTGGCAGTCCTAAAGAAGTCGTTCAGGCATACCTAGAACTAATGTTTGGTTCCGAGAAAGACACTGACGCATTGGTGAAAGTTGACGTCGAGAACTATAAGGTCGAATTTGACCCTAGTATTGATAACTGCCCAAAACAGGCTAGTTACAATTCAGGTGAACATCGCTGGGGAGATAGCCGAGCCAAGATTTGCTATTACGAGATATTTCAAAACGGGGCAGCAAGCAATGGTTTGATGCAGAGAGGCGACCAGTTGGTCATACGGATGTGGTCTTTGTTTGAGCAAGACGTCGACAATCTCATATACGGGATCACCGTAAAAACCAATGATGGTAATGCTATTTACGGGACTAATTCACGCGCGCTCGAAGTCGAAACGCCAGCACAACGGGCAGGCGACTTAGTAGTGGTTGAATTTCGCCTAAAACTGAATTTGTTAGCCGGCGACTACTTTATTTCCTTGGGCGTGGCACAAGATCATGATGTTAAAGACAATATTGCTATCGACCGACGGTACGACCTTATTCATGTGCACATACGCGAAACATTAGATGCATTTGGAATTGCTGATCTCGAAGGGGATCTTAGCATTACGCTTGAAGATTAGCTGATCTTAGTGATTAAGGATTAAGTGATTAAGGAACAATTAATGAAAGACACTCAAGCAACTGCGCGGTCCGTGCCAGAAATAGCCACATTGAATGGCTTTGAGCGACAATCAAACGGTGTGTATGCGACGGTGAGTTCAAGTGCGGATTTTGGTTACTCCGATGGTGAAAATGTCGAGCGCACTTTGGACAAAATTTTATCTTCTAGTGAGGATCTTTCAAGCCAATCCGCTGAACTTGAGTCGCAGGTGTCCGACTGGCCAACTGAATATCATTTGAGTTCTACTCGAGCTAACTTACTCAGACCTTTAAATTTAAGCACTAGTAAGCGCGTTTTGGAGTTAGGCTGTGGCTGCGGTTCTATTTCGCGATATCTGGCCGAGCAAAGTCATCTTACGGTTGATGCCATAGAAGGTAGTCCAGTAAGAGCGGCCTTAGCTGCGAAACGTTGCAAAGACTTAGACAACATCAATTTTTTAACTGCGAATTTTAATGCACTCAAAATTCCAGAGAATCATTACGATCTGGTTCTGTTTGTTGGCGTATTGGAGTATGCCGGCCGTTTTTCGGACGGTCGTAGTGATCAACAAGCTGTTCTGGATCTACTCGAATTAGCAAAGCGTTCTCTAACTAAAACTGGCGTTGTCGTTGTCGCCATAGAGAATCGCACTGGCTTAAAGTACCTCATGGGCGCTAGGGAAGACCATTACGCAATCCCTTTTATTGGTCTAGATGACTACCCAGATTCAACTGGAATACGAACCTACAATCATGCTCAATGGCTCGAATTGATCGATCAAAGCCCATTTGGTGCTAGCAAAACTCTACTGCCTTTTCCGGACTACAAAATTCCGCATTTATTGATCGATGCGGACTCAGGAAGTCTGGATAAAGCCTCAGCAGTTGACGCATTAGGGCGTATTGAGTCACGAGATTATTGCAGTCCGCAAAACAGCTTTCCGATGGCAGAAAACGAACCACGGATTTGGCAAGGTGTGGTTGAAGCTGATTCATTGACACAATTAAGCAATTCCTATTTGCTCTTGCTGGGTAGTGATGCCGCTGACATCACTCAGTTATCGCCTAAGCAATCCGTTACTGAGCTATCCAAGCCAGCATTTAATTATATAGATGAAAATGTGCATATTGAGCCTTCGCCTTATGCTCGGATTAATGAGTTGTCACAACAGCTAGATGCGACCAAAACGCATGCTGATGAGCTCCAACGAATTACCGTGGCGGAGCGCGAACGTCTTGCCCAAATCGAGCATTCGTTGGGTTGGCGACTAGTGCGTTCGATGCAACGTTTGTTTGGGCGTTTGTAGATGCTGGGTACTTTTAAAGGCTTGGTACAGCTAAACAACCGCCTTGAACGGTCGTGGCATGTTTACGACTTAGAGTCTGACCAAGTAGACGTTAAAGAAGGCTGGCACATAGTTGAGTTCTCGGTTGCTCGCGTAATCAACCATCTACCTCGTATTGTTGTCGAGCAAGATACTGGCGATACCTTTGATCGCTACCTCGAGGGTTTTCACGTAGGCAACAACCGAATGCTAGTGCATTTGCCTGCTGGCAAGTTGCTCGCCTACAGCGAGTCTATGCAAATTAGCCGCCTTGCTCATATTAGCACTCTAGAGGGCAGAGCCCGCATTAGCTTAATCTGTTTTAGATATTTGTATGACTTTCCGAGTTTGCGAGTACTGATGATTATGATTGGGATGATTTTTCAGAAACCGCAGGAGTTATCGAGCAACATTCTGCAATTCTATGTTTCAAAATCAGGCTATTTGACAGCTATAGAGGGCTATCAGTGGTGGCACGCCTGGGCACCCGCGCTGCGGTGGTGGTACCGCAAGCTGAACGTGCTGGTTGTGGTTAAAGATTCAAAGCAACGTGGTGCACTGCAAAGGCTGACATTTCCACCCGACCAGATTATTTTAGCCGATAGCCCCGAATCTGAACGCTCGGCTGCTTTAGATTCTGCAGACTTTGTGACCTATCTCGCGCCTAGCGAACAGTTTAGAGAAACCTCGTTTCTATTGTTAAAGCGCGCAATCCTAAAGGCTGCAAAAACGTCTACAACCAAAAGCGCCCCATCTATGGTGTATTGGGACCATGACTATGAGTTTGATGACGCGCACCAAGGGCAGCCTCGAGAACCCGTGTTTAAACCACAACCGAGTCGCTGTTACCTGTACTGTTACGATTACGTGCAGTTCGCGTGTGGCTTTTCTAGTGATGTGATCGAACAACAGGGTTTCTCTGTGTTAACCGATGAATCCAAGCGCTACTATACGAGTTTAGAGCTGTTTGCGGATACTGCAAATATATTGCACGTCGACGAGGTTCTGGTTAAGAGTAGTCGAACTGATGATGCGTTCACTCCTGTACCAACCGACAATGAATCGCCGTGGCCTGGCATTGAATGGCAGCGTCGAGGTGTAGCCAATGCCTTGCTAGGTATGCCGCTAGCATCAGAGCCATCAATAGAGCTTGTGATTCCCACGCGCGATGGTCTAAATGTACTTCAGCCCTGCATAAGCAGTATTTTGGAGCGAACGGATTATAAAAACTACTCAATTACGATTGTCGACAATGGCAGTGAGAAAGCTGAAACACTGGCTTATTTTGAAACATTAGGGCAATACCAACAGGTAAAGATTGTTGACTATCCAGGTGAGTTTAATTACTCCGCTATAAATAATTTTGCGGTAGAACAAAGTAATGCAGAGTACGTTGGATTAGTTAACAACGACATCGAGGTCATTGAAGGGGATTGGCTAACGCATTTGATGGCGTGGGCAACCCAACCTAGTGTCGGCATTGTCGGTGCAAAACTATTGTTTGGTAACGGCTTAGTGCAACATGCCGGCGTAACCATTGGCATGGGCAATGCGGCAGGGCACATTCATCGACTAGAACCGCGAGACTCCACAGGATATCAGTATCGTTGCGCGGCGACTCAAAACATGATGGCCGTTACCGCTGCGTGTTTAGTAACGCCTCGCGCGGTTTGGAACCAGGTTGGTGGACTAGATAGTGAGCAATTTAAAGTGGCCTATAACGATATCGACTTTTGTTTAAGGGTTGAGTCTAGCGGTTTGGATGTCATATGGACGCCTGAAGCAGAGCTTTATCACCACGAATCTGTGAGTCGTGGCGATGATTTATCAGAAAAACACATTGCCCGTTACTTTAGAGAGCTGGGTGTGTTTCAGAAGCGTTGGAAGTCAAAAGGCTTCGTTGATAAGTATTACAGCAAGCATTTACGCATTAGTGACGAAGGCGTATACCCGCAGATGCCAAGCAATGAGTCGGACAAATTGGTATATGTTGGTCAAACAGGTTGAATTAAGTAAGGTTTGAACCGAGTCCCAATACTTTTAGTGCTTGATTGTCGATTAATTACAGTTGAGTGCACGAACTGGCGCAAAAATTTCGTATAATTACCCGCTTGAATATAGCGTGATGTTACAGGTTAGAAATAAATAACAGCAGTACAGGTAAATATGGGCAGAGCTATTAGCCCAGGATAGGTAATACAGCAATTGAGCTTGTGTTGTATCGTATTTAGCAGTGACTAAAAAGCCATTGAGGCTTAAACCAATCAATACAGGATCAGTGTCATGGACGTTTCAGTCGTTATTCCATTTTTAAATGAGTCGCCAAACCTAAAGCCTTTGTGCGAAGAGTTAAAAATGGCTTTGGACTCAATGGATAAAGAGTATGAAATCGTTTTTATTGACGATGGCAGCACTGATGATGGTGTCGCTGTGCTTGAGTCATTTCGAACACAAATGCCACAAATTAAAGTCGTGAGCTTTCGACGTAATTTTGGTCAAACCGCAGCTATGGTCGCCGGTCTTGACCATGCGCAAGGCGATGTGGTTGTTACGATGGATGCTGATCGTCAAAACGACCCTGCGGATATCCCAGCTTTAGTCGCTAAACTGGATGAAGGTTATGACATGGCATGCGGGTGGCGTTTTGATAGACAAGACAACTACATGTCTCGCAAACTGCCTTCGATGCTAGCGAATAAGCTAATCTCTAAAATCACGGATGTTAGTTTGCATGACTACGGTTGCACGCTTAAAGCAATGCGCCACGACCTTGCTAAACGCGTGACATTGTATGGTGAAATGCACCGCTTTATTCCTGCGGTGGCGAGTGGAGTAGGGGCGAAGATTGCAGAAGTGAAAGTAAATCATCGTGCACGTACTGCTGGCGAATCTAAATATGGAATTTCGAGAACATTTCGCGTTGTTTTAGATTTAATTACGGTTAAATTTTTGTTGCGTTTCCACGCGAGACCATTACATTTCTTCGGAATGCCGGGTTTAGCATTGGGTGGCCTTGGCGGTGTTTTAATTGCGTATCTAACCATCGCACGCTTGTTCTTTGCGGTGCCGTTAGGTGATAGGCCTCTGCTTATATTCGCATTTATGCTGCTGATAATTGGTTTGCAATTCATATTGTTTGGCTTAATAGGGGAGATGCAAACGCGGACCTATTACGAGAGTCAGAACAAGCCGATATACCACGTGCGCAGTACCATAGGCTTTGATTTTGAGCCAAAAAAACGTGCGGCTGCATCAGCGAAAAAAGCAGCTGCGGCTAACAAAACGGTCGCCAAGTCTCCTAGAAAGCCTGCTGCTAAAAAAGTGGCTAAGCGAACGACCAAGAAAAGCACCAAGACCGCGTAAGTGAATTGAGTTGCTTGATATAAAGGGCAACTGCATGTGTTATACGCAAAGTAGGTTTGCGGCTTCAGGCATGCTTGGTGTTTGTGCTAGCAGGTCAGTCGAGCATTATAGTGGTGTGCCGCGTGACTGAATCAGCAGCTCGATCAGATCCATCGACAACGGTTGGCAAGTCTAGAGTATTGGCGGTATTCGTCACCTACAACCCCGACAATGCCGTGTTAGCTGAGAATATCAAGAGTGTCTTGGACCAAGGCTGCGATTGTTATGTTGTCGATAATGCCTCGGCGTTTCCATTGGCGCTCAAGCCCAATCCTGAAAGAGTCACCGTTGATCTGCAAGCAACAAACTTAGGCCTCGGAAGCGCGCAAAACATAGGCTTAAGAGCAGCTCAGAACGGCAATTACGATTACGCGATTCTGTTCGATCAAGATAGTCTGCCTGATTCAAATATGATTGAGTCACTATTAAGAGCCCACAAAAAAAAATCCCAAAGCGCTAAGGTCGCCGCAGTTGGGCCGGTGTATCGAAATGCGCAAAATGGCACTGAATCCTTCTTCGTTAGATTTGGCTACTTAAAGTTCAAGCGAGCCTATAAGGCCGAAGCCGATGAGCACGGCTGTATCGAAGCGGATTTCCTGATTTCTTCAGGAAGTCTTTGTCGCGTTGAAGCGCTTAACCATATTGGTCTAATGGACGAATCCTTGTTTATAGATCATGTCGACACAGAATGGTTTTTGCGGTCCCGCGCATTGGGTTATCAGAGCTTTGGGGTTGCTGATGCAATGATGGGTCACGAGCTTGGCGAAGATACACATCAAGTTAGTCTTGGTGGGCGTAAGCGCAACGTGCCTCAACACAAGCCATTTCGCTATTACTATATTTTCCGTAATTCAGTGCTCCTCTACAAACGTCGTGGCACCTCGTGGTTGTGGAAATGGAACGACCTACAAAGGCTAGTCCTTATAGCTGTGATGTTTGGCGTGTTTAAAGCACCGAGGCTGAGCAATTTGTCGATGATGCTCAAGGGCGCTTGGCACGGGATTATCGGGCGCTCGGGTAAGCTTGTCGAATACGCTGTAGCGTCAGATAAGGCCAAATAAATGACCTACACTACGCGATTTATTTTAGTTAACTATAATTCTGGCGAATGGCTGCAACGAGCGGTTGAGTCCGTTTTAGAGTTTAGTGATGGCCAGATTACCGTGGTGGACAATGCCTCGCAGGATCAGAGTTTTTCGGCGGCTCAAACAGCGCTTGGAGACCATCGTATAACGTGGATGGCCAACTCGGAAAATGTAGGATTTGCTGCGGCAAACAATCAAGCATTGTCGGTTCTAAAGGAAGATATTGCAGTATTAATGAACCCTGATTGTTTAATCAACGGCCAAACAATGCAGCCAATATTGGCCGCACTCGCTGAACACGCAAACGCAGGTGCCGCTAGTTGCCGTATCTTGAATGATGACGGTTCTAACCAAGTAACATCAAGACGCCATTTTCCAACTCCTTTGTCTGCACTAGCTCGAATGGCGCAATTGCATCGTTTGCCTAATCCTCCAGAGTGGGCAAAAAACTTTGATTTTGGCGGCAATGCACATAAGCATGAGCCTATGAGTTTGGTTCCAGCGATATCTGGAGCGTTTATGGTAATTCGTAAATCAACCTTAGACACCGTTGGGTTGTTGGACGAAGGCTATTTTATGCATTGCGAAGATCTTGACTGGTGTAAGCGGTGCGAACTAGCCGGGATCGATATTGCTTATGTGAGTGAGTCAAGTGTGGTACATGCCAAAGGGATTAGCTCCAAGTCGAGGCCGATTGGTGTGTTGTGGAATTTACATACGGGAATGATTCGTTTTTTCAATAAACATTACCGTAAGCAATATGGCTTCTTTATAACCGGACTCACCAAACTCGGAATTTATGTGAGCTTTGTCATGCGGGTTGCCTTAGGGTTACTTCGCTCTGGTCTAAGCAAAATACTAACTGCTGCCAAGAGTAAGTCGTCATGATCCTGGTGACAGGTGCTCGGGGCGTAGTCGGGTATCCTTTGTGCCAAAGACTTTCGTCACAAGCGGTTAAATTTTTGGCGGTAACACGAAAACCCGCTATTTCGGAAACCTCTTCTGTTAGCAGTCATATAAGGGGTCAAGGTAAGTGGCTTAGCTGGGATTTAGATCAGTCTTTAGATCCAATATCGTGGGCACACAATAAGTCGACTTCAGCGCAATTAACAACCCTAATTCACTGCGCACCACTTTGGGTGCTGCAGGATGCTCATATTGACGCCTTAGCCGCACGGGGTTTAGCTAGAATTGTTGCGTTTTCGTCGACTAGTATCGAAGGGAAAAGTGACTCATCTAGCACACATGAGCGAGAGCTTATTCAGCTCTTAAAAGGTGCTGAGGATCGAATTATGCGACGCTGCCAAGCCCTAGGCATTAACTTAACTATCTTGCGGCCCTCGCTTATCTATGGTTTCGGTAGAGACCAAAATGTGAGTAAGATCGCCCAAACAATACGTCGATTCAGATGCATGTTGATTGTGGGTAAAGGGAGTGGATTACGTCAACCTGTGCACGCCGATGATTTAGTCAGTGCCGCACTTAGCGTAATAGATAAGCCTGAGACATATGGCAAGAGTTACAATGTTGTTGGTGGTGAGACATTGAGCTACCGCTTGATGGTGTTGCGCATATTTGCTGAATTGGGTGTGCGTCCGATCATTATTTCATTGCCTTTATGGATGATGCGAGCAGGGTTAACCGTTTTGTCCTGGATATCTAGTTTCGGCTACACCGCCGACATGGCAAACCGTATGAACAAAGACCTAGTTTATGATTGCGAAGCAGCACAGAAGGACTTTAATTATAAAGCTCGCGCATTTGCCCCGAGCTTTGATGTTGGTGCTGGTGTTAGCGCCGACCAGGATTAGAGCTTCTAACCCAAGAATAAGTGTTGGAGGATAAATGCGACAGAAGGCTGCAAAAGAGGACTGTAAGATAGGGCTGCAAAAAATAAGTTAATCAGTCCAAATTGGCCCTACGTAAAGTACACTCCTAATCTAATCATGTTTAACTGGCCTTCTTTGGCTGAAAGCACACAACCTAAAATTCTGCTGAGACCTCGATAACGACAACACAATGCCGTACTTTCTTTCTACTTTACTGTTGTTGGCCGTAGCGCTGTTGGTGTCGGTCTTCTTAGTTGACCGCCTGATTCCAGTACTTCGCGCATGGCACCAGGTAGACGAGCCTAATCATAGAACGTTGCACACAGGTTCAATTCCTCGTGGGGGCGGAATTGTGATTGTGTTTATGACTTTGTTAGCCATGCTTTGGGCGATATTTTTCTCTGCAACACCGCTGCTGTTTACAGCGATTATTATCATCATGCTTGGCTGGGCTGTATTAGGGTGGACCGATGACGTCTACGATTTATCACCAAAATTGCGCTTTTTAATCCAGTTCTTGCTCGCCTTTGCGGCTATTGCAGCGCTTGGCTGGATAAATCATCTGACGCTTTCGCCTCAAACCGTTATTCAGCTAGGTTGGTGGGGGCTACCCATGAGTGTCTTGGGCATTGTTTGGATGGCCAATCTCTATAACTTTATGGATGGTATGGATGGTATGGCTGCGTCTCAAGCGATAGTTGCCGCCACAACCTTTGCGTTTTGGTTCTTGGGCCATGGCGGAACCGAGATGGCTGTAATTTGTGCTGTAATTGCAGCGGCAAGCTACGGATTTCTTTGGCATAACTGGCGTCCCGCTTCGATTTTTATGGGGGATGTGGGCAGTATATTTTTGGGAGCTGTTTTTGCTTTATTGTTAATTGTGGGGCACAACCGTTTCGACATTCCTGTGCTGTCTAGTGTGTTGTTACTGTTGGTGTTTATTGGCGACAGTATGCTGACTTTGATTTTACGTGTGCGACGCGGAGAGAAGGTATGGCAAGCTCACAGCAGTCATTTTTACCAACGATTAGCACACGCAGGCTATTCCCATGCCTATATTGTCGTTGCTTATATTGGGCTAATGATTGTTTGCTCGTTGGCCGCAACCGTAAGTCTTTATCAGCAAGAACTTTTATTGCCAATTTCCGCTGGCTTGGCTCTGTTGGTCACTCTATTGGCTATTGGCGTAAGCATAGTTACCCGGACTAAACCCGAATGACGTTCTTTATAGGGTTTCGTTTGTCCTACTGATGGTCCATTTTCGTCCCGTTTTTAGTGCCTCCAGTAGCCTTAAGTTTTAGTATTGTCGGTCAACGATCAATACCTTATAACGCTAACTCAGCCTAGGTTTATCTACTCTGAATCTCTATTAGAACAATAGCTCAAAGCGTTTAGAGCGAATCGAGTCAATTTGCAGTATCATATGGCTATTACCATAAGGCACGCACCGCGTAGAACAGTACTGCGCATTCCTTTACAGTGCCTTAGGACTCTCTAAAGGCCGTTAAAATACATGATTCGCTCATTTGGACTACTTCTGTATCAGTGGAGAATTCTCCTTCATGACGCTTTAGTCATACCTGTGGCGTGGTTGGTCGCGTATTGGTTACGTTACAACTTAGGCGTTATCCCTGAAGATTTTTTACGGGGCGCCTTCTTTGCGCTTCCGGTAGTGTTAGCTGTTCAGTTAACAGCCAACTATTTTGTTGGCGTTCATCGCGGTGAGTGGCGGTTTGTTTCGTTACCAGATCTCTCGCTTATTTTGCGAGCTACCGTTACCGGTACTATCGCTATAGCATTTAGTTTGTTCCTAGTTGCAGAGCGTTTGGCTTTCGTGCCGCGTTCGGTTTTTATTCTATATGCCTTAGTTTTAGCCGTATTGATGAGCTCCTCGAGGTTGGTTTTTAGACTCTTTAAGGATAGACACTTTACAACCAAGGCTGGCCGTAAGGTCTTAGTGTTAGGGGCGGGAGCCGCTGGTGAGCAGTTGTCACGAGATCTACGTCGTAACCATCCTAATCGCTACAATATTATTGGCTTTTTAGACGACGATCCCGAAAAGGTAGGTCGACAAATACACCGAGTACCCATAATAGCTTCAACTGAAGTACTGCTAGATGTCGTTGAGCGCTGGGGTATTGAATTGGTGCTTATCGCAGTGCCGTCTGCGAGCGAGAAAACAATGCAGAGGCTGGTTGGTTTGTGCGAAAAGTCGGGTGTTGAGTTCAAAACTCTACCTGGCGCCCATGAACTCGTATCTGGCAAGGTGCAGCTTGGCGATATGCGCGAAGTGCGTATCGACGATCTTTTGGGGCGCGACCCCGTCAAGCTAGATTGGCATCGTATAAAAGACAGTTTATGCGACAAAACGGTATTGGTAACAGGCGCTGGAGGCTCTATAGGCGCAGAGCTTTGTCGTCAATTGGCTTCAGTTTGCTCAGCACGGTTGGTTATTCTTGATCAAAGTGAATACAACCTTTACCGGATTGAAGAAGAGCTTTCCGAGCGCTTCCCCAATGTGACTCTTTCTCCGGTACTCGGTGATGTATGCGATGTTGTAGCGATGCAGCACATATTCGCGCGTTATAAGCCAGCCGCTGTATTTCACGCAGCTGCGTACAAGCATGTTCCGCTACTCGAAGGCCAAGTAAGAGAGGCGGTTCGTAATAATGTTTTCGGCACTAAACAGGTGGCTGATTTGGCACACTCTAGTGGTGTTGAAAAGTTCGTTCTAATCTCTACGGACAAAGCCGTTAATCCAAGTTCGCTGATGGGAGCATGCAAGCGTGCTGCCGAAATCTATATTCAGCAACTTGCTCCTCAGAGCGAAACTACTTTTATAACAGTTCGCTTTGGTAATGTGTTGGGTTCCGCAGGAAGTGTAGTCCCTAAATTCCAAGAGCAGATCAAGCGCGGTGGACCAGTGACGGTTACGCACCCTGAGATGACTCGCTACTTTATGACTATCACGGAAGCCTCGCAGCTAATATTAGAAGCAAGTGCAATGGGGGAGGGTGGACGTATCTATGTTCTAGATATGGGCTTGCCAGTGCTGATATCTGACTTAGCCGAGCAACTTATTCAGTTAAGCGGTAAAGAAGTTCACAAGGACATAAGAATCGTATACACGGGGCTGCGAGCAGGTGAGAAACTGCATGAAGAGTTGTTCCATACAGACGAAAATCTCTCGGACACGGATTACGAGAAGATTCATTTGGCGGCCACCCGAACCATTGACTCACAAAAAGCCAGTGAGCTTCTTGAGGACCTGTTATCTAAAATGGATCGCTTTGATGACTCATTGATTCAATCGCTACGCCACATGATTCCTGAATACCGAGCTCATGACCTTGAGCCGTTACAAGAACGCAACGCATAAGCAGTGCCTTGGCTTAGTCGTCGGGTCCACGGGCATTAAAGCAGTTGTTCTATTCTAACGTTGGCGTTTGTCGTGTATCTCTACTAGCTTTAATGCTAATTACTTTTCTAGCAGCGCTGTCTGAACAAGTCTTTGCACAGACTCCGCCATCAACCATGACCGTTACTGGAGCTATTAGTTTAGATCGAGGCGTAGCGGCCAAAAATTATTCCTTACTCTTAAAGATCCAAAGACACACAATTGTTGTGCTTCCGAATTTAGGAATATTATTTCCGATTGTGGATACTAAGAGCACCACAACCACAATGCTAAAAGGACAGTCAACAACGCAGTACTCGGTGGCTGGTATTTCTACGGATGGAACCTATTTTTCATCGGTTAGAATTGACTGCGCCAACTGCGATAAAGTCATCGGAACCCAATATAGGGGGCCTTCTGGTACGTTTACAGGCTTTTCTCAGCAAGTGCTTTTCAATAGACCGGTTGAGCTGCCTGAGGTCTTAGATATAAGCCTATTAACTAACAATACTGTGACGGGTCAAGTGTCGTTACCTGACGGCATGCTGGCAACGCGTGATTTAAAGATTGAGGTTCGTTTACTCAGTGCGGACGGTCTGGCCATTACTGGTCAGAGAGCTGTGTTTACCATACAGAGCGGAAATTCTTCTGCGACATATTCTATTAACAAGGTGTCCCGCTTTGGAATAGGCATAGTAAAAGCCTATATGAACTGTTCAAATTGTTCGCCGGACTTCAAAGGGGGGAAAGTGTTTCCTAATTCTCTCAACACAGCGAACAACCTGAGTAATATTGATTTCATTATCGAACTCAACGAGGTGATGATCCCGCCTATTTTGTTGCTATTGCTAGAAGAAGAAAGCGACAACTAAGTAAGCTGATTTCCTAAGGCGTTTCTACTGTCTCTTCAGCTGGCTTTTCGAGCCGAGATACCTGCATCAAAACGGCGAACTTAGGGTGATCAAAGAAGTGTTTTTCATCTAGTTTTATTCGGCGTTTCTCTGTAAGTCTAAACCCTTCCATTTCTAAGTCGAGGTTCACATAAAGCAAACTGTTCGCATAAACCTTGATCCATCCTTTTAGGCTAGGTTCGTACATACTCATTGATGCTGATTCTGAGAATGGCAATGATTCCTGAGCCCAGGAAAAGGTCTGAACTATTTCATAGTCTGGCGATTCATTGAGTGATACAACATCGTCAACCAACATCGAAGCATCAATGGCCCAAGTTGCGCTTGCTGAATGTGGAGAGGATGGCGGGGTGTATCGATGACTCTCCGCTGCGGCACCTGCATTCAGTTGTTTAAATACAATGGCTTCGACTTTATAGTCTTTTGCAAACGTGCTGGTGCTATTCATTCCAACCAGCAGCATGAATCCAATGATCAGGCTATAGGGTATGCGTTTTTCAGCTGACCCAGGTTTAGATTTTTCAAGACCCGAACACAAATTGTCTTTCGCGTGGAGTAGGGCAAACATAGTCTTTGTAGGGTTGGTTTGGTTATTTTTGCTATGCCGTAGATAGTACCACCAACTCCAGCATACGAAGCTCCGAAAACCGCAGATATTGATTAAACAATGTTAAATGAGCCCTACAATTTCCCTAAGGTTTTATCGAGCCTGATTCGCCTAAGATTGTGAGCATTAATGCTAAACTTGCGTTTGGAGTTCTCACACATATTATTTTGCAACACTGGCCAAACATCTCTCAGTTATTAAAACTATGCATATTGAGCCTAGCGTCTTTAAACCTCCTTGGGGTCTGTCGAATCAACATCTACAAACAATATTGTCGAGTGTTGGCCCGCGTAGAATTAAACTAAGTCGGATAAAGCGGCAATTAGCTAAGTCGGCCACCGAGCACACATTGAGCTTGAGCGATGACATCCGCCTGCTGTGTTACCACAGCGTATCTGAACGAGCCCCTGCTAAGGCTTTGGTGATTATGATTCATGGATGGGAGGGCAGCGAGGTGTCTTCGTATATGCTCTCTGCGGCGGCTTCTTTGTTAGACGAAGGCTACGATGTAGTTCGTTTAAATATGCGTGACCATGGCAATTCGCATCACCTTAATGAAGAAGCATTTAATTCAACATTGCTTGTAGAAATGGTTGAAGCGGTCGAAGCCATTCAATCTCAGTTAAGTTACGAGCGATACCACCTTGCTGGTTTTTCGTTAGGCGGTAACTTCTGTTTACGTGTAGCCGCCGCCGCGCACGATCATGCTATTCGGCTAAGCAGCGCAACGGCATTTTGCCCGGTGGTGCATGCAGAGCTTGCTAACTCCGCTTTGGTTGAGCCTCGTAATTGGTTGTACAACGCGTATTTTGTGCGCAAGTGGAAGCGCTCTTTGCGGCTGAAGAATCTACATTTTCCAGAAACGTATGCGTTAGAACAATTTGCACGTCTAAAGTCGCTCGACGACATGAATCGCGAACTTATTCCAAGATACACATCGTTTACGCAACTCAGTGACTACTTTGACGCCTACGCAATAGTGGATGACAGACTAAGAAAAACGGTCTGCCCTTGTTATCTACACTTTGCAAAAGACGACATGATTATCCCCGTAGAAGGCGTTGAACGTATTAATAATCACGGTAACTTGCAGATTGTGGTGACGGAGCACGGGGGGCATTGCGGGTTTTTGAGTAACTGGCGTTTTGACTCGTGGCAAGATGAGCGATTGGTTCAAATTGTGAGTAGCTTTGAACCGACGAAGCCTTGAGAGCCGCAATATGACTGTTGCTCGACAATTCATTTCCCAGAGGAGAGTTATCTGATGATTATTGGTTTTTGGCGGTCTTGGGCCTTAGTGGTCGGAATGATGGTCGGTTCTGGGATTTTCACTTTGCCTGCAATTTTAGCACCTTATGGCTCCTACAGTTTCTTGGCATGGGCGATAACTGTGGTAGGGGCATTAAGCCTAGTTTTTTCTATGAGCTATATGGCGGCCAGAAACCCTAGAGCGGGTGGTCCTCAGGCGTATGTACTTGAAGCATTTGGGCAAGGCCCAGCCGTTGTGGTTGCATGGGGTTACTGGGTGTCTTTAGTCGTTGCTGTCGCTGCTATTGCATTATCTTTTGCCGGCTACCTTGCCGTTTTTGTACCCGTTATTGCCACCAACCCGGTGTTCAGTTCCTTAACGGCGCTAGGGATTGTGTGGTTGTTTACCGCTGTTTGTCTCTGGGGAACCCAGCAAGCTAGTTTGCTACAGCTTTGGACTACTATCTTAAAGATAATCCCGCTGTTACTGCTTGGTTTTGCAGGCCTAAGTATGGGGGATTTGAGCAATATTGAACCGGCTCGGCCCAACAATGAGTCTTTTGTCACCATGATCGCAGGAATCATGCTGCTGATAATGTGGTCCTATATTGGGATTGAGGCCGCCACTATCCCATCAGATGAAACTAAGGACCCTAAGAAAACAATACCTCTCGCTTTGTTCTGGGGCACGGTGACGGCAACGGCCGTTTATGTGCTTGCATTAGCCGGCGTGATGGCCTTAATACCCTTAGACCAACTCGCTAGCTCGACTCACCCATTCGCGGACGCCGCAAACTTAGTGTTTGGATCATGGGGTGCGAGCTTGGTCGGAATAGGGGCGTTGATCTCGATTGGTGGTGCGCTCAATGCCTGTGTGTTTTTAACCGGCTCGATTCCTCATGCGGGCGCAAAAGACGGCCTCTTTCCGAAAGCATTGGTTCAGTCACAAGGACGCGACTCATCTCGCAACGCATTATTAATGTCTAGCGGCATCGCGTCATTGTTGATATTGATGAATGCCAGTAAAGGCTTATTAGGTTCTTTTGAATTTATGATCCTGATTTCAACTTTCTCAGTGCTCATCGTTTATTTTGGTGCAGCATTGGCTGGTATTAAACTGCATTCAGTTGACAAGGCAAACGGTAGAGAAGTTTCACCATTAACGCTTTTTTGCTCCGTACTCGGTCTGTTGTTTTCAAGTGCGGCTATTTATGGTGCCTGGACACTGTACCAATAGCCCCTTTACCGATCACCGCCAGCAATAGGCTTTATTGCTTTTAACAGACAAATTATTTTACTTAGATCTAGATAAAAAACATGACTACTCAATTTGATATTCCCCATTACTTTAAAAAGGCTATTGTTCGTCGACCTTGCGAAAATATGGTGCAAGGGCTCACCGAAGCCGATATGGGCTCGCCTGATTTTGATCTTGCCTGTCAACAACACGAAGATTACGTTGAAGCCTTGAAGGAATGCAATTTAGAAGTAACAGAGTTAGATGCTTTGAACGACTATCCAGACAGCTGTTTTGTAGAGGATGCGGCGTTGTTAACGCCTAAGTGCGCAATTCTAATGCACCCAGGCGCCGCCTCACGGCAAGGCGAGGTTGCGCACATCGAAGCCGCGGTATGCGACTCGTACGACCATGTAGAGCGTATAACGGCGCCCGGAACAGTAGAGGCGGGCGATATTATGATGGTGGGTAGTCACTATTATATTGGCTTGTCTGACCGCACCAACTCTATTGGTGCTGCCCAACTGATCAATATTCTTGAGCGCTATGGCTTATCGGGCGAAGTTGTCGAAATGTCTGAGATGTTGCATCTAAAAACGGGTCTGAGCTATCTAGAGAACGGCCATTTGTTAGTCTGTGGCGAATTTGTTAGTAAGCAACAGTTTAGCGGTTTCAAGCGTGCCCAGGTATCGATGCAAGACAGCTATTCAGCGAACAGTGTGTGGATAAACGACACTGTGCTTGTACCCGCGGGCTTTGCGAGCACGTCTTCGGCTATAGAGAGCATGGGGTACAAGGTCAGAGAAGTCGCTATGACCGAGTTTCAAAAGCTCGATGGTGGCTTAAGTTGCCTGTCTCTGCGTTTCTAGGTACTCGTACCGGAATGGCCTGCAAGCCTTAGTTTATCAAGGCTTATTGGTCAGTCTTAAGAAATACAAGCGGGAGCATCAGCAAATGGGTATAAAAGCCGCTAAGCGTGGCTTTTGAGATAGCGCAACTAATTCATGCTGAGCGGTAGTAATTATGCCCAGAACCCCTATAATCGCGCCCTTTATTTCCACACCAAAATAGTTCTTATGAAGCTCAGAAACGTCGCCATCATCGCTCACGTCGATCATGGAAAAACTACACTTGTCGATAAACTCTTACAACAATCTGGCACGTTCAGCGATCGCGCAGAACTTGTTGAGCGCGTTATGGACAGCAATGAGATCGAAAAAGAACGTGGTATTACCATTCTGGCAAAGCCAACCGCTTTGAAGTGGAAAGACTACCGCATTAATATTGTTGATACACCAGGACACGCTGACTTTGGTGGCGAAGTAGAGCGAATCATGTCTATGGTCGATTCAGTTATTTTGCTAGTAGACGCTGTTGACGGCCCTATGCCTCAAACGCGTTTTGTTACGCAAAAAGCGTTTGCGCATAACCTAAAGCCAATCGTCGTGATCAACAAAATTGACCGAGAAGGCGCGAGACCTGATTGGGTTCTTGACCAAACATTTGATCTTTTCGATCTATTAGGCGCTACCGATGAGCAATTGGACTTTCCAGTTATCTATGCATCGGCAATTCAAGGCTATGCCACGGTTGAAGCGGATCAAAAAACTGACAACATGGATGTGTTGTTCCAAACGATTATCGACAACGTACCTCCGCCACCTGTTGAGCTTGATGCACCGTTCCAGATGCAAATCTCACAGTTAGATTACTCAAGCTATCTCGGCGTTATTGGTATTGGCCGAGTGAAACGCGGTAGTGTTACGCTGAACAAGCCTGTTACCGTTATTGATGATCAAGGAAAAACTCGAAATGGCCGAGTCGCTAAGCTATTTGGCTTCCACGGCATTGAACGCGTAGATATTAACGTAGCTAACGCGGGCGACATCATTGCCATAACAGGCCTCGATGAATTGCATATTTCAGATACGATCTGTGATCGTGAGTCTGTTGAAGCATTGCCGCCGCTTACAGTCGATGAGCCAACGGTAACGATGACGTTTCAAGTTAACACGTCGCCATACGCGGGTCAGGAAGGTAAATACCTTACCTCTAGACAGATTCGTGAGCGTTTGCAGAAAGAGTTACTCCACAATGTGGCTTTGCGAGTAGAAGACACCCCAGACCCAGAAAAATTCAAGGTGTCTGGTCGCGGTGAGCTGCATTTGTCTATATTGTTAGAGAATATGCGTCGCGAAGGTTATGAAATGGCGGTTTCGCGCCCAGAAGTAATTTATAAAACTGTAGATGGGGTGGTACAAGAGCCATTCGAAAACCTCACAGTAGATATTGAGGAAGATCAGCAGGGTACGGTAATGAAGGCCCTACAAGAACGTGGTGGCGACATACAAAGCATGGCTCCCGACGGCCAAGGTCGAGTAAGACTCGATTTTATAATTCCGTCGCGCGGTCTTATTGGTTTTCAAACAGAGTTTCTGACCATGACGTCTGGTTCTGGTTTGATTTATCACGTATTTGATCATTACGGGCCTAAGAAAACACGTCAGTTCGGTCAACGAAAGAACGGTGTACTTATTTCAAACGGAACGGGTAAAGCACTTGGTTTTGCTATTTTCAACTTGCAAGAACGTGGCAAGATGATGGTGTCGCCTTCGCAGATGGTTTACGAAGGGCAGGTGGTTGGAATTCATTCGCGTGAAAATGACCTCACGGTAAACCCGCTTAAAGGCAAGCAGTTAACTAACGTGCGTGCGTCTGGCAAAGACGATGCAATAGCGCTAGTTCCGCCAATATTGCATACGCTCGAAGAAGCGTTGGAATTCATTGATGATGATGAACTAGTGGAAATCACTCCGGAAAGTATTCGTATCAGAAAGAAATTCCTGTCGGAGAACGAGCGCAAGCGCGCATCGCGCGCACCTAAAGAAGCTAAGGAAGCTTAGGAAGCTTAGGGTCTTAAACAAGGCGATGGTAATCTACGATCTAGAGTGCGAATCAGGACATGCTTTCGAGGGTTGGTTTGCCAATTCCGAGGATTATATTGCACAGCAGAAGAGCACTCTATTGTGTTGCCCGATGTGCGACAGCATTTTTGTTGAGAAGAAGCTGTCTGCACCTAAGTTAGGTAAAACTTCGCAAGGTAACGAGATAGCTACGCAACCAGAAGAACAAATGGCGGCTCAGCCAGTAAAGGAAACAAGAGCTGACAAAAAACGCCAATACTTGGAATACCATGAAGCTCTCAAAACAGTTCACGACTACGTTGAAAAGAATTTCGACGACGCCGGATCAAAGTTCGCTGAAAAAGCCATTGCGATGCATAACGGGCAATTAGAGCAAAAGAATATCCGCGGAACAGCAACTGCAAAGCAGACAAAAGAGCTACGAGAAAGAGGTGTTTCGGCACTCGGCCTGCCTCGTAAACCAGTTGATAAAGATAAGCTAAACTAATGATTTAGTTGCTTTGGAGAACCCCGTCAGGGTTGTCGATGCGTTTGTAGACCAACTCAATTTGTTTGAACTAGGCTTTGAATCAGCTCAGCCCAAGTTAACTGGGCGGCCAGCGTACCATCCATCAACAATGCTCAAACTCTACATTTACGGCTACCTTAATAAGGTTCAGTCGAGCCGTAAGTTAGAGCGAGAAGCGAATCGAAACCTGGAATTGATCTGGTTGCTGGAACGACTTGCACCAGACTTTAAAACTATCTCGAACTTTAGAAAAGATAACAGCGCAGCGATTAAATCGGTTTGCCGCCAGTTCGTGATGCTGTGCAAACAGATGAATATGTTCGCTGAATCTCTAATAGCTGTCGACGGCAGCCGCTTTAGTGCGGTTAACAATCGAGATCGAAACTACACCAAAGCGAAGGTTCAAAGACGCATAGACGCGATCAACAAAAGCCTTGATCGTTATCTGTCTCAACTCGATAGTTTTGATCGAAAAGACGAAGCGATTCCTGACGTTAAAACTAAGCACATTCATAAACAACTTGATTCCCTTAAGCGTCAAATGGCTGAGGTAAAAGCGATTGAAGCGGTGATCGATTTAGCACCAGGTAAACAAATATCGCTTACTGATCCCGACGCAAGGGCTATGTCCACCAATGCTCCAAGCTCAGGCACTGTTGGCTACAACGTACAAACGGCCGTGGATACTAAGCATCATTTAATCGTAGCGCACGACGTGTCTATGGAGATGGGCGACCGAAGCATGCTGACTAGGATGTCGTTGCAAGCAAGAGAAGCAACGGGGCTGAAGAAGCTGAAGGTGTTAGCGGATCGAGGTTACTTCAAAATGGAAGAGATCAAAGCCACTGTTGATCAAGGTATTACACCTTACGTTCCCAAATCACTGACTTCCAGTAATCGAAAACACGGGAAGTTCGATCGCGGTGATTTTATTTATATTGAAGCGGACGACGAATATAAGTGCCCTGCGAATAGGCGTTTGCCAAAACGCACAAAGACGATGGATGCAGGCAAAGTAATGTATCGATACTGGAGTAAAGAATGCGGTGAGTGCGCTCTGAAATCAAAATGTACGACGGGCAAAGAACGCCGAGTCACGCGTTGGGAACATGGCAAAGTCATCGAAGATCATGAGAGACGGATGACTAACAATCCAACGATGATGCAGCTTCGAAAACAAACCGTAGAGCATCCATTCGGGACGATCAAATCATGGATGGGTATGGCGCACTTCAAAACAAAAAGGCTGAGGAACGTGAGTTCTGAAATGAGTTTGTATGTTCTGGCTTACAACATGAAAAGAATGATCAATATTATTGGTGTAAAGCCACTAATTAAAGCGATAGAGACCGCGTAGCTGCGTCTATCATTTTAAAAGTTGCTCGATTGGAAGAAAAGAAGTTGATACGTTAGACTAGAATCAAATATGTTTTGAGTTTTGACACAGTCTCTACTCA
>DKML01000017.1 GCA_002470515.1 Proteobacteria bacterium UBA7415 | reverse complement strand
TTCTTGAAGGTTTTTTTTAAAAATATTGAGTGACTATTAAGAACATATTTTTGATCGAGGTTAAATAAAAGGACGCAGTGTGTCTTTATTCGTTAATCAGGCGTGTTGAATTCCCAGCTGTATAAATGTTTAGTGAATTGCTTCGGAAACAATAGGCTGTGCTCAAACTGCATCACTCCATTGTCTTCGCGAGTGGTCAATTTGGTTTGTTCTTGACCAAATTGGTAAAAACCATTGCGAATAGCATCCCATTTATGAGTCAGTCTTGAAGGTGCTTTTACCGCAGTGGGTTGGTCGTGTATTTCTAAGCTAAAGTGGGTGTATCGAGTGGGTGTTTTAATACTAATATTGGTTGCTTCACAGGCCGTTAACTCCACGCTGGTCACTAGCTTTATTAGATCATTGCGTTTGAAGGTGCCGTGTTCAGAAACGATGCTTAGCACTCTTGTGGTTGTCCCTGTCTGCCGGTCAAGCTTGTCTTCTGACAGAATATGTTGAGAATCGATAACGTGAGATTCAGAGCCCCGAATTAAATGACAGACAACTTCGTCAGAACCACTCACTAAGTGTTCAGCTTCAAATGAAACTGAATCATCAACAATTAGATCATGCTCAGAAGTAAGTATTTGAATCATGCTAACCGTGACAGCTCTGGTTTGGTTGTCTTTGATGACCACTTTTTTGTTGAGCGAGAGCAGCGCGTAGCCCATATTTTGTGAGGTTTCAAAATAAAGCTCTTTATTAGAGGGACGAATTTTTTCACCAATATTGGCGTTTTTTGTTAGCCAATCAACGGGCTGTGTTAAGCCCAGAGTTTCTGCAAACCAGGCGGCTTTTAGCACCAGTCCCATGCCGGGCCAGTTCAAGAACCGCTGCGGATTGCTTGCCGCGAGGAACTGTGGAATCAATTGTCCAAACCATAAAACGAACACAGCACCTAATATGCCTAGCTTGAATAAAACCAAGTGTATCCAAGGATAGAAAAAATTGGGCAGAGGCTGTTCGGTCAGCGGCCAATGTTGTATCTCGGGAAAGCTAAGCAATTGGGCAATACAAAACACAATGACAATCACCAACAATTGTCGGCCCGCTAGATATTTCTTTGTTCCTGCATCCGTTTTAAATAATTTATGTAATGCGTAGGTGTTGGGATAATCCTTTTTGGAAGATTCTAATTCTTTGAGCTTTAATATAGTGACGCTAAGTTGCGTGCCCTCAAGACCAGCCAAAGTTGCTATAAGACACGCCAGACTTATATAAATAAATAAGCGACTGAAATTATCAGAGAGACTGGAATCACCGCTCCATATTCCACCCAATACCAAGTAGCTAACGAAAACAAATAATGCAGCGGAAAAACAAGTCCTGAAACGGCGCGTCTGAACTACCGAGCTAGGATCAAGTGATTCAGTTGCAATATCTATGTTGAGCGCTTCGTTAAGCTCAAGAATCAGATTTTTTAAATCCGCATTAGGCGGACGTTTCTTGCCGGCAATCACCATTGCGCCAGTTTGAGCAAGTAAATTCAAATAGACTGGATTAGTGGCGCGTTGTTCGTCGTTCGCTTTTACACAGCTGTGTACGAAGGCCGCCATCGTGTCATTTGTTAAAGAGAAGCCGACCAATTGCTGCCTAACTTGCTCCTGTACGTCGTTCTTGGGTTGAATCATTAGGGGTACCTTGACGTTATTAGCGAAGTAAATTATCAGCTAAACGAGTCTATTCTAACGATCAAGTTAGTTCAAATTTAGTCTCGCTCTTTGAGTAACTTTGTTAGTATCTTTTCTACTCTTATTGATTCGGCTCAGGATGTGATAAAAATAAAGACTCTCGTTTTGGCTCTCATGGTCTCTTTGGTTGCGTGCAACAACGCCCCCTCTAATGAGTCTCAATTAACGATTGCCGTTGCGTCTAATATGCACAGTGCAATGGAAGACATTGCCATGCAGTTTACGCAAAAAACAGGTATATCAGTGCAAGTCTCTAGCGCGTCATCAGGAGTATTAACCGCACAGATAAGACAAGGCGCACCCTTTGATGTGTTTTTATCAGCCAACATGGCTTATCCCAAAGCGCTTTATCAGCAAGGCTTTACTGATGGAAGACCTAAGACTTACGCCTATGGGAGTTTAATTCTATGGTCTGTGGGCGACATCGATACTAGTGCTGGCCTGGCTGCGTTAACACAGTCGAATGTCAAAAATTTTGCTATTGCCAACCCTGAAACCGCCCCATACGGTATTGCTGCCATTCAAGCATTGGAGGGGTCTGGTTTGATGAGCGAGATCAAAAACAAAATGGTCGTTGGTGAAAGTGTGGGCCAAGTTAATCAGTATGTTTCGTCGGGTACTGTACAAGTTGGTCTAACCAGCACCGCGGTGTTGTTCTCTTCAACATTGGGCTCTAAAGGCGTCAGCCATAAAATTGATAACGATTTGTACGAGCCAATAGAGCAGGGCATCGTTATTTTAAAAATGGGGCTTAATAAAAATCCTGAGGCTAGTAAGTTGTTCCAAAATTTTATGTTCTCGCCAGAGACAGGAGCGGTTTTGATAGAATACGGGTTTAGCCTTCCGCGAGATTCATTATGAGTTGGGAACCCTTCATTTTAACGTTTAAATTGGCACTAATAACAACAGTTATCTTATTGGTCGTTTCGATCCCTATTGCGTATTGGCTGGCTTACACTAAATCGAAAAGTCGTTTTCTCTTCGAGACCATTATAACGTTACCTATGGTGTTACCTCCGTCGGTATTGGGTTTTTATTTCTTGATCACCTTTGGTAGAAACACCGTATTTGGTCAGTTTCTTTACGAGCACTTTGATATTTATCTTCCGTTCAGTTTTACGGGGTTGGTGGTTGGATCTCTTATTTATAGCTTGCCGTTTATGGTTAACCCCATCCAAGCGGGCTTCCAGAGTCTTAGTGAGTCGCTTAGGGAGGCGTCTTGGACTCTAGGCAAATCTAATTTTGTGACTTTAATGAGAGTGCTCCTTCCCAGCATTAAGCCCTCGGTTTACACCGGTATTGTGCTGACGTTTGCGCACACTGTGGGTGAGTTTGGAGTAGTGCTGATGATTGGTGGGAATCTAGACAGCACTCGGGTTGCATCAATCGCAATCTACGACAGTGTTAACAAGATGGACTATGCTGCGGCCCACCAGTATGCATTGGTTTTGCTTGCGGTGAGTTTTGTAATGCTTGCCTCTGTCTATTTGTCTAACAAGCGTAGCGTTCGCTATTTGTAGATGGGGCAACGATAAATGATTAGTTTTGATGTTTGTAAAACGTTTGCGTCGGGTGAGGCTCCTCTACGTCTGAGCTTTAAGGGTGAAGCTGATCTTGGGCAAATTGTAGCGATACATGGTGTGTCTGGAGCAGGTAAGACCACTTTGCTGAAAATCCTCGCAGGTCTTATTCAGCCAGACAGCGGCACGATTCAGGTTGAACAATCGCCATGGTTAGACACAGCCCAAAAACATAATTTACCAACGAGAAAGCGCGATCTTGGTTTTCTGTTTCAAGACTACGCACTGTTCCCAAGTATGACGGTTTTACAAAACCTTGAGTTTGGTATGAATGAGCTGTCGGACAAGGTGTTTGTGGATCGCATTATCCAGATAACAGAAATTGGAGGACTGTTGCCGTTCAGACCCGATCGCTTATCGGGCGGGGAAAAACAGAGAGTCGCTTTCGCCAGAGCGGTGATGCGAAAGCCCAAGTTATTACTTTTGGATGAGCCTCTATCCGCACTGGATATAGAGTTGCGCTCTGTCCTACAAAATGAACTTCTGGAGTTGCGTAAGCTACTTGATATTACCGTAATCTTTACCAGCCATAGCGTGCCCGAGGTTTATAAGTTGGCGGATAAGGTGATGTTGATCGCCAATGGCGAGATCGCTAAAGTGGGCACGCCGTCAGAAGTCTTTGCCGGCGGTAACAACGCTGTTGAGGCTGTTGGAGAATATCTATCGAGTCAATCGATAGAGGGTCGCAACCATATTCATGTCTTAGTCGATGGGAAAGTGGTCACCATACCAATGGATTAAGCGACTCAGTAAATACTCAATCGTCAACAAGCGCATCGTTATCAATAACGGCACTTACTTATGAATAATGGTACCTACATGCTCACCGTTTAGTGCTTTCGTAATATTGCCCGGCACCATGCCGTTAATAATATGCAGTTCTTCGACGTGAGTTGAGCGTTGCAAATATTTGAGTACAACACGCTCAATAATTAGATCACCGAGATCCATCTCAATGAGGTCGCGCGCACTTATTTTGGGAATAAAGTCGGCCTGTGGATTTTTTTTCGGGTCTTCAGAGTACAGCCCGTTCTCGTCTTTAATAAATAACACCGACCTCGCGCCCAGGGCTTCTGCCGTGAAATAGACGCCTGCATCGGTTCGATGCATTGGTATGCTGCCTATCTCCGGTATGTCTTCCCAAAAACTATAAGGCGGCATGCCAGGCATAACAGGGATACAGCCGAGCTTTAAGTACAGTGGAATTTTTTCAAACTCCAAGTGATCCAGAAAGATGCCGCCATGCTTGGCTAACAGCATTTGGATCATGCGCGCATTTTGTACAGCAATCGCGCCACCCATTTCGGCGAGCACGCCTACCGGCATGCCCAAATCAATGCCAACCTGATAAGAGTGCCTGGCTCGTGTGCCGCCGCCTGTAGAAATGAGTATTTGGTGATCTTTGGTGTTGCTTACTAATTCATCAAGAATGGGGAAGAGTACTGATCTACCGCGGTCCGTTATGCTTTGACCACCCACTTTTACCATCTTAACGGTAGGCAATATCTTTAAATCATTCTTGTAATTGAGGCTGGCTTCTTCCAAGGAAGAAGTCATGAATTGCGCGAGTTTTTCGATTTGGTCTGACATAGTAATAAGTCTTGTATGAATCTAATAGTTATTTGAGCACGGTGTTCAAAACACGAAACGAATTATGTGTTAACGAATCAATCCTTATAGATAATCGTGCCAACATCTTCGCCATTAATGGCTTTGGTGATTGTGCCAGGGACCAAACCATTAACGATGTATATTTTTTTCAGATGCCTAGCTCGCGCTAACATTTCTATAACGGTGCGATCGATAATCAGGTCTTCTTGATCATTTGCCAGCAACTCTTGGGCTGAAATCTTAGGTATAAATTTAGCGTCACTGTGTTTCTCAGGATCTTTGTCGTAAAGCCCATTTTGATCTTTAACAAAAATCATTGAACGGCCGCCTAGTCCTTCTGCGGTCATATACATGCCAAAGTCAGAACCGTTCTCGGGTAATACCCCGCGTGAAGGTGGTTTCTCCCAATAATGGTGTGGCGGATTAGACGTGAGGATCGGAATCATATCGTTGTCTAGGTAGTGGGGCAGGTCAGTGTAATGATCCTTAGGCACTCGTACTGCGCCATGATTAGCCATCAAGGAGTACATCATGTTGGCATTTTGCTCTTCAATTGCACCGATGGTCATCGCAAGCCCGCCCACAGGTAGACCAAAATCTAATCCCATTGCTAACGTATGATCAACCCTGACACCGCCCGTTACCGCGAGCACAAATTTATAGTGCTTGCGAATTTCGACCAACTCTTCGATCACGGGATACACCGCTTTTCTCCCTCGGTCGATAATGCTTTTTCCACCCAAAGAGATAACATTGAGGTACGGTAAAATCGCGATCTCGTCGGTAATAGCACCCTCAATAACATCGCGATCTACCAGTGACTCTCGCATGAAGCGAGATTTAAGATGTGTTCGTCCTGCTAATGTTTCTTTCTTTAATAGTTCACTCATTTTTTTGAAAACCTTTATCTGAAAATCGAGTCAATAGTTGTTTGGTGACAGGTGCTGACAGAGCCCCGAATATGCAGTGTGCCGCTATAAATGGCAAATAAAATAAATAAAATTCAAGAGGCACATCCAACAACCAGGCAATAAATATTTCTGTGCTGACTCTGAACAGGCCCGCAACGAATCCAATAAATCCGCACACAGCTAGGGAGTTTAGATTTCGGAAAACAGAGAGCATACCGTCAATGACCGCGCCCAACAGAAAAAATTGCAGCACGCCCAACGGGCCATACTTGCCGAACCCAGACATAAAGTGAATCACGCCAGAATAGAAACCAATTTTAGCTCCGGGCCAGGCAGTATTACTGGTACGTGCGCCCACTATAAAAAAGGGAACGATTAATACATTTTTATGGCCGGGAGCGATGGGCAAGCCTGGTGCAATTTTGATAAAGCGCACCAACACAATTAATGCACTCGACGACGCGATACTGGCTAAATCAGAATTGGAAAACTGGCTGGCGATTTTGTTGCGATGATGCTCGATGCGCGCATACACAGAGGCCATATCGCCTTTCAAAATTGATTTAAGGTCAATGCGCCCCGTCTCTCCTCCATGCCCTTTGCCCTTACCATTCCCGCCACCGCCGCGATGTTTACCTTGGCCGCTACCGTCGCCTTGTTGACCTGTACCAACGTCTAACAAACTATTCATAATCTCAGCGGCATCGCTCGACATGCCTAGGGCGCGCATACCGGAGATCATCTCGGTTGTGGAAGTACAAGAGCGCACAATCTGTGCCGCTAAAAGCATAATAAGAAGCTTGGTCATCATTAGCAGGCCAGCCGAAAAACCAGCGATGCTAAACCCAAGGCTCCACTGGCCTAGAGCAAGTAAAACAACGTCGGCCTTGCCATGAAAAAAGCTAAAGACAAGAAGCAATATCAGCGCAAAGCGGCGCACTCGACGTAAATGCGATAACTCAGAAAAAGGGATTCTAAGGGCTAACCATAGAACGATCTGCAGGGCAAACAGCGCAAGGATGACTCTTACGTCCTGTGTGGCAAAACCTACAATAGGCACCAGGATCAAGTAGAGCAAACGGAAGGCGGGCTGAATAGTCAAAGTAAAGACGCGAGTAGTTGTTTGCAAATAGTGTAAAGCTAAGCAGACAAAGAAGCCAAGACTTTACCGCTGTTAAGGGGTTCACAATTTAGCTCGATCAGCATCGTTCTCGACCTAACCGCAAAATAACAGCTTACAGAGTGTTCAGTTTTACTCGTAAGGATCAATCATAGCTAGCCTTGCCTGCTCTAAAAATATAATTCAAAGAACCATCTATACTTAACATAACCCCTATACCTAAACTGGTTTACCGTCTCTTCGGGAATCTCAAAAATACTAGTTTTGCTTAACAGACGGCCTATGCTTCTATTATAGTTAAAGGGATGCTTAGTCGAAGCCGATCCCGACCGGGAGTTAGTGTGCGTGTTTAGTTGCGCAGTAGTTCACTTAACGGTTTAGATAAAGCTCATATATGCCACGCGCCGACAATCGCGGTCGACTACCCTAAGGAGCTTAAATTATATCTGATTCTAAAAAATCCCCAAATTCACGCCGTCAGTTTGTTAAACGCAGTTTGCTTGGTGCGGGTTCAATCAGTGTGTTTAAGCTTTTACCTTCCGCCCATGCGCAGGAAGGCTTGCCAGCCATCACAAGCTTTCTGTTAGACGAGCCAGATGAGGTGCTTACTTTTAATCCGGTACCAGGCACCAATGCACCGCAAACAGTACCCGTGCCGCCAAATGCAAGAAGTATGACTGTTAGAGTCGTCGGTGGCGGTGGTGGAGGTGCTGGTGTGAGAGGACAGTCTCTGGTTAACGGTGGGCGTGGCGGAGATGCAGGCGTTTTCTCTCGCTCGAGGATTGATGTGTCGGGTATCACCGAACTCACGCTGCAAGTCGGCGAGGGAGCTAAAGCGACGGAAGCCAGTGAAATCGGTCAACCTGGCGAATTTGGGGGCGGCGCAGCAGGCAGTGCGTTTAACAGCCCCGCTTCTTCGACCGGCGCGAGTATGAGCTGGCCTTAGA
>DKML01000016.1 GCA_002470515.1 Proteobacteria bacterium UBA7415 | reverse complement strand
GGGCTCTTGAGGAACTAGTAGGCTGAGGGCTCTTGAGGAACTAGTAGGCTAAGGGCTCTTGAGGAACTAGTAGGCTAAGGGCTCTTGAGGAACTAGTACGCTAAAGGCTCTTGAGGAACTAGTACGCTAAAGGCTCTTGAGGAGCTGGCGGGCTAAATTGTTACCCCTTTTTCCTCTGAAATGCTTCACCAAAATGTCTTAAAATTCGTCTTAGCCAACTGTCTTCTAATCCGTCTTAGCCAACTGTCTTCTAATCCGTATTAGCCAATTATCTTATAATCCGTATTAGAAAGAATGAAACTTGCGGATGCTCCCAACCACGACCCCCCAAATGTGTAATTCACTTTCTTTGTCTAACTGGATCGTCGGATAGTTTTTGTTTTCTGGTACGAGTTTTATCAGTCCACCCCGGTTATACAAACGCTTAACTGTCAATTGGCCATTAACGGCCGCGATCACAATTTTGTTGTGGCTGGCTTCAATCGCTCGATCGACCACCAAAATGTCATTCGGAAATATTCCTATATCAAGCATGGATTCACCCTCAACTTTGAGCATGTAGGTTGAATCAGGGTGTTCTACTAAGTATTGGTTAAGATCCAACGTATCTTCAATATGATCCTCGGCAGGTGTAGGTATACCCGCTGCGACCTTGGACGAATAGAGAGGAATGGGCTGCTCGGTATAGGCACTATTAAACGGTGTTATATCGACAATGCTAGCGCCCTCTATTTGACTATTAGAAACAGCACCAATGCTCTTAAGTTGGACTAGCTTGTATGCCGGATGGTCGGTGGTATAACTCGCCAAATACTGCTTAATGACGGGTAAGCTACCAAGCGGTACTCGGATGGGCTTGGTAGGTTCTTTAAATTGCCCACTTCCTTTAGGGCGACCTGAACCAGGTCTTGCTCCACCGCGAAGAGGTTTAGTGATCTCTTCAGTCGCGGCCCTACCTGATTTGCTTGCTTGTTTAGGCTTTGTGCTCATTTGATAATTGTACGAATATCAAATGAGCACGTCCAGCGGTTTATTGTTGGAAGATTGCTTTTCCAGCTACATAAGTTGCTTTAATCTGGGTGTCGAGAATTTTATTATGGGGTACCTGCATAATGTCTTGGTCGAAAACAGTGAAATCGGCGGCTTTGCCAACTTCGATACTGCCTAATTGATCTTCCTGAAACGCGGCATAGGCAGCGCCTAAAGTAAAACCATGAAGAGCTTGTTCTCGACTTAATGCCTCAGCTGGATACCAGCCATTCTCTGGCCACGCTTTTGAGTCTTGACGAGTAACAGCAGCGTAAAAACCTTCGATGGGATGAGGACGTTCAACAGGAAAATCTGAACCTAAGGCGAGAGGAATGCCCATCTTAGCCATGGTTTGCCATGCGTATGCGCCCTTAATTCGTTCGGCACCGACACGGTCTTCGGCCCAATACATATCGCTAGTGGCGTGTGTAGGCTGAACCGAAGCAATGATGCCTAAGGCTTTAAATCGGGCGAAATCGCTCTTATCAATAACTTGTGAGTGTTCGTTACGATGGCGTCCCAAATCATTTTCGACCTTGCTTGCTGCTGCAATCGCGTTAATCGTATTACGGTTCCCTCGATCGCCAATAGCGTGAATGTTTACTTGCAAGCCGCAGCCTGCCGCGCGCACCGCATGCTGAGTTAGGACTTCTTCAGTCTCGATAAGTAGACCGACGTTGCCAGGATCGTCTGAGTATGGAGCGAGTAAAGCCGCTCCGCGTGAACCCAGTGCTCCATCGCTATACAGCTTAACTGAACGTGCGGTTAACATTGCGTCAGGATCAATAACGGCACCATTTTCACAGAGGTAATTGAACATGTCGGCGTTACCATCGGCCATGGCGTATATCCGTACGTTTAACTCTCCTTTAGCTTTCATGTCCTGCAAGGCTTTGAATACTTTCAAAGAAGTGCCTGCATCATGAGTGCCTGTAAGGCCAACACGTGCCATAAAGTTCTGTGATCGGCTTAACGCCTCACGATCTTCAGCAACACTAGGTGCGGGAATTTTATTCTCGACAAGGCCAATAGCATTGTCGACAAATACGCCCGTCGCTTCACCTTTATCGTCGCGAACAATATCGCCGCCATCAACTTGCCAGTCGCCGTTTAGATCTCGATCAGCAACGGTCATAGCGGCACTATTAGCCCATGCAGCATGTCCATCAACACGTCTTAAAAATACTGGACGATCAGGGAATGCTGCATCTAAATCTGCTTTAGTGGGTAACTCGATTGTTGGCCAATCATTTTGGTCCCAACCACGTCCCAATAACCACTGTCCTTTGGGAAGGGTGGCCTCAAATGCTATTAGACGACTAAGAATATCCTCTTTAGATACCGTGCCCATTAGCTCAGCACGCATTTCGCCTTGGCCTAAGCTGATGAAATGACCATGAGCATCTATCAGTCCTGGCACAATTGTGTGCTCAGAGTGATCAGTGATTAACGCTGTGGGGTACTTTGCTTTTAAGTCTTGGGCCGAACCGGTAGCGACAATCATGCCGCCGGATACTGCGAAAGCCTCAACGGTAGTTTGCTCAGGATTAACTGTGTAGACCTGTTTTGCTATAACTATGTTGACGTCTTTTGTATCAGCCAACAATGGGCCAGATATAACCGAAACGGCTAACAGGACTGCGCTTAAAAATGAGCCAAGAACTAGGCGAGAGTGTGAGAGTACTTTCATAGCATTCAAATAAATAGTGTTAATCGAAGGCTCAAGATACCATAATTTTCGCCTGACTGTGAATGACCAAGAACGCACCGCGCCAGGAGAATTCTTGGCGGGTAAAAAAAACAGATGCTTAACTTTTGGAATGCGTGGCGGATGGCAATGGCGAAAAACTAGCGCCAATCAGTGGTGATGCTCTGATTCACAATGGCTCGATCTACAGCGAATGTTTTGGCACGTTCGGTAGTTCATATAGTGCGATATCGCAAGGACAACCCCACCTAAGGAAGTAAGCCATTTTTCTTCATTTGGGCGAACAATATCGTGCCCAAGTGTTGCTACGGCCAATAGTATTCCCATACCTAATAAGCCGGTGATAACAATCAATGCACTTCGGTGTTTTTTACAGCCTAAGAAGAGGGCAACTAGACTTGTTGGAATTATGACCCACAATAAAAGTTGGTGAAATATAAGTTCTTCAGCGTAAGCAGAGAGGCTAATTAGGGGGACTAGAGTCAATAACACAGGCGCTAGCAAGCAATGCAAAAGACAGACTGCGGACAGTGACATTGCAAGTTTGTCTAAACGTTCAGAGTATGTGGTCATGAAAAGAACTAGCGCGGCTACGAATAAGTAATGTAATAATATAACATTTTCTGCGCATTTCAATTCTTTTGAGCACAGAAATGCCGATGATTCTGCGCAACGCGTAGCGCTGCAAAGGGTAGTGATCAGTAAGGAGTTTACTTCTTAGTGAGGAGACGCTTACATCATTGGCGATGTAAGCGCATAAAAACGTTTGCTCGAAAGTAAAGTCGAGACATTGTTTAAGCGAGGCTAGTCATTCATCAAAGAACAACTGAGTCTTATTTCATACCTTTGTTCACGCTAGCAAGTGCTGAGTTACCTGGGCAAAGCTGATCCTTATTCAACTGGTTTAAAGGTTGTTTAGGCAACTTTAACGTGTTGTGAAAGTCGGTAGCATCCGCGTCCAAGAATATTAGGCCAGTGAGTAATTTTTCTTGTGCCTTGTGATCGTGCAGAGTCATGATTGCGTTGCGGCGGTCAGTAGGGTCGTAACCGTCGTCTAGCTTGCTAAGTCTTACTGATCCACCATTGTGCAACGAAACCGTTTTGGTTGAGCCCTTGATTTGATCAATAGTGATTTCTTGCTCCATAGGCACGAAATCCATCACCGCGCCTGCCTCTACATGGTCGCGAGTGTAGTCGTAGCTCTTGGTCGACCCGGCGTGGTTGTTGAATGTCACACAGGGAGAAATAATATCTATTAGCGCGAAGCCTTTATGCGACATGGCTGCCTTTAAGAGAGGCACCAATTGATCCTTATCACCTGAAAAACTGCGCGCGACAAAGGTTGCGCCGAGCTCTAACGCGAGCGCCACCAAGTCGATTCCCTCGTAAGGGTTTGGTGTGCCTTTCTTGCTGATAGAGCCTTCGTCAGCAGTGGCTGAATCTTGACCTTTGGTTAATCCGTAGCAGCCGTTGTTTTCAACGATATAGGTCATGTCTAAATTACGGCGAATAACGTGTGCAAACTGGCCCATACCAATAGATGCTGTATCACCGTCACCAGAGATACCCAAATATAAAAGGTCTCGGTTGCCTACATTGGCGCCGGTCATTACCGACGGCATGCGTCCGTGTACAGAGTTAAACCCGTGCGCTTTATTCAAAAAGTAATTCGGAGATTTAGACGAACAGCCAATGCCCGAAATCTTCGCAACTCTGTGCGGCGCAATATTGAGCCCCCAAACGGCCTGAATGATAGCCGCGCTGATGGAGTCGTGGCCACAACCTGCGCACAGCGTAGAAACGCCGCCTTCGTAGGCCTTTGTGGTCAACCCTAATGTGTTAAGCGGAGCGCTAGGGTGTCTAAATGATGGTTTTAAAAAGCTCATATTCTTTTAACCTGTTTATCTAAGTTGTCTATTTAAGTTATTTATCCAACTTAGCTGGCTTGTTCAGAAACGCTAGCGGCCTGCTTAAGGTCTAGAGCGTGTTCAAGTTGCGTAACGATGGCAAGCGCACTAATAGGCTCGCCGTTGTAATGCAGGATTGGCGTTAATTTTGCTGAATCGAGTTCTAGCTCATTAACTAATAAAATCTTGAGCTGAGCATCGCGATTTTGCTCAACCACAAAAACCTGCTTGTGTTGAGCTATAAACTCATGAACCTCGTCCTGAAAAGGAAAGGCCCTGACACGTAGGCTGTTCATTTTTAGCCCATGTTTTTTTGCGATCAGATCAATTGCTTCTTCAGTGGCAGCCATAGACGTACCGTAGTGAATAACGCCTATATCGTGGCTACTGTCGATGATGTCGATCTCTGGCGCAGGAATGTATTGTTTGGCCGTGTTCCACTTAACTAACAGTCGCTGCATGTTCTTTTCGTATTCATCACTGCTTTCGGTGTAAACCGCATATTCTGTGCGTGATGTGCCACGAGTGAAGAAAGCACCTTTGTCTTCATGTGCTCCAGCAAGAGACCTAAAAGTAACGCCATCGCCGTCCACATCTAGGTAGCGACCAAAACGCTCCATGTTCTCGAGGTCCTGCGTGCTGACCACCTTGCCTAAATCGTATTGGCGAGAATCGTCCCATTCTAAGTCATCTGATATATGTTGATTCATTCCCAAGTCTAGATCGGTCAACATAATTACTGGTGTTTGCATGCGATCGGCAATATCAAATGCATCGGCGGTCATTTCAAAGCATTCCTTAGGCGTAGATGGAAACAATAGGATGTGTTTGGTGTCACCGTGCGATGCGTAAGCGCTGATCAAAAGATCAGATTGCTGAGTACGCGTTGGCATACCGGTAGAAGGTCCAACTCTTTGCACATCAATCAGTACAGCAGGAACTTCGGCAAAGTAGGCTAGTCCTAAAAATTCGTTCATTAATGACACACCAGGACCGCTGGTTGCAGTAAACGATCTAGCGCCGTTCCAATTAGCGCCAATGACCATGCCAATAGCGGATAATTCGTCCTCAGCTTGAATCACAGCAAATTTCTGTTCGCCAGTCTCTTTGTCAATGCGAAAGCGTTTTGCATATTGCTCAAAGGCTTCGGCTACTGACGTCGACGGTGTAATTGGATACCATGCGGCGACGGTTGCGCCGCCATAAACAGCGCCTAACCCACACGCTGCATTGCCTTCCATTAGAACCTTGCCTTCATTCAATGCGCGTCTTTTAAGTTGCAAAGGTAATGGGCTTTTATAGGCTTCTTCGGCCGCATCAAAACCCATTTGAAGAGCTTGGATGTTTGGTGGAATGAGTTTTTCTTTTCTGGCAAAGGTATCGTTTACAACACTCTCCAAAGCCGAAAACTCAATGCCTATTAGGTACGCCAGTGAGCCTACATAGATAATGTTCTTAAACAGTTGGCGGCGACGTGGATCGTTGTATTGCTTGTTGGTTATTTCTGTCAACGGCAAGCCAATGTAATGAATGTCATCACGTATAAGCTTGAAGTCCAGAGGGTAGGTATTGTCGTAGAAAAAATACCCACCAGGGCAAACATCGGCTACATCTTGCGCCATGCTCTGCGGGTTAACCGAGACCACTAGTTCAACTTGGCCGCCACGGCGACCTAAATAACCGTCGTCGCTGACTCGTACTTCAAACCATGTGGGAGAGCCCTGAATATTGGATGGAAAAATATTTCTGGGGCTAACCGGAATGCCCATTCTGAATATGGCCTTAGCGAACATGTTGTTGGCGCTGGCAGAGCCTGAGCCATTAACGTTTGCAAACTTTACGACAAAGTCATTAATAACCGGCTGCAACTGGGGGACGTTGCTGGCTTTAGAAGGTGTGTTAGTGCTCATGCTGCTTTGCCCGCCACTTTTTGATCGGTTGACGTCTTAGCCCGCTCCTTAATAAGAACCGGCGCAGGAGTGTCTCCCGCTTTCGTTACGGTGTATAAGAATTTCTGCATGTCCCACGCTGACGTTGGACAGCGTTCTGCGCATAAACCGCAATGCAAACACACGTCTTCGTCCTTAACCATCACTCGGCCTGTTGGCAGAATGTCAGAAACATAAAGATCTTGTTCAAGGTTTTCAGCAGGTGCGTTCAAGCGAGTTCGCAGATCGGCTTCGTCGCCATTGTTTACAAATGAGATACAGTTAGTAGGGCAGATATCAGTACAGCCATCGCACTCAATACAAGTTGATTCGGTAAATACTGTCTGTACGTCGCAGTTTAGGCAGCGTTCAGCTTCGACAAATGCTTTGGCCTCATCGAAACCAAGCTCTGACTCGATCTTGCGATCTTTTAGTGATTGCTCAACAGGTCGGTGCGCCGAATGTTGTCGATCATCGTCAATTACGGCACTGTCGTACGCCCATTGATGAATGCCCATTTTGCTGCTGACTAAGTTTGTACCAGGAGCCGGGCGATCAGTTAATGTTTCGCCGTTAACATAAAGATCAATGGAGATAGCCGCCTGATGCCCGTGGGCAACGGCGGTAATAATGTTCTCTGGACCAAACGCAGCGTCACCGCCGAAGAATACTTTGTCGAGTGTTGACTGAAACGTGGTTTTGTCTATAACGGGTACTTCCCATTTATCAAACTCAATACCAGCGTCTTTCTCGATCCAAGGGAAGGCATTATCCTGCCCAATCGCCATAATCGCATCGGTGCATTCGATAGTAACGATTTCGCCAGTTTCGGTGATTGATCGCTTACCGTTTTCGTCGTAATGCGATTCAACAACTTTAAATTCCATAGCGGCCAACTTGCCGTCTTTGAGAATAAAGCGACTCGGACTATGGTTGGCCAAAATGGGAATGCCTTCAGCTAGCGTGTCGTCTTTTTCCCAAGGCGATGCCTTCATTGTCTCAAACGTAGATCGCACCGTAACGGCAACGTCTTCGCCGCCAATACGCTTAGCCGTTCGGCAACAGTCCATGGCGGTATTACCACCGCCAACGATCACTACTTTACGGCCGATCTCTTTGATGTGTTCAAAGGCTACGCTTTCGAGCCAGTTGATACCAATATGAATATTCGCATCGGCTTCTTCGCGCCCCTCAATAAAAAGATCCTTGCCCTTAGGTGCGCCTGTACCGACAAAAATTGCGTCGTAGTCCAGTTCAAGAATAGACTTTAAGCTCTCAACGCGCTGACTGAAATGCGTCATTACACCCATCTTCAATACGTAATCAATTTCTTGGTCCAGCACGGTTTCGGGTAAGCGAAACGACGGTATCTGAGTACGCATAAACCCACCCGCTTTAGGGTTTTCGTCGTACAAATCAATGCTGTAACCCAGCGGCATAAGATCTCTTGCCACCGTTAACGACGCGGGCCCAGCGCCGATCAACGCAATTTTTTTGCCGTTTTTCTTTGTGGGTATTTGTGGCATTTGCGCATCAATTTCGTCGTCATTTTTGTGATCCGCTGCAACTCGCTTTAAACGACAAATTGCCACAGGCTCTTCGTCAACACGACCACGCCTACAGGCTGGTTCGCAAGGGCGATCACAGGTACGGCCAAGTACTCCTGGAAAAACATTGGACTCCCAGTTTACTAAATACGCATCGCTATAACGGCGCTGTGCAATCAAGCGAATGTATTCGGGAACAGGGGTGTGGGCGGGGCAAGCAAGCTGACAGTCGACTACTTTATGGAAGTATTCTGGATCAGCAATATTGGTGGGTTTCATATATAAGTCTTCTACTGCGCCAGGCTTTAGCTGGTAGACAACACTAAAGCGTTTTGGCGTTCGTTGTCACGGCATAACTCGTTCCTATATCGAAACGGCTAGAGGTCGTTTTGGCGATATTAGCATGTGCTTTTTGGGTCGTACATTGTTTTGTGACTTGAGCTTAAATTGTGAACAGAATTCAGTCGAAAGCTATGCGAAAACTTGGACGAAATAATGGCTGAACACGGTAAGCGAGAATTGTGATCTAGTTGGATCACCACCAGTACTTTCCCCATAATTCTGGGTTGGCCCAGTTGTTAGCATTTAGCCAATCAGGTGTTCTCTTGTAGCTACCAATGCTGTACTTAAAAAGAACAAATGAGGAGTCTCTAAGCGAGTAGGTGTTTACTCGTACCAGTGCCATGCTTAGAAAGTCGGTTAGCGACCACTGGCTAACGGTATCTCGGTTATCAATAGCAACATGTACGCAATATTGCCGGCTAAGTCTATCGCGTAGGCTTGCCAATAATTGGCGCCCCTGTGGCTTTTCTAGATTTTCGAGCACGCCACTCACTATCGCAAGGTCATATAGAGTGTGTGCATTTTTTTGAATCGCGTTTACATCACTAAGATTTGCTCTATCTATTATAACGTCAACGCCGAGAACCGATTGTTGCAAGACGTAGTCGCTCGCAAGGTCTGTAGGGACCTCTCCAATGAATAGTAAACTTTTTGGTTGTGCGACCGAGATGAGAGTTTCTAGGTCAAAACGGGCAGATGGCGATAGGCTCATGCGAAATACCGCCAATTTAGGCGAAGAAGTTTAAGATTGCTTACCACGAAGTTTAGCAGACGGAGTAAACTACCCCTATGCAAATGGTCTACTTCTTAGGTAGGTCTTTTTTACCACTATTTTGACGACCCATCATGAGTGATCTCAACGTAATCGAACAACAGCCTTTAGCCGACTTTGCGGAAAAGGCGTACTTAAACTACTCCATGTACGTGATCTTAGATCGCGCACTACCGTTCATTGGTGACGGACTTAAGCCAGTGCAGCGGCGAATAGTTTTCGCCATGTCTGAGCTTGGGTTGCACAACGCAGCCAAGTATAAGAAGTCAGCGCGTACCGTAGGTGACGTCTTAGGTAAGTATCATCCGCACGGCGATAGCGCTTGCTATGAAGCGATGGTGCTTATGGCTCAGCCTTTTAGTTACCGCTACCCTTTAGTCGACGGCCAAGGCAACTGGGGGTCCACTGATGATCCTAAGAGTTTTGCTGCAATGCGATATACCGAATCGCGTTTGGCACCCTACGCTCAGAGTTTATTGTCTGAGTTAGGTCAAGGCACTACAGACTGGCAGCCTAATTTTGATGGGACCATGGACGAGCCGGTTAATTTGCCTGCGCGGCTTCCCAATATTCTACTTAACGGAGGCTCTGGTATTGCCGTTGGTATGGCGACTGATATTCCGTCGCATAACGTGCGAGAGGTTGTGGCTGCATGTGTTCATTTGTTGGAGAATCCTCGTGCGACGGTGAGTGAACTAGCGGATTTTATTCAAGGCCCTGACTTTGCCAGTGATGCTGAGATCATTACCCCTCGGGCGCAAATCTTAGAAATGTACGAAACGGGCAATGGCTCGATTCGTCAGCGTGCTTTATATACCAAAGAGGACGGAGACATAGTTATTCACGCGCTTCCCTATCAAGCATCGGGTTCTAAGGTGTTAGAACAAATTGCAGCGCAGATGCAGGCAAAAAAATTGCCCATGGTGAGCGACCTGCGCGATGAGTCTGACCAAGACAATCCAATGCGATTAGTGGTTGTACCGCGTTCGAACCGAGTTGATGTCGACGCCTTAATGAGCCATTTATTTGCGACTACAGATTTAGAAAAGAGCTATCGGGTCAATATGAATATGATTGGTCTTGACGGCCGACCTCATGTCTATGACCTACGCAAGTGCTTGAAGGAGTGGTTAAGCTTTCGAGTTGAAACAGTTCGTAAACGTTTGCAATTTCGCTACGACAAAGTCGTTGATCGGCTGCATATTTTAGAAGGCTTATTGGTAGCGTATTTGAATATCGACGAAGTCATCGCGATTATTCGAACCGAAGATAAGCCCAAGTTAGCATTGATGGACAGTTTTGGTATATCTGAACGCCAAGCCGAAGCCATTCTTGAAATCCGATTACGCCAATTAGCCAAACTCGAAGAGATCAAGATTCGAGGTGAGCTTGATGAGTTGGAGAAAGAGCGCCAGCGCTTAGAGCTCTTGTTGAGTTCGGATGCACGTTTAAAAACGTTGGTTAAGAACGAATTACAAGCCGATGCCGCTGAATTTGGCGATGCTCGCCGATCACCCTTACGCATCCGCGAGGCTGCCAAAGCAATTGACCAGAGTGAACTTATTCCAAGCGAGCCTATTACCGCCGTGTTATCGGCGCAAGGTTGGGTAAGAGCGGCTAAGGGCCATGACATTGATCCAAAGGAATTAAACTACAAATCCGGCGACAGCTATCTGTCTTCCGCACAAGGGCGAACTAGCCAGGCTCTGATTGCTTTAGACTCAACCGGCCGAACCTACAGTATACCGGCGCATAAGCTGCCTTCTGCGCGCGGGCAGGGAGAACCACTGACCAGCTCTGTGGCACCACCTTCTGGTGCAACGTTTACTGCCGTTATGATGGGAGTAGACGCAGACCAATACATGATTCTTAGTGACGCCGGTTATGGCTTTATATGCCGACTCGAGGACATGGTCACCAAGAATAAAAAGGGTAAGGCAACTCTGAGTGTTCCTAAAGGCGCGCAAGCACTGCGGCCAAGTAAAGTAAACGATTTAGAAAATGACTTTGTTGCGGTTGTCACGACGGCGGGCTATTTGGCAATATATGCGGTGAGTGAGTTGCCTGAGCTTGGTAAGGGTAAGGGCGTTAAGCTCATTAATATTCCGTCCAAATTATTAAAGGCTCGCGACGAGTACGTATTGGGCGCAACGATCTTTAAGAAGGGCCAACATGTCTTGATTCATTCGGGTAAGCGTTACTTGCGCTTAAAAGGTCAGGACATTGATGCGTATAAAGGCGAACGCGGAAAACGCGGCAAAAAATTGCCGAAGGGTTATCAGACTGTTAAAGCAATTACCACTGAAGCCGCCTCCGCTACGCAAGAAGACATAATGCTTGACGACTAATACTATTAGCTCAACGACCATTAACTAGGATAACAATTTAATAGAATTTATAGGCTTAGCTAAATAAAGGAAATGACGATGAACAAACTTCAACAATTGAGCGAAATGACAGTGGTTGTGGCCGATACAGGTGACATTAATGCGATCGCCGAATATAAGCCACAAGACGCAACGACCAATCCATCATTGTTATTGAAAGTTGCGCAAGATGACTCGTTTCAAGAATTAGTCCAGCGAGCAATTGACGCGTCCAAGGGTGATCTGTCGCAAGCCGTTGATAATTTTGGTGTCGATGTTGGTTGTGAAATCTTAAAGATCATTCCTGGGCGAGTGTCTACAGAGGTCGATGCGCGTTTGTCGTTTGACACTCAAGCAACTATCGAAAAAGCACGTAAATTGATAGCCCTATATGCTGAACGGGGCGTTGCCAAGGAACGAATCCTTATTAAGATTGCTTCGACATGGGAAGGCATTCGCGCGGCTGAGCAATTACAGTCAGAAGGTATCAACTGTAACTTAACACTGCTATTTAGCTTTGCTCAAGCTGTTGCGTGTGCTCAAGCAGGTGTGTTTTTGATCTCACCGTTTGTAGGTCGTATATTGGATTGGCACAAAGCGAATGGCGGCCAACAAGAATACGCACCGTTAGAAGATCCCGGCGTTGTGTCGGTAACTAAGATCTACAACTACTATAAACAGCATGGTTATTCGACCATCGTAATGGGCGCAAGCTTTCGAAATATGCAAGAGATTGAGGCGCTTGCGGGTTGCGATTACTTAACGATCGGCCCGAATTATTTAGAAGAGTTGCGCGGGGATGAGGGTGCTCTTGAGAGGCAGTTACATCCAGATCAAACTAGTGAAGCGCAGACTAAGCTGGATCTAAATGAATCTGCGTTTCGCTGGATGCAGAACGAAGACGCCATGGCGACCGAAAAACTTGCGCAAGGCATTAGAGCGTTTGCGGCTGATCAAGTTAAGCTCGAAGAGCTCATTTCTGCACGCATCTAATGGCTGTTTAGCCGCTAGGCCTTTCAATAACTAGCTACTAAGCATTTCAATAATACTCAAGGCTTGATCCAATGGAACTGGATTGAGTCTTAGCTTTTGCTGCTCCTTTGCCTTAAAAGCTGAGCACCCTTTGCCACGTAAAAGTTACGATGCCCTTATGTTTGTAGGCTCTCTTCCATCAATCCATCCATTTCTATGACGTAAAAACCATGTCTTGCAAGCCAATAACAATTGATATATAGAAATAAGCTATTGTTTTATAAAGATAAATAAAATTTTCAACAATTTTTCTATAGATCTATAGAAAAATATTGTTTTTTGTCTATAATGCGCGCATGTCGCAGTCACCCCAACAGCATTCGATTGAGAGTAACGCCGCCCATTCTTCTGTAGTGGGTGAAACGCGTTATGCCAAAAAGAAGGTGTTGGCAATTGAAGCGGCTGCAATTGTTTTTGCGAATAAGGGTTTTCATGGTGCGACTACCGAAGACATTGCCAGTGAGTTAGGCATAAAGCAGGGTAGTTTGTATTACTACTTTAGTTCCAAAGAAGAAGCGCTTCGTCAGGTGTGCGAGTACGGTTTTGAGAATTATGTTGCGCAGATGCAAAAAATATTCTCTCGCTCTCAACCTTTTGAAGCCAAGATGTACTCGATTGTGTCTTCGCATTTGAGCCGTTACCGCCAGAAGAGCAATGCACTGAAAGTACATAACGACCAGCGATTGTATTTATCTAAAGATAAGCGTGGTCGTCTTAAAGAGTTAGGAACAGCCTACCGTCAGTTGTTAGAAACGACCTTAGGCGAGGGCGTAGAGCAAGGTGTTTTACGCGCCGATATTGATTTGCACTTTACGGCGTATTCGATAATTGGTTTGTGTAACGCGTGGGGGGGTAATTTGATTCGGGACGAGAGTATTGATTTGTTCGATACGACCGAATCGTGCGCTAATCTTATTTTACGCGGTGTACTTTCTGCACAGCAAATTGGAACCGAATATTAGGACTTTTTTAAATGAGCCTTAGAACAGTAATTGAACAAATAACAGGCTGTAATTGAATAACTAACAGACCAGTAATTGAATAACTAACAGACAAGCAAAATTAATTTTTAAAAAGGTAATTAGCAATGACACAGCAAGTAGCAAATAACGTAGTTTGGCATGATGGTGAAGTAACTCGTGCAGATCGTTTTAATCGTCTTGGCCAGCGTGGCGCCACATTGTGGTTCACTGGTTTGTCAGGCAGTGGCAAGAGTACTATTGCGGTAGCCGTAGAAAAAGCGTTGCACAAGCTTGGTAAGTTGAGCTATCGACTCGATGGCGACAACATCCGGTTAGGCATCAACAAAAACCTCGGGTTTTCTCAAGAAGATCGTACTGAGAACATTCGGCGTATTGGCGAGATATCAAAGCTCTATTGCGATACCGGCATAATCACGCTTAACAGTTTTATTAGCCCATACCGTGCTGACCGAGATACTGTGCGCCAATTGCATGAAGACAGCGGATATAACTTTATTGAGGTCCATGTTGACTGCGCACTAGCGTGTGCCGAAGAACGTGACCCAAAAGGCCTTTATAAAAAAGCACGAGCAGGCGAGATTAAAAACTTCACTGGTATTGATGACCCATATGAAGCACCAATCGATCCCGAGATTGTCCTGCACACAGACGAAATGACCTTGGAAGACGAAGTTGAGATCATTCTTAACTATCTTCAAGAGCACCGTTACCTAATTCTTTATCGCTAGAACCGGTAAGCAATAGAAGCAGCAATAGCGCTGTAGCTGAGTGAGTACGCGCTATTTAAAAACATATTTAACTAAACGTTAACCCTACAATTTTCAGGAGCTTGTTGTGATTAAACCCCATGGTGCCGACGCACTACTACCTTTGTATCTTTCTGATTCTGGCGAACGCGCCAGAGTGCTTGAAGAAAGTGCAGCTTTGACCAATGTGCTGGTGAGTTCTGCTACGGCGGCCAATGCTGTAATGATGGGTGGTGGTTACTTTACTCCGCTATCCGGTTACATGACTAAGGCGGATGCCTTGGAAGTTGCAACTTCAATGCACACAACGGATGGAACTTTCTTTCCTGTCCCTGTATTGAACTTATTGCCAAGTGTTGATTTTGAAATAGGTCAAAAAATTGCTTTAACCGATCCCAATGTCGCGGGCAATCCGGTGATTGCTGTGCAAACGGTAACAGCGATTGACACTCTTACTGATGACGAAGTCCAATTGATAGCGCAGCAAGTATTCGGAACCACCGACACCAATCATCCGGGTGTTGGTGCCTTTTTGTCGCAAGGTAAATATGTGGTTGCAGGGCCTATCCAGGTTTTAAACTTTAGTTACTTCGCTGGAGAGTTCGGCGATACATTTAGAACCGCGGTAGAAATACGAGATGAAATCTCAGAGCGCGGTTGGTCAAACGTGGTTGCGTTCCAAACACGTAATCCTATGCACCGCGCACACGAAGAACTATGCCGCATGGCAATGAACGATATCGACGCAGAAACTGGCGAGCCAGGCAGCACGGGTTGTGTAGTGCACATGCTATTAGGCAAATTGAAAGCGGGTGACATTCCAGCTGATGTTCGAGACGCATCTATTCGTACTATGGTTAAACATTACTTCCCTAGCAATTCTGTAATGGTTACCGGTTACGGTTTCGATATGTTGTACGCAGGACCGCGCGAAGCGGTATTGCACGCACTATTTAGACAAAATATGGGTGCGACACACCTTATCGTTGGCCGTGACCATGCGGGGGTTGGCGACTATTATGGCGCTTTCGACGCTCAGACCATTTTCACTGAGCAAGTCCCTGCGGACGCATTAGAGATCAAGATATACAATGCAGATCATACTGCGTACTCTAAAAAGTTGGATAAGGTAGTGATGATGCGTGATGCACCAGACCACTCACCCGAAGACTTCGTATTGCTTTCGGGCACTAAGGTCCGTGAGTTGTTGGGTAATGGTATTGCACCACCACCTGAGTTTTCACGTCCAGAAGTGGCTCAAATCCTAATGGACTACTATCAAGGCCTAGATAGTTAGTCCACCCGGGGCTCGTTCTCGAACAGCTTAGGAGGTATCTACGTACTTACTTCTTAAGTCGAGCGTTAACCGGACTACTATTAGCAAAACGCCTTCGATTGAAGGCGTTTTTGCGTTTTAAAATCGTTGTCTTTAATATTAGTCAGGCAAGATCATTTATTCGGTATTCATGTAATCATGTAACGTTACAGATGCCAAATTTCCCTAGCGGGTTTATAATCAGACGTTGTGTGAGGCGAACACATCGCTCGGGTTATCTCAGCCTATTAATAATTTCAATTGAAGCCCATGAAACTCTACCATTATCCGAAATGCAGTACTTGCAAACAGGCTATTAAATTCTTGCGCGAACGAGGCGCAGACGCACAATTGATTAACATCGTTGAGCAAACGCCTAGTGCGCAGGAACTCGAACAGATGCTTGCAATTTATAACGGTAATATTAAAAAGCTGTTTAATACGTCAGGGATACAGTATCGCGAGTTGGCTATTAAAGATCGTTTGCCGGCACTTTCTACACAGCAAGCCATTGAGTTACTCGTCAACAACGGTATGCTAATAAAACGACCTTTCTTGCTACTTGGGGGCAATAGTCAAGTGAAGGGTGCAGTAGGGTTTAAACCCGAGGAATGGAGTGAGTTGTTAGTATGACCTATTTTGACTGTTTTAATGGCGATGCCGATGGCATCTGCGCCTTAACTCAATTGCGTCTCAATCACAAGGTTGATAGCGTGCTCGTGACAGGGGTTAAGAGAGACATTAACCTTTTATCTAAGATCGTCGATCGCGTTGAATCTGGCGATGTCGTTACAGTGTTAGATGTCTCGATGGATAAGAATAAGCAGGAGCTATTGACTATTCTTGGTCAGGGAGCTCACGTTTTTTATTGTGACCATCACTACACAGGTGATCTTCCTAATCACCCAAATCTCGTTAGCTTAGTTAATATTGCGCCTAACGTTTGTACTAGCTTGCTCATTAACCAGCATCTAAACAGCGCCTATTTAAGGTGGGCTGTGGTTGGCACCTATGGCGATAATTTGGCAAAGAGTGCGATAGAACTTGCAAAGAAGTCGGAACTCACTCCAGCGCATCTTAAAGTGTTACAGAAGCTTGGTGTATATCTAAATTACAACGGATACGGCGCCAGTATAGACGACTTGTTTTTTGACCCAGCAGATCTTTTTCGGCGAACGTCTTTGTATAAGAGTCCCGATGAATTTATGCGTGAAGATGAGCGAACGTATAAGATTCTAGAGGCGGGTTACCATGCTGATATGCGTCAAGCGGTTGAAACGCCTGCAGAGTCGATTAGTGATTCAGCGGCCGTCTACATTCTTCCGGATACAACATGGGCGCGACGCGTCAGTGGCGTGTTCGGAAATGAACTCGCTAACCGAGCGCCAGACCGTGCCCATGCTGTGGTAACCGAAAAAGATGCAGATCATTATCTGATTAGTGTTCGTGCGCCGCTGAATAATAAACAGGGTGCTGACGAAGTGTGTCGGCAGTTTGCAAGTGGCGGCGGTCGCGCAGCGGCAGCGGGTATCAACGAGTTACCTAAGCAACAATTAGCACACTTTATCGACGTGCTGTCATCGTACTACGCGTGAGACCCTAAGGCGTGGAAACGACACCTTCTAAAAAACTGCAAACCGAAGGCAACAAACAGGAAGCCGCAGAGAATAATCAGGCTCCCCAAATCAATACACTGGAGGCCCAAACTAATCAACAGGCTGTGTCGGCGCCCGAGGATGAAGACCTGCTGGACTTGCTAAGTGAATGGGTACAGCAAGTTGCGGTAGTGGCGACCAAGTTAGAGTTTATGGTCACCACGGTGTTGCTTATAGCTGCTTGCTCGGTAGCCGCTATTGGTTTTAAACTGTATACGCCAGATGGATTGCTTTGGTGGAACATCGTGAAGATTGGCGTTTTCGTATTACCTTTGCTGGTTTGGTTTGTTTTCTGGACCGTTATTCGGCAGTTAGTTGACGCTCCCCAAGAAATGGCAGAAATTGCCACGGATGACGATAACGCTATAGGCTCGGCGCTTGTGCAAATGCGCGAAGTCTCTTTTAAAGAACCTAAAGGCGTTTTTAGTTTACTAAGCAGCGTGCGACAGCTACGCAAAACCGATGGGCTTGAGATGGTCTTCGACACCGTGAGTGGAATAGCGCTTTTGGCCAATCCCGTTTTCGCACTAGCGGTGGTAGTGTCTCTATTAGCCAGCATCGGTCTAATGTTACTTGCTCCGATTATTTGGTTAGTGTTTTAGATTGTTAAAAACCTCGTTATGCGCCGAACTAGTTAGTTATGGCGATGAATCAGCTACCCCGTTTACTTATTGATATGAGCCAAATTAAACAGCCCATCAACGTATTGCAAAGCCTAGGGATTACTCAGTGGCGGTTGCGCAGGCCATTGGCTCACGCGCCAGTAAGCATTGCAGTCGAAAAAGCTCCAACAATTGCAGACGAATCAGCTTTTGATCAACAGGTACTCAAAACACCTAGCTTTCAGTCCGCTATCGAACCGAGTGCTGAACCTTTCGGGGAAGAGTTAGGCGTTCATCAAGAACAAGTGACGAGTCAGGTAGATGGTCCTATAGAGTATAATTCGCGAGAGCCGTCGGAATCAAAGAGCGTAAACACTACCAACGCTGACCTAGTTAGCCAACAGCCGATGACAAAGGGGCCGAAATCAAGTGAGCCGGCGTCACACGAAGCTGTCGAGACAGCTCAGCTAAATGATGCTCCCAAGCAGGCTGGAGGGCCAGCCAGTTCGTCGTCAAGAAATTTACAACTAGATTCTCAGCGCAAGGTGGATACACACGATGTTCCGACGTGGAGCAGACTAGAGTTAGATTACGAGCAGCGAACTCATTGTGGGGAAAGTGGAGGTTTACGTTCATTGCCGTCAGCAACCCAAAGAGATGCGATCTGTGCGATCATTTTTTCGGCACCCTCTGTGCATGACGTTGAACATCAAAAAGCGCATAGTGAGTCGTCACAGCGATTGCTTGGCGAGATTTTAAGAGCGGTAGGTATCGATCAAGCGGACACCTATCAAACTAATGCTATTAAGTGTGTGGGCAGCGCGTTAAACGAAGAACCTTGCGCTGAATGGGTTCACTCTGAGCTTGCGTTGTTGCCAGCAAGGGTATGTATAGTGTTCGGCGAATCTGCAGCACGAGCAGTGCTAAAAACTAACTCACGCATGGACGTTTTACGTCAAGCCCCACGGCCTCATCCTTTCCTGCCCGTTCAGTGTGTCGTGACTCATTCATTGGAAGAGTTATTAGCCAAACCGGAGTTAAAGCATGACAGTTGGCAAGACCTTAAGGCCGCCGCGGGTCTCTTATTAACTCGATAAACTTCTTGTGATAACGCTTTGAGCTTTGTGTGCTAAGTTGCCCGCATTCAAGGAACTGAGTTGGTAATGTTCTTTTGGGGTTTTTGCATGCGCTTAAAACGAATAGAGATTTTGGACAAACACTAAATGCAACCCGCTCCTCAACACCTAATTAGAGATATGCGGTCCGGTGATCTAGCAACGGTCGTCGCCATTGAACGTAATGCGCATATTAGCCCTTGGGGGCGAATATCGTTTGAGGAGTCACTTAATCAAGGCCATATTTGTCGATGTATTTGGCAACATCAGGCCTTGCTCGCCTATAGCGTTGTGCAACGCATAGAAGATGAATTGCATATATTGAACGTAGTGGTCACTCCATCAGAGCAGGGTCAAGGTTGGGCACACGTTTTGATGAATGACATTTTTACTGTCGCGCAGAACGATCGAGTGAAAACCGTTTTTTTAGATGTGCGAGAAAGCAACACCAAAGCGCAGTCTCTGTATAAAAAATGGGGATTCGGATTATTGGCTGTACGCAAGCAATACTACAGGGCGCCGGTGGCCAACGAGCGCGAAAATGCTCTAGTGTTTATGCGGACTCTTTAAGCTAACGCTAAAAGTCTACCGCTCACTTACTTAACGCATACTGATGGATCAGCCGTTGTTTAGTGGAGCAAGCGTAGGACTTGGTCAAGTTGAAGTGGCCGATCTAAACTCAACTGGTTCCAAGACAATAAATCGTTCACCGAAACGCTATAGCGGCGCGAGATGGACCAAAGTGTTTCTCCCCTTAGGACTTGATGATTAATCCACTGACCAGCTTGGCTAAGACTATTATTGCTTGAGGTTGGCTTACCTGACGTAACTAAAATTGATTGGCTCGAACGAGGAGTTGTCGAACCATCAACATCCGCTTTCTGACCAACCGACGCCACTCTGGCGTATTCAGCCGTTCTAATTGGCACCAGCAAGTTCTTGCCGAGCCGAATGTTATTAGATCGTAGATTGTTAGCTTGTTTTAAAGCGGAGATGCTAACACCATATTTGCCTGCGATTCGCCCCAGCGTATCGCCTTTCACAATGCGATGTGACTTATAGCTTAGGTTAGGGCTGTTGCTGAGTGCCGCCTTAGTTGTGGCAATTACAACAGGGTCTGTGCTCGGGATCAGGATTTGGGCAGTGCGAATATTGGCGGCGCGCGAGTCACGGGGCGGAGTCGCCCAGCGTAAAAACCCACTATTGAGTTTCATTAATGCGTCGGAATCTAAATTGGCCTGTGCCGCAAAAGCACTCATATCAACCTGCTGAGTCAGTTTTAGTGCAGTAAAGGATGGTTTATTTGCGATTTCGGGTAAGGTAACGCCGTATTTGGCTGGATCACGCAGAATGTTACGCAGTGCAATTAGCTTTGGCACGTAGCGACGCGTCTCTAGACGCAAATCGAGTGCGAGATAGTTGGTTTTTAAGGCTCGGCTTTGATTCGACCGTATACTGCGCGCTAGATTGCCTTGGCCTCCGTTATAGGCAGCAAGTGCTAGGAACCAATCGTTGTCGAATCGAGCGTGCAATACGGTCAAGTAGTCTAAAGCCGCCTCAGTAGAGGCGATCACGTCACGTCTTCCGTCGTACCACCAGTCTTGCTCTAAGCCGTAGTCTTTACCGCTGGACGCTAGAAATTGCCATAGCCCAACCGCTTTTGAGCGCGAGACCGCGTCGACTCTGTAAGCGCTTTCCACTGCAGGCAGTAGGGCGATCTCCATTGGAAGGCCGCGCTCTTCTATTCTCTCTACGAAATGGAATAAAAAGGGCTCTGATCGTTTGAACAAGTTGCTGAGATAGGTCGGGTGATTCGCGCTCCATTGCGCGTATTCATCAACGTGTACTGAGTTGAGTTCGGGCAGCGAGAAACCGTCTGCAATGCGCGCCAGCAAATTATTTCTAGGAAGGACTGCTGGCAGATTAGGCTGATCTGCCACTGGTTTACTCGCAGGTACACTGCCAACCTGTGGCTCAGAATTGCCAATGCGAGGAAGTGAACCGCACGCGCTGAGTAAGATGCATAAGCATACGATGCATGTTAAGTGATATTTTGTTGCCGACCCCGGGAGACTTACTGATTCAGGTGGCTGCGTTGATCTAAAGTGTAAACCTAACAATGTGCGCATTATTTCGATTAGTCTGACTGAGTAAAATTCTAAGACGTAATATTAATTAGAATGGACGTTTCATCAATAACCATTTTAGAGACTTGATATCCTTGCGCCGCATAGTAATCACACCGTCGACAAGCGTCAACGCTGTGACCAAAATTTAAGGTATCATTAAGGTCAGACACAGCGCTAATCTTTCAAGGTTGTGCTATTTTTTATGTCTCTCTCTATTTCGTTAGATTAGCCTTAATATTTCATACTAAACGTGGCACAACAAGACATTCAAACTTGGTTGAGTTCTGCTTATGCGGATCAATATTTGCGCGCCCAAGGCGAGCATTTAAACCGAGCTGTGCGCACCGCTGCGTCGCCTACTACGCTTGTTATTGGTCGAATTGGTGATCATGCGATTATCGACAAACTTGATTTACCCTTTCTTTGCCGGGTAACGATAGACTCTGAGCAATTGGCTGCAGGGAGAGTCGATGTGGTCGCCAGCAACGCGTTTTTACCTTTCCCGGAAAAGAGTTTTGCCACGGTCGTTTTATTACACGGGTTAGAAACCTCAGACTTACCACACCAAACTTTAAGAGAGGCGCACCGTGTTTTGCAGGCAGATGGTCATCTAGTGCTCGCGGGATTCAACCCGTTCAGTTTGTTAGGCTTACAGAGGTTAGTTAGAACACCGGCTTTGCCCAAAGGGCAGATATACGGGCTAAGGAGAGTGCTGGATTGGCTGAACTTGCTGGACTTTGAAGTGGTCGGGAGTTCTATGTTCCAATACGGGCCTTTGTCGCGCCATGCTCGCCTGCGACGTTATTTCGCTTTTTTAGAAAGTGTGGGCGACCGTTGGTTTCCTTTGTTGGGTGGCGCGTACATGCTGGTGGCTAGAAAACGAGAGATTCGCCCGAACTTGATTGGCTTAAAAAGACGCACTCTGCCTCAAAAGGCACGCCAAGCATTGCCCATTAAATCATCCTTAAAATAGAAATTTACTTAGATTTAGCCATGATTAACAAATTAGAAATCTATACTGACGGCGCATGCCGTGGAAATCCTGGAGCGGGTGGTTGGGGAGCACTACTGTTATATTCAAATAGTGAGCAAGAACTCCAACGTAAGGAGTTATGGGGTGGTGAAGCCGATACCACTAATAACCGCATGGAACTGATGGCGGCGATTAAAGCTCTGGAGGCGCTCAAGCGTGATTGCCAAGTAACGCTTTATACAGACTCGCAATACGTGCGAAAGGGAATTACCGAATGGATCGATAATTGGAAAAAACGTGGATGGAAGACGGCAGCAAAAAAGCCTGTAAAAAATGCCGATTTATGGCGAGCACTTGACGAGCAAGTTGACCGTCATAAAGTTATTTGGAAGTGGGTTAAAGGCCATAGTGGTAACGAAGGTAATGAGATGGCGGACCAACTCGCGAATCGAGGCGTTGATGAGTTAGTTTAAGCTAAGGAGGCTGACATGCTGTGGGCGAAGGGATAAACTCGTCTACACGCAAAGTCTACTGCTTTGACGCAGACCAGATCACTAGACCTTCTACTTCGATCTGCTTTATTCGTAAATAACCTAAGACCCGAACAAGAGGCACACATCTAAAATGCAAAGCACCGCACCCGAAGCACCAAGCCGACAAATTGTTCTAGATACCGAAACCACTGGGCTAGAGGCACGCCAAGGTCATCGAATAATTGAGATCGGTTGTGTTGAGTTAGTCAATCGTCGGCTGACGGGTAATAACTTTCATATTTACCTCAACCCTCACCGAAAGATCGATGATGGTGCGATAGCTGTGCACGGGATCACTAACGAATTTTTGATAGATAAACCCGATTTCTCAGACATAGCCGAAAAGTTTTTGTCGTATGTAAGCGGGGCCGAACTCGTCATACATAACGCTCCATTTGATGTAGGCTTTCTGAACGCAGAGTTAGAGAAGCTAGACTATGCGACGCCTAAAATTGATGAAATTTGCTCAGTACATGACACCTTAGTTCGAGCACGCAAGATGTTTCCCGGCCAGCGTAATGACCTAGATAGTTTGTGCAAACGTTACGAAGTCAACAATGATCAGCGTGAGTTGCATGGAGCGCTGCTCGATGCTGAAATTCTAGCTGATGTGTTTTTATTCATGACGGGTGGGCAGACCATGCTGACTTTGGATGCTGCACAAAAACAGGGCCTAGATGAATTAGGTAATGCAGAAGTTGACTTTGCAAAACTGGATTTGCTTGTACAAAGTGCCGACCAAGATGAGCTGGAGTTACATGCCGCGTGGGTCGAAAAGCTTAATGAGCAGGTAGAGGGCGAATCGATTTTTGCTAAGTTAGACATTGGTGAGAAACTGCATTAATATCTTGTTTGTCTGATAAGATATTTCTCCAACAAAGTTCGAAGTCTGCTTGTTTGCGAAGAAGCGGTTTTGGATAAAGCACTTCAAAGGTAGTTATTAACTAGTCCCTAAGATGAACGATTTAGCCAAATTGAAAAAGCTGTCCGGCTATGACTTGTCGGGTTTTAGCTTAGTGGGAAGCGACCTTTCCAAGGCTAATCTAAAGGAGGCTAAGCTAAGTGGGGCTAATTTATCCGGCGCCGACCTTTCAGCTGCCGATCTTTCTCAAGCTGATTTAACGGGCACAAATCTCTCCGGTGCCGATCTGTACCAAGCCAAGTTTTGCGGAGCTAAAATGAACGGGGCTGACCTAAGCAACACCGATTGCACGTCTGCCAGTTTTTTGGATGCTAGTTTAGTCGCAGCAAATTTCAATGGCGCGAAGCTACCTCAAGCTATTTTCAGAAATGCTGTTCTCAATAGCGCAGACTTTTCATTCGCAGATCTGTCCGAAGCTGATTTAAAAAATGCCAAGCTATCCGGCGCAACCTTCTATAAGGCCGTTTTACATCGCGCTATTTTTGAAGGTGCCAAGCTGTTTGGGGCGAGGTTGCAAAGTTCAAACTTACGCAATGCTATTTTGCGTGGCGCGGATCTCAGCGCCGCACATTTTCGCGACAGCGACCTAACGGACTCAGACTTAGTTAAGGCCCGCTTAAGCAGCGCAGACTTCACTAACGCCATCGCGAATAACACTAACTTTGAAGAAGCTAATTTACGATCCGCTGTTTTTTCAGGCACGCAAGTCAGGTCGAGCAATTTCGATGGCGCTAATTTGGCGAGTGGACGATTGAGCCGCAGTGACTTCTCAGGGTCTTCATTAGAAGCAAGTGATCTGTGGTTTGCAAAAGTATCAGCATCTAATTTTGAAGAGACCAATCTAAAAGCCACCAATTTGTTAGCTACAGGGCTGAATAAAAAATATACCTTAAGCGAATTCCCATCAGTGACTTTTTCTCGTTCTACAAAATGGGACAACCAGGAAGTAAGGCGTAACACAATATCGGCAGCACAGAACAAGAGTATTGAAGAACAGGTAATGCGTCACAGTTTTTTCTCGCGTCTTTTCAAATTCTCAAAATAACTATCTCCGCTGAGCACTCGATAGATAAACAAAAACGCCCGAACAATGTTCGGGCGTTTTTATTTATTGATACCTTCCTGATGCGCCTGAAATTTAGGCGAGCAATAAGGAGATCTAAAAGTGATACAGAATGGCGGCACCGCCAACCAAGCTCAGCACAATTGTATAAGGCAATGCCATCGCAACCATCTTCATATACGACAACCTGATGATTGGCGCGAGTGCCGAGGTTAGCAAGAATAGAAAGGCTGCTTGGCCATTCGGTGTTGCCACACTCGGAAGGTTGGTGCCTGTGTTAATGGCAATGGCCATCACGTCAAAGTGTTCACGCGTAATCGCGCCAGTATTGAGCGCCGTTACCATCTCGTTGATGTACACAGTGGCAACAAACACGTTGTCACTAATCATAGACAAAACACCGTTTGCGACAAACATCATGATTGGCTGAGAATCTAGTGGAATACCAAGCACGAAGTCTGTGACGGGTTGAAATAGGTGTTGTTCATGAATGACCGCAACTACCGCAAAAAACACGACCAATAACGCCGTAAAGGGCAGTGCTTCCTCAAAAGCATGACCGATTTGATGTTCTTCTATGACTCCGTTAAATGCGGTGAGCAAAACAATTACCATCAATCCGATTAAACCCACCTCAGCGACATGCAGGGCAAGTGATAGAATCAAGACTATTCCGATCAAGGCTTGGACTACAAGAGCAGCATTGCTGCGCCCCGTACGTTTTTGCTCTTGTTCAGCATCAAACTCGCTAAGCACAGAACGCACTTCTGGGGGTAGCTTCGCTCCATAACCAAACCAACCGGTTAGCTCAAGTAGCACACACGTCACTAAACCTGCCGCGAGCACGGGCATAGTGACAGGCGCCATTCGCCAGAAGAACTCCATGAAGTCCCAACCCGCTTTTTCGGCGATCAGTAGGTTTTGAGGCTCCCCAACTAACGTACATACACCGCCCAGCGCTGTACCAACGGCGCCATGCATAATTAGGCTACGTAGAAAGCTTCGGAACTGGTCTAAGTCTGCTCGAGAATATTCATGAACGCCATCGTCACCAGAATGATCATGATCGTCATCAAACTTTTTACCGGATGCGACTCGATGATAAACGCCGTAGAAGCCCACACCAACGCTGATAAGCACTGCAGTCACCGTTAAAGCATCAAGAAACGCAGATAGGAACGCCGCAGAAAAACAAAACAATAAGCTGAGTAATTGCTTATTCGTAACTCTGATTAATATTTTTGTAAACGTGTAGAGAAGCAAGTCGCGCATAAAGTGGATCCCCGCGACCATAAATACAAGCAATAGAATGACTTGCAGATTAGCTTCAACTTCGTGATACACCGTCTCAGGTGTCGCCATCCCAAGTATGACGGCTTGTAGGGCTAGAAGACCCCCAGGTTGCAACGGATAACACTTAAGAGCCATAGCAAGAGTGAAAATAAACTCACCAATGAGTAACCAGCCGGCCAAAAAGTGCAATCCGGCGAACCAAACAATGGGGTTGATGATCAAGAAAGCGATTATCGTTGTCTTGTACCAGCTCGCTGTTGAACCTAAAAAATTGTCTCTAAATGAACTGAAGACCATTTTATACCGCTCCTAGATTGTTGTAATGCGCATGTTGAGTCCGCTACGACTTTGACCAATCATTATAGCAATGCAGAGAAAAGCTAACAAATTATTTTAAGATGCCTTCGAAACACGCTCCAATATTGCTAAGCCCATAGGAGAACCCTCAGATAAACACGGCTAAATACGTAATATATAGAGTAATCATAAGCCGGAACAATGCCAAAATTGAGGAATCAATATAGGATTGAGTGTGAGCCTAAAAAAACCCCGAATTAGGGCTTGACCTCATTTGACACTCCGAGTACATTACGCGCTCCTTTCGAGGCACGGGGCTATAGCTCAGCTGGGAGAGCGCTACACTGGCAGTGTAGAGGTCGGCGGTTCGATCCCGCCTAGCTCCACCAAGTTTTGTTGATATTGCTCCGAAATTGACGGAAAACTGTCAAGCAGCAGTACTTTAGTAATGACTAAGTCTTTTTGGATGAGGTTAAAAGTACTGGAATACCATTGGCCAATGGTGTGCATCGCTTCAAAGGAACTAGACGTCCCCATCGTCTAGAGGCCTAGGACACCGCCCTTTCACGGCGGTAACAGGGGTTCGAATCCCCTTGGGGACGCCAACTAAAAAAGCCTTAGCGCATTGCGCTAGGGCTTTTTTAGTTGGTGCCTAAGGGATTAGAAGAGAACCCCACGGGTTCGATAAATTCGCCGGGAGCGAATATAAACTGCCAAAGGCAGCCCGCAGGGTGAGGCCCAAGGACGGGCCGAATAATCCCTGCCACGAAACCACAATTCAACTCAGGTGACCGATAATAGAAGATCTACTTTCTTAAAGCCTTAGCGCATTGCGCTAGGGCTTTTTTTATTGTTGTTTCGAAGAGGGCAAAAACTGATGGCATAAACTGGTGTGCTAGTACCATTAGTGATTTTGCCGCGTTATACTGCCGCCCCCTAAATATAAATAGTTTCTTCAGGCCAGGGCAATGAATAGTTCTAATCAACATACTAAGTACAGAGCCGATATTGATGGTTTAAGGGCGATGGCGATTTTGCCCGTCATATTCTTTCATGCGTTTCCAGGTTTTTTGCCCGGTGGCTTTGTCGGTGTTGATATATTTTTTGTTATCTCTGGGTTCTTGATTTCCACGATTATTTTTCGTGAACTCAAACAAGAAAGTTTTTCATTTGTAGAGTTTTATTCGCGACGCGTTCGAAGACTGTTCCCTGCTTTAACGCTAGTACTGACAGCAACTCTTACTTTTGGTTGGTTTGCACTCGACGCAGATGAATTTAAAATGTTGGGTAAGCATGTTGCGGCTAGTGCTGGTTTTATTCAAAATTTTATTCTCTGGGATGAGGTAGGTTATTTTGATATCAGTAGTGAGTTAAAGCCGTTACTGCATCTTTGGTCTCTGGCGATTGAGGAGCAATTTTACCTGCTGTTCCCTCTGATTGTTTGGCTTGCGTGGCGCAAAGGTTTTACTGTGTTGACTCTCGTTATTGTGATCGCAGCAGTCTCGTTAGCTTCTAATTTGTATTGGGTGCGCTCAGACCCTAACGGCACATTTTATTTTCCGTACACACGAGTCTGGGAGCTTATGGCTGGCGCGATATTAGCCGCTGTTGCTTTTAATAAGCAGACTTATTTGTCGAAAACCGATAATGTGGGCAATGCGTTATCGAGTGAAATGTCTGGTGACTCGTCGTTAAGAAAATCAATGCTTTCTTTCGCTGGGCTAGGTTTAATTCTTTTGTCTGTGATTTTTATAGACAAGACCGATAACTTCCCGGGTTGGCGTGCGATGATTCCCGTATTGGGTGCCGTGATTATAATTTATTCCGGACAGCAAGCTTGGGTGAATAAGCATATTCTGAGCAGCAAACCTGCCGTCTTTATTGGATTAATAAGTTACCCACTTTATTTATGGCATTGGCCATTATTATCTTTTGTTCGGATAATTGAGTCTGAACCTCTCAGCGTGTCGCTGCGATTCACTCTTTTGGTTGTTGCCGTTGTTTTAGCGACACTTACGTATTATTTTGCGGAGAAACCGGTACGCACAGGGGGGAGTGGTGTTCAAAAACGTTGGACGATTGCGTTATTGGTCATAATGACTTTTATTGCTGCTACTGGTTTGCTGGCACATCAGCGGGAGTTGACTTCGAGATTGGGAGCTGGTGTAGAGGAAGTAAAGGAATGGGAACGACTTCATCCGTCATATGAAGATAATTGTGGAGAGATATTTCCCGAGTGGAATAAGACAAGAGATACGTTCAAGTGTCTGTTTTTAGACAAAGGCAAACCTAAAATAGTCGTTATTGGTGATTCACATGCCCGCCGAATTCATTATGGCATTTCTTACTATGTGGGACAGGAGCACAACACGGGATTGTTTCCTCACGGATGTGCTATGCCTTTCTACGATATTTCCGTCTCAATCCCCGCAAGGCAGCGAACCCCTGATTATTTATACCCTAGGGCAAAGCAAATTAATAAAGCTCTTGATTTTTCTATTAACGAGCCAGCCGTTAAAGTAATAGTTCTTACGACTAGCGCTTGCTGGAATAATATTGTAGATATTAAAAATCTTGAGGCTAAGAACCCCGCTCGAATTGTAGAAAACAAAATGCGCGAAACATTTGAAAAACTGACGCAAAGCGGTAAGCAAGTGATTTATGTGCTTGATAACCCTCTCTTGAATTTTGATCCAAAGTCATGCTTGACTCGCCCATTTCGAATTAATTCAAGCCAAGCTACCTGTAAGATGAAGCGTGAAGTTTACGACAATCAACGAGTTCAATACTTTCGAATAGCAAAAAAGGTGTTGTCAGAATTTCCCACAATTAGAGTATTTGACGTTGCTACAACTCTGTGTGACAGCGAGTACTGCCACGCCGTTGTCGATAATAAATTGCTTTATCACGATACCTCTCATCTTGGGTACGAAGGTTCAAAATATGTTGGGAAGTTTTTGGTGCCAACGATTGAGAAGGCTTTAACCGAGAGTCAGTGATAGATTGAACGGTTGGTCTAAGGGTGTGAACCAAATAATTCGCAAGCAAGAAAGGACAATCCTATTAAGGCGTCTAAATAAAATAAGGTCTGTGCTTTTAAAGCCTTAGCGCATACCGCTAGGGCTTTAAAAGCACAATATCATTTAAACTGGCCTGATACCCAGCCACTTAACCACATTCCAAAAAGCATGGTTAAGACAAATAAAAGGGTGGTCGGCGACTGATAAACTAGGGCTGCTATCGCTGGCCCTGGGCAATATCCGTAGAGACCCCAGCCAAGACCAAAAAGTCCAGCACCTAGTATTAAACGAGTATCAATTGTGATTTTGCTAGGTATTGAAAACGACTCAGCAAACACTGGTTTACTGCGTTTGAAAACAATTCGGTAACCTACAAGAGTTACCAATACAGCGCTTCCCATTACCCATATAAGGTCTGGATCCCAGTGGCCTGTAATATCTAAAAAGCCGATCACTTTAGCCGTATCGGTCATTCCTGACGCGGCCAAGCCAATTCCAAAAAGGATGCCAGCGCATAGTCCTGTAAGTGCTTTCATTTACGCCCCCATTGTGTTTCTAACTATTTTGACGGTCAGTATTGCAACCACCATGAATACGCTCGTTGCAACCAAGGAACGAGGTGCGAGTCGGCCAATGCCACAGACTCCATGACCACTCGTGCAACCACTGCCGAGCCGTACTCCGAAGCCAACCAGTAGACCCGCCGCGATAGCCAGCTTAGGGTCATTGTTTATTTGGGGGAACGGGCGGCCACTCAGCTCATGAAAGAGAAAGGCTCCAATAGCCAATCCAAAGACAAACAATACTTGCCAGATTCTGTCTGAGTTGGGAGTTGAGATAGCGTTCCATACGATTGAGCTAATGCCCGCCGTTCGTCCGATCAGCCACATAAGCAACACGGCTGAGCTGCCAATTAGTATGCCGCCGATAATCGGCCAGATGGGTAAAGTCATAATTATGTTCCGTCAATCAGGTTCGAATTAAAAAAGAGCCTCAGCTAGTTACGCAAGAGCCTCAGCTAGTTACGCAAGAGCCTCAGCGATTTGAGCCAACCGCTCTTTGCCAAAAAACATTTCTTCGCCAATAAACACGGTTGGAATACCGAAGACTCCGCGTTGCACAACGGCATGAGTGGTTTGCATGAGCCGGTCCTTAATCGTCTGCTCTTGGCAGGCTGCTAGGATTGCGCCAGCATCTAGGTTACGTGCCTCTAGTGCTTTAGTCATCACTTCAGGGTCGCTCATAAGGAGGCTGCCTTCCCACATGGCTTCAAAGCATACTGATACATAGTCCATATACCAACCCTTATCTTGTGCAAAGGTGGCGCCGCGCATCATGGTAATAGTGTTAACGGGAAAATGCGTGTTCATTCGAAAGTTGGAAAGACGGTGCTTCTTTATAAACCGGCTTATTTCCAAGTGCTCGTATTCCATTTTGCCCTTAATATCAGCAAAGGCAACCATAGGTGCGCTATTGCCTGTTAGTTTAAATATCCCGCCCAAAAGTGCAGGGACATAACGAACCTCCACATCATGGTCAGCCAGGTAGGTCGGTAAAGCCTTGTGTACAAAGTAAGCATTGGGGCTAGCGAAATCGAATACAAATTCAATCGTCTTAGTGTCAGTCATTATCTGGTTTTCGTCAAAATTGGTGGTTGATTACCATTTTTCTTTCCATGGTCTTAAATCAAGTTCAAAAGTCCATGCGGTTCTAGGTTGTTTGTGCAACATCACATAGTTGGCTGCAATGTGTTCAGGGTTCAAAATGGCGTCCTGTTCGCGCATTTCGTCAGCTTTATCAAAATTCTCGCGAATAAAGTTAGAATCGATCATGCCGTCAATGATCGTATGAGCGACATGAATGTTGTTGGGTCCAAGCTCCCTGGCCATAGATTCGGCCAATGCGCGCAACCCATGCTTAGCGCTAGCAAATGCTGAGAATCCCCCGGCGCCGCGTACGCTTGCTGTAGCGCCAGTAAAAATAATGGTACCGCGTTTTCTTTGGAGCATCCGTTTAGCAACCTCTCTGCCGGTTAAAAAACCCGCAAAGCAAGCCATCTCCCACACTTTACTAAAGACGCGTGCACTAGTGTCTATAACCGAAAACATTACGTTAGCCCCGATATTGAAAACGGTGACTTCGATTGGACCTACATCGCGTTCAATTGATTCAACCAACGCGATGATGGCTTGTTCGTCGCGGGCATCGCCAGGGTAAGCAATCGCCTTGTGTCCTTTTGCTCTGATTGATGCAGCGAGTAATTCTAGTTTGTCGGCATGTCGCTCGCGCCTTACGATGCAAGCCGTATAGCCCTCTGCTGCAAATGCCTCAGCGATCGCAGCACCGGTGTCATCGCCTGCACCGACAATGAGAGCAGCCTTATTTAATTGGCTGGAATGGGCGTCTGGAGATTTGTGTTGTGGCATGACGGCTCTGTAGGGTGATTTAGAAGGACCAATCTATTGACTTAGTTTATCGGAATTCTAGCGACTTAAGAACTAAACATGGGGTTTGATGTCTTAGTCAAATAATCAGTGTCCGACTTTCAATTGTGAGCGTCACACATTAAAACGCGGCAGGTATCAAAGCCCAAAGCCGTTCTGAATAAGGTCGGCAATAATATAAAGGGAGCTAAGTGTTTGATTTAATGTCTAATATTAATTAGACAAACTATTTTGAATCCAAACAAGAGTAAGCCACGTCTAAATCTATATAGGCGCTACACAAAGCCCTTAACGAATTACACTAGGACACTTAGACATGAAAACATTAACAATACTGGCTTTATTGTGCACTTCAATTTTTGCAGCAAATGTTGCTCAGGCAAAAATTAAATTCTATGCGCCGCATCCCGACGTTATTAGAGTGAAATCTCAACCGGCTGTAGCCAACTTCGAGATTTATAGTCTTGCCAAGGCACGTCAGTCGATCGACCAAGTGCAAGCTCTAGTGCACGATCAAATCAAGGCAAGCTCAAGCGATGACTTTACACAGATCAATGCAAGTTCTTCTGTGAGCGATGCAACCTAGACCTACTTGTTACGGGCTGTAATATCGGGTTTTGCATCAGGTATCGCATGGGCATTTAGCCGGAGTGTTTGACTGGCATTTAGGGCCGAATCGGAAGGACTCGATTCGGCCTTTTAGTGCTCACTGTGTATAAATTATTAGTTAATTTACAGGCTCATAAAGAACGCACATAGAGATACCACGTTTACATGCCGGCCTATTTTCGGTATTTTGATTGGACTAACCAAGATAGATGGCTTTGATTGATTGTGTGCTGAGAGTGCTCGGCGACAATTTTTTGAATATGCGTCTGTATTTGGAACACAATAATCAGAAAAGCCAGAGTCCAATGAGAGTGAGCACATGATTGATTGGGATTGTGAAATTCAGCCGCATATCGAGCCATTTTTTGACTCTGACAGCAATACTTTCTCCTATTTAGTCCAAGATCCAAACAGCCTTAGCTGTGCTGTGATTGATTCAGTGCTCGACTTTGACTATCCGTCGGGATCGATCGGGTACGAAAGTGCAGATGGGATCATTGATATTATTAAGCGACGTGGATTAGACCTACAGTGGTTAATCGAAACTCACGTTCATGCAGACCACTTATCGGCCGCACCCTATATTCAGGAAAAGCTTGGTGGTCAGATTATGATCAGCCAGCATATAGCGCAGGTGCAAGAAGAATTTGGTCGCGTGTTTAATGAGGGAACGCGGTTTCAGCGAGACGGAAGTCAATTTGATAAGCTGCTCAAAGACGATGAACACTACTACTTAGGTGAGTTACCGTGTATTGCACTTTACACGCCTGGGCACACTCCTGCATGCATGACCCATGTTTTGGGCAATTCAGCGTTCGTTGGAGATACTCTGTTTATGCCTGATGGGGGAACTGCTCGGGCGGACTTTCCTGGAGGTTGCGCACAGCAGCTGTATCAGTCGATACAGCGTGTTTTAGAGCTTTCAGACGATACAGCGCTGTATATGTGCCACGATTATCAGCCCAATGGTCGCGAGTTAGAGTGTCGAACCACCGTTGCAGATCAGCGCGCTAATAATGTTCATGTAGGACATGGCATAAGTCAACAAGACTATGTGCAGATGCGTCTGGCCCGAGATAAAACCCTAGGAATGCCGCGACTAATTCTACCGGCCTTGCAAGTCAATATGCGGGCGGGGCATTTCCCTGTTTCTCAAGATAATGGTACGGTGTACTTGAAGATCCCGATCAATGGACTTAAGCCCGCCTTAATTACCGAGGATTCTTGATCAGCCGTTAAGGTTAATGTAAGAGATTCTATCAGGAGCGGTTAAAACGCGATTGGATTAAATAATAGAAAATTTGAAGCGTCCTGAGAAAAGCGATTGAGAACAGTCAATTTGAATAATTAAAGGAAACATATGAGCACAAGCAATCAGCAGTTCGATGTAGTTATAGTAGGGGCTGGCTCTGCGGGTATCGCCGCGGCGAGTAGTATTCTTAAGCGAGATGGCGCTGTTAAAATTGCTTTGATAGACCCTTCTGATGATCACTACTACCAACCAGGTTGGACCATGGTGGGTGGAGGTATTTTTAACGTAGAATCAACCCATCGCCTGACTCAAACATTAATACCCAATTCGGCTGTTTGGCTCAAAGCGTCAGTAGCAAGCTTTAAGCCGGACGACAATTGTGTGGTATTGCACGATGGCGCAGAGATTGAATACCGTCAGCTGATAGTCGCGCCGGGCCTTGTTTTAGATTGGGCTGGTGTCGAAGGGCTTGAAAGCGCGCTTGGCAATAATGGCGTAACCTCAAATTATCGCTACGACCTGGCTCCCTATACATGGGAGCTGGTGCAGGACATGAAGCAAGGTCGCGCCGTATTCACCCAGCCTCCTATGCCGATTAAATGTGCGGGTGCACCACAAAAAGCCTTGTATCTGTCGGCGTCTCATTGGTTGTCAGAAAATCGCTTGGCGGATATCGATATTCAGTTCTACAACGCCGTTGGTGTGCTTTTTGGGGTGGCTGATTACGTTCCTGCGCTCATGGAGTACATGGAGAAGTATCAGGCTAGCCTTAATTTTTTACACAAGCTTGTTAAAGTTGACGGAGCCGCAAAAAAGGCTTGGTTTGTACATACTAAGGAAGATGGCGTAGAAACTGTTGAGACCGATTTTGATTTCTTGCATGTGTGCCCGCCTCAGCGCGCCCCCGATTTTATAAAAGACAGTGCGCTTGCAGACGCTAGTGGCTGGCTAGATGTAGACCCCGCGACTCTCATGCATACAAAATACCAAAATGTTTGGGGGGCTGGTGACATCATTAACACAACCAATGCTAAGACAATGGCGGCGGCTCGAAAACAAGCGCCAGTTGTTGCACAAAACATAGTGAACGCCTTGCAAGGTCACGCACCATCGGTGCAGTACGACGGTTACGGGTCTTGTCCTCTTACTGTCGAGAATGGTAAGATCGTTTTGGCAGAATTTGGTTACGGAGGCAAGTTATTGCCCACATTCGCCAATTGGCTGAACGACGGCACAAGGCCTTCATCTCAAGCATGGTTTCTCAAGACCGCTATATTACCGAGTGTTTATTGGCACGCTATGCTCAAAGGTCGTGAAATATTCGCGGGTCCTAAGTCTCTCTAAGAGGCGTTTGTTTAATTCACTTAGACACTCAAAAACGCCCAATTACGTTTATACAGATTCACAGGTGGTCAGAAATACCAAAAGGCAGATCCATATTTTTAAAGATCAACGGAGGAACGAAATGAAATTCAATTTAAAATCAATGGCATACGCTAGTGTCCTGGCACTAGCTCTCGGCGTGAGTGCGACTCAAGCTGACGAAACTTGCATGTCGCCTTATATGGCGAAAATCGTAGGTCAAGAAGACTTTGTGTACGTCTGGACTTTAGGCGAAGAGGGCCTTGGTGACGAACAAGACAAGCTGGTTACGATTAGTGTTAACCCATCTGCCCCAGACTACGGCACAGTTATTGAGACACTCTCGGTAGGCGGTCGTAATGAAGCGCATCATTCAGGCTTAACAGATGACCGGCACTATTTGTGGGCCGGTGGTTTGGACAGCAACAAGATATTTATATTTGACGTCCATAGCGATCCGGCAAAGCCTACATTGTTTAAAACCATAGATGACTTTGTGGCTAAAAGCGGCGGAGTGGTTGGACCTCACACGTTCTATGCTTTGGCGGGCCGAATCATGATTACCGGCCTATCTAATAATGCAGATCATGGCGGTCGTACAGCGTTGGTTGAGTACACCAATACCGGTGACTACATTGCAACCCACTGGATGCCTACTGACGACAATCTCCAGGGCGCGATTAAGTCTGGTCAGTTTGCAGATGGATACGGGTATGACCTTCGTGCAATGCCGCGTCGAAACGCCATGTTTACTAGCTCGTTTACGGGTTGGAACAACTACATGATGGATTTTGGCACGATGCTACAAGACCCAGAGGCCATGAAACGCTTTGGTAACACGGCGGTTGTTTGGGATTTGCACACGCGCAAACCTAAGAAAGTTTTTGATATGCCAGGTGCACCTTTGGAAATTCGCTGTGCTTGGAAACCTGAAAACAATTACTGTTTCACAACGACCGCACTCACGTCACAAATTTGGTTGATGTACGAGGATGAAGAAGGTGAGTGGCAAGCGCAGGCCGTAGGCGATATTGGCGATCCATCAAAGATTCCGCTACCGGTTGATATTTCGATCACAGCTGATGACAACGGTCTGTGGGTACAAACGTTTATGGATGGCAAGGCGCGGTACTTTGATGTGTCTGATCCATTTGCACCTAAACAGACCTACGAAAAAGTGATTGGGTCGCAGCTCAATATGATTTCGCAAAGCTGGGATGGCAAGCGCGCGTACTTTACGTCTTCTTTGTTGGACAATTGGGATAAGAAGGGAGAAGCCGATGAACAGTTCTTTAAGTCGTACACTTGGAATGGCGAAGAACTGAACTTAGAGTTTGAGATTGATTTTAAAGCTGAGAAGCTCGGTAGTGCGCATCAAATGCGCTTTGGCGCCTATGGTCTTTACGGCATGGAACGCCCATGGGAAGCGGCTGCGGCGGCTGTAAACAAGAGCGATAAGTCGTCAGACTTAGCGGCGCAATAGTTCATTGATACCGCAATAGCGTATTGAAATATGATTGAGCCCAAGTAGGATTTCCTGCTTGGGCTTTATTTTTCTCAATTGGGTTGTGGTTAGCATTTAGTGTGGGAGAGTGGCTTCAAGTATGTCTAAACTATCTGAGCAAAGAAAACGGGTGCTATTGGCGCTCGTACTCCTTATGAGTTCGTTGATTCATAATGTTGATGCGAGCAGCGAAAGCAGTCCAACTCCCGAAGCTTATCTAGCCCCAGGATGGGGCAAACTCAGTTTCGATGCACCCCTAGCCGGTAGCTATAATTTACCCGCAATAGGCCAGGCTGAAGATGGTGCGGTTTTAAAAAGTAACGGCGATCCAGCTCGACTACACAAGCTGATGGACGGTAAGGTTACAGTTCTAAGTTTTGTATATCGCACGTGTGACGACGTTAATGGTTGTCCATTATCTACGATGGTGTTGTACACCCTAGGTAACCGAATTGCAGAGGACCCAGCGTTAAAAGACCGCATGCGGATGCTCACGGTTAGCTTTGATCCTGAGTTTGATACTCCTGATGTAATGGCAGAGTATGGTGAGTCTATTCTTGGTGACGCTGATATTGATTGGGAGTTCTTAACGACTAACTCAGAAACAGAATTAGCGCCGATCTTAAAAGACTATCAACAGAGCGTCGTGAAGGATCGCCGGCAGGAGGAGTCGGTTGAAAAAGAACGAAATCGCTTCTCGCATATTTTACGAGTGTATTTGATTGACGAGCAAAAGCAGATCCGCAATATCTATAGTCTGTCTTTTTTACACCCAGACATTCTAGTAAACGACGTTAAGACTTTAGTAATGGAAGCCGATGCTGCGTCTGCCGATTAGTGTTTTAGTTTCGACCTTGCTACTTGTGTCTACAGAAATTGTTATAGATGGCTTTGTCACCATTACGCATGCACAACAGGCTAAGCAAGCGGCTATCAGGCTAGCCTCTGGTGACCATAAAGAAGGATATGAGTCCCCGCAATACCAGACGGATTCTCTGAGTTTAGAAGTACGGAGTGGGGTCGAGGCTAACCTTTTCGCTATTGTCAACACAGCGCAATTTGGCCTTCCTAAAAAAGCAGAAGGTCGTTTTCTTGAGCCGAGCGAGCCTGCGATCAAACTCGGTCGTAAACTATTCTTCGATCGTCGTTTATCACGTAATAAGACAATGTCTTGTGCAATGTGTCATATCCCAGAGCAAGGATTTACCAACAATGAATTACAGCGCCCCATAGGTTTTGAAGGTCGCGCAATTAAACGCAATGCACCCACAATTCTCAATGTGGTTTACTATCAACGCTTGTTTGCAGACGCACGTGAAAATCGCTTAGAGCAACAAGTGTGGGGGCCTTTGTTGGCAAGCAACGAAATGAATAATCCCTCAGTGGGGCAAGTGATTGATACACTTGCCCAGCTACCTGAATACCCTAAGTTATTCGAAGACGCTTTTGGCGAAATGCCTAATATGCTTAACGTGGGGCAGGCGTTAGCCCAATACCAACAAGCCTTATTGGCGGGCAACTCGCGATTCGATCAATGGCGTTATGGGCGCCAGCAAGACGTTCTCAACGCAGAGGAGAAAGAGGGTTTTGCGCTTTTTGCCGGTAAAGCCCAGTGCTCTAGCTGTCATATAGTAGGCGATGAGTACGCGCTGTTTACGGATCAAGCGCTACACGACACAGGGGTCGGTTATCAGGTATCAATGCGGCCAGAGACAACGACTATTAGCGTTCAGTTAGCTCCTGGTGTGGTAGGGCAGCTAGATAAGTCTGTTGTGGATAGCGTAGGCGAAGATAAACCCAATGACGTTGGCCGATATGAGGTGACTCTGGATCCAGCGGATCGGTGGAAGTATCGAACCGCGAGCTTACGAAATATTGCCCTTACTGCGCCCTATATGCACAACGGAACGTTCGCCAGCTTAGAAAGCGTCGTTAGGTTTTATAACGCTGGTGGTGTACCGCACGATGGGCAGAGTGCGCTCATTAGGCCATTAGGGTTGAGCGCAGATGAGCAGGCGGCCTTAGTCGCGTTTATGCGCACGCTTACTGGTAGTAATGTAGGCGAATTAGTTGCCGATGCCTTTGCTGCACCCATTGGGGATACGAGTAGCACTAGTCGTTAGCCACTGGCCCAATAGTTTTACAGAGTTAGCTTGTAAACCAAGAGTCTTCACGGGGCAGTGCTATTTCGGGCAAAGGTTACTTTAGGGTACTTGGTGAAGCGGGTTTTCCGTTTGGTTAATGCTCAGTGTGCGGACTCCAATTAAAACTCAATACTGATCGACTTAATGCGTTTTTGTCATGTTGCGATAGATCTCCTTTTTTGCAAGGCAGCCGACCGTTAATTAATCAGACAATCGGCGTTATTCTACAGAGCGCTCAAACTTGAGTAGAAAATAGGTACTAATCTTTTCATGAGCAGACCTGCACTCTGCAAGAAAGTACTAGGGCTCTGAGCAAAAGACACAATATCTAGATGTCACAATATCTAGATGTCACAATATCTAGATAACCTAAAATTCTCATTTGCCATATAATTACGCGACGCAAATAGTGTGTCTCGTTTATTTGGTGTTTTGTGCGACATCCATTTCAGTAAAGCTGAACTCCTTCGCCGCCCGCTAAATATTAGGACGCAGATCCAAATTCATTTTATCTGTCGATTAACAAACCCATTTTTAGAAAAAGCGTGGAACTTCTTTAGAGAAATATGGAACTTCGAAATAGCAACATTGCACGTCTCAAAAACTCCAAGAGAGAGTTCGATACTTTGGTAATAGGTGGAGGCATAAATGGTGCGGTTTCTGCAGCCGCATTGAGTGCAAAGGGCGCTCGTGTTGCTCTTATCGATCGCGGAGATTTTGCTGGGCTAACAAGCTCAAATTCGTCTAATTTGGCCTGGGGCGGCATTAAGTACCTAGAGACACACGAGTACTTTCTAGTTAATAATTTGTGTAAAAGCCGCAATCAATTGATGCGTAATTACCCGTCAACGGTAAAGGAAATACGCTTTCTTACGACCATTGCTAAGGGCTTTCGTTTCCCACCATTTTTTGTTTACTTAGGGACTATTTTCTATTGGTTGATTGGCCGCTTTTATACGATGGCACCTGACTGGATGCCCGTTAGCGCGATTAAGCAACGCGAACCTATTATTAATACAGAAAACGCTGCGGGCGGATTCGAATACAGCGATGCCTACCTTTACGATAACGACGCAAGGTTCGTATTTAATTTTGTTCGTTCGGCTATGAATTACGGCTGTGTTGCAGCCAACTATGTAGAGTCAACCGATGCTAAATGGGATGGCGAGCGTTGGTGTATTTCGGCTCGCGATGTCATTAGCGGCGAAGAATTTCAAATTCGTGCAAAAGCGCTTATCAATGCGTGTGGTCCTTACGTAGACACGCACAATGCCAAAGCGGAACAAACAACAGAGCATCGCCATTTATTTTCCAAAGGCATTCACTTGATTATTAATCGTGTGACTAAGGGTAACCGTATCTTGGCGTTCTTTGCCAGTGATGGGCGATTGTTCTTTGTTATACCGATGGGTAACAAAACCTCTATAGGAACGACTGATACTCAAGTTGACGATCCAAACGTAGAAGTGACGCAAGAAGATCGTCAGTTTGTTTTGGATAATATTAATGCGCTCCTAAGCTTTGATGAGCCCATTACTGACAAAGACATTATTGCTGAGCGTTGTGGCGTTAGACCGCTCGCGCAAGAGGGCGGTGATGGCGTGGCTGATTGGGTCAAGTTGTCGCGTAAGCATGCGGTTGATAGCAATTTTGAAGAAAAACACATTAGCATTTTTGGAGGTAAAACCACTGATTGTATTAACGTTGGTAACGAAATTACTGGCTTAGTTCGAGAAATGGGCATTGATCTTCCATTCCCCCACTTTAAGTGGTTTGGGGAAGATGGAGATGCGGTAAAAGAGGAGTTTCTGCACCAAGCTAAGTTGATGGAGTTGGATCGTTACACGGTCGAAGGCTCCAGCGAGCCATTGACCCAACGTTTGTGGCGCCGCTATGGTGGAGGCGCACTCGAGTTGCTTGAAGATATACGCCAAAACCCGCGACAGGCTGAAAGGTTAATGAAGGATGCTGAGTACCTCCGTTGTGAAGTCGAACACACAGCGCGGCACGAGATGGTCACTAAGCTTGATGACTTCTTAAGACGTAGATCAAAAATTACTCAAGTTATTAGAGCCGAAGACATTATTGATGCACCAGGGCTGAAAGAAGCCTGCATCATATTTTTTGGTGATGAGGCTGAAGCCAAGCGGCAAGAGTACAAGGATGAGTTTTTAGGCGGTTTGAAAAACTAAACCATTCGGTTTGACCGTCTAGAATTGAGAGTTTTTACTAGCTCAATCGAAACGATCGATCCGCAATCCCCGTAAATGGGGTTTGAAAAATAAACACATTACCTGCTTCAGGGTCTTGGGCGCGCCGCTCTACGCCAAGATCCGAGTGAGCACTGGTAACCACTAACTTATCTAGTTTAGGCCCTGCAAAAGCAACACAAGTCGCTTGCGACGCCGGAATAGGCACAACGACGTCTTGACTCCCGTCCGGCGCATACCGAACCACCTGACTGCCGCCCCATTGAGCGTTCCATAGATACCCCTGCGAATCCACACACGAGCCATCGGGGAAGGCGCCTTTTTCCGTTTTAACGAGTAGCGTAGGTTCGGACAGTTTGGGGTGTTCACTGCTTTTATAGCGGTATATTCGTCTTGTGGGCGTATCGGTGTGATACGCAATGTGTCCGTCGGGGGACCAACATAAGCTGTTGGTGATGACTAGGTCGCTAAGGTGTTCGCTAATCGAAAGATCGTGGTCAACACAATAGAGCTTACCTTTATAGATTGCAGTCTTTATGTCTTCGACCATCGTACCTACCCAAAAGCGCCCATTGCGATCTGTCTTGCCGTCATTTAAACGGGTTCCAGGATTATCTTCTTCAATCTTTTTTATCCACTCTGTAACACCTGTTTCAGGATCAAAAAAAGCAAATCCAGACGCAAATGCCGCCAGTAAGCGATGGTCGCCTTCTATCGGTGTAAAGCAGCACAAGCGCTCGGGCGTTGGATAGCTCACAAGTTTTTCAGACTCCAACTCATACCGGTAGAGAGTCAGCTGAAGAATGTCGGTCCACCAAATACAACTGCGGCTTTCATCCCAGAGAACGCCCTCGCCAAGTTCGTTACCTACTCCCAACGTTTTGATTAGACTGATATCACTGCTCATTGCCATTTGTTTCCTTAAAATGTTATCTATTTGAGTTTGGATACGCGTAGATGCTTGTTACCCATCGACTGAAATTTCACCAATTGCAGAGGCTATTGATGATGCTCTGGATGACACTTCATCAGCGCTAAATCCCGCTTTGTAAATGTCACTACCAATGCCTAAGCCTGACACGCCGGCGGCAAACCAAGCGGCTGCATTACTTGCGCCCACTCCACCTACAGCCAGAATCTGAGCGTCTGGCGGAAGGACTGCTCGCGCTGCCTTAATGTGATCTTCGCCATAGGTTGATGCAGGAAAAAGCTTTAGATGTCTGGCGCCAGCATGATACGCAGCAAACGCCTCACTGACAGTTGCCCAACCTGGGATAGGTGTCATACCTAAGGTAATCGCATGAGCGATAATCTCGGGATTAGTATTGGGCGTTACCATGATTTTAGCGCCCGCACTGGCAACCGCCGTGGCACTGTCAAGATCAACACACGTGCCACAACCAAAGATGCCTTTACCGTGTAAGTGTTTGTCCAATAAGCCAATGCTTTGTAGTGCATCTGGTGAGTTCAGAGGCACTTCGATCACGGTGATTCCTGCCTCGATTATCGCCTGAGCAATGTCAATTACGCTGTCTGGGGTTACACCACGCAGTATGGCGATTACTGGCATTGAAGCTAAATGTTCTTGTAGGGCGTTACTCATGGTGTTTTCTCGTCACGGGTGTTTGCTCGCTGAGGTTATAGTGATCTAAGTTTGTTTGACTTTTTTACGCGCTATAAGTTCCTGATAGATAGCCCGAAATCCATGCGATGCGATTTCTGTGGGTAAACTATGGCTACAGGGTGTACTAGTACGAGCTTGCAAAACTCTTGAGTACTGATTGCAGAGACTTGCTTCGCCGATTAAAACTATTTCAGAAATAGGCTCTCCAGTTTGCTTGGCCATTGATTCAAAACTAGCCAATGCGCCGCGAACATCGCAACCTATTATGAGCCCCGAAAGATAGTCTTGGGCGTTATTGGCGTTTAGTTCACCCGATATTTGGCGCGACCGGGTGGAAAAAAGAGTTTGCATGACATCGGCATTGGCGTCATGAAAACTAAGCTCAACGCCCTCATCAAAAATGTGTTGGTCGACTGAATGGCTTGTTTCGCCTTTAGTGAGCAATACGCTGTGTTCGCAAAGTAACTGGAATAGCTCACCTGTAAAAGAGGTTGTGAAGTTCAAAATTTGGTCGTCCCTTACTAGAACCCACTTGTTGTGTGTGCCAGGTAGGGCAAATAGGCGCGACCCCTTTACTGCATCATGTTTGAGCAGCCAGCCCAGAAGCTGCAGTTCTTCGCCGCGCATGACGTCGAACTGCCCTAACGGGTTGTTACAACTTAGTCCACTCACGATATGGATTTCTTGTTCGCGCGATCGAAACTGAACAATGCTTTGGCTAATCGTTGTTGCATTTGCTGGGCATTTGGAATACTGCGCCATGTGCCAACCAATGTTGGAGCCGACCATTCCTGACAAAATAATTTTTTGAATGCTAAAACGTTTGAGCCAATCGTCAGCCAGAGTAAAAAATTCACTTTCAAAGTCGGCATGAGCCGACCTTGATATAGCACCTACGCCTAAACCAGACTTAACTTCTAGCACCCGTGAGGTTTGCGATTCAGTTTTGAATTCGCATAAATATACGCGTAAATTACTGGTACCCCAGTCTCCTGCAATGTAATGCTCGACGGCCATAAATTGCTTCTGCTTAAGCTGATAAACTGCGTTTCTTGTAGGCTTAATAATTTATCATATAATTGATTCGAACTTGGACCTTATGACTAAAACGATGCGTATGGCGAATAAGAATGCACTTGCTCAACTTGGTTGCTGCTACTACCCAGAGCAGTGGCCCCAGAATATGTGGAAAAACGATGCTAAGCGCATGGTTGAGTTGGGTCTTTCTATAGTCCGCATTGGTGAGTTTGCTTGGTCGCGTATTGAGCCAATGCCCGATTCGCTTGATTGGCAATGGTTAGACGAGGCAATGGATACTCTAGGGGATGCAGGGCTAGGCGTTGTGCTGGGTACACCAACAGCAACACCACCTAAATGGATGTTAGACAAGCACCCAGACATGCTGGCTGTAGATAAAGCCGGTAACCTTCGAAGATTCGGATCCAGACGGCACTATTGCTTTAGTCATGGAGCCTACCGCGATGAGTCGAAACGCATCGCAGGTTTGATGGCAGAGCGCTACGCGCAACATCCCGCTCTATTGGGTTGGCAGATTGATAATGAATACGGATGTCACGATACGATTCGCTCGTACAGCCAAGCAGCACGGAATGGCTTTCGTCTCTATCTAAGCGACCGCTATAAAGATATTGCTGAGCTGAATAAAGCTTGGGGTAATGTATTTTGGTCTATGGAATACGCCAGTTTTGATGATGTGGATCTGCCGAACCTTACTGTTACCGAGGCAAACCCAAGCCATTGGTTGGACTTTTTACGATTCAGTTCTGATCAAGTTGTTGTTTATAACAAAACACAAGTTGATGCAATTAAGGAGTTTTCAGACAAACCGCTCATTCATAATTACATGGGGCGCATTGTCGAATTCGACCATTATAAAGTGGGCGAGGACCTAGACATCGCCAGCTGGGACAGTTACCCGCTGGGCTTTCTGGTTGACCGTTCAGGTGCAGATCCCGAGTGGCAAAAGCGTTTTGAGCGACAAGGAGATCCTGATCTACAAGCCATGCACCATGACTTATATCGAGCAGTGGGGCGAGGGCGTTGGTGGATTATGGAGCAACAACCAGGGCCAGTAAATTGGGCGCCTAATAATCCAGCCCCGTTACCAGGAATGGTGGAGTTTTGGACGTGGGAAGCCATTGCGCATCAAGCTGAGGCGGTTTGTTATTTCCGCTGGCGGCAGGCTCCATTCGCTCAGGAACAAATGCACGCTGGGTTAATGCGGCCCGATGATCAACCAGCAACCGCTTACCAAGAAGTGAGTGACGCATCAACGCGTATTACAGAAACAGGCCCCTTAGAGTTTGATCAGGCCGATGTTGCATTGGTGTTCGATTACGAATCGTGTTGGGCTTGGGAAGTACAGCCTCAAGGCGACAACTTTGATGGCTTTAGTTTAGCCTTGGAGTTCTATCGTGCGCTGCGTCGATTGGGCGTTAACATTGATGTTGTCTCGCCTAATGCGGATCTAGACGGCTATAAATTAGTGCTAGCACCTGGCCTGTTCAGTTGGAACGATAGACTTCTGGCTGCGATAAATAACAATAAGAGTCGTTTCGTACTAGGCCCACGTTCTGGCTCGAAGACTGCTGATTTTCAGATTCCTGCAAGCCTGCCTCCCGCGCTGACGAAAATAGAATGCAAAGTGACTCATGTCGAAACGTTTGCAAAAGGTCATGAACGTGATTGGCATGGTGGAGGGACGGCTCAGTTTTGGCTTGAACACTGTGAGTTAGGTGCAGGTGTTGAAGTGTTAGAGACTCTGGAAGATGGGACGCCCACGTTGTTCAAACAGAACGAATTACATTACTTAGCTGCGTGGCCTGACGCAGTTGTTTTACAACGATTGCTAAAGAGCCAATTAGCCGAGCTTAACATCGAGGTTTATGAATTGCCTGAAGGTGTTAGACGAAGAGTTTCAAAGGAAAAGCAGATATTGTTTAACTATAACCCTTTCGCGGTTGATGTCGATGGACGCACTCTAGCGGCTGGAAGTGTCGAGATCACGTCGCGCTAAGCAAACGCAGCCGTATGCTGGAGTGGTTTTAACTTTAAAATGTCCCTATTCAAGCTTGGGCAAGGTAAAATCTAGATAATTCTATTGCTGGCGCTGTGTGAACGTTTGGCAGCACTAGCATTCATCCAAAATAATTTAACATTTAATACAACTCCGAAGAAATAACATGCAAGTTGAACGTACTAAACTAGAAGGCGTCCTGCTCGTTACACCAAAAGTGTTTGGTGACGATAGAGGATTTTTCATGGAAACCTATAACCAAGACAAAGCGGCGGAATTGGGCCTGCCAACCAGTTTTGTGCAAGACAATCATTCCAAGTCGTCAAAAGGCGTACTACGCGGACTTCATTACCAGTACCCTCAATGGCAGGGTAAATTGGTTAGGGTTGTTCAAGGAGAGATTTTCGATGTTGCTGTAGACATTCGTGCTGGTTCATCAACTTATGGTGAATGGGTTGGTTATTCGCTTAACGACGAAAACAAGCAACAACTGTATGTTCCAGAAGGCTTCGCGCACGGATTCGTTGTTACGAGCGACACGGCTGAAGTAGTGTATAAGTGCACTGCCATGTATGCGCCTGAGCAAGAAGGCAGTGTTTTATGGAACGACCCTGCTATTGGCATTAACTGGCCGATTGATGAGCCATTGTTGTCAGCCAAAGATAAAGTGGGCACGCTGTTGGCGGACTTACCCGCGCTTTCGCTTTAATTAAGCTAATTTTTTTGAGGCTCAAGCGATTGTAAGTCTAGTCCATAGATCACTCAGATACATAAACATCAATAAACGAGCTAAGCATGTCGAAATATACAGTTGCATTAATAGGTCAGCATGGCCAAGTAAGCACCTACCTGCAACGTGCTTTTAAGCATGAAAAAGATATCAGATTGTTAGTCTTAGGGCGCGAACAGCTCGATTTAAGTCGGCCTGATACGGTCTGCGAATCACTCGAAGCCGTAGAGTTTGATCTGCTTATTAATCCTGCGGCGTTTACGGCGGTTGATTTAGCCGAGGAGCAACACGAACAAAGCTTTGCGATTAATCGTGATGCGGCAGCGCAACTGGCGCTAGTGTGTGCAAAGCGTAAAACGCCAATGATTCATTATTCAACAGACTACGTTTTTCCGGGTGACGCAACAGAGCCATACGTCGAGACAGATGCGACTGGTCCGACGGGAATTTATGGCAAAAGCAAGCTTGAAGGCGAGAATGCTATTTTTGCAACCGGCGCGCAAGCGATCATTTTGCGCACGGCATGGGTGTATTCAAACATTGGCAAGAATTTTTATAAGACAATGTTGGGGCTGTCAGCGTCACGTAATGAACTCAATGTGGTTAATGATCAAGTTGGTAGCCCGACCTATGCGGGTAGCATTGCGGATGCAACGCTTAAGTTGTCTCTATTGCTTTTAGAACAGGGGATTCGTGACGATCAGTTTGGCGTTTACCATTTAACCTGCCAAGGACAAACTCACTGGGCGGACTTTGCACAGGCGTTGTTTAAAGCCAATGCTATCGGCCACATGACGGTTAACGGTATCCCGTCGTCAGAGTACCCAACGCCGGCCAAGCGACCAGAGTATTCGGTTCTTAACTGTGGAAAGTTAGTCGCTCAATTTGGTATAGCCCTGCCCAACTGGAAAGACGCGTTGCTCGATTGTGCTCGCGAGGAAGTAGCGTAGAGTTGCCCAACCCCATGCCGACATTCAAACCAATCTTTGATTCGCTTGCATCAGTATTGCAAACAGTGTGCGAGCATAAAGCCAAATGAAGCCGATGGAAGTAGCAGGGGATTATTTGGATGCTGATGGCCCGTTCGCCAAGCAGTCTAAACAGTTCGTGCCACGCGAAGCACAAATACAGATGGCGACCCGTATTGAGGCCGTTATTAAAGAGGGCAGCACGCTCATCGCGGAGTCGGGTACAGGCACAGGCAAAACCTACGCCTATTTGGTGCCTGTATTGCTCTCGGAACAACGCACGATAATCTCAACCGGCACCAAACATTTACAAGAACAGCTGTTCCTGCGTGACATTCCGCGCGTTCTTGATGCGCTAGCGCTATCGGCAAAAGTCGCACTCTTGAAGGGTCGGAGTAACTACCTTTGCTTGCATCGATTGCAACAGATTAGAGGAAGCGGACGTCGTTTAGACATTAAGCAGCGAGGAGAGCTTGAAGCAATCGTCATGTGGTTACCGCGCACAAAACGTGGAGATATTGCCGAGATAACCGGTGTTAGCGAAGCGTCTATGTTATGGCCGCAGGTTACGTCAACCGTTGACAACTGCGTTGGTCAGAGCTGTAGTTTTTACGAAGACTGTTACGTGAATAAGGCACGCAAAAAAGCGGCAACTAGTGACTTAATCGTTATCAATCATCATCTCTATTTTGCTGACAAAGCGCTTAAGAACGATGGTTTTGGTGCATTGTTGCCTGAAGCAAAAACGGTTGTTTTTGACGAAGCTCATCAATTGCCGGATGTCGCCAGCAATTTTCTAGGATCAAGTTTTAGTTCTTGGCAGATCCTAGAACTTGCCGCGGACGTTCGCGCCGCTGAGCTAAAGGAAAAAAGCTCTATTGGTGACTTAATTCCACAGTCAGCCGCTCTAGAGAAGACCGTCGCTGATTATCGATTGAGCTTTGGTCTACAAGAGCGCCGAATGGCGTGGATCGACGCTTGTGATGAGGTGCCAGCTCTACATAAAAAAATTGAACACTTGGCGGAGCTGCTTGAAGACTATTCTCAAGTACTAGAAAAAGCCTCGGTTAAAGGCGAAGCATTAGAGCGTTGTTACGAACGTTCCTTAGAGTTGGCGGCTAACTGTCGCTCGATTGCCGATGAAGATGAATCTGGTAAACATGTGCGTTGGATCGAAATCAGCCGTAAGAACTTTCGTATTCATGATACCCCTTTAGATATTGGTGGAGAGCTTAGTCAATATTTTGGCAACCAACAACAAGCTAGAATATTTACGTCCGCAACGCTGTCGGTTAATGGTGAGTTTGACCATTTTGCAAAAAATACGGGTATCGCTGACACTGCAGAAACCATAACGTGGGACAGTCCGTTTGATTTCTACGAGCAAGCCGTTCTTTATGTGCCCGAAGGTTTGCCAGAGCCAAAGAGCCCTGACTTCTCTGAGCACTTTTTCGCGGCGACGCTACCGATTATTAAGGCATCTGGCGGTGCAGTGTTTGTGTTGTTTACTAGTTTCAGGCATATGGAGTCATTTCAGGAATCTCTGATTGAAGCCACTGAGGAAGATGAGTTTGTGATCTTGATGCAGGGGCAAACGACCAAACGCGAATTACTTGAGTCATTTACCAGTCATCGCAATGCAGTTTTGCTGGGCACAATGAGTTTTTGGGAAGGTGTTGATGTGCCTGGTGATGATTTGCGCTGCGTAATCATTGATAAGCTTCCGTTTGAATCACCATTTGACCCCGTTATTAAGGCGCGATTGAAATCAATGGAGGACGCAGGCGAAAATCCATTTATGGGACATCAAGTGCCGCGTGCCGTGATCACTCTGCGTCAAGGCGCTGGACGCTTGATACGCAGCACTAGCGATAAGGGTGTTCTTATGGTGTGCGACGCGCGCTTAAGGCGTACACATTACGGACGCGTGTTTTTAGATAGTCTGCCTCGGATGCGCCGCACGGCGAGCGAAGAAAAAGTATGTGGTTTTTTAAACTCATTGCGAATTAGTTCTGAACAAGACAGTGAGGTTGTTGAGAATGAATAACGAAAACGTATTAGCTATTGAGACATCGACATCTGAATGTTCTGTGGCTCTACAGACGGCGGATGGCCAAATGCATCAAATAACCCGTTCTGGCAATAATATCCATTCACAAGTAGTCTTACCGCTCGTTAAAGAGCTACTCGAAGGCTCGAACTTGAAGTTAGCTGATTTGGCTGCGATCGGTGTCTGTCGCGGACCAGGCTCCTTCACTGGTTTACGCATTGGTATTGGAGTTGCTCAAGGGCTAGCTTATGGTGCGCGTATACCAATGTTTGGTTTCACTAGCTTAGATGTGCTTGTTAATCAATGCGCAGGCGTTTTCAAGCAAAAAAGCGGCAAGCATTTGGTCATAGCAGCACTAGATGCGCGCATGCAGGAGGTGTACTGGGCTCCGTATCTGATCGACAACAACTCTGACGATTGCCAAAGAGGTTTTAAGTCAGGAGAGATTAATGTTAATCGGCCCTCAGACATTGAGCTGCCGATTGATTTGAATGTTGCTGATTTTCTGGTCAACGACCAAATTACTTTGTTAGGCAGTGGGTGGTCGGCCTATCCAGAACTGCTCACTAAGCTTTCTCTGCCCCAAGAGTTAATGCCTTCGGAGAGTCCCAGCAAGAGTCCCAACACGTTGTTTCCATTGGCTTCCGGGCTATTGAATCTATTCGCTCGCTCGGAAGATCAATCAACGGTGTTGGAATCGGCCGCTAATTTTGCACCGTTCTATGTTCGCAACAACGTAGCGGCAAAGCCTAAGCCTTCAATCAAATCGGGTTCTGCTGTCGTTTAATGCAGATATTCAATCTTATCGGGATAGAAGCAGGGGATGTGGGCAAAGCAAGGAACGATAGAGGCGTGGCAGGCAACAGCAACGCCGAAAGTTAACTTAGGGTCGAAACGACCAACTGAATCTTCTGTTAGCAGATTACTTCAAACTGTCGTTTAGAAACCATTCGGTTATTTATTTTCACTTCAACGTCCCAAGTCCCAATAAATTCTTCTAGTCCAGCAGCAGGGTTCATCCAAGCTATCAAGCTTGAACCAGCAGCGGGCGCAAGTTCTAGCCAAGCCCACAGCTTAGTCTGACCTGAGTCGCTCACCCCAAATGAGTACTGCGTGTGTTCACGGACATTGCGTGAAGGATCAATCCATTTAACAGCAAGGTCGTGTTTGCCCGCAGGGTATTCGCTTAATTCTAGAACCGTAAAAATCTGTTCGGAACATTGAAAGTTTTTTTGCTTGGTCTTGCTCGGCTGATGGTTTGGGCCGAGTGGTGCAAAATAAGTACGGATAACCGCGCTATCCGCATCGAGCGGAACGTTGCTTGGTTTTGCCAGTGCGAAATTCATAGCGCAGAAAGCGCAAATAAGAGTAAGAATCGCTACCCCAAATTTTAGTGTACTTTTCTTATTCATGATTTTGACCGCCCTTTCGTTAGTTGCTTAAGCTTCGCAATTCTTAAGCATTATTATTTAGCTCCGCACCAAATTCATCGTGCCGCTTCCGCTTTGGTTACTGCAGACCAGTCCAACGGTGTTCGCTGTTACATAAGTACCGTCAAGATTGTTACCGTTGTTTGACTGCGTGAGTTGGGCGCTCAACGTTCCTGTGCTCACGGTGCTGCCTGACTCGTTACTGTTGATTTGATCTGCGGTCAATGCAAGTGAAAAGCCGCTGATCGTGCCGGTGATTGGGCCATTAGACAGACAGTTGGTGTCATCAGATTCGAATATGATGTTGCCGCTGACCGTAGTCCCATCAATGCTTTCTGCAATATTGAGTGTGATGGTTCCTGTGGAATTCTCATCCGTATTAGTAAAGGTACCTTTGTATAACCCCGTGAGATTAATTGGCTCGGGCGAAACCGTAGTGCCACTGCTGCAGGCAGTCATGGTGAAAGCGATAACGAGAGCGAGAAGAACTGAGTTAGATTTTTTCATAATAGTGATCAATTTCAATGGCAATAGTGGTTGAGCAAGTACATTTCGAGACTTTATGTACGCTAAATTAACTTATTCTGACGATTTTTTAAAGCGTAAGTTTAACTAATTCACTTAAGTTGTTGTAGTAAATAGATATTTTTATCTAATTTGTAATGAAAGGATAGGTGGCTACGCCGTTTTGAGCAACTATTAAAAATTTGATTCAGGGCGAGTTGTTCGAGTCTGAGTGCGAAGATAAGTCTGACAAAGACTTTTAAGAAAGTTCAGCAGAATTCAAACTTTCCAGCTTCTTCAGCCGCGCAACGTGCACTGATGTACCCCGTGTTTGAATGATTTCGATAACGTAATCATCAATTTTAAAGCAGGTGTTAGGCTGCGGAATCGCTTCGAGCACCTCTGTAATTAGTCCATTAAGGGTTTTTGCTTCTTGCAGAGGCAGTTGCCAATCTAGCTGCCGATTAATGTCGCGTAAGTAGGTGCTGCCACGCGCCATATAGCTGCCGTCTATTTCAGCAACTATATCCAGAGTGTTATGAGGAGTCAGAGACGTGAATTTACCTACTACTTCTTCAAGAATCTGTTCAAGAGTCACCAATCCTTTTATGTCGCCATATTCATCAACCACAATACCAAAGCGTCGTCTTTGGTCTTGTAAATGGGTTAGTGCGTGGGTGATGGAGCTGTTTTCGGGTACAAAATAAGGCTCGCGGATCATTGCGATCATTGATTCTTTATTAAAATCACCCATTTGCGACAGGTAAAACATCTTTCGAACATGTGCGATCCCAACAAAGTTATCCATGTTGCCTCTAAAAACAGGCACTCGTGTGTGATGCGAAGTCGCTAACTGTTCGACGATTTCATCCCAATCATCTTCAATGTCTATCGCCTCCATATCGGCTCGGGTAACCATCACATCTTCTACTTTAACTTGTTCCATCTCTAGTATGCGCAACAGCATTTCCTGGTGAGACGAGTTTATTAGATTTGAAGACTCTCGCACTGCAGCGCGTAGTTCTTCGCTCGACAGGGCATTGTCTTGCGTTAATACTCTGACTCCAAAGAGGCTAAGAAAGCCGTTTGAGAAAAACTTAACCAACCAGATAAATGGGGTTAGGGCGACCTGAAGGACCGCCAACACCCAACTTGCAGGAAAGGCAATTCGCTCTGGGTTGATCGCGGCTAGGGTTTTGGGTGCGACTTCGGCGAATATAAGTACAATAAACACAAGCGCTAGAGGGGCATAGGCTAAGCCTGCATCTCCGAACAAACGTAAACCAATTACTGTTGCTAGTGTAGAGGCCGCTATGTTTGCAACGTTATTTCCAAACAGAATCGTACCGAGAAGCTTGTCCGGGCTTTCTAGTAGCTTGAGCACCAGCGCGGCGCTGCGGTTGCCTGAATCAGCTTGGTTACGTATGCGATACCGATTAACCGCCATTAAGGCCGTTTCGGAGGAAGAAAAGAAAGCAGAAAGAAGCACCAACACAAAAAGTGCTATGCCCAACGCTTCTATGGGAATTTCGTTCAATCTCTATTCACGCATTAGATAGTGACCATCGACCTAAATCGATCTTAGCTCGTCATTGTATCACTACAAACATGTTGGAGCGTATAGTAAAATGGTTATGTACAATGGCTTGGCGTACTCATCTAATCGAGAGCATTCAAGAATCAGTATATTAATGACTATATTGAACAAACGCATTGAGCCTGTATTTAAATACCCACTTTCCACACCGTAGTGGTTTTTGAGTATTTGCTAGATTTCAATAAAAGTGGTGAGTGCCGCCTGAATTTGACCTTAATTTAATTTTAGAAGGTAAAGTTTGCTAAGCTAGTAGCCCCATATTAGTGGCCAAGGCTAGATACGCTAAAGCGTAGCCTTGTCGTAAAAGAAAGTAATTAAATAATCCTCAAACTAAACCATCATGGTAAAGGAGTTGTCGTGTTAGCAGAATATCGAGCACATGTAGCAGAACGCGCAGAAATGGGCATTGTCCCCGCGCCCCTCAACGCAGAACAAGTCGCTGCATTAATTGAACTGTTGAAGAATCCTCCTGCAGGAGAAGAAGACTTCTTGATGGAGCTATTCACGCAACGCGTTCCGGCTGGGGTAGACGAGGCCGCTTACGTTAAAGCCAGCTTTTTAGCCGCCGTTGTTAAAGGCGAAGTAAGTTGCGAACTGATTTCTGATGAACGCGCAACGACCATTCTTGGTAGCATGTTGGGTGGTTATAATATTCAACCACTTATCCAAGCGCTGGATATTCCTAAATTGGCTGACGAAGCAGCAGAGAGTCTTAAACACACATTGCTCATGTTCGAAGCGTTTTATGACGTAAAGGAAAAAGCAGATGGGGGTAACAAATGGGCTAAAGAAGTTATTCAGTCATGGGCTGATGCCGAGTGGTTTACGAGTCGTCCAGTTGTAGAAGAAAAAATCACAGTGACCGTATTTATGGTTCCCGGTGAAACGAATACAGATGATCTGTCTCCAGCGCCAGACGCGTGGTCGCGTCCTGACATTCCATTGCATGCCCTTGCGATGCTCAAAATGCCTCGCGATGGCTTTGATGTAAATGGCGACGCTTTAGGTAAAATTGAAGAACTAAAGCAAAAAGGTTTTCCAGTCGCTTATGTAGGTGACGTGGTGGGTACCGGTTCTTCGCGCAAGTCAGCCACTAACTCTGTGCTTTGGACTATGGGGGATGACATTCCGTTTATCCCCAATAAGCGCGATGGCGGGTATTGTTTTGGCGCCAAGATAGCGCCTATTTTTTATAACACCATGGAAGATTCGGGCGCATTGCCGATCGAAATGGATGTTTCCAAAATGGAGATGGGTGATGTGATTGATGTGTTCCCGTATGAGGGAGTGGTTAAACGACACGGTACTGACGAAGTTATATCCACGTTTGAGCTTAAGACTGAGGTTTTGCTAGACGAGGTTCGCGCAGGTGGTCGTATTCCATTGATTATTGGGCGGGGTCTTACCGGTCGTGCACGCGACTCTTTGGGACTCGGTGTCTCTGAGCTGTTCCGTCAAGCTGACCCAGTAAAAGATACGGGCAAAGGCTTTACACTGGCACAAAAAATGGTTGGTCGTGCATGTGGCTTAGAAGGTGTACGCCCTGAGCAGTATTGCGAGCCAAAAATGACAACAGTAGGTTCGCAAGATACAACTGGTCCTATGACTCGAGACGAGCTAAAAGATTTAGCGTGTATCGGATTTACAGCTGATCTAGTGATGCAGTCATTTTGTCACACAGCAGCCTATCCTAAGCCGGTTGACGTGACGACGCACGCTAACCTACCTGACTTTATTATGAATCGAGGTGGGGTTTCACTGAAGCCCGGTGATGGCATTATCCATTCTTGGTTAAACCGCATGTTATTACCGGATACGGTTGGTACAGGTGGTGATTCGCATACGCGTTTTCCAATTGGTATTTCTTTTCCAGCGGGATCTGGGCTTGTAGCTTTCGCAGCGGCAACAGGAGTAATGCCGTTGGATATGCCTGAATCTGTATTGGTTCGATTTAAAGGCAAGATGCAGCCAGGCATTACATTACGCGACTTAGTACATGCCATTCCTTTGTTTGCAATTAAGCAAGGCCTGCTCACTGTAGAGAAAGAAGGCAAGAAGAATATATTTTCCGGACGTGTGCTAGAGATCGAAGGATTGCCAGATCTAAAAGTAGAGCAAGCATTTGAGTTAGCCGATGCCTCTGCAGAGCGCTCTGCAGGTGGCTGTACGATTAAGTTAAACAAAGAACCGATTATTGAATACATCACTTCTAACATCACCATGCTCAAGTGGATGATTGCAGAAGGCTATGGTGACGTTCGCACGATTACTCGACGCATCTACGAAATGGAAAAATGGTTGGCAAATCCAGAGTTATTGGAAGCTGATGAAGATGCTGAGTATGCAGAAATCATTGAGATCGATCTTGATCAAGTTAAGGATCCGATTTTATGTTGCCCCAATGACCCAGATGACGCTAAAGAGCTTTCCGAGATTTTGGCGGGTGGCGAAGTTAAGGTTGACGAAGTGTTCATCGGTTCTTGTATGACTAATATTGGTCACTTTCGAGCAGCGGCAATGCTGTTTGAAGAGATGGGCGAACCAGTACCAACCCGTACTTGGATCGTGCCACCGACTAAAATGGACGAGGCGCAGTTGATTGCTGAAGGACACTACGCCACATTCGGACGTTCCGGTGCTCGTACTGAAATGCCGGGATGTTCGCTGTGTATGGGTAATCAAGCGCGGGTCGCTGCAAACTCTACAGTAGTGTCGACCTCAACTCGAAATTTCCCCAACCGCTTAGGGGATGGTGCCGATGTCTATCTGGCGTCTGCCGAATTGGCTGCTGTTGCGGCTGTGCTAGGTCGCTTGCCGAGCGTTACTGAGTATTTAGATATTGCTAAGAACATAGATACAGTTGCAGATGATATTTATAAGTACCTCAACTTTAACGAGCTGCCTCATTATCAAAACATCGCGAATGAAGTGGTTCTAGAAGGCGCCGCATAAACCTAGTGTCCTTTCTTTCAGTTCACTAAGAAAGCTCAGTAAGGTTTGAGTATCAAAGACCCGGCCATAGACTAGAGGGTGGACAACCAACTTGTGGTCGGGGTGGGGATGCCGGGGTAAAGTTACCCTGGTAAACCTTGGTTAATGTTTGAGAGCTAAGATCAAGACCTATGGATGTCAAACCCTTGACTGCAGTCCTGTAGAGTGGGTCTTAATGTTTGTATCCTACTTCTCGCTTTCTTGTGTTCGCATTTAAGTTTTGCGCGATTGGCATAATTGTTTTAAGCGCGACAGGCGAACTTATGTGAATCTCGAGTCAGGTTGTATAGAAGCTTCGAGCGATTTCTATACTCACTCTCATTATCAAAGAGGCTCAGCACACGCGAAAATTCTTGACCGAAAGTCTCGAAAACCACTTTTTTTCCCGAATTTCTCGGTAAAACCCCCTTTAGTATTAATGATCAAGGTCGTTTCAAATTATTAGTGACAACACTTGGTATAATGAAAAGCTCCAATGTTTGCCCAATCGAGGATTTTGATCATGTACAAGACTAGACTTTTAAGTCTTTCTATAGGCGTTTTAGTAACTTACGCTTTCCTTCATAGTGTCGCTCAAGCTGCTTTTCCGGATGATTTTGAAGGTGTGGTTTGGCGCGATCCGGCGGTAGTAGCAACATGGGCGGAAACGGCGACATTATCCGTTAGCCACAACTCATCAGCCCTTCGCATCATAAATAGCAAACGTGCTGTCTGGGATAAAAAATTGCACAGTATTTTACAGAGCGATTGTTGCAATGCCTCTGCATGGGTTTTCGCACGCTTCAACGGTGTCTGGAATGCAGCAACCTTTGAATACATGCGGTTCGACCAGATTATTAAGGGGCCTTATACCGTTAACGGGACGCAAGTGGGTTTGGCTCCATTTAAATCGGGCAGTTACGTTTGGACTCCCAATCAAGGCGAGGTAATTGCTTTCATGGTGAGTGGTATGGCTCGTCGAAACCTTAATGACGTTAACGTTCGAGAACGGTCTAACGTGTATCTCTATAAATGGGGGGTTGGACCTGTTACCGAGATTGATGATGATGGAATTATTGTCGATCCACCTGAACCGGAACCTGAACCGGAACCTGAACCTGAAGAAGAGTGCGTTGAGCCAGAACCGGAAAATAATACGCACATATACAATGGTGTGGTTGGCGGGACTGTTACGGTTGTTACACCGACTGACGAAATATGGCCATTTTTTGTCGATGAGCCACTTAGTGTAAGCGTAAAAGACGATCGTTCACTCGTTATGTTAGTCGATGAGGAACAAATGCAGTCGCAAGTTAACGCGAACGGCAATTTTACCGGTAGCTTTACATTGCAGAAACAATTGTTTGGAGAGGCATGCAACGTGACGATCAACGTGTTAGGCAATGTTAACGGAAACTCTATAACGGGGAGCGGCACTGGCTCTGAGCAATGTGGAGACTTGTCCGCCGTGTTAGACGCTACTTTTACCGCTAACTCGCAGACGACTCCAAGCTTTCTGGATGAACGGCCACCACAACCAAAGCAGTGTGTTCCGGTTATGGCACCGATCCATTCTCTATTATTGCTATAGCCAACAATTTCCAAATATAGATTATGGCTAAAGGTCGCCTTTACGAAAAATGGGTGTCCCTTGTTCGCTGCACTTTGCCGTATTAAGCAGTTGCTCAACGAACGTGAATGCGTGTCTGGAAACAGGCACCTTGGTTCATTCGTTTGATCACAGGCAACTTAGATATTGCCTGACGCTATGGGCATCATCGCCCGATGTCATGTGTTGTTTTCTAAACGCTCGGTATACTCAGCTCAACAGCTAACATCGCGGAGGTTGTAATGGAGCTTGATCCATTCTTGTTAGCGCGAATCCAGTTTGCGCTCAATATTAGTTTTCATATTCTTTTTCCTACCATCACTATAGGCTTAGCCTATTTTCTGCTTTTCTTTCGTATTCGATACACACAAACTGGTGATGATCACTGGGACTACATCTACGCCTTTTGGGTAAAGGTATTTGCCCTCACTTTTGCATTGGGCGTGGTGACAGGCATTGTGATGAGCTTTCAGTTTGGTACCAATTGGCCAGGCTTTATGGAACAGGCTGGCAATATAGCGGGGCCTCTTTTAGGTTACGAAGTCCTCACCGCATTTTTCCTCGAAGCCTCATTTCTTGGAATAATGCTGTTCGGTCGTCGCCGCGTTTCCAACCGTGTTCATTTACTCGCAACCTCTATGGTTGCATTAGGCACCTCGCTTTCTGCGTTTTGGATACTGAGTCTTAATTCTTGGATGCAGACACCGGCGGGTTATACCTTTGAGAACGGAGTGCTAATCGCCGAAAATTGGCTTGCCGTTATTTTCAACCCCTCGTTCGGTTATCGACTTGCACATATGTTTGTAGCCTGCCTAATCACAGCGGTTTTTTTGGTGGCCGGAGTCAGTGCGTGGCGGTTACTTAAAGGGGTTGGTGGTCCAGGTACGCGTAGTGTGTTGAAGGTGGCAATACTGTGCGCGGCCGTACTAACGCCAACCCAAGTATTTATTGGCGACTTACATGGCCTAAACACCCTTGAGCATCAGCCCGCTAAGGTGGCGGCTATGGAGGGTATTTGGGATACACAATCAGGCGCAGCGCTAACGTTGTTCGGCATCCCTGACGAAGAACAGCGCACAACGCATTACGCATTAAAGGTGCCAAAAATGGCGAGCTTGATATTGACGCATGATTTAGATGGCGAAGTGAAGGGACTCAACGACTTTGTTGGAGAGCATCCTCCCGTCGCGCCGGTATTCTTTGCGTTTCGTGTCATGGTAGGCATGGGCCTACTTATGATACTGGTCAGTTGGTTGTCCTCGATTAAGCTGTTACGTGGTCGTGAATTGGAGACAACGGGTTTAAGAGTTCTGGTCGGAATGACCTTTGCCGGTTGGGTTGCTGTGTTAGCGGGTTGGTATGTTACAGAGATTGGTCGTCAACCTTGGGTGGTGAATGGGCTCATTCGCACTGCGGATGTTGTTGCTGACCACGAACCTCAGGTATTGATCGCCAGTCTCACAGCCTACGTTCTTATCTATGCATTCTTGTTAGTCAGTTACATAAGCACATTGTTCTATATGTCGAGCAAGCCTGCGTTGTCATTAAAAGGTACACCCGTGCACGAATACGATCTTCAATCAGGAGGGCGCATCTAATGGAAGCTCTATTACCGATAATTTTTGTCGCAATAATGGGCTTGGCTTTACTGCTTTATGTGATTCTAGATGGCTACGACTTAGGTGTAGGTCTGTTGTTGCCGTTAGCGAGCGACAAAGAGAAAGATGTCATGATTGCCTCGATCGGTCCTTTCTGGGATGCCAACGAAACATGGATTGTGCTCGGAGTAGGGGTATTGCTAATCGCGTTCCCTGCGGCGCACGGCATTATCTTAACGTCCCTATATGTGCCGGCTACCGTTATGTTATTGGGTCTTATACTGCGTGGCGTGGCGTTCGATTTCCGGGTAAAGGCCGGATCTCATCGTAAAGCTATGTGGAATCAACTTTTCTTTGTTGGTTCGCTGCTGGCTTCAACTGCGCAAGGTTGGATGTTAGGTTCTTACATTACCGGTCTCGAACACACTCAGCTGAACATGGTGTTCTCTATCCTTATAGCGCTTTGTCTACCGGCTTTGTATTGCGTATTGGGCGCCAGCTGGCTGATGATAAAGACAGAAGACGAACTGTTTCTAAAAGCAGCTGTATGGGCGAAGAAAAGCCTTTCACCGATGGCGGTTGGCTTGTTGCTCGTATCAATCGCGACGCCGTTGGTTAGTCAAGTCATTGCAGATCGTTGGTTTCAGCTGCCGCAGTTTATTGGCCTTTTACCTATTCCTATCGCTTCGGTTATAGCGTTAAGCCTACTTTATGTTCTACTCAGCCGAACCCCAGAACAGCTTCTAATGACAAATCCATGGATGATATTTATGTGCCCCGTGATTATTTGTGTGATGGCCGCTTTGGGGCTGGCCTACAGTATTTTTCCAGACATTATTATTGGACAACTGACGATTTGGGAGGCCGCAGCGCATACCAGCTCACTGAAGTTTACGTTTGTCGGCGTAGTAATCGCACTGCCTTGCATTTTCGTTTATACGATTTTTGTCTACCGAGTTTTTTCGGGCAAGGCTTCTGAGCTTACTTACGATTGATCTTTTTGACGTTGTTTATATTGGTTGCCTAACCAGAACGCAACCACGCACCATGCACAACCAATAGCCATGCTAATGGCCGGGATTGCCGTGCCTCCAGCGCCTAGAATTTTTACGCCGTTATAGAGCCAAGACGAGATGGTGTCGCCAGTGCGTAATATCGCAGTGTCGATAAAGTTCTTTGACTTATATTTTTCCTCACGGCTGACAACCGAAAACAACAGTTCTCGCGCAGGTTTCATAATGGCGTAGTCACCAGCGCGGCGAAATACTTCAACAGCAATCAAGATGGGCAGCATAGGCATAACGGCGATCAAACCGAAGCCTATCGTGATACCCAATGGGATAATCAATAAGGTCGTTCTAAAGCCTAGCCACTCAAGCAATTTACTGGTCACAAAGATCTGTATTAGGAGCGTTAATACGTTTACTCCAAGATCGATCTGAGCAAATAGTTTGGTTCTTTGTGTTGGATCAGAGTATGTCTGTTCTATAAGTTCAGCTTGTTGGATGACTACGAAAGTAATACTCACAGCGTAAAGAGTGATGAATACGCAAATCGCCAGTAAGTAAGGTGAGTTAAGGATTAGCTTTAAACCACTCAGTGCGCCGCCACCAAGGGAGTCACCAAATTTGCTATCTTTAGGTTTGCCTATTTCATCAGTGTCTAGTTTACGGTCAGTGGCGATGGACGCGCTTGCTTCATTTGCTTTAGCACTCAAAACACTTTGAGATTTGCGCCAGTTAACGAGCCATCGGATGGTCAATGTAGACGTGGTGAGTGTGGTTGCAGAAATGAGTAGCAAAGGGGCTAGTCCCATTCCTTCAACTAAAGAAGATGTTATCAATGGGCCTGAGATTGCGCCTGCCGTACCCCCAGCAGTAATAAACGCAAAGAGTCTGCGAGCTTGCTTCGTCTCGAAAATGTCATTCATGAAGCTCCAGAACAACGACACGATAAACATGCTGAACGCATTTACCCAAACGTAAAATGCTCTAGTAACCCAGGCGGGTCTTTGCGGATCCAGAAACAAAAAGTAGAACACGACAAGATTAAAGGCGAAGAATAGGGTGATGTACGACAAGAACTGGCGGGTTCGATAGCGCGATGTAATCCAGCCAAAGATTGGGGCTATGGCAAGCAGCACTAACATGGTAAGTAGAAACAACCATTGAATGTTGTCGACACCATTTGCCACGGCCATTTCAGCGCGTATCGGACGGATAATGTAATAAGTGCACAAGATCAAATAAAAGTGCAGGCAGGCCATCAATAATGGCGCTACTTCATTTTTCTTAAGCGAGATCAGTTTCATCGGTACGTCTTGAGGTGGTCGGAACTAGAGAGTTGTTCTTGCTACATTGTTTTGGCTTGTCGGATAGTTTAATCCATATGGACGCGTTTCGAGGTTTAGTGACCCAAATTCTTCGAGCAAATGATTGTCGGGTTAAACCTCAAATGTGAAAATAAAGCGAACGCTCGTTCGTTTTCGTGATAGGATTCGCAAATGCATGAATTGAGCGGTGTTAAAAACGGTGGGGCTTTGGAACGACATTCAGTTTCTACCAGCGCCTTGACGAGGACTACCTCAGATAGCGCTGAGCTATTAAGAGTGGACACCAGCTCGTACACGCGCTTCCTAGAGACGTTTCCCTTACAGGAAGAGGCTTTGTACACAGGGCTTTTTGAGCGGCATGGTGATGTTATTCAGACCCAGAAGGCTAAATTTGCGGTTGCAAATTTGGAGAAGATTCTCACAGCGACATTTGAGATTTCGGCTAATTCAGGTTTTAGTCGCATGTCGCTACGCGATTTGTCTAAGAAGACTGAGATGAGCATGGGAGCAATCTATTCATGCATAGGGCGCAAAGAAGACATCGTGTTAATGGTAGCGGACATTGTCCGGTTAAGTAGTCAAATGACCCGAGACCACGCTAAAGCATCAGATTCGTTGTGGACGCAGATCGAACAGAGTCTTAGGTACCACCTATACGCAAGTACACTATTGCAGCCGTGGTACTTCTTTCTCTACTTTGAAACCCGCAGTTTGCCCGTGGACCAACAGCAAGCCTCGACTCGTATTGAGTTAGACGCGATTGACAGCTTTCAAGGTCAAATAGAAGCAGGGATTGAGTCTGGCCAGTTTACAGCCAACAACCCAAGAGCCATAGCGAACAGTATTGTTGTGCTACTTGAGGACTGGTATTTGAAGCCTTGGAAAACGCAGCTGCAAAGCAGAGAACTACAGACCAATCAACAACGTGAAGAATTTATCGACGCCTATTATTTGGATCTCATTACCATGACCAAATCGTTGTTAGGCATTACTGAATAAAGTCACTTCAACTTTAGTAACTTAACCGACGCAATTTGAACAATTACTGAACTAGAAGCATTGAACAAGAACCATTGAACAAGCACCGAGTGTTTCGGCACTCAACTTTCCAAACTGAGGAACATCATGAACTATAAAGTCCCCCTAAAAGATATGCACTTCGTAGCCAACGACGTGCTTGATATGCCAACACACTATGCTCGCTTCGCGAGAGGGCACGCTGCGGAGCCTGACATGGTTGCTGCCATCTGGGAAGAAGCCGCAAAGTTTTGTGAAAACGAACTAGCACCTCTTAATCGCATTGGTGACGAGGAAGGTTGTACATGGAACGATGGCGAAGTAACAACGCCCACTGGCTTTAAAGAAGCCTATGACAACTACGTAGCCAATGGCTGGCCGTTACTAGCATGCCCTGAAGAATACGGTGGTCAGAATATGCCTGAATCTATGGCATTAGTGTTTATGGAAATGATGATCGCTACCAACCATAGCTGGAGTATGTATCCGGGCTTGAGTTCGGGCGCGATGAAAACGATCCACACTCATGCTCCTGATCATCTAAAGCAGCGTTTCATGCCGCCGATGGTAGAAGGAAAATGGACAGGTACTATGTGTCTGACCGAACCTCATGCGGGATCGGATTTGGGAATGTTGAAAACTAAAGCCGTTCCTGATGCAGAAGCAGTGGAAGATGGCACTTACAAAATCAGCGGTAGCAAGATATTTATTTCCTCTGGTGAGCACGATTTTGCCGACAATATTATCCATATTGTTTTGGCGCGCCTACCTGATGCTCCAAGAGGCATTAAAGGTATCTCTCTATTTTTAGTTCCAAAATTTAATGTAAATACTGACGGCAGCCTTGGCGACCGAAACGGCGTTCGATGTGGCTCGATCGAAGAAAAAATGGGCATCCACGGTAACTCAACGTGTGTGATGAATTTTGATGACGCGCAGGGCTACTTAATCAGTGCACCAAATAAAGGCATGAGCGCTATGTTTACCTTTATCAATGAATCACGTCTTGGTGTGGCCATGCACGGACAAGCACACTCTGAAGTTGCTTTCCAAAAGTCGCTGGCTTATGCCCGTGACCGAGTGCAATTTAGAACTAAGCCACGTGTAAACGCAGACAAACCTGCTGATCCTATCATTTCACATCCAGATGTTCGCAGAATGTTGTTAACGCAGAAAGTCTTCGCTGAAGGCGGCCGCATGTTGAATATGTATTGTGGCAAACTGGTTGATGTCAGCTTGGCCCAAGAATTGCCGAGTGAAGAACGCGAAGAAGCCGAGACGCTATTAGCGATTCTAACGCCCATCGCAAAGGGCTTTCTTTCAGAGACAAGTTTAGAAACAACAAATTTAGGTATTCAGGTGTTCGGTGGACATGGTTTCATTAAGGAGTGGGGTATGGAGCAAGAAGTACGCGATGCTCGAATCTCTCAGCTTTATGAGGGTACTACAGGCATTCAAGGTTTAGACCTACTCGGGCGTAAAATACTGGGTACTCGCGGTGCCGCTCTTAAGCCGCTTATGGATGAAATGAACGACTTCATTAAAGCCAACCGTTGGAACAAGCACGGCCGGGCGCTGAAGCCTTATGTAAAAATGTGGCAGTCGTTGACGCGTTCAGTGGGTTGGTCAGCAATGAAGAACACAGACGAAGTAAACGCAGCGGCGGTCGATTATTTGATGATGGCGGGCTACGTAACTGTTGCATACTTCTGGGCTCAAGCGGCTCGTATTGCCGAAGACAAGATTGAAGCAGGTGAAGGCGATGCAGACTTTCTTCAATCTAAGATTTCGACTGCTGACTTTTATTTCCAGCGCATCATGCCAAGAACGTTAGGGCATGAGCAAGCGATCAAAAACGGCATGGATTCGATTATGTCTATAGACGAGGATAAGTTCTTGTTTGTATAAGGCAATACACTAGTTATGTAAGACAAGCCGCTGTCGGTTCTCACCGACAGCGGCTTTTTTATGCGCTCGCAAGTAGCGCTCAATTTGTTAGACTCAACAAAAGCGCTCCGGATGTTGAAGCGAATACGTGTAGAAAATGCACTGACGCAAGGGCGCGCTTGCGAGCGCGCTAGTAACAAAGAGTAACCAAGATAAAGAGCAACCAAGATAAAGAGTAATATCTAAATGAAAAAATTTGAACGTATCTACGAATCAGCCGCTAAGCGCAAGGGTGGAGTTGAGGCCTTAGAAAGCCTATTGACGCCCGTTGCGTCCAGCAAGCAATTGGCCAAAGTTACGGATGATCGCTATTTGGCGCAACTAACGCGCTGCGTGTTCAACGCGGGTTTTCATTGGCGTGTTATCACTGCCAAATGGCCTGGCTTTGAAGAAGCGTTTCATGGGTTTGATTTAGGGACACTTCTTACCAAATCACCTGACGAATGGGAAGCGTACGTCGAAGATACGCGCATAGTTCGTAACTGGCAGAAAATTCAAACGGTGTTCGAAAACGCGCTGATGATCGAAACGGTTGCTGAAGAACACGGTAGTTTCGCTGCCTTCTATGCTAATTATCCAGCGAGCGATCAAGTTGGTCTGCAGAAATTTTTAAAGGACAACGGTTCTCGCCTAGGAGGCAAAACTGCTCAGTGGTTTATTCGTTTTTCAGGCAAGGACGGCTTTGTGACAAGCGGTGACATGGTCACTGCGGTGATAGCTAACGGTCTAGACATAGACCCTCGGGCGACGTCTCAGCGAGATCTAAAAAAGATTCAAGATGCATTCAATCAGTGGCATGAAGAGTCAGGTAGACCCTACGCGCATATCAGCAAAGTGCTGAGCTACACGGTCGGAGATAACGTGCCGGTAGACGTGCTTAAGTCGTACACTGGTAGTCAGTCTGTGAGCTAGTATTTTTGAGCGATGCGGGAATGGGAAATAAAAAGCCTGATAACACTGCTCATGTTATCAGGCTTGTTTACACACGATCCAAACTTTTTAGTAAGGATCAATGTCATCGTTAAACAATCAACGCTTAATTGGTTTTACAACAAATAGAAGGTCTCCCGTATTAACTTGAGCGTTGTTCGCTTGATTCACTCGAACAATTTCGTACTCGCCGTCAGCTGTGAATATCTCGCCGGACCCCATCACGCTAGACAGTGATATGTGGGTGAAAAGTTTCATAGCTTCAATTTGGCACAACGTTTGACTCAAGTTAACGCGGTTGCCAACTTTTGCAAACTCGGGTTCACTTGGTGCAGGCGTTGAATAGAAAATACCTGTCATTGGTGAAACCACTTTTAACTCGTCGGTACCCGCTATTTTCAAAGTGCTGACATCTGAGTCGACCTTGTCGACGCCCGTATAGGACATCTCTTCAAGAACCTGCTTTTTATCAAGCGTTGCCAGAAAACGTGGCAGATAACCCGTATCGTAATCACCTTCAATAAAGGTCTTATCGTTGAGGATACGTTTCAATAGACTCATATTGGTGCACACGCCTTTTATAACAGTGTTGTCTAAAGCTGCGATAAGTTTCTTTATTGCATCCTTTCGGTTTTTACCGTGAACAATAAGCTGAGCAATCATGCTGTCATAGAAAGGCGAAATTGTTTTGCCTTCAGTGACCGCAGCGATAACCTCAATATGATCACCTTCTGGAAACTTACATTCTGTGACTAAGCCCGGTGTTGGGATAAAGTCGATATCACCATTTTTATCAAGACGTGCTTTTTCAGCCGTTATTCGAGCTTCAATCGAAAATCCTTTATTAACGGGTTTAAGATCAGCAATGCTGCGACCTTCGGCAATCTCATATTGTTTACCAACGATCGAAATGCCAGATGTCCACTCGGTCACTGGGTGCTCAACTTGCAGTCTTGTGTTCATTTCCATGAAGTAGAACGTATTGGCTTTCAAATCATAGATAAACTCAACAGTCCCAGCGCCATAATAATCAACAGCATCGGCAAGCTTGGTTGCACACTTATAGGCTTTTTCTTCGAGATCCTTTGGAAACATGGTCGAACCAGACTCCTCAAGAACTTTTTGATTGTTACGCTGTACCGTACAGTCGCGTAAACCAACAATCTTAGTGTTGTCTTTGCTGTCTCGTAAAATTTGAACTTCGATATGGCGCATCGACTCAACAAATTTTTCTAGGTACAAGTCACCATTGCCGAAGGCACTTCGGGCCTCGCTGTAGACATTGTTGAACGCGTCTTTAATCTCTGATGCACTGCGGACAACTTTAATACCCTTACCGCCACCGCCATGAACGGCTTTAAGCAATACAGGGTAGCCAATTTCGTCCGCAACTGTAGCTGTTGCTTCAGCACTCGTTAAGATGCCATGCGAGCCTGGTACCACTGGCACGCCATTAGACATCGCAGTACTAATCGCGTTGGACTTGTTGCCCATGGTGTCCATGCTGCTGGCTTTAGGGCCAATAAAGTTCAAACCATTGGCTCTGCAGAGGCGCGCGAATCCGGCATTCTCAGACAAAAACCCGATACCAGGATGTAAAGCATCCGCACCACGGTTGCGCGCAATGGTCACTACAGACAATCCGTTTAGATAGCTTTCTCCAGGGGTTTGACCACCTAAACAAACTACCTCGTCTTGCTTGCGCAACATGTCGCATGCGGCAGAATCCATATCTGGGTCTGACTGTACTAGGAGCACGTTGTAGCCTTTGTCTTGAGCAACTCTGATGAGCTTTACCGCGGTACAACCGCGAGCATGAATCAGTACCGTTTTGATGTCGCCCATTAGGTCGAGCGCGCGATGAACTTGTTGACCTTGTTCTTTGTGCTCTAAGGTTGCCACACCTGATATAACCTCGCCTATTACTTGTCCTACGGTATCGGTTGGGACTGTAACGTCAGGATCAACTTCTCTTAATTTCTCATCAAGATCCATATAAATAGGATGCTTGACTAAGCCTTGCATAGCGCCTGGTATGTTAACAAGATAATTGGATGTTGTTGCCATTGTTGGCAAGAAACTCGGCACAACGACACGACCCGCAAACGGCATATCAGTGCCGCTTAAGTAGTAAGTGTGCACCAAAGGATGCGTTACAAAACTGGCTTGTGAGCCACCAGTACAATCACCAAAACCGAAAATCATGACGGGCAGTCCAGTCTCAGCAATAAAGTGTGTGATTCGGTCGTTAACGATAGACATCGAAAAGAGAGAGCTTGGTCCCTCTTTTGTTTGCATGCCGCCAGACGATACAAAACAAACAACGGGTAGTCCGCGTTTTGCACAATCGACTAACAAGCCGCATAGCTTTTCTGCACCGGCCATATCAAACGCACCGGCCTGAAACGCAACGTTGGATATTAGCGCGCCAACTTTCGCCGTCGCCCCTTCGTCATCCAGCTTGATCTCGCCGATGCCGGTGACCACGCCACACGGTGTTGTGCCATTGTTGAGTGCTTTTTCGATCGACTGACGAAAGCCTGGAAATGACACTGGGTCAGCGCTCATCAGATTAGCATTGGTTTCATTGAAGTCGACAAACAGAGCTTCTTTAAAACCATCAACGGTCGTGAGTTTTTTCTGTTTGAATTGGCTCAACACGCGCTGAACACGCAAGTCTTGATAAGCGATATTAAGCTGGTTCCAGAAGTCTTTACGTTTACCAATTCGTCCAGGGTTTACTTGGCCGTTATACGGCTTGCCGCTTTTCTGTGCCTCAATAAAACGCGGGACTAAGGTTTCAAAGAAATAAGTAATGAGTACTAGAAGTGATTCTGAAAGCCGTGGAAAGTTAACTCGCTTCCATTCTTCTACATCGCTTAAAAAAGCACCTTTGTGTTCAGATTTTGCAAAATGGCTGAGCCATTTTGCAAATTCAGTTTTTACGCCGCTGTCGACCGCATTACCAGACTCAGGCATATCGCCTTCGCTAATGCTGCTGGTCACCTTTTCTAATGATGTATCTAATATGCCGCGTAAAGTTTTTTCAGACAAAGACTGAAACGCTTTTGATTCTTCTGCTATCTCGCCAAAGTTAACCACAATATTATTGTACAAAGCATCAAAGGCAAGAATGTTGCGAAATTGGATTAGTAAAGTGTCTTTGAGTGTTGGCTCTCTGAGTGTGTCCAATAGTGTTAGTTCTGCACTGTCTCGCGCAAAAGCATCGTCATTTGAGCTTGAACTGCTGCTGATGAGTTTGCCCATTTCGACGAAATTAAATGGCGCATCAGACTTCCAACGATTATATAAATACAGACACAAAATGAAGCTGAACTGCTTTTGTGCAACGCGATAATTGGAGTGGGGATCGCCCAAAATTAACGCTGTTATTTTGTTACGCTCGTAATCAACTTCTTCCAGTTTTTGTTTAAGGGTTTCCCATGCTTTAGAAAGTTGGTCATTGTAGACCAACTTCTCAGGGTCTTCCAACCACTGTTTAAACGCATTTTTACGTTGTAATTTAACCCGATCACTGAGGTCGCCTTTGGGGATTTCTTTCTCCGCTAAACGCCCATAAGTTTCAATGGTCGCGCTGTGAATGCGGCAACGCATGCTCAAACTGCGCAGATACATTAGCGCATGGCAGTACACATTCGGGTGTTCTGTAAGCGTGCCATTGATCGAAAAATTCGCATCTTTCTGCAAAGCTTCAAATGAAGCCTTATGCACCTTCTCGGTGCGTGCGTTGTCAATGTAGTTAGCCGAGATCAACGGGTTGTTCAATACTTCGCGTTTTGCTCGGGACTCGATCTCTTGGATGCCGCTCATGATTGCTGTAACTAGCTGCTGTGGGTACTTGTCGCTTGCCCCTTCATCAGTTGCGTCCCAATCAATAACTCCGTCGATAACACCTTTTTTAAACAACTCAGGTGGAGAAACGCCCACATAGCGTGCGCTCTCTTGCCACGACAAATTGTATTGTCTAGCAATGTTAGCTAAACCCTTAGGTTGAATGGTATTAAAGGCGGCGTGCCGTACTGCTAAGACAAGATTGGTCGTGGCGAGCGGAATAGCCCCACCTGAATATCCTAAGCCATAAATCACACCAACGGAAGGTACCTTGGCAGCGGCCATCACGGCAATTAAGCGCGAGATCGAATGCGCTTGGTTTGCATGGTTTGCCTCGGTGCCTGCATCGGCGCCGGGAGTATCCATAAAAGTGACGATGGGCAATGAGCGACGATTAAATTCTGTCGCTAAACGGCAAGCCTCAAGATGATGTTCTGGCCCCCAGACTCCGTTGTTAACAGTTCTGTCTTGGGCAATGATCCCTAAACGCCGTGAAACACCATCGTGCTCCAATGAAATCTCGACACTATAAAGCGGGCCTAGTTGGAATTCGTTATGAATATGGCCCTTGAATAGATTTGTAATAGCGCGAGCACTTGGGCGGCTTACGGCTTCGGCCGGATCTAAAACCGCAGCGACGTATTCATCCACAGAAAGAGCGCTGAGTGCTTGGCGCCTTGCTTCAACGGTGGCGGGAGGAATGAGTCCTTTAACACTTTGATGCCATTTAAAGGGGTGCTTATTGCCGTTAAGCGATAGGTTATTAGCGCGTCGTTCGATTTCGCTAAATAAGTCGCGGTTCTTAATGTCTTCGACAGAATTCATAATATTTTTGTCTTTATAGATTCGTTGTTAATCTTTTTTAAAAGTAGTTACGCTGCTCAAAAAGAAGTGAGTCTTTATTAAGTACTTTCTTATTTTTAAACCAATGTATTCTCAAAAAGAAACGCTGGCTTGTAATTACGTAAAATCATCAAGTGATAGCGCAAAACGACGCATGCTGGTCATAATGACTAGTAAAATGATGAGCGCTTGCTAAGACCGTTTAAACAGCCAAGTGACTCCCAAGTATGCCATGAAAGAACCCGAAACTCCGAATAGTAAATCGTATTCGTTAAAGCCTCTGCCAATCCATGATTGTGCGATTTCCGCCGCAAAACAAAGAATTATTACGGTGATAAGGGCTGGCTTCGCCTGTTTGGTTCCGGTAAACAATTTAGCAAACGTGAATAACAGCACTAAAATTCCCGCGCCCGCAAAATGGAAGAATACGTCGCTGTGTTGCTCAATCCACAACCGTGACGCGTAATTAATGCCCATAAGATCCATTAAGCTACGTGGCATTAGGTGCGCAAAGTTATAGCTAGGAAGTAAAACTATGTAGCTCATTGAGGCAATCAGTATCAGCAACACAAGACGCGCGCTATACTCGAAGCCGTGAGCTTGAATAATCGCTTGGTACTTTGTTAGGTGTTTTTGAATATCCATAATGCGCTTAAAAGACTCAGGCAACTTCACTCGTTTATAGACTCCTCAAGCATTACTCACCGCCACTCTTAGATTCTGTTACCAATGATATCTCAAAACTTCTATGTCCAATAACTTGTCGAATAATCTGTCCAGCCCTGTATTTACTCTAGAACGCAGATCAATGGATCCCTCGGTTCAAATTGAAGGGGTGCACCCCGTTGTTAATCGTGTGTTGAGTGCTCGTGCGGTGCACCCAAAGCATAAGCTGGATTACGGGCTAGCTACTCTGTTGCCCCCAGCCACCCTCAGCCACATTAACGAAGCAGCGGACTTGTTAGCGGAGGCCTTAGTTGCACAAGCTAAGATAATTATTGTAGGGGACTTTGATGCTGATGGCGCCACGAGCGTGGCCGTGGCAATTCGTTCGTTACGAGCATTTGGCTTTGAGTCGGTGTCTTATTTAGTCCCGAATCGTTTCGAGTTTGGCTACGGCCTAACACCTGAGATTGTCGGGATGGCAGCGATGGAGCAGCCCGATATTATTATTACCGTCGACAACGGAATTAGTAGCGTTGATGGTGTGCATGCTGCACAAGGCCTGGGTATGACTGTTTTGGTTACCGACCATCACCTTCCTGGCGAAGAGCTTCCCACGGCCGATGTCATTGTTAATCCGAACTTAGCAGGGGATAGGTTCGCGAGTAAGAACTTGGCTGGCGTCGGGGTTATCTTTTACGTTATGTTGGCATTGCGGGCTCGTCTTAGAGCTATGAAGTGGTTTCAATCTCAAAACCGCGATGAACCGAATATGCTGCAGTTTCTCGATATTGTAGCGCTGGGTACGGTCGCCGACGTTGTGCCCTTAGATCACAATAATCGTGTTCTTGTTCATCAGGGCTTGCAACGGATTAATCAGGGACACGCGTGTCCGGGCATCAACGCATTGCTTAAGGTGGCCAAACGATCAGTCGGTCGTATCAGTGCAGCCGACCTTGGTTTTGCTGTAGGGCCTAGACTCAATGCTGCTGGACGACTTGACGATATGTCGATCGGGATTGAGTGTTTGTTGAGCGATGACGTGGCTACTGCTGAGCGCTTAGCTGATCAACTTGATGCACTTAATCATGAGCGGCGGTCGGTCGAAAAAGGCATGCAAGAAGAAGCGTTAGTCGCTATCGAGAATATAAGAATTGACGACGAGTCTAGCCCGTCTATTTACACGCTACACGATGCGACTTGGCATCAAGGTGTCATAGGCTTGGTGGCATCACGAATTAAAGAGAAGACTCAGCGGCCGGTTATGGCGATGGCGCCTAGTGATCAAGCCGGTGAATGGAAGGGCTCAGCGCGGAGTGTGCCAGGCATCCATATAAGAGATTTACTGGCGCGTTTTGATGCACTGCACCCTCGGGTATTAAAAAAGTATGGCGGACACGCAATGGCGGCAGGCTTCAGCATTGATGGGTCAAAGCTAGAGTTCTTTAATAGCACTATTCACACTGTTATGACTGAGTTTTCACAAGGTCATGACTGGACGCATCGCATTTTGAGCGACGGCGAATTGGAAGCGGCCGATTTTTCGATTGAGCTGGCCGAACAGCTACGTCAGTGCTCTCCGTGGGGGCAACAATTTCCTGAACCCCAGTTTGATGGTGTATTTACAGTTGATTCCGCAAGAGTAGTAGGCGAAACCCACCTCAAAATGACTGTGCGGCCAGAGGGCAGTACGCAGGCATTCGACGGTATCTGCTTCGGCTACCTTGATAAACACCAAGACCATCCACATGATCAGATAAGATTAGTTTATAAACTAGATGTTAATGAATTTAGAGGAGCGACTAACTTGCAGTTAATGATCTCTCAGGTTGAGCAACTTTAAGCAAACTTATTGTAAGAACGGCTACGCAATAGTTTCGGTATTTTATTCCGGTAGGCTTTCTAAGAATTGTTTTTTCTGGACGTTATTTTATACAGCCTTAACAGCTGTCATGCTAAGCTAAGCAGCGAAATTTCAACATAGACGGGGTTTAAGAAATGAGTTATCTAAATGTAGGGTCTGGTGCGGTTGTCTCTGAGCTACCAGGTGAGCAACGCGCCACTTTTATTCGTAAGACATATACGCATTTAGCGGGAGCGATTGCCGTTTTTGCTATTCTTGAGGCCTACTTTCTGTCTTTGGGCTGGGGCGAAAAAGCCGTTGCTCTTTTATCTCAGTCCAGCTGGAGCTGGCTATTGGTTTTGGGCGCATTTATGGGCGTTGGTATTATCGCAAACAAGTGGGCTCACAGCGGCGCATCGCGTGATATGCAGTACGCAGGGCTTGGATTGTATATCGTTGCTGAAGCTCTCATCTTTTTACCAATGATGCATATCGCAACGACTTATGCGCCAGGTGTGTTGCAAAACGCAGCAATAGTTACGGGCAGTTTGGTCGCAGCATTGACGTTAATTGTTTTTACAACTCGCAAAGACTTCTCTTTTATGGGGCCAGCACTCGCCATAGGCGGGATGATTGCAATGGCTGTGATTGTTTGCGCAATATTGTTTGGTATAGAGTTAGGGACGTACTTTAGTGCGGTAATGATTTTGTTTGCAGGCGGTTGTGTTTTGTACAGCACCTCAAATGTGTTGCATACCTATAATGAAGATCAACATGTAGCTGCGTCTCTTACCTTGTTCGCGTCAATCGCGTTGCTGTTCTGGTACGTCGTTCAATTTATGATGTCTTTTGGCGGTGACTAGGGCTAGGTTTTTAGACTAGTGAAAAGCCGAAAGTGTTAGACAAAATGGGTAGCTTAGGCTGCCCGTTTTGCTTTTAGGAGTTGTCAATAAAGTAGTGTGTAGACTGAGTGTCTGCAGTAGCTACTTGTGTTAATGGAATAAGGATCGTCATGAAATACTCTCGTTTAGAAGACTTGGTGGGCAATACCCCCCTAGCTAAAATTCAGCGTCTATGGTCTGGTGAGTACGTTACCGTACTGGGTAAGCTCGAAGGCAACAATCCAGCAGGTTCTGTTAAAGATCGCCCGGCACTCAATATGATCCGAAGGGCCGAAGAGCGAGGCGAAATAAAACCAGGCGATACCTTGATCGAAGCGACCAGTGGTAACACAGGAATAGCTTTAGCGATGGCGGCGGCGATGAAGGGCTATAAAATGGTCTTGTTGATGCCCGATAATATGAGCGAGGAACGTCGCGCATCGATGCGCGCTTTTGGTGCTGAGATCATTTCGGTTTCACAAGCCGCCGGTGGTATGGAGCTAGCGAGAGACACAGCGTTACAGATGCAGGAAGACGGCAAGGGTAGAGTGTTAGACCAATTCGCTAATGATGACAATTGGAACGCTCATTATGAATCTACAGGCCCTGAGATCTGGCGAGACACGGCTGGTGAAGTGACGCACTTCATAAGCTCAATGGGCACGACAGGAACCATTATGGGCGTTTCAAAATACTTGAAAGAGCAAAATAGAGCGATCGAGATCATTGGCGTTCAGCCTGAAGGCGAATCACAAATACCGGGCATTCGACGCTGGCCCATTGAGTATTTGCCGAAGATTTTCGATGCCAAGCGCGTAGATCGCACGCTGGACGTAACTCAAGCTAACGCTGAGCATATGATGCGGCAATTAGCGACTCAAGAGGGTATCTTTGCTGGTGTTTCTTCTGGGGGTGCCATGCATGTGGCGTTGAAGGTTGCGGCAGAATTGGAAGCTGCAAAGAGATCCGCTACCATCGTATCAATCGTATGTGATCGCGGTGACCGTTACCTTTCAACAGGCGTTTACTAAACGTCTCGTATCAGAATTTTAGAGTATGAACGTATTAGTTTTTGACATAGAAACAATTCCTGATTGCGCGAGTGGACGAAAGCTTTATGACCTGCCTGGAGATTTGAGCGACGAACAAGTCGCACAAGCCATGTTTTCAAAGCGTCGAGAAAAAACAGGTTCGGATTTTTTGCCTGCGCATTTGCAAAAAGTAGTGGCTATCTCAGCCGTCTATCGCAACACCTATAAAGATACATTGTCGGTATGGACTATTGGCGATGAGGAAAGTAGCGAAGCTGAAATCGTAGCTGGTTTTTTCGCAGAGGTTGATAAGACTACGCCTACCTTAGTAACGTGGAACGGCAGTGGCTTTGATCTGCCTGTACTGCATTACCGGTCTCTAGTGAATGGCGTACAAGCGTCGCGCTATTGGGATACGGGAGATGATGATCAGAGTTTTAAATGGAATAATTACATTAGCCGTTTTCATTCGCGCCATACTGATCTAATGGACGTGATGGCAGGTTATAATAATCGAGCGTTTGCGCCCTTAGACGAAATAGCTCTTATGCTTGATTTGCCGGGCAAAATGGCAATGGATGGCGGCAAGGTATGGGATGAGCATCTTGCAGGAAATCTCAAAGGGATCCGAGATTATTGTGAGACCGATGCCCTTAATACTTACTTAGTGTATCTCCAATGGTTGTTTATGCGTGGGGATCTGAATACCGCAGACTTAGACAGAGAGCAACAAGTCCTGATTACGGCCTTGGAAGAGGGCGCTGATCATCATAAAGCGTTTCTCCAAGCATGGGGATGAGAACTTAGCACTAGCACTAGCGTAGACGACATGGCTGCGTTTCGTTGCTTGTTTAGAGCAAGTTAGAGAACGCAGCCAGTCATAAAACAGGATTACTTAGATAGGCCTAGAAGAAAGCACCGAATAAGCTACAGCCTAATAGACCAAGGCTCGCCACAAAACCGATCATCATTCCATTGCCTCTTTTTGAGGGCTCGTTTACGTATCCAATAGCGTACATAACTCTTCCGATTAAGAAGATCGCACCAAGGATAGCCGCAACATCGGCGCGGAAGAAATAAGCACAGAGCCACAAAGCAGGAAGTGTCATCACTAATTGCTCCAGTGTATTCATATGCGCCCGCATGTGACGTTCGAATATTTCGTTGCCGGTTGTTGCGGGCGCTTTAACATCGTATTTGCCACGGGCACCGCCCACTTTAAATCCTAGGTACATGTAGTGAAGTAAAATTAGAACGGTGATGAGTACAACGTATTCCATGGTTAATCTCCTTAAGTAATCAGACTGGTGTTCAGTTAATTGTTCAGTTAAATGTTCAGCTAAATTTTTAGTTAGATGAATGAATCGAAAGTAGGATCGAACGAACAAATCATATAGGCTCAGCGCCGCGCTTGCACTACAATTGGCCCCCTCAATTTGTGATTGCTGTCTTTATCCTATTTTGAGTCCGTTTTTAACAGTTCAATACGCAAACACATCGTCACAAACAGGATCACATAATGGGCAAACGCCGTAATCGTCAAAAAATTGACCCCACTCCGCAAATCGTCAACATTGATTCAATTGCCCATGATGGCCGTGGCGTAGGTCGCGATCCCGAAGGTAAAGTGGTTTTCGTAGATTACGCGCTACCTGGAGAGCAAGTTGAGTTTGTTCCGCACATGAAACGAGCGGGCCACCTGTTTGGTACAACACAAGAAGTTCTTAAAGCGTCTGAATTTCGCATTGAGCCTCGCTGTGAAGTTTTTGGTCAATGCGGTGGCTGTGTACTTCAGCATTTAGAAGCCGACAAAGCGATTGAGTACAAGTCAGAGCAGTTGCTGGAGAACCTTAAAAAGATCGGCAATGTCGTTCCAGAAGAAGTTCTAGAACCGTTGATAAAGGAACGTTGGGGCTATAGACGTCGCGCACGTCTAGGCGCCAAGTTTGTGCCCAAGAAAGGCGGGTTGATCGTTGGTTTTCGCGAACGTAATTCTAGCTATATACAACCTATTGATCGTTGCCATGTTTTGGATCAAGAGGTGTCAGATTTAATTCCAGCGTTGCGCGAATGTTTGTCGAAACTGTCTATCCATAATCAAATACCACAAATTGAGATCGCAGTAGCCGACAACTCAATTGTGCTGGTGATTAGGCATCTTGACGCCTTCACAACTGAAGATTTAGCGCATCTTACTGAGTTTGCTAAAGCGCACAAAATACAGATGTTCTTACAGCCGAACAATCTGAAGAGTGTTCATCCGCTTTACCCAGAAAACCCAGAGCCATTAATGTATTCGTTGCCTGCGCACGATATTGTTGTGGAGTTTTTGCCGACCGATTTTATTCAGGTGAACGGGTCGATTAACCAAGCCCTTGTAAGCCAAGCAATAGACTTACTTGACCTAAAACCAAACGAAACAGTTCTTGATCTGTTTTCTGGTGTTGGTAACTTCACGTTGCCACTAGCACGTGCCGCGCACACAGTGGTGGGCGTAGAAGGGGATCATGCTCTAGTCGAACGAGCGAATCACAACAAGGCGCTTAATAAATTAGATAACGTCGAATTCTTTTATGGCGACTTATTTAAAGAAGATATGACGTCTGCTTCTCACGGTGATTGGCTTGATCGTCAATACGATAAAATTTTGCTTGATCCACCACGTTCTGGTGCCGCCGAAATGATCAAGCGTATTAAAACTTTGAACCCCAGCAAAATCGTCTATGTGTCATGTGGTCCTGCCACTTTAGCGCGTGACGCAGGCGCTCTAGTGAATGAGCACGGCTACCGACTCACCAAAGCGGGTGTCATAGATATGTTCCCGCATACGGCGCATGTCGAGTCCATTGCTGTGTTTGAGCGCGACTAATGTGATGGCGTTTTTTGATTCCTGTCTTTGACCATTGCTTGGCGGTATTGGCAGGAATGTCAGCCTATTAATTGATTTGCAGGCGGGCTTATTGGCAACTCTTTTATTTGTATGATAATTTGACCCAATAACAATTATTCACGGCTTATGCCGTACCCCATAAGGAGCTTCCAATGCCATTACAAACGGTCCAGTTTGCTGTTTTCCTGTTCGTTACCGCACTCATCGGTTTACTCACCTATTTAAAGTGTCGTAAAGCTCCAGGAGCGGTTGACCATTCTACCGACGCTGAAAATAAGGAAGTGTTTTTAGCCGGTGGTGGCCTTACGTGGGTATTTGTTGCCGGCTCGATTACGCTAACGAATCTAAGTACGGATCAATTGGTTGGCATGAACGGCGGCCAAATGGCGCTGTTAGCGCTATGGGAGTTCTCGGCTGTTATTGGGCTTGTGATATTGGCTAAAGTGTTTCTGCCCATTTATTACCGCTACGAATGCACTACCACAACGGAGCTGCTAGAAAAGCGTTATAACAATCACCATATCCGTGCATTAATTGGTTTTCTGTTTTTACTTGGCAATATCTTTATCTTCTTGCCCGCGGTGCTTTATACCGGCTCCTTGTTTATGAAAACAATGTTTGGTTTAGACATCAGTCTTATTAGTCTTGCGATGATGTTTGCCATAGTGGGTGCCGGATACGCCGTACTCGGAGGCCTTAGAGCTGTTGCCATCTCAGATACTTACAGCGGCGTTTTATTGCTGAGTTTGGGAATGCTTGTTGTGTACTTAGCACTTGATGCAATTAACTGGGACTTTTCTGGCATTCCGGCAGAACGCCTCACTCTGATTGGTGGCGACGATTCGCCAATTCCTTGGCATACCTTATTGACGGGCATGATCTTTATTCAGATATTTTATTGGGGCACTAATCAGACTATCACCCAGCGGGCAATGGCCTCGCCAACCGTCGAAGAAGGGCAAAAAGGCGTGCTAGCCGCAGCGGCGATACGTTTGCTTGTTGTGCCGCCACTCATCGTTTTGCCAGGCATTGTGGCGTACAAACTTTATGGAGATGTTGGCGACGCAGCCTATGGTCGTATTGTTGCTGATGTGCTGCCTATGTGGTTGTCAGGCGCTTTCGCAGCCGCGCTTGCAGCGGCGGTATTGACGACGTTCAACAGTATCTTGAATTCGTCTTCTGCGCTGTACGTATGTGACATTCATGAACGTTACTTTGTAAAAGAAGGCGGCAAGTTGAATGTGCCCAAACTAAATCTTTACGTGACAGTGGTATTCATAACAATTGCTCTTTTCATTGTTCCTTTCTACGCAAAGACCGAAAGCATAATTAATACTCTTCAAACCTTGTACGGCTTGCTCAGTATGCCGATTCTGTCATGTTTTATTGTTGCGTTATTATTTAAGGACGCACACTACAAATCGGCTCTAGCAGCAGTCGTTTTTGGCGTAATGCTATACGCCTTGTTTACATTTCAAATTCAGCCGTTTGGATTGCACTATATCCACCTAATGTTTATTACATTAATAAGCACGGTAATATTTGCGCTAATTGTTAACCGAGTATTCTTTAAAAAGTTCCCTGAATTTTCGCTCGATGTGTTTCGGGCTGACGCTTAAGAGTTGAATTAAGTTAGCTCGGTTTATTTAATCCAATTAGTCGTGCATAAATGGTCTTGAGCTCTGTTGCAATAGAGGTCCAAGAGTAATGCTCTTGAGTGTATCGCCGAGCTTTCATTCCCATTGCCTGCAGGTCATCGGGGCTGCTTAATAGAAGCGTTATAGAGTCACCTAGGTTGGTGCTGGGGGCGTCCAAGTCGATTACGCCACCGAGCGACTCCTTAGCAACCAAGTCATGTAAAGCAACGCCAGTGCTTACCAAAGAGGGTAGGCCGGCATTGAGCGCTTCGAGCACACTAATGCCAAAGTTCTCACTAGCCGAGGGCAGAACGTACAGATCGCTGCCTAGCAGAGCTTGGCGTTTTTGACCTTCTTTTAAAAACCCCAGAAAGTGTACTCGCTCAGCAATACCTAGTTGTTCGCACAAATGATGGAGACTACGCTCGTATTGTGGTTCCCCACTGCCAGCAATTAACAAATGCGCTGTGTTCAAACTGGCTGTGTCTGCTAGTGCTGAAACAATACGTTCAAGGCCCTTTTTGGGATGCAAGCGCGCTAAAAACAAAAGCATTGGGCAAGATGGATCTATGCTCAATTGTTGCTTAAGTTCGATTTGGGCTTGTGAGCGACTCTTGGTGAGAACGTGATCAATATTTGTATCAATGGTTTGGGTGGGATCTGATGGACGTAAAACATCGGTAATTCCCAATGGAACTATCTCAACGTTTAAACTTGGATCGAAAGCTAGGATTTGTTCGGCTTCTAATTCGCTAGTTGCATGGATTGTTGCGGCACCTTTAAGATTCTTGTGCTCAAGGGCTTTTAGAAATAAGCTCTAGCGTAGCACCGACTGACTCAAAGACCATCGGTCTAAAAGACCGATAGTACGTACTATGTACGGAACGTTATGCTTACGTGCAATTGTCATAGCAAGACTGCTGCACGCTGAAAAAATAGCATGCACGTGAACTAAATCGTAATCTTCTATATGTTTACCAATCCATCGCCTAAAGGCGTTGGAGTAAGCGAATTCTCGCAGTGGTCTTATCGATGGACTCCATCGGTCAAAGTAACGACAGGGTACGTCTTCGAGCACACTCCACGCTTTAGTATCAACCTGCAGCAGTCCCTCACCATCATCGTTGGTGGTCGCAATACTTGCGTCAATGCCTAGTGCGCGTTGAGCTCTAACCAGTTCGACAATGGCCGCGCTGGGGCCACCACGCAGCGCAGACACAGACGGAATTACATGCAACACCCTCAAACTAATCTCCTGTGACCCAGTATTGGACTGTCGATCTTACTTAGGGTTTTAGACAATGTCGCTCTCACTATCTGTTTGGCTCGCAGCTGGTGTTTGCTCTGACCCTGGTGAAGTTAGGTTCAGTCGGTTGATACTATTTAGCAGGCTTATTACGGCCCAGCGACGGTACCAAGGGTTAGGTGAAATGCACATCGGCCAATTAAAGCCATGATCTAAGTTAGACCAGTCATCGCTTAGCCATTCGTCAAACGGAAAGCGAAACCCCTTTTTAGGTTGCTCAACGACCCATTGAGGTAGCTCGGGTACGGCGTCAATCAACATCTTTTTGCCTTGTTCCAAACGCCACTTTTCAGGAATCTTAAGCAGTTCCGTATAAAAGAAAGAATCTACCAAAGGGACGCGAAGCTCTAAGCCCCACGCCATGCTCATACAGTCACTATCTCGTAACAGTTGATTGCGCATATAAAATTCAAGTTCGTAATTGTTTAAAACTGAGTCCGCGCGTTTTGCTAAAGTGTTTTTTGTGCTCTCAAGCTCAAGAGCTTTCAGCAGGTCTCGGCTCTCTTGCTCAGAAAAAATACCTCTAAAGCCGAAATAGGCCGCCGAGTGCTGTAGTGGTTTGACTAAAACGTCGGTCAATCTGCGCAGCTTTGACGGGAATGACGACCAGAATAATTTTCGGATTAGGTACGTTATCGGCCAAATAGGGCTTACCAGCCTTGCCAAATTTCGTAGGCGCGGTACCGTTTTAAACGAGCCGTAACCTGCAAACAGCTCGTCGCCGCCCACACCAGAAAGAACAACCTTAAATCCGTTGTCACGCGCAAGCTTACTCACACAGTAGGTATTAAAGCCATCAATGGATGGCTGATCAATGGTGTTTAGATAATCGCCGAACATCGCTTGTGCTTCGGATTTTGTGATTAACCATTGAGTGTGTTGGCTACCGAAATGATCAGCGGTTTTTTGTGCTAAATCGCCTTCATTCCAATCGGGGTCTTCAAACGCGATAGAGAATGTATGTATTGCTTGTTGCTTGGTAGACGTCTTATAGTGCTTTGTTGCCAAAGCCAGCAGAGCGGTCGAGTCTACGCCACCACTTAAAAATATTCCCACGGGAACATCACTCACAAAATGCGCTGAGATGGTGTCTTCCAAGGCTGTGCGCAAATGCTTTACAGACTCTTCGCGGGTCTGAATCATTTGCTCTAAGGGAGCGTGATGTTCATTGCAAGCCGGATTTAAAGGGTTCCAAAACCTTTTAATGGTTTTATCTCCGTCTTTCCACAACAAATAATGCCCAGCAGGCAGCGTGTTCACATCCGCAATAATCGTGCTGGGTTCTTGAAAACTACCTAAGCGTAAGAACCCTTGCACCCCCTGTGAATTTACAGTTTGTTCGCCGTGCAAGGTTTCTCTCAGGGCGCGAACCTCTGATGCAAAACTCAAGGTGCTGTTAGTTTGATCGTGATGATAGTAGAACGGTTTTATGCCAAAAGGATCCCGCGCGGCCAAACCCGTATGAGTTTCGGAATCCCAAAAAAACAAAGAAAACATGCCGCGGAGTTGCTCAAGACCACTTTCTCTATGTGTGATTAACCAATGCAGGAGGGTTTCAGTGTCGCTAGCAGACGCCACAACTGTGGATCGTTCGTTCAGTAGTGCGCGTAGTTCTTGAAAATTATAAATCTCGCCATTAAAAACTAAAGTGTAGCGACCGCATTTAGAAGACATGGGCTGGTTAGCTGCCTCGCTGAGTTCGATAATTGCTAGGCGAGTATGGGCGAGGTGAACTAAACCTTGATTTAAAGTCATGCTGCGCTGCGCATCTGGACCACGGTGTTCGAGTTGCGTAACAAGGGCGTTAGTTTGATGTGCAGCGAGTTGCCGCGCATCTTGCGATGCACCTTGTTTGAGTATTATTCCGCCGATTCCACACATAGTGCGTATTAGACCGTGAAAAAAAAAGGGCATCAATGATTGATGCCCTTTTTAGTTGAGAAGTTAATCTCAAATCTTCACGCTAAACTACTAATCCTCAGCCGCGGCCTTGGGTTGTTGCGGCTTCTCGCTAGAGTTTGAGCTACTAGAAGTCGAGCCACTAGACGTCGAACTAGCATTCGAGTTGCCACTCGAATCAGATCTTGCGGCTGAATCAGAGTTCGGGTTAGGGTTGCCCCGGCCACGGCCTCTTCCACGGCCTCTTCCACGACCGCGACTGCGGTTGTTTGAGTTACCGGTCTCGACGCCTTTATTCTGTCCCTCATTCTGTGGGCCTTTTTGTGCGCTGTTTTGAGAGGAATTGTCGCCTTGCTCATTGCCCGCACCCTTTGCATCACTTTTTGGTCCAGCTTTAGGACTGGCCTTACGCTGGTTGTTGCGAGGGTTGCTATTGCGTTGGTTGTTGTTTTTAGGGCCGCTATTTCTAGACGAATTATTGTTGCGACCACGGTTTTGGCCACCGCGAGGCTTGCCGCGACTATTTTTCTCATCCTTGCCCTTATAGCTGCTGCTCTTTTTTGGCTTTTGTTTAGGTTTGGTATCTCCTGTGCCAAATAGTGCACGCCACAGTCGCACAAAAATACCAGGTTGAACTGGAGCAGGTGCTGGCACGGGTACTGGTCTGCTACCCATTTCGATGCTCTCTATTGCAACTGCTGGCTTAGTATTTGGCGCAACCACAATAGGGTCAGTGCTGTTACGTTTTTGGTAGCGAGCTTTGCGCGGGTCTTCTTTAGGCTCTTGGATTTCAGTTTTGTAGCTAGGCTGATCTGGCATGTCGTCCAGATCTTCACTGCGTAAACGCTGAATTTTAAAATGCGGAGTCTCAAGCTCAATAGTAGGCACAATCGTTATGTTTGTGCCTAAACGAGTTTCAAGCATCGTCACTTCATGGCGCTTCTCATTCAATAAGAAGGTCGCCGTTTTGATGGGAAGGTGAGCAATAATTGCTTCTGTGTTTTCTTTCAGTGCTTCTTCTTCAATAATTCGAAGTACCGATAACGCCGATGATCCTACGCTTCGAATATGACCATTGCCTTCGCAACGTGGGCATACATGGTAGTTAGAGTCGCTGATTGAAGAACGTAAGCGCTGACGTGACATTTCTAACAGACCAAACTTAGATATCTTGCCAACTTGAACGCGGGCACGATCGGCCTTTAGCGCTTCTTCTAAGCGCTTTTCTACCGCACGTTGGTTTTTGCTGGCCAACATGTCGATAAAATCGATTACAACTAAGCCGCCTAAATCGCGGATACGCAGTTGTCTTGCAATCTCATCGGCCGCTTCTAGGTTAGTTTGAAGCGCAGTCTCTTCAATGTCGCTGCCCTTAGTGGCGCGCGCAGAGTTTACGTCAATTGAGGTCAGTGCTTCTGTTGGGTCAATAACCAAGGCGCCACCTGCTTGCAAATGTACTTCGCGAGCATAGGCCGACTCAATTTGATGCTCTACTTGATAACGCGAGAATAGCGGTACAGTATCTTCGTAGAGTTTAAGTTTGATGACATTGTTTGGCATCACTTGATTCATGAAGCGCGTGGCTCTATCAAATACTTCTTGATCATCAATAATGATTTCAGCAATATCGGCGCGAAAATAATCGCGAATCGAGCGGACTACTAAATTGGTTTCTTGATAGACCAAAAACGGCGCAGGCCGCTCTTCAGAAGCCGAATGGATGGCATCTGAAAGACGTGAAAGGTAGTCTAAGTCCCATTGAAGTTCTTCAGCAGTTTTGCCAATACCCGCAGTGCGTGCAATCAGTGCATGCTGTTTAGGTATTTCTAGCTCCGACATTGCGGATCTAAGTTCTTGTCGTTCACTGCCTTCGATTCGACGTGATATGCCACCACCCTTAGGGTTGTTTGGCATCAACACTAAATAACGACCGGCTAAGCTAATGAAAGTGGTTAGAGCTGCGCCTTTATTTCCGCGCTCGTCTTTTTCAACTTGGATTAAGATTTCTTGGCCCGCTTCAAGTACATCAGCAATTTTGACTTGCGAAATAGGTACTTCAGAAGAGTAGTTTTTGAAATAAGCGCGTGACACTTCTTTCATTGGCAAAAAGCCTTGGCGGCTTGAACCATATTCAACGAAGGCTGCTTCTAAACTAGGCTCAATTCGGGTGATTTTCCCCTTATAAATATTGCCCTTTTTTTGCATGGAGCTGGCTGACTCAATATCTAAGTCAACCAATCTTTGACCGTCTACGATCGCAACACGCAACTCTTCCGAGTGGGTCGCATTAAATAGCATTCTTTTCATAATTCCTCATATCGCACAAACGTTTTTGTGCAAACTCCAATACGGCGCATCGCAAATTCCTAGAGCAAACATCGTTTCCTTCGATGTTCAAAGCAATAGGACTCTTGGTCTTCTAGTCGACAGACTATTGTTGTGACTCAAGAGCTAGGCAAAGGAGGGGGAGTGAATAAAGACTGGAAACTTATCTAAATGGCATTCCATGTTTTAGCCGAACCATCTGGCAACATAAAATACGTTAAACGGTCTAGTCACTTGGTATAGACCCAAAACAGATCTACCTTCGGCCAGTAGTAATAAGAGGGCCGAAGCTTAGCTGTCTAACAGCTAAGCCAAATGAGTAGGCCCAATTGAGAGCACTGGAAAAGGCAATTTTCATTACGGCTTCAATCTGCGCTGGCGGCTGCCATCTAAATGAGAGTTTTCTAGGCCCTCGACTGAAACGTTCGGTCTAAATCTAAATTACTGGATGGCTCGCTAGTTTGAAAATTGTTCAAGCTATGCGGCACTCAATATTGAGACATTCGACAAATGAAGAAACGAACCAAATGCTATTTGACTTGCTGCGTGGCTAAATAGCTAAAACAGCAGTTGGATCAAAATAGCGAATCATTCGCGCAAGGGGCAGTTATTAATTAATAGCCGTAACCGCGTCCTCGTAACTCTTGGTGCAACGTGTTCCAAACTCTTGCGGTTTAGCGCCTGTTTAGGCGTACCTGCATAAGAATGAGTGCATCCGTTTCTGGAGAGCGTTCAAAGATTATGTTTAACCAATACAAACGTCTTTTGTTACGTTGTTTAATTAACATTTCAGCCAAAGCACTTTTTAATTTCTTGCTTGGCTAGTAGATCTTTGTTTTAACCGAAAATCAATAACATCAACTTTCGGTGAGCTGCTTCCAAGAGCCATATTGCTCTAAAAGTGTGTGCTCTAAATTAGTGTTTCCTTTCTCAAGGCTGCTCGTCAATTTACGCGGCGAACAACCGATAATTATTCAATCCGTCCTAAGACTAAAGCGTTGGACGTATCTGACTCCTAAAATACAGGGAGGAGTCTATTCCCCGACTGGATAAATCAAACGATTAATCCGTAAACTTATACATCAGCTGTTAGCCGTTTCACTTTAAACAACGAGTAATAAAAACTTTAACTCACGAATGATAAAAAAACGATGTTTAAAAAAAGCTCACAACAACAGCGTACTGAATTCTTCGAGCAAGTTGCTCGGCTTAGGCGCTAATTATTTAGTGGTTACTAGGTGCCAATCTCTTGGTTTTAATCCTTTGCTGATTTCGCGGATCTAAATAAACCTAATCCGGTCGATACAAGCTGATCAATAAAGAAATGCAAGAGAGAGACGTAAAACACAATAATAATCAATGCTTTAGCGCATCGGATGATACCAGTATGTGTAAGCGATCGCAATCGTTCAATTTGCGATCTCTCAGTAATGCAAAATGACTGAAAAGTCTTAGCTAATGCACTCTTTAGCGCTCAGGGGGTCGCCATTTAGTGCCATTTAGATTAACGTACCCATCCTGACTTATTTGTATGCCCACAACCCCACTGTTACCGTGACCGAAGAGCTCAATTTCAGCAATCGAAGCAAACCAAGTTTTATGAAGGTAGAGCAAGAGCAAGCCGGTCAACGGCTCGACAACTTTCTATTTTCTAAGCTCAAGGGTGTTCCTAAGTCGCGTATCTATCAAATGATACGTAAGGGAGAGTTACGCATAAATAAGGGTCGCGTTAAGCAAACCACGCGTATAAAGGCAGATGATCTAATTCGCCTCCCGCCCTTGCTTGTAGAATCAGCAAAAACGGTTAATGTGAGTCAGAGCCTTGAGTCAGTATTGCAAGAGTCCATTGTGTTCGAAGACAAAGTGCTCATGGTGCTAAACAAGCCCAGTGGTATAGCGGTTCATGCTGGTAGTGGCGTACGCACGGGCTTAATTGAAGCCTTACGCAAGATCCGCAGTGATTTACCCTACTTAGAACTGGTTCATCGACTTGACCGAGAAACATCGGGTTGTTTAGTGTTAGCTAAACGCGCCAGTGCTCTGCGAGCTCTGCATCGTGAATTTCAAGGCAGCTCTGAACGCAGCACCCGACTGGATAAACGTTACGTATGTTTAGTTAAGGGACAGTGGCAACATGGTCAACGCCGAATAGAAAAACCGCTGGATGTCAGCGCACGTCACCAAGGAGAGCGGCACGTAATTGTGTCTGAACAAGGACGATACGCATGCAGCATAATGCGACCGGTAAGTCGTAATAAGCAAGCATCGTTAATCGAGGTAAAATTAATGACCGGCCGCACACATCAGGTGAGGGTACACGCGCAATCAGAGAACCACCCAATCGCGGGTGACAAGCGCTATGGCGACGCCGAGTTTAATGTAGAGATGGGCAAGCTAGGTTTGCACAGGTTATTTTTACATTCTAACTATATTGCTTTTCCTCATCCTGTTACCGGGCAACTTATTGAAATAAATGCTCCGTTGCCCCGTGAGTTAAAGGAACTATTAGGCAAGTTAAACCTTGAAGACAACCTCTCAAAAAAAGGATTTTCATGATTCAATTGGTAATCTTTGATTGGGACGGAACATTGATGGATTCCGCCCTAAAGATAACGCGGTGTATTCAAGCCGCCGCTCGAGAGTTAGAAATACCCCAGCCGAGCTACGACGAGTCTAAAGTCGTGATTGGTTTAGGCTTAAACGAAGCTATGCAACGCCTATTCCCGCAGATTCCTGATGCGAAGATCACACAGCTGGTCGAAGCCTATAAGCATCACTTCGTACACAACGATAAAACTGAGCAAGAGCTGTTTTCAGGTGTAAGAGAAGGCTTAGAGAGAATAAACGCCACAGGGGCAATGGTGGCTGTAGCGACTGGAAAATCAAGAGTTGGTCTTGATCGAGTGCTGGATATTGCTGACTTAAGAAGTCAGTTTGTAACGACTCGCTGTGCGGATGAATCACGCACTAAGCCGCATCCTCAGATGCTCCATGACATTTTGGACTTCACGGCAATTCCAAACAAAAACGCTATTATGATAGGAGATACAAGCTTCGACATGGACATGGCCCACAATGCCGATATGACTGGCCTGGCAGTAAGCTATGGCGTGCATTCACACGACACGCTTCTGCAAACTAAGGCGCGGTCACTAGTGCACTCATTTGACGAAGTTTTAAGTTGGTTGGATCAAAATGGTTTAGAAAAAGCCTTTTCGTAACGACTAGTGAGTTGTTGATACGATGTTCAAGTTGGAAAACCAACGATACTGTTTCAATGCGTATATCAACATTCATTCCCACGCGTACCATTAATAAAAGTAAAGCATGACATGACCGATATGAGCAGCAAAGAAAACTCGCCAAAATTAGACACAACTGTAATCGGTAGTGCTAACAGTATTAACGAGGGCGGCAAAGGCCTACGATTTACGGTGAGATCACTAACGCCTAGGCCAGGGTTAGAAGAAGAGCTTATTCCTGCCTTTGTGATTAAGTACGACACAGGTTTTCATGCTTATCTTAATCGTTGTGGGCACATTGCCGTACAGCTTGATTTCATGCCCGGTGAGTTCTTTACTGATGATGGTAATACGCTTATGTGCGCCACTCATGGAGCCGAATATGCCCCAGATACGGGGGCTTGCCTCGGTGGTCCATGCTTTGGAATCGGTTTGGAGCCGCTAGATACGCAGGTTATTGATGATGAGATCGTATTAAACGACTCTAGGTACGTGGTTGTTCAATTGGCCGCCGAATGAGTTACAAAATCGTGTTTTTGCATTTAGCTCCGAAAGCCAGTGTGCTTTTGCACAATACTGATTTTTAATGGCAAATCTTTAATTTAGGCAAATCCGTTACTCATAAGATCCTACAATAACTACATTCGAAGAGGCTAATAAAGAAGCCTCTACGCGAAGTTTTTATACACTCTAGTTCTGTACAAGCAGACATTGTTTCGTAACCCATCCACTCAAAGAGAAGACTCCACATGTTTGGTAAAAAAGACAAGACTAACGTGCTGCCAGGAGATGGCAGTTCAAACTATAGCGATAGCCAGATACTCAGAGATCTTGCTAAGGCATATTCGCGGGAACTTAAGTGGCGACGAATTTTTAAGTTCGCATTATTAGGTTTAGTCATTTTGTACGTGATTAGTGCGATGCGCATAGCGGCGAGCGTGGGTGGCGCGGTGTCTTCGAGTGCACCGCATGTGGCTTTAGTTGAACTGAGTGGGCCTATTGGAATCAGCATAGGGGTGTCGGCAGACCAGATTAACCAAAGCTTGCGTAAAGCGTTTGCCGCAAAACAGTCTAAAGCAGTAGTGCTCAGAGTAGACAGCCCTGGCGGAACGCCGGTTCAATCGGCTGAAATCAATGCTGAAATGACGCGACTCAGAGCAGAGTATCCGAAAAAGCCTTTGCTAGTCGTCATCAACGAGCTATGTGCTAGTGGTGGCTATTATGTTGCCGTTGCTGCGGATTCTATTTATGCCAATCCCGCCTCTATTGTTGGTTCGATTGGCGTGCGCATGGATGGATTTGGCTTTGTTGGCGCCATGGAAAAACTCGGCGTAGAACGTCGAACACTTACTGCAGGCACTAATAAAGCACTGCTTGATCCCTTTATGCCCAGCAATCCGGGGCAGGTCACTCACCTGCAATCGATGCTTGATGACGTGCATCAGCAATTTATAGATGCTGTAAAACAGGGCCGTGGAGACAGTCTTAGCGAGACCGCCGATTTATTTACGGGCTTGGTGTGGAGTGGTTCGCAAGCTAAGGAGTTAGGCTTGATCGATGATTTCGGATCTTTAGACTCAGTCGCGCGCGATGTCGTTGGTGTTGATGCAATTGTTGACTATAGTTTTCAGCCTGGTTTTTTAGAGGAGTTTTCTAGAAGTTTTGGCGTATCGGTCGGCGCGGGAATCGCTCAAAAAATGGGCCTTGATTTTGGCCTTAGATAAGCGAAGTTGCATCTTTAACGGCTAAACCAACGTTTGATGCGGGCCACTTGCAGAAGATGTTCAGCGTACACTCGTTGTACGCTGTATTTGAATCCCGCCAAGCCACTGAGCACTAAGCCTTTGATAAATAAGGTATAAAAAAGCACGAGTAGCGGGCTTAGAAATGGAATAAGCCGAGCTCGATCAGTCCAGCGCAACTGCCCAAAAGACCGTTTAGATAGCTTAGCGGCATCGAGTTTCGCATATTTCTGTTGAGCTTTTATCCATCTGGAAAAGGGCTTGCGATCATCATGATAATTACGGCTTTTAAGGTCGATTATCTCCCCCGATATTTGCAAGCGTTGCGTATGACCTTCTTGAAGGTAGTGTCCATGCGACGTCTTAAATAGAGCAATTAGGGGAGGGTACAACGAACCCTTTAACGGCTTACCATCTTGGCAATATATAAATTCATTACGAAATCCACAGACGTCAGACGGTGTTCCGTTAGCGGATGAGAAGTAGGATTCAAGTTCAGCGACATATTCAGCACTGACAATATGATCCGCATCGAGCGCTAAAGTCCAGCCATGCTCATCTAGTTGGCTTAGTCCGTAATTCCATTGCGCGGCATGTTGATCAAACTCGCGTTGTAAAAATCGAATTTTAGCGTATTCAGCGCAAATAGTTTTAGTCGCATCTGTACTATAACTATCGACAACAACAATCTGACTCGCCCAGCTCAGCGCATCTAAAGTGCGCCGAATGTTGGCCTCTTCGTTAAACGTAAGAATGAGTGGAGTAACTGTGTTTAGCATTGTTTGTCGTTAGATAAGTCTTAGGCGACTGCGTTTATCGGCTGGCGCATAGCCTTAAGCGAATAAATCAAAGCTTAAGCGAATAAATCAAAGCTTAAGCGAATAAATCAAAGCTTAAGCGAATAAATCAAAGCCTTCGAATTCCAGCATCGCAATTAGCCTAATTAATGGCAAGCCAATTAATGCTGATGGGTCATCGCCTTCAAAGCGTTCTAGTAGCGCAATTCCGAGCCCTTCAGACTTTAGGCTGCCCGCGCAATTATAAGGTTGTTCTTTTTGTAGATACCGTTCAATGGTCCTATCCGACAAAACCTTAAAATGCGTTGTAAACGGCACAACCTCGGACTGTACAGCACCAGTAAGGGTATTGATTAATGCCAAGCCTGTATAAAGACTAATTCGGTTACCGGATGCTTGCTTGAGTTGCTCTACCGCGTGCTCATGGTCGTGTGGTTTTCCTACAATCTCGTTACCATGTAAGGCGACTTGGTCTGAGCCAATAACCAGAGCGTTGGGGTAAGCTTTAGCAACTTCGCGGGCTTTTTCAATAGCGAGTCGTTCAACTAGGGTTATGGGGCTTTCACCAGGCTTAGGCGTTTCGTCAATATTAGGGCTCGCCACTTCGAACGGCACCATTAAGCGCTCCAAGAGCTCTTTTCGAAACTGAGAAGTCGAACCGAGAACAAGTATGGGGACAGCGTTAGGTGTTGATGTCATTGGTAGAATTCGTTATTTGGGCTGCAGGTTAGCGATTATGCGATAATCGTTAGATGGATGCATTAATCGATATGGTCTTAGAAACAGTGTTGCGCAGCGCTATCTGGCGCACAACATGGCACATGTCTTTTGAAGTATTGATTGGAGTGGCAATTATAGCTTTTTTATTGTTAGCGTATCGGAGTCGTCGAAAACGCTCATCGAGCGGTTCAGGCAGGCGCTCGCGCAAAAGAGGTTTTAAATATCGGGACAAGTATCCCGACTAATGTCGTCTGTGCATCTCCTGAAGGTTCACGGTAATAATTGGTTATAAAACTGCTTACAACATCCAACTGTATCCAAACCATGACTCATTTTTTTCACCTAACGCCTATTACCCATAAAGACCCCACAGCATCATGATTAAATTAGCCATTGTCGGTGTAGGCAAAATTGTTCGCGACCAGCACCTGCCCAGTATTCACAACACGCAACTGTTTGAAGTTACGGCTACGGCAAGCCGCAATGCGCAGCTCGACGATGTGCCGGGGTATGCTGATATTGAATCAATGCTGGCAGGGCAAGAAACAATCGATGCGGTAGCCCTGTGTATGCCACCACAATATCGATTCGAAGCGGCGTGTGCCGCTATCGACCATGGCTGCCACGTGTTGCTAGAAAAACCGCCCGGCGCAACCCTAAACGAAGTAAACCACCTTATTAAGCGCGCTGCGGCTAAGGGCGTGAGCCTGTACGCGACATGGCATTCGCGCCACGCGCCAGCCGTTGCGCATTGCAAACAGCTTTTGAGTAAGTCGAACATCACGTCAGCTGAATTAACCTGGATCGAAGACGTGCGCAAATGGCACCCAGGGCAAGCCTGGATTTGGCAGGCAGGTGGTTTAGGTGTGTTTGACCCTGGTATTAACGGGTTGTCGATTTTAAGCGAAGTGCTTTCAGATGACCTGTTGATAACTGAATCAAAACTCGAAACACCCAGTAATAAGCAAACACCGATTGCTGCACATTTAAATATTTTAGCGACATCTGGGTTTAACGTTGATACAAAAATGGATTGGCGAGTGCCTGCAGGCGCTGAGAATACAGAATGTTGGCAAATGAGCTTCGAGACCGATCAAGGTAAGGTTGCGTTGGTGGAAGGGGGTTCTGTCTGCCTGATTAACGACCAAATAGTGTTTCAAGACAAAGACGCTAGTCGCTACGTAGAGTACGAAGCCATTTATCGAGAGTTTGCTGATCTGATTAAGACTAACAAGAGCTCAGTCGACCTAGTGCCGCTACAGCTAGTGGCTGATAGTTTTATGCTGGGTAATGTCACTCTTACTGAGCCTTTCGAAGTCTGAGATCGTCGAAAAAAACTATCGATAATCAAACAGCATGCTCAAATCGAGCGCTTTCACATGTTTGGTTATTGAGCCGCAAGAAATGTAGTCTACGCCGGTTTCTGCAATCGCTTTAATCGTGCTCAGGTTCACACCGCCAGACGCTTCCAAATCAGCTCGATCGCCTGTTAACGCAACCGCGGCACGCATGTCTTCTAAGCTGAAGTCGTCCAGCATGATGCGTCTAGCGCCCGCGGCTAGACCGCGTTCCAATTCAGCTAAATTCTCTACTTCTAACTCCACCAGAGCGCCTTTAGGCATTGAAGCATTGGCTTCTTTTACAATGTCTTCTAAGCTTTTACCGCTGCGTAAATGATTTTCTTTGATGATGATTCCGTCATACAGCCCCATTCGGTGGTTGAGCCCGCCGCCGCAGAGTACCGCGTACTTTTGAGCCTCGCGTAAAGTAGGGAGGGTTTTGCGCGTATCGAGCAATTTGGCTTTAGTGTGCGAAATGAGGTCTACGTATTGCTGTGTGATCGTTGCAGTACCCGATAAGGTTTGCATTATGTTTAGCGCGGTTCGTTCGCCCGTTAGAACGGGTCTGGCTAATCCTTCGAAGCGGCACAATGTTTGGTTTGCCATTACAGAGTCGCCATCGGCGGCACTCCATTCGATGTCTATTTTGGTTTTGTGTTGCTTGCTGACTTGTTTAAAGACTTGGTTCACCCAAGCAACACCGCTCAGAATACCGTCTTCTCGCGTGATAATTTTTCCATCAATAACGCTTTTCTTTGGCGTAAGTCGGGCGGTAACGTCGCCGCTACCGACATCTTCTTTTAAGCACTGCTTAACGAGTTTACGAATGACTTTTTTGCGAGGAAGTTTCATCTGGACGTCCATTTAGTAATCTATTGAAAAGGGGTGCTTAAGCGGCTTGTATTGAGTAAATAATAGCAGATGGTAAAACCCCAAAGTGACGTATAGCGCTATGAATCCTTGTAATTATTTGCCTCCGCCCCAATTTAAGTATGTGATAAAGCAATTTTTGGCGACTTTTCGTCAATACAAACAGATATATAGGTGATGCCGTGAGAATGGACAAACTAACTTCAAAATTTCAATTAGCACTAGCTGACGCACAAAGCTTAGCCTTGGGGCGCGATCACCAGTTTATAGAACCATTGCACGTGCTGGCAGCAATGTATCAACAAGACGGTGGCAGTGTTCGACCTTTGTTGGCCCGTGTTGGCGTACAAGAACGCGCCTTAGCGACCCTTATCGATCAAGCATTAAATGAACTACCTCAAGTACAGGGTTTAGCGGGAGACATTCATATGTCTCAGCAGACATCAAGGCTCTTGAATGTGTCGGATAAACTGTCGCAACAACGCGGAGATTCGTTTATTTCTAGCGACCTGTTTTTGTTGGCGTTGGTGGACGATAAAGATCGTGCAGGTGTCTTATTGCGCCAAGCTGGGGCGACTAAACAAGCACTTACAACCGCGGTTGAACAAGTACGAGGGGGCGAGAACATGCAAGATCAAAACTCAGAAGACGCGCTGCAAGCGCTAGAAAAGTACACCATTGATATGACCGAACTGGCTGAACAAGGCAAGCTTGATCCAGTAATTGGTCGCGACGATGAAATCAGACGTACGGTACAAGTATTGCAACGCCGTACCAAGAATAACCCAGTGTTGATTGGCGAGCCTGGTGTAGGTAAAACCGCCATCGTCGAAGGATTAGCACAACGCATCATTAATGGGGAAGTTCCAGAAGGGCTTAAGAATAAGCGCCTGTTGTCGCTGGATCTCGGCGCACTGATTGCGGGTGCTAAGTTCCGTGGCGAGTTCGAAGAACGCCTTAAAGCGGTTCTCAAAGAATTGTCTAAGCAAGAAGGGCAGATCATTCTATTTATTGACGAGCTGCACACAATGGTGGGCGCAGGCAAAGCCGAAGGTGCTATGGATGCAGGCAACATGCTCAAGCCTGCTCTTGCACGCGGAGAGTTGCATTGTGTGGGAGCCACGACACTTGATGAATACCGACAGTTTATCGAAAAGGATGCGGCGCTAGAGCGACGCTTTCAAAAAATAGTGGTGGATGAGCCTAGTGTTGATGACACCATCGCGATTCTGCGTGGTCTAAAAGAAAAATACGAGGTTCATCATGGTGTCGATATTACCGACCCTGCGTTGATTTCGGCGGCGACCTTGTCGCACCGTTACATAACGGATCGCAACCTGCCGGATAAAGCCATTGATCTAATTGACGAGGCAGGCAGTCGCATACGTATGGAAATCGACTCTAAGCCAGAGTCTATGGATAAGCTTGATCGCCAAATTATTCGGCGCAAGATTGAGCGAGAAGCCTTGAAGAAAGAAAGCGATGAGGCATCAAAAACTCGTTTGTCTAATCTTGAGGCAGAAATTGAAGACCTCGAACGCGAGTACGCAGAGCTCAACGAAATCTGGGTAGCCGAAAAGGCCGCTGTGCACGGTGCACAAAATATCAAAGAAGAACTTGAAGCGGCACGCCTTGAAATGGAAGTAGCGCAGCGAGCAGGCGATCTGGCAAAGATGTCTGAGCTGCAGTACTCAATCGTTCCTGAACTAGAGTCGCAGTTACGCTCGGCGCAAAAACGTGAAGGTCAAGATGCGCAAAACAATCAATTGTTTCGCAGCAATGTCACCGAAGAGGAAATTGCTGAGGTTGTCGCGAGTTGGACCGGTATTCCGGTTGCCAAAATGTTGCAAGGCGAAAAAGAAAAGCTGTTGGAAATGGAAAGCCATTTACACAGCCGAGTAATTTCGCAGGACAAAGCGATAACCGCGGTAGCCGATGCGATTAGACGCTCACGAGCGGGACTTTCAGACCCGAATCGCCCAGATGGTTCGTTCTTATTCTTAGGTCCTACTGGGGTCGGTAAGACCGAACTCACTAAGGCGTTGGCCGAATTTATGTTCGATACCGAAGATGCGCTAGTCCGCATCGATATGTCTGAGTTTATGGAAAAGCATTCCGTAGCTCGTCTTATCGGAGCGCCTCCAGGCTACGTAGGCTACGAGGAGGGTGGTTATCTAACCGAGGCTGTCCGCCGCAAACCTTATTCCGTAATTCTTTTAGACGAGGTCGAAAAGGCCCATTCGGATGTATTCAATATTTTGTTGCAAGTACTTGACGATGGTCGACTGACTGACGGGCAAGGCCGTACCGTAGATTTTAAAAACTGTGTGATCATCATGACCTCTAACTTAGGATCAGAGGCCATTCAGGCAACTGAAGACCCCCAAGGGGACTATGAGCAGATGAAGGATCAGGTGATGGAAAGTGTATCTGCACACTTCCGACCAGAATTTATTAACCGAGTAGACGAAATAGTGGTGTTCCATGCTTTAGGTCGTGCAGAGCTACGTGCAATTGCCGACATTCAGGTAGATATTTTGCGCAAGAGGTTAGCTGAGCAAGATATCTATTTAGACGTAACAAAAGCAGCGTTGGATCGAGTTGCCGAAACGGGTTATGACCCCGTCTATGGCGCAAGGCCACTAAAGCGAACTATTCAGCACTTGTTAGAGAATCCGCTGGCGCAAAAATTATTGGCGGGTGAGTTTTTAGCGGGTGAACGTATAACAGTGGATGTCGCTGAAGAAGGCCTAATATTTACTAAAGCCAAGGCACATTAAGCATCAACTCAGGTTAAATGCTTCAAAAAGTTGGTTAAGCCTCTATAATGGCGGCACGTTAACTAGTGGCGCGCAGTTCGCCCGGGACAAACCAATGAAAGCAATGATTTTGGCTGCAGGGCGAGGTACACGAGTTCGCCCGCTGACTAACGAGATGCCAAAGCCAATGATTCCAATTATTGGCAAGCCAGTGATGGAATACATTGTTGAAGAGTTGGCGCGTCATGGATTTGACGAAATTATGATTAACGTAAGCCATTTGCCAGAAAAGATCGAAAGCTATTTTGGTAATGGTGAGCGGTTTGGCGTTGAAATTGGTTACTCGTTTGAAGGCTATATAGAAGACGGCGAAATCCAGTCAACTGCACTCGGTTCGGCTGGTGGTTTAAAGCGCATTCAGGATTTTGGCGGTTTCTTTGACGACACGTTCCTAGTTGTTTGCGGCGATGCGTTAATCGATCTTGATCTGACCAAAGCGGTTCGTGAGCATTGGAAGAGTGGTGCGGTAGCCAGCATATGTACTCATGCCGTTTCGCCTGAAGAGGTTAGTTCGTATGGCGTTGTGGTTAGTGATGATGATGGTCAAATTGTTTCTTTTCAAGAAAAACCCAGTGTAGAAGAAGCGCGTTCGAATAAAGTAAATACAGGTATCTACATTTTTGAGCCTGAGGTGTTAGACCTTATTCCAAGCGGTGAGCAATACGATATTGGCGGCGACTTGTTCCCGCAGATCGTTAAAAAAGGCTTATCGTTTCACTCAATCGATTTGCCGTTTAACTGGGTTGATATTGGTAAGATCAGTGATTATTGGGATGCGAACCAGAAAATCATGCAAGGAGAGTTGCGCACTATTCCAATGCCTGGAACAGAGGCGAGGCCCGGTGTTTGGGTGGGGTTGAATACTAATATTGATTGGGATAATTGTGAAATACAAGGCCCCGTTTACATTGGTTCGGGCACTACTGTAGAAGGGGGCGCAATGATCGTTGGGCCTACATGGATTGGCCATGGTTGCCATATTCGCGAGGGCGCTCGTATCTCCAAGAGCATCATTTTTGAATACACAAGAATTGGCTCTGCGAGCATAGTCAAAAACTCAGTGGCCTTCGGCCAGTTCTTTGTAGACAAAGACGGCAATACATTCGAAAGCGAAAGCATGCACCTAGACTGGGTGACTGATTCACGAATCCCCGCGCAAAGTTTAAAGAGCGAAAAGGCTAAGTAGTCCTTTTATCTGATTTCAAACTTCCTTCAAATAAAAGTTAAGCAATAGTCTTCGCTAACCATAGAACTACCCTAAATGGCTCAAACTAAATCACATTCCGTGGGCTCCAATATCGTACTAATCGGCATGCCTGGATCGGGAAAGAGTACGGTGGGCAAGCGTCTGGCTAAGTCTTTGGATATGACATTCCTAGATACCGACCACTTGCTGGAGCAAAGAACTAATCTTAAGATTCAAGACATCGTAAATCTGCGAGGCCTAAATTTTTTTAGACGTTTAGAAGAAACGGTGCTGGCAGAATTAGAGTGTGAAAATACAGTAATTGCTACAGGGGGTAGCGCTGTTTACAGCGCCAAAGCTATGCAGCACTTAGGCGACATTGGTGCCCGTGTTTACTTACGGATAAGCTTGGCAACTATGCTAAGGCGTGTTCAAAATAAAGGTAATCGCGGTTTAGTAAAGTTGGCCCGCTTGCCATTACAAGGACTCTATCAAGAGCGCCGAAATCTCTATCCTAACGTTGCCGATGTAGTCGTTGACAACAACGCAGGTCTTACCGATATTTTCTTCGACCAGCTTATTAGTAGTCTTAGAGCTTATGAGCGCTAAGGTTAATGTTTGGGCTGTTGTTCCTGCTGCAGGTTCAGGCTCGCGCATGCAACAGCGCACACCAAAGCAATACGTGAGCATTGCGGATAAGACCGTTCTTGAACACAGCATCGAAGTCTTACTCAGTAATATTGAGCTGTCAGTATTAATTGTCTGTGTGCCTGACCAAGACGATACGGCATTAAGGTTGATTAAACGCAATGCCGTATTGGCTGATTGCTTTGCGCGGCAAAAACTGCGTGTTGTTGCGGGTGGCGAAAGTCGCGCTCAAAGTGTGTTGAATGGCCTGGAAGCCCTTGAAGTACAGGCGAGTGACAATGATTGGGTGCTAGTGCATGACGCAGCGCGACCGTGTGTCGACAGCGCCGACCTTCGTGCCTTATACGAGAGCCTAGAAGGTGATGACGTAGGGGGGTTGTTAGCTGTGCCGGCTAAGGATACTTTGAAAATAGCCAGCAACGGTCGAGTAGTCTCTACCTTAAATCGTGATGAAGTGTGGCACGCCTTAACCCCTCAAATGTTTCGCTTTGGAGTACTCAAGCAAGCATTGGGCCAAGCTCTATCTGAAGGTTTTATAGTAACAGACGAATCCTCAGCGCTTGAGCACGCAGGTTTTGAGCCCAAACTAGTTAAGGGTTCACATACCAATATCAAAATAACGACGAAAGATGACCTATTGCTCGCCGAGCAATTTCTGCTTTAGTCCATTAAATTTAATCCCTAGCTAGGGATTAAATCAGTCGACCTGCCGTATAATAGAGTTATAGTTTTAGTTGTATCACTTTTATGAGCCTCTGATTTCATGAAGCCTTTATATCGTTTGTTTTACGTGTTGGTCCTGTCTTTAAGCCTTACTGCTTGTATTGGTACAGCGGTTGGCCTTGTTGTAGATACCGCCATTGAAGTTGTAAAAATACCTTTCAAGGTAGGCGCGGCGGTAGTCGATGTTGTTGGTGGAGATGACGACGACGATGATTAGTTCTCCGCTTTTGAGTTGAAGGCGCGAGTGACACAAGCACAATTTATTACTTTGATATAAAGTCGCTCCACACTATTCACAATAACAATCACTAAAAATGGAGATTTGATGCGTATTGGCCATGGATACGACGTGCACCGACTTGACCCTGAGCGAACGTTAGTGCTGGGCGGTGTAAAGATCGAGCATTCCAAAGGTTTGTTAGGGCACTCTGATGCGGACGTATTATTGCACGCCATTTGTGACGCTATTTTGGGTTCTTTAGGATTGGGCGATATAGGTCAGCACTTTCCTGATACGGACCCTGCGTTGGCGGGTGTTGATAGCCGAGAGTTACTCAAGTCAGTTGCGACAAAAATGCATGCGTTGAATTACTCAATAGGCAATGTCGATGCCACTATTGTTGCTCAAGCCCCTAAATTGGCAAGGTACCTTGCGGCGATGCAAGACAATATAGCTAGTGACTTAAACTGTGAGGCGACTCAGATAAACATTAAGGCGACGACCACAGAGCGTTTGGGCTTTTGTGGTCGCGAAGAAGGCATGGCTGCTCATGCCGTGGTTCTTGTAATACAATCTTAAAAAGAAGGCCTCGAAATAAAGCAATATATAAAACAAGGTGCTTTACTATTTATCCGTGGCCACCGAGTCATTACTCAGCTAACTATTTTGAATATCAAATTGACTTTCTATTCAATCGGTAAAATTTCAACTTGAACTACTAAACAGTCATTTTCAACTACTCCTCACTATGCAAGATATTCTCCTTGAACGCCGCCGCAACAAAAAACTTACTCAAGAGAAAGCGCTTGAATTAAACCTGGATAATACAATTTACGGGACCGTAGTTGAGATTGGAGCGGGGCAGGAAACAGCACGTCAATTTTTTACAGCGGGGGCTGCAGCCGGTTCTATCGCTAAGACGATGTCTGCGTACGACATGAAAGTCTCCGATGATATTTACGGCAAAGTGGGTCGTTATGTAAGCCGCGAGCGCTGTGAGCAAATGATGCAAATCGAGCACGAGCTGCTCGTCAGTCGTTTAGACGGCGAGCGCGAAGTCGACTCACGGTTTTTCTCTTACGCCGCAACGGTCACCGCGCGCAGCTATAGTCAAAAAAATGAATGTCATGGGTGGATCGGCGTTCGACGTCAGCTTAATGCGAACGAGCCCGCTTCTGAAATAGTGCTGCACGTACGCATGCTTGATGACACCAACACTGAGCAGTCAGAAGCGTTAGGCATACTTGGCATCAACCTAGTCCACGCGGCATACCACCTAGCCGACGATCCTAAAGCGATTATTCAATCTCTACAAGATGGAATGGGCGCTGATAAACGCATAGAGATTGACCTGATTAATTTTTCAGGTCATGGTTTCGAAACAGTCGAAAATCGTTTGATGAACCTGCACCTAATTCGCAGTTGGCATTGTCGTGCGGTTATGTTTGATAAAGAGGGTTTGTCGATAGTGCCAGCCTCGGCTTTGCGTAAACGCGACCCGATCGTTATTCGTGGTTCGTTTAAGCCGCCGACGAAAGTTCATATGGATATGAAAGCGGCCGCAATAAAGCAGTTTTCGGTCGAAGATTCTGTGGACAAAAGTAACGTATTAGTTGTTGCAGAAATCACCATGAACGAGCTAAGCGGAACAGGCACAGATGCCGACTCCGATTTTCTAGCTCGCGTAGATTTACTCAACGATCTTGGGTTTTCTGTGTTGATTTCGGATTATTTACGTTTTTTCCGATTACGCTCTTGGATCCGACGATACACGCCTAACCGAATTGGCATAATGTTGAGCGTACTGGACTTTGATTACCTGTTTGCCGAAGACTATTATGACGGCTTAGAAGGGGGCATCCTTGAGGCGTTTGGTAAGTTATTTTCGGACAATACTAACGTGTACGTCTATCCGTCGATTAAGAATGGCAAGTTGATTACGTTAGATACGGTCGATGTAAATCCAGATTTGAAATTTCTCCTGCAGCACCTAGTCCACAATAATGCCATGGTCACTGCAGAGATCATGGATGTCGCGAACCTAAGTGTTTCAGCTCGAGAGATAGCATTGGAAATCCCTAAGGGGCGCGGTGATTGGGAACAGTCACTGCCAGAGAAAACGGTCAAGAGTATCCTTGAAAAAGGTCTGTTTGGATTCCCCAAGTAGTTAGCATTACTCAATAGCGCTGTGACTAAACCTATTCTCTACAGTTTTCGAAGGTGTCCATACGCGATACGAACTCGTTTAGCGCTGGCTCATAGCAATATTGATTGCGAGGTGCGCGAAGTAGAGCTTCGCAACAAACCAGTATCAATGCTCCAAGTATCAAGTAAAGGGACGGTTCCCGTTTTGTGTCTACAGGACGGAACGGTTATCGATGAGAGTGTTGATATTATGGCTTGGGCCGCGACGCACGGTCACAGCAAGTTAGACCGCAGTGAACTTGCACACGCTCTAGTCGCTGAGAACGACAGTTCTTTTAAAAGTGGCCTTGATCGCTATAAATACTTCGATCGCCATCCAGAGCGTTCTCAAGATTACTATTGGTCGAGGTTGCACCCGTTTTTAGAAAAACTTGACCAAGCCTTAGTGCCTAGTCAAACGAATTCAACGGACATGTTTTTAATGACTCCAGAATCCTCGTTGCTAGATTGGGCAATTTGCCCTTTTGTCCGCCAATGTTATTTTGTTGCGCCAGATCGATTTGACGCATTGGAATTGCCGCGATTAAATAGCTGGTTACATAATCAGTTGAATGCTCCGGTCTTTATTAAGCTTATGCACAAGCGACCATTCTGGTACGCTCAGGGAGACGCAAGCTACTCTTTATTGGAGGTACTATGACAAACGAACCAACTCAAACGGTAATACCAAGCCTAGTGGTAGTGCACGACCAAGAGACACAGCAGTTTGTAATTGATCTTGGCGATGCGCCGGCAGCCTACGTGCGATACACGCTAAGTGATGACAACAGTTTCGTAGACTTTGTAACGACATTTGTTCCTGATTCTCATCGCGGGCAAGGTCTTGCCGAACGCTTAGTCAACGCGGCTTTTGTTTGGGCCGACAACGCTAAATTGCAAGTGAAGACGAGCTGTTGGTATGCCGAACTAAAGTACCAGCGGTGGTCGAAGGAAGCGGATGCTCGGTCAGATGTTTAAACGGCTAGTCGCTGTTTTTAGCGACCTGTCTACACGCAAACGATCAATCCTTAATTTTGCTCAACCTTGGGCAGATTAGTATGCACGTAGCCTCAGCCTATTTGCAGCGCTTAGAACGTAAGGGTTTCTCCTGTGACGAAACCGATCCTGCGCACGTTCTTGAGCGGCTTAGATCTCTGATCGGCGATACAGAGAACCTGAGCGGTACGAGTCTTGAAGAGTTTGAATCGGCAATAACTGCAATAAAAAATGAATATACGATCTCTTGGGCTCAATTAGAACTAAATAAAAACTTAACCCATGAAGAGCGAGGCTTATTATGGAGCCAGTTCGCCGACGCAAGTCTTGATGCGGCTTTACAAGTAGCTTGGCGGCATGTAGCAGGCAAGCATAAAGCACTAAACAGCCTAATAGACCAACCTCTAAAGGGCTTGTTTGTACTTGGGTTGGGTAAGCTGGGTGGTAAAGATCTTAATTTTTCAAGTGATGTGGATCTTATCGCGTATTTCGATCCCGAGACATTCCCTGTACCGAGTTCTCTTGGTATCGCGTTTATTGCGCATCAAGTTTTACAGACATTAACCAAGTCACTGTCTCGTTCGGGAGGCTTAGATTTTGTATGGCGGGTGGACTGGCGGCTTAGACCCAATGCATCGGCTAATACATTAGCAATGTCGGTTCCTGCGGCTCAGCAATATTACTTTTATCAGGCGTCCCCATGGCATCGCTTAGCTCTGTTGAAAGCACGTCCAGTAGCAGGCGATATAGACGCAGGCACTGACTTTCTAGAAAGTTTGCACCCCTTTATCTGGCGCCAGAACCTCGACTATAGATCTTTAGATGAGCTTGCTGAGATTAAGCATCGTATCAATTTGGAGCACCCGAGTTTGCGCAGTGAACGGGCTTGGCAAGAGCTAATCCAGGACGATGTGGCGGGCTTTAATGTGAAGTTAGGCAGCGGCGGAATAAGAGAAATTGAGTTTGTTGTTAATGCCATGCAGCTAATTTGGGGGGGGCGTAAACCTTCTTTGCAGACGACTAATACGATGCGTGCTCTAGATGTTTTAACGCGTGCTGCTCTGGTGGATTCCGATACCTCAGTGCTGTTGAATTCTGCGTACAGTTTTTTAAGACGACTCGAAAATGGTTTGCAGTTGTTGGACAATGCGCATACTCATTTAATTCCAACCGATGAAAGTACTCGAGCAAAACTGCAGTTATTACTCAGTATTGAGAGTTGGCCTGATTTTGTGGCACAGTTAAATGAGTACCGACGTGGCGTAAACTTAGCGTTTAGTGAACTTTTCGCCAGCCAGGACACCGAATTAAACCAACCTATAGTCTGGCCGCCAAACTTAAGTTCTCGCAGTGACGAAATCATAGAAATCTGGGAGTCGGGCTATCACGCATACGGTGTGTCGATTGAAGCCAGAACGCATTTACGACCACTTACACTTGGATTGTCTCGCTACTTAACGGAGCGAAGGCTCAGTGAGCAGGACATCGAGGCGACCATTGTTCGGCTGCATGACTATTTTCGTCGTCTTCCTAAAGGCGAGCAGTACTTTCGACTATTGGCTCAAACGCCTGAATTGCTGGATTCGGTAATTACGCCACTGCGCGATTCACCTGCAATGACTATACTACTTGAACAATCCCCGCACATAATCGACCGATACCTTGAACGTGTTTGGCGATACCCTGATGACCTACCTAACCCTGACGATGTCTTGGTACAACCAACGTACGACGCGCAATTAGATAGCCTGCGTCGTTTCGTTAATGAGCATTTATATCAAATTTACTGGCAGTTCTTACAGGGACAAATCAGCGTTAAAGATTTTCAAGCAGGTCTTACTTTGCTGGCTGAAAGGGCATTGCAGTGCGCGGTTAAATTGGTGTGCGACGAGTTGGAACTCAACGAATCTCCTGTCAGTATCATAGCGCTGGGTAAGCTTGGCCTTAGCACCATGGCGCCGATGTCTGATTTAGACCTCGTTTTTGTATTTGATGAGGAACAGGTTGAGCTCACCCACGCGACCCATTTTGTAAGCCGTTTACAAACTGCAATTTCCAGCAAAATGAAAGAAGGCGTTGTTTATGAGCTGGATACACGGTTGCGGCCGTCAGGTCGTTCAGGAGCTCCCACTGTTAGTGTCGCAAGTCTCAAGAATCACCATCTAACAAGAGCGCATACATGGGAGCACATTGCGTTTATGTTTGCGCGACCGATTTTGGCGAGTGCGCACGTCGAAAAAGCCGTCAATGAACTTAAATCAGAGCTACTGACCCGCCGACGTGACCCTCATCAGCTCCTTGGTGATGTCGAGGCTATGTGGAAACGAATCGATACTCACCGAGTGTCCAGTGCAGGAGACGAGATCTACAACAGCAAGCTAAGGCCGGGAGGGTTGATGCAGTATGAGTTTTATGCAGCAGCAAACTTGCTAATAGCATCTGACAGCACTCCAAACGATTTGGACTATGCTGCGCTGATCGAACAACGACTAGCGCCGGAAATAGCCAAAAAAGCGCTTGAGGGTATGCAATATTGGCGAACGCTGCAGATTTACGAAAGACTGTTAGGCTTAGAAGGCGTTGAGCTGGAAAGAACGCCTAAGCGCTATAAACAACAATTGCTTGCTCATATGGGCGTGAGCGATATACCTAATTTGGTTGAGTTAAATAAGAGTCACGCTCACTTTGCACAATCAGTCTTGCGAGCACCGTTTGTGGGAGAAGCCGCTAGTTATAGGGGCTTTAGTGATACATTATTAGACGTTTCGTACACTAACGATGCCGGTGAATGGATTGAATCGGCAGTAAATTGGTGTAACTAATGTCCTCTATTTGCCAATAGAGCTGTTTGCAATTGATGATTAAGCTAAAGTGGAGCGTATGAAAAATATACTAATAACAGGTGCCGGCTCAGGCTTGGGTCGAGCACTGGCTCTTCATTATGCGCTGCGCGGATGCGACGTTTGCGTTGCTGATAAAGACCGCGAGGCCGGCGATCAAACGGTCGAGTTAATTGACCAGACCCAAGGCACTGCATTTTTTGAGGAATGTGATATCTCTTCTCAAAGCAGTGTAGATGCATTGGTTGCAAGTTTACAAAGCCGTTGGCAGTCCGTTGATGTCTTAATCAATAATGCAGGGGTCGCTACGGCCGGTTCGCTTGATTCGGAATCCATCGAGCAGTGGCAGTGGGCAATTGACATAAACTTATTAGGCCAGATCAGGATGACTCAGGCTATTTTGCCTTTGATCAGACATTCAAACGCATACCATAGGTCAATTATTAATATCGCTTCGCAAGCAGGGCTTACCCCTGTTGGTCATATGGGGAGTTACAGCGTGACTAAGGCAGGGTTGATTACTTTTGCCGAAGGAGCTCATTTTGAACTCGCGCCTGAGAACATTCATGTTTCGGTGGTTTGCCCAGCGTTTTTTGCAACTAACTTACATCGTTCGTTGCGTACTGAGCAGGATGGCATGCGCGCGTTGGTCAACAAGATGGTGGGTGAGTCTGACGTAACAGCCGATTCGATTGCCGAGCAAATTGTCACGGCTAATGAGGCGCGCGAGTTTATGATACTGACTCATAAAGACGGTCGCCGAGCACATATGCTCAAACGGCTTCTGCCTAATGCATGGTATTTACGCATTGTTAAAAAACGTATGGCAAAGTTTTCGATTAATGCGAGCAAGTAAAGTGGGTTGAGACAATATCTCCGTACAGACTTTATTTCATCGACAATACGATCGCATACAAATCAGATAGAGAATAGTAAATGAGTGAGCAAACACTGGATCGTGGCGCGCAAGTACGCGAGGGCGAAGAATTAGATTTAGAGCGCTTAGGGCCTTGGCTAAAGAGCCAAATCGCTGGTCTTGAAGACGAACCTCAAGTCACTCAATATTCAGGAGGTGCTTCAAACTGGACGTACTGTCTGACGTACCAAAATCGTGAAATAGTATTACGTCGAGCACCCACAGGTACTAAAGCTAAAGGGGCACATGACATGGGGCGAGAGCATCGTCTACAAGCTGCACTGAAACCAGTTTATCGTTACGTGCCTACCATGCTAGCGCACTCAGAGGACCCATCTCTGATAGGCACGGAATTCTACGTGATGGAAAAGCTCACTGGCATTATTCCCCGTAAGCACATGCCACGTGGCGTTGATCTATCTGAGTCCCAAGTTCGTACACTCTGTCTTAATGTGTTGGATAGCCTGATTGAATTGCATCAAGTTGATTACAAGAGCGCTGGCTTGGACCATCTTGCTAAAGGGGAGGGATATACCGAGCGCCAGATTAGTGGCTGGATCAAACGTTACCAAGATGCTAAAACGTGGAATGTACCCACTGGTAAACCGGTAATGAGCTGGTTAGAAGATAATTTGCCTGACAAAGAGATTATCTGCCTTACGCACAATGACTTTCGTTTTGATAATGTAGTGTTGAGTGGGGAAGACCCTACTGAAGTAATTGGGGTGCTCGACTGGGAACTTGCGACTTTAGGCGACCCATTGATGGATCTCGGCAATAGCCTAGCCTATTGGACAGAAGCGGGCGATGATCGTTTAGCTCAATTTATGCGTCGCCAACCAACCCATATGAAAGGCATGCTCAATCGCGAAGAGGTGATCAGCTATTACCTCGACAAAACAGGCTATGCGCCTAACGACATGCGTTTTTACGAGGTGTATGGCTTATTCCGATTGGCCGGGATAATTCAGCAAATTTACTTTCGCTACTATCACAAACAAACGCGCAATCCTGCGTTCAAGAATATGTGGGTAATGGTGCACTACCTGATGCACCGTTGTCGCAAAGCAATTAAAGCATAGCTTAGGACGGGAGTTAGAGATATGGCGAGTATCTATTTAATTCGACATGGGCAGGCTTCTTTTGGTCAGGACGACTATGATCAGTTATCGAGTTTGGGTCATGAACAAGCCAAAATTGTAGGTCAGTCATTAGCGCGACGAATCGAAGGGTTCGATTGTGTTGTTACCGGAACCATGCAACGCCACCAGCAGACCGCCGATGGATGCCTCCAAGCGTTTCCATCTGCGCAACCTGAGGTCTGGCAGGAAGGTGGTTGGAATGAGTACGATCACGATGATATTTTGCGCGGTATTGGCGATGACTTTGTGTCAGCTCAAGCTATAAGTAAGTTTATAGCTCGTCAGCAAAACCCGAAACAGGCATTTGAAGATGCACTAAATAAAGCGATGAATCGTTGGATGAGCGGACAATACGATTCTGACTATGTTGAGTCTTGGCCGTATTACCAACAGCGGATACACGACGCACTCAATAATATCGTTGAACGCGCGCGTTCGAACGACTCTGGCGGTGGGGCAAGATTAAAAAACGTTGCCGTGTTTACTTCTGGTGGCGTTATCTCAGTTATCGCGCAAGCACTTTTAGGCGTGTCTAGTGACAAAATGATGCACATGAACTGGACGCTCATGAATTGCGCGATCACCAAGCTAGTGGTGAGTAAAGATAGACTGTTTGTCGCGACATTGAACGACCATGTGCACTTTGAGTTGCCTGAATTAAAGCAGTTTCTTACGTATAAATAAATTGGTTTAATGCGTGCTGAAACGAACGAAGTTATAGAATTATTTAGAAGGTAGAGATAATTATGAGTAGACAGAATATTTTAATTACTGGCGCCAGTTCTGGCCTGGGTGAAATGATGGCAAAGCTGTATGCCGGTCAAGGGCGTAATCTTGCACTCTGTGCTAGGCGTATGGATCGGCTTGAATCATTGAAGGCTGATTGCTTGAGCATCAACCCTGATATAACGGTCTCGATTCGTGAGTTAGATGTTAATAATCACGATCAGGTGTTTGATGTGTTTAAGCTATTCATAGGAGACCTTGGGCATATAGATCGAGTTATCGTTAATGCTGGTATGGGTAAGGGTGCATCAATAGGCACAGGTTATTTTCATGCAAATAAGCAAACTGCCATCACTAACTTCGTCTCAGCGATAGCACAATGTGAGGCAGCGCTAGAGCACTTCAGAGTGCGTAACGAGGGTCATCTCGTGATAATTTCTTCCATTAGCGCGGTACGGGGTTTTCGTCGTGCCATGACGGTGTATGCAGCTAGTAAGGCAGCGGTTAGCAATTTAGCCGAGGGAATTCGGATTGACCTTCTTGATACACCTATTAAAACCACGACAATCCATCCGGGTTTTATACGCAGCGAGATTAATGAAAAAGTGAAAACCACGCCTTTCATGGTTGACACAGAAACGGGTTGTAAGGCCATTCTAAAAGCAATCGAAAAAGAAGGCGCCAATTACTTTGTGCCAGCGTGGCCGTGGGCGATTATGGTTAGATTTATGAAGGTGTTTAGTTTGCGCGCCATGTCCAAAATGAGTTAGCTGACTCGCGTTTCATAAGGCGAATGAGCTTAGATCTCTTTTCAACTCAGGCAGATACCTACGCGGTTTCACGTCCCCAGTACCCACAACAGTGGTATGACTTTCTATTTGAACAGTGCGCTGAAAATTCGCTAGCCTGGGAGGCCGCTTGCGGTAATGGACAAGCAACAGTCGCGCTATCAAAACACTTTAGCCTGGTTGTTGCAACGGATTTAAGCCAGCAGCAAATTGATAACGCAGCACCCTTTGTTAACGTCAGCTACTCGGTAAGAGCCGCTGAGAACAGTGCGCTTGCTGATGATTCTTGCGATCTAGTCTGTACAGCACAGGCGTTGCACTGGTTCGATCTACCGCAATACTGGCAAACGGTGTCACGCGTTCTAAAGCCTGGCGGTGTGTTTGCTGCTTGGGGGTATAACTGGAACAGTTTTGATGATGACATTGATGCCTGCATTCAAAGTGAAGTATTCAAGCCGATAGAGTCGTCTTGGGCGCCAAATAATAAACTGCTTTGGGATCGGTATCGGTATATTGATTTCCCATTCGAGTCCATCGACGTGCCAGCGATCGCAATGCCCGCCGAATACAATTTGCACGAACTGTTTAACCTTTATCGTTCGATGTCAGGTGTGCAGATCTACATTCAACAACATGGCGACGAGTATTTGCGCCGTGCGTTCGAAAATGTGAAGACAGTATGGGGCGACCCTGAAATAAAAAAAACGTCATATTGGGAGTTCGTCTCTTACTGTGGCCGCCTAAGGCACCAATAGGTTGAGCCAAGATTGCCGTAAGATCCAGAGTGAGCATTTCTGATTACATCGTCACACTGTGTTGATAAAACTCCACATGGTCCGGAATATTTTTCGACGTGCCAATGTGTACCGCTTGCCCTATTAGCATTTCGTTTAGAAGAAGAGCGCTCGCACGGTGATTGCCGTCGACAAGGACATACGGACCTTCGCAGTCGGGCGCAACAACGATTAAAGGCGCGAGAGTTTTACCTGTCGTATAAAATGATTGCAATGCTTTTATGCGATCGATATGTTTGTATTTGTCGTTCGATTGCAATGCAGAGGCAAAGTTTTTGCACAAATCCCATAGCCGAAACGTTTGAAACACTTCAAGCCAATCGACAGACCCGATTAAACAAAGTTTGTTTATGTCATCAGCCTCGATAAGCGCCGAATGCCACATAATGTCATTAGGGAATTGTGTCCATATGGATTCGTTTGGGGCAACTATATCTGGATGGTTTGATCTCCACGCAGGTAGTACCGTTTTTTCCCATGTAACGAACTCAAGTATTTGCATTGTTTTGTTCTTGTTAAATTGTTACGAACAGCATAATTGATCCAATAATGCTGCCATGTTGGGTTTTCGCGTTAACAAGGCATTTTACCAAAATATTTTCAGCGCTTACGTCTGGTTATTGGAATTCAGTTTCTGTAGTTGTCTTTCTAGCTCTTGCATACTGTTCTTTGTTGATTTTAAAGACTTCAGCAATTGTTCATGAGTGTCAGGACGCTGAAGTTTATCGAGTTGCGCATGTTTAGCTTCGTCTAAGTTGTTAATTACAACTGCGATAAATAGATTAACTACCACAAACGTGCCAATAACTACAAAGCTTACGAAGTAGGCGGCATAAAAAGGTGACATTTCCATGGCGGTGTACATGACGTCGGTCCAGTCTTCCAAAGTAACAACTCGGAATAACGTTAGGATGGCATAACTCAGGTCACGCCAATGCTCTGGGTCGTGCTCGCTAAATAAGTGAAAACCCAGCACAGCGTAAACGAAAAACAGAATGCCCATTAATATTGCGATGTTGAGCATCGACGGTATTGAGCGTAGTAAGGTTTCAACGATTAGCCGTAATTCTGGTAAAGCATTGATCAGTCTCAAGACTCTCAATAGACGCAGGACGCGTCCTAACAAAGCGAAATCACTTGCGATCGGTAGCAGCGAAACAACTATAAGTACGAAATCAAAACAGTTCCAACCACTCGCAAAATAACGATGAGGTCGCGGCCATGCCGCGATGAGCTTAATTAAAGCTTCTGCAACAAACGCCACTAGAATTAATGTGTGAAACAAAGCGAACAACTGCTCGCGCTCGGGTGTCATCCATTGTGGAAACGCTTCGATACCAATGATTAATGCCGTAAAAAGAATTAATCCCAGTATCGTGTTTTCGAACTGTGACGAGTTCGCAATGGTTTGTATTCGCTTTAACATTGGCTTTGTTTAAAAAAGGGGGCTGTCTTAAAAGGGTGCTGTGTTTTAAAAGGGTATTCTGACGACCGCAACACTAGGGGCTGCGATAGTCGAGTGACTAATGCCTAGCCGGTGTTTCTTAGACCCGTTGCGATGCCGTTTATACTACTCAAGGTAGGTTTCAGCCATGGGGACTCAAGCCGGTTTTCACTCTTACTTAAGCGATCCAATAAACTGATTTGAATATAATTGAGTGGATCTAAATAGGCATTACGCCAGCGCACAGATTGACCGATGCGTGGGTAGTCAGCCATCATTTCCTTAAGCCCGGTCACCCTCCTGATTGCAGAGACCGCACTCTCAAATTCATCGCGCATTCGCCCATAGGTGAGTTCAGCTAGAGCTTGGTCAGAACACAGTGAACTGTAATGCTTAGCAACTGTTTGGTCGGTCTTGAGAACCACCATTTGTGAGTTAGAAATAAAGTTTTTAAAGTATCGCCAGTCTCTTGCCATGGTCTGTAGCGTTTCTAAACCACCGGCATCAATGGCGGTGCTCAGCGCATGACCCAGTCCGTACCATCCCGGAATGTTTTGACGCGATTGCGACCAACCAAAGACCCAGCCAATGGCTCGAATTGAGCTTTTGCTGTAGTCCTGTTTCTTGCGATGTGATGGCCGCGACCCTATGTTCAGTAAGCCGATTTCTTGCGAAGGGGTAGTCTCGTAAAAATAACGCATTGTTCCCAAGTTGTCGTCGGTGAGAGAGCGGAACTCATTTTCACCAAACGTCACTAGTTGGTCCATCATTTGCGCGAACTCTGCGGGTTCTTTCTGTAACTCTGTATGTATGCTCGCCTTAATCAGGCCGGTTAGACCGACGGTTAGTTCGTATTCGGCAGTTTCTTGAAAGTTGTACTTAAATGACAGTACTTCGCCTTGTTCGGTGAACTTGATTTGTCCTCGAACTGAGCCGCTTGGTTGACTCAATATAGATTCATGAGTAGGGCCACCACCACGACCAATAGTACCGCCACGGCCATGAAACATTAAGCAGCCTACAGAGTGCCGGTCGGTGATGCTTACAATATGTTGCTGTGCTTTGTACAGGTTCCAGCTAGAGGCCAAAATCCCGCCGTCTTTACAAGAATCTGAATACCCAAGCATTACTTCTTGTGTATCATCATTAAAGTCTAAGAGTTGGCGGTAGCTTGGGTTGGAAAATAGGGCATCCAGAGTGGGCTCAGCATGCTCAAGATCTTTTACTGTTTCGAACAACGGAGCGATATGAAGATGGCTGACTAAGCCGTCACCTTCATGCTTTATAAGGCCGGCTTGCTTTGCCAGCACGGCCACTTCAAGCAAGTGGCTTGCCTCGTGAGTCATCGAAATAATGTAGCTGCCAAAGCATTTTGACGATATTTCTTGGTGCATTTGCTTCATTAACACAAACACATCCAACACTTCGGCGGACTGCAACGTGATCTGGCTACGATCAAAAATCAAAGAGTCTCGGCTATTTAACTGTGCGGTTAACCACTCCTGGCGCACGGATTCGTCCATCGCAAGGTAGTCGATTGGCTCAGCCAAGTTATTGGCCATTTCAGCAATGGCTTGAGAGTGCAATGTTGATTCTTGTCGCACGTCCATGCGTGCCAAATTAAAGCCAAAACAATCCAGTAGAATGAGCAAGTCGCGCAAGCTGCCGCGAGACAAATTGTCTTCGCCATGTGATGCCAATGAGTCTTTGATAAGGACTAAATCGCGGCGCAAGGATTGTTGGTTTACGTAGCACAATGCGTTGCGTTCTGAAGCTTTGCCTTCGAGCTGCTTTTGCGCGTAAGCGCGCGTACGTTTAAGGCGAAGCGCAATAAACTCTAACCTTTGGCGGTAGGGTTCATTGTTACTGCGAGTATCGAAGTGCTTCTCGAATACAGTTTTGTCTGAACGAATAGCTTGTTGCAATTCGTCTGACAATTTGACTTGATCAATGCTGTGTGTGAGTAAATTAGCCAAGTGGGTAACCCGAGAGATGTATTCCTCCAGAATTGCAATGTGCTGCATCCATAAAGCTTGACGCGTGATACTGGCCGTAACAAAAGGATTGCCGTCACGGTCTCCGCCAACCCACGTGCCAAATTGAATCAACTTAGGCACTTCGATGTCGCGCCCCCGAGCTTCAGGGTATACGCTTTTTAAGGCGCTTTCTAAAGCACGATAAATGTTGGGTAGCGCCGCAAAAATACTTTGCTTGAAATAATAAACGGCGTTATCGACTTCGTCGAATACGGTTGGTTTGTTCGCTCGAACTGCATCTGTCTTCCAGAAAATCTGGATCATCGCCTTGAGTCGGTGACGTGACTGAGCTCGCTCTACAGCAGAGCTGACGGGCGCATTGCCAACTTTGTATTCTTGCTGAATACGTTGCAGTGCTTCAAGTACGAGTGGTCGTTTTGCTTCAGTCGGATGAGCCGTAAACGTTGGGTAGTAATTTACCCGCTGCAATAAAGTCAGTACTTCCTCTAATGTGTGACCATTTTTCCTTAAATGTCGAAAAGTATCTTCGAAGGAGTTTGGCCAAGTGTCATTGTGCTCTTCCTCTTGATGCCGTTGTGTATGCGCATCGAGTTCTTCACTAATATTGGTGAGATGAAAGAAAGTACTAAACGCATGAATAACGCGTTCTATCGCGATGCCATCGAGCTTTTCGATCTCGGTTAACAGCATCTGCAGTTTTTCTTCGTTGGGTTCTTTACGATGTTCAATAAACCCTCGGCGGAGTAGCTCTACCGCGGCGAATACAGTTTCGCCTTCTTGTTCTAAGATTACTTCTCCTAGAAGATCTGGTAGGATTTTAGCGTTTGCAGCTATGCCGCCTAGTTTGGGTTGTTGGCTCACAGAGGGTTCTGAATTCACGACTTGTTTTAAGGTTAATTTAATCTGCTTCAAGTTTACCATTGAGCCCTGTAGGAGTGCTTTACAAAGGGAGACGAAATGGTTAGAAATTGCCGTGAATCGGGGCTGAGAGCTCTTTTTGGGAGCGATTGCGAGGCTAATGATCTTGAACTCATTAAAAAAAGCAGACCAAGCGAACTCGGTCTACCTTTGCATGGCTCTGATACGACTCTACAGTCTTATCAGTTGCTGATCGTGATGTCGTTTTAAAGCTTAGATGCTGGTGTATTTACAATGTTAGGCCATTTGATATTTGCAGCTTCGATGTTTTCAATCTTATCTTCTTGCCAGCTTTCGTAGACATCCAAGTTCTTATTTACATAGAGCTTGTTATCGACAACTTCAAACGCTTTTCCGTCTACCGCAAATTTCTTACCAAATACAGTTCCGTATGCACAAAAACCACCGAACTGAGGAGCGTAGTAGTCGGGCTTTGCGTTGAAAAGGTCTCGGTTTTGCGCGCTTTTGAATTGGTAAACAGCACCATTATGAGTGGCAGTAAATTCAGGGCTACCCGCTACGGCTGCATTTTCAGTAAAGTAGGCTACGGCATCATGGCCAGCAAGGATTACGCCTTGCTCGTCAACGTCAACATGTGCGGAGCCTGCATTTGCTAAAGCTGCAAACAAAAAGGCGAGTGCTAGGACGAAGGTAGAAATAGTTTTCTGTGTTGTGTTCATAGTAGGGTTTATGTTGGTTGGTGTGAGTTATTGTTAACGCTGGTCAGAGAGTTAAAAGCTTCTGATTCAGCGCTATGGATATATTGTGTAAGTTTGCTGGCAGAGTAGCTATGTCTAATGCGCTTGGGCTTATGTCTGATACGTCTAGGCTTGTCTTTCTATGGTTGTTAATCAATTGAATGGGTTGCGGGTTTTATGAGTGCGTTAGATCAGTTGTTCGCCAATGTTCGTGTTCAAGCGAATATCTTCAACAATGCTCAGTACTGTGGGCTATGGGCTGTGGATACGTCAGGTAGTCGCCGCTTGAGTTTTCATGTTGTTTCCGCTGGACGCTGCGCTCTGCATATAGAGGATCAGACAATAGAGTTGAGTAAGGGCGACGCCGTTTTTTTTCCACAGGACGCGCGGCACAAGATAGCCAGTCTCGGTGCAAATGTTAACGAGGTGGTCGTAAATACGGCAACTGCGATTGAACTCTCACAGGGCCTTCAGGCGGATGGAACGGCATTAATCTGCGGTAATTTCAGTCACAATAATCCGCTGTTTGACCGACTTCTTAGCCAATTGCCCACGGCTATTATTTTGCGCCACTCAAACACACAAAGCTCAAACGCGGCATCACAATTGCACAAGTCGAGACACGAAGATACTAAGCATATAGGTGTGACTGAATGCCGTGGGTCTACGGTGGTATTAATGCAGCTACTGTTAGATGAGGCATGGGCCGTGGGCGAAGCACAAAGTGCATTACTCAACCGTTTAGCTGACTGCTTACTGTATTTATTGTTACGGGACCATCTGCCAACGCAAACTGGCGCATTCGCGGCTATGAGTCACCCCAAGCTCAGTGCGGCCATGAGTTTTATGCACTCGTCGTACCATCAAAAACTGACCGTAGATACCATTGCGGCACAGTCATTTATGTCTCGTTCTGCGTTTGCTCGACAATTTAAAGAAGTTGTTGGCGAGAGCCCATTGGAGTACCTAACTCAATGGCGAATGAGCAAAGCCTATACACTGTTGGCAGAAGAGGGCGCATCGACCCTTGCTGCAGCTATAGAAGTAGGTTATGACAGTGAGGCTGCGTTTTCAAAAGCATTTAAACGCGTTACAGGCTTTGGGCCAGGGCAGGCGCGAACGAATTTACTCGAACAACAAATTTAACGCATATCTGTATTATGTGTTTATGGTAGGGCCAGAGTACATTGTTTGAGCATTAAATAAATACGGTACACTAGAGAGTATGAAAGCGAGCTTTTATCAAAGGCAGATTGCCGAGTTAATCGAAAAAGTAAAGTTGGGTGCAGGAGACGAGGCTGAGGCTACGTCGGTCCTAAATGCCAACGAAATGCGTGATGACGAGCGTCGCCAAGCTGAGATCAAAATGTTCGAGTCATTGCCGCAGATAGTGGCCCATAGCTCACAGCTTCAAGGCAAAGGTGCCTATTTGGTTCAAGAGTTGTACGGCAAGTCTGTATTGCTAACGCGCGGCAGTGATGGCAAGGCAAGAGCGTTTCTTAATTACTGTCAGCACCGAGGTACGAAATTAGAGCAAACGGAAAGCGGCTGTAAGTCGCGCTTCAGCTGCCCGTATCATGCGTGGACCTACGACCTGCAGGGCGGCTTGGTAGGCGTGCCACGCGCAGACCTTTTCCCTGGTTTAGATAAGAGTACTAAATCACTTCGTGAGCTTCGCCTACAAGAAGCCTTCGGTTTTTTGTGGTTAACAATGACTAGTGTAGAAAAAGATAGTGAAGGCTACGATATCAATGAATATTTAGGTGGTTTGACTGATGAGCTATCAGCCCTAGATTTTGCCAGTTCCAGTGTTTATTTTGATGAGACAAGGCATTTAAAGTCTGACTGGAAACTGCCTATATATGCATTCTTAGAGTCGTATCATATTGGAACTCTGCATAAGAATTCGATTGCCGAATTTTTTATCGAGAATATTGCGATAAGTGAAATGATTGGGCCACACCTCAGATCGTTCGTGCCGCGTAAAAACGTAATGGATCTGGAGTCTGCTGATCTGGATCAAGTATCACTACCCGAATACATTACGCCCACAAATATCCTTTTTCCGAATGCATGCATGATTGCGCATCCGAGCAGTTACACAATCATTTTGATGCAACCAGGAGATAAGGTGGGGGAGTGCACATGGCGACATATGTTGTTAGTACCTGAACAGCCGACGACAGATGCTGCAAAAGCACATTACGATAAAACCTTGGCGGTGCTCGACCAGACGACGTACGAAAAAGAAGATATGTGGGCGTCTGAACAAATCCAAGAAGGGATTAACGCAGGTGCAATTGATGAACTTTTACTAGCCAAACACGAACAGAACATAAAGCACTTTAGTGATTTGGTGAGCGAAAGAATTGCCGAATAGTTAGGGTTTAGGTTTACCTAAGAGCACATAAACGGCGCCGGTTCCACCGTCGTTAGCAGGCGTCGAGACCACGCCGACCACATGCTGGTTCTTAGACAGCCAGCCAATCAACATATTTTTAAGCACTGGTTTTCGACCCGCTGAATTGCGTCCTTTGCCGTGGACTATGCGTACCGCGCTAACTTTTGAGCGAGCGCACTCGTTTACAAACTCGTGAGTCGCTTGTTTTGCATCTGCGGTAATTAAGCCATGCAAGTCTAGCTCGTCTTGTATTGAATAATCGCCGCGTCTTAATTTTTTTAACAATCTAGAGCTGTAGCCCGCGCGTAAAAACTTTAACTCGTCACCGCTTTCGTAGCTTGCAGACTCGTCTGATTCAGCCAATAGCTCTTCCATTACGCGCGCATTATCAAGCAGGCGCTGTTTAGGCGTCGCGTCTAAAGGAGGACGGTAAGGCGTCATGCGGTTTTGCTTGAGCGGCTTAACGCCTTGCCCAAGCAATTTGTGCATCGCGTGTTCCATTTTATTGTCGGACTCAGACACTAAATTGTGCTCTATTAAGCTTTATTAAGGCGAAGATTGATCCACCTTCACCCTTTTAGCCTTTATAGCTAATCTATGTTCTTTAAGTAACGATCAGCATCTAGAGCTGCCATGCAGCCAGAGCCCGCCGATGTAATTGCTTGACGATAAATATGATCCATTACATCGCCGCAAGCAAACACGCCTGGAATGCTGGTCGCCGTAGCGTCTCCGCTTGTGCCACTCTTTACGGTAATGTATCCACCTTGCATATCAAGCTGGTCCTTGAAGATGTCAGTATTGGGGCTGTGACCAATTGCGATAAAGACGCCATCGACGTCTATTTCTTTTGTTTCGTCGGACTTGGCGGATTTTAACCGAACTCCCGTTACGCCCATTGGGTCTCCAAGCACTTCATCCAAATTTTGGTTCCATTCAACATTCACATTACCGTTCTCAACTTTTTCCATCAAATGGTCAATCAAAATGGCTTCGGCGCGAAACTCATCACGACGATGCACGATGGTTACTTCAGAGGCAATGTTAGACAAGTACAAGGCTTCTTCTACGGCTGTGTTACCACCGCCGACCACGACAACAGGTTTGCCCTTGTAGAAAAAACCATCACAGGTAGCGCACGCAGAGACACCCTTACCTTGAAATGCTGTTTCAGATTCAAGACCAAGATACTTAGCCGATGCACCTGTTGCAATAATTAAAGCGTCACACGTATAAACTCCTGAATCACCCTCAAGAGTGAGAGGTGTTTTATCTAAGTGCACGGTGTGAATGTGATCAAAAACGATTTCGGTTTCAAAGCGCTCTGCATGGCGCAACATGCGCGCCATTAGTTCATTGCCATCTACGCCTTGATCATCCCCGGGCCAGTTGTCGACTTCGGTAGTAGTGGTGAGCTGCCCACCTTGTTGCATACCGGTAATAAGAACTGGATTTAGGTTGGCGCGCGCGGCATATACAGCAGCGCTATAGCCCGCTGGTCCAGATCCTAGAATTAACACACGGCAGTGTTTTGGGGTACTCATCTTGCTTCTCCTGAAGTCATTTCTTTGGGGTAGAGCGCTCTATTCGCTTATCGATTAGCAACGATCTTTCAAGGGGATTGATTCTAAAGCACTTTAGATGGGTTTCAAGACATGCTTTTCAAGCTTGTGAAGAAAAATCAAATCTACATTACGCGAGCCTAAGTCAGGTGTCATTGTTGAGTGAACGCGATAGAATACAACGTTTACGACCCAATATTGTTAAAGCATGCCGCAGGCCAAGAAAAAAACCATTAAAAAGCAGGATGACGGGCTGGTATCACCACGCGTGCGCCAGCTTAGTTCTGAGATCGTAGTAGTACTGTGCGTATTTGTCGCAGTGTATGCATTGCTGTCGCTATTGACGTACAACGCGGCTGACCCTGGTTGGTCACATAGCGGCGGAGTTAGCGATAAACCCAGCAACTGGAGCGGGAGTGTTGGAGCTTGGTTGTCTGACGTATTACTGCATGGTTTTGGCTATGTATCTTATTTAGTGCCCATAATGATAATTTTTATAGGCTACCGTTTTTATAAGTCGCGACATGAGCCTTTAGATCCATCGTACTTACCGCGATTCTTGGTGATGCTGGGTTTCTTTATTACCGTAATGGGTGGTTGTGGATTAGAGAATTTGCATTTCTCCCATTTAGCTAATGATCAGCCCTTTACAGCAGGAGGTTTTTTAGGTGATGGTTTAAATTCCACATTTGTCTCAATGTTTGGGAATATCGGCAGCACCTTGTTACTCGTTGCTATGTTTTTAACGGGCATCACCATTTTTACAGGCTTGTCGTGGTTCAGCTTAATGGATTACATAGGCGAGCGCATATTCACCTTTATTGATTTCGTTAAAGAACAGCGTGAACATAAAGAAGACCGCGAAATTGGCGAAAAAGCGCGAATTGTTCGTCGAGAAGCCGTTTCGGAGTTTAATGAGAAGGTTAAAGTTTCTCCGACCATAATGCCTAAGATTGCGCCGAAGCTTGCTAGCGAAGATAGCGGCCGTTTAGAGCGCGAACGTCAAACGACAATGTTTGATTCGATGCGCAGCTCAAATAGCGCCTTGCCAGCGTTATCTCTGCTAGATCCGCCGGACGCACAGATAGTCGGTTATTCGAATGAAGAGCTCAACGCTTTGTCGGTATTGCTAGTCAAAAAGTTAGCTGATTTTAACGTGGCGGTGGAGATCGTGAGCGTACACCAGGGTCCTGTTATTACTCGATTCGAAATTAATCCGGCTCCTGGTATAAAAGCAGCGACTATTACTGGTTTGGCTAAGGACCTGGCGCGAGCGATGTCGACGATGAGCGTGCGAGTCGTTGAAAATATCCCCGGCAAATCAGTGATTGGTATAGAAATACCGAATGAGTCGCGTGAGATCGTTAGATTAGTCGAAGGACTTTCGTCAAGTGAGTTCGAGAATATGAACTCAGATCTCGCCATAGTGCTCGGCAAGGATATCAGCGGTAATACTGTTATAGCGGATTTGGCGAAAATGCCACACTTGTTAATAGCCGGCACCACAGGCTCAGGTAAATCGGTGTGTATCAATGCTCTGATTGTAAGTCTGATCTACAAGGCGACCGCACAGCAGGTGCGTATGATCATGGTCGATCCCAAGATGTTGGAGCTGTCGGTCTATGAGGGCATACCGCATTTACTAGCGCCGGTGGTTACTGATATGAGTGAAGCCGCCAATGCCTTGCGTTGGTGCATTGTGGAAATGGAGCGTCGCTACAAGCTGATGTCCGAACTGGGTGTGCGAAACTTAGCAGGCTACAACCGCAAAGTGCGATTGGCACTAGAGGCCGGCAAACCTATTTATGATCCAATGGCACGCGAAGGAAGTGTGCCGGAGGAACTTATTGAACTCCCTTGTTTAGTCATAGTGATCGATGAACTTGCGGACCTTATGATGACGGTCGGCAAAAAGGTAGAAGAGCTTATTACCCGCTTGGCGCAAAAAGGTAGAGCCTCAGGCGTACACCTTATTCTCGCCACGCAACGACCCTCGGTTGATGTTATTACAGGTCTCTTAAAGGCCAACATACCAACGCGTATCGCTTTTCAGGTTTCTTCTAAGGTCGATTCGCGAACCATTATTGATCAGATGGGCGCAGAAATGCTACTCGGGCACGGAGACATGTTGTTTTTGCCGCCGGGTACCAGTTCTCCTGAGCGTGTACACGGGAGTTTTGTGTCTGATAAAGAAGTGCACGCGGTTGTTCAGTCTCTGTTAAGCGATGAACCGCCAGAATACGATGAGTCGATTTTGAGTGCTCCGCGAGAAGTTAACGACGCTTTGCCGAGTGCGTTCCGAGATGAAAATGCTCTGAGCGACCCTGAGAGTGACCCTCTTTATGACCAAGCTGTTGAGTTTGTTACACGCACGCGTCGTGCCTCAATATCTTCGGTACAGAGGCAGTTAAGAGTAGGTTACAACCGCGCAGCGCGCATGATCGAGACTATGGAGATGGCGGGCGTTATAACACCCGCTGAAGACAACGGAAGGCGCGAAGTATTAGCGCCCCCACCGATCGAGGATTAATAGCTTGAAACTCAAGTGCGCAGTACAAAGTGTGGTTAAAAATGGTGCCCAACTCCTAGCGGTGCTGTTTGTTGCTTTGGTGAGCAATTCCGCCAGAAGTTCGGAAGAGTTGCTCAACCAGTTTTTTGCGGACGCGGGCACCTTGTCGGCCGTGTTTACTCAACGGATTGTAGACGATTCGGGTATGACGCTCGATGCAGCGGGCGGCCGTGTGTATTTGTCACGACCTGGTAAGTTTCGTTGGGACTATTTTTCCCCCGGGCGAGTGGACGTATTGGAACAGCAGATAATCGCCGATGGCAATGCGATTTTCGTGTACGACTTAGACCTTGAACAAGTGACAAAAAGAAGCTTAGATAACGCGCTCTCGCAAATCCCGAGTCTTTCTCTGGTCGAAAGCAAAGCGACAGTGGACGAGCATTTCGAAGTTTTTGATGTCGGTGTCACTGACGGGGTTAGTTGGGTTGCGTTAAAACCTAAAGATCTCGATGCTGGGTTTAATCAAATTATGGTGGGGTTTGAAAACTCCGTTATTAGCGCGATCACAATGCTTGACGTGCTCGGCAACGAAACGCGCTTAGACCTTAGAGGTGTGGAAATTAACCCCCAGTTAGAAGCCGATGTGTTCGAGTTCACAGTGCCGGCGGGCGTTGACCTGCTTGAGCAGTGATTAAGTCGTTACTTGCACAGTGGCTCTAGCTCTAAGGTAGTTTGAAAGACGCGAAAATCAACTTAAGTCATTGTTTTTAAAGGAGGCCTCTTGAATCCCTCGTTGTTTTATTTAGCTTTATTTAGTGCGGGCGGCTCAGGCGTCTTAAGTCGATATTTGTTGACTCAGTTGACTATTAAATCGGGCTGGACTCAGCTACCATTCGGCACGCTTTTTGCCAACATCTCTGGTTCGTTTTTTATTGGCTTTTTGTCGCTCTGGCTAGTAGCCAAAATGAATTGGGGCACGCAAGCGCAGATTGTAGTATTGAGTGGGTTTTTAGGTGGTTTTACCACGTTTTCTGCGTTTTCGTTGGAGACAATTAGGATGGTCGAAGCTAACCAAGGCGAACGCGCTCTAATGTACGTTTTGCTGAGTGTGATGTTGTCCTTAATGTTTTGCCTATTAGGCTTGGTGGTCGCAAGACGCCTAATGTAACTAACAGCTTTTATAGTTAACAATAATTAGATTTAGATATGATTGATCCAAACATACTGCGTGCTCAGGCCCAAGGTGTAGCTCAGCAGCTTAAGAAAAAGAATTTTGACTTTGACGCTCCTGCCTATTTGGCTCTCGAGGAGCGCCGAAAGACACTGCAAGTCGCAAGTGAAGACTTGCAAGCGGCACGAAATGCTAAGTCTAAGGAAATTGGAAAGTTAAAGGCGCAGGGACAGGACACCAGTGTGATCATGGCTGAGGTCGCTTCATTTTCTGATCAGATGAAAGCGGCGCAAGCTGATCTAGAGTCAGTGCAGGCCTCGCTTCGTGGTGTGACTCTCGGGCTGCCGAATGTGCCCCATGTATCTGTGCCTGAAGGTAATAGCGAAGACGATAACCTCGAGATTTTGCGATGGGGTGAGCCGCGTAAGTTTGATTTTGATGTTGAGGATCACGTAGACCTTGGCGAAGCCTTGGGAATGCTTGATTTTGAAGTGGCAACCAAAATTGCCGGATCGCGCTTTGTAGTAATTAAGAGCGCTTTAGCGCGTCTTCAGCGAGCGATTACACAGTATATGATTGACACCCATATTGATCGCCACGGTTATACGGAAGTGTATGTACCTTATCTCGTAAACGCCGATAGTTTATTGGGGACAGGTCAACTGCCGAAATTTGAAGATGACCAGTTCAAGACTCAAGCTGAGGATGGTTTGTATTTGATTCCTACGGCTGAAGTGCCTGTTACCAATATTGTGCGTGACGTAATTCTGAGTGAATCACAAGTTCCTTTGAAAATGGCTGCCCACACACCGTGCTTTAGACGTGAGGCGGGTAGTTATGGTCGCGATACACGGGGAATGATAAGGCAGCATCAGTTTGAGAAGGTTGAGTTAGTACAAGTAGTCGAGCCGCAAGATTCTTATGCAGCGCTAGAAGAATTAACCGGGCACGCTGAAGCTATTTTGAAGGACTTTGAGCTGCCGTATCGTAAAGTTAATTTGTGTGGTGGGGATCTCGGTTTTTCTGCGGCTAAAACCTACGATCTTGAAGTTTGGCTTCCAGGTCAGCAGGCATATCGAGAAATTTCATCGTGCAGTAATTTTGAAGACTTTCAAGCACGAAGAATGTTGGCGAGGATGCGGGTCGGCAATGCGAAGCCTCAGTTAGTTCATACGGTCAACGGATCTGGGCTCGCGGTAGGTCGTACCTTGCTCGCAATCATGGAAAATTACCAGCAATCAGACGGCAGAATTGCGATACCTGAAGTCTTAAGAAGTTACACTAACGGTATGAATTTTATCGAAAAATTGCAATAAAATGGTTATAAGAGAGCGTTACGTTAATGATTTTATTTACATTGCGCCTTTGTAAGGATATCAGTGGGGAGCTTGGAAGCAAGCTACGGGAGACTTAGGCGCACGCCTAAGGGCTTTGGGTTTGTGTGTAGGCCTTAAGATAGCTTGCACATAGCAAAGGTATGAAAAAGGAAGCTTGAGCGTGACATCGGCAGGATGTGTCAAAAAGAGTTAATTGTTTTAGCTGTAGACATTGTGCATTGTCTCGAGAGCGTAAGATTTGAGATTAGCAGGGGCAAGATTAAACATGATTCAAACGTAATATGTTTTTTATGCCGACCCTGTGCTTAACTTTAACGCCGAGCGTTCATTTTTAGTTAGATTTTGGTAAGGAAAAGACAGTGAAAGAAATGGTGGACTTAGAAATTAACAGTCGTGGCTTGTCCCATAGCATTATCGCTATTGGGTTAATTAGCGCATCGTTCTTGATGGCGAGTCCCATTGTCCTCGCTAACGCAGAAACTATAAATACTGTTTCCGTAAAAGAGACACTTTCCACTCAATCATCTCTTGATGAAAATGGTTACCGTCTGCTACCTGCCGAAGAAAGTGAGTTCGATAACGTTCGTGAGTCGGCAGCACCTCCGCCCAAACCAAAAGTAGCCAGCGGTGAAGAAGAGTACCAAGACTCAGGTTTTGGTGAATACTTATATAGCGAAAGCAGTTTAGCCACCAAGTTGGAAATGCTGCGGCTTCTCAGCAAGCAAACGCCCCCTACTCAAGTTTTCCTACATGCCATCTCAATGGGCGTGGGCGTTGATGAAATGTAACGTGCTTCAGCTAATTATTCCCCGGGCCAAGCAAGAGACCTGGGTATAGCCGCTGTCTCAGTTTTGCCTTTGGTCGATCAATCTCCTAAATATTCTTATTCTGGGTACGAGCTTGACGATATCGAGCGCGACCAAGAACCTTATTTTTTAGCCGCCGATGTACTTGAGCGTTTCTTTGATGGCCGCGACGTATTAAAACCACAACCGGACTGGTTAGAAGGGCAGTTTCACTTCGAGGCGTCTGCGCAAGAATTACAGTACTTGGTGGAAGAGAGTTTGCGGGCTGACGGTGAAGAAGACGCAAAAGTACGTTTCGCGGCTAACTCAGCGTCCGATATTGCTTGGTATTTACGTACCGAAAACGCAACCAAAGAAATTACCAGGGATAGGCCCATCTTCGTTTCATTATATGAGATTGATGAAACTGTTCGGATTGATGGCGAAGCGCGAATTATACAAGCGTTAGCAACTTAAAAGAGCCGAGCGGAACCTATCGTCAGGTAGGAGCGATGCAGCAAAATGTGTATGTAAGGCTGTGGGAGCAGGCAACGTGGTGCTTATTTTTGTGTGGTTTGCTGGTCGTTGCGTTTGTCCCTGGGCGGATAGATAACCCCAGTTGGTACTACCCAGCATTAATGTTAATGATTGCTGCGGTCAACGCGATATTACTGAGATTTAGATATGTTCGGCATCTACACACAAAACCCTTTTTGCTCATCGTTGGTTTGCTTTTAATTTCACAAGTTTGGCTCGTTTTGCAGGTTACAGTTCCGCTAGAAGATGCTCTTCATCAGCGTGTATTTCCAACAAACTTGAGACCAACGTGGTTTACGCCTGAGTTCAAATGGTCACTATTGCCGAATCAAAGCCTACTGCTCGTTCTCCGCGAAATGCTGGTGCTGGCGGTCTTTGTAAGTACGGCATTATTGTGTTCAAGTAAGGCAAGGTTAACCGCCTTGCTCTGGTTGTTTGTTGTTTGTGCGCTAATGCATTCGGCTATTGCAACGTTCGCTTGGTACACCCAATCTCACCTAGTCGATTTGCGAGCACTTGATGGTCACTTTGATGCTATGCGCGGCTTATTTATTAATCGTAATCATTTTGCGAGCTTTCTTCTTATTGTAAGTGTTGGATCTCTGGTGTCAGTTATATATCGTTTGTATCAATTGCGCGATCTTAGTTTATCTAAGAAACTTTTTAGGTTTGTGGGCTCGCGCGCTTTGGTTCATTGTGTGGTTTTGACACTTAGTGCTTTTTGCATCGTCATGCCTGAATCTAGAGCCGGCTTTGCGGGAATCGTAATTATTCTGGCAGTGATCATTTTCGGTTTTGGAATTAAGAGTAGTGCCTCTCAAAATAAAAATAGTAGCGACCTATACATAAGCAAGAGCGTTGTCTTTTTGTTTGCTTTGCTCCTGATTTTAATTGCTATTGTGTTGTTAGGTGATGGAGTCGTTGAGCGTTTTTCAAGTTCATATACGGTGCTAGGCGAAAGACCGGTGCAATGGATGATAACGTTAAACGCCATTTTTGAAAGACCCTTAATCGGCTACGGGGGGGGGGTACTTATGCAACTGTGTTTGAGATATACCGCGAAGGCTACCCATTGCGTGAAGTTGTTTATGATCAAGCGCACAACCAATATTTGCACCTTTGGCTTGAGCAGGGTTTTATTGGGCTAGCTTTTTTTGTAGCAATACTTGGGGTGTGTTTTGTAACGTTGCGAAAAGCCATTGCTAGCACTAGAAGCCGCTTTCGCCATGCGCTACTTATCGGAGTGCTGGCAATATGTTGCGCAGCAATCTTTCAAACACTCTTCGATTTTAATTTGCAAATCGTTAGGATTCGCATCTTCTTTTTTGTTAGCCTAGCAATGATATTTATCTTGGCTAAGTATGATTCCCACAGTGAACACTCGAAGAGAGCATGAATAAAAAAATACTCGTTACCGGCGGAGCTGGTTTTTTAGGCTCACACCTTTGTGAGAAACTCCTAGGGCAAGGGCACGAAGTGCTTTGTGTCGACAATTATTTTACTGGCAATAAATCCAATATTTTACCTTTGTTGGATAACGCGAAATTCGAATTATTGCGGCACGATGTGACATTCCCTTTATATGTCGAAGTAGACGAGATATACAATTTGGCGTGCCCAGCTTCGCCCATACACTATCAACACGACCCAGTTCAAACTACAAAGACCAGCGTGCATGGTGCTATCAACATGCTTGGTTTAGCCAAACGTGTTGGAGCAAAAATTTTACAAGCGTCTACCAGCGAAGTGTACGGCGATCCAGTTCAACACCCACAGCAAGAAACCTATTGGGGCAATGTTAACCCCATTGGAATACGTTCTTGCTATGACGAAGGGAAGCGCTGTGCAGAAACCTTATTTTTTGACTACCACAGGCAGCATCATGTTCAAATTAAAGTGATGCGCATTTTTAATACCTATGGTCCGCGAATGCACCCCAACGATGGCAGGGTTGTCTCTAACTTTATCGTTCAGGCATTGCGCGGCGAAGACCTAACAATTTATGGCGATGGTTCGCAGACGCGATCGTTTTGCTATGTCGATGATTTGATCGATGGGATGATTCGTCTCATGAATACTGACCCACAAGTCACAGGGCCAATCAATATTGGTAATCCGGTTGAGTTCACGATTTTAGAATTAGCGAAACAAGTTATTTCAATGGTTGATTCTGGCTCGGCTATTGTAACAAAACCATTGCCCAGCGATGACCCTAAACAACGTAAGCCAGACATAGCACTGGCTAGGTCTGTGCTCGATTGGGAGCCAAAGGTTGCATTGCATGAAGGGCTGAAGCCCACGGTGGATTATTTTCGTTCAGTAATCTAAATGCTTTGAGTCGAGTTGCCCATAAGTGCTGCTCGTTTACTTTAGCCTCAATGGCTGAGCTAGTTCACATTGGTCGATCGTGTAGGATATAGCGTGGTACTAAAAATAATATATGGTTTGATCACTTGATAAACGCACACCTGTTTCAGGGGTTTAAGGCAGATCGTAGAGTAAGCATGGACATCTATGCAGAGCGCCTATTTGGTGAATTGCAAAAAATGCCTTTAGACGCACGCTTGTTTCGTCCGTCGTCTGGTGTGGAGCGATACGCTGATTCGCGATTTGTAATGCGATACTTACGTTATCTCGATTATCCTAGGCAGGTTCGTCAGTATTGCGCAACGGATGTTGATGTTGAGGATGTTGTGCATGTGCTGGATCATGGTTATGCGCATTTATTAGGTTCAGTGCAAAGCAATTCTCGCTCTTCTTCCTTGTCCAGTAAAGTCGAAATAATATACCAGCCAAACAGCCTGATCCTACTGGTTAGTGCTGCGCTATGAATACTCCGCAAAAAAGGCACTGTTATGGATAACCCTACCACTGGTATCAACTGGATTAGTTAGGCCATTGTGCCTCCTTTTACAGAGCTTTAAGGGCTATATATTGCCCTCTGTAAGGCATGTTATCCCTAGCAGTATGGATGACTATTCAATCCTTCGATGCCACTCACCCAAGTAATCCAACACTAAGCAAAAAGGACTGCATAGCTTATGGATTACCTGACCTCGTTAGCCCGCTTGCTGAACATAATCTGAAATTATACGCAGTTGAAAAGCAAACTGTCCGCTGTCGCCGTATAATTTAGATTATGTGTAAGTAAGCTAATACGTGTGTTCTGGTTTAGTGGTTTTAATTGGTTTTCTACAAAGCAACTGACCGTCAGCTAATTGCCCTTTACGAACACTGGAGCTGAAATCAAATAGGAGCGACAAAGCACCCGCTTTGTAACAGTGCATAGTTATGCCAACTTACAAACTGAAGACACTGAGCCCGCCGTTAGGCAGTGGCACTACTAAGAATAATGGCTCATCATCGCTTACACCAGTGACATCTGTCACGTCGAGCGTATCAGTACCATCAGCATGCGCGTCGGCTGAAGCCGTGATGGTCACGGTTTGAGTGCCGTCGACCAGTGAATCCTGGATAGCATCGATATTGAAAGGAGACGAGGTGCTCTGACCGGCGGCGATGGTGACCGAAGCCTGTAAGGTAGCTTCGGACGTGTCATCGCTTGAAAGGGCAACAGTAAGCTCCGAACTCGTATCGGTATTACGCGAGACGGTGGCGGTAGTTGCGCCTAGGCCATCAGCTTCGCTGACCGAATCAATAGCGAAGACTATCGTCAATTCGGGGATGTCATTGTCGGTAACATCAAGCGTATCGGTTCCATCGACATGCACGACGGCCGATGCGGTCACCGTGACGGTTTGTGTACCATCGACAATCTCATCGTCTATGGCCTGGACATTGAAGGAAGACGAGATGCTCTGACCGGCGGCGATGGTGACCGAAGCCTGTAAGGTAGCTTCGGACGTGTCATCGCTTGAAAGGGCAACAGTAAGCTCCGAACTCATATCGCTATTACGCGAGACGGTGGCGAAGGTAGCGACTGGGCCATCCTCTTCGCCGACTGAAGCGGCGATAATCTGCACGTTAAGTTCGGGCACCTCATCGTCGGTTACGTTTAGGGTATCGGTGCCGTTAGCGTGAGCTGTAGCAGAGGCAGTAATGGTGACGTTTTGCGTGCCGTCCACAATCGCGTCGTCGACGGCAGCGATATTAAATGGTTCCGAAGTAATCTGTCCGGCAGCAATCGTGACCGTTGCCGGTACCGTTGCTTCGCTTGTATCGTCGCTGACGAGGTCTACGGTCAAGGCTGCAATAGTATCGGTATTACGGGTAACAGTGGCGGTGGTGCTGCCATCTGTTTCGCTGATCAAGTCGGCAACGATAGACAGCGTTAAAGCGGTCGCCGACACAATGACTTGGACCCCAGTTGAACATTGATTAGAGGTAGACGACTCGCCTGCTACCGCGTCTACACAGGCACCGACCCAATAAGTATCTATGGCGTTGATGCTTGCAGACTCAGATTGCGCAGAAGTAGCACCACCATCCAAGCTTGGCACTTCATCGGATGCAATAAATGTATCCGTGGTTGAGATAACCTCGTCGTCCGAACGATAATAATGCAAAGTGGTGCTTGCCGCTGTTCCCGTTCCTTGATTTCTTACCGTCGCATTAATATCAAACGATTGCCCAGTTGTGACGCTATTGTCACTGACACTGGGTGATTCAACAACTAAATCCCAAGTAGTGGTAGTGGTAGGCAAAGCAAGCACAGCCGCACCTAAGTCTACTCTTGGTTTAGTCAGGCTGGCTTTTGAATCAGTGATTGACTGTCCATTTGTAACGAAATATTGTTGAACTTCTGCAGGTGACAGGAACCGCCCCATCTTTGCTTTAGCGGCTGATTGCAGCACTGCGGCAGCGCCAGCACTATAAGGAGCCGCCGCGGATGTACCGCCAAAACGGGTGGTGTAGTTATTATTCACGGTAGAGTCACCTGTCCCTACAATGGTTGGAGTGTAAGCATTGTTCGACGGTGCAAAGATGGTCAAATTGGTATCAGAATTTGAGTACCCGGTAACTTGATCACTCGTGGTAGAACCCGGAAAATAGGCTTCTGTACCGATAGGGCAAGACGCGTTTGGAGTCGTATTTAAGCAGGAAAGAGTTGACACACAGTTGCCAGGGTTACCAATATTGGCATCGTAGACTGCACCAACCGAATTAACGTGGGTAATACAGGCAGGCCAGCCCATCGCATCACAATAACCATCGTTCCCAGAAGAAACAAAGTGCGTCATACCCGCGTTAACGCCGTTTAACGCCGCCTGCGTCATTGAGCTGTCTGTGGCGTCACAAGAAGACGTGTAGCGACCACCGCCAAAGCTAGTATTGACCACTAGAATTGGGTTGTTTGGGTCATCGTTTTGATGGGTAATTGCCCATTCCCACGCATCCACCATATCAGCACTACTAGCTGAGCCAGTGTCTCCTGGACTTATCTTTAACCCATACAGTTTGGCATTCGGGGCTATCCCGCCGATATAATCACCTACTGTATTCACATCACCCGCGACGATTCCGCCTACTGAAGTGCCATGTGAGCTGCCATTTGATGTGGGGCGGAAATTAGTGTCGTCATCACCAAAATCATAACCGCCTAATACCTTGCCACCATCCAAATCAGGGTGGCTGTCGTCTATGCCGGTGTCAACAATTGCAACTGCCACTCCTGCACCTTTGTAGGTATTGCGGGTTGTGGTGCCGTTCATCACGCTAATGCCTTGAGTTAAATGTTGAGTGAGAATCAAGTTCTCCTCTATCAGTATTACTTTATCGCTTTGCAATAGATAATCGAGGCCGGCCAGGGTTACATTAGCGGCAATACCAAAAGAATAGGTAAATTGATTTGTTACTGTTATCGGCGCTATGGCTGAAGAATTATTCGCAGAAACACTGGCTGCGCTGTAGCCCTCAATGCCTACTCGAAAACTATCTAACTCAGTTTTTACTGATCTAGCCAACTTCGTTCTGATGTCAGCGTTAGATAAATTGTAGTAAGGGCCATCTGCCGCAGATGAACTCGTATTCGCTTGAGGACTATTCATTTGCAGCGAAAGCGCTGATAATTCCTGTGCAGGTGCTGAATGTCTCAGGCTAACTACAACACTTATCGTGGCTGCGCCGTTCTCAAACGGACTTAGTAATTGCGTATCGCTAGATATTTTTTGATTCGATGCAATTGACTCCAAGTTTAGCTGGGCGGTATTAGTGTCCTCGTCACCACTGGCTGCGCCGGAGGCACTAGCGATAAGGAGGCACAACAAAATTAACGATTTGGAAATTGGCGCTGTCCACGTTTTAAACGTTGCCGCACCACCAGCCAAGGTAACTACGCGTAGAAAATTATGTCTACTTTTCATACTCCTTTCCGTTTCTTTTTATATTATTATGGCGATTGTACTAGGTTGGTTTAGTTGCACACATTGATTTGAGAGTTTTCGTAATATGTCGTTACACAAGTGACTCTCGGCTTTGAGTATCTAGCTGCCTGATTGAAAATGCAAGCCTGACCATGAGCTTACTGCTCGTTACCCCTTATGATTGATGTTTTGTGTAAGTAAGCTATTCCGTTGGCTTGGTGTTTAGTGGCTTTAATGAGATCCTTTCTCTGGCTTCTTAGTAAGTAACAAACGTGTTTGACGGTTCGTTGAACGGTTCACAATGCCTATAAAAACAAAAACCCGCTTAAGATCAGCGGGTTATCGTTATGTAATGGCGGAGAGGGTGGGATTTGAACCCACGAAGGGCTATTAACCCTTGCTGGTTTTCAAGACCAGTGCATTCAGCCGCTCTGCCACCTCTCCGAAACTATTCAAGTCTTTTGCCCGAGTAGGGCGCAAAGCCTTTTAGATATGTGATGACACGGCTGCTTTATCAGCAAGTGGCGCATATTATACGAGCGCTTTGATATTGACAATCTCTGTTGCGAAAAAAAGTTCTCTAAACGAATAAAAAGGCGTAATAATGCAATTCTGCTCGATTACAGCGTAATCAGCTGAAATAGATGGTTGTCATTCGCTTTTCTTTTCTATATTATGCACCGCACTTGAGATTGCGGGGTGGAGCAGTCTGGCAGCTCGTCGGGCTCATAACCCGAAGGTCGTAGGTTCAAATCCTGCCCCCGCTACCAAGTCTCTTGTGTACTCTTTATTAGAGTGCGGTGTTTCTAACACTGTGACCGAATAGGTTTATATAAAGTAGTTATTATGCAGTTTGATACGCGTAACTAGTTACTCACTAAGCTCACTGGGAACCCCGCAATTGCGGGGTTTTGTGTTTTCTGGCCTAGCGGTTTTTTTCGCTGCTAAATACAGCAGCCCAGAACATGAACATAAACTAACAATATTAGATTGGAATTGACTAAGCTCAAACTGAATTAGATGGCATTAAGCGATAGCAAAATAGAACGTATTTTAATACCGGGTGCAGAAGCTCTTGGAGTGGAACTGGTTGCCGTTGAGATGGCAGGCGGGGATCAAACTATTGTGCGCATCTATATTGATAAAGAGGGCGGTGTTTCGATTGAAGACTGTACTAAGGCAAGCCGACAGTTCAGCGCAATTTTGGATGTTGATGATCCTATCTCAACGCGTTACACATTAGAAGTGTCTTCGCCAGGCTTGGATCGTCCATTAGCGAAGCCAGAGCACTTTACAGCCGTTATTGGCGAAGACGTGAAGATACGCATGGCGAGCATGGTTGCGGGTCGTAAACGATACACGGGTGAGCTAAAGTCAGCTACCCAAGAAAGCATAGTGGTTGAAGTAGATGGTGAGGAGCACGAGCTAGCCTTTGCCGATATGGATAAGGCGCGTTTGGTGCCTACCTACGACTTCAGCCAAGTACTTAAAGACGACGATTCAGATACATAAATCTGAGTTGGAAAATTTTATTAACATTATTAATTAACTACTACTAATAACAATAGTTATCGACTGGAGTTACTGACTGGGTCTTTTCCGTTTTCACCTTTTTATATAATGGGTTAAAACATTGAGGGTCTAAGTTGCTTTTATCCAAAGTAGACTAACTGAGGCAATACACATGGCAAGCGAGATTTTGATGATGGCTGAAGTGCTCTCCACCGAAAAAGGTGTAGAACAGAGCATTATATTTGAGGCTATCGAAGCAGCTCTGGCTACGGCAACGCGTAAGCGTCACCGTGAAGACATCGATGTTCAATGCGTGATCAATCAAGAAGATGGCAGCTATATTCCTTACCGAGTATGGGAAGTTATTGAAGATGATGCTGAGCTTGAGTTTCCAAGCAAGCAAATGTGTATTAGTGCTGCGCGTGAACACGATGCAGACATTGAGCTAGGCGAATTCATTAAAGAAGAGCTCGAAGCCGAGCCGTTTGGACGTATTGCAGCGCAAGCGGCCAAGCAAGTGATTATGCAAAAGGTTCGCGAAGCCGAGCGCAATAAAATTAGCGAAGAGTTTACGCCACGCATTGGCCAAATGGTGTCGGGCGTTATTAAGCGTCAAGAACGCGGTGACACTATTGTTGATCTAGGTGGGGTAGAAGCTATATTGCCTCGTAGCAAAACGATCCAACGTGAAGGCTTACGCCCGGGCGATCGAGTACGCGCGATCTTGCACGAAGTAAAAGAGAATAACCGTGGGCCACAGTTAGTGATCGACCGTATTTCTCCAAACTTGGTTTTACATCTGTTTAGAGCCGAAGTGCCTGAAGCAAACGACAATATTATAGAGATTTTGAGCGCTGCTCGAGACCCTGGTGTACGTGCAAAAATTGCGGTTCGTTCAAACGACGCAAAAATTGATCCGGTGGGTGCCTGTGTTGGTATTCGTGGTTCGCGTGTGCAAAGTGTTTCAAATGAAATTAATGGCGAACGCGTTGATATTATTAAGTGGTCTGAAGATCCGGCTCAATTTGTAATCAATGCTTTAGCGCCTGCAGAAGTCGAGTCGATTATGGTTGACGAAGACAAAGGCGCGATGGATGTTGTAGTAGATGAAACGCAGTTGTCGTTAGCGATTGGTCGAGGCGGCCAAAATGTTCGCTTAGCCGGTGAGTTAACCGGTTGGGAAATCAACATAATGACTTACGAGCAAGCTAACGAAAAGCTCGAAGAAGAGTCTGCCGATGTACGCGACATGTTTATGCAAAAGCTAGACATTGATGCCGACGTTGCAACAATTTTGATTCAAGAAGGGTTCTCAACACTTGAAGAGATTGCTTACGTTCCGCGCGAAGAAATGTTGCAGGTTGAAGAGTTTGACGAGAACTTAATAGACGAGCTTCGCCAACGTGCGGATGATGCATTGGTAACGATGGCTATTCAACAAGAAGAAATGTTGAAGGGAGCTGACCCTGCGCAAGACCTATTGGCAATGGAGTCAATGGACGAGACAACGGCTAAGTTTTTCGCAGTTAATGGCATCAAAACCATGGAAGACCTCGCTGAGAGTGCAACTGATGAGTTGCTAGAGATAGTGGGTTTGAATATTACCGAAGAGCGAGCACAAGAATTGATTATGATTGCTCGTCGTCCTTGGTTTGAAGAAATGGGTATTGATATTGACGCGGATGAAGAAGCTGACGCGACCAAAGACGATGCCGATAAAGAAGATGGCGCGAAAGCAGAAAGCGTTTAAGCGCAACAATATTGAGTTAATGAAGTTGGGTGTTTTAGAGTTTGTTTTGCATTTTTGCAGTCTAAAAGCCCTACGCATTTATCTGAGCGAGTTTGTCGCTCAAACTGGAACTGAGAAATTATATGTCTGAAATTACGATTAAAGCTTTTGCCGAACAGATTGGCATCGAAGCCGAAAGACTCGTAAAGCAACTGAACGACGCTGGTGTATCTGGCAAGTCAGTTGACGACTCCCTGCGCGATGATGAAAAGCGTCAGTTGTTGGAGTTTCTAAGGGGCGGCACGCCGGCGCCTGCTGCGCCGAGTTCGCGTGGCAAAATTACGCTTAAGCAAAAGACCTCTTCTGAGATCAAGCAAACCTCGAAAACGGGTATTGCTAGAACGGTTCATGTACAAACTAAAAAGCGCCGAACTTTCGTAAAACGCGAAGTGTTGGCACAGCAAGAAGCTGAACGTGAGCAAGTTGAACGTCAGAATCAAGAAATCGCTAAGCAAGAAGAGCAAGTGAGACTTGCTGCAGAGCAACAAGCTGCTGAAGTAGAAGCAGAGCGTGTTGCACAAGAGCAAGCTGTTGTAGACGCAGCTGAATTGATTGCAGAACAAGCTGCAGCTCTAGAGGCTGAGATAGCAGCAGACGATGCAGCGGCGGCAGAAGCTGCGCAAGCGAAAGCCGAAGAACAAGCGAGCAAAGAGCCCGAAGCTAAGGCAGAGCCTGCGGTAGAGACTAAGCCTGAAGTAAAATCAGAGCCTGTTGCTCCTCGACGCGAAGTTGAGATGCCGTCTATTATTCGCAAGCCGAGCGAACGTAAAAAGTCGTCGTTTATTGTTAAGCAAGCAGAGCCAAAACCAGCTGCACCAGCGCCCTCTGCTGATGATAAGAATGCACGCAATAAACCGATAAAAGGTAAGAAGAAGCCTTTTGCGGGACGTGAGGAGTTGCACGTAGCAGGTGGGCGTCGCAAACGTAAAGACAGACGTCGTCCTAGCAGCATTACTACCAGCTCATCTGATCAACACGGCTTCGAACGTCCTGTTGCCAAAGTGATCAAAGAAGTTCAGATTGGCGAGAACATCAGTGTGGCGGATTTAGCGGCGCAGATGTCTGTTAAGGCAGCTGAAGTGGTAAAGGCGTTATTCAAAATGGGTACAATGGTGACCATTAACCAAGTGCTCGACCAAGATACAGCCATGTTAGTGGTTGAAGAAATGGGGCATGCTGCGGTAGAAGCCGAGCAGAAAGATCCCGAGTCGTTCCTGTCGAAGTCATTGCAAGTATCAGAAGTTGATGCCGAGCAAGCACCTCGCAGTCCTGTCGTTACGGTTATGGGCCACGTTGATCACGGCAAGACGTCTTTGCTTGATTACATTCGTGATGCCAAGGTTACCGATGGTGAAGCAGGGGGCATTACGCAGCATATAGGCGCGTATCAAGTTGAGACCAGCAACGGCAAGATTACATTCTTAGACACACCAGGACACGAAGCGTTTAGTGCAATGCGTGCTCGTGGAGCACAAGCAACCGATATCATTATTTTGGTTGTCGCCGCTGATGATGGTGTTAAGCCGCAAACAATCGAGGCGATTAAACACGCCAAGAATGCTGGCGTACCCATCGTTGTTGCCATCAATAAAATGGACAAAGAGTCCGCCGATCCAGATCGAGTTAAGCAAGAACTTGCAACTCAAGAAGTGATTCCTGAGGACTGGGGTGGTGACGTACCCATGATTCCTGTGTCGGCACACACTGGCGACGGTGTTGACGATTTACTAGAGTCCGTTGCTCTGCAAGCCGAAGTGCTTGAGCTAACAGCACGGATTAAAGGTAAGGCAACGGGCAGCGTAGTTGAAGCACGTCTAGACAAAGGCCGTGGCGCAGTGTGCACGGTGCTTGTTCAGCAAGGTGAGCTAAAATACGGAGACACGGTATTAATTGGCCAAGAAACGGGCCGTATCCGTGCAATGGTAGACCATGCGGGTAAAACCATTAAGGTGGCTGGCCCATCAACTCCTGTTGAGATTCAAGGTCTAACGGGTGTACCAGCGGCCGGAGACGAGTTGTTAGTAGTAGACGATGAGCGAAAAGCTCGTGAGGCCGCTACGTTCAGAACAAACCGTGATCGCGAAACTCGTCTGGCACGCCAACAAGCGGCCAAGCTTGAAAACATGTTCCAACAAATGAGCGAAGGCGAAGTTAAAAACGTTAACGTTCTTATTAAAGGCGACGTGCAAGGTTCAATTGAAGCATTGACTGAGTCGTTGCTTAAACTGTCTACTCCCGATGTGAAAGTGTCGGTAGTACATGGAATGGTCGGCGCAATCAACGAGTCAGACATTAATCTGGCAATGGCATCTACTGCGGCGGTTATTGGCTTTAATGTTCGTGCCGACGCGCAGGCTCGAAAACTAGCTGAGCAAGAAGATGTTCAGATTCGTTACTACAGTATTATTTACGAAGTGATCGATGATGTTAAAGCGGCAATGGAAGGTCTACTAGATCCAGAAATTCGTGAAGACGTTATGGGCCATGTTGAAGTGCGCGAAGTATTTAAAGCACCTAAGATTGGTACTATCGCGGGTTGCTTTGTAACAGAAGGCGTAGTTCGCAGAAACGCTAACGTGCGCATCGTACGTGATTCGGTTGTTATCTTTGAAGGTAATATCGACTCATTACGTCGCTTCAAAGACGATGTGTCTGAAGTTAAAAACGGTACAGAATGTGGTATCGGTGTAACCAACTACAGCGACATTAAGGTTGGCGATCAACTCGAGATTTTCGAGCGGGTCGAAGTTAAAGTCACGCTCTAAGCCGATTTTGATCTGCAAACTTATCAAAAAGAGTCTATAGAACATGCCTCAAGAATTTGCCCGTAGTGAACGTGTTGCGCAAACCATTAATCGTCAGATGGCGATGATCTTGCGCAACCAAGTGAATGACCCGCGGGTCTCCACGCTCACTATTACAGATGTCGAGGTGACTAAAGATTTACGCCAAGCGAAAATATTTGTTACTAGCATGAAAGACGATACGGTCGATGTAAAAGACACGATGCAAGCCGTTGAAAAGGCCAGTGGTTTTTTACGTCGAGCGTTAGCGCAAGTTATTGATATGCGCCACTGCCCAAATCTTCTTTTCAAGTACGACAACTCAGTATCGCAAGGTGCTTATATGTCGGCCTTGATTGATGAAGCCCTCAATAAAGGAAAAGATTAGTCTTTAGTTCAATTTTAAAACTCTGCTGCGGGATGTTGGTTGAGTTTTTTAGATATGTTCGGCTAGCCGTATCCCATCTCTTATAAACCAATCTCCGTGACTAAAGCAAAAGGAATTGCCCTCAATGGCGTAGTCTTATTAGATAAGCCATCAGGCATATCTTCAAATGGCGTACTGCAAAGAGTCAGACGTTTATACAACGCACGTAAGGCCGGCCATACCGGTAGTCTTGATCCTTTAGCGACTGGCTTGCTGCCTATTTGTTTTGGTCAAGCGACCAAAGCATGCGAATACCTCTTGGCGGCCCACAAGCGCTATGTGGCAGACCTTAAATTGGGCGCCGTAACTGACACCTATGATGCCGAAGGCGAGGTAACTAGTCGCAGAGATGTAGTGTTTGATGACGACGATCTGCAGGCCGTTCTCGCGCAGTTTAGGGGCACCATAGAGCAAGTTCCCCCCATGTATTCAGCCCTTAAGAAAGACGGGCAACCGCTGTACAAAATGGCACGCAAGGGCGAGGTTATCGAGCGGCCGTCGCGCACTATGCATGTGTACGAACTCACCGCGCAGCGACTTGAACACGATTTGCTTAGGGTCGAAGTACACAGTTCAAGCGGGTTTTATGTTCGTAGCCTAGCGTTTGATATTGGTGAAGCGCTCGGTTGCGGTGCTCATATAGCTACTTTGCGTAGAGTAGAAAAACAAGGCTTACGGGTTGAGCAAGCACATTCTCTGGAGGATTTGCAAAACAAGTATTCGCACGAGCAGTTATTGGAACTGGTTCAGCCAGTGGATATTTTGCTAAGGCATCTGCCTAGAATCGAACTTGCTCATGGCTTGACCGACCGTTTGCTCAATGGGCTACACACAACGATTAACTACGATACGGCCGACAAGGGTGAACAGGCGGCTAAAATAGAGCCGCTAGATTTATGTCGAATCTATCGAGATGATGGCTACCTTTTTGGGGTAGGCGAGCTAAGAGCAGACGGACAAGTTAAAACTCACAAGATTTTTGTGGAATAAAGTCAATTAATTCACTGATTTAGGGTGATTTTCATGCATAAATCGTTAGAATACGCGCACATCGAGTATTGATGCTCAGTACGCGATGATGTTGTTTGGTTTCCACCCTTCAGGGAATCAAACGTTTTATTAATTTAAAGAAGTGAAGAGGATAAAATTATGGCATTAAGTGCAGCAGATAAATCTGCAATCGTTAAAGAGTATGAAGTAAAAAAAGGTGATACTGGTTCTCCAGAAGTGCAAGTCGCATTGATGACAGCACGTATCTTAGACCTTTCACCACACTTCAAAGAGCACATTCACGACCACCACTCTCGACAAGGCTTGTTGCGTTTGGTAAATAGTCGTCGCAAATTGCTCGATTACCTTAAAAGAAAAGACGTAGAGCGTTACCGCTCTTTGATTCAGCGTTTAGGTCTACGTAAGTAGGCTGGCACTAGAATCAACAACAGAGCGAAAAGTTGAAAATCGCAATTTCTTTTCAGATTTAGTGAATTCGCTGCAAAAGCCTTATCGTTGATAGGGCTTTTGTGGTTTCTAAAAGGCGACAAATTAGACGCCGTTTACCCAAGAATTCATTTGAAACTTAAGAAAATAGTAGGTGCTGTGCGCAATAGGGCGTCAGCGTAGGAAAATAGATAGTTTTTATAGGCTATAGAAAATAGGAAATAGGTATTAAATATGTCAAAGGTAACTAAAACCTTTCAATTCGGTGAACACGAATTTAAATTGGAAACAGGCGAGATCGCTCGTCAAGCTGACTCAGCAATCATTGCGAGTTGTGGCGATACTGTCGTCATGGTCACCGTAGTTAACAAAATGGGCGGTGAGCCTAGAGATTTCATGCCCTTAACTATTGATGTTGAGGAGCGTACTTACGCCGCGGGTAAAATTCCTGGTGGCTTCTTTCGTCGCGAAGGTAGACCTTCAGAGAAAGCAATTTTAACATGTCGTTTGATCGATCGTCCGCTACGTCCGTTGTTCCCTAAGGGCTTTGGTTATGACGTACAAGTGGTTATCACAATCGTTTCAATAGACCCAAATATAGACACTGAAGTTCTTTCATTGATCGGCGCTTCAGCGGCTCTAGCGACCTCTGGTATTCCGTTTAACGGTCCAGTAGGCGCAGCGCGCGTTGGTTACATCAATGGCGAATACGTGCTTAACCCAAGCAATAGTCAACTTGCTGAAGACTCGCAACTTGATCTTGTTGTTGCGGGTACTAGCGAAGCAGTACTTATGGTTGAATCAGAAGCTAACATTTTGTCGGAAGAGGTAATGCTTGGCGCTGTAATGTTTGGCCACAAAGAGTCGCAAAAAGCGATTGCTGCAATTAAGGAATTGGCGGCTGAAGTAGCTAAGCCAATGAAAGACTGGACTGCTCCAGTAAGCGACGCAAGCGTTGCTCAAAAAGTTGCAGACCTTTCTAAAGCCGATTTGGAAGATGCGTTCTCTACAGCAAGTAAAGTAGAACGAGTAGCAAAAATTTCTGCTGCTCACTCAAAAGTATTGTCTGAGATGTTGAGCGACGATTCTTCTAAACTAGAAGTCGAAGCCGTTAATGGCGCATTCAAGAGTCTTGAGAAAAGCATCGTTCGTGGCCGCATCATTGCTGGCGAAAAACGTATCGATGGACGTGACACAACTACAGTTCGACCGATTGCGGTTCGTACTGGCGTTTGGCCACGTACTCACGGATCAGCTTTGTTTACTCGTGGCGAAACTCAAGCAGCGGTTTCCGCTACTTTGGGCACAGAGCGCGATGCACAACGTATTGATGCCCTAGAGGGCGACATCACCGATCGTTTTATGTTGCACTACAACTTCCCTCCGTACAGCGTAGGTGAGACAGGTCGTGTTGGTTCGCCAAAACGTCGCGAAATTGGTCACGGTCGCTTAGCCCGACGTGGTGTTGCCGCGGTATTGCCAACGGCAGAAGAGTTTCCTTATGTTATTCGTGTTGTGTCAGAGATCACTGAGTCAAATGGTTCAAGCTCTATGGCAAGTGTATGCGGTACATCATTAGCTCTAATGGACGCAGGCGTAAAGATCAAAGCACCAGTAGCGGGTATCGCTATGGGCTTGATTAAAGAAGGCAGTGACTTTGCCGTATTGACCGATATCTTGGGTGATGAAGATCACTTAGGCGATATGGACTTTAAAGTTGCAGGAACACCAGATGGTATTACTGCTTTGCAAATGGACATCAAGATCGACGGCATAACTGAAGAGATTATGACTCAAGCATTAGCGCAAGCTAAAGACGCTCGTGTACATATCTTGGCAGAAATGGCTAAAGTGATCGATGCTCCGCGCGCAGAAATGTCTGAGCACGCTCCACGTATCATTACGTTCAAGATTAACCCTGATAAAATCCGTGACGTTATCGGTAAAGGTGGCGCTGTTATCCGTGCATTGTGCGAAGAAACAGGAGCTACGATTGATATCGAAGACGACGGCACGATCAATGTAGCGTCTGTAGACGGTGCACAAGGTGCTGAAGCACGTCGTCGTATCGAAGAGATTACGGCTGATATCGAAGTAGACAGTGTTTACACCGGTAAAGTCGTTAAGATCATGGAATTCGGTGCATTCGTAAACGTATTACCAGGTAAAGACGGACTAGTACATATTTCACAAATCTCTGATGAGCGAGTGGAAAATGTCTCTGACCACCTTTCTGAAGGTGACGAAGTGACTGTTAAAGTACTTGAAGTTGATAGACAAGGCCGTGTGCGCTTGTCTATGAAAGCGGTAGATTAATAGTTCGCTATTGATCGACCTACAAGAAAACGCGTGCTTTAACAGCACGCGTTTTTTTTTACGTTTGTTTTTGTGTTAAAGCAGGAATGTGAGAATGCCCAAAGTTATTCAGTATCTAATTGCCTTTACAGTAATTGTCTTTGCCCTAATGTATTTTGCTCGTCCAATGGTGAGCTGGTACTTAGAGCCTAGCGGCTCAGTTACACCGCTTAATGAACGGCAAGGTTTGGACTATCAATCGCTGGATAATCAATCGTTGAAGCTCTGGGCCGCGCACCCACGTAAAGAACATGGCGCTCTGGTGACTCCGCAAGACATTACGCCGATCGACCAAAACGTTGCAGAAGCCGATGTCTTTTTTATTCATCCAACAACCTATTTTGGACCCGGTGGTTGGAACTCTAACCCTCTTGAAGATGGCTTTGATAAACAAGGTATTGGACACGTCATATCGACCGCAGCAAGCACATTTAATGGGTGTTGCGCTATCTACGCACCTCATTATCGCCAAGCTCATTTAAATGCATTTGTAACGGATGATCGGCAGCAGGGAACTGATGCCTTGGATTTTGCGTATGAAGATGTAGAGGACGCATTTGAAGCCTTTCTGGCGCAACGCAAACTAGGCACACCATTTTTTATAGCGAGCCACAGCCAAGGTACATTACTTGGTGCAAGATTAATCAGAAATAAAGTTGCAAATACTCCGCTCGAGCAAGAGTTAGTCGCCGCGTACCTTATAGGTTATTGGTTACCGCCAGATACGTTCACTCGTATCATCCCAGACTTTCCGCTTTGCGAGAGCTTTGATGATACTGGCTGCACTATTAGTTATGACACTTACGACAAAACGGGACCTGGCCGTGATAACGAATTCTCTTTGCCTCACTGGTATCCAGAAGGGTGGGAATGGCGCGCTGATAAACCTGGCTCATGCATCAATCCTTTGAGTTGGAAACAAGACCAAGAATTTGTCTCGTCTGATGCTAATCTAGGCGGCGTAGGCTGGCAAGGTTCGTTCTCTTTGATTAATTTAATTACCAACAATAATACCGGTTACGTTTACCAGACATTGGCTGATCCTGTAACGGGTGTTACGTCAGCGCAATGCGGTGAGTTCAATATGCTGATGGTAGACACACAAGAGGGAACCGCATTTGATAACCCGGGTAAGGGCGAGGACAAGAGTCTTCATCCTAAAGACTGGAATCTGTTTTATATGAATATCAGGCAGAACATAACAGACCGGTTGGCCAGTTATAAAGTGAAAAACGCTGATTAACAGCCGTTATACTATAAGTGATTGGTCCAACTAACTATTGCGTTTTCAAATTGCGCTAGTTAACTGAGCCAGCAATTTTAAATGCTACTGTGGAGTAAAAAATGACTGACAAGAATTATTCGCAGATGGAGCTACTTGAGCGTTTGATGGATACCGCCAAGGCGGTAATCCCAGAATCATTGGGCAAAGACGTGCGCGACAATTTGCGCGTAGCAGTTCAAGAAGTATTGAGTGATTTGGATGTGGTAACTCGAGAAGAGTTAGACGTGCAAAAAGCGGTGTTGTCTAAAACGCGGGCGAAAGTCGATGCAATGGAATCGATTATTTCTGATTTAGAAAAACAGCTTAATATTGAATAACTCTGTAATGAATAATGTGAGAGTCATGCACCGAGCGTGTTTCAAGGCAAACGTTCAACGCCTCAAAAAAAAGACCGCTCAATGAGCGGTCTTTTTTGTTTAAATACTCGTCAAGCACATTCGCTTAGCGGTACTTCTCTAAGCGTCTTATAAAAGTGCGTCTTACAAAGACTTTGATAGAGTAAACACAACACGGTCATCAGCAATATCTAGACCGTCTAAATCGCTAGTGCCCCAGTACGATACATCCCAACCAAGACCCGTCTCAGCAAACTCACCTGACACACCTAGCGTGTAGTAAGAGTAGCTATCGTAGTCACCGTAGGTTGCGCCTACAGAGACTTTTTCGAAGTCATAGCCGTAGCTGAACTCAACATTGTCGTCGAACTCGTCGCCAACGTAATACGTTAACCCAAAGCCTTTATAGCTCGCGCCAACATAATACTCAGTAAAGTCTGATCCACTTGCGCCAGCGCCGCCGAAGTACATGTATTCGATGTAACCAATGTCGTAACCGATGCCACTTTCAGTTTCGCCAGAGAAACCAAAATAAAGGTCGCCCTCAGTTGTTTCTGGACCACCGAAATCGACACTTGCACCCCATACGCCCGCATAAAAACCAGACTCATGAGCATAGTCGAATCCACCTTGGATAGATGGATCTTCGGAATTCTGAGAAACACCACGCCATGTGTAATCAGACTGGATCGCCACGTTACCAGAAATTTCAGCTTGTGCAGTCGGGGCAATTAATGCACCAGCAAGAATTGAAGCAGATAGTAATTTTGATGAAAATTTCATAATGACCTCTCTAATAGTCGTTATTTTAAGTTGAAGTTTGTCTGTAGACACTTGGGTCTAAGCAAGTAGCGTGCCAACTTTCAAGTTTTCGAATAAAACCATGGCCCACTTATCTCCTGAGTCAAATCCTTATATCGATTGACTAATCCGCAGTGCGCATCTGCACAGTATTGGTGCGCTTGCACTCTCAGGATGCACTGCGGGCGGGCGCAACTAGCAAGGTTGACTTTGTTTTTGCTTTGAAACGGGTGTATCCATGCGTGGATACGCGTTAGGTGGGGTGGATAGCAAAACATATTTAGGTGTTTTATAAAGTTGGCACGTTATTTGCTTTACTCAAGTCAGTAGCAGACGTTTCTGCTCGCGAAGTCCTGATCGGCGTGCTAGATCGCAATTCTTCTCAGGTTTCGTTACTTAACTTACTTATTAACTAACAAAAAGGTGGAATGCGATGAAATTGATCACAGCAATCATTAAGCCATTCAAAATTGACGATGTTCGAGATGCACTTGCCGCGATTGGCATTCAGGGTATGACCGTAACAGAAGTTAAAGGTTTTGGACGTCAGAAAGGTCACACAGAGCTTTATCGTGGTGCTGAATACAACGTGGACTTCATGCCAAAAATTAAGATCGAGGTGGCTGTAGCCGATGCGATTCTTGATCAGACAATTGAGGTTATAACCGAGTCAGCAAATAACGGCAAAGTCGGTGACGGAAAAATTTTCGTCACAGAGCTAAGCCAAGTCATCCGAATCCGTACGGGTGAAACAGGTGAAGAGGCGATTTAGACGCATTGTTTGTTAAGCGTTAACTCCAACCCTCAAAAAACAGTACAACTTTATATAGAGAGACAACATCATGGAAAACGAAATCCTAGCACTGTCAGGCTCACTGGCAGAATCAGCTGGCAGCATTACTGAACTCCAGTATGCGCTTGATACTTTTTACTTCTTGGTTTGTGGCGCCCTAGTTATGTGGATGGCCGCTGGTTTCGCAATGCTCGAAGCAGGCCTAGTCCGAGCTAAGAACACAACCGAAATCTTAACTAAAAACGTTGCTTTGTACGCAGTGGCTTGCACTATGTACATGGTGTGCGGTTACAGCATTATGTACGGCGGCGGCGAATTCACTTGGTTCTTAAGTGGCATCACTGGCGACGGCGTTGCGGGTGCTGAAGAAGCAGCAACGTACGCACCTTCGGCTGACTTTTTCTTTCAAGTTGTGTTTGTTGCAACGGCTATGTCTATTGTTTCAGGCGCCGTAGCAGAACGCATGAAGCTGTTTGCATTCCTCGTATTCGCAGTTGTAATGACGGGCGTAATTTATCCTCTAGAAGGATCATGGACGTGGGGCGGCATGCCAGTATTTGGGCTGTACACGCTTGGCGACCTTGGTTTCTCTGACTTCGCTGGCTCAGGTATTGTTCATATGGCGGGTGCAGCGGCCGCTCTAGCTGGCGTTATCTTGCTGGGTGCTCGTAAAGGCAAGTTTGGTGCTGACGGTAAGGCAAGAGCTATACCAGGCGCAAACCTACCACTCGCAACTTTAGGTACATTTATCCTTTGGTTAGGTTGGTATGGCTTTAATGGTGGCTCGGTATTGGCTACGGCGTCAGTTGAGTCGGCTAACTCTGTTGCTGTAGTGTTTATGAACACAAACGCAGCCGCTGCGGGTGGATTGATTGCGGCTCTAATTTTTGCTCGATTGTTGTTTGGCAAAGCCGATTTAACCATGGCTTTAAATGGCGCACTGGCAGGCTTAGTTGCAATTACTGCAGAGCCTTCTACACCTACGCCATTACTGGCTACCGCTTTCGGTGCTGCAGGCGGTCTGCTTGTGGTGGTTTCGATCCTAGCGTTAGACAAGCTAAAAATTGATGACCCAGTTGGTGCGATCTCAGTCCACGGAACAGTAGGTCTTTTGGGCCTCTTGCTTGTTCCGTTGACTAACGATGCTTCAAGTTTCTCTGGTCAATTGATCGGGGCAGCAACAATTTTTGGATGGGTTTTTGTTGCGAGTTTCGTAACGTGGTTCATCATCAAAAAGATTATGGGAATCAGAGTTTCTGAGGAAGAAGAAGCGGATGGCGTAGACATGTCTGAATGCGGCATGGAAGCGTACCCTGAATTTACCAACTAAAATCCTCCTCCTGGATAGTAGGTAATTTGATAGGGCGGTCCCTTTGGGGCCGTCCTTTTTTTGTGGTTAGAAGAAGGTTTGGGGCTGGGTGCCAATAATTTCAGTGTTGTGGGTGTTAGGCGGCTTGTGCACAATGAATTGGTCACGCAATTATGTGGCCAAACAAGCCGTGGTGCATTGAAGGTTTGATCCATAATAGATTTCAGTTATGATTCACCTAAGATCATTCACCAAACGAATTTTGCATGAATCTCTCAAACATAGATCTAAATCTACTCGTTTACTTTAGCGTATTACTTCGCGAAGGCAACGTTACCAAAGCCGCGGAACACCTAGGCCTTAGTCAGCCGGCCATGAGCAACGGTTTACGTCGTTTAAGGAAGGTCTTTAACGACCCACTATTGGTGCGCACCAGTAAGGGTATGATGCCTACCGATAAAGCAAAAGAATTGCAGCCTCAAGTACAAAATGTATTGGCGCAAATCGAATTGTTTGTTCAACCAACTATCGAATTCGACCCCAGCAGCAGTAAGCGTTTGTTTAGAGTAATGGCGAGCGACTATGCGGAAACAACTCTTTTACCGCGCGTTCGAACACGCATGATTGAAGAAGCGCCTGATACTTCTTTAGATATTCTTACGCCAAGCGATGTTACGTTTCAGGACATTGAGTTAGGCAATGTCGATCTTGTTATGAACCGTTTCGACTCCCTACCTCAGTCATTGCATTTGTCGGTGTTATGGAAAGACGACTTTTCATGCGTAATGCGTAACGACAACCCTTTGCGCAAAGATTTTGATTTTGATAAATATCTTAAAGCAAACCACGTGTGGGTTAACAAGACCGGCATGGGTGTTGCAACAGGCGTAAATCCTGATGACATTCAGAAGTTAGGCTGGGTAGACATAGCTCTAGATGAGTTGGGCGCTAAGCGTAAGATTGCCGTGTTTACGCGTCACTACATCTCTGCGATTCAGCTCACACAACAGCAAGACCTTATCGCGACGGTAGCAACGCGTTCTACTCATTTAGTAAAACATTTTGAAGACCTAGCAATATTACCAGCACCCTTTGCAATACCGAGTATCGAGCTACACATGGTATGGAGTCCATTGCTGCATCACAACATCGCACACCGTTGGTTTAGAAACGTGATCCGAGATGTTGCGAACGAAATCAAGGCCGAGGAAGAAGCAGCAGCAAAAGCAGGATAAGCGATTTGCTGAAGTTCTCTCTATTAGATTGGTTTGGTTTCCGGTGCGCAAGGAATGCGCTGAGGTACCAATAGAATCAAACTTGTGTTCCTAGGGACACCTTTTACGCTGCGCTAACATTCATACAAAATTAAAGGTGTTAATCCTCCTAATTATTAGCACACCAAAGTACTAAAACCCTAAGACCCCAATACCCTCAACGATCAAGGATGATCTATGACCCAGAACCACAATGATGGCGCCGACGCTTTTGCGCAGGATGCCAACACCCTAGCGATGCCTCAGCATATTAGCCCAGCGAGCAATGGCGATGACCTAGCTACTGTTTATACACGAACGCTGATAGGCGTTGATGCAGCCGCCGTTGCTGTCGAGGTTCATCTGGCCAACGGGCTTCCTTGTTTCAATATTGTTGGGCTTCCTGAGACCGCAATCAAAGAGAGTAAAGAGCGCGTGCGTGCGGCATTAGTCAATGCAGGGTTTGATTTTCCCGCGCGGCGAATCACTGTAAATCTGTCGCCAGCTGATTTACCAAAGTCGGGATCGCAGTTTGATTTACCTATCGCTGTTGGGGTTTTGATTGCGTCATCACAGGTGGCCATTCCCACGCTTGAAAACGTGGAGTTAATTGGCGAACTCGCCTTAAACGGAGAGTTACGCCGAGTAAGAGGCGCGTTGCCGTGCGTTTGGGCAGCAAACCAGTCCAAGAGAGAGATTATTGTTCCCTTACAAAATGCTGCCGAAGCGGGCTTGGTGGCGGATGCTACTTGCTATGGCGCTTATTCGTTACTGCAGGTCTGCAAACACCTAATGGGCATCGCTAAGTTGAACCGTGTATTGCCAGTTCGTCTAGATAATGAACCAATATACGCCTATGAAGATCTAGCCGATGTTAAGGGCCAGCCTCATGCCAAGCGCGCTTTGGAGATAGCGGCAGCGTGTAAACACAACATGCTGATGATGGGGCCTCCCGGCGCTGGTAAAAGCATGTTGGCGCAACGATTGCCCAGTATATTGCCGCCGTTTGAGATCGAAGAAGCCCTTGCGTCGGCTACTGTACGATCTATCGCCGACGGAGACTTCCAGATTTCGGATTGGGCGCGTCGCCCGTTTCGATCCCCTCATCATTCTTGCTCATCGGTCGCGTTAATCGGTGGTGGAAGCATACCTAAGCCAGGTGAAGTTTCTCAGGCTCATGGCGGTGTGTTGTTTCTTGACGAGATCACAGAATTCACTCGGCATGCCTTAGAGCAGTTAAGAGAGCCTTTAGAAAGTGGCTACATCAATATTGCTCGGGCAAACCAAAGTGTGAGGTTTCCCGCAGCGTGCCAATTGTTAGCGGCCTGCAACCCTTGCAAATGCGGGTATTACGGCGACGATACCAATCGCTGCCAATGCAGTGCGGCTAGCCTGCAGGCGTATCAAGGTAAGTTATCGGGCCCCTTAATGGATCGTATCGATCTGCATTTAAAGCTAAGCGCCGTCAAATTGGCTGAACTGCAAAAAGACAGTCCCCCAAGCGAATCGTCGGTTCACGTTAGAGCACGTGTCATTGCAGCACGCAACGTGCAGCTGAGCCGGCAAGGATGTCTAAACAGCGAGCTTAGTGCGCAGTCAGTTGATCCGCTATTGAGATTGAAGCCATTGGATATTGCGTTCTTGCTCAAAGCCTGCGAAAAACTGGGTTTATCGGCTAGGGGTTTTTACAGAGTCAAAAAGATTGCTCGAACGATTGCGGACCTAGATTCAAGCGAAGGCGTTGAGCGACCCCAGTTAGCTGAGGCACTGAGCTATCGTTCAATCTAGCGAGCGAATACCAAGCTTCGAATAATTAGTCGTTTTTTTTCCTGACTTCATCCAAACGCTGACAGATTGCTTCTATGCCGAGCAGTAAGCGAGTGGTGTGTCGTTGAATATAGTCTGGATTAACAGCGAATAAATTATTGCCTTGTACCGCGCGCAAGTTAGGCCATCTAGCCCAATCATCTAGCCATTGAGGGCGATCATCCCCCATGCCACTTGCGATGATTACCTGTGGGTCGCGTTCCAGCACCGACTCAATATTAATGATGGGCGCCACCGAGAATTCGTCTGCGTAGATATTAGTGCCGCCACAAAGCTCAATCGAAGCGCTGATAATGTGATTGCCGCTGATGGTTTGTAATGGCGAATTCCAAACTTGGTAGAACACGCTGACTTGCGCTTTGTCTTGGTTTGCCTTCGAAAACTGTTCAAGAGCGGATTCATAGTTGCTTGCCACTGCGTCGGCGTTATCACTCAAACCCGTGAGCGCGCCTATATCGCGAATACTCTTCGCCACGTCGCCTAGAGAGTCTGGTCGGTCCATGTACACCTTAAAACCCAGTTCTTTCAGGCGATTAATGGCGCTGTGTGAATTGCCGGACTCCCAAGCCATGATTAGATCTGGGTTGAGTTCTACAATGCGCTCGATATTGGTTTTCTCGAAGCTTGCAACAATCGGCAACTCTGTTGCTTGGGGTGGAAAGTTGCTGTATTCAACAACTCCCGATAGTCGATCAGAAGCGCCCACTGCATAGATGTTTTCCACAATGTGGGGTGACAGTGCAACAATGCTTTCAACGGGCTCTGAAAATACAAGTTCTGCGCCCGTAAAGTCGGTAACGCTAATGATATTTTCACTTGTTGCTAATCGGCCCAAGACTGAGTTTGAATCCTCTGTAACAGGCTGACAAGCTACAATGATCATTCCAATGAGTAGAGCCGTGATGATTCGTATTGCGGTAATGTGGTTGCTTGATTTCATATCGATGGCGTCGAACTCACAGGTTGGCGTTGATACACTCTTTGAGGTTCTAACTAAGGTGCATAACGTATGGCGTGCCTGAAATTGGTTCAGCCACTACTTCTACTTTAGTCGAAAAGAGTACTTCCATATTAGCTTTGGTGATGACGGCTTCTACACTTCCGAATGCCATAACTTGACTGCACTGTAACGCTAATACGCGGTCTGCATAGCGAGCAGCTAGGTTGATGTCGTGCACTACCATTACAACGGCAACGCCTGATTGGCTAAATGCTTTTACTGCGCGCATTAGATCAGCTTGATGGCCTAAATCAAGCGCCGCAGTTGGCTCGTCTAATAAGAGAAGTCGTTGTGACTCAGGTTGCGATTCTGGTTGTGCGGGTATGTCTTCAGTCCTCCAGATCTGAGCCAGTATACGAGCCAATTGTACGCGTTGTTTTTCGCCGCCAGATAGGTCGGTGTACAAACGTTTGGCGAGGTAAGCAATGTCCATTAACTCCAACGCTTCACTAATAATCTTTTGGTCAACTGTGTGGCCCGACTTGTGTGGGATACGCGACAGCATTACGACTTCTTCAACGCGATAAGGAAAGTTCAGCAAGCTGTTCTGTGGCAGAGTGGCTATTTGGCGCGCCCGTAGCTTGGGTACAGTTGCAAAACCATCGAAGCGCAATTCACCGGTATACTCGGTGCCACCTGCAATACAATTCAGCAGGGTAGATTTGCCTGCACCGTTAGGGCCGATGATCGCAAGGATCTCACCGGCACGAATTTCAAAGCTCGCCGAGTCTACTATCAGCTGATTTGATCCTTGTTTGGCTTTAGGCACGCTAATCGATAGTTGAGTAGCGTTAACAACCACGGGGCGCTTATTCTCAACGCTGTCGCTAGAGTCGTCAGTTACAAAGTTACTATTTATCTCGCTCATAGACGCATACCTTTAGCCGGCTCCAATAAAACGATGACGATTTCGTAAAAGAGAGATAAAGAAAGGCGCGCCAAGAAAAGCGGTAACAAGTCCCACGGGTAGTTCAACAGGCGCAACAATTGTGCGAGCAACGGTATCGGCCATTAGCAATAGTGATGCCCCACCAATCGCCGACAACGGCAACAAAAGCCGATGATCCGGACCTACCAGAATGCGTACAATGTGAGGGACGATTAGACCTACAAAAGCAATGGTTCCCGCCAGCGCCACGGATGCGCCAACGCCTAAAGCAACGATCATGATGATCGTTATCTTTGTCGATTGTACGGATATGCCTAAATGACGAGCCTCTGACTCGCCTAACAATAGCGCGTTAAGAGCTGTACTAAAGCGCGGTAGGCTGGTTAAAACAATAACAGCTGCGCCTGCGGCGAACATCACACGCTCAAAATTCGCGCCTTCCAAACCGCCCATCCGCCAAAGGCTAATGCGGCGCAACATTTCGCTATTGGCAAAAAACTCTACGAGATTGGTAAGGCCACCCGCAATCGCTGTTATCGCGATTCCAGCGAGTAGCATGGTCGACACCGATGTTCCATTGATAGACGTGGCGAGGCGGTAGACCACCGCCACTGTAATAGCACCACCGACAAAAGCGCCGATAGAAACGAGCGTTATGCCAGTAGCACCTTGCAGCCATTGTGCTTGCCCGACGAAAAAGATCATCATGGCCGCACCCGCTGACGCACCCGCGGTTACGCCAATTAATGATGGGTCGGCGAGCGGGTTTCTAAAGAGACCTTGAGTTGCGGCTCCACACATTGCGAGCATCGCGCCAACCAATGCCGCGAGAACCGCGCGAGGTAAGCGAATCTGCTGAAGCACTAGTTCGCTACGCGAGACATCGTCACTAAAAAAACTACCCCAGTCTTGGCTGAGATCAAGAGAGACTGAGCCGAACGCAATAGCCGCAATAAACGTCAACGGAAGACTGAGCAGAATGACGGTGCGCGTTAGCATGGTGTGAACCGCATCAACCTTCGCTCAATCAAAGTCACACAGATCCGCAGGACTAAGCAACCACTCCCCGAACGTGCAGGAAGTGATGTTGTAAGTCCTGACGAATCAGGTTTGAGCGCATCTGTTTCAAACATAGTGCTGCGTTTCATAAAGTCATACTAACTGACAACTAAGCCGGTTTGGCTTTAGAAAGCATAACGAAGGCTTATTTTGGTTTGTCTGCCTTGGGTTAGGTATCGTTCGCCAAAGCCGATTAGTTCTACGGTATAGTCTCGGTCAAAGATATTGTCCATGTTGGCCATCAGGCTAATACGCTCGTTTACTTTATATCGAGCACTCAAATCAAACAGAACAAACCCGTTGAGTTCTTGGCCACCTAAGTCAAAGCGATTACTTTCGCCTTTAACATCCAGTCGAACGTTTAGCTTCTCAAAGTCTCGAGCAGCGCTTAGTTTGACTGTGTGCTCTGCGCGGTCGTCTAGCTTCACTCCAGTGTCTCTATTGGTTGCTTCAAGCAAATCTATGCTTGCGCCAACTTGCCATTCGCCCAATAACATTGTTGTTTCAATTTCCATGCCTCGTAATTCCGCACGACCTATATTTGCGGCAAGAAATGTTGCCGGGTCGAAGCTAAAAAGATTTTCGACCTGGGTGTCATAAAATGATACGCGCCAGTCAACACCGCCCGAATTGCCCAGTAAACTAATCTCTGTTGACTCTGACTCTTCTGGTAATAAGTCAGCGTTGCCGAAAAACGGGAAATATAGAAAGTTAAACGACGGTGCTACAAACGCAGTGCCGTAGCTTAGAACTAGGCGAACGTCTTCATCAAAATCGTAATTGAGCGCAAAACTAGTATTTGTATCGCTACCGTACGCAGAGTTGTCGTCATAGCGCACTGATCCGAGCACGCTAAATGCGCCTAGATCTGATTGAAGCAGGGCAAACAGTCCTGTGTTATCACGTTGGTCAATCGGGAAATTGGTAGTCGAAACAATGTTTTCATCGTAGTAATCGGCTCCAATCGTTAAGCTGTTGTTCTCGTTTATTGAGAGCGCCAGCTCGGTACCTAAGCTGTCTCGCTCTGTCTTAAAGAACGAAGGGAACGAGCTGAAGGTATCGGTTTCGTCTTCGTTGATACCGGCTACGGTTGTCCACGTAAGTGAATCAGACAACGCGCTTTTAACTTGTAGTGCCGTGCTCATAGTCTTAGTTGTACTTGAGTCGCCAACATCATTGCCAAATGTATTGTCAAAAGAGGCGGTGTTATCACTGTACAAAACAGACAGGTTGACTTGCGTGCTGTCGCTCACGTTCCAACGACCGCCTAAGCTGTAGGCGGTTTCTTCGAATCCGTCGATGTCGTCATTGCCACCCGTTAAAATACTGGTGCGGTCGATGCCGTCGGTTTCTTCAGCGTCAGCGCTTATATGAAACGAAAAGGTCTCGCCCTCTTGATGCAATGAAATGCCGTACTCAAGCAACGAATCGTTACCTGCTGTTACGCGCACAGAGCCACGGCCTTCGCCACCTTTTTTAGTGAAGAGTTGAATAACGCCGCCGACCGCGTCTGCACCATAAATGCCAGACAAGGGGCCTTTAACCACTTCAATTCGCTCGATTGCTTCGATCGGATAGCTATTGAGCGCGGCTGATCCTAGGGTGGCACTACCTACTCGCACGCCATCGATCAAAACGATTACTTGCGAGTTAGATGTACCGCGAACGAAAAGACTGGTTACCGATCCGCGACCACCAGAATCACGTACGCTTAGTCCAGAAATAGAGTCTAAGAGTTGCGTGATGTCTTGTGCTTGAGAGAGTTCAATATCTTCACGGGTAAGAACGTGCGACGTAACCAGTACGTCCTCCAGCGTTTGACCGCCTTTTGCCGTAACAATGATTTCGTCAGCGGCGAAGACAGGGGATGAGATAAGACTGGCGGAAGCCGCCAGGAAAGCTGCGATAAGCGCGGTTTTATTGAGTTTAAAGCCAGTATTGAGCTTTGTATTGAAAGTACTGTAGTTCATTATGATCACCTTAAGTCCTAAAACGAGAGAGTGACTCAATATCCAGTCTTGTTAAAAACTAATTATTAAATTTAAGGTGACAAAGCGAGGTATCAAAGGAGAGCGCAACGAAAGGGCGTAAGTAGAGCACGCAAATCTCAAGTAGCGTTAACCCTTGGATGGTAGCCCTCCGCTCCATCAACGGTTGCGATCACGCTCTTAGAGAGTTTGGGGCAGGTTCCGGACTTATGTATTTAAAAAAACACAAACACCGTTGCGGGGGCAGTGTTGGAATTTAACCAACTTCCCGTTTAAGCGCAGTTAGACGAATTAGATTCGCTACTTACGACACCCGAGATCGAGCGATTAGTATAAGCGGGGAATAAAGTCTGTCAATGGAAGGCGAGAGACTATTTTAATTACTGAGAGTGGAATAGCTAATCTCAGCTTCATGTGGTTTGAAATATCGAGAGGGCGCTAAAAAAAAGCCCTGCAATAATTGGAGGGCTCTCTAATGACGTTTTCTAATGGAGAATGACTAGGCTACAATGCCACAATGTTTACAGCCTGAGGGCCTCGTTCACCGTCTTTAAGTTCAAACTCAACTTTTTGGCCTTCAGCCAATGTTTTAAAGCCGCCTGCATTGATCTCGCTGTAATGAGCGAAAACGTCGGGGCCTTCATCTTGTTCAATAAAGCCGAAGCCTTTCGTTTCGTTAAACCACTTAACGGTTCCAGTTTTGGTTGTCATAACTAATTCCTATCCTAATTAAATCTAATCCAACACAGTGCATCAAGAAATCATGTGCAAGGCAATGTGTTAGCCCGTACAGACAGGCTATACGCTGGGCTGAGCGATGGTAAGCAAATGGTCAAATAGTGAGAGACCAAATATTGCTTAACCAAGTCGTGCAAAAGACCGCGTCTTCGCTGTTTGCAAGATTTAGTATAGGGCGGATTTATTACAATTTACACAAAATAGAGTCGGTTTGGTTATATTTAGGCTGAGGCTCAAGTACGAGATTAGCGCTTATTCGGTGGCCTGAAACCCTTCTTTACCGATTTTCTCAGGCAGCTGGGGAACTTTACAGAACTGCTTAATGTCGTAGTCGTTGTCGGCAAAAATCGCAAGCGCATGTTCGTATTCAGCGTCTGAAATAGTCTTGTTGCGCGAAAACACCCAGCCTAGATCGCGAGAAACGACGCCGATCAACATTGCTGGATACTCCTCATCCACATCAAGAATTGAGAACGTTTGAGCGTAGTATCCAAGACAACACCGATTGCCAATCAGTGTTGTTGTCGTTTAAGCTTCGAGCGGTTCCAACCAATCTACGTATATAGGGTTTGGTTACCTGCTTTGTTTTTTTCCATAAAGTAGGAGATGTTCGCAATTTCCTACCATTCGCCTGCAAATTTATCAGAATCAGCAATCAAGCCTGTATCGTTTCAAGGCATGGGACTGGCGCAGGTACCAAGCATTAGTGCCATGACAGTTATAAGACTTTAGTGGCAAAGAAGTGTTTTGAGATTGGTTATCCGTCGATTACACGGTACTGCATGCGCAATGCCGATTAGACTAATAAATAACAGATTGATGGAGCAAGTGTGTAGGTTTTACAAAAATAACAATGCGTATACCGAGCTCGCTAATTTTTAAGGCTTAGATGTGCTCAGGTTGAGACCTAAATGAAATATTCAGTTATTAATATGAAAAATACACACCCGAGTATTAATTACTGTGCAGATTAACTTTAATGCCCACGGCGCAGAAAATCAGGGACTTAACGCGTTTTTGCTGATCTTGTTGGCCGAGATATGTTTGGTCACGATGGGGCATTTCGTCAAGTTTCTTACACTTAGTTTAGACACCATGACGGTGTTTGTTGTGGTCCAAGTAATGTCGATAGTGTTATTGCTGCCCGTGATTTTGGTGCGCGGAGTAGGGCGTTTGCGCACGCCTAATATTGGGCTACACTCGGTGCGCTGCGTGGTTGGCGTAACATCTATGTGTCTAATATTTTACGCGTACCAGCAGCTGGATCTAAGCCTAGCCACTTTACTCAAGCTTTTGTCGCCAGCGTTCATTCCGTTCGCTGCTGTTTTGGTTTTAGGTGAAAAACCGTATATTTCGACGCTTGTTGCGCTGGCCATTGCGCTCGTTGGGGTCGCGGTGTCGATTAATATCGATCTTAAGGAATCTACACACGTGTACGGCGTGATTGCCGCAACATTGGCAGCCCTCTTGGCGGCATTTGGGAAATCTTTGGTTCGCCGCATTGGGCGCAATGAGGGTGCGGACGTTATTGCTTTTTATTTTGCATGCTTTGGAGCTTTACTCTCAGTGCCTGTCTGGCTGCTGCAAGGCGGTTCACTGACGATAGTGATGGGACTCTCCGTCAACTCGCTGTGGTTGTTATTGCTGGTTGCTTCCCTGGCAACGCTAGGCCAGTACACGGCTACCGTAGCGTATACAAAGCATCGAGCGGCTGTCGTTGGCCTGTTTACGTATATGGCTCTTCCGATCGCAGGCGTGATTGGCGTCGCTTTTTGGGGTGATCAAATTTCGAATGCATTCTTGCTTGGATCAGCGCTCATATTAATGGCTGGTTTGATTGGTTCGAGCGCCCGATTAACGCGTACACCGCAACAAAATCGATCTGTCGAACGGCGTAATTCTAAAGTCTGACCGAGCAACCTTGAAATACGCTATTTTCACCCCACTCTTTCCCTTCAACAAAGACTTAGGTTTTTGCTAAGTTTTGCGCGTATAGCTTAGACCTACGGCGCGAGATCATGTATTATCCCGCCCAAATTTTGAGTGCCGAGCCAAACACTGTGCTACTCCAGTCCGCGATTTTAAATGGCGGCGTGATTTGCATAGGAACATGACGCTCGGCATCTTGCGTTTTGAAAGGCGCAAGAGCTGCATTAGCAGCAACTGAAATAACAGCGTTAGACCGACCAGAATAAAACTGGCAATATGGCGTAACGCACTGATTTTAAAACTAATTTAACTTGGGCTCATACGGGGCTCATTAATTGACAACCAAGAGAACATCATGGCTGACCTATCGAAATACAGAAACATTGGCATCTTCGCCCACGTAGACGCGGGTAAGACCACGACTACAGAGCGAATTTTGAGCCTTACCGGCAAAATTCATAAGATGGGTGAGGTGCATGATGGTGCAGCGACAACTGACTTTATGGAGCAAGAGCAAGAACGTGGTATTACGATTCAGTCTGCTGCGACTAGCTGTGAGTGGGACGGTCACCGAATGAACATCATCGATACACCAGGACACGTTGATTTTACTGTTGAAGTGTATCGTTCACTTAAAGTGCTTGATGGTGGTGTTGGTGTTTTCTGTGGATCGGGTGGTGTTGAGCCCCAATCAGAGACTAACTGGCGTTATGCCAACGAGTCTGAAGTAGCTCGTGTTATTTTCGTAAACAAGTTAGACCGCATGGGGGCTGACTTCTACCGCGTTGTAGACCAAGTTAGAACCGTATTGGCTGCAAATGCTTTGATTATGGTACTCCCGATCGGTATTGAAGATGACTTCGTAGGTGTAGTAGATCTACTCACGCGTAAATCTTACATTTGGGATGAGTCTGGTGACCCTACAGCTTATACCGTTGGTGATGTCCCTGCGGATATGGTTGATAAAGTTGAAGAGTATCGCGAGCAGTTGATCGAAACAGCTGTTGAACAAGACGATGAAGCATTTGAAGCGTATCTTGAAGGCGAAGAGCCTTCAATCGAAACGGTTAAAGCCTGTATCCGTAAGGGTACCCGTGACCTCGTATTTTTCCCTACATTGTGCGGTTCTGCGTTCAAGAACAAAGGCGTTCAATTGGTCCTTAATGCGGTTGTAGATTACTTGCCAAGTCCAACAGAAGTTGTTCCGCAACCTATTGTTGACGAAGAAGGTAACGAGACAGGTCGTGTTGCAACGGTAGACGCAGATGAAACTTTTAAAGCGTTGGCGTTCAAAATTATGGATGACCGCTTTGGTGCATTGACGTTCGTGCGTATCTACGCAGGCAAAATCAATAAAGGCGACACAATCCTAAACTCGTTCACAGGTAAAACGGAGCGTGTAGGCCGCATGGTAGAAATGCATGCAAATGACCGTAACGAGCTCGACAGTGCCCAAGCGGGAGATATTATCGCGATCGTCGGCATGAAAAATGTTCAAACAGGTCACACACTTTGCGATCCTAAAGACATAATCACACTCGAGCCAATGGTATTCCCAGCTCCAGTTATCTCTATGGCTATCTTTCCGAAAGATAAAGCCGCAACTGAAAAAATGGGTCTTGCGCTAGGAAAGATGGTTGCTGAAGATCCATCGTTTATTGTTGAAACTGATCAAGAGTCTGGCGAAACTATTCTTAAAGGAATGGGCGAGCTTCACCTTGATATTAAGGTTGATATCTTGAAGCGTACGCATGGAGTTGAATGTTCAGTGGGTGCGCCGCAAGTTGCATACCGTGAGTCAATCACACAACGCATCGAAGACAGCTACACGCATAAGAAGCAATCTGGTGGTTCTGGTCAGTTTGGTAAGATCGATTACGTGATTGAGCCGAATGAGCCGGGCGAAGGTTTTACGTTCGAGTCTAAAGTTACTGGTGGTAACGTACCACGCGAATTCTGGCCAGCGATTGAGAAAGGTTTTGCCACGTCTATGGACAAAGGTGTTTTGGCGGGCTTCCCAACAGAAGACGTTAAAGTGACGTTGTTAGACGGTGGTTTCCACGCGGTGGATTCGTCAGCAGTTGCTTTTGAAATTGCAGCGAGAGGCGCATATCGTCAGTCATTACCAAAAGCAGGCGCACAAATCATTGAGCCTATTATGAAAGTTGACGTGTTCTCGCCTGAAGACAACGTTGGTGACGTCATTGGCGATTTGAATCGTCGTCGTGGCATGATCCGTTCGCAAGATCTGAACCCTACTGGTGTTCGTATCAAAGCAAATGTGCCACTAGCTGAGATGTTTGGTTATATTGGTGACTTACGCACGATGACTTCTGGTCGTGGTCAGTTCTCAATGGAATTTGAAAACTACCAACCTTGCCCACGCAACGTGGCCGAAGAGGTTATTGCTGATGCCAAAGAGCGTGAAGCAAACAAATAAAGACGACTTAGTTTCTGATTTTTGATTCTTAGTCCGTTTTAGAGAGCCCTTGCTTAGCAGGGGCTTTTTTTTGCTATGTATATCGAAGACTATGTAAAGAGTGGCGCTAAGAAAGATTGGCAACTAGTTGCGTGGTAACAAGCTTACTCCAATGACGGTAATTACAATTCCGAGTAGGTGATACACCGTAAACGCTTCTTGCAAAATCAATACTGCAAAGACACTAGTGAAAGCGGGGCCGATCATTGCGACAATACCAGTGCGACCAGCACCAATGCGCTCAACCGCCGCGGTTGTAAAGAAGGTTGGGATGACCGTACAGAAAATTGCAATGATCAGAATTATTATTAATGCAGTATTGTTTACTGCGAGTGCCATATCGATAGCTGGACTGGTGATTGCCCAATACGTAAATATACCGAAACTGGCCGATATCAGGGCGATACAAGTGAATACCTGACTTCCTACTTTGGTGATTAGTGATTTGCTTAAGATTAAGTAAACCGAAAATGACAAGCCACTGGCAATGATCCACAAAGCGCCCACCGAGACTTCAGGTCCGAACTCACTAAGGTCGTGACCAAATATGACACTGATCCCAATGTACGTCACTAACAGTGCCGCGGCGGTTCGAAGGGTTATGGCTTGGCCCATAAAAAGCGCGCTAAGAATCACCACAAAAGTAGGGTAGGTATACAGGATCATGCGGCCAAGCTGCGCACTGACATATTGCAGGCCAATTAGGTCGAAAAAGCTCGCTAAGAAATAGCCGAACAAGCCTATGCCGCTAATTTGTGCGACAAGCGGCAAAGTGATGGGAACTTTATTGCGGCCCCGTCGAATAAACAGCCACAACAATACGGCGTAGATTGGCGCAGAGAACAACATCCTCAAACCAATAAGAGTGACAGGTTCAACGCCCTCGGCGTATGCTAACTTTACAAATATGGGACGAATTGCAAACAGCGCAGCGCTTCCAACCGCGAACGCAAAACCCACTGCAATATAGGAAGAGGAGAGACGAGCAAGTGCTTCACGAATGGCTTGCATAGGGTAAAAGAGTATTTTTTCTAGTTAGGCTTACTGTCTAGTTAGCCATTTGGTTTGCCATTTTGCAAACGAAAGGAAGACAACATTTCTTGTGTGAATTACGGAATTTATCCGCCAAGGTTAACAGCCCAAGCGGCGCCCTCAAGTAGACCAGATTCACTCGTAAACTCATAGCCAAATCCAAAATTATCTGAACAATCAAATTCAGTATTCGAGGTGCCTTGTGCTGTGCACGAGATACATTCGCCAGGTTGTCTGGTGAAGGGAAATGACGGCGACAGATGAGTTGCGAAAAGTTGCCCAGTGGGGTTGATTGATGTGGTGGTTACGGCCTCTAATTCGTTGTTGCATAGATCGAACATCAGGCTTCTGGGTGAACCAGGTGCACAAGTCACGCTTTTTGAGGTTACTTCTGGTGGTCTTCCAGCGCAAACTTTGAACTGGGCATGAGCGGGTAACAAGGCGCTAGCAAGTGCAGTCGTGAATCCAAGCAATAGATTCCTTCGCTGTTTCGATCTGTCTTGTTCTCAGTCGTTCCTTCTTATGTGTCGGAGCCATTTAGCTAAACTCATTCAGATGCCTTTATTAGTTAGTAACAGAAGGTAAATTGAAGGCAAGTAAGTAAGGTCAAAAAGCGCTTTAGTTTAAAACTCTATGACACCGTGGCGTTATAGCAGTGATAAAATGCCAAGCTATTCTAAATAGCGGCTTCAACACAGATATGAATATCAGACAACCAGCATTTAATTCGCCACACTATACGGGGCAAGCCTTTTCGGTCTCTTTCTTGGATGTCAAAGATTCAGGCGGCACTGATACGCGAGTTATCGCGCAAGTTTGCTTTGATCTAAAAGGGGCACCTGTCAATGTCTTCAATCAGAGTGTGTTTGACGAACTTCATTTGGTGCTCGACCAATTAGAAGATGCTCCCGAATTGGCCGGCGTTATTTTTACCAGTGGAAAATCTGTATTCGTCGCGGGCGCTGAAATACCCGCTTTGCTGGCGTTCGGTAAAGCCGACGACGTCACAGGGATTCATAAGCATGTAATGTCCGGCCAATCCGCGTTTTCACGCATTGAGGCATTGCCTGTTCCTACAGTGGCAGCGATAAATGGTGTGGCGCTAGGAGGCGGCTTAGAGTTCGCATTAGCTAGCGACGCCAGAGTGATGTCGGAACGCGCCAAAGTTGGGTTGCCTGAGGTTAACCTCGGGTTGTTTCCCGGTTACGCAGGGACTGTTAGATTGCCTCGAATGATTGATCCTGTCACTGCCATGCAATGGATTAGTACAGGTAAGCCACAATCGGCCCAAAGCGCCTTAGATGCAGGCTTGGTAGCGCGAGTGTGCGACGCAGAGTCTTTGCTTGATGTGGCGATTAGCGAGCTGGATAGCGTAGCCACTCACATGACTGAGATCCGAGCGAGAAAGCAACAGAAAGTCACTGCAGACGATACAACACGCAAAAAACTTGACCAAATTTCCGTTGGCTTAGACGTTCGACCAGGGCCCAATTATCCAGCGGCAAGTTTAGCCATGTCATTGGTTGTAAACCAATTAGACAATCCCGCAGAGCAAGCTGGCTTGGCCGAAGCCAGAGCGTTTGCTGATATTCTCACTTCTCCGACCGCTATTAACCTTCTTAGTGTGTTTATGAACGAGCAAGCGGTGGCTAGGGTCGCAAAAAGAACTGCCGCCGGCGCACGGTCAACCGATAATGTCGCCGTTATTGGGGCTGGCATTATGGGCGGCGGTATCGCCTATCAATCGTCGCTTAAAGGGATAGGCGCTGTGCTTAAAGATATTCAGCCTGAAGCACTTGAAGCTGGAATGAATGAGGCTATACGAAACTTCAGTACACAAGTTGCTAAGGGTCGACTTAGTGAAAAAGAAGCGCAACTCGCGCAAGCCAGAATCAGTCCAACGCTGGACTCAGGTAGTTTGAGTGATGTCGATTTGGTGGTCGAGGCAGTCGTCGAAAATACTGCGATTAAGCAATCTGTATTGAAAGACTTGGAAGCACACATTTCGTCAAACTGTGTTTTAACCTCAAATACGTCAACCATATCTATAACCCGGTTGGCTCAAGGTTTGAGCAGACCTGAGCAGTTTTGCGGTCTGCATTTCTTTAACCCTGTGCCAGCGATGCCTTTGGTTGAAATTATTCGCGGAAAAAAGACTAGCGATACGACCATTGCCACGACCGTGCAGTACGCACTGCAACTGGGTAAGAATCCTATTGTTGTGAACGATAGCCCAGGCTTCTTAGTTAATCGGGTTTTGTTTCCCTATATTATCGCGGCGCAAATGCTGATTGCCGAGGGAGTGGATTTTCGTCAGATCGACGAAGCCATGCAAAGTTGGGGCTGGCCGATGGGGCCCGCTTATCTCAGTGACGTTATTGGTTTAGATACGATGACTCACTGTCTCGACGTCATGGCTGCTGATATTCCGCAGAGGATGGCACCGGACTACATGTCAGCGATCCATACACTGCATAGCAATGCACGTTTGGGACAAAAGAGCAGGCAAGGCTTTTACCATTATGCGCGCAATGAGGCGGGTGGTATGACCAAGCAGCAAGACGAGTTAGCACTAGGTTTGATTTATCTAAATGCACCTTCTGAAATCAATTCTAGCGAAATACAAGAACGGCTTACGCTCGCCTTTTGTTTTGAGACGATCCGATGCTTAGAAGAAGGCGTGGTGGCGTCGGCGGCAGAAGCGGATATGGCATTATTATGGGGTCTTGGCTTTCCTCGTTTTCGCGGAGGAGCACTGCAACACGTCGATACAGTTGGCATAGCGGCGTTCTGTGCGATGGCTGAGGGCTATGCGCACCTAGGCCCGCTTTATGAAATCCCGCAACTTCTAGAAAAAATGCGTAAATCCGGCACTTCTTTTTACGGATAGCCGCTCACACCTACCGTAGTAGGCCAAAAACGAGTATTATCTACCCCCACTCAGCGATCGCTCTTGGAGTAGTTCGTTGTTCAATTCGCCCACCGGTTTTTAACGCCCTGTAAAACGAGGGTTAACAACTGCGCTTGGGACTTATTTCAGATCAAATAGGTGATTTAAAGAATGAATGTTCATGAGTATCAGGGCAAAGAAATCCTGAGGAAATACGGCGTAGTTACACCGCGCGGAATCCCTTGCTTCTCTGTGGAAGAAGCGGTTGCAGCTGCCGAGAAATTGGGTGGCTCTGTATGGGTTGTTAAAGCACAGATTCACGCTGGTGGACGAGGTAAAGGCGGCGGCGTTAAGGTTGCTAAGTCGATGGATGAGGTGCGCGAGTTTTCCGATCAAATATTGGGAATGCAGCTTATTACGCATCAGACAGGGCCTGAAGGCAAAGAAGTTAAACGCCTTTACATTGAAGAAGGTGCGGCGATTGCCGACGAGCTTTATGTAGGCGCTTTGGTTGATCGCGAGACGCAAAAAGTTGTGTTGATGTGTTCTTCTGAAGGCGGCATGGACATCGAGACCGTTGCTGAAGAGACTCCAGAAAAGATTATTAAAATTTACGTTGACCCTACAGATGGTTTACAACGTGAAGAAGCAGAAGATGTTTGCCGCAAAATGGGCATGCCTGAAGTAACCGTGGCGCAAGGAGCAGATTTCCTCGAAGGCTTGTATCAAGCTTTTGTTGGTTCAGATGCGTCTTTAGCCGAGATCAATCCTTTGATCGTGACACAAGACGACAAAGTGATCGCTTTGGATGCAAAATTCAATATCGATTCAAACGCTTTGTTTCGTCAAACCGAAATCGTTGAGTACCGCGATCTAGACGAAGAGGATCCGGATGAGGTTGAAGCATCTAAATGGGGACTTAGCTACATCTCTCTAGACGGCAATATTGGTTGCTTAGTGAATGGCGCGGGCCTTGCTATGGCAACAATGGACATCATTAAGTTATATGGTGGTGAGCCGGCTAACTTTTTGGACGTCGGTGGTGGTGCAAATAAAGAGCAAGTGACTGAAGCATTTAAGATCATGCTTAAGAACCCTAACGTGAAAGGTATTCTCGTGAATATTTTTGGCGGCATCATGCAGTGCGATGTCATCGCCGAAGGCATTGTTGCCGCGGCGCATGAAGTCGGTTTAAGTGTGCCACTCGTGGTTCGCTTAGAAGGCACTAACGTTGAGAAAGGACGTAAGATTCTTGACGAATCTGATGTGAAATTACAAACCGCCACGACTATGGCGGACGCTGCAGAAAAAATCGCTGCGGCAGTTAAAGCTTAGGAGTACGACATGGCAATTTTAATTAATAAAGATACGCGTATCGTTACTCAAGGTATCACTGGTAAAACGGGTGAATTTCATACTGAGCAATGTATAGCTTATGCTTACGGTAAAGACTGTTTTGTGGCAGGTGTAACACCTGGTAAGGCAGGGCAAGTTGTACAAGGAGTTCCGGTATTAGATACGGTGGCTGAAGCAAAAGCGCAATATGGCGTGAATGCATCGGTAATCTATGTACCACCGCGCTTTGCAGCCGCTGCAATCGACGAAGCGGTAGACGCTGAGTTAGATTTAGTGATCTGCATAACTGAAGGTATTCCAGTGGCTGACATGATCCGCACTCGCGACAGAATGCGTAAAATGAACAGCAAAACGGTTTTGGTAGGTCCTAACTGTCCTGGTGTGATTACACCAGAAGAAGTGAAGATCGGAATCATGCCTGGCTATATCCACAAGAAGGGCCGCATCGGGGTTGTGTCGCGTTCAGGCACACTAACGTATGAAGCGGTGCATCAAGTGACTCAATTAGGCATGGGCCAATCAACGTGCGTTGGTATTGGCGGTGACCCTGTAAATGGTCTTAAGCATTTAGACGTTATGAAAATGTTTAATGAAGACCCTGATACCGATGCAGTCGTTATGTGTGGTGAAATTGGCGGTACTGACGAGGAAGAGTGTGCAGCTTGGATCAAAGCTAACATGACTAAACCTGTAGTTGGTTTTATTGCGGGTATCACTGCACCTCCCGGAAAACGTATGGGCCATGCTGGTGCTATTATTTCTGGTGGACAAGGTACTGCACAGTCTAAGATCGATGCATTGGAAGAAGCAGGCGTTTACGTAACGCTTAATCCTTCAGAGATGGGCTCGACTCTTAAGAAAGCGCTTGCTTAAAACAGCTTAGACCGCTTTTGACTAAAGTAAAAAAAGGGCAACTATTTAGTTGCCCTTTTTTGTGCGGGTTTGCCTTTAATTTGTTAAGAAAAAATCGTACCAAACTTTCACATTGTAAGGGCGTGCCGTGATTTATATTTCGGTCTCAAATTAACCACACAACTATTCGAGAACAATGAAACTAATCCTCACTTTCAAGTTTTTAGTTATTCTGACCGCTGCGGCTTTTTCCGCGACTAGTTTTGCCGCTCATCATGCATCTGCTGCTCCAGAAGGCGCAGTATGTGAAGGGTTTGGACCACAAACTCCTCGTGATATCGACAGCAAGCTAGGTACTAACAAACGTGCGTTCACCATGGCCGCAGACTCCTCTGAAATGAATCTATGTAACATTCACTACCATGTGAACGCAGAGCACAAAGCCAAAGACTTCGCTATTTATGCTGGTGACAGCAAAGATGGCTACGGTGGCGGTTAGAAATGTGCGATCGGTGAGAACTTAACTGCGGCTGAGTTAGCACCGCCAGCGGAAAATTTTTGCCAAGACTTAAATCCGGGTGACACCATCGAAATGCATTGGGTTCACACATCTTGTGACGTTGCGCCAGGAGCAGGCTTGGGCTCATGTCTTTCAGAAACTTGCGCGAACCCAGATCTTCGAGTTGAAACTCAAGTATTTACACTGGTAAACGACGCGAATGCCCTGAACTTTTCAGACCTAAGTTACGGCGGCAACCAAGTAGATGGTTACCACCAAGCTAAGAGCATCCCTAGCGACACGGGTGAGCCAGTAGTCTTCGGCGGTTCAACAACCGGTCCGAGCTATACGCAAGAAACTTGTTCGCCATTGCAAGTAACGTGGAGCGTAAGACCTGCGTGTGCCAAGCTAGACATTAATTCTTTGAGCAAGTGGTGTGAAAGCAACGTGTTCAACGAGTCTAAAGGCCACGGTGTTCGTAAGTTGGTAACAGACCCATCTCTGTTGTCAGAAATAGAGTAGCGCTTATTAAGACGCCTATTTATGTAATATGCGCTTTAGCAAAACGCTTTGAGAAAGCCCAGCCATCGCGCTAGGCTTTTTCGTATGCGGCTTATCCTAATTAGGTAAAAGCACTGACTCAGACTGTGGTATAAAACGGCGAAAGCGGTTTAACACTTCACACTTTAGTAGCACACAATCATGCGTAAGATAATAATGTATTGGCGAGATATCCCTTCGATGGTGACCATTAAAAAAGGCCGCGAGAAGGGAAAAGCGATGTTGCCAGAAAAGTTCCAGGAAGCAATTGACCGAGCGGCAATGCGCGCCGGCAAGGGTAGTAGTGATTTGTATATTGAGGAGTGGCACAGTGTTACTCACGAGATTGAATACGATGGAGACCTATTGGCGTTGGCGACTAGCGAAGCAGCTCGTATCGCTGCTGAAGTAGATGATGAGATGTTGAAAGCTTTAGTTCGTAATAACGGTAATAGTCCTGCATAAAAACTCGTGTCGACTCACGGGTCAACCACCCAAAAAAAAGCCCATAAATCAATATGGGCTTTCAGAGTCAATCTAATTTGCTGAATCTAGCTTAGAACGCAGCGATACCGGTTTGAGCTCTGCCTAAAATTAAGGCGTGGATATCATGGGTACCTTCATAGGTGTTCACTGTCTCGAGGTTGATCATATGACGCATAATTGGGAAGTCTTCTGAGATGCCATTGCCACCCAGCATGTCACGAGCTGATCGTGCAATATCGAGCGATTTACCGCAAGAATTGCGCTTAAGCATAGAGACCAACTCTGGTGCGAGCTTTCCGTTTTCCTTTAAACGAGTTGCGCTGAGGCAGGCCTGTAGGCCAATATGGATTTCGGTCTGCATATCGGCTAGCTTCTTTTGGATCAATTGATTTGCCGCTAAAGGGCGGCCAAATTGCTTGCGATCCAAAGTGTATTGTCGAGCAGTATGCCAACAGGTTTCTGCAGCGCCTAAAGCACCCCACGCGATACCGAGTCGAGCACTGCTTAAGCAGCTCATCGGACCTTTCAATCCAGTTACGCCCGGCATTATGTTGGCTTCAGGTACGAATACTTTGTCCATGACTATTTCGCCAGTTATAGAGGCTCTGAGGCTTAGTTTCCCTTTAATCTTGGGGGCACTTAGGCCATCCCAACCTTTTTCGAGAATAAAGCCGCGTACACCTTCGCTTTCGAGTTTGGCCCAAACAACAAAGACATCAGCCACTGGAGAATTAGAAATCCACATTTTTGCACCAGTCAGCTCATAGCCATTGGCAACTCGTTTAGCGCGTGTAACCATGCCGCTAGGATCTGAGCCGTGATCAGGTTCAGTTAAACCAAAACAACCGATGAGTTCACCTGCGGCTAAACCTGGAAGGTATTTCTCGCGCTGCTGTTCTGATCCAAACCGATGGATGGGATACATGACCAAAGATGACTGAACACTCATCATCGAACGGTAGCCAGAATCGACGGCCTCCATGCGATTACACATTAGTCCATACGCGGTATAGCTTAGGCCTGCACAGCCATAGCCGTCGAGCATGCTACCAAACAGACCCATGTCGCCCATGGATTTAAACAACGTATCGTCGTACTGTTCGTCGCGAAAAGCAGACGTAACTTTCGGTGCAAGCACATCTTGTGCATAGCGGTGAATCGAATCGTTAACCATTAGCTCTTCGTCACTCAATTGTTGACGAAGGTGGAACGGGTCTTGCCAATCAAATTGTGCCCAATCGGCCTTTTTAGTGCTGCTTGAATCTTGGGAAGCAGAGTTTGCCATTACTGTGTAGTCCTTGATCTGTTTCTAGAGGTTTGAGCCGAACAAGTAGTCCAATTACAGAATCTCTACCTGCTCACTTACAGCCATTTGCTAGAAGTGTTTAAGTTGTTTCGCGATGATTTCTAAGGCGTGTTAAGCCGTTTATAAATTGCCACGGTATTAATGCTGATCGAACATGTTAAAACGTTTGCGAACGCCGACACATGAACATACCAAGACCTTCTTGAGTTTTTAACTGTGCTCGATTATTGGGGCGAAGTGTATCACCCTAAAATTTTAAGGCTAGTCGAAAACGCCCAATTTCAAGACGGTTGTACACTAGTTGCGATTCAAATATCAAAAATTTGTTAACGCAATGCAATCGTCGTATTTACAGTACAAAATGTCTGCTATTGTCAGCTTATGTACAGAGGAGAATACTTCAATAGCATTTCGCATCTTGTGGGCGCTACGCTTGCGTTAATCGGTGCGAGCGTTCTTATCACATATGCATCTCTTGAAGGCGACGCCACCAAAATAGTCGGCTTTAGCGTTTACGGTGTGACACTCTTTTTACTGTATCTTGCATCAACTCTTTATCACAGCTTTAGCGGACGAGTTAAGGCGCTATTCCAGACCTTTGATCACATTGCGATTTATTTCTTAATTGCAGGAACTTATACGCCGATAGCTCTGTTAGCAATTGAAGGCAGCGCCGGTACATGGTTGCTAGTGTTTGTGTGGAGTCTTGCGGCTATTGGTTGCGTCCTCGAAAGCATTCCAGTTAAGGTACACGATGCAATAACGACTACAATTTATTTGGTTATGGGTTGGTCTTGCATGCTTGCAATGGATTCGATTGTGGCTGGAATGAGCCCCATCGCGTTTGATCTATTGGTTACAGGCGGGGTGTTGTACACCTTGGGTGTTATTTTTTACGTTCTAGACAATTGGTACTCTTGGTGTCACGAGGTATGGCATGTGTTTGTACTGGGCGGTAGTGCAGCCCACTACTTCACGATGTTTATGCTTTAGTAGAAAAGCCATCAGTAGAAAGAAATTAATAGAAAATAGCGACACTCTGACGCCCAGTGACTACGAGTCTTCCGCTTGAATCCCATACCTGCATGTCTTGGCTCGAATAACCGTCTTTAGCGTTCTCAGCCGCTGTTCTTAGCAACCACCAGCCTTTTTCATCAGTGGTAGGGTGATCCAAGAAATTGACCATCCAGGTCATAGAGCTGATTGGTGCAAAGTCGTCAAACATCGGCAAGACGGCCGGAGGGGGCATATCCGCCAATGCTAACAATGACACGTGGGGATCTACATTGGTCGCAGGATCGGTCGAGCCACCATTCATTTTAGATTGGTTGTAACGAACCCATAGCAACATCTCTGACGTCGAGCTGCCGCTAACAGGACGTGCTCCGGAGACCAAGCGACAGTCAAAGTTTTCTGTGAACACGGGGCGAAATGGCCCTTCAAAGAATTCTTCTGCGTCTTCTGGTTTACCTACCGAAAACGGTTTAGTAAAATCCGCATTGAGGCGTGATTCCCTTTTTTTTCCAAAACTAAATACGGCCTCCGTGCCGACTCCAGCCTCATTACTCAATCGGGCGTGCATGCTTGCAACTGATTTGCCACGACGCAAAGTGGTTACCTGCACTTGTACATCGCCGCTTACCGGACCAACGAATGTAATTTGAGCAGATCGGAGGGGTGGTAGGTCTGAGTGCTGCTTTAGGACTGCATCCAAACAAAGAGACGCAGAGAGGCCTCCATAGGTCGTACGACCTTGCATCCAGTTTTCGGTAATCGTATACGTTTGCTGGCTTTGTTTGTCGGTTTTGCTCGCCTGTAACATTTGACTCAGGCTTTGGTTGTCATCCATGTCTACTGTTCTCAATACTGGTTTTAACTATGCGTTGCTCCAATTACGATTCAACGAGCAACATAACTAATCTAGCTTTTTTCTAAGCATTTCGTTAGCCATTTGAGGGTTTGCCTTGCCTTTAGAGCGTTGCATAACTTGCCCGACCAAAAAGCCAATTACCTTCTCATTACCATCGCGATATTGTTGCACTTGCTCAGTGCAGCTAGCGAGAACTTCGTCAACAATGCTTTCTACCGCACCCGTGTCAGTTATCTGCTTTAAGCCTTTGTTTTCAATAATGCTTTCTACTGATTCAGTCCCAGCCCAAAGTTCGGCAAACACCTGTTTTGCAGCATTAGCTGAAATGGTGCTGTCGGTAACTCTATCTAAGAGTTCAGCCATTTGAGCGGGGGAAATTGGAGCATCACTAAATTCTGTTTCGGTTTTGTTTAGCGTTGCAAAAAATTCTCCAATTATCCAATTGGCAACAATTTTTCCATCCGCTTGAGTTGCTTCTAGTGTAGCTTCAAAAAAGTCTGCAACATCTCGACTCGCAGTTATCGCCGCCGCGTCGTTCACGGACAACCCGAGCTCAGATTCAAAACGCTCTTGTTTGGCGCTTGGAAGTTCGGGCAGAGTAAGTTTTACCTCAGCAATAAACTCATCGCTCAAAACCATTGGTGGGAGGTCTGGGTCAGGGAAATAGCGATAGTCATGCGCTTCTTCCTTTGAGCGCATTGAGCGAGTCTCGTGCTTGTCAGCATCATACAGTCGCGTTTCTTGAACCACTTTGCCGCCGTCCAACAATATGTCAATTTGTCGTTCGATTTCATATTCAATAGCCCGTTCGACAAATCGGAACGAGTTAATGTTTTTGAGTTCTGCTCGTGTCCCCAGTTCCCTCTGACCAATCGGTCGAACCGAAACATTGGCATCACAGCGAAACGAACCTTCTTGCATATTGCCGTCACAGATGTCGATATAGCGAACTAGGCTGTGTAGCTTACGTAAGTAAGTGACCGCTTCGCTCGGCGTACTAAGATCAGGATCCGACACGATTTCCAACAAAGGCGTGCCGGCTCTATTGAGATCGACACCGGTTTTACCAACTACGTTTTCGTGCAGAGACTTGCCCGCGTCCTCTTCTAAGTGAGCGCGGGTGATGCCAATGGTTTTGACACCGTTAGGCGTGTCTATTTGCAGTTCGCCTTTACCAACAATAGGAAGCTCGAACTGCGAAATTTGATAGCCCTTAGGAAGGTCTGGGTAAAAATAGTTTTTTCGCGCAAATACATTTCGCTGATTGATCTGAGCCCCAATAGCCAGGCCGAATTTAACCGCCATACGGGCGGCCTCTAGATTCATTACGGGCAAGACTCCAGGCAAAGCGAGGTCTACTTCATTAGCTTGCGTGTTTGCTTGCGCGCCATAAGCGGTAGAGCTGCCTGAAAATATTTTGCTGTTGGTTTGCAGTTGCGTGTGAACTTCTAAGCCGATAACAACTTCCCAACCTTTTTCCCAAGTAAACATATTATTGGCCTCCCGTTTTAGTAGAAGAGGGCGTCTGCAAGTGCCAATCGCTAACCTGTTGATATTGGTGAGCTACGTTCAGGAGCTTAGATTCTTTAAGATAAGGCGCAATTATTTGCAGTCCGATAGGCAACCCGGAGCTACTAAAGCCAGCTGGGATCGATGCCGCAGGCAAGCCTGCAAGATTGACAGGAATCGTGTAGATGTCGTTTAAATACATTGCCACGGGATCACTCTTGCCTTCGCCAATAGCGAAAGCCGTTGTTGGAGTGGTGGGTCCCATAATGACATCACAACTTTTAAAGGCCTTTTCAAAATCGTTGGAAATCAACCTCCTGATTTTTTGCGCTTTAGCGTAGAAGGCATCGTAATAGCCGCTTGAAAGCGCATAGGCACCAATCATGATGCGACGTTTAACTTCAGCTCCAAAACCTTGTGTGCGAGTTTTGATATACATGTCTTCTAGATCAGTGTATTCGGGAGCTCGGTAACCGTATCTAACGCCATCAAAACGAGAGAGGTTTGATGATGCTTCAGCAGGCGCAATAACGTAATAGCTTGCCAAAGCAAGTTGCGCATTGGGTAATGATACCTCTACGATCTTTGCGCCAAGTTTTTCGTATTCCTTTATTGCGTCCGTAATGCGTGCTGCAACATCAGTGTCTAATCCATCGCCAAAAAACTCTTTTGGTAGGCCTACCCTTAGGCCTTCAAGAGGTTGGTCAATGTTGCTGCAAAAGTCTTCGCTAGGTGTGTTTAACGAGGTTGAATCTTTCTCATCAAAGCCGGTCATAGCATTGAGCATCAATGCGGCATCGTACGCTGTATGAGTAAGTGGTCCGGCCTGATCGAGTGATGACGCAAAGGCTATCATGCCGTAGCGAGAGCAGCGGCCATAACTTGGCTTAACGCCTGTAAGGTTACAAAAAGCCGCTGGCTGGCGTATGGAGCCGCCTGTATCTGTTCCGGTCGTTGCGGGTACCAGACCAGCGGCTACCGCCGCTGCAGATCCGCCTGAACTGCCGCCTGGCACTAGCGGAGTAGAATCGCTCCAAGGGTTAATTACGTGACCGTAAAAAGAGCTTTCGTTGCTAGAACCCATCGCAAACTCGTCCATATTGGTCTTACCTAAACACACGGCGCCTGCATTGTTGAGTTTTTTGACCACGGTAGCGGTGTACGGGGCTATAAAGTTTTCTAGAATTTTTGAGCCACAGGTCGTTCTCCACCCATCAATACAAAAAATATCTTTGTGCGCGATCGGAAGGCCGTTTAACGGCGCTATATCGCCGCTAGCTCTTATGGCATCTTGTTTTGCGGCAACAGCCAGCGCTTGCTCTGAATTAACGCTAATAAAAGAATTGAGTGTCGAATTATTAATGCGTGCTAAATAATCTTGTGAAAGTTCAACGCTCGACACTTTGCCGTCGTTAAGTTGAGTTTGCAATTCACGTAAAGTGACAATGGGGTGTGTAGAAGATGGCACGGGTTATCTCTGAAGTTGGCGATATTGGAGAACTAAATCGTGGGCAATTGGGTTAAGCCCAGATTTATGTGGGGAGCTTTGCAGATTGTTTCTAGCTCAATTAGTCCATGACCTTGGGTACAAGAAAAAGGCCTTGTTCCGTATCTGGAGCGTTAGTCTGTAGTTTTTCTCGCGAGTCGACGGCGGTTACTACATCGTCACGAAGACGCAAAGTCGCGTCAAAGGGGTGCGTCATGGGCTCAATTCCATCTGTATCCGCGGCATCCATTTGTGCGACTAAGGCCAAGATGTTACTCAGTTCGTCTGCAACCAATGGTAAGTCTTTTTCTTCGATTTCGAGTTTGGCGAGGTGCGCAATGTGTTTTACGGTCGCTTGATCTAAAGGCATAATATTTTAATTAATGTTATAAATATTGATGGTAAATGAATTAAGCATCCCCATATCTTTAGGCAATAAACATGGGGGGTATATAAGCATTTTTTCTGCATTAGTTGCGATGCGGCTAGAAGCGACTATTTACAATATTCATTCGATGCCTTAATCGCTGCAAAGCGCAATTCTACTCGAAACTAATTGATCCCCATAGGGTGTGATGGTCATCGAGCAGCGAAAAACGCGATTAGTCTTCAAATTGCCATCAAATAACCATATGCATAAGCTCTGTAACAAATAAGCTCTGTAACATAGCGATAACTCTTGTATACATGTACAATCTGCGCATCAATTTTAGATACTCGCTTGAGCCGTAAGGTGTTCAATGAAGAGCGATTTAAGACGATAAAAACAAAGAGCGGTACGAATTGCGATTTCAGCCAACTGAATCCCAAGAAATTGGAGTTTAGACAACTGTTTTCAAAGTGGTAATCGCAATTAAACAACTAACCAGCGATCTGCAAATAGATTGCCCTTACAAGAAACGATTTGAGTTTTAACAGATTACACTCGTTCCCTAATATTTTTAACAAACACTAGCTCAACTACCATAATAAAAAGGCAATGTTCAGAAGCATTCTCGGACTTTTCTCCAATGATTTAGCAATCGATCTTGGAACCGCAAACACTCTTATCCATGTAAAAGGAAAGGGCATCATCTTAAATGAGCCATCAGTGGTCGCCATTCGACATTTGCCCGGCGGAGGAATGACTAATAAAAGCGTCTTGGCCGTCGGTGCCGAAGCTAAAAAAATGTTAGGTCGAACGCCCGGTTCTATTAAGGCCATTCGTCCGATGAAAGATGGCGTTATCGCCGACTTCAATGTTACTGAGAAGATGTTGAAGTACTTCATCAAAAAAGTTCAAGAGAACCGCTTTTTCCAAGGTAGCCCGAGAATTATTATTTGCGTTCCTTGTGGCTCAACGCAGGTTGAGCGTCGAGCGATTCGAGAATCAGCATATGGTGCCGGCGCTCGAGAAGTTTACTTAATTGAAGAGCCGATGGCGGTAGCAATTGGTGCAAACTTACCTGTTGCAGAGCCAACCGGCTCAATGGTGTTGGATATTGGTGGTGGTACTACAGAAGTCGGCGTCATGTCATTGGGTGGTATGGTCTACAGTACGTCATTGCGAGTTGCTGGCGATACATTCGACGAAGCGATTATCAACCATGTTCGACGCAACCACGGTTTACTCATTGGTGAAGCGAGCGCGGAACGTGTGAAGAAAGCGATCGCAACAGCCTGGGATAAATCTGAAGAACGCGAAATGGAAGTGAAAGGTCGTGACATAGCCGAAGGTTTGTCACGAGCCGTAACGCTTAGCAGTAAAGAGATTTATTCTGCAATCAGCGATCCTCTAGAATCTATAGTGCAAACCATCAAGCAAGCGCTAGAACAAACGCCGCCCGAGCTCAGTGCCGACATTGGTGACAAAGGTATGGTGATTGCGGGTGGCGGAGCGTTAATGCGAGATTTGGATCGCCGATTGATGGAAGATACTGGGCTACCCGTAGTCATAGCCGATGATCCGCTGACTTGCGTTGCGCGAGGTTGTGGCCGCGCATTAGAAGAAATGGACAGCCTAGCTGACGTATTTGCACACGAATAGAATTGTCTGAAAGGCCCCGTAGATCCCGCATTTTTGCTCGGGCTTATTTCTAAAATTCTGTATCTAGGTTGTCGATTAAGATTCTAAGATATCAGGGTAGCGCTTAAGCTATTAATCTACTTTAAGTATTTGAGACAGTTTTTGATTTCAGTCGGTAATTGTTAGCCGATGTACCTTTGTAGTAGTCAACTTATTTGTAGGACCTTGAGTCAGCATGGCTAACCGATTTAGACGCGATCCCGATGGCCTGAGGCTGGTTCTTGCAACCATTATTTCAGTTTCGGTTATTGTTATCGAGGTTACGAGCCCTTGGTTAGATACGCCCAGAAACCTGTTGTCCGTTGTTTTACGGCCAGTACAACAACTTGCTGCGGTACCTCAGAGTGTCGCCAACTCTTTCAATAGTGCCCTGGAAAGTGAACCTGATGTAAAAGTGGCGTACGAAAACCTGCGCGAAGAGTACTTTCAGCTTAAAGCCGAAACTCTTTTGCTTGAGTCGCTTCAAAAAGAAAATGATGATCTACGCACTTTGTTAGGGGCTTCGCCCAGACTGCGCGAAACATTAATATTAGCGTCTATAGTTAGCGCAAATATCGACCGAGATCAGCATACCTTTGTTGTAGGGCAAGGCCAGCGCGACAACATTCATCATGGCCAAGCGGTTATCGATGATTTGGGTGTTATTGGTCAAGTTACCGAAGTCATGCCCCTGACCAGCAACATCACACTCATTACAGACCCTGGTCACGCTCTCCCAGCGCAAATCGAACGCAATGGCCTACGAGCGGTGGTGCAAGGCACGGGCTTATTGGATGAATTACGGGTTCCGTTCTTAAACCTAAATTCTGATATTCAAGAAGGGGACCTACTGATTAGTTCAGGTTTGGGTGGACGGTTTCCTGCTGGGTATCCTGTCGCTCGTGTTAGTAATGTGAGAATTATTGAAGACGAAGCGTTTATCGAGGTGACGGCAGAGCCGATAGCCAAGCTTAGCAAGTCAACCAGTGTACTCATTCTTGCGCGTGAAGGGGATAGTTCATGATGCAACTACAGAATACGACTTCATCCAGTAAAGTTGCGTTTGTTTTGTCGGTGTTTTTTGCCCTAGTGCTCGCCATGCTAAGCGTAGCCGACTCGATCTATTATTTTTGGCCTGAATGGTTGGTGCTGGTTCTTATCTTTTGGTGTTATACCGAGCCGGACCGATATGGACCTCTTACTGGTTTTATTCTTGGAATACTGCTTGACGTGTTGACGGTAAAAACCTTTGGGGTTCTGAGTTTGGGCTTAGCGTTTATTGCCTTTTTTGTGAACAAAACTAGCCATCAGATGAAAGTAATGACCACTTGGCAACAAAGCCTTTTAGTTGCACTGTTTTTAGCGATACTTAAGTTCATTACAGGTTGGGTTTACGGCATGACCGATGAGTTTAGTTTCACTTGGTCTTTTTGGTATTCGATTATCGGCAGCATGATTGCTTGGCCATTTTTGACGATTGTCTTAGGTGAGTTGCGACGTGTCTCTCGTATTCGCTAAGTTAATGCCAACAAGCCAGGTTAAAGAACAGTAGGTATGGAGCAGCTAGAACTCAAAGATTATTTGCACGAAACCAAGTTGATTCAGGGTCGGCTTTTTGCGCTTGGCATAATTCTGATTTTGCTCGTTCTCACCTTAATGACCCGTGTGTGGTATCTGCAAATTTACCAACATGAGAAATTTGACGTTCTTTCAAAAGATAATCGAGTGCGTTTAGTGGCGGTACCACCGATTAGAGGTCAAATATACGATCGTAAAGGACGTGTGTTGGCCGAAAATCTGCCCATATTTACCTTAGAAATCGTTCCAGATCAGGTTGCGGACATGCGAGCTCTTCTCGACGAAGTCGCGCGTATTGTAATGATTAGTCCAAATCAGCTAAAACGATTTGAAGCAGCGCTAAGATCACGACCTGGTTTTGAAGCGCATATTCTAAAACTGAACTTGAGCGAAGAAGAGGTTGCGCGGTTTATGGTTAATCAGCATCGCTTTCCGGGAGCCCAGGTACAAGCGAGACTTCAGCGCTCGTACCCTTATGGTGGAGAGTTGGTACATGTATTGGGGTACGTTGGGCGCATCAACCAGCGTGAAAAGGATTCAATCGACCCTCAAGCTTACAAAGGCACCGAATACATAGGTAAACTGGGCATTGAAGAGTATTACGAGTCAGAGCTGTTGGGAAAAGTCGGTTTTGAACAAATAGAAACTAACGCTCACGGCAGGCCCATAAGAACGCTTGATCGAATGCCCGCAGTATCAGGCAATGATCTTGTTTTAAATATTGATGCCGAGCTTCAGGTCAAAGCCAGACAAATTTTGGGTGATAGACGCGGGTCTGTCATCGCTATAGAGCCGGCAACCGGTGGAGTATTAGCTTTTGTTAGTAACCCTACATATGACCCTAATAAGTTCGTAAATGGGATAGACCACCGCTCATATGGTGAATTGCGGGATGACCCACAGAGGCCGTTGTTGAATCGAGCGCTCTACGGGCGCTATGCTCCTGGGTCAACGATTAAGCAATTAGTCGCACTCGCTGGACTTGAGAATGGCTGGTCAGCGAGCCAACAGGTTAGTTGCCCTGGTTATTATCAGTTAAAGGGAAGTAGTCACCGCTATCGTTGTTGGACGCGAGTGGGTCACGGCCCAACCAATCTGATTAGCGCGATTATGAAGTCGTGTGATGTGTTTTTCTATCAGATGGCCAATAGTTTGGGCATCGATAAGTTACACGACTTTTTAGGTAGCTTCGGTCTAGGTAGTAAAACAGGTATAGATCTACGCGGAGAGCCCGATGGGTTAATGCCGTCCCGTGAATGGAAGCGCCGAGTTAAGGGTGTGGTGTGGTATCCCGGGGAAACTCTCATTACGGGTATTGGTCAAGGATTCACATTAGCCACTCCGTTACAGCTAGGCGTAATGTCGGCGACGATGGCTAATCGTGGACAGCGTGTAGAACCTCGCATAATCAACCACATGGTGGAAGGGGCTGGTGACGGTTACACGGCCATGGACTTTACCCCAGTTATACGTGAAAACTCGCAAGTCGAGTTTAATCAAGCTAACTTTGACACCATTTTGGAAGGAATGCGCGGTGTCGTAGAAAGTCCAGAGGGAACTGCGCATTATTACATTGGTCGGGATAAGTCCTACAGCATGGCTGGAAAAACAGGCACTGCTCAAGTTGTCAATATTGCGCAGGGTGCTCGCTATGACGCTTCCAAGCTTACTGAGTTCCAAAAAGATCACGCACTATTTGTTGCGTTCGCGCCAGTTGAAGAGCCTAAAATCGCAATCGCAGTTATCGTAGAGAATGGCGGTGGTGGTAGTTCGGTAGCGGCGCCAATCGCTCGGCAAATTTTTGATTATTATCTTGCCGCAGAAACAAACGAAGAAAGTGCCAGCTTGGCTAGAGTTACTCAACCTGATAGCGGGCTATAACGATGTTTAGGATTAAACTAGACTGGCCGTTAGTCATTGGCTTGCTGATGCTCGGTTTCACCAGTTTGGTGATTTTGTGGAGCGCGGGTGGTGAGAACCCTCGTCTTATTGTGAATCAATCATTACGCTTGATGGTTGCGTTTGCCGTCTTAATATTGTTTTCGCAAATACGCCCTGAGTCTTGGTCTAGATGGGCGCCCATGATCTATGGCGCAGGATTGGTGCTACTTGTAATGGTGTTGCTGTTTGGCTATACCGGCAAGGGTGCTCAACGATGGTTGGACCTTGGCTTTATGCGTTTTCAGCCCTCAGAAATAATGAAACTAGGTGTTCCTATGATGGTCGCGTGGGTGTTAGCAAGACGCCGTTTACCACCATCAAGTCTGAACTTGTTTAGTGCTCTCATTGTGTTGTTTTTGCCAGCATTCCTGATTCTTGAACAGCCAGACTTAGGAACGACGATCATGATCACTTTGTCTGGGCTGGTGATCGTGTTTCTGGCCGGTTTTGCATGGCGATATATAGCATTATTGGGTGCGTTGGGCTTGGTATCCATGCCTGCTGTTTTTAATATGTTGCACCCCTATCAACAGAGACGTATTTTGACCTTATTTGATCCCTGGTCGGATCCTTTAGGGGGGGGATATCACAGCATTCAATCGATGATCGCGATTGGCGCCGGCGGCGCACAAGGCAAGGGTTGGTTGCAAGGGAGTCAGTCCCAATTAGAATTTATACCCGAACGGCACACCGACTTTATCTTTTCGGTTTACTCTGAAGAGTTTGGTTTTGTTGGCGTTTTTATGTTGTTGCTCCTCTATACGCTAATCACAGCTCGGGGGTTGTATATTTCTTACAACACAAAGGATTCATTCTTGCGTCTCTTAGGAGGTAGCATTTCGATGACATTCTTGTTTTATGTGTTTGTGAATGTAGGAATGGTGTCAGGAATGCTTCCGGTGGTGGGTGTACCGCTGCCACTTATTAGTTATGGGGGTACGTCAATGGTTACTTTAATGGCGGGCTTTGGTATTTTGATGGGCATACACTCGCACCAGCGTTTAATGTCTAATTGATGAGTGTTTTTTGTGACGATGACTCAAAGAAAGAATGTTTGATTAATAGCTGACTTATTTTAATTCAATGAAATTAGAATAGCTTTAGTGAATGTAGCTTAACAATGCAAACGCAGATGTTTGCGAGTAAACAGGATTATGAGATTGGATAACAGTATTCAGGCGACATCGCCTAACGAGCCTTTTTTGACAAAAATGCCTTCACTTAACCCTGCAAAAGCGCTGGGAATAGTTAAGTCGATTGCTACCAGCCTGTTGGTGTTGCTCGCGTTCGTCTCTGGAGCGGCTAACGCCGTGTCTGTTGATGCTCACCCTAATCTACAAAAAATTGTTGATGAATTAGTCGCTGAGGGCATCTATACAAAAGCTGAGCTGGTTGATGTGGTGGCACAGGCGACCATCCAAGAAAAAATATTGGACGCCATGAAAAACCCTGCTGAATCAAAATTCACTTGGGGTAAGTACCGAAAGCTTTTCATGAAATCCGACCGAATTGAAGCAGGTGCGCAATTCTGGCGAGAGCATGAGCAAGATCTATTCAGAGCTGAGCAAGAATATGGCGTTCCCGCTGAAATGATTGTGGCTATAATTGGCGTCGAGTCCAAGTTCGGACGCTATAAAGGGTCACACAAGGTCATTGACTCATTAGTATCGCTAGTTGTTGACTTTCCACGAAGGAGCGCGTTCTTTGCTGGTGAGCTCAAGCACTTTTTGGTCCTTGTAAAAGAAAACGATTTTTTGATAGATGAAGTGATGGGATCCTACGCAGGCGCAATGGGCTATCCGCAATTCATAGCGAGTAGCTACCGTCATTACGCTGTGGACTTTTCCGCTGACGGAGTAACTGATCTAATTAATCAGCCAAGTGACGCGATTGGCAGTATTGCGAACTACTTCGTCGAGAACGGGTGGAAACGCGATGAGCCTGTTACTTCCGAGGGTTTTTCATCTGTTCCAGCTGCAATTGTTGATCTGGCTAATCGTAAAAGAGTGGTGAAGTACACGGCTCAAGAATTACGCCGTTTGGGTGGTCCAGTTTCTGAGCTTGTTCCTGATGAAGAAAAGTTAAATGTTTTGTGGCTAAATGCCGAGGAAGAAGTCAATAACCCTCAACGTTCTGGGCTTTATACCGTTCGAGCGGGCGATACAGTATGTGAAATTGCAGAGTCTCAAAATGTGTCGTGTCGCGCACTAATGGCCCTTAATAAGATCGATAGCCATGGCAAGATTTATAGAGGCCAACAGCTAAAATTACCCGCCGATGCCAAGACCTCTAGGTCTGGAAAAGAGGCTGATAATTCTAAGTGGAAGGTTAATTCCAAACAGCTGGCAAGAGTTGGTTCTCCTACTATCGATCAATACTTTTTTCCGCATGAGAACTTCTACGTAATCACTCGTTACAATCAAAGTGTGTTATACGCGATGGCGGTTTTTGAGTTGTCAAAGGCTATTCGTGACGAACATCAAAGAGCCCAATCAGTAACAGGAAGCGACTAATTATGAAGTGCTCAAAATTCAGTTTTCGTCCACCCCAGCCGCCTAAAGACGTGATTTCTGTTGCGGGACGTTTAATCGGTGCCTTCATGCTTTTCTCGTTTGTGACTATAACGACTCACGCTCAGCAATCTAGTCACGCTTCAAACTCTGATTTTGCTCTAAGTGTTAAATCTACAGGATGGGCATTGATGGAGGCTCGCAGTGGTTGGGTCGTTGCCAATTCGAACGGTGACCAGCCATTGCCACCAGCAAGTATTACTAAGCTAATGATGAACTATGCGGTTTTTTCAGAGCTGGCTAAAGGTTCAATTTCGCTTAACGATGAAGTTGCCATCAGTGAAAAAGCATGGCGAAGTGAAGGGTCAAGGATGTTTGCCGATGTAAATACCACCATCAATCTAGAACACTTACTAAAAAGTACCATCATCCAATCGGGCAATGATGCAGCAATAGCGTTAGCAGAGCATACCAGTGGCAGTGAAGAGCGCTTTGCTGCACTTATGAATGACTATGCTCAGCAACTAGGACTGACGCACTCACGCTTTAAGAATGCATCTGGTTTGCCGGCACCTGGGCATCATATGTCGGCTGTTGATATTCTTAAACTGAGTGCCGCAATCATTGATCAGTTTGGCGAGTACTATAGTTGGTATGGAATCAAAGAATACGAACACAATAGTATTCGCCAATTTAATCGTAATAAGTTGTTGTTGAGGAACCTGGGTGTTGATGGTTTAAAGACAGGTCATACCGAAGCGGCAGGCTATTGCTTGGTTTCAAGCGCGCAGCGACAAGGACAGAGGTGGATTGCGGTTGTCATGGGAACGGAAAGCGAAGCATTACGCGAGCAGGCTGTTACTGAACTGTTGGAGTATGGTTTTGATGCTTTTGATGCAGGTGAAGTACTATCCGGGCAAGGGGGTGTAGCACAAGCTCGAGTGTACGGAGGCGAGACAGACCAAGTCTTGTTAAAACCGATATCACCCGTATATGTTGCTGTACCTCGGGGTCGTTTGGCTGACATTGAAGTTCGTCTACAAATGGCACCTTCGTTTGACGCACCAATTCAGTTGAAGCAATCTATGGGAGTGGCCGCGTTGTATTTAGACGGGAACCCACTGCTTGATGTGCCGTTGGTGGCTATGAGCGAAATACCTGAAGGCGGCTTCCTTAAGCGCGTGACGGACACTATTTCTCGGAGTATCGGTGGGTTGTTTGATTAATCATTCGCTGCGACTCTTATAAAAGACAATAAACTGATGACAAAAGACGAACCTAAAGACGACGTAAAGGATGGCTTTGATTTATTAGAGTATCCCTTGGAATATCAATTTAAAGCGATGTGCCGCGCTCGCGATGGTGTGTGTATGCAAACCATGGTCAAGACGTTGGTTGGTCAGCATATCCCTAATGAACGGATTATTGGCGCTAAGTCAAACGATTCACGCACTGGCAAATTTGAGTCTGTGAGCGTGTCACTTACCCTCGATAGTAGGGAAGAACTGGAACGCGTTTATCAAGAGTTAGCGGGTTCAGAGCATGTGGTGATGACGCTCTAGGTACCTACCATGCAAAGCGAAACAGCGACCTCTGACCCTAAAAGCAACTCAACGGAAGCCGCTGTTGACGCGATTCGCGTGCACAATATTGGAGTGCAAGCCTATTTGCAAACGCAGCAACGTATGCAAGCTCGAGCTGCAATGGACCGGGCTTCAAGATCCAATCAAATTTGGTTGTTAGAACACTCCGCGGTTTATACACAAGGTACGAGCTGTCAACAGCAGACCTTGTTGCCGTCAGATATTCCCGTAGTGAAGAGTGATCGTGGTGGGCAAATAACGTATCACGGTCCTGGGCAAATTGTGATGTACCCCTTGCTTAACCTTAAAGAGCTTGGACTGGGCGTAAAAAGCCTAGTTAATACTCTTGAGCAAGCAGCCATTGATGTGCTTCATGAGAGTAAGATTGATGCGAAGCGACGCAAAAGCGCGCCTGGTGTGTATGTTGATAGTGCGAAGATTGCTGCTTTGGGCTTGAGAGTTAAAAATGGAATGAGCTACCACGGGCTGAGTTTTAACTACGCAATGGATCTGACACCTTTCTCAAACATCGATCCTTGCGGTTTTAAAGGCTTAGAAGTGACCCAGTTTAAAGATCAAGTCGCAACAGGCTTATTCGATGACGCTCACAAAGAGGCACTTGCCTTTGCTTTAGCGGAACGGTTTATAAACCTATTGAAACAAAGGACGCACAATTAAAGCAATACCTGCCGCTTTTTGCTCACGCACAAGTAGCAACGTTTAGTTTCTTCAGTCGTTGCGGAGTTCCAACATCGACCCACATTGCATTAAGGCGCTCGCCACTGACTCGGTTTTTCTCCATTGCGTTTCTTAGTAAAGGAGCCAAGGGGTTAACACCTATCGGCAAGTCTTGGAAAAAGGATGTCCGATAAGCGCTGACGCCTGCAAAGGTTAGTTTGGTGTCAGCAGAGTCGTTTGAAATAGTGCCTGTTTGTCTAAAAGGCGTGGCGTGTATCTCGCCTGAGCCGTTTAAGTAAAAATCGCCTGCAGCGTTATGTTCGGGGTTTTGTACTAAGCCCAGATAAGCGTCTTTATTAATTAGCGATTTTTGAGCGTTTCCCCAAAACTTTAAAAAATCTAGATCGCTAAAGATGTCTGCATTAATAACCAACAAAAAGTCGGTCTCAATTAATGGCAAAGCATTAACGATTCCGCCAGCGGTTTCCAGCGCACCACTGTGACGTTCATCAGAAATGATTATGCGTAGGTTGGAGTACTCGCTTTGTTCAATGTGGTCGATGATCTGTTGGCCAAGGTGAGCAACGTTCACAATCACTGGGCACGTTTCGCCCATCGCCATACTTTGGTTGAGCCTGATTAAATGACGATCCAACAAACTCACACCGGCAACCTTTAATAAGGGTTTTGGTGTTGTTTGGGTTAGGGGTAGCATTCTTTGACCTTTCCCTGCGGCGAGAATTAAAACTGTGAAGGTTGTCATAGTATTTACTTAGCGAACGACTTGTTCATGTTGCAAATTCGTTTATCGAATTAAAAGATTAGTTAAGTAAGCTTGAGAATTCATTCAAGAAAGTCCTGAGCTGCGGATAGCGCGGCAAAACCTCTAAGACATAACGTTTAACCATAGGTAAGTCATTGATATAGTTGGGTTTATTGTCTCGATAGTTAAGCCTGCAAAAAATACCCAACACCTTTATATGACGTTGCAGAGCGGTCATGTCGTACCATTTGACAAGCTGATCAAAATCTATGTTTGATAATTCAGTCGCTTGTTCGATTTCGCCAGCGGCGTGCCTAAGCTTCTGTTGATAGTTCTGTAACCATTCAAGTTGTTGGGTTCTAGGCCACTCGATATAGCAGTCTTTGAATATTGACGCTAAATCGTAGGTGAGCGGACCTATCACCATATCTTGATAGTCGATAACTCCCGGAGAGTTTTTATCTAGAACCATAAGGTTTCGTGAATGATAATCTCGGTGGACCCAAACTTGAGGCTGTTGTACGCACTGGCGAACCAAATGCGCTCTTAATTCAGCCCACGCTTTTAGTTGCGTCGCGGTCATTTTATGCTTTAGGTGAACGCTTAAGTACCAATCCTCAAACAATTGCATTTCATCATCTAGTTTTTGTGCTGAATATGTCGGTAATTCCGATTGGGGTGTTTTAAAGCACGCTAACTGCAGCAGCACTATCGTGTCGATCGCGAGGGGATAGAGTTCTGTTGCGTTACAGTGAAGTTTATCTACATAATTAACCGACCCGAAATCCTCCAGTAATAAAAAGCCTTGAGCGATGTTTTTTGCATAGATATGCGGCGCGTTAATGTTGTGAGTTCGGAGTAGTCTTGTCGTCTTTAAGAACGTATCGAGTGGCTCTTTCTCTGGCGGGGCATCCATTACTATTAGGCTGTCAGGAGTTTGCTCAACATGTGATGCACCTTGGCTCTTGGGTGATAATGCCTTAGGAATTAATGAACCTCTGGGTGGATTTCTTAACGTGACTCTGAAATAGCGTCGAAAACTGGCGTCTTCAGACGCAGGCTCACACTTTTCTATGTCTAATTTAATGTCATTTGATAGCCAGTTGAGCATTACTTGCTTGCGTGGGTCACTTGTTTTTTTGTCCATAATTACACACACAATAATGCTTTTGTTGATGCCAACATTTCGGTCGTTCGGCACTTGAAGTTAGATACAAAATGCCGAGGCCGAAGTCTGGCTGATTTGCATCAGGAATAAAAGCCCTATCTACTGCGCTGTTGTCTTAGTCATTAGCGCTTACATGCACTATAATAACCTGACTATAAAAATACATTTCCATTAAGCCAAGTTTTCGGTCGAGGATTTAATCTATGCGCGCACCCTTTGTCATTTCCTATTCAGCTAAGCTCAAGTCAGCTCCAAGCGTCATTCGTAATACATTCTCAGCGTCTAGGCGAATAGCCGGTTGTTACGACGGTGTAAAAGGTGATTTTTCTATGTATATCAATGATTTAAGAAAGTCTGTCGGCGCCAGATTGAATGTTTATTCAATTAAGGTTCTGGTGATTATAAGCGGAATGCTATGCCTCAGTTTACTGAGCTCTAATGCTTACGCTGCTTGTAAAGGAACTAACTGTGTCTGTTCTCCATCTACTTTGGAGTTTGCATCTCCCGCTGCAAAGCCTAACAAAGATGGGCTGTACCCAATATCCCTCGAAGCTGACAACATGCAGGCCGAAGACGAAGACCTTGTTGTTCTTGAAGGCGATGCCGAGGTGTCACAAGGGCGTCAAACTATCGTGGCGGACCGTTTGGAATATTACCGTGCTAACGAGCGCGTGGTTGCGACGGGTAATGTGGAAATGATTTCGCCAGCGGGTGATTATCTCAGCAGTAGCGCAATTGATGTTCATGCACCGACACAAATCGGTGTGCTCAGTGATACCCAGTTTAAGTTGGCATCTGGATTAAGTAGTGCCGATGGGGTAGATACAGTTGTGATTGCTGCACGAGGTTCAGCTGATACGGTTAATTTGGAAGGCCAAGGTTTAGTAACTCTCGAAAATGCAAGATACACGACCTGCGCAGAGGGTAATGACGATGTCATTATAAGCGCACGGGATCTAGAGTTAGATCGAATCAGTGGCATTGGTACAGCACGTGGTGCAACAGTTCGTTTCATGGGCGTGCCTATTTTTTACAGCCCTTATCTTTCTTTCCCTTTAGATGATCAACGTAAAACAGGCTTATTGATTCCGGGTATTGGTTCGGACGAAGAGTCAGGGACTATTGTCGAAGTGCCGTGGTATTGGAATATCGCTCCCAACCAAGATGCAACGATAACACCACGTTTGTACAGCAATCGCGGATTGCAAATGGCAGGCGAGTATCGCTATGCAGATGAGAGATCTTCGGCCTTAGTCTATGGAGAGTATTTGCCAAGTGATGACATCTTTGGTGATGATCGAGATATGTTGACGGTGCGCTACGGACGACTCCTCACAGATAACCTATCGCTGCGTGTCAACTACAACGATGTGTCAGACACAGAATATTTTGATGACTTGCGCGATGATGTAGGCTTGTTCAGTTCATCGTACGTCCCAAGGGATGCGCGTTTGGACTATTCGCATGAATATTTTCGTATTGGTGTTAGAGCAAATGAATATCAAGTTATTGATGAATTATTATTAAATAGAGCCACCCCTTACGAGAGAAAGCCCTCTGTCACATTTTCAACTAACTTGCCACGCGGACCTCTTGATTCAAGAATGGGGGTGTATGCGAGCTACACGGATTTCTCAGCTGAGAATAGGTTAGAGGGAACACGCACTGCATTCACCCCATATGTCGAAGTCCCCTTTGAAAATATTTGGGGCTTCGTAAAACCGCGTGTATCTCTGCATCACCGCAGCTATAGTTTAGATAATGTCGCAGCTGGGATTGAAGATAGTCCTAGTTTTACCGTCCCTATTTTCAGTGTTGATGCTGGGGTTTACCTTGAGAAAAATAGCTCTTGGTTGGGCGAAGACGTATTACATACCTTAGAGCCCCGTGTTTATTATGTTTATGCGCCAGAAGAAGATCAAAGTGACGTGCCAATTTTTGATACCGCTCCTTTAAATTTCAACAACTTCAATAATATTTATCGAGAAAGCCGCTTTTATGGCGAAGATAGAGTGGGCGATACAAATCAGGTTACATTTGGTCTTACTTCTCGCTTGATCGATAATCAGTCAGGTGATGAGCGATTGCGCTTTAGCGTCGGTCAGATCTATATTCTTGATGACTTGGAACAGAACATAAACGCAAATCAGGTGATTGAGTCTGGTGCTGGAGATCTGCTTGCAGAAATTCGCACAGAGTCTAAAGGTGCTTGGACGACCTATGCGTTCGTACAATACGACCACGATGAGAGCGAGATACGAAACGCGCGTTTATCCTTTGGTTACGAGCCTAAAGATGATGACCGTAAACGCGTTCAGGTAGGATACTACTATTCATTGTTTGGCAATCGTGCGGTAGATCAGTTGACCTTAAGTGCTACTTGGCCTCTGTCTGACCGCTGGCAGATATTTGCCGATGAGCGTTATTCGATCGAAGACTCCGAGAGTCTTTACACCCGTTTAGGCGTTGAATACAACAGTTGCTGCTGGAAGTTGAGAGTGGTCGGACAAGAACGTTTACAAAATCGGAATATTGAAGAAAAACGTTCAGCTGTTTTCGTAGAGCTTGAGCTGACTACGCTCGGAAGCTTTCGCGCCGGTCTTTAAACTTTATTAATCAATTATCCCAATTGCTCCAAGACGGTTAGTCTAGACGCATTATTGGAATACCCCTTTGGGGTTGATCGCGCAGGTCGTTGCGCTCATTTAGGATATTTTTACCAATCATGAAACACACAACCTCTAACAGCGCGAAGATGCTGAGAACCGTACTCGCGGGTCTCATAACCTTGTGCACGGCGCTGACTTACGCACAAGCCCCGGAACAAGACCAAGGTCAGGCCTTGATCAATGACTTTGACGACCGCGTTCTCGTTATCGTTAACGAAGACGTGATTACTCAATCAGAGTTCGAAATACGAAAGCGAGCTTTGTTGGCCGAGATGGATCAACCTGAAAGCGAGCTTCCACCAGAGTTCGCTGAAAATGTTCTGGAAGGTATGATATCGGACCGTTTGCAGATGCAAGAGGCCGAACGTCGAGATTTAGAGCCAAGCGAAGATGAAATCGACTTTGGCGTGCAGCGTTTTGTTGAGCAGCAAAATCTTAGCATGGAACAGTTTATTAAAAGCTTAGTTGCGGATGGACAAACATTGACTGATTTTCGCGCAACTCTAAAAGATACGATCGCACTGTCACGCTTGCGTGACTACTATGCGAGAGCACGAGTGATAGTGCCTGATTATGAGATTGATGGCTTTTTAGCCGTTAACGGTAGTCGTATGAATGACGTTCAATATCAAGTGGCGCACTTGTTGATAAAAGACCCTGTTGTAAACGCGGTCAAAGCAGAGCGGGTTCGTCAAGAGATTGTAGAAACTGGAGACTTTGCTGCCGCGGTGGCGCAATATTCAGAAGGAAATGACGCGCAATCAGGCGGCGTTATGGGTTGGAGACGACCTGAGCAGTTACCAGAAGTGTTTGTAACAGCACTGGCCGATACGCCTGTCGGCGGTGTGACTAAAGTGCTTGAATCTGCAAATGGTTTACATATTTTGAAATTGATGGATTTGCAAGGTGAGCGTACTGAAATTATTCAGCATAAAGCGACGCATATCTTGATTTCTGCCAACACCGAAGTTGCAAGAGCTCAGGCGGCTAAGAAGTTGCGCGCGTTGCGCGAACGTGCATTGGGGGGCGAACTTTTTTCCCAACTTGCCAGAATCCATTCTGACGACGCGGTTTCAGCGTCAGCGGGTGGAAGTTTGGGCTGGGTAACACCTGGCGATATGGTGCGAGAGTTTGAAGATGTGATGATTTCTTTACCATTAAATGAAATATCACAACCTTTCTCAAGCCAGTTTGGAGAACATATTGTTATGGTTGAAGATCGTCGCCAAAAAAATATTACTGAAGAAATGATGCGAATGCGTGCTGATAACATATTGCGCAGACAAAGAGCCGACCGAGAATTTAGTCAATGGGTTAGACAGCTCAGAGACCAGGCCTATATTGAACATGTTGTTGCACCGACTGAATCGTAGAGCGAACAAAGCATATACCCTGGCTCATTCTCTCTGGGGCTATACGTTTTTTGGTTGATGAGTGACGCAAAGTACGACATTGTTATATCTATTCGAACGAGCAACAAAAGCTGAGAAGAAGTCCACTCAAATAATATCGTAATATGTGCTGGAATGAATGTACGTGCGATTTGTAGGCCCTTTATGAGGCCGTACACTTTATAGGGCTGTAGGCACTTTATAGGGCTGTAGGCACTTTTATACGGCTGTAGGCACTTTATACGGCTGTAGGCACTTTATACGGCTGTAGGCACTTACTAAGCTATAAGCACTTAAATGCGTAGGCACAAGTAAAATCTAGTTGCCGAAAACTCGAGGCGCGCGTTGTCGCCATACAAAACTAATGATGAATGTGCCTGAAGCTCAGACGCATTCCGTATTTATATATCGACTGAGGTAGTCACTTGAATCCAATTCTTAAGCATAACCGCACAAAAATTATAGCCACTATAGGCCCTGCTTCATCGAGCAAAAAGGTTGTTGCCGACCTAATCTCAAATGGGTGTGGGGTGTTTAGGATCAATTTTTCGCACGGTAGTCATGAGTCTCACCTTGAGGCAATTAATAATATCCGAGCTGTTGCTGCTGAGCTTAAGCAAAGTGTGGCGATTCTCGGCGATTTGCAAGGACCTAAAATACGGATTGGCTCAATAGTCGGAGATGGTTTTGACCTCGAAATAGGACAGGAGATTGTTCTCGATTCGAGCATTCCTGATGAGGCCGGTAGCCCTGACGGAGTTAGCTATGTGTGCAAGACTTTAGCCAGCAGTTGTGAACCGGGCAGGGTTCTTATGCTTGATGACGGTCGTGTGCAATTAGAGGTAACTGCAATTCAAGGGGAAAGAATTGTTACCAAAGTAATTGCAGGCAATCATTTGTCGTCGCGCAAGGGTCTCAACTTAAAGGGTGGCGGACTTGCTGAAGACGCCTTAACTACAAAAGATAAAAAGGATATGGCTTTTGCGGCTGAGCAAGAGCTGGATTACTTGTGTGTCTCGTTCCCTTGTTGCCCGCAAGATATGGAAGATGCGCGCGCGATGCTTGATTACATAGGTTCATCAGCAAAACTAATAGCAAAGCTTGAGCGGGCTGAGGTTGTTGCCAACCAAGATGCTATCGATGGAATGATTAACAGTTGCGAAGGTGTCATGGTCGCTCGCGGTGACCTAGCTGTTGAGATTGGGTTTGAGTCGGTAACATCAGTACAAAAGCTTATTGTTGAGCGAGCTAGACGCCTTAATAAGCCGGTTATTGTCGCTACGCAAATGGTAGAGAGCATGATCGAGAATCCCGTTCCTACTAGAGCAGAGGTAAGTGATATTGCCAATGCTGTGTTCGACTATGCCGACGCCGTAATGTTGTCGGGTGAGACGGCCGTGGGTAAATATCCAGTTGAAGTAGTAAAAACTGTCTACGATGTCGTAATTGCTACTGAGAAAAATGTAATTACACAAGTTTCGAAACATCGTGTGGAAATGGAGTTCGAACTCGTGGATGAATCGATCGCGATGGCTTCAATGTACCTTGCCAATCATTTTCGCAAAGTTAAGGCTATTGCGTGTCTGACTGAATCGGGCAGCACGGCGCTCTGGATGTCGCGTATTAAGACTCATTTGCCGCTGGTGGCTATGTCATCTAAACAAGCGACATTGAACGCTGTAGCGCTTTATAAAGGAGTTATTCCAGCGCATTTGCCGCACGAGTCTCAACGTAATGATCAGTTAATGGAAATTATCCAATACATGCGTAATGAGGTTGATGTGGCCCCAGGAGACTATGTCGCGGTTACTTACGGCGATGTGGTTGGGGTAGATGGGAACACCAACACCCTAAAAATATTGAAAGTGCCCAAATAAAGTAAGTAGACTCGGTCGTACGTCAAACGGCTAGTTAATATGACTTTAATAGCGTTCAAATTTAGGCAAATGTCTATTGCGTGGTCTATATAGCACAGTTTGACGTTATCGTTTTGCGTCAGAAACCTCATAAAAAGGCCATAAAAATTTGGAATTGAATATCCATCATAACTAAAAAATATTAATTGGATGCCCGCGCTTAGTTGAATCTAAAAAAACAATGCGTATAATTCCGCGATGGAAAATATCAAACAAGCTCTTACCTTCGATGACGTCCTTTTGATGCCGGCCAGATCTTCTGTTCTGCCGCGCGACGTCTCTCTAAACTCTCGAATTACCCGCGATATAGAACTCGGCATTCCGCTGCTTTCGGCAGCAATGGATACCGTTACAGAAGCGCGCATGGCCATTTGCCTGGCACAAATGGGTGGTTTAAGTATTATTCATAAGAATATGTCGGCCTCGCAACAAGCAAACCAGGTTGCGAAGGTTAAGAAATTTGAAAGCGGGGTAATTACTGACCCGATCAAGGTTTCGCCGACAACCACCATTGGCGAAGTTATAGAGTTGACTAAGCGAAACCGTATTTCCGGTGTTCCTGTCGTAGACGGTCCTGAGTTAGTGGGTATTGTGACAAGCCGAGACTTACGTTTTGAAACCCGCTTTGATCAGCCTATTTCAGTGGTTATGACGCAAAAAGCTGATTTGGTCACGGTAAGGGAGGGCGCAAGTAAACAAGAAGTTCAAAACTTACTGCACGAGCATCGAATTGAAAAAGTTCTAGTGGTTGATGATGATTTTCGACTAAAGGGGCTAATCACCGTTAAGGATATTCAAAAATCCACCGACCACCCTGACGCATGTAAGGACGAGAATGGTCATTTGCGTGTTGGGGCCGCTGTTGGCACTGGGGCGGACACTGAAGAACGAGCAGCTCTCTTAGCTGAAGCAGGCGTGGACATTATAGTCGTCGATACTGCGCATGGTCATTCCGAAGGTGTTATTGCAACAGTTTCGAGAATTAAAAAACAATACCCACAAATACAAATTGTGGGCGGAAATATTGCAACAGCACAAGCAGCACTAGACTTAGTAGAAGCGGGTGCAGACGCCGTCAAGGTGGGTATTGGCCCGGGTTCGATCTGCACGACGCGTATGGTTGCAGGGGTAGGGGTTCCGCAGATAACAGCCGTCTACGATGTTGCGCAGGCTCTCAAGAAGAGCGGTGTACCGTTGGTTGCGGATGGCGGTCTACGATTTTCAGGCGATATTGCCAAGGCTATTGCAGCAGGTGCTCATTGTGTAATGGTTGGTGGTTTACTTGCCGGCTCAGACGAAGCTCCAGGCGAGATAGAGCTATACCAAGGTAGATCTTATAAGTCGTACCGTGGCATGGGGTCCATTAGTGCTATGGAACAAGGATCAAAAGATCGGTACTTTCAAGCTGATGAGTCAGAGTCGGAAAAGCTGGTGCCAGAAGGCATCGAAGGGCGGGTACCCTACAAAGGGCCAGCAAGCAATATTATTCATCAGTTGATGGGCGGTTTACGCTCGAGTATGGGGTACACGGGTAATGCCAACCTTGAGAAAATGCGTAACAACTGTCAGTTCGTTCAGATTACTAATGCAGGTGTAGCCGAATCGCACGTGCATGACGTTACTATTACAAAAGAAGCTCCAAATTATCGTAGTTAAATCAGCCACTTAAGTGGCGAGCGCGAACTTTTCGCCTAAATCTCAGCTGGGAAACTAACATGGTTGATATCCACGCCGATCGTATTCTTATTTTAGATTTTGGATCGCAGTACACGCAATTGATTGGGCGTCGAGTCCGAGAACTGGGTGTCTATTGTGAAATCTGGGCATACGATAACGACATAGACACCATCAAATCATTTGCGCCTTCAGGCGTTATTTTTTCTGGTGGCCCTTCTAGTGTCACTGAGTCGCACACGCCTAGACCGCCGCAAGAGATCTATTCGCTTGGGGTTCCAATACTAGGCATCTGTTACGGCTTACAGTGCATAGCAGAAATGCTTGGCGGCAAGGTTTCGACCTCCGAAAAAAGAGAGTTTGGCCACGCCATGGTTAAGCTAAACCAGCCGAATCGTTTGATCGATGTCGCAGAGCAAAATGTCTGGATGAGTCACGGCGATAAAGTGACTGAAGTCCCTTGTGGTTTTAGCGTAATCGGCAGTTCAGGTAACGCCCCACTTTGCGCTATAGCGGATGAAAAACGCGGATTCTACGGAGTACAGTTTCACCCCGAAGTCACTCATTCTGAGTTCGGTGAGCAGCTGTTGAGCCGCTTTGTTCATGATATCTGCGGTTGCGGAAACAGTTGGACGGCGCAAAACATTATTGATGACAGTGTTGCGCATGCACGCGAAGTAGTGGGTACCGATCACGTCATTTTAGGATTAAGCGGTGGTGTTGACTCGTCAGTCGTCGCTGGGCTTTTACATCAAGCCATAGGTGATCAGTTAACGTGTATTTTTGTTGATAATGGCTTGCTTCGCCTTAATGAGGGTGATGAAGTTATGCGGACTTTCGCCGAAAATATGGGCGTAAAAGTAATTCGAGTTGATGCCGAAGAAAGATTCCTCAATGAGTTAGCTGGGCATGACGACCCGGAGACCAAGAGAAAGATTATTGGACGAGTATTTGTCGAAATATTCCAAGAAGAGGCCGACAAAATCAGCGATGCAAAATGGTTAGCGCAGGGTACGATTTACCCTGATGTTATCGAGTCAGCGGCGTCTAAAACAGGCAAAGCCCAGGTCATTAAGTCTCACCATAATGTTGGAGGCCTACCCGACGATATGACATTTGAGTTACTAGAGCCTTTGCGTGAACTGTTTAAGGACGAAGTTCGCAAGATTGGATTGGAGCTAGGCTTGCCTGAAAAAATGATCATGCGCCACCCGTTTCCTGGCCCAGGTTTAGGGGTCCGTATATTAGGTAAAGTTAAAAAAGAGTATGCCGATGTGTTGCGTTTGGCGGATGCTATCTTCATGGAAGAGCTCTACCGCTCCGGCTGGTACGCGAAAACGTCTCAAGCGTTTGCTGTGTTTCTTCCAGTCAAGTCGGTTGGAGTTGTCGGCGATAATAGAGCTTACGATTACGTAGTCGCGCTTCGTGCAGTCCAGACCATAGACTTTATGACGGCAACATGGGCACCATTACCCTATGATTTGCTCGCGCATATATCCAACCGAATTATTAACGAAGTTCGCGGTATCAGCCGAGTCACCTACGATATTTCTAGCAAACCGCCTGCTACTATAGAGTGGGAGTAATAACACGCCCTACAACCCGCATACCTACGTTATTTCCCTTGTTGTAAAGTTGTTGTAAAGACGCATTCCTTCGTCTTTGTTGTAAACATTGTTGTGAAGTTCTGCTACTATTGCACTTCATAAGTATATCAAGTATAAAATACTGATTACTTGAAGATGGTGCCTTCCTTTTGCTTGATATAATAAGTTATTAAACAAAAGGAATAGATAAATGGAACAAGCAATCTTGAAAGTTGATTTTGTAAATAAAAAACTAATACCAAATCAACAAAACAACTCTGGCTTCTACAAAAACAAACACACACTTTGCGATGGCGAGGTAACAATTTTCACTACTTCAAATAGTGGTGGCAATTGGCAGATGCGTATGCGCGTGGAAGGGCATAGGAAATATCATCAAAAAAGTTTAAGAACGAAGAACTTTGAAACAGCAAAAGAAAGAGCAAAAATAGAACACGCAGTAGCCTTTGTGAAAATGACAGAAGGTAAGAGTCTGTTTAGCCCAACTTTGTACAAAGCAATTGAGCTGTATTTAGAACACAGAGCAAAAGATGTGTTGGCTAAAAGAATTACTGAAGGAAGACTTAGCACCATCAAAAGTCATATTAAGTGGCTTACAAAGTACCCAACAATAAATACCGAACACCGATTAGATACGTTGGGTAAAAAAACAATATACGACTATCAACAATTTCGTTTAGGCAAAGGAGCGTCTAATCAAACACTTCGTAATGAGTTAAGTACTATCAATCATTTTTGTAAGTGGGCTTATGACGAAGGGCTACACAACACAGAGAAGTTTTTACATCCAACGATAAAAATAGTTGGCACTGAAGCAGAAGCAATGAGGCGTAAAACATTTACAGATGAGGAATACGCGAATATTTGTAAGTGGCTACGCAGTTATTGTTCAGCAAAACAAATCAAAGCAGATAAGTTAGCTGAAGATAAGGCTTTTGAAAGGCAGTTGTTTAGACATTTGTTTCTAATACAAGCAAACACAATGATGAGAAGTGGAGAGTTGTTTGGGCTGAAATGGAAGAATGTAAAAGTATATGAAAACGACGATTACAAATGGGCTGAAATTATTGTTGAAGGAGAAACAAGCAAAGTTAGAAAAGACAGGGTGTTTATTGCGAGAGGTGGCGAATACTTTGAGAGACTAAAACAAATTAGTAAGCACACTAAAGGCGATGACTTTGTTTTTACACTAAATAACGGAAGTCATTGGCACGGGAAAAACAGACGAGCACTAACAACACACTTTGGAAACGTATTGGTGGGTGTGGGTATTACAGATGCTAAACAAAGAAAACTTGAACTATACAGTTGTAGGCATTATGGAATTAGTAAGCGAGTAAACAATGGAGCAAACATTGTTCAATTAGCAAAAGACTGTGGAACTGGGGTTGAACATATAACGAAGACTTACTATCACTCGAATTTAAGAAACAGCGAAAGGAATATGGCAATTATGTATGAGGAGTAAATTAAGGCACTAAGAATTTATGATAAATACATCTATGACAGAAAGAAGACCAAGACAAACACTCACAAGAATAAGTGTCAGTTCTATCGCAAGAAAAATATACGCCATCGCTGTATCGCCAAATCCAACATGGGACGAATATGAATGGCTTGTTAAGACTTCAAAAAATGAAACTGTAATTAACGACTTCAAAAGAGCGTTAGAAATAGATGTTTTGGATACCCCATCTACCTTTGTTCGTATGAATGGCGACAAGATGGCAGAGTTGATGGGAGATCAAAAGATCATCTCAAAAGCGCTCGCACACCTGAATGAACTCAAAGACGAAGCGATAAGTTAGGGTCATAAAAAATAGGGCTTATGATCAAGATGTCACTCGTACACTTGCTCGCAGTCAAACTCTTCAGGCTCACTGAAAACCACCCCTCAAACGCTCTAATTTGCGTCCTAAGCAACGTTAAATCTTCCGACATACCAATCAACTTAAATCATCCGTGCGCAATGCCGGCAGCCCATAGCGGCAGGCGCTCTTTCATCACTAATTTGAACGAAAATGGTATCTCGACAAGGGTTAAACAAGAGCTGGCTTGTCAATTGCGGTAGCCGAAAGCTTCTTCGCC
>DKML01000031.1 GCA_002470515.1 Proteobacteria bacterium UBA7415 | reverse complement strand
AGTTTTGAGTTTTGACACAGTCTGCAATATGTTTCAGACAATCATATTGTTTTAGATGAGTATCGTGATGAATCAAAAGATGAACCGACGACTCAGAGCCAGATTGGTATTACAGGTCGAAAATCAAAAAAGTAGAGCGAACTCTTAAAAGTCTATTTGGAAGATTGCCAATCTAGTGGGAATACTTTTGCAACATTGAAGTTGTACCGTACTCAAGTAAATGTATTTATTGAATTAGTTACGGATAAAGATTCAGATAAGCTTACATACGATGATGTGGATTTTTACAAATCTAAACTTCCCAAGATTCCGAGGAACCGAACAAAGGTACCCGATTATAGAAATCATTCATTGAATACATTAGTTAGAAAAAGTATCGATGAAGGTCAACTTGGCCTAAGATAGAAATGATAAGGATTCAGTCAAAAATAGGCAGAACCCTGAACGATATTCATCGAGGTTACTATGATGAAGTTGTACGTCGCGGCACCAAGATTAGAAAGCGCAGAGCCAAGTCAAAAACGGCTTAATGCGCCCGTTGGCTATTTAGTTTTCTGTCGAAGAGTGTAAAAGCATCCTGCATTAATCAAACCGAATCGCGATAGCCTTTTGGTGTTAGCCCAGTCCAGGTACGAAAAGATCTGACAAACGAACTGGTATCAGAAAAGCCAATCTGCTCACTTATGTCACTAATTTTTGTGTCGCTTAAGCAGAGTAGTTCAATCGCTATATCTCGTCTGCGTTCGTCTTTAATTTTCTGGTAGCTGGAGCCTTCTACGAGTAAGTGTCGACGCAGGGTAGACGCTGACATATGCATGCTGCTAGCCATATCTTCGAAACTAGGCATACCACCGGAAAAACTATTGCCTAGAAGCGATTTTATGGCGGCGGTGGTACTGACTAACTTATCCTCGGTCGACCACAATTGATAAGGGCCGGTATCTAAAAACTCTTCGAGAGATTCGCCGTCGTGCACAATTCTAAAGTCCAGCAGTTCGGCGGGCAGTTCTAAGCTGGTCGAGCTTGAATCAAATCCTATGATGCATTGGAATACATCACGCATTCTGGCCCGGTATGAATCAGATAGTTTCTCGCCTGCGATGGTGATTCGAGAAGGCTCTATTTTACGCCCGATCAACCAACCCGCCAATCCCAACCACATCTCAATGCCGGAAGAGCGCGCTACCGAAACGCATTCTTGGATTGACCAGTTGGACGGTGAGAAAGATCTGCGCACAGATGCTTCGTCTACATCATATTCGATTACTGCGGTGGTTTTTTCAGTCTGTATTAATTTAACTTGCTGGCCGAATAGGGGATATGTAAGTTGATTGAATTTCTGTGCGCGAATTAAGGCTTCACCGAGAGTTTTGCACGATATCATGCTGTAACACATCATTTTGAATGCGTCAGAGCCTAAGCCTGCTGCCCACGGAATATGCTTACCGTTTGACTGCAACTCGGTGACCATTTCATTGTAGATCTTGGCGTAGTAAATGCTCGGAAAAGTATCATTCGACGATGCGTTTAAGACTTGCCTTAGGTCAATGCCGGCACGGCTTGCTATTTCTTCGGGAGACAAGCCAACATTATCGAGGTATTCGATCAGTCGGTGCATCTTGCGGGCAGGCAGTTTATTGCCAGAGAAATTTTTATGAGTGGAGTTATCCATCCTTTTTGGTTTTAATTGCTCGTTAGTTTGAAGTTTCATGCTCTGGTCATTGTAACTCAAAATTGATTAACTCCGTAATGATCAAATGAAATGTAACTAGGAGAATGGCTATGCAAGAACTTTACGATATTGAAAAAATAAAACAGCTTAAGGCTCTCTACTTCAGAGCGTTGGACACCAATGAATGGCCTTTGTTCGGTGACTGTCTAAGTGAAGATTGCGTCGCTAACTACAGTGATGGTAGATTAGTTCGAGAAGGGCGCGATGCAATTGTTGCGTTTATGTCTAAGCATATGTCTGGACCAACGCTATTGTCGATGCACCATGGACATACACCAGAGATAGAAATAGTTGATGATAATAACGCCACAGGCATATGGTACTTAAACGACTTAGTCATTGACTTAAAAAGCAATACCCAGCTTTCTGGTGCTGCGATTTACCATGACGAATATGGGTACTGACAAGTTAACTTCTGTGATCACAAAAACCTTTAGCCCAAGCCTTACGTAACGGCCTTATTCCATTCTGCGAACGCACCTAACCTAGGTCGCCGATAATGCTCCGTTCGAACGCAGTGGCGCTGCAAATTGAATAAGTTATAAACTGCTGCGTGAGATTCCAAAAAACGTTGAGTCTGGTTCACAGATTTAAAGCGCCTCATCACTCGCTCTCTAATCCTAGCCAGTTGCTGTGAAAGCTCGGACAGATTATTAGCGTATTGCGTTGTAACGTGGATCACATTTGGCAATATATCGCGCTGCGCGACCTTGTAATAGCCGAGCTTGTAAGTGACGATTTTCCTGGGTTTTCCGCCATTATTGGTGACTAATCTTTTGAGGAAACGCTTTGCTGCTGCGGCATTGCGCCGCTTCTGAAGAAAGATATCGACTATCTCACCATCCTTATCAACAGCTCGCCACAAGTAATGCTGAACACCATTGATACTAACAAACACTTCATCCATGAAAGTATCTCTCAATCTTCGATGAATGCGTTTTAAACGTCGACTGAATTTGGTGCTGAACTTAATGCACCAATCACGTGCCTACTCTTAGCTGACAATGATGCCTCGCTCAGCGAGTAGGTCTTCCACGAAAGGTCCGACACTTCGGCGATGACCTAAATTGAACCGATAATAAAGTCAAACTGCATGGATGATGATTTGAGATGGGAAGCGGTGTCTTTTATAAGTGCTCTTCTCAGGAGTATGAATTATCCCGAGTTAACTTGTCAGTATCAATTTATCCATATTGTAAACAATATATAAGATACCATTACGATAATGATGTTATTAGCATAAATATCGCTATTATTGTATACAATGCTATTGATTTCAGTGCTCAAATTCATAAACTGATTGCCCAAATCACGAATATCTATCACACCATCCATTTATGAAAAATATTGCACACCGTAAACAATTGCCTGGTACCAAACTTGAGTATTTTGACGCACGTTCAGCGGTCAATACAATTCGCGAAGGTGCCTATGAAAAGCTCCCCTATACGTCGCGAGTGCTAGCCGAAAATCTGGTGCGCAAGTGTGACCCCGCCATGCTGACAGCCTATCTAGGGCAGATAATAGAACGCAAGCGCGATTTAGACTTCCCATGGTTTCCTGCGCGTGTCGTTTGTCACGATATCCTTGGCCAAACAGCGTTAGTCGACCTTGCTGGTCTACGCGATGCTATAGCGGATAAAGGGGGTGACCCATCGTTGGTAAACCCATTAGTGCCGACCCAGCTGATCGTTGATCATTCTTTGGCCGTTGAGCATGCCGGTTCTGACCCAGATTCGTTTGAAAAAAACCGCGCGATCGAAGAGCGTCGCAACGAAGATCGCTTTCATTTTATAAATTGGACTAAAAAAGCATTCAAGAATGTTGATGTGATCCCGCCCGGCAACGGCATTATGCATCAGATCAATCTGGAGCGAATGTCTCCTGTTGTGCACTCCCAACACGGAGTCGCTTTTCCTGACACCTTAGTCGGTACAGATAGTCACACGCCGCATGTTGATGCTCTAGGAGTCATTGCAATTGGCGTTGGGGGGCTCGAGGCAGAAAGTGTAATGTTGGGGCGCCCGTCGTATATGCGTTTGCCAGACATCGTTGGAGTGGAGCTTACGGGCCAACGTCAGCCTGGCATTACAGCAACCGACATTGTTTTGGCTATAACAGAGTTTCTACGCAACGAGAAAGTTGTCTCGACCTACCTTGAGTTCTTTGGCGAAGGGGTAGCCAACTTGACGTTAGGTGATAGGGCGACTATATCAAACATGACGCCTGAATTCGGTGCCACTGCGGCCATGTTTTATATCGACCAAAATACGATCGACTATCTGAAGTTGACTGGGCGAGAACAACAACAAGTTGCGCTTGTCGAAACGTATGCTGAGCACACGGGGTTATGGGCCGAAAGTTTGTCGGGCGCAGAATACGAAAGAGTACTCACATTTGACTTAGCTGGTGTTGGTCGAAACATTGCTGGCCCGTCCAACCCGCATAGTCGCGTATCAACTTCGGACTTACTGAGCGCAGGTATTGCCGGTAAAGTTGAAAAGGAAGAGGGGTTAATTCCTGATGGTGGAATTATTATTGCCGCGATTACTAGCTGCACAAATACGAGTAACCCTCGCAACATGGTCGCCGCGGGTTTAATCGCACGTAATGCGAATAGATTGGGCTTGCTGCGTAAGCCTTGGGTTAAAAGCTCCTTAGCCCCTGGATCCAAGACAGTGGAGCTCTATTTGCGGGAAGCCAATTTATTGTCAGAATTAGAAGCCCTTGGGTTTGGAGTGGTTGGCTTTGCTTGTACTACCTGCAATGGCATGAGTGGCGCACTTGATCCAGTAATTCAAAAGGAAGTGATTGATCGTGACCTTTATACAACGGCGGTGTTGTCCGGTAATCGAAATTTCGATGGACGAATTCATCCTTATGCTAAGCAAGCATTTCTGGCATCACCACCGCTAGTTGTAGCCTATGCCATAGCGGGTACGATTCGTTTTGATATTGAAAAAGGCGTGTTAGGAAAAGACGCTCAAGGGAATGACATTACTCTTAAAGATATATGGCCAAGCGATGAAGAAATTGATGAAATTGTTAAAAATAGCGTAAAGCCAGAACAGTATCAACAAGTGTACAATCCCATGTTTGCTGTTGAAGTTAGCGACAAGACATCCGTCAACCCGCTCTACGATTGGCAAGAGAAGAGTACATACATTCGTCGTCCACCATACTGGGAAGGAGCCTTGGCGGGTGCCAGAACAATGACCGGTATGCGTCCGCTAGCTGTATTAGGTGACAATATCACTACTGACCATCTCTCGCCATCCAACGCGATAATGCTGGATAGTGCGGCCGGTGAGTATCTCGCAAAAATGGGCTTGCCTGAAGAGGATTTTAATTCATATGCGACTCATAGGGGCGACCACTTAACCGCTCAACGAGCAACGTTTGCCAACCCAAAATTGTTTAACGAAATGGTTGTTGAAGACGGTCAGGTGAAGCAAGGTTCATTTGCACGTATTGAGCCCGAAGGCACGATAACGCGAATGTGGGAAGCTATCGAAACGTACATGGAACGTAAGCAACCGCTTATTATTGTTGCCGGTGCTGACTATGGGCAAGGGTCTTCGCGTGACTGGGCCGCAAAAGGTGTGCGCTTAGCAGGCGTAGAAGTAATTGCTGCCGAAGGTTTCGAGCGAATTCATCGTACTAATCTAATCGGTATGGGCGTGTTACCGCTTGAATTTCCAAAGGGAACGACGCGCAAGACCTTGGGGCTCGATGGCAGCGAAACCTACGATGTAGTAGGTCGGTTGAGCCCTAGCGCGCAAGTATCCCTAGTTATCCGCCATGAACACGGCCAAGTTGTTCAAGTACGCATGTTGTGCAGACTAGATACAGCAGAGGAAGTGAGCGTCTATGAGGCCGGAGGTATTTTACAGCGCTTTGCTCAGGATTTCTTAGAGTCAACAAGTTAGACCCTAAGTGGGTGTAGATCGCTGTTCTGTAGAAGGTTTAAAAAAGAGAACACATTAGACGCAAAGGCCTCGTGAAACTCATTGTTTTACGAGGCCTTTTTTGTGCCTGAGAAGGCGCTATTGTGATCTGCTTAGGCGTATAGCACGAGTGATTTAACTCTACGTGCCAGTCTTCTAACCACGCTCCGTAATTGATTCGACCTTGCGGTGGCCCGGGCCGGTATATTCTGCGCTTGGTCGAATAATGCGGTTGTTCTCACGTTGTTCAAACGCATGTCCTGCCCATCCAGTTACTCGAGACATCACGAATATTGGTGTGAACAGTCCAGTCGGTATACCCATGAAATGGTAGGTGGATGCATGGAAAAAGTCTGCGTTGCAGAACATGCCTTTCTCACGTTTCATGACCTCTTCGACGCGTACCGAAACAGGGTAGAGTACTTGGTCATCAATTTCTATGGCCAGCTTCTCTGACCACTTCTTAATGATGGCGTTGCGTGGGTCGCGTTCTTTATAGACCGCGTGACCAAAACCCATTATCAGTTCCTTATTGGCCAACTTTTGCAGTATGGCCTCTTCGGCTTCGTCTGGAGTTTGCCACTGTTCGATCATGCTCATAGCGGCTTCATTGGCGCCACCGTGCAAAGGTCCGCGTAGAGTGCCGATTGCACCAGTGATGACTGAAAAGATATCGGTGAGCGTTGATGCAGCAACGCGGCCATTGAAGGTGGATGCGTTAAATTCATGCTCTGCATACAAAATAAGTGAAACGTTCATTACACGTTCATGCAGTTCGCTTGGTTTTTTACCGTGAAGCATGTGTAGGAAATGCCCACCAAGAGTTTGCGCTTGTGTGTTGGTATCAATACGCACGCCGTCATGTGAAAACTTATACCAGTAGACAATAATCGCAGGTAACAGAGCCATAACCCTATCGACCATCTCCCCTTGTTGAGTAAAATCTGTTTCTTGCTCCAGGTTGCCGAGCAAAGAGACGCCGGTGCGCATCACGTCCATTGGATGTGCATCCGCCGGAATCAATTCCAAGCAGGTGACTAAGGCTGCTGGTAATTCACGCAAGCCAGCTAATTTTGTTAAATAGTTATCTAGCTCTGATTGAGTGGGTAGATGGCCTTTTAGGATCAAGTGCGCTACCTCTTCAAAGATACAGTTCTCTGCTAAGTCATCAACATCATAGCCTCTGTAACTGAGACCAGAACCTTGCGTGCCGACTGTGCACAATGCGGTTTGCCCAGCTACTTGTCCGCGTAGTCCAGCGCCGCTTAATTTTTTATCCTTTGCCATGTTATGAGCCTCTTATTTGTTAGTTTTTTCATTGGAAAATAAATTGTCCAATTGCTGTTCGTAGTCGTGATAGTTCAAGTGCTCGTATAATTCCGAGCGAGTTTGCATGTGCGCAACCATGTCGCGTTGATGTCCTTTTGTTAACACGTCCGTATACACCATTTCAGCGGCTTTGTTCATCGCTCTGGTTGCTGTCAGGGGATACAAGACCATATTAACCCCGTGCTCGGATAATTCTTTAGTATCGAATAACGGCGACATGCCAAACTCTGTCATGTTCGCAAGCAATGGCCTATTTATCGCGTTGTCATACGCTTGGTATTCTGCAAGTGTTGCCATCGCTTCGGCGAAAATGCCGTCGGCGCCCGCTTCGACGTAAGCGGAGGCTCGATCAATCGACGCTTGTAAACCTTCGATTGCGTAGGAGTCAGTTCGAGCCATGATGAAAAAATTATCGTCGGTTCTTGCGTCTACCGCCGCCTTTATTCGGTCGACCATTTCAGTAACCGATACAACTTCCTTATTTGGCCTGTGGCCACAGCGTTTTTGCGCAACCTGGTCTTCAATATGCACAGCAGCCACACCAGCTCTTACTGATTCTTTGATAGTGCGCGCAATGTTAAATGCGCCGCCCCAGCCGGTGTCAATGTCTATCAAGAGAGGGGTATCAACTACAGCAGTAATGCGTCGAGCATCTTCCAACACATCATTCATGCTGGTCATGCCTAGATCCGGTAAGCCGTAGGAGGCGTTGGCACATGCTCCACCTGAAATATAAATGGCTTGATGGCCGACTTTAGTTGCCATCAAAGCCGTGTAAGCATTGATAGTGCCGACAATCTGCAATGGCGAGTTTTTGGCTAATGCGCTTCTGAAACGGGCGCCCGAAGAATGCTTGTTAATTGTCATAGTCACCGTCTTAAGGTGTATTTAGTCGGTTATGTTTTCAAGAGTTTCTTGAATCGACAGGCGTGCGCGTGAAATATGATGGCGCATAACAAGCTCGGCCATGGTTGAGTCACGATGTTCGATTGCATAAATCAGCTGCTCGTGCTCAATCAATGCACTGTCTGAGCGCGCTTTAACTCGGCTAGTTTGATATCTAAACATGCGAATTAAATGATATAGCTCGTCACATAATTGATTTATCAGTAATTGATTACCGCTACCCAGAATGACTTGATAGTGAAAATCAAAATCCCCTTCGGTCATCATATATTCGCCTGAATTTGATTGATGATGATGGCGATGTATTTCAAGCAGGTCGTGTAACTTTGCTATGTCTTGCTCGCTCATATTCCGCGCTGCTAATGCAGCCGCTTTACCTTCCAAAGCTTCTCGCACTTCATATAGATCAATTATGCTTTGCGGGTCAAGGGTGACCACCGAAGCGCCTTGGTTGGGTACGTAAGTAACGAGACGCATTGAAACCAACCGCCGGATAGCTTCACGCAATGGCCCGCGGCTTACAGAGAACTGCTCTGCCAAACGAGGTTCATTAAGTTTTTCCCCCGCAGTGATTTGGCCAGTTATGATGGCTTCTCGCAACGCAACAGTTGTGCGACCACTTAGGGTGCTGTCTTCTTTAACGCTCAACATAGCTTGTTTCGCTGACCAAAATTAGATGTGAATCATGCCTAGACTGAATATAATTGTCAACAATACCGACTGACAAATGTGCCTTTCAATCTTATATAGCTGATTTACTGTAAATATTGTATACAATATTTGCGAATGGAGTTGCGCTCTGATGTTTTGTTGAGTGAAGTGAATAATCTATGGAATACGGTTAAACACCATTGCCCAGTCCACGCCCTAAATGATCGAACAAATGAGCTGGTATCTGAAAAGCCAATATGGTCACTGATATCGCATATTTTGGTGTCGCTTAAACAGTGCAGTTCTATAGCGAAGTCCCGCCTGCGTTCGTCCTTAATTTTTTGGTAGCTCGACCCTTCCGCTAGGTACTGACAAGTTAACTTTAGAGAACGAAATATTCTTCAGGCCAGTTCTTAAGCCACAACTGATCTCCACTCCGCAAACGCACTTGTCCTGAGATCACGATAGTGTTCGGCTCGAATGCAGTGGCGCTGTAAGTTGAATAAATTGTAAACCGCCGCATGCGATTCGAGAAATCGTTGCGCCTGATTTGTGGACTTGAAGCGCCTCATCACTCGCTCCCTCACTCTCGTCGGTTGATGCGAGAGTTCAGATAGATTGTTGGCGTACTGCGCCGTTTCATGAAGCGTATCTGGAATCATTTCGCGATGCGCAACGCGATAGCTCCCCAGTTTATCAGTGACGATTTTTCGTGGCTCTCCGCCATGTTTGGTGACTAGTCTTTTGAGGAACCGCTTTGCTGCTGTGGCATTGCGTCGCTTCTGGAGAAAGATATCGACTATCTCACCATCTTGATCAACAGCACGCCACAAGTAATGCTGAACGCCATTGATCCGAACAAAAACTTCGTCCATAAAAAACGTATCACCGAAACCTCGATGATTACGCTTTAAACGACGACTAAATTCTGCGCCGAACTTAATACACCAATATCTGACTGATTCATAACTGACAATAATTCCACGTTCTGCAAGCAAATCCTCAACGTCTCTGTGGCTCAAGTTGAACCGGAAATACAGCCAAACTGCGTGACTAATAATTTCAGGTGGAAATCGGTGTCGCTTATAGGTATTCATTGTGAGATTATGAATTATCTCGAGTTAACTTGTCAGTACCTAGAAATTAAGGCTCGTTCAGTTTAGTCTGACAACACCTGTCAGTACCCGCCAACATCGTGCATTGATGTCATAATTTTGGCGTTCCTTTAGAGTTTGATTACCAAGCATTGTATGAAGTCGCTTAGAGATCAGTGAGATCATCAATGTCAACCTCCAAGACCTTAGCAATCGCTTTTAGCGTTTTAACTGACGGGGTTCGTTGTCTGGACTCAATCAACGAAATGTATGGCTTCGATACGCCAACTTCTTCGGCAAGCCGGTCTTGGGTAAAGCCTCGATACTCACGATAGATTACAATGTTGCTGTCAGAGCTTGTAAGTCGCTCGACCAGCTCTGAGGGCAGTATCTCATCATCGTCAGCCATGGCTTTTTTGAAGTCGCGCACATCTTGTTCCATTTCGGCAAGATCAAGCAGGCGGTTGTATTCTTTGACGGCGATTACCACATGGGTTTTATTGCCTTTGTCATCTGTAATGAACTGGGTCATTTGTAAACATCTCCTCTAGCGCCAATTTTAACGACTAGGATTATTAGCTCGGTTTCATTCTTTGAGTAAATAACTCTGTATTCTCCAACTCTGATTCGGTAGCCTTGGCTCCCTTTAAGTTGAATAGCGTTATTGTGCTCACCTGTTAACGATAGTTCAGCGAGGCTTGCAAAAATGCTCTCTTGAATATTTATAGGCAACTTGGTGAGATACTTTACTGCTCGCTTTTTATAGTTAACTTTATACATAACTATATGTTAACTAAGTGTGCAGGGAAGTCAAATAAATTTAGCCTATTCAGATTGGGTACTGACAAATTAACTTCTGGAATCACAAAAACCTTTAGCCCAAGCTTTACGCTACGGCCTTATTCCATTCTCCGAAAGCACTTATCCTAAGTCGCCGATAATGTTCCGCTCGAACGCAGTGACGCTGCAAGTTGAATAAATTGTAAACCGCAGCATGCGACTCCAAAAACCGTTGAGCCTAGGATGTTGATTTGAAACGCCTCATCGCTCGTTCTCTAACTCTCGTCGATTGATGCGAAGCTTCCGCTCCAAGCTAACGCCCCTTACCTCCATCCATGGAGGCAAGAGCTCGGATAGATTGTTGGCGTATTGTGCTGTTTCGTGAAACGTATCTGGAATCATTTCGCAATGTGCAACCCGATAACTTCCAAGCTTAGGTACTGACAAGTTAACCCAGCGAGCTGGGGCCCTGTAGCCGGAGTGATGCTTTAGGCCCTGGTGTAATTTAAGTTAGTAGGAATTTGAAGACGCATCGTCCGGGGAAGGGCAATCAGTTTTCAAGATTGTTATCGCGCATACAACTGGTAATCAACACTCCATGAAATCTACTTACGGAACTCTCTATCTAAACAGCGTTTGACCTCTACAGTTAGTCGAGTTGTGCATTTATTTTGGAGACCAAATATTTTTCATAACCGCTCAAATTATCAACGCGGTGCGAAATAAGGTTTTCGAAAATCCTACCAAAAAAGCGCTAATTCATTTTATCTTGTATATATAAATCAATGACTTAAATAAGTTCAGCGCTAAATAAGGTATTTTAAAGTAAAATAAAATATCCTTAAAGGCATCAAATAAACAAGATTCATAATGCTGGGGTCGGTGGTTCAAGTCCACCCATAACCACCATATTTTCCTTTATAGATCAACGACTTACTCGATAGATCCCTTTTTTAAAAAGATTACCCCCTTAAGATTTTTTTCATATTGGGCGTATATTGGGCGTATATTGGGCATGCGTCGCGATTTGCTCGCTTTGCTTTTCTATTCTTTCAGTCATGAATGAAACGTAAATATTACGCTGTAGCTAGATCCATACTGCGCGAGTGAACAACCCCTGTTGTTTAAGACTCTCAAAGGGGTACTGACAAGTTAACTCACGATAATTCATACTCCCGGAGATGAATACTTACAAACGACACAGATTCCCGCCCGAAATCATCAGCCATGCAGTTTGGCTGTATTACAAATTTAATCTTAGCCATCGCGACGTCGAGGATCTTCTCGCAGAGCGTGGCGTCATAGTTAGCTATGAGTCGATTGGTTACTGGTGTATTAAGTTCGGTGCAGAATTTAGTCGTCGTTTAAAGCGTAATCGTCGCGGTTTCGGTGATACGTTTTTCATGGACGAAGTTTTTGTTCGGATCAATGGCGTTCAGCATTACTTGTGGCGTGCTGTTGATCAAGATGGTGAGATAGTCGATATCTTTCTTCAGAAGCGACGCAATGCCACAGCAGCAAAGCGTTTCCTCAAAAGATTAGTCACCAAGCATGGCGGAGAGCCACGAAAAATCGTCACTGATAACCTCGTGAGCTATCGCGTTGCACATCGCGAAATGATTCCAGATACGCTTCATGAAACATCGAAGTACGCCAACAATCTATCTGAGCTCTCGCATCAACCAACGAGAGTTAGGGAGCGAGTGATGAGGCGCTTCAAGTCCACAAACCAGGCGCAACGATTTCTCGAATCGCATGCGGCGGTTTACAATTTATTCAACTTGCAGCGTCACTGCATTCGAGCCGAACACTATCGTGATCTCAGGGCAAGTGCGTTTACAGAATGGAATAACGCAGTGGCATGAGATTTTGATTCTAGATTTTTACGAAGTCGAAAGTTAACTTGTCAGTACCCTTAGTTATGACCAGAGCTGATGAATAGTGATAGTCTTAAAAGTGTGTGTCCCTTTATGCCGCTGAAAACATGCAACAGCAATATCAGGCTGGTAGTACTGGCCTGTTGGCGTGGCTTATTGCAGAGCAGCAAGCGATGCAAAGTCAGGTGGCTTTGCTGGGAGCGCAATCGCGGTTGTTGCAACACAGTGTTGCCTTGCATAAAGCATTAGGCGGCGGTTGGTTGTTGCTGGAGCAGAGCGAAAATAATTGAAGATGCTTTCTAGCGATTACTTTCTAGGACTTACTTTCTTCTGGAACTTTCTGAGCAATGCGATTAAGAGGGGCCAAGCCCATTTATCTCATTTGCGGTAGAGAGCGGAATGCCACCTTAGGCATAGGTCAACCATGCTCCCGATATTATCGGGCTCTGCTGACCCCTTAAATAATTGAGATTGATTAAACTTAGTTATAACCAGAACTGCTGAGTAGTGATATTTTTAAAAGTGTGTGTCCCTCTATGCGACAATTTTTGTGAATCTGAATATTAAGACATAATTTCCCCGCGCCGATTTTTACGTTAAACTTGTCTTACTTGAGTTAAATAAGTACTGGCTTATCGCACCGTTATGAACCAACGCGCCAAACCCAAACCGAAACTCTCAGTCGTTGTAGTTTTTTTCAACATGCGTCGAGAAGCTCAAAGAACTTTGTATTCATTGAGTAGCAATTATCAACGTCAAGTTGAGGTAGACGACTATCAGGTTATTGTCATTGATAACAGTTCAGGCTTGCCACTTAGTAAAGAAACTGTAGCGAGTTTTGGTTCCAACTTCGAGTACCATTATTTCGATTCAGGATCTGCCTCACCCGCCGAAGCCGTTAATTATGGAGCAAGTTTAGCGCTCGGCGACTTGCTCGCATGCATCGTTGATGGGGCGAGAATGTTATCACCAGGAATAATTAAGAATAGCTTGCTTGCCAGCAAGGCATTTAGCAACCCTCTTATCGTTTCACTAGCGTGGCACCTCGGCCCAAAAGAACAAAACCTTTCTATGCTGGAAGGGTACAATCAAACGATAGAGGACCAACTTCTAGAAACGGTAGATTGGAGAAACGATGGCTATCAACTGTTTAATATAGCGGCCCAGGCCTCATCATCGCGACTTGGATTCTTAGGAGGCATACCAGAAGAATTAAGTTACTTCATAATTAGAAAGGCTCGTTTTTTCGAGATGGGAGGGTTCTGTGAAGAGTTTCAATCTCCTGGAGGAGGCTTGGTAAATAACGACTTTTTACAACGCGCACTGAAGATTGATAACTTAGACATCGTAATGTTATTGGGTGAAGGCTCGTTTCATCAATTTCATGGCGGAGTCGCTACCAATGCGAAACCTGAAGAACACCCATTCGCTAGCTTTGCCAAGGAATATAAAGAAATTAGAGGAAAGGAATTCGAACCGCTAGTTCAGCCAGCGCTTACAGATATTAACTGTTTAGGCTCAATGCCTAAACCCGCGCTGAAGTTTATTTAGGTCTGAAAAAATGATTGTCCTCACAAGAAATAGTTATCACAATTCTAAACATGCATCTCGTCTCGCACCTCGCTCTTGGGTTTAAACTACTTCAAAAGGCCAATAAAAATTGATAGACCAACTAGACGTTCCAAAAAGATTTCACCAAAATGCGCCATCCGTGGCGGCCGCTGGTTTTGAATATACGGGTAAAACATTAATTGACGTTGCTACAAAAAGCGTCGGCCGAACCTGCCTTAAAGATGCAGATATATTAGATGTCGGCTGCGGCGTGCGCTTCACTATGAGTATTATTAACAAGAGAATTCCGATTAAATCATATACCGGAATCGACGTTAATCAGCCGATGATTGAATATCTCAAAAATGAGGTTGAACGCCGCGACGACCGCTTCAGTTTCGCTCATTGGAATGCTCAAAACGATATGTATAATCCGAGCGGCGAGACGCTTACGAAACACAGCAACTTACCCACTGAAGGTACATTTGATGTAATTTGGCTTTTCTCAGTATTTACTCATCTTGAACCAAGAGATGCATTGCTGATTTTAAAATTACTCAGGCAGCATATACGGCCAAACGGAAGGCTTTTTTTCTCCGCATTCATTGATGACGAATTAGATGGTTTCGAAGATAGGGTTAAAGAAAGCCCTCTATTACATGCCTATTTTGGAAGGAAATACATGGAACATTTAATAGCGTCAGCAGGCTGGCAAGTTGAATTATTTCACGACGCGGACCCAAAAAGCTTCATTCAGCACTATGTCGTTTGCTCAGCAAACTAACCAGTCTCTAACTTTAGGATATCGCGACTTTGATAAACATCGATGACGAACAACTGGGTATTGAAGATTCGTTGGATTTAAAAATTTCTGACGCACTTCCATTGATTCAAAACCGTATTATGACCGCAACTACTTATTGCGGGATAAAAACGCTGAAAAACCCAATGGACTTTTGGGTATATCAAGAAATCATATACGCGCAAAGGCCAGATATCATAATCGAAATTGGTAACAACTGGGGAGGTAGCACTCTAGCACTAGCACACTATTTAGATAATATAGGCCACGGACGAATTATCGGAGTTGACATTAGCCATAACAAGTTGATAGACAAAGTGCGATCACATCCCCGAATTTCATGGATTGAGGATGATGCCATATCGGCGTTTGAGCAAGTTCAAAAACAGATTAGTAACGGTGAGCGTGTGTTAGTGATTGAGGATAGTGCACACACCTTCGATAATACGCTTAAAGTGTTGGAAACCTACTCACCACTAATACCTGACGGTGGTTACTTTATTGTTGAAGACAGTATCTGCCATCATGGGCTCGATGTTGGCTCCAATCCAGGGCCATACGAAGCAATCACGGAGTTTGTCTCAAAGCGAAGTGACTTCATCATAGACAGAAGTAAAGAGTCATTCTTAATCACTTGGAACCCAAAGGGGTTCTTACGTAAATGCTAACTGCTGTCCGTCACCTAGAGCAAAGAATGCTTTCGAAAAACCATTAGGAGATTTTATGCACGCATCGTCACTGGAAAATATGCACTGGTGCTATGAACGATTTATTTGCGGTGATTATCTTAGTCAGCGCGATAACATTACTGTGCTTGATATTGGTGGAGCAAATGTTAATGGCTCATATGCAGACATATTTTCGTTAGACAAATTCAACTATGTTGCTGCGGATATTTCAGAATCCGAAGGTGTTGACCTTGTTTTAAATGACCCATACAAACTTCCTTTCGCAGATCATTCAGTGGACGTCATTATTTCTGGGCAAGCCTTTGAGCATGTTGAGTATTTCTGGCTATTGTTTGAAGAGATGTCTCGAGTACTTTCTCACGATGGTTGGTTATTCCTAATTGCACCATCTGCTGGTCCGATACATCAATATCCCGTCGATTGTTATCGTTTTTATCCAGATGCCTTTTATGCGCTAGCTAGATACGCTAAGTTAACTACGATTGATGTGCATCTGGATGAGCGCGGCCCGTGGCGAGATTTAGTCGGCGTATTCGCTCACAATATTAGAGAGATTGCACCAATCGCCAATCAATGGAGGCCGCTGAAAACTACCGAAATAAACAAATATTCAGCGCAAAGAAATCCTAGCAATACCCAGTTTAATGACGAGTCTACGGAAAAAAATAAAACAAATGGCCAGCTAGGCTATTTGGATGTCCTTGCGATACTGCACGACACGTTAGACGTATCAAATTATTTGGAAATAGGCGTTAGAAATGGGCATAGTCTTCGTTTAGCACAAAGCAAGAAAATTGCAATAGACCCTGAACCCAACATCGATACGAATGATTTCAATCAGCTCGATCTTTACCAAATGCCGAGTGATTACTTTTTTTCTCATCAAACTGATATTGATTTTGAGAAAACGCCAATTGACTTTGCCTTTATTGATGGCATGCATCTATTTGAATTCGTGCTTCGTGATTTTATAAATATCGAATCCAGATCTTCAAATGAAGCGACTATCGTCATTGACGATATTTTCCCAAATCATCCCGTACAGGCGTCTCGACAACGGGCCTCAAATGTGTGGACAGGTGATGTATGGAAAATAGTCGTCTGCTTAAAACGGTATAGACCGGACTTGTCATTAACAATGATCGACAGCTCACCTACAGGATTGCTGCTAATAACAGGCTTGAACAAAAACGACCGAGTTCTGACCGACCATTACAACCCTATTATTAGAGAATTTAGCACACTTGATTTAATGGACTATAAAAGCTTAATTCTCGAGCGCGATGAATCTGTTAGTCCCTTCGAATGGCGGCGCCAATAAACAAAGACTTCTCGATATCATTTGTGCATAAAAAAACCCACTGTCTAATATGATCAACAGTGGGTTCTTTATTTTATTAATTGCACAAGTTTACTTTTTCAATTTTTCCTCTAAAGCAGAAAGTCGGCTATGCAATTGTTCGATATAAATATGTGCTTTCTCTAACTCGTGAAGTATACCAGTGGTCTTCTTAGTCAAGTTAATGGGCTCACCTTCAGGCGTCGCGCCAACACCCCACAAATACCGGTTATCCCACATATACTCAGCATGCTCTTCGATCGACTCTACTTTGTATACACGTGGATCAAAAGTTCCGTCACAGGGCCCAGGGGCGCATGCGCCAGCACCAGTAGTAACTAACCCCGCTGCGGTAAACGTCGCAAAGGGAGTGCCAATTGTTGCGCCTGCGATGACTACCTGGTTATTCCCAAATTGAATTTGCGACTCAACTACGGTTCCTGCGCCGTTTAAACCAACAAAACGACGATCGCTGCTATCTGTTAGCATACGGTATTGCACTATTCCGCCATCATTACTTTTTAAATCGGCAAGCTTCACGCCATTACCACTAATCAATAAACCGTTTAGGTCGTTAGAATTGATGTGTAAATCGGCTGTAGGACTGTTTGTGCCAAGACCAACATCACCATCATTCGCAATAAACATCGAATCAGCGGGAGCACCAGGCTGGGCTCGGAAGAATAGACGCGAGCCGTTGGTCACATCGCGGATAAAGAAATTGGATTCGTTTGCGGCGACGTCGTAAGTCTGTGGTGTAAAACCACTTGAACCGTCTTGTTCTAGGCGCAAGGTTGGTGAGTCTCCGTCTTTAACGTGCAATTCAACAACTGGGTTCGCTACGCCAATACCAACATCACCCGCGTTATCTACTCGCAACGAGTCGTTGGGTGCGCCGGCATCTACTCTAAAAGGGGTTCTGCCTGCCGTAGAATCTTCAATGGCAAAATAGCTTGCGCCGCCATTGCTCGTATCATTAACTTTGATTCTCCAATCATTGCTAGGAAAACTTGCCGAGCTACTTGTATCATCGAAATGGATACGCAAGTTGTTTTCTTTGAGTCGTTGTGTATCAAACCCAAAATTCTCGCCGTTTACGCAATCGTTGCCGACACATTGGCTGAAGGTGACTATTACGTCGTCGTTATGCACAATGTCTGCAGTGGCCGTATTGATTGTTGTCACAACTGAGGCACTAAGCATCAACATTGACAGTGATTTTATATTTTTCATATCCTTTCCTTCCTCCCGATAATTATGGCTACTTTCTACAACTGTAGTCTGCTAAACGCTTTTACACGCCTCGATCGCGCCATGTTATGTAGGCCATGGCTCCATTCTAATAGGTTGCTAAGTTTAAACCCTAAGTTAAACCTTAAATTTAGACCTACTATCAACTAGCGAATTGATCACCTAATTCGCCTTTTTAATCAGCGTCGCTCTGTTCGTCAATGGCTGGAGGGTTAACAACTCCATTCAATACAACAAAACTACCCGACTGTACATTGTCACGCGCTTCTTGTTCGGTTGGTATGCTGCCTTCAGCTCGCAAGCTTGCCACCAACTCTTGTTCGGCATTAAAATCACCAGAAGATCGAACGGCCCGCATTTCAGCCATAACCGACTCGCTAATCTGTGGAGTAATCACTGATTCCCAGCCATATACGCCATCAGGTAACTCTCCATAAAGTTCAATTGACTCTCCAGAACTAAAGTCTCGAACTAGCGTTTCTCCGCTGTCACTAAAAAGAGTGATTTTGGCATTAGAGTATGCAAGATTTTGAGGCTGTTCCCATCGTATTATTCCTTCGCTTGGCTCGACATCAATCGATACCGTACGAGATGGTTCATCATAAACTTCGTAGTCATACTCATCTTCTACCTGAATATCTTCAGATGATCCTTCGTCATCAAACCCGTCCGTATAGACGGTAGCCGTGTCAGACTTAAAAATCTGATCAGTTGATTCATGTGAATGAACATCAGTTTCCCCAGCAGACGTAAGCTCACCTAAAGCGCTTGTCGCTTGAGTATCTCGTTTGATTTCCGATTTGTCGGCAGGAACGTCAGCAGAACACGACGACAAAAGCGCCAGGCCAATTGCACAGCCAGTTAATCCAAAAACTTTTGTGAGACGTCTATTCATTCGCAGTAACTATGACCAACACTCTATTAATTTAAGATCCAAAACAGTCGCGACTTCGTCCTCTTTGGACATAAGTTAACATATTGTCACTTTGATCGCTATCATCCAATTAGACAAGATCTACTAATTTGTGACTTTATGATATTGATCGACCTCGGGTTGTTTAAGCGTGCTTCGCGTCCCATCAGCCCAAGTTACACGAACTTCCTCAATTTCAGTTTGCGCGCCTAAACCAAAGTGTAAATTGGCCGAGTGTTGAGAAGAAAACGAATCACCAGTAACAATGCGGCTAAATTGCTTGCCCGTTTTAGTAACAACTTCAACATTAGCCCCTATTGTCGAACGCCCGACGCTGTCGCTTAATTCAACGCCAACCCAATGCCCAGCATTACTTAAGGCGTTGCGATAGATGTGTAGGCGATAGCTGGTTTTGTTTAAGCCCTCGGCAACGTGCTCCACGACCAATAAGTCGGGGCGGCCATCTTTGTCAATGTCCTCGGTTACAACAGAGCGGGCGTCGTATTCAAATGCAACGCCCATCAAATACGCGATATTGACGTACTCGCCTTTGTGCTTAAGGTATAAAACTTTGTGCTCATAACCGTTCCACGAAATATTGGCTTCACGCAAGTCAGTTGATTCGGTTTGAAACAACATATCTCGAGCAACATTTTCGCCACCGCTTTCGTAGATATCGTGGCGCCAAAATGTAGTGCAGTAATCCTGCGTGCTTTCACCGCTGTAATGCCCATTGGCGATAAAAATATCTTTATCGCCATCGTTATCAAAATCAAACGTACTCGTACCCCAAGACCAGCCTGTTCTAGCCACTTGGTCGTTAAACGGTGCTTTTACAAAGCCATTTTCTCGTTTTAGGAACATTCGATTTCCATAGCCCATGGCGTCGCGCATCTCGGTGTGTTTTTGCAAATCTTGACGTCCAACACCAAGCTCTGCAAGTCGCCGCGCCGTAGTAGAGCTCATTCCGATAACGTAAAAATCCAACTTGCCATCGCCATCAAAATCATCAAATGTATGTCCCATACCAAAGAAGTGCCTATCAAGACCAAAATCATCGGTAATGTCGGTAAATTTACCTTTGCCATTATTTAGATAAACATCGAAGCCCGCATAATCGCTTACAACGATTAGATCCATGTCTTGATCGTCATCAAGATCAACAAACGAACTACTATACGAGCGCCTGTTTCTTTTTGCTCCCAAACCCGAGGAGTCAGTGATATCGGTAAATTTGCCCTCGCCATCGTTTCTTAATAACACGGCAGGGTAACCATCATTGGCATCAAAGTAAGGACTGGGCATTTGGCCTTGTCGGTATGCGTATTTGTAATTGCCTATGTGAATATCAAGATCACCATCACCGTCTATGTCGCCAGCTGTAAAGGTTTTGGGTAAGCCTAAATGTGTATCGGCCATTTTAATAGGCTCGTCACTAAACGAACCATCTTTGTTGCCTTTGAAGAGGAGAGGGTAGTTGTTATTGTCAACGCCAACAAAGTCGACTTGGGCATCACCATCAAAATCAGCAATGATCGCGCCATCATAAAGAGGTCTGGCTTTATCAAATAATTTTTCGGCTACTAGTGTGCCCTTACCTTCGTTTCTCAACAGTAGATTTTGGCCACCAACAATTATTTCAGACAGCCCATCCTTATCTAAGTCGTAAACCAGCAACGGATTAATTAAAGGCGTCTCTTCGGTACCACTTACCGTGAACACCTCCTCAAACGCGGGTGGTAGCTGACGCTCCAATATGGTCATTTGCGTTATAACAATGTCATTTGGCTCAATTTCAGCCGTAGCACCTAAGCTCACTTTCCAGGAAACATCCAAAACTCCTTTCAAGACAACCCTATGAGCTGGTTCGGCCCTTGCGACATGAAGCTCAAAGCTGACTTCTGAGTGAGCGCCTTCATTGTCCTGTGGCGGTGTAAACCCGCTATGGTGCCATTCAGATTGTTCCAGTACATATTTATTTGCAACGGCTTCTGCGATAAAGTCTTTCCATTGTTTAGCACTCCACGTCTCGCCATCGCCGGAGTAGGTATAACGGGCTATTTGATGCTGAAGTCCTTCGCTGTTTTGATGTGCGGCGAGCCTCAACGAATTAAAATCTAAATCGGCAAGCACCTTAAGCTTGTCCTGCGCCTTCAATAAATCATCCCATAACTCAACAATGCGAGTCTCGTATTGCTGCGCTAATACTTCAGGCCCCCAGATAAGCTGGTCTAACTTGCGACGAGTATCGGCTAGATTAATCGCTTCTCCACGATTGTCTACTTGCTCTTGATGAGTCGGGCCGGGGACTTGAGCCGCTGTGGTGGTAAACCAAATGGTAAGTAGAGCAAGAACTATTTTTTTCACTATCGTGGCCTCAAAATAAAGGGGAATTTGATGTTTGAAATCATCGTTCCAGCAATAACAACTATACAAATAGGCTGGTGAAACGACAATTAGAGGTTAGTATATTACCATCAACTTCTATTTATCATAGTTAACTCATACGCACTCAATGCAGATTGTCTATATAAGTAACCGGCCAACTGTTTTTGCCGAGACCCTACAACATGTAGCTCTATTCATGCCATTTATTGAACGAGTAGTTGTCTGCGTGCCGGATAAGCTCGAAGCCGTTTATAGGTCCACCACTTCAAGTTTTCAGATTCAAGTAGTGCCAGAAAGTTCAGTACTCCTTAAAGAAGAAATCTCAAGCTTTAGCGCATTAGATCATCAGCGACGAAATTACCTCCTAAGAGGACGGCTAATTCGGTCTGACATCGTAGACTCCCAATTTATAATGACCGACGATGACGCTAGACCATTAAAACCAATTTCACTCGACATCTTCATCAAGGATGGCCGTCATCGCCGATACTTCTTTTACGATCTTGCGGTTTGGAGCAGTAATCAAACGGAGTTTGATGCTGGGCAAATCGCCACTTGCGCGGTGCTTGATTATGAGAATCTCGAACACTTATCATATGCCAGTCATATGCCCCAGATAATCGACAAAGCGATGTTTATTGAAACCAACGATTTTTTTTCACGCCATGCAAAGAATCATCCTCTTTGTGAGTGGAGCACCTACTTCAATTATGCGCCGAGTATATCGCCGGAAAAATTTCATCAACCAGAAGTATTTAAAACGCTGTGCTGGCCAGAGCATCCGCTTGCTTGGAAGTTGTTTGTTGAACCTCAGTCTGCCGTGTTCGAAAATTTCACAACGCTACTTTATGAATCCAATCACGTGTTTGCTGACTTTGCATCGAGCGCTCAAGATATCGATGCGCTCGCGCAAGACAATATCAACAAATTGATTTCCTGGAAACAGTATCAATTGGCACTCAGGCATCCAGAACAATTGCCTGGACTGTTAAAGTTTTTTAAATTGAGAACGTGGGTAAACAAGGTTTTTGATCGATGAGAAAGGTATATTATGATGTTGCAAACACCCTTGAGCTTCCATTTATCACTGGTATTCAGAGGGTGTGTCGTGAGTTTTCTAAGCAAGTCTTGATACCTAATAACCGTGCGTTTCAGCATCGTTATATTCCGATTGTTTATGATCATGGCAAGCAATGTTGGAGACATCTTAGTCGCAATGAAAAAAAGAATTTACTGAGCTCAAAGCCTAGATCTGTCACGCTGGTTAAGCGGGTTCTTCGCAAAATTGGCTCGTATATTCCAAAATCCGAAACCTTATATATAACCAATTTTACCGAAGGCTCGATTTTTCTAGATATTGAAAGCTCGTGGCATTCCAAACTTAAACGTGAATATTTATTGCCGTCCTTAAAGCAAGCAAATGTTCGATTGGCTAAGCTTCACTACGACATTATTCCTTTATTATTTCCAGAAACCTCTCACCCAAATACGATCAAAGTATTCAAAGATCACTTTCTCGCTCATTTGCGTTATTCAGAACTGTTTATTTGCATCAGTAGGCGCACCTTACTAGATGTGGAGGTGTATTGTGAAAAACAATTGATACCCCCCCCCAATCTAACACCTATAGAACTTGGTAGTAGCATTGGTAGGCAGAAGCCGAAGCGCAATCAAGTTGATTGCGGTCTTAAATATGGCCAATACATATTATCAGTTAGTACAATCGAACCTAGAAAAAACTATTTAATGTTATTGCAGGCTTTTAATATAATCAGTCAAGAAACGGACTTGAACTTAGTCATTGTAGGTAAATTAGGGTGGTTGTCAGAAGAGGTGACCAATGCTATCGAGAACCATCCAGAAAATGGTAAGCGAATGCATTACTTACCTAATGCTTCGGATGAGCAGCTTAATTCTTTGTATCGAAACGCCTGGCTCAATGTGGTTCCTTCACTATACGAAGGGTTCGGTTTACCCGTTGTTGAATCTTTGGCGAGGGGGTGTCCAACAATATGCTCTCAAGGGGGCTCCCTCCCTGAAATTGGTGCCGACAATGTAATACTTTTTTCTGAAAAAACACCTGATGAGCTCATTGAAACAGTGTGTCGCTTGGATTTAAATAAGGCTGAATATCAGCGTTTACAAAAAAGAGCACAACAATACGTACCTACAAGTTGGCATATGACCGCACGGCAAATAGATGACAGTTTGTTGAGCTTAAGCTAGTCACCTTTCAAAAGCAGCCGCTTTACATTTAAGCAATCATAATTCAATGAATTAAATCGAACTAATCAGATGAAATTATTTATTACTGGAATGCACCGATCAGGAACCTCTCTTCTCACGAGGTTATTACTTGATTATGGTTTCTATTCAGGAGACGCTAATGATTTCAATGATCCTGATGAACTTGACCCTAACGGCTACTGGGAGCATAAGGATTTCCTTCTGGTTAATGAGTTACTGCTTAAGGAGTCAGGTGCTAGTTGGAATCAGCCAGACAAGTTCAGTATTAATAAGTTGAGTAAAGTCAGGTTAAACGAAATTAAGGTGCTAGCCGAGAAAGCTATAGGCAAGATGGACCATCACCCAAACTGGGTCGTCAAAGATCCTAGGATGTGTCTAACCTTAGGTTTTTGGAAAGAACTCATTCCTGGCTTATGTGTTATCGCTATGCACAGAGACCCAATGCAAGTAGCCCAATCTCTGCAGAATCGAGACCTATTTCCGATCCAATACAGCGTGGGTATTTGGGAATACTACGCAAAAGCACTAATTGCCAATGTTCGTACCTGCAGTTTTAGTTATGTCTTCCATCACCGATTACTCTCTGAGCCTGAAGAAACACTTACTGAGCTGAGCGATACATTAGCAGACTGGGGTTATCAAAATACTCCTGCTGAACTAACAAATAAAGCCAAGAAAATTATAGATAAAAAGTTGTTTAGAGCAACTGCTGATGGTTTTGATCGCTCTCAATACCTAACACTAGAACAACAAGACTTAAATCTTGCGATACTTGAAAAATCACACTTATCGCATAAATTAATACCACCCTCTCCCCAAGTGGCGAACCTAGTTTCCTACCTTGGCTCTATGATTGACCGCTATCAAAATGATGTTATTAGCCTGAATAATGTCATAAAGCAAAGAACTCATGAAACAAGAGATATCAATCAATACAATGATTCACTTAAGGAAAACTTAACAAAGAAACAACAAAATATTGAATCTCTAACTCAGCAAATTGATGATCGCGAAAAAACGATAAAAGAAATTTCTGTTTTGGTTAAAACACAGGAATTAAAAATAGAAGAAATCGCTCAGTACAGTAAAGCATTAAAAGCCGAATCCAAAAAAGCCGTTAAGTATTCGACCTCTCTTGAAACTGAATATAAGCTCAGGCTTAAGCATATTGACGCCCTTAATGTTCAAATAAAGGAGGTGTCAACGTTGTTGCAGCATCGAGAAAGTGAGCTAGCCGATGCGAAAAAATACGTAGCGACAATAGAACGATCTGAAGAAAACACCAATAAGTACATTGACTCATTGAAAGCCGAAGCATTAAAGAAAGCAAACTATGCTATCTCTCTCGAGTCTGAATTAAAAACTGTCATAGAATATGCTCAATCACTTGAAAGTCACATGCAAGAAGCCTTAAAGGCGGCTGAATACGCTAAATCCTTGAAGTCTGAGTTGGAAAAAGTTACCGAATACGCTAAATCATTCGAAGGCCATATACAGAAAGAAAAGCCCTAAGACTCATTAAGTATTCATTGCTATTGACCCGAGGTCTCTTACAATCGCTTCCTTGGAAATTAATTTATCATCACGTGCTAGATAAAAATGAAAAATAGTAAAAAGATCAATGAGCATGCATCTAAAAAGGTCGCTAGCTTTAAGCATTGGTATCACCGCATCACCATTTCCTCGGGTATTGAAACTCCGGGTAGTCACGATTCCAATCAAGAACTGGCATTACTCGATCAATTAGGGTTACCGTTAGACTGTTCAGGCTTAAGAGTGTTGGATATCGGGTGTTGTGATGGTTTTTTCTCGTTTGAGATGGAGCGGAGAGGGGCGGATGTTCTTGCGATTGATTTTACCGCGCCAGGGATAAGAGGATTCTCAATAGCTGCGGAGCTGCTTAATAGTAACGTTGAACATAGGATTGCCAATGTTTATGATCTAAATCCGGCTGAGTTTGGGACCTTTGATATGGTGCTTTTTTTAGGGGTTTTGTACCATTTACGAAATCCACTTCTTGCTCTTGATAAGGTTCGAAGCGTTACAAAGTCAGAAGGCCTTTTGTTCGTAGAGACGCAATTGGCAACGGATGTTACTGTCCTTGAGTCTGATACACCCTTATGTCAATTCTTCCCAGCAGACACATTGTATGGTGATGGAACGAACAAATGGGGGCCAAACCAAGCTGGCCTAGTTGAAATGGTCAGAGAAGCACAGTTTGAACTGGTCAATGAAGGTAGATATGGAGACAGAGGTTATGCCTACGCCAAGTCGATTTACGATGAAAAGCTTGAGAGTTTCAGAAAGATTGATTCCTCTACTTCTGCATTTGGTGCGGAGCAAAAAAACAAAACATAGAAACTTTAGTGAAACGCCAGTTTTATTGGTTCAGCCGTTTTTATCGATTTTAAGTGAATATTTTAACAACAATACAATTTAGTTCCAGCGAGAATGAGTATTTGTAGGAGCAACGTAGTTAACACAATACCAAGAAATACTATGTCAAAAGTCTGCATTTTCACTATCGTCTCAAGAAACTATCTCCATTACGCTAGGACTTTAATGGCCAGCGTAAAAGAGCAGTGTGCTGATGCAAAACTCATTGTAGTTATTTGCGATACTGAAGGTGGGTTAATCCCTGAAAATGAAATCTTTGACATGGTCAATATCAAAGACTTGGATGTAGATGATTTTGCAGAATTTGTTTTCAGATATAACATTCTTGAGCTAAACACAGCTGTCAAGCCTTTTGCATTTGCAAAATTTATTGCTGAAGGTTACAGCAATGTTATTTACTTCGACCCGGACATCCGCGTATTTAGCACGCTAGATGATATGTGCGCCGTAATTTCACAAAATAACGTTGTTCTAACACCGCACTTAACTGGCGAATTAGACGATGGTATGCGGCCCAATGAGGTTGATATCTTAAGGGCCGGTACATATAACCTTGGATACATTGGTGTTAATAACAGCGATGAATCAGTTAAGTTTTTAGATTGGTGGATGAGGCGCTTGCGTACTTTATGCGTCAATGATGTCGCCAGAGGCTTGTTTGTAGACCAAAAATGGATGGAACTTGCGCCTAGTCTATTTGAAGGTGTTTATATCAATCAAAACTCTGGATGGAATGTTGCATATTGGAATCTTAATCATCGTCAGATTAGCAAAGGAGAAAATGGTCAGTACTTAGTTAACAGTGCGCCATTGGTGTTTATTCACTACTCAGGCTTTAAGCATAAAGATAATATTTTAAGTATTCATCAAAACCGCTTTGACTTTGATAATTGTGGCGATGTTGTGAGTGAGCTTTTCAAGCTCTATTCGTCAGAGTTATTTGCCAATGATGCAGATGACGTTTCAAATATTGAATACGGTTATGGCAAATATGCAGATGGTTCATCATTGCCAAACTTTTTAAGAGAAACGTATTTGTCTCTTGAGGATAGTCTAGCAGAACCACCTGTTTTTGCTTTAGACGCGCCATCAAGCTGGTTGGTAGAGCTGATGAATACGCCCGCTCAATCAAGTAATGGCCTTAAAACTCCATTTGTAACTTTGTTGGCTCACAAACTCTATACCTCAAGGCAAGATTTACAGGTGGCTTTCCCAGACGTTTTCGGTACTGACAGTAGAGCATTTGCAGGTTGGTTTGTTGCAAGTGCTGGAAAAGAATATGGTTTATCGCCGTTGTTTACTGCTTCAGTTCTTGAAGCAATTGAATCTGAATCTACTGAACAAAAACCCAAAAAAGGAAATTTAGGCCGAACGATATTTTTGAAGGTGCATTCAAATCCTAAGCTGTTAAAGCTGGTTGGCTACTTGCCTGGGAAAAACCTGAGAACACGTTTAAAGCATAAATTACTCGGACAAGTGAATGTAGTGCCCCCTGCCACCGCAGAGATAATTTCGAGCTCGAAATTAGTTGCAAACGACGGTGTAAATGTTATCGGCTACCTCCATGCTGAAAGCGGCACAGGGGAAGCTGCTCGTTCTACTATTCGAGCCTGCAATGCGACCAGCCTTAAGCTGGTTGGTGTTGACGTTCGAAACAATAATATTTCTAGAATGGAGGAAAGTCCGGAAATTGAAGTTTCTAAAGAGACTAAATATGATATCAATATCTTTCATATAAATGCCGATCAAACCCCCGATGTTTTTAACAGCCTAGATGCCAGAAATCACCAAGGTCGCTACAATATTGGTTTTTGGTTTTGGGAATTAGAAGACCTTCCCATTGAGTACTTAAGTTCATATAGCTATCTTGATGAGATTTGGGTAGCGTCTACGTTTTGTCAAGATGCTATTAGCAAACACGCTAATATCCCTGTGACACTTATTCCGTTGTGTGTTGATTTGGCAACAGAAAATCTAATATCGAAAAAAGAGTTGGATTTGCCTGAAGAATCATTTTTGATTCTATCAATCATCGATATGCTAAGTATTCCTGAAAGAAAGAATCCATTTGGTGTGTTGGAGGCTTTTGATAAGCTTTGTGTCACACAAAAAGAGAATGCGCATTTGGTATTAAAGTTGTCGAATTTAGATCGATGCTCAAACGAAATTAAACAAAAAGTTCAATCTTACATAGATCGCTTACCGGTTACGCTTATTGATCGATACTTAAAGCGATCTGAGTTAATCAGCCTCATGGCCGCGAGTGATTGTTACTTTTCAATGCATCGATCTGAAGGTTTTGGGCTTCCCCTGGCCGAAGCGATGTTCCTTGGTGTACCTGTTGTGGCTACAGGTTGGTCGTCCAATATGGATTTCATGACACTCAATAATTCTTATCCAATCAAGTACGACTTAGTCGAGCTTGATCAAGACTATGGCCCCTATAAAAAGGGTTCAATATGGGCTGATCCTGATGTTGGTCATGCCGCAAGTTGTTTGCTGGAAATAATGACCCAACCTCAATCTGCGCAACAAAAGATCTTGCGTGCCTTATCAGACATTAAACAATTTAACTCTCCTGAAAGTGTTGGCAAGCGGATTAAATCAAGAGTTGATTTAATCAGTAGTCGTGCTTCAAAACTCTAGTTTTATTGGAAAGTTTTGGCGATTTTAAATTTATCTAGTGTTGACTGAAAGTTGCTCTTTTTGGAACCGCAAAACATCCTCTATTTGACCTTGATAAATCACCTTGCCGTGCTCCAAAAAAAGCGCTTTATTACACAGTTGCCTAGCCACCTCTGCGTTATGTGTGGCAAATACCAGTATTGAAGAGCTGTGTATAATTTGAGACAAACGTTGTTTGGCCTTGTCTAAAAAGGCTAAGTCGCCAGTTCCAAACCATTCATCCATCAGTAATATTTCATACTCCATGCTGGCACAGATAGAAAACGCTAACCTCAGCATCATCCCATCCGAATATAAACGGATAGGCATATGCAAGTAGGTTCCTAATTCGCTGAACTCGGCAATACCGTCCATTTGAGCTAAGACTTGCTTTCTAGACAAGCCACGCAGCATTCCGCATAACAAAATGTTGTCATAGCCACTTATTTGCGCATCCATTCCAGCGGTTAAGCTTAACAAAGCTGAAACTTTACCTTGCTTGGATAATTTACCACTTGTTGGCTCATAAAAACCAGCTAGCAGCTTCAGCAACGAAGACTTTCCGGCACCATTATGACCAAGCAGTGCGACCCTATCACCGCTTTCGAAAAACGCACTAATGCTGTCGAGAGCGAGTATCGATGACTTATTACCTTCTCTTTTTTTAATAACACCGCCAACTGGAATGTTCTTGGTGATGGATCTCATAAATGATCGATTGGCCGAGTCGTACAGAGGATAATCCAAAGAGACATTTTCCAGATTCAAATAAGTCACTGACATTACCTCAAAGCAGCTATAGCCAAAATGCGATACGCGATCGGTATCGAATAAATACAGGCAGAGCAATTAGCCATCCGATCAAACACATTATGGCCATAAAACGCCAGCTATCTATAGGTAAACTTGAATTAGCCAGGGGCATGCGGAAAATTTCTATTAAATGAAAGAAGGGGTTAATGTTGGCAATGAAGCGTAACTCTTCTGAGTAGTCTGCCATCCACATGATTGGAGTGACAAAAAAAACCAATCTAATAATATTATTCATTAGTTCATCAAGGTCTCGATAACGAGTTGCCAATACCGCCAACAAAAGCCCCATCCATGTTGCATTCAATGTAATCAGCAGTAATGCAAAGGGTATAGACAGCCATACAATTTGCGGAATTTTGCCAAAAATAATCGCAAGCAAAACAAAGCCCAACATCTGGTAAGACAATACAATAAAATTTCGCCAAACCACTCTCATTATTAAAGTAAAATAGCCTAGCTGAAAAGAGACTAAATAGGCGGTTGAGGTAATAAACTCTCGCCCACATTCAGAGATAATACTAGAAACATAATTCCAAATAACGAATCCAAGTAATAGATGAATGAGGTACACATCAAGATTCACCGACATTATCCTTGAATACACTGGCCCTAATGCACACACCAAGATCATTAAGCTAACATTGGCCCATAAAGCACCTAACTTAGATCGATGATATCTACCTTTCACATCATTCCAACCTAAGGCCATCCAGATTCGATTCTCTCTTACGGCGCGCAATATATCGTCAACAGCCTTCTTTGTTGCATTCATATAAACCGTAATTTAGTAGACTATTTCAGTTGAAGTGGAACAAGTATGCAACACTTAAAATGCATACTCAATGCGTATAAAAATATAGAGCTCATTCGTTCATCACGCACTAATTAGTCAGTCGTACATTTTAGTTTTCGAGTTAATCACCAGCATCTCGATTACTTACAAGTCCAATAATTAGGCCGGTTTTTCTAAAGAGTCTTATCTGAAAACCGAAATATGTTTGTGTTAGCTCGCATTTCATTAATGAAATTGGCATAGTAAGCAACATAGACGTCTCAGTATACCTAACGGTTGAATTAACATGTCTGTAATGCCTCCACTGTTCGCATAAATGGAGCCATTCCAAGCTACTTTTATTTCGATCCTGGGTTATGTTGAGATCTTACATAATATTTTTCGAATAACAGAGTTCAGAAACTTTGAAAACAGCATTAATCACAGGCGTCTCAGGCCAAGGAGGACCGTACTTGGCAAGAAAGCTTCTCTCTGAGGGCTATCATGTCGTTGGGACTTCTCGAGCTATCGCCGAACGTGAGTCTCAGAATTTGGTGGAACTTAAGATCAAAGACAGTGTGAGTATGCGTGCATTGGACCTGCAAAATGGCCAACAGGTACTTGACCTGGTTGATCAACTTAGGCCTGACGAAATCTACCATCTTGCCGCACCCTCGTCGGTTGCTAGATCATTTATCGAACCAGCCGATACGATATACAGCATAGCGCTTACCACCGTAAATGTTCTTGATGCTATTAGGAAAACCGACAAAAACATACCTTGCTTCATCGCGAGTTCAACCGAGATATTTGGAAATTGTCTATCACCGGCCACTGCAAGCACACGCCACAATCCTCAAAGTCCTTACGGTATCGGTAAAAGCTGTGCCCAACACCAAGCAAAAATATACCGTGAGGCGTACGGCTTGTTTGCGTGTAGCGGCATTTTATCTAACTTTGAATCCCAGCTACGCCCGCGAAATTACGTAACCTCAAAAATAGTAAATACCGCATGTGAGATCGCCCTAGGCGACAGCGATAAGATTGAGCTTGGAAACATTGATATCACTCGAGATTGGGGCGCGGCTGAAGACCTTATGAGCGCAGCGAGTTTAACATTGCGACAAGAGAGCCCAGACGACTACATTATCGCTACAGGAGTCTCCCATAGTTTAGTCGATTTTTTAGAAATCGCGTTTTCGAGAGTTGGCTTGGACTATCGCGACCATTTGATTTCAAAAGATTTTTTAATACGGCCATTGGACATAAAGCAAACGCTCTGTGACACAAGCCTCACTGAATCCAAACTCAAATGGCGTGCCAAGATGGATCTAAACGACATTATTACTCAAATGTTATATGCGGAATTAACGCGCAGTTCAACGCATGAAAAAGCCTGCAAACTATTGGGGATAAGCACACCAAAGACACAGCAAAATGTGATTGGCATAAACACTGCAAACTGATTTTTGTAGCTTCCTTTTACTGCACTATAGATCTTTGTCTTATGCCTACTAGGTCGTAGCACTCCCTCGCGTCTCATTAATTATGTCTGATAGTTCTCAAACAAAAATTCTACATATCTGCAAAGTCTACCTCCCAGTTAACGGTGGCGTACAAAGAGTAGTCCAGTCAATTGTCTCTTTGTCAAAGAGATATACCCATCAGGTGCTGACTAGTGGCGAGGATGGTGCGATTTCAAATCAAACCCTGGATGGCGCTGTTGTCACTCGCTGTCGATCGCACCTAGAAATTGCATCTATGCCCATCGCTCCGAGTATGATTGGCGAAATTAGAAGAAGAGTGAAAAAAAGTAATCTCATCTGCGTACACTATCCTTTTCCGCTCGCTGATCTTGCATTAGCGATGATCATCAGGCTACCGCCTTTGGCGGTCTATTGGCATGCTAATATCGTCGCGCAAAAAAAACTAAAGTGGCTCACTTACCCCCTGATTTATCTTACTCTTAAGCGTGCTGCAGTGATCATTGTAACGTCAGAGCGAATGATAGAGAACTCTGCGCTACTTACACGTTTTAGAGCGAAGGTAAAGATAATTCCCTATGGGTTACCAATAGTTGCGGAAGTTCCGACCGACACTCGGGCAAATACGAAGAATGATTACTTTGTTCTGGTTGGGCGCCACGTTTCTTATAAAGGAATAGATATCGCGATTCGAGCATTACAAGACATTGAGACCCACCTCGTGATTGCTGGCAATGGACCTTTATTTGAGCAACATAAATTACTGTCTCAAAGGCTCGGGGTGAGCCACAAAGTAAGCTTTGAGCAATACGCTTCTGATGAAGAAATTAAGAGCATTATCCAAGGAAGTATGGCTCTAATCATACCTTCTGTTATGCATAACGAAGCTTTTGGACTGGTCCAGCTTGAGGCAATGCGACTTAGAAAACCAGTCATTAATACATGGCTACCCTCAACCGTACCGATGATTGCTCGTCATCAAAAAGAAGGCTTAACGGTTGAACCGAATGATCCTGAAGGATTAGCTCAGGCAATGCTTCAAATAGCCTCTGATAAATCGTGGGCTGCCACACTCGGAAATAATGGCTACCAACGTTTTAACGAGAAGTTTACCGATATTAAATTCAAGCTAGCTCTGGATGCTCTTTTTGAAGAATTGCTCGTCTCTCAACAATGAAGCCAATTATTTATAATCTAAACAACATTCGGCCGCCGCTTACTGGTATTGGCCGATACTCAATCGAGTTAATACGCGAGATGCTAGTTCAAAGGCCTAATCTAACGGTAATAAAGAATGGTCAGGCTCACACTGGAACGAATCTAGCCGCACTATTGGGCGGTTTCGACACGCCGGCAAAAAACAAACCATCACGTTCGTATGCAGGTCAGCTTATCTCTGCTCGTAAGCTGAGGAGCATAATTGGAAATATTCCATTGACTCGTTCAATTTACCGTAAGCTGGATAGCATTAATTTTGATGCCTTAAGTAAAGCATTCATTGTCGATGGAGCGGTTTACCATGATTTGAATTACTCAATGAATCCTAAGGGTAGCTCTTACGTAAGCACCGTTTACGATTTGTCCCATATCGTATGTCCTAAAACGCACCCTACGCATCGAGTTAACTACCTCAATAGTTATTTTGAAAAAATACGCTGCGGCAGCTCAAGAATCATCACCATCTCTCATGCCGTAAAGTCAGAACTGATGGATCATTATGGTATTTCTGAAAACAGGATAGACGTTACTCACCTAGCGGCCGACAGTAGCTTTTACCCCAGAACAGCCCATGACTGCCACTCGATACTGCAGGCGCACGCACTGAGCTATAAAAAATATGTTCTTTGTGTTGCCACCTTAGAGCCGAGAAAAAATCTATCCGCCGTTTTAAACGCCTATCAACTGCTTGATAAACAAGTACAACAAGAGTTCCCCTTAGTATTAGTTGGCCCACTAGGTTGGAAGAGCTCAGCACTTGAAAAGCGAATACGTCAGCTAAACGATTTAGGAGTCGTAAAACATCTCGGTTTTGTAGCTCAAAATGATTTGCCTGTCTTGTACTCGGGCGCTACAGCATTTGTATACCCTTCGCTCTATGAAGGCTTTGGCTTGCCCGTGCTTGAGGCGATGCAAAGCGGCTGCCCATGTATTACATCCAACACTGGCGCGCTCGCAGAGGTGTCAAACGGCGCAGCTATCCAAGTTGACCCACAAAAAAGTGATGACATAGCACAGCAACTAAACCTACTATTGCATGACCCTGAGTTACGCTCCCATTATGTTAGCGCAGGCCAGCAACGCGCAAGCAACTTCACTTGGGCTAAAACAGCATCCCAAACTTGTAAAATTTATGATTCTCTCTGACTCCAAAAACACCATCCAACAAAGCTTCGCCAGCAAAGCCATGCAAATGCTGGTGCTCGGTTTAGGCCTTGCTCTATTGTTATTTCTAGGCGCGTGCAGCTTCGAAAATGAAAGTTTGGAAAGTGTATACAACAGCAAGAAAGGAAGCTATCCGCTGACAACCCGCCATCTAAATGAGGAGCAAGAACCCGTATTCGTAAATCGTTTAATCCGACAAGACTCTCTCTACTTGTTGCAACATGCAAACAACCCAGTTCAATGGTGGGGCTGGGGCGATGAAGCCTTTGCGAAAGCGAGAGAATTAAACAAACCAGTCTTTTTATCGATTGGTTACTCTACTTGCCACTGGTGCCATGTAATGGCCAGGGAGAGCTTTGAAGACATAGAGATAGCCAACTTCATCAATGAGCACTTCATCCCAATCAAAGTTGATCGAGAAGAATACCCCGACGTTGACGAACTTTATCTTACGTCAGTGCAAATGCTGAGCGGCAAGGCGGGCTGGCCATTGACCGCGGTGCTGACGCCCGATGGCCAAGCATTTTTTGGAGGCACTTATTTTCAACCGGCGGCGCTCTTAAGCGTTTTAAATAAAGTCAGTGACACCTGGGTTCAACGCCAGGATGCCGTATTAGAACAGGCCAATCGCTTGAGCGGTGCGCTTAGAGCCATTAATAAGTCGTCTGACAATACCAAGACCATTAACGCCAGCATTATTTCTGAAGCAGCTACGCGAATCCAAACTGAATTATCTAACTCAGTTAATAGCAGTAACAACCAATCCAAACCTGGCTTTCCGAGAGAGCCTGAGATGCTGTTTTTACTCAATCATGCTCGACGAAGCTTGTCTGAGCCGATCATAGACATCGTCACACAACGACTATTAGATTTGGCGGCTGGTGGCATTCATGATCAAGTAGGCGGGGGCTTTCATCGCTATACCGTCGACTCCAATTGGGTCATCCCGCACTTCGAGAAAATGCTGTATAACCAAGCCCAGATGGGCCGTGCCTATTTTCTTGCGTATCAACTCAGTGGTAACGACACATTAAGAACAGTGGGCGACAAAACGGTCGAGTTTCTATTAAATAATATGCAGGCACCCGACGGAGGGTTCTACTCGGCGATGGACGCCCAGAGTGAGGACGAAAGCGGAATAATAGGCGAAGGAGAATTTTACACATGGACATACCAACAATTATCTTCGCAGCTCACTGAAGACGAGATGGCGGTTGCGAACACATTTCTTGGAACAAGCGTCAAAGGCAACTTCAACGGTAGTAACGTGCTGCAAAATAGCTATCTCGACTCTGCTGATGTAAATCAAAGCCCAGAGGCTGATGATAAAATTGCTTCGGTGATTAATAAGCTCGCCGTTGCTCGGGAACAACGAAAGCCACCGCGATTGGATACCAAGATCATTACTTCATGGAACGCGATGGCGATTAGCGCTTTGGTCACTGGCTACAGTGCGACGGATAAAGAAGCGTATTTAGGGGCTGCAATAAAGGCCGCTAATAGATTATGGGAGCAATCATATGATCAACAAGATGGCTTGGCTCGAACCATTTCAAACAATAAACGGCGCCTAACCGGTACTCTTGAAGACTACGCCTACTTTGCCAACGCCTTAATTGATATCTACGACGTCGAGGGTGATGAGTTATGGCTTGAGCGCTCAGATCAAATAGTAAAACAAATGATTTCGCGCTTTCACGACAAACAAGCCGGTGGCTTTTTAATCAGCAACGCCACGAACAATAAAGTTCCAATGATGAAGCTGGTTACGGCGCGAGACGATGCTATTTATTCAGGTAGCTCGGTGGCCGCACAGGTGCTTGCACGTATGGCACAACGTACTGGAAACTTAGAATTTAAACTGACCGCTACCAGTACTATTTCAGCGTTTTCGCAGCAGTTACTCGCTAACCCCGAAGCGCTCAGTGGCATGCTGCTTGCCGCTGATATTTTAAATTATGGTGATATTGGTGGCCGACAATACGCGGCTAAAGGAAAAGTGACTATCACGACAAACACGAGCTCAGACAATACGCTAATGCTTAATATTGACATCGCCAAAGGCTGGCACATTAATGCTTCACGCGTACTCAATAAATACCTAATCCCAACCGCTCTAAAGCCTGCCTTGTTGGTCTCTTCAGCTGACTGCCCTACATTCGACAAAGTGAACTATCCACAAGGCGAGCTCGTGTCTCTGGGTTTTCAAGACGATGAATTGCTTGTTTATGAGAAATCCGTGACGTTAAGTGCAGACTTATCTCAAAATACTAAAAGCCGATGCCAAACATTGGCGGCGGAACTAAGTATTCAAGCGTGCACCGACGAAGTGTGTCAAGCACCAGAAAAAGTCCAAATACGCGCGCATTTGAAACACTAAGAATTGCGTATCATTTGATGATTTAAAGTCGAGTGGCTTACGCCTGAGAGCCCCAAAGTTTGATCAAACTTTATAGTTTTTTTCGAAAAAAAGCGTAACTAGTCTAGCCGTCTAATTTCATTCATTACAAAGGTGTAGTAGAGTAAACAGAAGTTAACAAAATTTAACACGCTGGCTAACGTGGGGTTTTGCAGGTTTTCGTGGTTACGATGACCAATTCGAATTAGCTTTGATTAGCCTATGAGGGACTAAGGTAGTTCTTCATGGACACATGTGCACACTTTTGTTCATTAGTTATGAACATCTAAATGTGCTTAAAAAATGCGCTTGCGACTTTTCGATAAAAATGACGCAGCAACTCGATAAGAATGACGCAGTAACAACTGAAGTGGTCGTAAATGATGAATAGTATAAATTTGGCGCATTACTCCTTAACCAAATCATCTCGAATTAGATCCGGTGCATTTAGAGTAGCACTTTTTTTTGTAAGCCTGCTTATCAGTCAATCCGCTTTTGCGCAACTGACGTTTGATAAAACGTTCGCCTCAGATATCATTGGTCCGGGCAGTGTTAGTACCTTAACGTTTGATATTACTAACCCCACCGCGACCGCGGCCGATGACATTGCGTTCATCGACAGTTTTCCATCAGGCTTAACAATTGCTTCACCGGGTAACGCCAGCAACGACTGTGGCCCGGCAGCCATTTTATACGCGACCGATCGCGCTACCAGCGTAAGCCTTAATGCGGGTCGCTTAGCACCGGGAGCTTCTTGCAGAGTGTTTGTCGATGTAGTGAGCAGCGCAGCTCCAACTGTAGGCCTCCCAGTGACACACATGAATGTCTCTGGAGATTTGACATCAACGCTGGGTAATTCTGGCACAGCATCAGACGACTTAATCGTTGATGTTACTCGTGCTGGGTTCAGCATGAATTTTTCGCCAAGTACGATCTCAGCAGGTCAAACTAGCCGACTGACTTTTACGATAGACAATACGGCCAACCCATCTGGATTAGCAAGCTTAAGCTTTAGCAATAGCCTGCCATCTGGCATGGTCATCGCACCACTAGCAAATGCGGTAACCGATTGCGGCATCAACGTATATCCTGTTACTTTAACCGCCAATTCAGGCAGCTCGAGCATTTCTATGTTTGCTAACGGCTTTAATCCGAGCTTTCCTGCACTTGAGGACGAAAGTTCCTGCACTGTTGGTGTGAATGTTACCGTTGCTTCTGCGGGCACCTATAACAATGTGTCTGGAGATCTGCTTGTTGGCGGCTTAAATAGTGGTAAAGCAAGCGCAACGCTAAATGTTCCTCGAGAAGCTATCAGCAAATCATTTCTTGATGATCCTGTTGCACCTGGCGGAAGTGTAGTTCTCGAATATACGCTCACTAACCTTAATCGTAACTCATCGGCTACAGCAGTCGCCTTTAGCGATGACCTTGGCGCCGCTCTAGCTGGCCTCACGTATAGCAGTTTATTATCAAATGATTGTGGCGGGTCAGTAGGCGGTGTTGGCACTGCTAACTTAATCTTCAGCGGCGGCACCATCGCGCCTCAAAGTTCTTGCACCATTCGTGCCAACCTTAATCTGCCTGCGAACGCACCGAAAGGAACATACACCAGCAGCACCAGCCGTGTAACAGCAACGGTCGATGGATCGCCCTTTATCGGCTATATTGGGACCGACCGCCTAGTAGTGAGCACTGCTCCGATCATTAGTATGACCCTTATGCCATCAACCGTCACTGCTGGCGACACAACAACGCTCGAATACACGGTTACCAATACGAGCTCTACGTCTGGCGCTAGCGACATAACGTTTAGTAGCACGTTTCCCAGTTTCATTACTACCCCGAGTATGACGCCGGCAATTGGTTCCTGCGGTGTTGGCTCTACCTTTACGTTTAATCCTATTTCTGGTCTCGATAAAGCGAACCTTAGCATTTCAGGCGGATATCTAGGTACTGCTGGTTCTTGTACTTTCTCACTTGCCATTGTAACGAGCAACGATGCACCTCCAGGCATATACCCAGTGGTCGCCGAAGCTGGTACGGCAACTGTTGATCGGCAATCTCAGAGTATAAATACAGCAAGCGTCTCGATCGTCGTGACACCGATGCCTGAGTTATCAAAAGACTTCACTAACGACCCGGTGGCTCCTGGCGGTAGCGTAACGCTTGAATATAGATTTAACTATTCTGCCGATGCGGCTGGCCCCGCAACTAACATCTCCTTCACCGATGACTTAAACGCAGCCCTTGCTGGTTTAATAGCGAACTTACCCGTATCACCTGATCCTCCCTGTGGCGCAGGCTCATCGTTAACGGGGTCGGCTGGAGATACGTTGCTCACATTAACGGGGGGCACACTTGCTCCCGGTGAAGATTGCGTTTTCAGCGTTACGCTTGATGTGCCAGCCGCCGCGCCGGTGGCAACAGTAACAAGCACTTCCAGCGCCCCTACGGCAACCGTAGGCGGTTTGCCCGTTACAGGCGCCGCCGCGACTAGCGACTTGGTGGTCGCTGGCATTACGTTTGACAGCGAATTTATAGGCAATCCTTTCCTTCCTGGAGATCAAGCAACGCTGCGGTTTACGCTAGCCAATATTAGTTCAACCGATGATATTACCAACATCCTGTTTACGGACAGTTTGACGTCGGCGCTTTCCGGGCTAAGCGCGATTGCTCCTCTACCTAGTAGCCCTTGCGGTGCTGGCAGTGCCATAAGTGGGACAACATTCCTAACTTTTACAGGTGGCACACTCGCCGTAGGTGAGCAATGTACTTTTGATATATCAGTGCAAATACCAGTGAGTGCTGCCAATGGTGAGTTTGTTAATTCAACTAGTGCTCTAACGGCTATTTTGGGTGGTGCCTCGAGCGTACGAGCCAACAACAGTACTTCTAGTTTAGTGATAAACAATGAGATTATTTCGCTTACTAAGGAGTTCAGTGATAGCACCGTTGGCGCTGGCGGCACGACTAGCTTGCGTTTTATGCTTACCAATCTTGATGCAGTCCGTGCTATCAGCGGTGTATCGTTCAGCGATGATCTCGACGCCGCGCTGAGCGGTATGACGGCAACAGGCTTGCCGATCTCGGCTTGTGGGGGCACAGTAGCGGCAAATCCCGATGCTGGAACCATAGGCTTTTCTGGCGGTGCTCTTGCTGCTGGTGAGCAGTGTCAATTTGATGTGCCTGTTTCGGTTCCTGGAGCGACACCTTCAGATGTCTATACAAACACAACAAGTTCTGTGGCCGGTATGGTGGGCGCAGCTAGCGTTACTGGCCAAGCGGCTACTGATATATTAACAATCGTACCAACTCCACCCACTTTTTCAAAAGTGTTTACTCCAGATTCTGTCGAAACCGACGAAGTAAGTGTGTTGCGATTTATTATCGATAATTTATCGTCTCCAAGTGCGGCGACAACTATCAGGTTCATAGACTCTATGCCTGCTGGTTTGGTTGTGTCGCCATCACCTGGTTTAATTTCCACTTGTTTGGGCGGAAGCATAACGGCCGATGCTGGGTCGTCCGTGATTACCGTCTCTGACAGCTCAGTAGGGTCTACGTCGATTTGTAGCGTATCTGTAAACGTGCAATCGGCGATAGGCGGTGTGTTCGTTAACACGACTAGTGATTTAACTTCATCAGCAGGAAGTAGCGGGTCAGCCAGCGCAACGCTAACTGTGGACGTGGACGTGGACTTTGACGATGACACAGTCCCTAATGAAATTGATAATTGTCCAAATGACGCCAACACAAATCAAGCTGATTTAGATAAAGATGGTTTGGGGGATGCGTGCGACAACGACAGTGATAACGATCAAATGCCTGACGACTGGGAAATAGAGAATGGCTTAGACCCATTTAACTCTTTCGATCAACAGGGTGATCCTGATGGCGACGGTTTTAGCAATTTGGAAGAGTATCGCTATGGTACAGATCCAAATGTTGCCGATTTAGATGAAAACAATAATGGTGTACCAGACTCTATTGACGAACGTAGAATGCGAACGATCGTACCCAACATACTGTTCCCATTGTTATTTGAAGAGAATATTATCTGATTAAAGATTTAAATTAAAAAGAAGATGTTTTCATTTTATTGGCTAGTACAACTATTGAAGAACAGGGTAAAAAAATGAAAGAAATTAGGACTCAACAAGCTGACCGCAGAAAAATGATAGCCGTTGTAGGAATTGGATCGGTTGCGTCTTTGGTGATGCCCGCCAAGTGGAGCAAGCCTATTATTGACTCAGTAATACTGCCAGCACACGCGCAAACAAGTGTGTTACTGATGTAACAGTTGGCGGGCCCCTAATCGGCCATCCTTCTGGTGCCGCCACTTGTCAAGCCGCTTGTGAAGCGGAAGCCGCGGCACAAAGTGCTCAACTTTGCGCCGTAACTGAAACTGTAGACTCATTGGGCGCAACTCAATGTGGTTGTGATTTAGATCTGCCTTAAAATAGAAAACAGTCTTTACTCAGGTGACTTAAGCTCTAGATGCAATCCCCAGGTTACTTTAGGAAAACTCTCACTTGAGCGCTCGCTTCGTTTCTGACGACTACTTTTATAAGGAACCGAATTATCAACATTGTGTTGTTTTTCAACTCGATGCGATCGAACTGCAAGATTAAACACGCTAGATACCAGCAGTATGTCAGAGCAGCCGCCCCAATCCGTTTGACGCAACATTGCTACATGTCGCTTTGTTCATGCCGTCTATGCGCGCGATGATTCTATTTTGTGTTTTGTTTATTTTCTTCGTAAATAGATACGCAATAGGCTCGTAACGTGTCTTTTGGGTTGCCTAGGGCTTTGATCTTGCCATTATCAATCCAAGCAACCCTGTCACAGAGTGTCTGTATCTGATCATCTGCATGTGAGACAAGCACTACGGTTTGATCTCCGCTTATTCTCTCTTTCATTGCATCAAAAGCTTTGGTTCTAAATTCAGCATCGCCCACGCTCAATATTTCATCGATCAGCAGTATGTCAACTTTAGTCATGAGCGCTGTTGTGAATCCAAGTCTAGCGCGCATTCCCGTGGAATACGTTTTTACCGGATCTTCAAAAGAATCACCAAGCCCAGAGAAATCTTTTATTTCTGAGAGGTAGGATGTAGCCTCTTTTTTGGTAGAGCCTTGTAACATCGCTGCAAAAAGAGCATTGTCTCGACCGGTTAGCTGCACATTAAAGCCTAAACCGATCGCTAGAAGAGAAATAGTTTTGGGGGTAGGCTGAAGCACAGAACCTGTCGTTGGCGCCAAAATACCGGCAAGTAAACGGAGCAGTGTTGATTTTCCGCATCCGTTTTTACCTACTAATCCTAGAGTTTCACCTTCATACACTTTAAGAGAAAGAGAATCGAGTATCAGCTTAGAGCTTGCTCCAAATGTGTTATTACTGCTCAGATATCGAAGTGAGATATCTTGAACATCAAGTGCAACACTTTGATTTTCTTCTATCATGCCGAAAGGGCCCTCAATGCAATAGCTTGGCTGTATTTGCGCATAAGGCTGGACACTATATACACAATGCATCCGGAACTCAGTCCCAATAAGAACAAGTGCGTTAAATCAGGGACTTGCTGAAACATAAAAATCTGTCTATACGCATCTATAAGAAACGCGAGCGGATTCCAAATCAAAATCATGCGAGTCATTTCCACGTTGTCCAAGGCTCGCACGTCCCAGAACACCCCAGAAACGAAGAGCATAAAAATCATTCCTAGGCCGATAATAAGGCTTACGTCACGCATGAAACATACTAGACTGGCGCCAATCAAGGCGCAGGCAGCTATAACCAAATAATTGACTATTACGAGCGGCAACAGGTACAGCCATTCCACGGAGATCGAATAGCCGCTCAACAATAAGAACGCGATGAGTAGTACAAATACTGCGAGCTGACGATAGATGCCTTGTTGCAATACAGCTAAAGGGAATAGTGACTTTGGGATGTCGATCATTCCAATTAGACCGTTGTTGTCGATAATGCTATTGGATGCTTGCGTTACAGACTTTGAAAACCAGACGAAGACGAGTTTTCCACACATAAGGAATACTAAAAAATCACTTCTTCCGGAGTCTAGTAATAATTCAAACACTACGTAAAAGACCAGTACATAAAGAAGCGGTTCAAGTAACCACCATAAATAACCAAAAAAATAGCGAGACGCATCGGCTCGCAATTGCAGTTTTGCGTGCGTATCAATTAACTTGAAGTACTGGTTTAGTGGCATTTGCATGGAAAATTGGGTTCTATTTATTGAATCGAATTGTCAACGTTTTGTCGTTAAGTTGGTTTGGCACAAATCAAATGAGACGCTGATTAAACAGTATTAGCTTGTAGGCAATTTGTCTATCTTGGTGGCTCGCATTATATTAAACTAAGTGGCTATCCATACGTTTATGATTTAATAATGAAAACCGCCCTTATTACAGGTGTTTCTGGCCAAGGAGGCGCACATCTTGCAAGGTTGTTGCTCAATGATGGTTACGCTGTTGTTGGAACCACTCGAGATGCTAAACTCGTTAGCACGTCAAATCTAGAAGTATTAAATATAAACGACCATATTTCTTTAAGGTCTATGGATTTAAGACAAGCGGATGCAGTTTTAGATCTAGTCGACCAGTTACGACCCGATGAAATATATCATCTAGCAGCGCCTTCATCGGTTGCTAGATCATTTCAGCAACCTGCTGAAACTATTTATAGCATTGCTCTTACCACGGTAAACTTGCTTGATGCTGTTCGAAAGACAGATAAGAGTATTCCCTGTTTTATTGCCACTTCTACTGAAATGTTTGGTAATTGCTATGACGCTGCGACGGTTCGTACGCGTCATGACCCGAAGAGCCCTTATGGGATTGGTAAAAGTTGTGCTCATTATCAAGCTAAAAATTACAGAGAGGCCTATGGTCTTTATGCAGTAAGCGGAATTCTCTCAAACTTCGAGTCACCTCTAAGACAGAGAAATTACGTGACGTCTAAGATTGTTAATGCGGCTTGTGAAATTGCAATCGGCGCAGCATCAAGCATAGAGCTAGGGAACCTTAGTGTGTATAGAGACTGGGGATCAGCGACCGATTTTATGCAAGCAGCTAAGTTGAGTCTTCGCCAGACGGAGCCGGATGATTACCTAATAGCGACAGGGGTTACTCATAGTCTCAGAGATTTTCTAGACACTGCCTTTTCAGTATTGGGGTTGGCCTACGAAGACCATCTATTAGTTAAAGACGCATTATTGCGACCGCTGGATATTAAGCAAACTCTTTGCGACCCGACGCAGACACAAGAAAAACTTAATTGGCATGTGCAATCTTCGTTCAAGGATATTATTACCGACATGGTTTATTCCGAGTTGTTAAGTTCAGTGGGCGAGGATGCGGCACGAAAATTAGTTAGCCCCACGAACAACCTATTAGTTTCTTGACCTTATGTTTTGAGACGCTTTTTTGCGCTATAATCTTATTGGTGGAGAATCTGCCTTAAAATTATCGTAGCATTGTATGGCTGTCTGTATCGGCCCTTAAAAACAAGCAAAACAGAATGACCATCCCCCCCCAATACAAAATATTGCATGTATGCAAGGTGTATTTCCCTGTTATGGGCGGAGTTCAAAAAGTTGTGTCGCTTGTTACGTCTCTGCTCCCGCAATTTTCACATCATGTGCTTACGACTGGTGAAGATGGTGCCATCTTAGAGCAAGAAATTGATGGGGTTGCAATTAGTCGTTGCCGCTCCTATGGGCAAATCGCATCTATGCCAATTGCGCCATCTCTCATATTTAGAATGGTTCGATTATTCAAACGTCAAGACCTCATTGCAATTCACTACCCTTTTCCATTGGCAGAAATTGCTCTGGTCTTTTGCTTCAAGTCAGTGCCTGTTGTGGTTCATTGGCATTCGAATATAGTAGCCCAGCGAAAGTTACGCTGGATAGTTGCGCCCTTTACTTTATTGATGTTGTTGAGAGCCAAATCAGTAGTTGTGAGTTCAACTGCAATGATCGACAACTCCACAATGCTAAAGGCATTTAGAAAAAAAACACAGATAATTCCATATGGCATTGCAGAAGCGAAAGCATCAATGCAATCTTCTGACGCATGCGACGCGTACTTTGTCTTAATCGGACGTCATGTTTCGTATAAGGGTATAGATGTTGCAATTCGCTCAATTAGGAATACGGCTCATAAACTCGTTTTGGTGGGTGATGGACCATTGCTAGAAAGGCATAAACAATTGGCTATTGATATGGGGCTCGCTAACAGTGTGCGTTTTGTTTGTGATGCGAGCGATCAAGACGTTGTTGATCTTTTGCAATATTCAATTGCGCTCGTGTCTGCTTCAAACGCCAATAACGAAGCGTTTGCTCTTGTGCAATTAGAGGCAATGCGCCTTGGCAAGCCTATTATTAATACTCAGCTAAAGTCTTCTGCACCCTGGGTGGCAAGGCACAATAAGGAGGCTATAACGGTCATACCAAATGACACCATGTCTTTACTCAACGCGATGGACCTATTGAGTAAGGACTCTGAGATTGCCCGCAGGCTGGGGGAGGGTGGGCTACGCCGTTATTATGATCTATTCTCCGTAGAAAAATTCGCGCAGAAGAGTCACGATTTATATCGCAGTATTATTGAACAGGCCAGTAGATAATTTTATGCGCCCAACGATATACAATTTTTCTAGCATGCGAGCACCCATCACGGGCATAGGACGATACGCCGTGGAGCTTCTAAAAGGTCAGATCAGTAATAGCCAGCCAGTTTATGCTGTCTCCAATGGAAAAATTTATGATGGCACAACAGCGCAAGTTTTAACGCAAGAATTGCTGCAAACAACCGAGCAGGTCGGACACCTTGCCAGGTCTAGAATCGGGTCTATTCCATTTAGCAGAGATATTTTTCGCTTTCTGCAAAGTAGGAGCTTTTCGAATCTAGCAAAGGACCTTCTAAATTCCGGTGCTTTGTATCACGACATCAACTACACGCCGTGTGATAGGGCGATGCGTTCGGTGACTACGGTTTACGACCTTTCGAACACATATGCACCAGAGACACACCCCAAGCATAGAGTTAATTATATGAATCGCCATTTTGCTAGGTTGGCTAAAAGCACAGAAGCGATTATTACTATTAGCAACAGTGTGAAGAATGAATTGGTGGGTCAGTATCAAATATCTCCAGAACGTATTCATGTAACGCACCTTGCTGCAGGGCAAGATTTTAGACCAAGGTCTCAGATAGCGTGTAAAAGCGTGTTGGATAAATATGGGGTTAATTATAAACGTTATTTTCTTTGCGTAGGCTCTGTGGAACCACGTAAAAATTTGGCCCGAATTCTTGATGCTTTTTTGAGCCTCGAAGCTAAAACTCAAGAAGAGTACCCTTTGGTGGTAGCCGGCCCCCTTGGCTGGAAAAGTGAGGCATTAGAGAAAAGGCTCACTGCGCCATGCCACCAAGGTCGTATTAAGAGATTGGCGTTTGTTCCCGGTTTCGAACTACCATTGCTGTACTCATCTGCCCTAGCGTTTGTATATCCATCACTTTATGAAGGGTTTGGGTTACCGCTTGTAGAAGCAATGCAAAGCGGGTGTCCATGCATTAGCTCAAATCGCGGTGCACTAGCGGAAGTATCAGCGGGTTCAACTTTAGCTATTGATCCTGAAGACACGCAAACCATTGCAAATGGACTATCAAGCCTGTTAGTTAATAGTGAGGAGCGATCTCGATTATCTAATCTTGGGTTAAAGCGATCTCTTGATTTTTCTTGGGCTAATACAAGTAAAGAAACACAGAGAGTATACGAGTCTATTAAGTAAACTCGGAGTCGAGCCCATGTTAAAAAGCGACGCGGTAGAAAATGTGAATCATTAAGATTATGGATAAATTGATCTTCAAAGACCCGCCGAGCCTGAACCCCTTATGAAGGCATTACCTGTTTTGGATAATAAGCGGGTGTTGTGGCTCTATGATCATAAGAGTACACCACTTATTAAGCCGTATAGTTTGCGGAATCAGTTCGTCTTGAAGGCAATCAAAGCGGGTACGCATCAATTGCATATGTGCGAGTTCGGGCATGGCTTAGTATCAAAACTACTTCAGTGGTTTGTTGCGTCTGGCTCATCAAGAGAAAATAGACCAACCGAACTCTCTGCTCGCGAACTGAAAGGATTCTTAATAAAAAATTTAGGCCGCTACGATGTTCTATGGATTAGCCAAGGCCATCTTTACGATCAGATTCAGCCAATCGTGTCTGACTTGAAAAAGAATGCAGCTCAAAGCGAAAATACTTCGACCAGAGTTATCTATGACGCGGCGGGTGATTTAGACAAACTTAATATAGTAAATGGTGCTTCTCCTTTGCTAGACCCACTCGATCTCACTGCAAAGATGATGGGTATGGCGGATATCATTTTTGTTGCAGATGACGTCACTCAAAAGTGGGTAAATGAGCATACCCGCTTCGAAAAGTCGATATACCTATTGTCAAGGTTGGCTGGTGCAAAGGAATGCAAAGCAACTCTTAGTGATCGTAATTCACTAATTTTATGCTGCGATGTTGAAAGCATCGCCAAATCAATCTTCAATGAGTTTATCAATGATTGTCTGCCACAAATAAAGTCTGCAGGATTTAAGGTGCGGCTTTTAGTTCCAATGACATCGCTAGATGTTACGTTTTTGCCTAGCACCGACCTTAGCGCCCAGGGTATTGAGTTTATAGATGAGATATCTGCTGACCTAACGTATTTTGATAAGGCAAGGGTGATGGTTGTGATTGCTGACCAAAGCTCCAGGGGCCTTGATAAAAGAGTGCAATGGGCCGCAGAGCGAGGGGTTCCTTCAATAGTCAGTCCTGTCATTCAAAAGCAGCTGGGTTGGTCAGCGGGGGGGGTTGAGGTTCTGGGGCCTTCGATTCAAAAGATTGCGTCCACTATAAATTCGGTGCTAACAGACGATGTGCTGTGGCAACAAAAAAGTGAAATGGCTATGTCAAAAGCCTTGTTAAATTCTGAGTTTCAGCACGACTTGGGAGAAGTCTTTGATGCGATATCGAGACAACCCCGTCGACTGGTCAGTGTTCATCAAAGTAAGACAGCTGGCACCTCATTCATGGATTTGCTTGAAGATGTGTATGCCGAGAAGTTACAGTTTTTTTATGGAGACCATAGAGACACGAAAATAGAGATGCCACGATGTTTTCATGGTCATACTGTGATGCGCAAAGACTATATGAAAATGCGTCGAGCTTCATTGGTTACCTTTTTGCGTGATCCGCTTTCAAGATATATATCGCTATTCTTTTACCAGATGGATCGGTTTGATCTAACTGAAGCTGACTTTATTCCATGGCTGGATTATGACCCTAAGTATGACGACATAGATCCGCGAGCCAGTCTTGTAAAAAGCGGCTATTTTTCGGATTATGTCGGACGGCACATGAACTATGAAAGTTTTGATTTTATTGGAATAACCGAACACTTTGAGCTGAGTGCAACGTTACTCACGAAAACTCTAAATTGGCCAGTAGGCACAGGTTTGAATCTACAGAGGCGAGCCAACGTCGGTAAAGCCCGGCCTAAAAGTATAGATTTAGATGACGATCTAGTCGCTCGTTTTAAACAACGCCGAGCATCTGACTACGATTTGTATGAGAGGGCAAAGCAGGAACTTTTCAGAAAAGCTAGGATCGCAGGCCTTGAAATCAACGAGCCCTGAATTAGTTTATCCTAAGCCAGAGACTACCGCAGTTTCCCTCAGCTAATCTCGGCATAGCTTGATTTAAGTATGACTTTTCTGTTGCTGCTAGATAGTGATTAAACGCAATAATTTTGTAGCGTTCAGTGGCAGCCAATAGTGCACGCACTAAATATAACTCATTCCATGCACGTCCTTGATCAATCCAGTCGCGCGGATATTCAAAAGGGTAAAAGATGTCGTGTATATGTACTAAAACTCCAGAATCTAGGCGCGGCAATATTTCGAAAAAAAGATGGTTTACATCGCTACCAAGTTTACTGACGTGAGTAGAGTCAATAAACAGCACATCGTTTGCTTTTAGAGCGGTGAATTTTTCAAAAGCGACTTCTTGTGCCGGAGTATCAATCAGCCCGCAGAGGATAGAGTCTTGGGGGTATAACACGCTATTAAGGGTTTCTGGGAACGGTTCAATGAAAACGACTTCCGGGGTGTAGTTATCAATATCTTCAATGCAATCTAGAGTGACGCCTGATGAGAATCCACATCCAATCTCGATGATAGAACGCGGTTTAAAAGACTTGATCATCGCATGTAACACAAACGCATCGTGCCATGAAAACGCAGGGTTGTTGGAATAGTACCGACGTTCAGAGCATTTCTCTACGGCAAACAAATTGTCGTCATAGTACTGCTCAAAGGACTTAAGAAGCTGCACTTGGGTTGTATGGTTTAGGTCAATGCCTGGCGGAGGGGCGCTTTGCGTGGGGCTATCTAGAACCCTGCGTCGATCAGCTAAAGAGGGGACTGCTGAATAAAAATGACCTGAGGGTACAAACTCATTGTCTATATTCGAATTGCGATACTCTTGGCCGTCGATGATTAGAGCTAAGACTTGAAGCTGAGTCATAGACTGCGTTTCTATAGCCGCTTCAAGGTGCTGAGATTCTTGCGGTGAGGGGGTGCGTTTAAGCAGAGCGACGAACGCCCAATCAAGAAAATCTAAAGTGTTGTTAAAATTGGTCACGCAGGCTCATCTCTAAATCTCAAGGAATAGCGTTTGTTCGTTCTATTTTTTCGCGAAAATAATAACTTGATCAGGTCCGAGGTAAGCGTATTTTTGAGACCACATCAAAAATATGCTTGCTTGGCTAAACCCACAAGCTACTAACTGGTCTAATACTTGCCAGCCAAATACTTGGTAACATAAAACGCCTTTACCCGTTACTGGGTCTCCGTGATACTCAGGCTCTAAATGATGTACGATCTGTCCGTCTTCATTAACTTCGGCACGAATAAGGTTTTCTTGACTGTTAATATCAAATGGGAACGTTGCGGTAAATGTGCCACCAGGTTTTAAAGTTCTTGCGGCTTCACTCAGCGCACATTCGTAATCAGGTATGTGCTCAAGGCAGTCTAGAGAAATTATATGGTCTAGACTTTCGTCATCGAACGAAAGTTTTGTAAAGTCTTCATGCCTCGTCCCCTCTTTATTAACGCTGCCACTTGCTAGGCTCGAGCCTAAAAATTCGCTGCCGATGGTGTTCGGGAAGCGCTGATCTATGACTCGATACAGGGGCGTTACTTGCTCGGAAACCCATATCATATCTGATGTTGACGGTTTGCTTAGCAGATCAAAGAAGTGTACCGCCGCTCGTTGACGATTGTTGGTCAACGTTATCGGGCAAATCAATGATTCACGCCAGTTAATATCTGTTGTATCGCCGCCCATGCTCAAATCAAATTGAGTAGCACAATTTGCTGGATAAGAAACCCCGCCAATCTTGAGCATACCGTTTTCTTGTACCACGCCAGATTTAGCCTCTTCAAGTAGTTCCTCGAGGATCAAGTGTTTATATTGGTGGTTCTCTTTATTCGCATGCGCGTATGCGTAGTACTCATCCATGCTGTGAAGTTGGAGGAGGCTGAGATCTTTGTTAACCACTATTCGAAACTCACTTGTCAGCTACAGGTCTAATGGATTTTTCAGGACTCAGGCCGCGAACAAATATCTCTTTATCTGATTTGTTTGTTGTCATAGCTGCAAACATCATATTGGGCGTTAGGTCTCCAGACTTAAACCCGGCTTCATCAACTCCATGTAAACGGTCAATAAAACCAGAGTCCCAAGCCGTGGTCGGTTCTAAATGATGTCCAAAACTTCGATCAACGAAGGGCATGATTACATTGCCAAACGCCAAAAACTCTTCAAAGTGAAAGCGTTCTACCAGTAGAGGTAGAATATCCTGGCTACGGATGCCCTCGAAGCCTTCTGTGGAGCAATCCCAATCTGAAAACTCAGTCTCCATACGATTTAATTGAAGGTTGAACCGGTAGGATAAGGGCAGCTCATGCCAATATTTTTCTACTAATGTTAAAGCCTCTGGCCAACGTTGATGACCGTTACGGCCGATCATATCAATGGTGATAAACTTTCCTCCAGGCTTTAGAGCTTGTTTAATGCGATCAAAGATTTGTTCGAGCTCTAAAAAATGGTGTAAGGAATGATGGGCTATAACGCTGGAGTAAGTCTCCGTCTGTTGCCATTCATTTATATTGGCAACTTCGAAACTCATATATTGGTCAAGACCCTTTTCAATTGCTTGTGCTCTACCTCGTTCGAGGACTGAATCATTTAAATCCATGCACGTAAAATCCAAATTGGTTAGACCACTACGTACTAGATGTTCCACTATCTGCAGTTCAACGGCACAATCTCCAGCGCCTAAGCTAATCACGCAATGGTGATCATCTTTGTTTGGTCGAGAAGCCTCGATGTTATTGCAATAAAAGTCCAGGTGTGACTTTGCTCCAAGCTCTCTAATCATCGGGTTAATGTAGGTCGTTAACCAGTACTGATGAATCTCAGGGAGTGCGTGCACATCCACATTGTTAGAGAACGTTTCAAGTTCTTTTTGAATTCTATTTTCATACGAATTATTCTGCGTCATCTAGTACCCGCAAGAGCATTAAATACTGCGCTCAGTTTAGTTTCTACCACTGCTGAGGAGAAGGTGTTATCTACGCAATTCATACCCTCGGTCGAAAGCCGATTCCACAGCGTTTCGTTAGTATAGAGTTCGATCATTTGTTCTACGAAATCGGCATCGTCGTTAGCAATAAGTAACTCAACGTTATGGGTTAACGGCATGCCCTCTGCGGCCATTCGTGTAGCTACCTGAGGGATGCCATAACACATGGAACTGATTACTTTGCCTTTAATACCGGCACCATAGCGCAAAGGTGCCACCATAATTCGAACCGACTCCATCAAGCCCTCTAGGTCTTCGACAAAGCCGATTGGTCGAATCGTATCACTCTTTAGTTTTAGGAATTTTTCTGGAATACTCGAACCCGCAATAATGAATCGTACCCCGGGCATACGCGCACTAAATCGTGGCCATATGTTGCTTAGAAAGTGGTCAACTGCATCAATGTTTGGTGGGTGCTGATAGCTACCTAAAAAGCCAACATCAACTCGTTCTTCGAATGTTCTTGTGGGTGGGTGTACATTTCTTGGTGATGGAATGACGGCAACCCGTGATGCATCGCGCTGATCTAGCTCTGTTTCAAGCAACTGTTTTTCCATATCGCTAACCACTAGCGTTGCATCGGCTAAACGCATTATGGCGAGTTCGTCTTTTTTTTGTACAGGTTGATTTTTTGGTTTGCTGTTGCTGTTATTACTGCTTATAAGCTCCAATTCGCGCTCATATCTAAGGTAGTGAAGATCTACGGTGTTAAAAACAATTTTAGCTTGAGGAAATAGTTTTTTTAGAACTGGATGGGCAGTTATTGCTACTGGCGCTCGTGAAAGGGTGATTACGTCAAAGTCTATGTTTAAACTCTCTATCGCGGCCAAGGTATGCGCATGCCCTTGGCACAGTACTCGAATGCCAATAGCCCTGAGGTTGTCCGTGTACTTGCCTTCATATCGGTAGCCGTCCCAAGGAGCGAAGGTGACGTCCCAGCCATCGGCTTTAAGTCGACTGAGGTGCTGCGCCGTATCAATTGAGCCCGCATCTTGATCTGGTGTTGGGGTGTTCGCGTCAACCCATAGAATCCGGCCTAAGCGATTTGTCTTGGCAACATGATTATGTATTTCCCTGTTGTCATCCAACGAACCGTAACGCGTGAGCTCTTGATTCCAACGCTCAACGAATTTGACGCGATTGATTTTTTGAAAGCGCTTCATTGAGTTCGCATCTGACTCATCAGACCCGCACGAGACGCCTTCTATATGAATGAGCTTAGAAAACGGTGTATAAACAACGCGCAAACCCATTTGTCTAACACGCATAGCTAGATCAGTGTCTTCATAGTACGCTGGTGTAAAAAAGGCATCATAACCACCTAAACTGTTCCAAACGTTAGCAGGTAGAGCTATCGACGCACCGGAGCAATAGTCGCAATCGCGTACAAAGTTGTATAGGTCATTGTCAGGGTTGTCTGTACGCCCATAGTTGTAACCTGAACCATCGGCAAAAATGATGCCGCCAGCTTCTTGCAACAAACCATCTTTAGAGAGCATTTGTGAGCCTGCAAGTCCAATAGAGGCATCTTCTTGCAATGGCGCTAACAGTGCCTTTAGCCAACCGTGCGACACAATGGTGTCGTTATTTAGTTGAACGATAAACTGACCTTTAGCAAGTGATGCGCCTTTGTTAGCGGAGTGCAAGTAGCCTAGGTTTTGCCGGTTTTTGATCAGTTGAATTCCTTTTACCAAACCTAGGTCCGACATATCAATTGTTGACCCATCGTCAACGACAATAACTTCAAAGTCATTGAGACTTTGCTGAGTTAAACTTTCGAGACATGCCAAGGTGTCTTTGGTGTTGTTGAATACTGGAATAATTACAGAAGCTATAGGCTTGTCTGAGCAACTGAATTGGAGAAGTCGCGGATCAATGGACGTCTCTTCGGTTACCACTAGTTCATGCGATTTTTTAGTCGTTAAAGGTTCGTTAAGCGAGGATTCTTGGGTTGCAGAGGAAGCAATAACATATTGCGGGTTCTCTATCGTTCGCTCGTCCTCACGAACTGCCTCCGATAACTGTAAGTATTGAGCGAAGATGCCCCAGCTTGAATTAGGGTCGTAGTTTTGGGAATGAGCAAATACTCGCGGATTAAAACTAGCCGAAGGTGTTCGTCCTTCGGCTTCTCCATTGCAAACATAGTGCTCAATGGGGCTTAGTCGCGAATGCGCTAATATGGGATAGGTGGATAGATAGTGCTCTACATCAAATTCACCACTTCGTTCCAAGAATTTAATGTTGCGCCTAATTCGCAGCCATTGTCCTAACCTGAAACCTACTGCGGCTTTCACTAACAAAAGCGAACGACCAACGACCGAGCCTCTAAAGCGACGGGTTAATGACAAGACTTTACTTCCCGCCCTAAATGCCGCGCTTGATCGCGTGCTTACCAGTTGGCGATCCAGCGCCGTTGCTCTGTGATGCTGGTCAACCAATTGAGATCGTAAGTCCGTTACGTTTGATTGGGCCTTTACGATGAGTGCTTCAAGCCGCTGAGTCTCCTCCTGGAGCACCTTTTCATGAGCAGAGGCTTGTAGCTCCGAGCGCGTAATCAGTTTTTCCAAAGTGTCATGGCTATGCTGTTCTAAGTGGCTGAGCTGGGCTGTTAAGTTGGATACTGATTTACGCTCAGAACTCAGCTCATCGCTTGACGCAATAAGTTGCTCGTTCAAAATGAGGTGTTGTTCTTTCGCGTGATCAAGTTCTTGAGCCAAGCCGCTAATTTTCTTCTCTAATGCATGGTTTTCCTCGATGTGAGATGTATTAGTTTTGTCTGTTTGGGCCTTAACATTCTCTATTTCAGTATTAGCATCGCTCAATAAACCGCTTAGTAGTCGTGCATTAAAGCGAGTCGTTCTAAAATTGGCCCATGTCGCATGGAGACGATCGAGTGGTTTTTCGTACGTGCCAATCAAAGGTGCATCTATGCTGGGGATTCTTGAATTTCTATCTAGTAAACTCAAATCGGCATTGCATTGAAACTGTAGCCACTGCCAAGCTAATGAAATGTCTCGCAGTTCGAATTTTGAAAGCTCACTGGCATCAACATTAAAATTCTTGAGGTTTCCTTGTAATGATTCTGTTAGTTCCTCATAGGATTTCTTTATAGCCGCTTCATTTAAATCAACAGACAGGGCTGATAAGAGTCGGTTGAGCTGGGATTCTGTATGGCTAAGCAAGTTATCAAAACCAACATATAGGCGTTGCAGCCCCCGTGTGTATCGAGCAATTTCACGATTGTGTTCTAGCCACAGTAATACCCCGTGTTCGATATCAATGCTATTACGTTTTCTTAAAGACTCTGCAACTTCTAAGGGGTGCCTGCACGCAACTACTATGCTTATTTTAGATTGAATCTGCTCTAGAGCCCCAAGCCATAGTGGCAGCAACTTATTAATCCGAGGGTCTTTAATTACGATTTTTTTGGTATTGGGATATTCCGCCAATACGGTATCTTTAATTTCAGGTAGCCATATTTTTGCATCCGCAGAATCAAACCATACATCGGGAATTGATCCTAAGGAGTACCAATTTTGACCGGCGGATTCCAATATCCGATCATTTAATTCCATGATCGCTGTAGATTCATAAAACCCTTGCGCATTATCACCAGCAACCGGTGACATAATGGTTCTTGGCAACTCAAAACCCACGGCGTGCATTGCACGGGTCAGAGCCGACGTACCGCTGCGGTGCATTCCTAAAACAATACTAATGTGTGAAATATTATGAGCCATATATAGAGAGGAGAGAATTTTAGGGCTTTAGTTGAGCGGAAGCCTTGTGTTAATCGCACACATTTACTCGTAAGAATAAATATTGCTACCAACGCTAAATAATAGACGGACAAGACTACAAATACTAGGCAAACCGCCAAGGGTGCTTATGAGTTGATTTGTAAATTGCAGTTTCTCTCAACAATGAACTGACATTGTTCGTTGAAAGTTTTTTGCAATCCAAAAACACAATCATCTAGGCAAAAACAACAGTTTGCGGCATTAAGATTTAGGCAATACTTAAGCAAAATGAGAGTGCGTATGCCTAATTATTGGAGTCCTCGATACGCTTCTCTTAATATAATAGAGCACGCATGGCACCTAGCCATAGAGTGGTTCTGGAATTAGAATAGTAAACCATTGCTCTCAGCAATTATTGGAATTACTTGGATTTTGGCGTTGAGTGCAGCCTAGGTCGTGGGCTTAAACTCTCGCTCATTAGTGGGGGTGCAGAAATATGTCGCTAACCAATTTAAAAAATTGATCACATTGCTTATGCCCCAACATAACTCTAATTACAGACCTGAAATTGACGGCCTTCGTGCGTTTGCTGTACTGGCTGTTGTTCTTTACCACTTTGGGTTTGAAACGTTAAGTGGAGGTTTTGTTGGTGTAGATATCTTTTTTGTAATTAGCGGTTATCTAATCACGAATCTGCTGGTAATAGAATTAGAAGAAAATGGATCTGTAAATTATCGTGAGTTCTATGTAAGACGAATTAGGCGCATCATTCCAGCGCTGTTTTTTACTTTGCTAATTGTTTCTGTCGCCGCGATATTACTTTTCAGTCCTCAGCGCTTGATGGAGTACGGCGCTTCGTTACTGTACTCAGTATTGTCGGTCTCGAATATCCATTTCTTTTTCGGTAGTGGATATTTTGATAGCAGCGCTGAGGTTAAGCCATTACTACACACGTGGTCCCTTGGTGTAGAAGAGCAGTTCTACATCATATGGCCAGTAATGTTGGCATTTTTTGCGGCTACTACAATCCGATATGCCACGGCGTTTATAATTGTTGGTGTCGTTAGTTTCGTTCTGGTCGAGTTGTTTATCAAGGCAGCGCCCTCCGCAGTGTTCTATCTGATGCCATTTAGAATGTTTGAGTTTGCTATTGGGGCCTTATTGGTGTGTGCGGATACCTCAAAGCTAAAGAGTAGGAGCTTAGCAAACACTCTATTTTTCATAGGACTAGGTCTTATCAGCTTCTCCATTTTATCTTTCGACAAAAATACGCAGTTTCCCGGATTGAACGCCTTGCTGCCTTGTTTAGGCGCCGCTCTGTGTATTTACTCAGCTGATAAAGCACCCACGCTCGGAGCATTGTTGACCAACAGGGTGTGTGTCTTCATTGGCTTGATTAGCTATTCGCTTTATCTGGTTCATTGGCCGTTGGTCGTGTTTTTTAGATACGTCACTGAATACAGAGAGCTGAGCCTTTTCGATGCGTCGTGCCTCCTTCTTGTTTCTCTTTGTCTCGCGACTTGGATGTATTATTTTATCGAAAGACCTTTTCGCAGAAAGTCGACAGGGAATTTTAAAACCGTACGGCTAGCAACAATTTTCAGCGTTTTCTTGATTTGCATCGGTGCGTCTATGTGGGCGAATTCGGGGTGGCAGTGGAGGCCATGGGCGCCAAATGCCTATACGGTAAATGAAATTACAAATGGGAAGGAGAAGCGCTTTTCTGTAAGGCAAAAGATTTGTGCCAGAAAAGGTTGGGATCACTGCGATGATCCCATTGCGGGAGAAATCAACGCGCTGATAATGGGAGACAGCCACTCAGTTGATGCCCTTAATGCAATGTACCAAGTATTTCCAAATCATGATTTTTCAATGTCTCAATTAGGAGGCTGTCCCCCGCATGAAAGTTTAGATACCTTATTTTCAGCTAGTCATCCTAATCTGGCCAAGTGTCTGAAATTGAACCAAAATAGGTATAACCAACAGTATTTGAAAGCGTTTGACTACTTGGTTGTAAATGTCCTTTTTAATAGATACCGAGTTGAGCACTTAGATGAATATCTTACATTCCTTAGAAGCGTGGGAGTACAGAGAGTAGTTGTGTTGGGAAACTACTATATCCTAAAAGAGGAAATGTCTGAGATTGTGAACCGGCATGGAATGGAGGGCTTTGACGAGGGTTTACACGCTGCACGAACTCCAGTTAGAGATCCAGTGTTAAAGCGAATGGTGGAGGCAAAAGGGTATTTTTATTTAAGCGTAAAGGACGCATTTTGTGATGTTGACCAGTGCCGCTTTTTTAATGATAGTGGAGTCCCGTTTACTTACGATAAGAATCATCTTTCATACGAGTTTGCATCGCAAATAGCAGTTGATAGACATGAAGAGCTATCGGCTTATCTGTTTAACGAGGCTGAGTATAAACCTAACGCAAATATTGAAAACTCGCCGCCCTTAAAGGTTAGCGATTGGGGGCCTAAAAGCACCAAGGCTGGCATTAACCCCAACCCCCTTCCTGATGGTGATCTCGGTATATGGTTTAAAGTTAAGAAGGGGCATAACTTGTCTGAAGCCCGTGTATATTTCGATGATCAACCAGCGCTGAGAACTGTTGTCGAAGAAGAACATATCACAGCAAGAATCCCGAAAACCCATGTGTTTTCAGTTGGAGTAAAGTCGATTACCATCAGAGAGGATGCTAGCGGAGATGTTTTGTTCGCCGGAATATTTGAAATTACAGAATGATACTTAAGGTCAGCCAAGCTATTGGTTTTGTTTTTGACTTTTTAATCGCTCGACGCTTTGGTGCTCTAACGTAGGTCAACTCACGTCTTATCATCGAATTATCAAGTAAGTTAGATTGACCCTGCAGCAGCAAGCTGGACAATATATTCTAAGTTTCTACATGCGAGCATCAACGACTAGGAATAAGCAACTCCTTAACAGGCAACCGCTCACTCTTATAAGTATTTACCAAGTGTTCACTCGCATAACCCAATGATATTCCGCACAACAATTTATAGTCTCTGGGGATATCAAAGTGCTTATCTAACGGCGCGCGCCACAGTGCCAAAGCGCCTTGCGAGCATGTAGCTACACCCCGCGATTGAGCCGCGAGCATGATGCTCTGTAATAATATTCCTGCATCTAATACGCTGTACACACCGAGTCCATCGTGTACGAACACGAACAGCACCGACGGCGCGCCAAAGAAGTCAAAATTACGCCCCGTCTGTGCATCACGTTTGTCTGCATCGTTACGCTGAATATCCAGCAAGGAGTACAGGCCTTTAGCCGTAACGAGTCTTCTTTTCTGTAGTTCGTCTGGATACGACAATGCTTGTTTAAAGTCGCCTTTGGGTAAGCCGTCATTACCACTTATAAAGGCAGTCAATTTTGTAAAGGTTGAACCTCTTTGAATCTTGACTGCTTTTGCATAGCGACGCTGTAACTCAGCTGACAGGTGCTCTTTAGTTTTTCCTTGAGCTAGCGCTATACGATACGGCTGAGTATTGGACCAACTTGGCGAGCGCATTGCGTCGTTTAATATGTCGTCTAATAATTCGCTTTCTAAGGGTGTATTGCTGAAGTCTCTGCAAGAGTAGCGTTCGGCGAGTGCTTGGCTAATTGGGTTCATCTGATCTAGCTTATTCTAATGTGGCTGTTGAGTTTAACGCGTCTAACGCACACCAATGTAAACATGATCTCGGATATATCGCCAAGTCTTGCTTCTAGCAACGGTAGGTTTAATATGTAACTACCTTCGCTATTATGCACACGCTTATCTCCTTTGCTGCATCGTCTTTGCGTACTTAAAGGTAATAACTCGAATACAATACCGGTGTCGTCATAATGTTCGCAATGTGAGACTATGATTTACTCTGAGCCAACCGAGCAGTACCCTCCATTCTTATGAACAAAGAACAACTCGGATATATAAAAAAGCGCGTTCTTTTGCTGGGGCTCGTACTCTTATGTGGTCTGGCTATTTATGGCGCTCTGCGTTTCGTTCCTTATGGCTTTCCCGCCGCCTCTAGTTATTTTGTAACGCCGCCAGCACGTACTTTGCAAACCGATGAGATTGGGCAAATGCGCAGTGTCACAGAAGACTATTTTAAATTGTCTTTGTCCGGTGATGATTTCGAGGAATGGAACACCGAGAAGCAGGACTTTTGGAAATACTCTATCGCGTTCGCAGCCTATGGTCTACCTTCAGCAATGATCATCGACCCAGAGCATAAAGCCGAGTATCAGGCTTTGATGGACATGATGATTTGGAAAATGAAATCCAAGAAAGTCTGGAGTGATTTTACCGATCGTGGCTTTGGCGCAGATCCAATCTCTGTACAGAACATTATGTACAAAGGCCATTTAAATTTAATGTATGGCCTTTATCAATTGTCTACCGGCGATCAGCGATACGCCCGAGAATATACATGGTTGACTCAGCAGCTAGCCAGCGAGATGCGATTGCATCACCAAGGCATCTACGAGGGCGTAACGTGTGAGCCCAATGCGTGGTTTGTTGAGTGCAATACAATCGGCATGTTGAGCTTGCACGTGTACGACCTGATTTACGGAACTGAACACACCAATAATGAAATTCAGTGGTCGTTGGATTTTATTATGGACCGCATGCGTGATCCCAAAACTGGATTGTTTTATCGTGCCTACCTTCCCAACCATGACTTAGTTAAGAAACAGATCAGTGGTTACGCAAACGCTTGGATACTGACATTTCTAAGACCTTTTCTAAAAGAGGAAATGGAAGCTATCTATCCTGCCTTTAAAGAACATTTGATCGAAGAGTTTGGTCCGTACGCAGCTGTTTTGGGTCAGACAGAAGGTGAGCCTGATCAGGTTGCACAAATATTTGCGCTTTGGGCGTCTAAGGAATTTAAAGACGAAGAGCTGTTCGGTAAGCTGCGCAATGCAGTCGATAAATTTGGCCGCTTAGACTATGAATCGGAGAGTGGCGGACTCGCTTATGACGATCCTAATAACGTGTTAATTAATGGCGTGATCGTAGCGAGCAAGATGCACTTAGGTTGGGACGTTGTGCTAAGTCATGATTGGGGGCACTTTTTAGGATCGGAGCAGATTCCAGATGTGGCTGATTTATCCTGGGTCGATATTTTGCCTCTACGCAGCTACGCGACTGGAGATAACCTAGAACTCCCAACAGCAAGTGAGCAGCGCGCTTGCCCGTCCTGTTTTTGGGGTGACTATGAGTCTACAAGAATGAAGTCTACGGAAATGATGGGAGAGAAGAGTCAAGAAAATTGTCCCGTTGGAGTCGGTGAACCATCAAGCTGCAATCTTGAGGTACTAAACGAACCGATCCTTGAAGGTAGTATTACAACGCCCTGAGGAGTCGAGTTAAATCTGTTTGTTATTTCATGTTGCTGCAGTATCTATTGCTGCTACATGCGAAGATTTAGTGTCTTAAATGTTGTTGTCGTTTTCGCTTCGAAGCGAAGTTATAACTGACGCATACTTACCCCTCAATCGCTCAGATAAGCCTCGATCTGCTGCGCGCGACTTATTGCAGCTTTTGTGATGGCCTCGATCATCTCTTCGGGTACAGTCTTATCCATCGATGCCTGAATCGTGTTGATTGCATTTGGCAGTTGCTTAAATATTTCTGTCATTAAATCATGTAACGAACTCAGACTGAATCCTGCTTGTTTGGCCGTCTGCTCAAAATGACGGGGCGATATTTGCGTAACGTTGTACTGGCGGTTTCTCCCGATTGCCATTGCAAGACGAAATGATTTGCGAACGATTTGACTGCGATCATATTGCCATTGCGTTGACAGGATGTCGTAAAGAGGTGTGAGCGAAAAATGACCTTGGGGGTTCAGGAAAATAGAGAAATTTTTTGCGTGTCCGTCGGTTGCTGCAATCAGCCAAAAAACGATCTGAGCTTTCATGAATGCACGCCTGTCATCATCCGGGGTGTCGCTGGATTTAAGAAGGTCAAGACAAGCACTGACCCCGGGGCCGCCTTCGGATTCGTATTTCGCGGTCGGCACGATCCCTAGCGCTTGGCACATGTCTTCTTGAGGTAATCGTAGCAGTCGTCCTTTGCTATCCAGTTGTCGATCAAACCTTTCTATACTCAAGACTAGTATTTTGTCGTCTAGCTTGAGAATCTCTGTTTGTGCGACTTTGAGCCCCATCGCGCGGCAGAGAGCCATGCAGAAATGCTCGTTTTGCACGCTTGCAGTGAGGTCTACCTCACCATCGGCTGTAGGTACTTTGCCAATTTGTGGTTTGAGTATATGGGTGGTTGGTGTAGTGCCGATTGGTTCAAGCCATTGGCCTTTATGATAGAGGAGAGCGGTCTTATTTTGGACCCCCGCTAGAGAGATACGGAAAGCATCATCTCCACCGCGTATTCCTAGTGGGGCTATACCTAAAGAGCGGATACGCTCTGCAATCTCCCTATCAGAAATCGGCTTGCCTTCTGGAGGGCAAGGTGGAGCAGGTTGACTGCCCTCTGGCAGAAACTGAATAGCACCAACACAATCGCGTCCTAGAGCAGCGAGCATCGAAAAACCATCGGTACCTTGTGCGCCAACACGAGTCGCAATCATTTTACGAACCCGCTCATCATCTGGAGGCAAGTTATCGAACACGGCCCTAACGGTGTCGCCCGTGAAGGGCTTATCGACTAGCGGCATAGACCTGGAGACAACTATTGCATACTCCCAATCTAGCCATTCACGGGCATAATCGAAGCGTGTCGCCCCATCGGCTGCCCGCGTTAAGCGGCCGACAACGCGACCGTTCAGGGCGAGCGTTAGAGCGGCGGATTTTCTCTTTCTACCCATTAGAACAATTGCTCAAGACTCGGAATATTCGTTTCTCCGCGGCTTCTTAGTGAAGCTTCAAGACCAAGAGCGGCCAAGATATCGAAAATGATCTGAAGCTCAGACCGAGGCTTACCAGCCTCAACCGCTGAGATAGTTTGCTGCCGGACTCCGGCTCGATCAGCCAACTGGGTTTGGGTTAAGCCTTGGCGCTTCCGCTCGCGCTGAAGCGCAGTACCAAGTTGTTTTGTATCGCGTATCGTCATATCAATTCTCCAATGTAAAATATACGCGATCGCGCATATATATTCAATATCCGCGTACAAAGGTAAAACAGTTTTATCCGTGTTCGCGGATAGAGTTTTGGGGTACGAACTTAAAAACTTGCATAAATGTTGCTGAAAACCAATGGCAACCACGTGAATCAAAATGGAAGGATTTTTGACAGAGGGAAGTCCAAATAATAGCGCGGAGGTGTCAACTAGTCAGGGGGAAGTCCATCTCATCCAAGCCGTGGTGCTAATGCAGGGGAAAGGTCAAGGCAAGGCCAAATTTACTCAGAATAATACAGTGAGTAGTCTCAATGTTTTATGCCAATATAGCATCTTAAGACGCCACAAGACCTCGACAGAACACTTAGTTACGAGCGACTACAGCCGCAAACAAAAAGCCTCAGTCGTTTTTGGTACATTAAAGACCCACCGCTGTAGTGCCCTCTCTAGGGTCAGCACCCGCCGATAGCTGCTCGCCATCGATAACGATAGCACCCACGGCGCTAAAGTGGTTATGTAGTCTTTCAAATCGATTGGTTGTATAGCCACGTTCACTTAGACTGTCTGAGATCGATTCATACAGCTCTTCCTCTAAATCCAAGGTTGCTGGCGAGTAACTGTGCGGCGAGAACGAACTGGGTAAGTTTTGTGAGCGAAAACGCGGTTGTTCCGTTGCTGTTTGTATATCCATACCGAAGACTAAGTGGTTCAGCAAGACTTGAACTAAAGCCTGCGTTTGCATGTCGGCCCCCGGTGTGCCCAAGCTCATATACAGTGATTGATCTGATTTATTCAAAAGCATTACCGCATGTGGCGTAACGCGCGGACGCTTACCGGGTGCTAATGACGATGGGTGACTTTTATCCAGCCTGAATTGAGTCATGCGAATGCCCAGCGTCATGCCAGTGTCTGTAACCATTGGTGAATTAGGGAAGTCGCTTGGTGTCATCGATACCGCATTGCCGTCTTTGTCCACGATGCTGAGATAGCTTGTGTCTTTACCAATATCTTTGTTGTAGAGCGACGCTACCTGCTTAGTCAAGTTAACCCGTTGGCCAACCGCCTGCATGTCCAGCGGAGCGCCGGCGGTCGGCAACCCATCAAAAGCCTTATCGGTAATTAGTTGGCGACGCAAAGCGGCGTAGTGTTTGCTCAATAGTTGCTCAAGAGGCACATCCACAAAATTTGGGTCACCCACAAAAGCCTCTCGGTCTGCCATAACTAACTCTATAGCCTGAGCTACGGTATGCACGTATTGCTCGGAATTATGCCCCATAGACTTTAAGTCGATGCCATCGAGAACCTGCAGCACCATGGGGACTACAATGCCTTGCGTCCAGGTGCCGTTGGTTTTAATTTCAAAATTCTGAAACTCGCCTGATAGCGGCTCTTCCCAATAGCCAGAATAGTTGGCTAAATCAGCGGCGCTGATTAAGCCTGATTTTTCTTTATGCAGTTGAACAATTTTTTCGGCTAGCGGACCTTTATAAAAATAGTCTCGCATTGCTTGCAAGCCAGTATTTCGATCGCCGCCATTTAATAGCGCATCCGTTTCGGCCTGCGCTAGTTGCTCAAGAGTATTAGCTAAATCGGGCCGCGTAAATTTTTGTTTATGACGCAACGGGCGCCACCAACGGTTATCCAAATAAACCTTTGAGTTGTAAGGTAGTAAATAATTAAAGCCAAAGCGCTCAACAATATTTAAGTCGAGGTTGCGTTGCATGATTTTATGGACGGGGAAGCCCTCTCTCGCAATTCGGATTGCGGGTTCGCTGACTTCTCTAAATGACTTTGTACCGTACTCACTTAACAGAGTGGCGATTACGTCTGGAGAGGCTGGAACCAACTGAGAGTAGATATCCATCTTGGGCACTACTTCAAATCCCCGCGCTTCAAACGCTTCAATGGTAGCGGCGGCTGGTGCTGTGCCTACGCCAACATAAGAGCGCGTTTCATTTTTCTTAGCATCGTAAATCATTAACGGAGCAATGCTGGGAAAGCTGGCCGCTTCGCCAAAGGTGACATTGAGTACCAAGAGGCCTGCAACAGCGGCATCAAAAGCATTGCCGCCGGCGTCTAAAATATCAGCAGCGGCCTGAGCAGCCCATGGCGTGCCTGCGACCACCATCTGGTTTTGAGCTTGCGCATGAACGCGTTCTTTCTGCCAAGGGTCTTCCCATTCTATAAATTCTGGTTGATCTAATACGCTCGCTAACCAAACGCCAAAAGTGAGCAGGGCTACACAAAGCGCCAAGACCTTACCAATCACAATAAACCGCTTACCTGTCATCAAGAATCACCACTACCCAAAAAATATTTAATGTCTATACAAACAAAGTACACGACACCATGTATTAAAGACATCAAGTGGTAAGAAAAATATTTGGAGAGAGAGCTGTTTAGGAGACACTCAAACACAGGCCATTGAACATCTTGAGGTGATTACAATCGGTATTGATTAGAGGCGCTCATCCTGATCTACCGCGTAAAAAAATGCCATGACACGAACCTAATTTCCTTAAGGGAAAGAGCTAAAGTGACTGTCCCTGTTACTCCTGCCACTCCCGTAACTGAGTTCCCTTTACTCCTACTAGCATCCTACCAATATGAAATGAGGTATCATCAACTCGAACGATGTTACTTATTTGAAACCACATGTAATTCGATCATTTTTGATTTCTTCGTTAACATAGTCGTATTCAATTTGCTTACAGCAACACATATTTGGGAGTTGATAGGTGTCTATTAAAACAAAGGGTTTTACTGACAAAGAGTTATCGCGTTTCCGCGATTTGCAGCGCACCTCATTTTCGATTTTAGAAGAAGCCGCGTCGAAACTTTCTGGCGGCGAAACAGAAAAACAAGTAGCACACCAACTGGTAAAGCTCTATCGCACTGCAGGAGCCGGCTCTTTTTTTCATCTGCCCGTCGTTCTATTCGGAGAACGAACCGCACTACCGGGAGAGTGGTCTGTCGGTAATTTCTTCCCAAAAAAGAAAATACTTAAAGAGGGTGACAGCGTTATTTTAGATGCTGCGCCTTTATTTGACGGATATTTAGTCGATACATCCTATAGCTTTTGTTTCGGAGAGAGTGATGACCACCGTGCGATGATGCAACATTTGGCGCAATATCGAGACAGTGTGCCCGCGGCGATCAACAACGGTCACAGTTTTAAGGAGATCGCTGACCAAGTATTGGAAACGATGATTGGTGTTGGATATGAGCCAGTTCACACCAAACACCCAGGTGAAGTGCTTGGTCATCGGGCAATAAAGACACCCAAGTTGCCCTTCCAATTGCGTATTCAAGGCTTCGATGCCGTGTCACTTACTTGGTTTAAACTTAAAGACAGTCTCGCAAGCAGTGGGCTAGGAAGGCAAAGCCCATTATGGAATGGGCATAAGACTTCAGATCACAAGGCTCATGATGGTTTATGGCTGGTCGAACCGCATGCGGGCTTTGGACCTGTTGGCGCTAAGTGGGAGGAAATATTAGTGATTGACGGTGGTAAGGCGTATTGGCTGGATGACAGTTCTCCGCATTTGCGACAATGGTCACAGATTACAAAAGGCGGCGACTATCGACCGTTGGCCGCTAGTGTGCGATAAAAGTGTACACCCTAAGAGGGACTATAAAACTTGGCACGATAAGTTTGTATATTGATACAAACTAGGTCTCTAAATTTCCTCAAGCCTTTCGGTTTTTCCCTTAGGTGCAGCTGCGTCGGCCTTAGCTTTCTGGGTCTTGCTCGCGCGTCTCTCTGATCTCAAAAGCTTGATCTCTTCATTCTTCTTGCGCTTATCAGATTGAACATTATTGCTGCTGCGCTGTTTGCTGGTCAATTCTTCCAGAGTTGATTCAGCCCATAATTTGGCACTCGATTCGGATTCGAAGCCACCTTGCTCTTTGGTCGTAAGCCGCTTTTTATAACTGACTTTTCGGGTTATTTTGGCTAACCAGCCGTCCGCTGTTTCGCTGAGCTCTAGCTCGTATTTTTTACTTGTTGTCATGAGAAGCTTCTCTAATAAAGGTTGCTGTCTAAAAGCCGCTAGGCTAACGCTTTTATAGTCAAACTGATACCCCAACGGATGCAATCAGTCTTAGCGCTGTATCAATTGTGACTAGGATACGCCCATCTGGTCGTTGAACCCATCAATGTTTTCGAGGCAATAAGTAGCTTCGGTGTAAAAGAAGTAGCTTCGGTGTAAAAGAAGTAGCTTCGGTGTAAAAGAAATTGTCGTTAAGATGGGTTGTGATGGGTGTTTGTCTTTTTCAGATTTTGGAACGATATCTGTCGAGGCAAAATCAACCGTGCCTATAGATACTAGTAACCGCAGGTGATTCATTCAATGCAGGCTCTGTGTCGCAGAGACTCAGAGGTGGTAGTCTTGAAGAAGAATGCCGCTGCAGGCAAACCCGCAGCGGCAATCATTTATGGTGTTATTGCGTTAACAATTCCACAGTTAAGTTTGACGTCCCTGTCATTTCGCATTTTGTCCTAGTAGACATCGTGCACAGTGTTGTAAATATTAAACTTACCAGTGGGCGTCACCATTTCTATACCCTTGATAACGTGTTTCAATGTACGGGTTTTATCGTCTACTACTACAATCGCAGACTCCTGTTCCTTGCCACTCCACACTGAGAACCAAACTTCGTCGCCAGCCTTGTTGTATTCAGGCTGTACTACCCGTTTTGGTCCTTCGCCTAGCTCGGCCCATTCCGCAATAGGTAGCACGTCGTAACCGGCTTCTAGGTTATCTACGTTAAATACCGCGATGCTCTGACTAATGGCTTCATCAGGATTAAGCGGAGAGTCTACCCATAGATTTTTAGATTTAGGGTGAGACTTAGCAAACACTGATCCGCCGCCTTGACCTTGTAACACGCGTACTGCTTTCCAAGCGTGCTCAGGATGGTTTTTAGGATCAGTGGCGATAAACGTAATATTGCCATTACCTAATGCGCTGGTAACCCATACTGGTCCGTACTTCGGATCATCTAGATTAGCGCCTCGGCCTGGATGTGGTGTTTTCTCAACATCAATCATCGCTTCGAGCTTGCGCTCTTTGGAGTCGATTACGGCAATCTTGTTGCTCTGATTAGCCGCAGTTAGAAAATAGCGAAGTGAACGATCCCAGCCGCCGTCATGTAGGAACTTGGCTGCCTCGATATCGGTAACTGTTAAGTTATCGATGTCTTCGTAGTTAACTAACAGGATATGCCCAGTTTCTTTAATGTTAACAATAAACTCTGGGTGCTCATGCGAGGCTACAATCGCTGCAACACGCGGTTCAGGATGGTATTCCTGAGTGTCCACGGTCATGCCTCGAGTAGAGACAATTTTCTTTGGCTCTAGTGTGTCGCCATCCATAATCACATATTGTGGAGGCCAGTAAGCACCCGCTATCGCTAGCTTGTCTTCGTAGCCCTTGTACTTGGATGTTTCAACAGAGCGAGCTTCAAGACCGATTTTAACTTCGGCCACAATTGCGGGTGGGTTCATCCACATATCAATCATGTCGATTTTTGCATCGCGACCAATTGTGAACACATAACGTCCAGACGCTGAAGGTCGAGAGATGTGTACCGCATAACCGGTTTTTAGAATGCTCACTATTTCTTTAGTGTCGCCATCAATGATCGCTACCTGGCCCGCATCACGCAGGGTTACAGCAAAGAAGTTATCAACATTGCGTTTGTGCTGAGGTTTCTTTGGTCGATCTTTTGGCTCTACTATCAGCTTCCAGCTAGCCATCATATCGGGCATTCCGAATTCTGGTGGTAGTGGTGGTTCACGCTGTAAGAAACGCGCCATAGCGTCGATCTGTTCTGTGGTTAAATCACCAGAAGTACCCCAGTTAGGCATACCGGCCGGTGAGCCGTAAGTGATCAACGCTTTTATGTAGTCGGTGCCTTTCTCCTTCATTAGATCAGCGGTAAGAGGTTTGCCCGTAGCGCCTTTACGCAATACACCATGGCAACCCGCGCAACGCTCAAAGTAGAGCTGAGTTGATTCTTGCAGCTCGGTATCGCTAAGCGCAAGGTCATCTGCTGCGCTGTGCTGACGAACGTCGTCCATTGCGATTGCAGAAGGTGCGCCTTGATAACGCAGCTCGCCTTCGCTAGCGCCTTTGTGGCGTTCACCACTAGCGCGGTCTGTTTGACCTAGCTGGGTTCGGAGCGCAGCAACTTCGTCAACACTAACGGCGGAGCCTTTGTTGCCCCATGAGTTAAGCACGTAAGTTAAAACATCCGCTAAGTCTTGGTCGCTTAAGTAGCCCATACTTGGCATTACAGAATTCCACTCCGTACCATTTACGGTGATCGGGCCAGATAAACCGAACATAGCAGCTTCTAGTACTTTTTTACGGTCACCCGTTAAGTAATCAGATCCAGCAAGTGGAGGGAACGCGCCTTTTAAACCTTCGCCGTTGGCTTGGTGGCATGCCGAGCAGTTACCCATGTAGACCGTTTTGCCATTGGCAATACGTTCGTCCATTTGAGCTGCTGAGACTTCGGCATCATGCACAGCGGTGTCGCTTGCCTGCGAATACGCAGCCGTTGACCCCAGCATGCTTGCAACCGCAAACACCATCAGCAATGGCGCTTTTAGCGATCCTATGGCATTCAGCACTTTACCTAGTTGTGCAAAGCCATGTTGTACTTTTATCAAGTTCTTCACTTTGTTCCTCCTCGCTTGAATCAGCGAATTAATTTACAGATTTACCAATTAAAATTAAGACTTACCGAAAGCTGTCGGCCAGGCCTCGTTACTACTGAAAGCAACGGGTCTTGGGGACCGATGCCACGTACGTCTGACCAATTCCAGTATTTCTGGTCGGTCAGGTTCTGTAGACCAGCGCGCAAAATAAGATTGCTGGTCAATTTTTCTGTGTAATAAAGATCAAATAACGTATGGCTGCCTGGGATAAACAGTTCGCCATTGCTTAGGTCTCTGTCGTTCCATTTGGCCGTATAGGTGCCACGTAATTTGATGTCTCGGCGGCCAGTAGCAGACGACCAACCAAGCCCTAGGGTTAGCTGTTCTGGGCCCACTGAGTTGAGTGGCTGGTCGGTATCTTGGTTATTGCCGTCGGCGATATAGGCTGAGCCGCTAAAGTTGAAGTTATGCGGTAGTTCAAAATGCCAGCCTGTTTCAAACCCGCTTATTTGCGCTGACGCAATGTTGCGTGACTGGAACAATAAGCGACCACTTACTGGGTCTAGACCAAGACGAACTTTAGTTTCAATAAAGTCGTCGTAGCTGGTCCGAAAGTAGCCGATGTGGAATTTAGATTTGCCGCTGTACCAACGATACCCAAGATCAACCCCGTTTGATGTCTCTGACTTTAAGTCTGGATTTGGAATAGCGCGAATGTTGAATAAAGGAATATCTAAGCCAATATTGGCGTCTTCGAACGGGGGTGCGCGAAAGCCGTGTGCGTATTGCACATACAGATTGCTGTTGTCGTTAACGTCATAAACAAAACCAAGCTTGGGTGAAATGTCTGACTCAGATAGCGATACCACGTCTATCCCTGGATTGTCTTCGCGGTACACGGCATCGGGCCGTGCATCCAATTTATAATGATCACTGCGCAAGGCCGCTGTTAGAGTCCAGCGATCTTGGCTCACGGTGTATTCAAGGTAGACACCAATTTCATCGGTTGCACTGCTTGGAAAATCCTTAAGCGGAAAGGTTTCGCCCAGCACGGTGTTGGTGATTGCGCCGCTCGCTAAGTCTGTTTGCGCTGCATCACGAAATTCATCGGTGGTTTTATGTTTGTATTCCAGACCAAAGCCGACTTGATGTTCAAGAACGTCAGTGCTGAATTGTTTCTGTAGATTCAGTTCTAGACCAGTGGTGTTCTGTTGGTAAGAAAATAATCGGTTAACACTAATTGGAGTGCGCGCATTCTTTCGTTCGTCTAAGGTGTTCTGCGTTACGTCGGTTCGAAGGTGATAAGCCCGAAAAACGCTTGAATCAAGCCAAGGTTCTAGAACCTGAAGGTCATATTCGAACATGCCTAGATCCATGCTCGACTCGTCATCGCCTTGCAAGCGAGTAGTCGAACGAAAGCGCCCCGTACCGAGTAAAGACTGCAGTTCAGACTGGGTGTCTGATTCTTGATGAATATATTCAAGACGCCAGCTCTGGCCCGCTAGATCATCGGCAACGGCTTTAAGCAGCACTGAATTTCGCTGGTGATCTCTAAGGTCTGGATTTTCAGCCGCTTCAACGGGTTCAAACTCGTGTCCTTCGCGCCAACTGAATGCACCTAAAAAACCTAACTCAGGACTGCCGCTGGCAAACAAGGCTTGAATGTGTGAGCTGTCATTGGCATCTCTATAAGTGGTTAGAATTTCGCCACCTGAAGCGTTACCTTTATGAATATCTTGGGGGTCGGGCGTGTACATTGCTACTACGCCGCCAATGGCATCACTGCCATACAAGGTAGACGCGGGGCCATGCAGTATTTCGGCACGCTGGATTAGCCCAGCGTTAACAAAGTCGCGAGTGGCGTTTGACGCAGTTCCAATGTCAAATTGGTCTCCAATCGGCACGCCATCAATAAGCATTGCAACGCGGTTTCCACCGATACCACGAATGTTAATACTTTCAGTACCGAACCGAGTGCCCGACGTTAGGGCGTCTATGCCAGGCGTGTATTGAAAAACATCACTCACCGACGTTGCTAAGCTTTCTTGCAAGTCCTGTTTAGAGACCACGGTGACGTTGGCTGCAATGCTATTGATTGGGCGAGGAATTTTGCTTGCCACTACCACAATTTCATCTAATACAAGCTGCTCATCCGTTGGAGAATCTTTGGCTTGAATTCCGGCCACCCAAGAAACGCTTAGCGCCAGCAGGGCTGCGGTGCGCCAGTGATTGTCGCGCAACGTATACGCGTTCATTGACCGCCTCGCTTAGCGTTGGGAAATGAACTTACTAACGCAACTGAATTGCTCTGTGTTGATCGGCCAGAAATGACCGTGTTGATTGTCCAGATAGCTGTCGCTACCAACAATCCAATTGTTACAACGCCTAAACCTAAAATTGCACTCATTTTTCCTCCAAACGAGACTGTGAATGATTATTTCAACAGTCATCGTAGTCGAAGGCGATTTACCGCAAAATGATCTATATCAAGGTACCAAAAACATAATTCTTGGTGTTTTTAATGGAAGGGGAGGAATAGTGAGCAGTTGTAAGAACAAAAACTTGATTTAGACCAGTTGTTAGTAGGATGGTTAGAGCGTTTCACGCCCTTCAACTCTTTATGATTGAGTCTGTGGTTGTAGCCGTCAATAGATGATGGAAAATGAATCAGTCGCTTGTCAGAATCCTCAAAAAGGTGTTTACTGATGTCATCGAAGGCAATGCTTGGTGCGGCTGTGTGAGGTATTACTACCTTGAAATCGTCCACTGATCGCTTGCTAACTTTTAATAACTATTAGAGAAGGAGTGTGACTTATGGTCCCTGACTTGATTGTATATCTAGCAGTAGGTGCGGTAGCAGGATGGTTGGCCGGTACTTTAGTAAAAGGCGGCGGATTTGGACTGCTTGGCAACATCGTGGTTGGTGTTGTTGGCGCTTTTCTAGGCGGCGTCGTATTTAACTTCTTCGGTGTCGGAGTAGCAGGCTTAGTAGGCGCAGTAATAATGGCGACTGTAGGCGCTATTATTTTATTGTTTCTGATACGGCTTATTAAAAAATAGAGCCGGAATTTAGATTCTACTAACTTAATATTTAAGTTTAATCAGCGCCGACAACCGTAATAAAGTAGGTTCGGTGCCTAATTAGTTTTATTAAGTGAAAAGCAGACAGGTTTAGAACCTGTCTGCTTTTTTTATGAACTACTTAATAGAGCACGTACTGATACCCAACACTTTATAGATCGGGCACATACCAGAAACTCCTGTGATTAGCGGCACCAGTCCGACTAAACCCCACATTGACTGTGGGCCAATGACGGTTAGGCTCAGAAGAGCGAGTCCTAGTAGCACTCGAATAATTCGATCAGTTTTACCTTCGTTTGTAATCATGGTTTTTACCTCAGTTTTACAATCTTGTTTTGCATATAACCAGCTGCCAAGATTGAGTTAGAAAACAGTTCTTCCAGTTAGATTATCGAGCTAATAGGGCAGTCGCATATTGATTTGAATCAATTGTGACTTAAGTATTTCGTTATCGACCCGTATGTATTGCAGGTGCTTGTGTCTCTGGGTATATTGAAGCTTCGCACTCAACGCTAGCTCGAAACAATTGGATAAATAAATGAGACGAAAAATATTAACGCTGCATCTATTGCTTGCTGCATTTATGGCTCCTGCTTTCATCATGGTTGCCGTATCTGGAGGTCTTTATTTGCTCGGGGTGAAAGGGGCTGAAGCTGAGACGAATATTAGTGCTCCATCTCAAGAAACTTTTGACATAGTCATAGACGAAAGTCGAAATCCAAGTGACTTAGAAGCAGACGTACGAGCGCTTATAAATCAACTCGGTCTAGATATTGATTTCGAATATTTAAGGGTTCGCGGCACCTCGCTAACAACACGACCCACTTCGCGCGAACATTTATTCGTAAGTAATACGGATCAAGGCTTGGAGATTCTTAAAAGAACTCCAGACTTACAAAGCTCTATGATGGAGTTGCACAAGGGGCATGGCCCAACTCTATATAAGACGTATCAGAAGTGGGTGGCGGTTGGTCTTATTTTTGTAATGCTTAGTGGCCTATGGATGGGGCTTAGCAATAAAGCTCTTCGGCAGAGAACGCTCGTTTCGTTGGGGCTCGGGTTGGTTACTTTCGTGGTCTTGATATTGTTGTAGAGTAAACTCTATGGACGACTTTTCGAGGCTCTAATTAGACAGAAACGGTTTAAGGATAGGTCCAGTTAGAGCGCTAAAGTTGACTGCTTAATTGGACTATCTTTTTTCGGCGTTTAGTTCAGAGATAAATCAGAGGTGAGGTTGCGCATTGAATAGAATCTGTGAGTTTTCTGTAGTATTGGTTACTTTACCTATAATGTTGTTTACGGGTACACAAGCCGCTAATGTTAGTTCGATTCAAGCTAGAGTCGCAGCGGCTGAAGATACTTCTTATGAATTTCTAACTCGTTTGGGCGGCCAACTTAAAAGAGAATTGGCCGATGGCGGGCCAGAGTCAGCAATATCTGTGTGCCGCGACGTTGCTCCCGCAATGGCAACGGAGTTGTCTTTAAGAAATGGTTGGCAAGTCTCACGGGTGAGCACCAAGCCCCGCAATTCATTGTTGGGAATGCCAGACGCATGGGAGCAAAATGTACTTAACAGCTTCGAAGAGCGCGTAGCGAGTGGCGAAACGGTAGGTGCGTTATCTTATTACGAGGTGGTTGACGAGCCTATAGGTCAGTCGTTTCGTTACATGTTAGCGATTGAAACAGGTGGGCTTTGCTTGTCATGTCACGCAAGTCCCGAACACATATCCGAAGGCGTAGCAACTCGACTAAATGAGCTTTATCCGTATGATCAGGCAACGGGCTATGATTTGGGTGATCTGCGAGGCGCAATTAGCATTAAGCAGCCTATTCAATAAGGTACATCTAATTTTATTGAACCTTATAATGGGATCAATTAAAATTTAGTGATGCGCTCGCGATCTAAAACCAATCAGTACTCACGACGAGGGGGCTTGAACCTCTACGTTCTGCGATTATTGGTGCTGGCATTTCTCTACAACAGTCTGGCGCCTGCGTTGGCGGGTCAACTTGAAGATGACAACAGGGTTCTCCTTTGTACATCTCAAGGTTATAAGTGGGTTTCGTTGGATGTGCAATCAACCGAAACCAGTCGGTCAGATGTTCGATGTGCACTTTGTTTGGTGCCTGATGACAATGCTGATTTAGTGATTGATGAATACATACCATCGTTCACGTCAGCGACAGTAAGTGCTAAAGCGACATCAATCTCGTCATATATAGTTTTTGGACACTCCCCTCAGTTTTTCTCTTTAAGTCGAGCGCCTCCTGCGTCTCTAGACAATACTATTGTTTAGGCTATTTTATTGATGTGATCTAGTGCGGCGGTTGCGCGAGCTACTCGTGAATTGCGCCCGCAGGTTGCCAATCTAAGATTTTATGACCTGCCAAAGAGTTAGCTACTAAGCGCTGGCTTTTGGTCAATATAAGAGAAAATATCATGCAAAATTTAAGAACTTTGCTCGCGCTGGCGTTCCTGGCCGTGAGTATTAAACCAGCCGTGGCTGGAGAACATTTATTCGACGAGATAATTGTTACTGAAAGACAAACCAAAAGAGTCATATATTTAGAGGATCAACTCGATATATCTCCTGATACTAGCCAGTTACTCAAGAAAGTGCCTGGCGCAAATGTTAATGGCAATGGGCCTCTATCAGGAATTCCACAATACCGTGGGATGTTTGGCGCACGTATAGGGTTTGTAATCAATGGTGCTTTGTTAGCACCTGCGGGACCAAATTGGATGGACCCTCCGTTGTCATATGTGGCTCCTGCACAATTGGTAAAGCTAGAGGTTTATAGAGGCATCGCACCTGTTAGCGTGCCCCAAGAGACAATCGGTGGCGCGATTATCAGTGAAACGGTAAGTGCCGACTTTACAAACACAAAGGAGTTCACTAGCTCAGGCATATTGACCACTTCTGCTCAATCCGTAAACGATGGGTTCTTGTTAAGTGGGTTAACATCATTTGCCAATAATAGTCATCACGTTTCGATAGCCGCCATGTCTGAAGAAGGCGACGATGCTAGATTTAGTGGAGGTCGAATTCTGCCTTCGAGTTATGAACGTGAGCGTGGTGAAGTTTCATACGGCTTTAGGTCAGCAAACCACACTTTTTCAATTAACTACACGCGCAATACTACGGGAGAAGCAGGTACTCCAACGCTTGCTATGGATATCGACTATTTTAGTGGCGATTTATTCAATGCTCGCTACCAATACGAAGGGCAAGGCTGGTCATTGGATGCCCGTTTATTTGGAAGTGAGCTACACCACGGCATGACTAATTACCATCTGCGACCAACGCCGATAGATAAAACGTTGTGGCGCCAAAACACGACGTCTGCTGAGAACGAAGGGTTTGTTATAAGCGGTACTCATCAAGATGATTTTGGTGAATGGCAGATAGGCTTTGATTACTTTAGTACCGTTAACAATAGTTTGATTGACAATCCTAATAACACCATGTTCTTCGTCGAGGGATTTAATAATGCAACGCGCTCGGTGAGTGGTGTATTTGCTGAGCACCAGCACCGTTTTAGCGGAAAATTTCAACTAGAAATTGGTGCGCGAATTAACTATGTGAAAATGTCTGCAGACGCTGTGGATGGTACTCCCGCACGCATGATGCCGCCAGCCATGGCTCTCAGAGATCAGTTTAATGAGGCTGATCGCGATTCATCTGATACCAACCTAGATATGGTGGCCAAGCTGTGGCACCGTACTAGTGATACCCTATCGCTTTACGCAGGTATTGCACAAAAGACGCGCTCGCCGTCGTTTCAAGAGCGATTTCTTTGGTTGCCGTTGCAAGCAACTGGTGGGCTCGCTGATGGTTTTACGTATACGGGTAACCTTGACCTAGAAGCAGAAGAGTCACGAGATATCGAGCTTGGTTTCGATCTAATCTATAGTCGTTTCAATATTTCACCAAGGCTATTTTATCGTGAGGTGAGAGACTTTATTCAAGGTACGCCGACCGAGAACCAAGCCGCTTTGATGTTCGTTAACATGATGAACCTACGTAATCGGACCGACAATCCTAACCCGCTTCGGTTCAATAACGTAGACGCGGAGTTTTACGGTTTAGACATCGACTGGAAATACACGCTTAACGAAAACTGGTCCTTTTCTGGCCTCATGAATTATGTGCGTGGCAAGCGCAGCGACGTAGACGACAATCTATACCGAGTAGCGCCAGCAAACATGACGTTTGTTGTGGATTATGAGCAAGAAAACTGGAATCTCAATGCAGAGCTTGTCGCCTATGCCTCACAAAACCACGTAAGTCTGATCAATAGCGAAGAAACAACCACAGGTTATGAACTTATGAATATAAGTGGTTCTTATCTTGTGACCGAAAATTTACGACTATCTATGGGAGTAGACAATGTGTTGGACGAAACCTATCAAGACCATTTGACTGGCTATAACCGTGCTCGCAATCCCGACATTGTTGTCGGGGGCAGGTTGTATGGCTATGGTCGAAATGTCTTTTTAAAAGCCAACTATAAGTGGTAGGTGTTTTAAAGCGATACCAGTTCAGCGATATTGGCTCGTTAGTTACCTTTTATTTGTAAACTGAACAAGACATTGTTTTAAAGCTCAAAAGAGTAGGTATAGTGTTTTTCAAAGAAGAGTATGAAAGCGTAAAGACGATATCTAAAGTAAGCCGTCGCATAGCGGAGGTCGAACCCGTCACTACTTGATAAACCTATGAATAATCACAAGAAGTTACTCTTAATCCTTGGCGCGATCGTTGCAATCGGCCCCTTGTCGATTGATATGTATCTGCCTGCATTGCCAGCACTGCAAGGGTACTTCAATACAGATGCCAGTACGGTGCAGCTTAGCCTAGCCAGCTATTTTATTGGGCTTGCTGTTGGTCAGTTGGTGTATGGGCCTATTTCAGATCGTGTCGGGCGGCTTGGCCCCCTTCGCTTTGGGTTGATTGTTTATATCCTAGCGTCGATCGCGTGTGCTGTGGCAACGAGTGCAGAGGCGCTGGTTTGGCTGCGGCTGTTGCAAGCTCTGGGTGGTTGTGCTGGTATGGTAATTGTACGAGCGATTGTTCGTGACCGTTTTGAACCTCAAGAGATGGCCCAAGTGCTGTCGACCCTAGTGCTCATTATGGGTCTGGCACCGATACTTGCGCCGCTAATGGGCTCTCAAATTCTAGTCTATTTTGGATGGCAGGCTATCTTCATAGTTTTAGCTTGCTTTGGTTTATTCTGTTTGCTGTTGGTGATGCGCGGTATGGAAGAAACCTGGCAGCCGCCAGAGAAGCTGTTAACGGGAAGAGAGATTTTGTCGACCTATGCGCGTTTGCTTTGCCATCGTCGCTTCATGGGCTTCGCGTTATCGGGTGGTATCGCACAAGCTGGAATGTTCGCTTACATAGCCGCTTCGTCTTTTGTCTATATTCAGGTTTACGGAGTGTCCACAACAGATTTTGGTTGGTACTTTGGAGCCAACGCAGCGGGGTTAATTATTGCTTCGCAGACCAATGCCCGATTGTTAAGGCGATACCGCGCGGAGCATATTCTGCATTTTGTTTTGGCGTTTAACGCCTGTTGCGGCTTGTTGATGCTGGGCTTAATACTGGCCGATATCGGTGGGTTATGGGGTGTAGCCCTGCCTCTGTTTGCGGCTATATCTAGCTTGGGCTTTACATTCCCCAACTCTACAGCGGCCGCAATGGCACCGTTTGGAGATAGAGCCGGTATGGCCGCTGCTCTACTCGGTACGCTTCAGTTTAGTTTGGCGGCTATGGCTAGTGTCGCTGTCGGTTGGTTGCACGACGGCACTGCTTTGCCACTGGCAGCGGTAATTTCGGTTTGCGGCATAACGAGTGTGGTCATCATGCGGGTTATGGTGGGTGCTACGACTACCGAGGCGTTGCGACACAACCGAGATTAATTGGATTCGCGATGATCAGTACGGCAAGCCCTTTACTTTTTTGAGTGGGCATTCAATACACTACGCGTTTAACAGCTTTGCCAAAACGGCCACCATTACATAACCAAAGCCGACTGTCGTGGGAACAAAGCTTAGGCATACCATTACTCGTCCAAAGACCGTTTCTGCACTCCCTGCGTCAGGGTTTATGGCTTTTATAAAGAACCCAAAAGGGTTGTAGATTACCCCGAAACACAACGTCACTATTAGCCATTTGGGTATTTCGATTGCCAAATGAAGACATAGAAAATAACTGACGCACAGCAGCACAGTCATAATTAAATAGTCAACATGAGAACGTATAAGATTATGCGGCACTCGAAATATTTTTCTTAAAAACGAAACCTTGCCGTAGATTATTAGCGTCGCTAGCCACGCTTCGAATAAAGAAAAAAGCATCACTCCAGCGGCCGTGACTAAAAGCCAGGAGAGCGAAATTTCGCTTAAGCTGGCAGGGGTGTATTGCAGATACAGGTTGGTTGCTTCCATGGTGGTACTCTTCTTAGTGTAATGCTGATTCGTTTGTGCTTGACCGGCAAACATCATGCCAGCGTCTTTGCTACTTTTATATACCTTACTGGGAGATCGGCCGTATCAACCAACCTTAAGCATTTTATCAAGAATAGCCTTTGTGCTCGGAAGGTTTTTTTCGCCAACTGTTACGGTCTGATTGTCGTAAGCCATGATATGGATAAGGTTAACTGGATGCGATGGGTACAGCCAAATAGAACTGTGCAGTTGCTTTGTGTGTTGAGTAAGAAACATAGTTATCCCGCTCTTTCGCGTACTGAATGCCAACAAGGCGACGTGTACGCCGAATACATATATGTAATAAACATAAGCGGCACCGTTCGCGAATTGGCAATTAATAACATACGGTTTGCCTGCTTATCTAGTTTTTTGAAATACATTAACATTCCTTGAAAGTAGGAGTGCACCGTGTTGATTGAAGTAACGGGTGTTTTGGTTGATTCTAAAAAGAGCAAGGTGAGTGATGAGTTATAAACAGTTTATCCAAGGTGCTGACGTAAGAGTGTTGCGTTCTTCTAGGTATCTTCGCGGGTTCGTTTTGTTGGCGGGTTTGTTTTTATTGATTCAAAATGATTCGACGCTTTACGCTGCAGAGGATCACTCAGATGAATTTATAAAGGTGACGTTTTTAGGGACGGGTACACCAGTACCAAATTCGCGCCAGTTCGGCCAAAGTATACTGATCGAAGCAGGCGAAGAGAAAATATTGATTGATTGCGGGCGCGGATGTGCTCATCGTTTATGGAATATCGATCACAATTTGCTTAGGTCAACCGATCATCTATTCGTAACTCATTTGCATTCAGATCACATCGTCGGAATACCTGACTTATATATGAATGGATGGAATCTTGGTCGGACCAAGAACTTAAAAGTCTACGGCCCCGAAGGTGTTGATGTCTTGATGCACCACTTACGTAAAGCGTTCGAGCAAGATGTCGTTTTTAGAGCAGATATTCAGAATCACAAGGTGACACGAGAATCGCTAGAATACATTTCCAAACAAGTATCCGATGGTGACAAAATCCAGCTAGGCGAAGTAACAGTCACTGTGATTAAAGTGGACCACCACATTATTAGCCCAGCCTTCGGATACCGTATAGATTATAAAGGGTATACGGTTGTGATTTCTGGAGATACCACCTATTCGGAAAACTTGATTTCAAAAAGCCAAGGCGTCGACCTCTTTATTCACGAAGTAATGTCACCTACCCAAGAGCGTTTCGTGCGTAAGCACTTTGAGCCAGCGGTGGCTGACGAAATTATTGCATTGCATACTTTGGCGCAGGACGCAGGCAAGGTTTTTCAAAAAACTAAACCGCGAATGGCTGCGTATACTCATTTAGACAATAACCCCAAATTCAAGGACGAATTGTTAAACGATACTGCAAAAGTATGGGACGGACCGCTGGTTGTAGCAGAGGATCTCATGACCATTACTGTCGGCAAGTCAATTCAAGTGCTGGAGCCGCGATCTAGTGTTGCATCTCCAAAAAGTGACTAATGGCTATGGATACCGGCAAAACGGGTTGGTTGCATGAAGCTCGACGAAGAGATGTTGTGCTGAGGAGCGCCAAGGTCGCCATTTTGGTAGGCACAATATTGACGACGATTAATCAAGGAAATACATTGTTCTATGGCGTTTTCTCAGCCGACCTTTGGTGGAAGATACCGCTAACATTTTGCGTGCCGTACTGCGTCTCAACCTATGCTGCGGTCGATGCAATTCTGAAGAATAGATAGCAAAGCAGGTGAAGGTAAGGTTCCCGTCTTTTATGAACCGGTATTGCTCTGGACAAATAGCACGCTGTATATGCGAGAGAGTTCTCATAGTTCAAAACAATAACGGTTAGAAGCGGCCAGGAAATTCTATCGTGTAAATAATCTGTCTTCGAAACAGTATGAAAAGTATGAAACCATCGCCAATAGAAGTAAACGTCCAAGCAATCGTAGATCTGTCACCACACATGAGAAGGATAACTCTAAAGGGACAGAAGCTAGCTCTGCTTGACCCAAGTTGTGTTGGTGGTTATGTGAAGCTGTTTTTTGATGGTGATTCACAAGACAAGCCCTCCCTGAGAACTTATACCATTAGGTCCTTTAATCACGAGAGCTGCTCGATTGATGTTGATTTTGTTCTCCATGGGGGTGGGCTAGCATCCTCCTGGGCGAAGAAGGTTAGCATTGGAGACGTGATAAACGTAGCTGGACCAGGGCCACGTAAAATGGTCAATCACCAAGCCGAGTGGTTTTTCTTGATTGGGGACCTATCGGCATTGCCAGCGTTAGCGATAAATTTGGAAGCAATGAAACGGAGCGCAGTTGGGTATGCGCTGATAATTGTGAACGATATTAGAGACTGCCAAACACTCGATGTTCCACCTGGCATCGCCGTTGAATGGATCGTTTCTGATGTCTCTTCTGAGGCCGAGGCAGAGACTGTTCTGAGTATCGTCCAGAGTAAGCCTTGGTTGACTGGACTTCCTTCTGTTTGGGTAGCGGGCGAGTATGAGATAGTGAAGCAGTTGCGGCGATATTTTAAAATAGACAACGCTGTTCCCAAGGAGAACTCTTACTACTCGAGCTATTGGAAGCAAGGGTTAACAGACACGGACCATAAAATAATCAAGAGACAATTGTTTGCAACCGACTGAATGTTGCTCAATGTCCTAGAGGTAATTCTTTGGATTCGAGGTGCCAGCGCCGCTTTCACCTAGTCGCTTTTTTTGAATTTCCAGCTTTACAGCTAAGACAATAGCTAAGCAAAACGCGAACAGTGTGAACGCTTTGATGACTATTATGCCATCCCAGACTATCTACTATAGTTTGACTCAATAGAAGTGAGCCCGAAAAATAACGGCGCTTCAATTATCAAACTCATGTGTCTTTTGAACAAATTTGGAGCAAATTAATGGGAATCGTCACGCCAACTAATAAGGAAGTTTTGGACTTTGAAGGCCTCCATCTTTATCACGCAGGAATATCAAATTGCGCTATGCGAGTGCGAATCGCGCTGGAGGAAAAAGGCCTAGCGTGGACAAGCCATCACTTGGATATTCTCCAGAAGGAGCATTTAACACCAGAGTATTTCGGTATCAATCCAAAAGGCTTGGTGCCTACACTTGTTGACGACGGTGTTGTGATTGTTGAATCAGACGACATCATTGATCACATCGACAAGAAGTTTCCTTCACCGCCATTGCGACCCACATCTGAAGAAGGTCAAGAGCAGATGTATGAGTGGATGAAACTGGCGGTCAATAATCATATCACTGCGGTAAAGCCTTATATTTACTATCACAAAGTTCAAAAATTCATGCGTAAAACTGAAGAAGAACAAAGTGAGTATGAAAAGTTACAGAGCGATCAAGACCTAAAGAAATTTCATACTAAAAACAGTAGTGGCGGCGGTTTCACTTTAGAAGAAGTGGCGCAAGCTGAAAAGATTTTAACCGACTGCTTTGTGAAAGCAGAGCGCGCACTGAAAGATCAAGATTGGTTGGTTGAAGACCAGTTTTCCCTCGCCGATATTGCCTGGGTGCCATTACATTTTACATTGATTCGGGCCGAGTTTTCGTTTGATGAATATCCAGAAATCAACGCATGGGCGGAGCGAATTACGAAGCGCGAAAGTTTTAAAAAAGCAGTGTTGGACTGGTGGCCCGGCTTTGGTGGTTAACTCGACCGCAGAAGGACACCCAGAATAAATCTTTCATTCTACGACAAGCGTTAATCAATGGAAGCCGTAAATATTAGACTAAGAGGGCAAGTATATGAATGAATTTAGAGAAGGATGGAAGACCCTATTCGCCGCGACGATTGGAACCATGTGTGGCATTTTCACGCTTACGAATTATACGCAAGGTTTTTTTGTGGGCCCAGTTACTGCAGAGTTTGGTTGGACTCCGCCACAGTTCCTGTTGAGCTATACGGTGATGATGTGTTTCGTTCTTGTGACCGGGCCAGCGGTTGGTTCGATTGTTGAACGCATAGGCCTTCGTAAGGTAGGTCTAATAGGCCTTATTGGCCATTCAGTAGCCTACGTACTCCTCTCGTTGAATACGGGCTCGTTACTGCTCTGGTATTCGAGTTGGGCGTTGTTGGCAATATTGGGTGCTGGATCATTACCGATCGTGTGGACCGGTGTACTTAATGCTTGGTTCTCGAAACATCGGGGCAAGGCAATTGGAATCACTATGGCTGGAACAGGCCTAGGCGCATTTTTTCTGCCTCCAATCACAGAGTTCTTCATCTCAAACTACGGGTGGCGAGCAGCCTATCGTGTAATTGGTATTGGCGCGTTAGTGATTTCGCTGCCCGTCGTGATTCTGATGTTTAAGGAGAAAGCGCTGAGCTCGGTATCCAGTGGTGTAGAGCAAGTTAAAACACAAGTTGAGGCTTGGGGGTTGACGCGCAGTGAAGCGATACGAACATCTCGCTTTTGGGTCTTGGGCGCGGTGCTGTTTTTGACCGTGATTATATTAGTAGGGTTTCTATCAAATTTCGAGCGCATTATGACTGAGAAAGGTCTAGAGCGAAGCTCGATAGCGACAATCGCGTCAATAATGGGATTGACCATCGTTATCGGTCGGCTTTTAGTCGGAACCCTTGTAGACCGTTTCTGGGCACCGGGGGTTGCTGCATTATTTTTCCTAATGCCAATAGCCGCGCTGCTACTGCTTATAAATATCGATGTCACGTTTGGTATGGGCGTCTTGATAGCCATCTTGATTGGTCTTGCCGCAGGTGCTGAGTTGGATTTGTTGGCCTTCCTGACGAGTAAGTACTTTGGTACGGCGCATTACGCCTCAATTTTTGGCGTAATACTGGCTTTTTTCACTTTCGGTGGTGGTATCGGCCCGCCCATATTCGGAGCTATGGCTCAAGCTTATGACGGCTACTCTGTGATTCTTTCAATCTCAGTCGCATTACTCGCTATCTCTATAGGATTGTTTCTCGCGCTGGGCAGCTATCCCGATGAAGAACACTAATTTTTTAATGGGTTGAGTTTTCACGAAAGGTCGCCCGCATACATAATATTTTTAGTAACACGAAGATAAAATGACAAATACAAAAAAAGAATTTGAATATATTGTTATCGGTGCTGGGTCGGCTGGTTGTGTGGTCACCAACAGGTTAGCTAAAGCAGGAAAACAGGTTCTTCTGCTTGAGGCTGGTCCTTCAGACAACAGTTTTTTTGTACATACTCCTGCGACGATTATGCAAGTAATTGGCACCGAACGTACTTTTATTTACCGATCAAAAAGTGCGCCTGAACTGGATGGTAGAGCTACAACAATACCCCAAGGCCGAACTTTAGGAGGAAGCTCTTCTGTCAATGGAATGGTCTATATGCGAGGCAACGCGGAAGACTACAATGGCTGGGAAAAAAGTGGTTGTGCCGGTTGGGGATGGGATGATGTATTGCCCGTTTTTAAACGTGCCGAAGGTAATGAGCGGTTAGCCGGTAAATATCACGGCACTACTGGACCGTTCAAAGTTTCTGACGCGAAACATAAGCACCCCCTGTCGCTCGCTTTTGTTAAAGCTGGGCAAGAAGCCGGATATCCTCATAACGATGATTTCAACGGCGAGTCACAGGAAGGTATCGGTTTCTATCAAACAACTACGTTCAACGGAAAACGATCTTCAACTGCAGATACGTATCTAAATGAAGTCAAAAAAATGTCCAACGTTACTGTCTTAACTGACGCGTCGGTACAGCGATTATTGTTAGAGGGAAGTAAGGTTACTGGCGTAATTTATAAAGATAAAAAGGGCCTAGAAAAAACTGTATTCGCTAAGAGTGAAGTTGTTTTATGCGCGGGTGCTTTGGCAAGCCCAAAAATATTAATGCATTCGGGCATTGGTCCAAAGGATGTGCTGGAAGCAGTCGATATTGCTCCTGTAAAAGTGCTGAACGGTGTTGGTAAGAACTATCAAGATCACCTGGAAATCGCCGTGTTCGGTAGAACTAAAGAACCAATATCATTATTGGGGCAGGACAAAGGAATTAGCGCGCTAAAGCACGGTTTACAATACCTTGCGTTCAAGTCGGGATTGCTTACGTCAACTGTTCTAGAGTCTGGTGGCTTTGTTGACTCTACAGGCGACGGTACTGTTGATATTCAGTTTCATGTATTGCCAGTCTTAGTAGGTGATGCGGACATTGAGCCGTTAGAAGGCCACGGTATATCCATCAACCCTTGTTATCTACAGCCAAAGTCGCGCGGTGAACTTCGTTTAACATCCAATAACCCAGATGAACCAGTAGAGATCGACGCACGATATCTAACTGAGCCAAGTGATATGGATGCGATGCTTAGAGGCCTTAAAATAGCCCGAAACATTCTACGACAGCCCTCAATGGCTTCAGTTATAGAGCACGAGTTATTACCTTCTGCAGAAGCGGATGTAAGTGATGATGTGCTGATCAGTCATATTAGAAAATATTCCAAAACGGTTTACCACCCTTCGGGCACGTGCAAGATGGGGACTGACGATGAAGCAGTCGTTGATACCAAGTTGTGCGTTCATGGCGTAGACAATCTACGCATTTGTGATGCCTCAATAATGCCGATACTCGTGAGTGGAAACACCAATGCACCCGTCGTGATGATTGCAGAGCGTTGCGCTGATTTTATTTTGGCGTAAATTAAAACTGCGGGCCTATCTGGCAAGTACTCGCCGAATTAAAACGTTTCGCGCGATGTCGATTATTCCCAAAATGGAAACACTCTGAGTGTAATCGCAAGCATTGTTAGTGGTGGAATTTTCAACGTAATATTCATTTGTAATGGGGAAGAAGTTTCTTCTCGAAACACTAAGACTGATTTCACTAGATCGGCCTCTTGAAAAACAACACAATCGTGGAGATAGACATGACAGATGCGAATAAAACAATGGACGCAATAGTCCACAAGTATGAAGATATTCCCGTTCAAAAGTTTGGAGAAGGTATAGACCTTCGCCGCATAGAAATGGAAACATTTGCCCAAACTTGGATCGAAATGAAAGAAGGTCATTCTTCCCCTCTGCATCGTCATGAAGATGAGCAAACCGTTGTTTTAATAAGCGGTAAGTTACGGGCGCGAAGTGGTGCGAAAGGCGAAGAGACTTATACGGAGATGAAGCCTGGTGATATTTTATCTGTGCCTTCAAATGTTATTCATCAGGTAGAGGCCATGGAGGATTCTGTTTTTTGTGAAGCGTTTGGCCCCGGCCCTCATCTTGACGGTGGCATCCAATCTGTTTACATGCGCAAACAGCGTAGGGCAGAAGAGCAGGCCAAGGCTGCGCAAGAGTCCGACGATAAGTAAAGGGCTAATCAGTTTCCAAAACACCATTCTTCATCTTAGTTTGAACGAATCGATCCATCAGCAATAAATATTTATAGCGGAGTACATTAATGGCCATCATTACCTACATAGAACATTCTGGTAAAGAGCACAAAGTAGAAGTCGAAAACGGAACCACTCTTATGCAGGGAGCTGTGGATAACTTTGTTGACGGAATTATCGGAGAGTGCGGGGGCTGCTGTAGTTGCGCAACGTGCCATGTGATCGTCGCAGACGACTGGTTTGATAAGACAGGCTCACCTGCAGACGATGAAAGCGAAATGCTCGAAGCCGTTCCTATCCTTAGTAAGACCAGCCGACTGGGCTGTCAAATTACGGTAACAGATGAGCTTGATGGCTTGGTGGTGCAGTTACCCGAAGAGCAGTTCTGAATCTATAGTGATGCCAATCACTATCCACGCATGCTAAATAATCAAAAGGTGGTTTGCTAATGGCAACAGAGCCGACATTGAATTTTTTCTACTTCCCGCGAGCGTGTTCTTTGGCTCCTCATATTATTCTGGAGGAAGTCGGCCTGCCTTATCAGCGTCACTTGGTGGATTTACGTAAAGAAGAAAACCTAAGTGAAAAATATCTTAAGTTAAACCCAAAAGGTGCGATCCCTGCTTTGGTTGTTAACGAAACCATATTGACGGAAACACAGGCCATATTGACCTATCTAGGAGACTTAGTTCCAGAGAAACAGTTAATACCTTCATCGAGAGATTTTTTGCGATACAGGGCCCATGAGTGGATGAATTTTATGTCCAGTAGTGTTCATGTCTATATACGCTCAATTTTCCGCCCATCTGTTTATGGGGGAGATGATGAATCTGTTAACGCACATGTCGCTGCGCAGGGAGTTAAGAATTTAGCGAAGGCCGTTAAAGTTGTAGAAAAGCGTTTAGGTGATAACACGTGGGCTTTAGGCGATCAGTTTTCTGTAGCCGATGCTTATCTGTTTGTGATGTATTTGTGGACGACCGATAGCCGGATTCCTTCGGTGCCGGATCGGTCTCGCTGGGATGCTTTAGCTGAACGGGTATGGCAAAGACCCGCCGTAAAGCGAGTAGTAGGTATTGAGCAACAAGACCGTGACTACTCGCTGCCAAACCATTGGAACAGCGAGTAAGGTATTGAATATATGAGTGTCTATTACGTTCAAAAGTTAATGTACAACCTGAATCGAGATCCCGATCTCAGAGAGCGTTTCGATAAAGATCGTGAAGATGTTTTGTCGTTGTATAAGCTCACTGATGAGGAGCTTGAAGCGCTCACAAAGCCCGACATCGGTTTGTTATATGTCATGGGTGTCAATGGCCAAATTCTTATGCACTATGCCGCTATCTTTAATATGCCGTGGGCAGAATACCTGCGCGTTATGGAAGAAGGATTAGAGAAGCACGGTCCGGTTAGATCAGGGTTATATGTTATGAGTGAATCCAATGAAAAATAAAGAGGTGATGCAATGAGTTTGGTATATGCAGGCATGTGCTGCCATGCACCGGGTATTACGGTGCGACCTGAACAAGCTGACCCTGAATTGCTTGCTGGTTTGCATGCAGCGTTTGATCAGCAAAGACAGGCGATCGAAGATGCGGGCGCCGAAGTGTTGGTTATGGTGTCGTCGGAGCATTTCGCAAATTTTTTCATGGATAATATGCCCACCTTTAGTATGGGCATTGCCGATGAATACGAGAGCCCTATAGAGAATCCTGACTGGCTTAAAGTGCCAAAAGTTACAATCCCAGGATCTCCAGATTTATCACAGAGAATAATCGGGCAGCTCCTCGAAACGGTTGATATAAGTTGGGCGCAGGAATGGAAATTCGATCACGGTTTAGCCGTACCGCTGAACTTCCTAACACCAGAATATAAAATGCCGATTATCCCGGTAAATATCAATTGTCAGGCACCCCCTTTGACTCCACTGCATCGAGCGTGGGCATTGGGCAAGGCGCTTCGCCAAGCGATCGATGCGGTACCCGAAAAGGTCGCACTTATAAGTACTGGCGGTACGTCGCATTGGCCCTGTACGCCTGAGTCCGGAAAGATCAACCTAGAATGGGACAAGGTACTCGTCGATCAGTTGATTCATAAACGCAAAGACGAATTGTTGGATTACAAATTCCAACAAACCTTTATAGATGGTGGCGCCGGTGCCGGCGAAATGCGTACGTCTATCTGTGTGGCCGCGGCTTGTGAAGAAACCGTTGGTGAGGTATTGTTTTTTGAACCAATTCCCGTCTTTGCAACAACCTGTGTCATCGCTACCTTTTTTCAAGGATGAAGTTGGTAGCTTTTTAGCAGCCCTCTTGCCGTATGCTTGAGGCGTTCTACGGTTTTCGTGGTGGGCGTTTCCCTGAGTCTGCTTTTCAATAAATACAGACTCTTGTGGGCGTGTGATTTCGAATATCACAGCAATCACCAAATAGGGTTTTCATAATAGAAGTCTTAGCAAACACAGTCATCTGGAAAGACGTTACCAGAAAGACACCTCGAGTTATTGTGCCGTCGCAAAGCTAGTTCCTCTGGTATTAGAAAAGGCAACCGAAACACTCATTAGTGTTCTCATCGTTCATTATATAAATTCTAGTTTTCTCTAGAAACAACTGTGATGCAAACTAACATACGATGCAATCAAGTTAGTCAGCAGTGCCAATTTAGTACACCCTAGAAAAACGCATTGCACCTCTTTTTGAGAACATTCTGTGCATGTTGATGTGTATAGTTATTTGCTAGCCTCTCCCTAATAATGGTATTCGTCTGATTAAAAGGCTTACTAGGGCGTTCGACATAAACTCTTGTCACTGCCCTTAATGTTTCTGTTTGATACATAGTAAAAACAATTATAAAGGTGAGATATGAATAAGATTAAAGCAACCCTTCTTCTGGGTTCCGTTATGTTTGGAGCGAGTTCGCTCAGTACTCATGCTGCTCTGGAAGAAATAATAGTTACTGCGACTAAGCGTCCTGCGAACATTCAAGATGTGCCCGTTTCGGTTAGTGCTATTTCAGGTGAACAAATACAAGATATGGGTATTGTCGATATGGCAGACCTATCAGTGTATGTTCCCAATTTTGAGATAAATTCAGCGGCCGTAGTCCCCAATCTCTATATTCGAGGTCTAGGTGGTGGATTAACTCACTCGATTGAGCAATCCGTTGGACGATATGTCGACGGCGTCTATATTGGTCGTGCTGTCATCAACACGCATGGTTTTATGGATGTGGCCGGTGTTGAAGTATTGCGTGGACCACAGGGCACTTTGTTTGGTAAAAACACGGTGGCAGGAGCGTTAATTCTTAGAACTGCAGAGCCTACTGATTCGTTTGAAGCCGGTGTTAATCTTTCAATTAGTGATTATGAAACTACCGGTGGTGCTGAGGAGATACAAGCATACATCTCTGGCCCAGTCGCTGAAAATCTTACCGGACGAATAGCCGTACGTTACCGAGATAAAGATGGTTTTTATTTGAACCAGGTTGACGGTCCAAATGGAGAGCAACGTACAGACGAAGGCATTCGCGCAAAGTTAAAATGGACGCCAAACGATAAGTTCACAGCTAATTTGAAATTGGAGTATGCGCAATATGATTACGTAGGTTCTGATGTTGCCGAGCTGCCAAGTCTCAGTAGGGGCGTGGTAGAGAACTATCTACCGTTCGCGGCCAATTTCACACCAGAGCTGGACTACAAAATTTTTGTTAACTGCACGGATACGTTCGCGACTGTTGGCGGCGTAAGAACTAACACTGGTACATTTTGTCCGGGGCGCGACCAAGATTATACGAACGCAACGTTGAAGTTGGACTATGACGTTGATGCAGGTACTTTTACCTCGATTACAGCGTTTCAAGAATACAACTATAAATATGATTTTAATGCCGTCGATGGAGGCCTGGCACAAGCATTTAAAGCCCAACGAGACGAGGAGTATTCTGGTTTCAGTCAAGAGCTTCGTTTTACTTCGACCGAAAACGAGAAGTACGACTACATCCTTGGTTTGTACTACGAAGACAGCGACCTGAAACGAAATCAGGATTCGGACTTTAATTTCACAGAGTTGTTTGGCATTCCATTTTTCACTGGGCGAAGTGAACCCTGGGAACAGGATACTCAGAGTTTGGCGGCATTTGGTCAGCTACGTTGGAATGTTAGCGACACAATGAGGATGATCTTTGGTGGGCGCTATGCGGACGAAAAAAAGGATTTTGCATTTCAACGCTTCTTTAGAAATTACCAATCTCCAGTTGCAAATGGAGCGCCTCGTGGCCCAGGTGGAGCCGCTATATCCGTTAACGGCAGCCGCTCAGAAGGCAAGTTCACAGGTTCTGTAACGGGTCAATGGGATGTCTCCGATGACTCAATGGTTTATTTAAGCTTTGCGCAAGGACATAAAACCGGCGGATTCAGTGATCGAATTGAGAGTCCAAATGCGAATTTCGAGTTTGACGAAGAAACTAACGATACAGTCGAGATTGGAGCCAAAATGACGCTGTTAGATGGCTCGATGCAATTTAACGTTAACCTTTTCCACATGTCTATTGAAGGTTTACAGGCGGCTGCTAGACAGAGAGATGCCATTGGGTTAGCGACATTTTCAGTGATTAATGCGGCCGATACCACAAGTCAAGGTCTCGAGATGGATCTTGCATGGAACGTTAACGACTGGCTTACGATCGGCGGTAACTATGCATACACGGATGCAACTTATGATTCGTATCCAGGTTCTGAATCTTGCCCTGTAGGAGCTGTTCAAGCTGCGGACGGTACTTGTGATCTTGCAGGTTTCACTCTTCCTTTTGCTCCTGAGAACAAAGGATCGGTTTATGCCGATGTCTTTCTTCCAGACGCAGTTGGAGATTGGGGCGTGAAGCTACACGGTGATGTCAATTATTCTAGTGAAGCATTTTCGAATGATACATTTCTTTCTACAGAGGTTATCGATAGCCGTACGCTAGTTAATGCAAGCGTGAGTTTTGTATCTCCAAGTGAGAAATACTTAGCTTCGATTGTAGTTAGAAATCTAACGGATGAAACTTACTGCGTGTGGTGTCTAGATGGAGGCCCTGCTTCCTTGAACACACCTCGAGAAATCTTGTTCAGATTCTCAGCAAAATTTGATTAAGTGATTTTTTGATTAGTAACAATTAAGGCTGCCTCTGGCAGCCTTAATTTTTTGCGTTAGTACTAATTAAATAGGACAAAAGAATAGGGTCGTTAACGAAGCATAGTAAATTTTTTCCGTGTGTTTCAATTTCAGCCACCAATACATTAATTACTAAGAAGGAGTAATAGGATGCAGAATAGTTCAGCCAAACTTGTTTCAACTAAGGCAGTATTGGGGTTGATTATCTTGCTAGTCACATTAGTGGGTTGCGACAGCAATAATGAAGACTCAGGTAATTCAGACGACGATATTTCTAATTCTTCAACGTATTCTAACGACGCTGATAGTAGTTCAAACCGCTCAATTACAACACAGTCTACAGATACGACCTCGCACCCAATAGAATACTCGGAGGACCGAGCCGCATGTTCTGATTACGTCGCTGTTCGTAAGCCACTATTTGGAGATTTACATGTTCACACTGGGCTCTCCTTTGATGCGGTGGCTGGGCGAATCAATACCATGCCAGAAGATGCCTATGACTTCGCAAGAGGCATGCCGATAGCATCATTTCCTCAGAATGAAAATGGAGATGCGATAGGCACAGCTCAGTTGGAACGGGCCCTTGATTTTATGTCCGTAACCGACCACGCCGAATTTCTTGGAGAGCGAGCGCTCTGTATCAACACAGAATCATCTGAGTATGATGGCGAGTTTTGCACAAAATATAGAGAAATTGAGTTTAGGGGATCAAAGATGTTGGCCAGCACGATTGGTGCCGTATTTCCTGATATCCCCCAACGAGTAGGAATGCTTTGTGGTGCCGACAACAGTCGTTGTCTAGAGGCCGCCGTGAAGCCATGGCAGCGGACATTGGACGCAGCCGAAGCGGCTTATGATCGCAGCGAAGAGTGCACATTCACAAGTTTTGTTGGGTATGAATACTCCGGTTCTCCTGGACAGTCGAACTATCATCGAAATGTTATTTTTCGAAACGACAACGCTCCTGACTTGCCTATATCGTTTTATGAGGCGCCCTTAGATCACATGTTATGGGATCAGCTTGACGGCCAGTGTGATACCGCTGAGAACTGCGATTATCTAACCATTCCTCACAACACTAATATGTCAAATGGCAAGCTGTTGACACCCTACGCTGGTATGGAAGCCACCAATGAAAACAAGGTTCGGTACGCTCAATCACGTTTGAAGCGCGAGCCTCTAATGGAGGTATTTCAACACAAGGGCGCTTCAGAGTGCGTTAACGGTTTAACATCGGTGCTTGGTGCGGTAGACGAGTTGTGCGAAGTCGAACAGGTTCGCGTCCTTGGGCAGACGACTACCGCAAGGCATTTTGAACTGAAGGGTGCTGATTTGCACATGGATGATCCCGTTACAGAAGTAACCAAAGAATGCAAAGATGGGGAGTTTGGACATTTTGGTATGTTTGGCGGCGGCTGTATATCGCGTAATGATTTTGTTCGAAGCGCTCTAATTACTGGATTGGAAGAGCAGCAAGATATTGGTCTCAACCCAGTGAAACTCGGAATCATTGCATCAACTGACGGCCACTATGGAACGCCAGGTAATGTCGCTGAAGATAAGTGGAGTGGTTCTGTTAGTGGCGAAATGACGGTTGAGCAAAGGCTCAAGCCAGGGATGTTGCCTAGTGGTATCAGAGGCAATCCAGGTGGTTTAGCTGGAGTATGGGCGGAAGAAAATTCTCGGGACGCTATTTTTAATGCCATGTTACGTCGAGAGACCTTCGGTACTTCAGGTCCGAGAATCCTTCCACGCTTTTTTGGTGGTTGGGAATTGGATTCTAATAGCTGTAGCCGTAAGGATATGATTGAACACGGTTATGAGAAAGGGATACCTATGGGAGGAGACTTGGTTGCGCACTCAGACTCTGATATGAAGCCAAGCTTCTTGCTGGCAGCAAACAGAGACTCTGGCGGACAAGAGACACCTCTTCAGCAGTTACAAATCATAAAGGGGTGGGTTGATACAGAGGGCAAGCGCCGTTTTGAGGTTCATACGGTTGCCGGCTCTTCGGACAACGGTGCAGGTGTAAACGTAACGAACGGAGAGCGTTTTGGTAGCGGTCACGATAGTTTGTGTGCCGTTTTCACAGATGATGATTTCGATCCAGACGTTCCTTCTTATTACTACCTACGGGCAGTAGAGAACCCAAGTCCGCGTTGGAGCTTGTTAGACTGCTTGAAGTTAGAGACGGATGCACGGCCTGCAGCCTGTGAAGAACCTAAAAGGCAAGTGATTCAGGAGATGGCATGGACTTCTCCAATTTGGTACACCCCAAAATAGATTATTGGTATGTGTGGCTAATGGTTCAGTGATTGTTAAGTGTCTTGGTTGGAGCACTTGCTAGATGAAACTACAGGCCAGAAACTATGACTGCATGAATTTAGGTTACGCTATGAAATACAATTTTCGCTCTATTAAACCCATTTTGGTACTGGTCTGCTCAACTTGGGTCTTAAGCGCTTGCGAAGTAAGTAATATCTCCCCCCAAACCGAGCCGACCCATTCGGTGGAGGCTGAGGGAGAAACACATGCGTATCAACAACGTATGGTAAACGCAGACGATGATACAAATAACTGGCTGCTCCATGGTCGAACGCTAGGAGAGCAGCGATTTAGTCCTTTGAATGCAATCAATGAAGATACCGTGAGTGAGCTAGACCTTGCTTGGCATATGGATATGCCGGAGCCGCGCGGTCAGGAGGCTACACCAATTGTCGTTGACGGAATGATGTACACCACGACGGCTTGGAGTAACGTGATGGCTGTGAATGCCGTGACAGGTGAAAAGATATGGCATTTCGACCCTGAAGTACCTAGATCGACCGGTGTAAAGTCATGTTGTGACGCCGTCAATCGTGGCGTGGCTTACATGGATGGCCGCGTATTTGTGGGCACTTTAGATGGTCGGCTTATAGCACTCGATGCTGACTCTGGAGAGCAAGTTTGGTCAGTAGTTACAGTAGATCAGAATAAGAACTATACGATTACAGGTGCGCCTCGGATCGCAAACGGCAAGGTTTACATTGGCAATGGTGGCGCAGAGTATGGAGTGCGCGGCTATGTCTCTGCCTATGATGCAAATAACGGTGAAATGCTATGGCGCTTTTATACGGTGTGCCTGGAGGGCCGGGTGATCCAACGGGTACGGAGCCAGTCGCATCTCAGACCTCCACGTGGAATGGCGAATGGTGGAAGTTGGGGGGTGGCGGTACTGTTTGGGATTCGATGGCTTTCGACAGCGACCTAAATACGCTCTATTTTGGAGTTGGCAACGGGACGCCCTGGAACCCGAATCTTCGTTCTGCGGGCGAAGGTGATAACTGGTTTCTGTCCTCTATTGTTGCAGTTGATGCTGATAGTGGAGAGTACAAATGGCATTATCAAACCACACCGGGAGAGGGTTGGGATTACACCGCTACTCAACACATGATCCTTGCTGATCTAAAGATTAAGGAAATTGTTCGAAAGGTACTGATACAGGCGCCTAAAAATGGTTTCTTTTATGTTCTCGACCGAGAAACGGGTGAACTATTATCAGCCGAAAATTTTGTCGACATAAATTGGGCAAGTCATGTAGACCTTGAAACAGGAAGACCAGTGGTTAATCCTGAGGCTCAATATTGGAAAACTGGTAAGACAACATTTGTGTCGCCAGCTTTCTTAGGCGCGCACAACTGGCATCCTATGTCATATAGTAAAGATACTGGGTTGGTTTATCTGCCGGCCCAAGAATTAGCATTTCCTTATATGGCCGACGATAACCAGGTTCCCAAGAACTTAGCGGTTAATATTGGGATTGATACTACTTTCTCGGCGATTCCAGATATTCCAGAAGTAATCGATGAGATTAAGAAGATGTCAAAAGGCCTCTTGGTAGCATGGGACCCAGTTGCGCAAAAAGAGGTTTGGAGCGTTGAGTACCCTGGCGCGTGGAATGGGGGAGTACTGTCCACCGCTGGAGGACTAGTGTTTCAAGGTACTGCGACTGGTTTCTTAAATGCCTATAGCGCAATTGATGGAGAGGCTTTATGGAGTTTTCCAACCCAGACCGGTGTTGTAGCGCCGCCTATTAGTTATGCGGTCGATGGTGAACAGTATATAACCGTAAGTGCAGGTTGGGGTGGTATCTTCCCTCTGATTTCAGGGGTGTTGGCTTGGGATGCTGCGGACGGACAGCCTATCAATAGAAGCCGCTTGCTCACCTTTAAACTCGGTGGTTCGGCAGAACTGCCTCCGGCCAGTGAACAGCTAAGAGACATGCCTGATCTGACTGCGATTGACTTGGACCCTGAAGTAGTGAAGCTTGGGTTTGGTGTTTACGAGCGGTTTTGTGCGGGTTGCCATGGAGGAGGAGCCATTGGTGGAGGGGTGGTTCCAGATCTCCGATATTCAGGGTTTATTCAGGAAGCTGCCGCATTCAAGTCAGCAGTATTGGACGGATTGTTGGAGGCTGGAGGAATGGTGGGTTTTGGTTCAGAAATATCTGAAGAAGAGGCCGAAGCTATTCGAGCGTATTTGATTTTTCGTAACCAGGTAGCGCAAAAATTAGGTGATACTAAACGGCTCAGCCGATGATGGTGTTTGGATAATGCGTCTGTAAGTTGTTGGATTAATGATGAGAAATTCTCCACTGTTAATATTTCTTTTTGTGGGAGTCCTACTGTTTCTATTGGAGCAGTGGAGGGGACCTCTGAATTCAGATAGTCAACGCATATTGGTGTCGGCCATTAAAGTAGAGCAACTCGAGAAAGAGCTAACCAATCGATATGGCCAGCTGCCTAGTCTGGACCAGTTGGACGCTGAATTGCAGGCCTACATTGACGAAGAGCTTTTATACCGAGAAGCATTACGATTGGAGCTCTACAAAAATGACGTTGTGGTTCGGCGCAGATTAGCTCAAACGCTGGCTTTTATTATCGAAGGCGAAGCAGATTCGGAAATATACACCGAAGCAGATATCCGAAGACAGTTCGTGCAAAGATCAACAACATCGCAACCTCGCTTTGATTTTAGCCACGTTTTTTTCAGTTTCGATAATCACAAGGGGCATGCATCAGAAGAGGCAACCAAAGCACTAAAGCTGCTTGATTCTGGCGCAGTCTCACAAACAGAAATTGGTGACCCTTTTTTAATGGGCTCCAAGTTTGAAGCGCTCAGCAAAAGTAAGCTTGTGGCTAACTTTGGACAGGGCTTTGCCGATGCATTGATGAACGTTGATACGAGTAGGTGGAGCGGACCATTCTCTTCCACTTTCGGTTATCACGTGGTTCTCGTTAGTGATATAGAGACTAGCGCATTAGTGTACAACGAACAGTTGCGCGAAAAACTCATTAACAGTCTGCGTTCACAAAGGCGCCGTGAATTACGTGAGGAGGCATTGAATAGATTGAGACAGCAGTATGATGTTGAGATAGAGATGACTCGAAGCGGACAAACTGACCGTCAATGACTTGTTCTATAGTGCTACGTAGAGCTTGTCTTTTGGGCTTGCTGCTCTTTCAGTTTGCTAGCAGTAGTTCCGCGCATACGATGGCTCCAGTGTTGACAACCATAACTCAACAAACCGAGAGCGACTATAAAGTACTCTGGTCATTTTCACGCAACCAAGGAGCCATTGACCCCAGAAGTCTTTCGATCCAGTTTACGCCTGAATGCTCTATGAGTGGTTCAACGCTGACTTCAGTAGAAGACAATCGGTGGCTTAGAGAAGAACACTACCAATGCGAACTCAATGAGTCCAAACCCCATTCTGTTGAGATCGAAGGCTTACGTTCAATCGAGAGGTCTGTTGTTCTACGTATCGTAGATAAAAAAAATGCTGAGCAAATTCACTTTATAAACGAATACTCTGAACCGCTAGCGTTAGTGCCAGAAAAAGCATCGCAAAAAGGCGTTTATCAGTACCTCGTGATGGGGGTAGAACATATTCTTGGTGGAGCTGATCACCTATTGTTTGTGTTAGCGATATGTTTTCTTGCGGGAGGTGTATTGCGTACTTTGATCGGTTTAATTACTGCTTTTACCATAGCCCATTCTATAACTCTATCTGCCGCCGCATTGGGTTGGGTGCACATTCCAAGCCGGCCAGTTGAGTCCTTGATTGCATTTTCGATTGCGCTCCTTGCAGTAGATTTAGTAAAAAATAAGGATATCTCGTTAATCCGTATTGTTGATTACTGGCCTATTGTATTTATTTTTGGGCTTTTCCATGGGCTAGGTTTTGCTGGAGCCATACTGGAAATAGGTTTGCCTCAAGATACCTTTTTACTAGCATTATTGACATTTAATTTGGGCGTAGAAATCGGCCAGTTGTGCATTGTTGCTGTCTGTGTGTTTTTGATACATATTTTGAACAAAATGAAGGAACCAGGCTGGTTCAATCCTGCTGTAGGACTTGGCGTTGGATGTACTGCCGGCTTTTGGTTTGTGTCGCTTATCTTTTAAGAGCCACTTTCGACACTGCATAGTTACGCAGTACGATTCTTAACGTCACTTCTTAGAGCGACTGCTAGATTCGGAAAATCCTCAACTAAGCGGGTTTCCCAGGGCGGTCGATCGCCATACTTTCTGCGCAAAAAGTTTATTAAAATCCGAACCTTCATTGGTACAAAAGATGAGCGGCGATAGAAGGCGGTTAAAGTTGGTGATTCGATTTTCATATCTGTTAACACGGCCACTAGTTGACCACTCGCCAGTTCTTCTTCAATGAAGAATGCCGGCATCAAAGCCATGTAGTTGTCGCTCATTACTGCTGCATGAACCATCCAGATTGCATTGGTAAATATTTGCGGGTTGATGTGTACAGATTTCGTGCGCTTGGTGGACATAAAATTGATATCACATTCCGAGTTTACGTAGTTATTGTGCGCATGTCGGTGCTCTGTAAGTTCGTCAGGTGTAGATGGTGTTCCGTACTTCTCTAAATATCGCGGGGTGGCGACGATCAATCTACGTAGCGGAAATAGCTCTACTTTTTCCAACGCACTTTTTCTGTCATTGCTAACCTGAATGCACACGTCGAACCCTTCCTGAATGGGGTCACAAAATCGATCATGCTGTTGTAGTTCAATGCAAAGGTCTGGGTGTTCAATTTGGAACTCGCAGAGATCCTTTGCCAAATAGCGGGATGCAAATGAAGAAACGCAGCTTACTCTCAACGTACCACTTAGTCCCCACTCCACAGAGCTGACTTCCGCCAATGCCTGATCAAGCTGCGAAACTATTGAAACTGCTTTTTCGTAGAAAGCTGCGCCACCTTCGGTAAGGCTCAGTTTGCGTGTAGATCGTTGTAACAGTTGGAGTTCCATATACTCTTCCAATTGATTAACGCGCTTGGTAATAACGGATTTAGCCAGGTCAGTTTGGCGAGAAGCTTCAGCAAAACTACCCACTTCAACTACTTTGACAAAAGCTCTAATGCAATTTAGTTCATTCATAAATACCTATTGAACGTGTTTTGGAAACATTAATGAATATAACTCTAATATTATCAGCATTTATCAGCATTTATCAGTGTTAATCGGTCTACATTGACGCCATTTCGGAAACGGTGAAGCTATTATTTGGAACATTATGGTTGTCTAGGGTGTGGGATATGATTTGCGATGTAAAAAAAGTTTAAAGCGACGCTAGTCTCGCGTAGGGCGTTAGCCTGATCGGAAATACCAGCAACTAGCATCTATAGAAACAAAATTATTGCGCATTTCGATTCGTTGTAAATGTAGCTATCACACAATTTCAGGGGTAAGCAATGAAAGAATATCCGATGTACATAGGCGGCAAAGCCGTATCAACCGACCATACATTTGAGGTTATTAACCCTGCTACGAGTGAGCCGTTTGCACGATGTTCGGCGGGTACTGCAGAGCACGTGGATTTGGCGGTGCAGGCAGCTCAAGAAGCATTTATTAGTTGGGGTAAGAAATCGGACGACGAGCGCCGGGCAGGATGTATGGCCCTTGCCGATGCGCTTGAAGCCAATATGAAAGAGCTTATGGAACTAGTCACAATGGAGTCTGGCAAGCCGTTTGAAGGGCTTAATGGAGTAGGTTCTGGAATGGAGGTAGGTGGCTCTATTGGATGGACTCGCGCAACAGCCAGCTTTGAATTGCCTGTGGAATTAATCCAAGATAATGATGAAGCACGTATCGAAGTCCACAGAAAGCCACTGGGCGTTGTGGGTTCCATAACACCTTGGAACTGGCCTCTGTTAATTGCCATATGGCATGTGATTCCAGCGATTCGAGCAGGCAATACAGTAGTGATCAAACCGTCTAGCTTCACTCCTGTAGCGACAACTAGAATGGTAGAGCTGGCGAATCAGGTTCTCCCTGCTGGGGTATTAAACATTGTTACAGGCGAGGGCGGCGTTGGTTCGGCATTAACCAAGCACCCTGGCGTAAGCAAAATTGTATTTACAGGATCCACTCCGACAGGTCGGAGAATTATGGAAGCGTCTGCGGCCAACTTAAAGCGGTTGACGCTAGAGCTTGGCGGTAACGATGCGGGAATTGTCTTGCCAGACGTTAACGTTAAAGAGATAGCATCTAAACTTTTCGGCGTAAGTTTCCACAACAATGGGCAAACCTGCGCTGCGTTAAAGCGCCTCTATGTACATGAAGATATCCACGATGAACTCGCGCAAGAAATTGCACAAATTGCAAAAGAAACAATAGTTGGTAATGGCCTCAACGAGGGAACGCAGTTGGGCCCAGTACAAAACGCCGATCAACTCAAGGTTGTCGAAGATCTTGCCGCTTCTGTAGAAGCTCAAGGAGGCACCATCGTTGCCGGAGGTAACAAGATTGCAGGCAATGGTTATTTCTTTGAGCCAACAATAGTGACCGGACTCACTAATGGTTCACGACTTGTGGACGAAGAGCCTTTTGGCCCAATATTGCCGATCATCAAATTTTCGACGATTGAAGAAGCCGTTAGATTGGCCAACGATAGTGAAAACGGATTGGGTGGATCTGTATGGTCAAATGATATTGATAAAGCTTCAAAAATTGCAATGCAACTTGAGTGCGGTACTTCTTGGGTAAACGAGCACGGAGCTATTCAGCCGGATGCACCATTTGGAGGCGTTAAGCAGTCTGGCTTCGGTGTTGAATTTGGCACTCAAGGGCTCAAAGAGTTTACTCATATCCAAACGCTTAAAGTGATGAAGTAGCAAAGAATGTTGCTTGCGCGTTTCTCGATATAGTGACGGAGAGACTCTCTGTGCTCGTGAACGATTTAGCGAGCAGAGAGTACATCCCATTGGAAGATATTCAGTGAGCTTGCTCACGTGTTTGTAATGACAATTAGGCGTTCAGAGTCCTTAAATAGAGGCAATAAAATGAAAAGTACTACGCAGAACGTTGTCATTATTGGTGCGAGTCACGCGGCTACTGAAGCAATTGCAGGATTGCGAAGAGCTGGCTGGGACGCAAAAATTACGCTCATAGGCGATGAAGAACATTTGCCTTATCAGCGTCCGCCGCTGTCTAAGGCTTATTATAAAGGCGACATCAGCGCAGACAAGCTCGCCATTAAAAACGCCAACTTTTATGAGGTGACCAAGGTTGATCTAATGCTTGGCCAAAGAGCTGAATTTATCGATCGAGAGACTAAAGAAGTTGCATTAGCGAACGGTGATCGCATAGCTTACTCGAAACTGATATTGGCAACAGGAACACGCGCCCGCATATTGCCCGTGGAGGGCGCTGATGCGTCTTGTATTAAGTACCTGCGCACAGTAACAGACGTAGACGAGATTAAAGATAGTCTTAAGCCAGGCAGTAAGCTGTTGATTGTTGGTGCAGGCTATATTGGTTTAGAAGTTGCAGCCTCAGCCGTCAATCAAGGTATTACGGTCACAGTGCTTGAGGCACAAGAACGAGTGTTGGCTAGAGTAACCAGTGAGCCGGTATCGAAGTTTTATCAAGACATGCACCGTGCCGCTGGTGTTGATATACGTTTAGGCGTTGGTCTAAAGCGATTTGTTTACAAACAGGATGGAAATTTCGCTGAGTTAGATAATGGTGAGTTGATTCAGTTTGATTGTGCAATCGTGGGGATCGGAGTGATTCCCAATGTTGAGCTTGCTGAGCAAGCCGGCCTTGAATGTGATAACGGAATTGTTGTCGATGAATACACCCGAACAAAGGATTTGGATATATACGCTGTCGGCGATTGTTCTAACCATCCAAACCCTCAGTACAAAAGACGCATTCGTCTTGAGTCGGTACCCAATGCGGTAGCCCAAGCGAAAACAGCCGCACTTTCTATATGTGGTGATAACGTTATTTATGATCAATTACCTTGGTTTTGGTCTGATCAATATGACGTTAAGCTTCAGACCGCTGGGTTAATGCAGGGTCACGATGAGGTTATCGTTGAAGGCGATATCAAAGCGCGTAAATTTAGTGTCGCATACTATAGCGAGGGTAAATTGATAGCGCTTGATGCGATTAACTCTCCTGCGGCATTTGTAAAAGCTAAAAAGAGAATCTACCTAGAATTGTCTGATGATTAATCGACTCTCTGCGTTCGTCATCTATTCAGTCTAATAGTAGAGATTGAGACCACTCGCTGGCCAATCAATAATTGGGTTTATGCTGCTTGAAACCAGATGGCCAGACTAATCGTGATAAACGATAGTACCGTAGTAGGGAGTAGCACTGCAGAACAAAACTCTCCGAGCTCGTAGTCCATCGCCAACACCGCGTACACACTAAACATTGGAAGACACGACAAGATCACAGCAATTGAAGTGAACATTGGATCCATCGGAGGCAGCATAAATATCATTAGCAATATGGCTGCAGGATGAATTATTAGTTTCCCTAAAATAACCAAGCTCATATCTTTGCTCAGCACAGTCAATGCAACGCCTGCCAGTATTCCCCCAATCGTATATTGAGCCAAGCCAGAGGCCGTTGCCGCTAATGATTGGATCGCACTATCGGCAGCAGAAGGCAGGCTAATTGATAAGAGTGAAAAGAGCAGCCCCATTGCTATGGAAAGAATAATCGGATTTTTGGCCAACGTGCCTAAGGAACCTACAAGAGCCTTGAGAAAATGACCTTCTTTGCGCATGCCGCTTTCAGCCAAAGCCAAGCTCAAAGGCAGGATCACTAGGTTCTCTATGATCAAAGTTAGTGCAAATGGAATTACAGCGGCTGGACCAAAGATCTGAATGATGATTGGGTAGCCAATTAGAATAGTGTTAGACATGCTGGAGCCAAGCCCATAAAAAGCGGACTCGGTTAACGGTTTCTTAAACATGCTTTTGGCAACGATAAAAACGGTGAAGTAGGCTATCAACGACCCAACGCCATAGACTATTAGATAATCAGCGTGAAAAATGTCGGCTAAGTTTCTAGAACTTAAAGCTTGGAAAATAGCTGCCGGTAGTGCAACACGGGTTGTAAACCAGCCGAGTGCTCTGACTCCTCTCTTATCAAGCCAAGCAAATTTGACGGTTAAATAACCCAGCACAATTAGGATGAATGCGGGGCTGACAATAGACAATATAGTGGATAGTTGAGTGGTGGGCATATTCTGTGAAGTGGTTCGTGTATAAAAATTTTAGTACATCAACACGCCAATGAGCCGCAAATCACGTGCATCGAAAACAATATGAAGTATTAGTCGATTTTTAGGAAATACGCGATCACGCCTGCTGCGAGCATGGGTATCGCAAAGACAAGAAATATCTCAGACATGTCCGAACCTGCGACCATTAGATAACCTGCGGCTGTTGGTCCAAAAACGGCGCCCGAACGTCCCAAGCCAATGCACCAGCCAACACCGGTGGCGCGAATTTCTGTGGGGTAAGATTTTGTCGCCGCCGCATAGAGACCCGTAAAGCCACCCTGTTGCAACAATCCTATGAGAAAGATAATGAGCATTAGTATGCTCAGTTCTACTGAGATAAGGGCGAAGATAACCATCCCTGCCGCAGAACCAATAAGTAGTATCGAAAGTAAGATAGAAAGACGGCACCGAGTTGACATGGCCCCCATTAGGAAGATTCCAATAACGCCGCCTAAGTTGAATAAAAAGAAAGCATCCCGTCCAATGCTGAAGTCGTACCCGCTGTCTTCAATCATTTTGGGTATCCAGCTCATCAGCACATAGAGCGTAGCAAAAGAAAGAAAGAATGCGAACCAAAGTAAAATTGTGGTTCGCCTTTGTTCTGGCGACAGTAGCGTTGCTACATTGCTCAATAGACCTGTAGTGGCTGAATCATTGATGGTCTGAGTTGTTTCTGGTAGCGACGTTGCAAGTGGCTTTCCAATAGCCGCTAACTGTTGATTAACTATTTCCAGAGTGTCTGGCGAGCGTTTTGTTATAAGGAACTTCAACGATTCAGGGATTAGAAAAAATGCAACGCAGGCCATCAATAGAGTCATGACTCCACCAAACCAAAACATGCCTCTCCATCCGTATTCGGGAATAAGGTAGGCGGCCACAACAGACGTCATCATTGCGCCTATTGGGTATCCAGCCGTTACTGCAGAGACCGCCAATGTGCGAAATCGCTCGGGGCTATATTCCGATGCCAGCGTGGCTTGCGTCGCTAAGAGGCAGCCAGCGCCCAAGCCACTAATGAACCGTAATAACATGAATCCTGTTAGCGACGTTGCATTAGCCGTAAGGACGATGGAAGACCCTACTAAAACTAGGCTCGAGATGATCATTTTGCGCCGGCCAAAGACGTCAGATAATGGAGCCAGAAGCATAGCTCCAGCCATCATTCCTGCGAGAGCCATGCTGAAAATCCAGCCGAGTTTCTCAGCGGATAAAGACAGTTCCTGCCCAACCGATTGGGCAACAATGGCCATTGCCGTGATGTCAAAACCGTCCACCATATTAAAGAGCAAGCACAATATGATAATTAGAATTTGCCGGCCGCTCACGGCGCTGGTGTCGATTATCTCAGTGGGTGTGCTCATAATAGAACTCGTGGAAATTAGCGTATTGATGTGTCTTTTTTACTTCTTTCTTCACAGACCTATTTGTCGATACCGCCCATGCAGAGATACTTAATTTCGAGATAGTCTTCGATCCCGTATTTTGAACCCTCGCGGCCCATACCGGATTCTTTCACACCGCCAAATGGCGCCATTTCGTTTGAGATGAGTCCTTCGTTTATACCTACCATTCCGTATTCAAGTGCCTCTGAGACTCTCCAAACCCGGCCTATATCTCGGCTGTACATGTAGGCCGCTAGTCCAACAGTTGAGTCGTTGGCGAGTTGGATAGCTTGCTCTTCTGTTTCAAACTTTATAAGTGGTGCGATCGGGCCAAATATTTCTTCGCGAGCAACTCGCATGTGAGTGGAGACATTGGTTAAGACGGTGGGTTGAAAAAATAGATCTCCTTGGTCTTGCTCGTTGCCACCAGTCAAGACCGTTGCACCTTCAGCAACTGCTTCGTCGAGCAGCTCCTGAACAAATGTTTTGGCATCGGCATTAATGAGTGGTCCAATTTCTACACCTTCATCGTGACCTGCACCCACTTTGAGTAAATCTACAGCTATCTTGAGCCTTTGCGCAAGGTCATCGTAAATTTCACTTTGTGCAAAAACTCGATTAGTACACACACACGTTTGACCTGCATTGCGATACTTCGAGATCATAATGCCCTTAACAGCTTCGTCTAGGTCGGCATCATTAAACACAATGAAGGGCGCGTTGCCGCCGAGTTCCATTGAAGTTTTCTTAACGGTTGTAGCGCATTGCTGTAGCAAAATTTTTCCGACTTCTGTGGAGCCTGTAAACGAAAATTTAGCGACTTGAGGGTCTTGGGTTAGCACTTTACCAACCGCGCTAGATTGCTTACAGACCAAGACATTGAATACGCCCTTCGGAATCCCTGCTTGCTCCGCCAATTCGGCTAAGGCAAGGGCAGATAGAGGAGTTTCTTTGGCCGCCTTCACAACGAACGTACAGCCGGCGGCCAAGGCTGGTGCCGCCTTGCGAGTGATCATTGCGTTAGGGAAGTTCCAGGGCGTTATTGCTGATACAACACCAACGGGTTGTTTGATTACAACTATACGAGAACTAGGCCCAGTCGATGGAATAGTGTCGCCATAAACGCGTTTTGCTTCTTCGGCAAACCACTCAATGTAGTTCGCGCCGTAAGCTACCTCACCCTTGGCTTCCGCTAGGGGCTTGCCTTGCTCAGCGGTTAAAATTGCGCCCAAAGCATTTTGGTTTAGCATTATCAGATCAAACCAACGTTTGAGCAAAGCGGCGCGATCTTTTGCCGACCTCGATCTCCAAGCTGGAAGTGCAGCATTGGCCGCATCAACTGCAGCCTGTGCATCATCCATCGAACAGCTAGCTACTCGTTGAATCAACTCGCCATTGGCCGGATTACTGACGCTTACGAAGTCTACGCTATCGCCTAGCCATTGGCCGTTTACATAGCTACTGTCTTTGAGTAGCGTACTATCTAATGAAACAGTCATTGTATTAATTCCTTTGCGTATTACCTTGAGAGACTTGTCTAAGGTTTGTTGAGTACGTTGACCAAGTCAGAGAGCAATTCGTACAAAGTGTCGAGTTTTTCTTCGCCAAATTTATTGGCGATCTCTAAGTACTGTTGCTCCGACTCGGGTGCCAGTGTTTCAAACAACTTTCTGCCTTCTTTTGTGAGAAACAATTTGGATCTTCTTTGATCACTGTCGACATTCTTGCGTTCAACAATGTTTCGCTTTTCGAGATTCTGTGAGATGCGCGACAAGCTGGGCGCGAGAAGGAAGCAGCGAAGTGAAATCTCAGCAAGTTCTAAGCCATCCTCTTGAACGAGCGCGCGAATTACGCGCCATTGTTCAGGAGAGAGCTGGTGCGAACGCAAAGAAGGCAAAAATTCTCTCATTACCGCTTCGCGTGCTTTAAGTAACGACATCGGTAGTGAGCGGTCGAAGTCTCTGAGGCCTTCCTCTAATAATTCCAGCTCGTTCTTAGTTCTTGCCATGCAATGTCTCTAGCTCAGGTTAGGTTCATCTATTACGCCGTTGATCAGTTTACCTACGCCTTCGACTTCTACTTCAATTTCGTCGCCGGGTACCAAATACTTAGGCGGGTCGAATCTAGCGCCAGCGCCATTGGGCGTGCCAGTAGCAATGATATCACCCGGTTGAAGTTCGAAGAACTTGGAGCAATAGTGAATAATGTATTTAAGAGGAAACATCATGCTCGCAGTTGTATCGTCTTGGCGGAGTTCACCATTAACCTTGGTGGTGATGCGCATGTTTTCATACATGTTGGCATCAAACTCATCGGCTGACACCATCCAAGGGCCAATAGCACCTGAGTTGCAAAAGTTCTTGCCTTGAGTCACGTTAAATTTTGCGTGTCTTACCCAGTCTCGTAGAGTGCCTTCGTTCATAACCGTTAGGCCAGCGATATGATCATAGGCATCTTCCTCTGCAATACGGCGACCCGCTTTACCGATGACAACAACAATCTCGCCCTCATAATCCAGTTGATCAGACTCAGGCGGGCGCCATAAAGGTTCGCCATGGGTAGTAAACGACTCCGGCACACGCATAAAAAGGCTAGGAAATTTAGGTGCTTCTGAGCCGTCTTTATATTCTGCGTTTCGATTAGCGTAATTAACGCCGATGCAGGCAATCATTCTGGGATTTGGAATAGGTGAAAGTAGCTTTACGTCATCTATCGAGACACGAGCCTCGTTGGCATCAGCCAGTTCGCGCGCTTCACTTAATCGGCCCTCGGAAATTACAGATTTGAGGTCTTGGCCCATTAAGGAGCCAAGATCGACGACTTGAGTTTCATCTTTGACGGCACCCCAAGATTGGATGCCATTGATTTCAAAACTTATAAACTTCATTTCATGCTCTCATGGTTTATCGGTTGTGTTTGCAATCATACCCCAATTAAATTAACATGTTAACTATATTGTTAACCGGTTAAATACTTTTATTATGACAACTTTCAAATCTAACGTTTCAGCGGCAGAAGAATTTTTAGCTAAATTCAAAAATCAGACTATCGGTCATTTTATTAATGGAGAGATGGTTGTCCCTAGCGGATCGGAACTGTTTGAGAATTTAAGCCCCGTAGACAAGTCCGTTGTGGGGAAAGTCGCGGTCGCTACCGAGCGCGAAGTGGACCAGGCGTGCGAAGCCGCTAGAGATGCTTTTCCTGCGTGGAGAGATATGCCAGGCAGTGAGCGTCGCAAATTGCTGCATCATTTCGCCGACAAGATTGAAGAGCGAGCAGACGAAATCGCATTGATAGAGTCAATGGATACTGGTCAACCAATCAAATTTATGAAAAAGGCCGCGATACGTGGAGCGGCTAACTTCAGGTTCTTCGCAGACAAAGCACCAGAGGCCACGGCGGGTAGCTCATCTTTTCAAGAAGAGCATACAAATTTCACCAGTCGATCGCCTATTGGAGCCGTTGGAATAATAACGCCGTGGAATACACCGTTTATGTTGTCTACATGGAAAATTGCTCCAGCTCTTGCAGCCGGTTGCACGGTGGTGCACAAACCTGCAGAACTATCGCCAATGACAGCAATGTTACTTGCCGAAATCGCTAAAGATGCAGGAATTCCGAATGGCGTTTGGAATACCATTAATGGCTTCGGTCAAGTCGCTGGCAAGCGGCTCTCGGAGCACCCTGATATTAAAGCGATTGCTTTGGTCGGTTCAAGTATTACGGGGCCGCTAATAATGAAGCAAGGCGCCGATACGCTCAAACGCATGCACTTAGAATTGGGGGGAAAGAACCCCGTGATTGTATTTGATGATGCCGATTTTGATCGCGCGCTGGATGCTGTGGTGTTCATGATCTATAGCCTAAATGGCGAACGATGCACGTCTTCAAGTCGCTTACTCGTACAGTCTGGTATCAAAGATAAGTTTCTTGCGGCTTTGGCAAAGCGAGTAGCGAACTTGCAAGTTGGTCACCCTCTTGATCCAAATACTGAAATAGGACCAATGATCGGTCAAGTACATTACGACAAAGTGAACAGTTACTTTTCTGTGGCAAAGGACGACGGAGCTGAAACCCTAGTTGGAGGTGCTCCTTGTGGCTCACCGGTTAACGGTACTGAAGAAGGCTACTATGTCGAGCCCACGCTATTTGTAGAGGCTAAAAATAATATGCGAATTGCGCAGGAAGAAATATTTGGCCCAGTGCTGACCGCCATTGAATTTGATGCTGAAGACGAAGCTATCAAGCTTGCAAACGATATTGAGTTTGGCTTAGCAGGTTATATCTGGACTAACGACTCGGGAAGAGGCATGCGGTTGGCAAGAAGTATTGAAGCTGGCATGTTATGGGTTAATTCTGAGAATAATCGAAATCTACCATCCCCTTTCGGTGGTGTAAAAATGTCTGGTGTTGGTCGTGACGGTGGAGACTATAGTTTTGATTTTTATATGGAAACTAAAAATGTTTGCGTCGCGCTTGGTACCCATAAAATTCCAGTACTTGGCGGTCTTTCTTAGAGGAGAATAATATGGCGCACTTTGTTCTTGAATACTCTGACAATCTCAGTCAGACGGATGACTCGATTCAAGGCTTGTTTTCAAGCCTGCACGATGCCGCACAAACTACAGGCTTGTTTCCTTTAAAGGGTATTCGCAGTCGAGCCTATTGCTGTACTCAGCATCGCATGGCCGACGGCAACTCAGAGCACGGTTTTGCGCATTTGGAAGTAAAGCTTGGGGCAGGCCGAAGTATGCAAGACCGGCAAGCGGCGGCGGAATCATTCTTTAACGTGTTCAGTGAGCATTTTACCGCGCAAGTTACGCAACGTGGAATGGCTCTATCATTTGAAATGCGTGAACTCGAGCCAGTGCTAAAGTACAACAAAAACAACATACAGGATCATCTCTAATGCTTACTCAAGACGAAATACTAGCGGCAGCGATGGATCTTTACCATGCTGAACAGAAGGGTAAGCAAATCGATCCTGTAACGTTGAGTCACCCTGATATGGGTATGGTTGATGCCTACGCTATACAGTCAGCGTGGGTTAATCGAAAAATAGAAGACGGTAGAAAAATCGTTGGTTACAAAATTGGGTTAACGTCACGTGCTATGCAGCGAGTGATGAAGATCGAAACTCCAGACTATGGAGTCTTGCTCGACGACATGGTCTTTGCAGATGGTGGTGATATTAAAACATCAGATTTTCTAGACCCACAAATTGAAGTTGAATTGGCGTTTGTGCTCAAAGAACGCTTGTTTGGCGAAGATGTAACACCTGAACAAGTAATGGCGGCTACAGATTATGTAATTCCTGCTTTTGAACTGATTGCTGCTAGAAGCTATCGAGTGCATCCGGACACAGGTTATACGAGAACGGTGTTTGATACGATTTCGGACAATGCTGCCAATGCAGGGATCATCATGGGAGGCAAGAAAGTGAAGCCGGGTGACATGGATCTGCGCTGGGCTGGGGCAATTGTTAAACTCAATGGAGTGATTGAGCAAACAGGTTTGGCCGCTGCCGTGTTAGATCACCCTGCAAACGGAATTTGTTGGATTGCTAAACGCTTCGCTCCTCATGGCATTGCATTGGAACCTGGTCAGGTACTGTTAAGTGGTTCATTTACAGCGCCCATCAAAGTAAAAGCGGGTGACAGTGTCACTGCTGAATATGGCGTGTTAGGCGACATATCAGTAAACTTTACGTGAAGGGAACATATGACTAAGCGAAACCAATTTAAACAGGCTCTACAGGGTACTAAAACTCAATTTGGCTTGTGGCAAGGAATTCCTGATACGACCGTTGCTGAAATTGGCGCAGGAGCAGGTTTTGATTGGGTGCTCATTGATGCCGAGCACGGACCTTTTGATGTGCGCTCAGTGATGGCGCATTTACAAGCCATTGAACCTTATCCAGTATCGGCTGTAGTGCGGCCGGTGGAAGGTAGTACAGCACTCATTAAGCAACTTCTTGATATTGGCGCGCAAACGCTGTTAGTTCCAATGGTAGATACAGCGGAGCAAGCGAAACAAATTGTTGCAGCCTCTAAGTATCCGCCAGTTGGTTGCCGAGGGTTGGGTACATCTATGGCTCGTGCAGCAAACTGGAATCGAGACCCAGACTATCTAAGTAATGCAAATGATGAGATTTGTGTAATCGTACAAATTGAGACCATGCTTGGCATCGAAAATATCGAATCAATCGCAGAGGTAAAGGGCGTTGACGCTGTGTTTATTGGCCCTTCGGATTTGTCAGCTGCAATGGGCCATATTGGCAACCCTGGTCACCCCGATGTAGTCACTGCAATAGAGCGCGGCTTTGAGGCAATAAAACAAGCCGGTAAGAGTGCAGGGGTGCTGGCGGTGACTAAGGAGTTGGTCGAGAAGTATGAACAAGCAGGTGCTAAGTTTATCGGAGTTGGGGTTGACGCTGCTCTGTTAGCTAATGCAACGCGCCAGCTGGCGGCTGAATATATTGACGATGCACAGGATGAAGAGTCAGCAGGTTACTAAAATAGCGTCTATTGTGGGTTAATCACATATAGATAAAACCTGTAAGCTCGATTTGCTCAGCAAAGTAAATCCTTCACCCTCCCTTTAGCAACACATCACTTATATCCTTGGCTCGAGGGATGGTCTTGTCACCAACAGTTACGGTATCGATATCATAGGCTTTAATATGTGTTCGATTAACCAAGTACGATCGATGCAAACGAACAAAGCTGTCTGGTAATAGGTCTTGAGCCGCTTTGAGCGAACTGTAAACCACTGTGCGGTTGCCTTGCGTGGTGACATAAGAAACATAATTACCCATACCTTCTACGTATCGAATGTCGTTGATTCGTAGGCGGTGTGTCCGTCTGTTTGACTTCACTTCAATGAATGGCGTATCGCTAGTCTTAGTAGTATTGGAGGCAGAGCCTTGTTCGTCGGCTAGCGAATCGACTAATTGAAAATGCAATTGAAACACCTTGGCAGCCCCCAACAAAATTACCGTTGAATTGATCAGTACCATATTGCGGAGCAAGGATGCGATTGATATCGAAAAGCGCTCGCCGCGATCGACTAGGAGTTGGTCGTAAAAGAAATGGCCTATGACCATTTGCAAAGCCGCCGCCGCAACAATCAAAACGAAATAACTAGAAAGAAAGGCCACTAACTTTCGATTGCTCAAAAATGAAGGGATCAGCATGTACATCATGCAATAGCTCGCAATGATGCGCAGGGGCATCAATACGAATTCTAAATAGAACGAAACATAATAACTGCGCTCAGGCGGTGATGCCCAAATCAGGCTAAACAACACGTAATACGCAACCCAAAAGCACGCGTGTTTAAGCAGTCGTGACTGCATTGAGTTTGCGTGGTCTAAAGGTGCTGCGTTGCTCGTCATGAAAAACAGGTGGTTGACATAAAAGTTCTATCGCTTGGTATAAAAGCCCTGTGCATGGCATGTATGAAATCTAGTATAGAACGCGAACTCAACAAATAACACCGAGAGGCACCTATGCCGCGTTTACGTTCTATATTCTGCATGGCCAGCAGACTGGCTCTGATTTTCAGTTCTTCTTTTCCATCACTGGCCAATACCGCATTGGATGACCCATTGCCGCGCCAAGCTGACAAGCCGTTGGAAGCAATTACAGATGTCGACACATTCTACGGCTCAGTTGAGGTTGAACCGGGTGTTCGTTTACGAACGTTAATATCACGACCCAGCTCTATAGATAAACCAATGCACCCCTTACTATTTACTCAATGGGTATCTTGCGGATCGGTGGAGCTCAGTCCTGGCGCAGGTGGCATGTTAGGAATGCTGGCCAGAGAATCGAATTTGGCATTAGTACGTGTGGATCGAGCGGGCGCTGGAGACAGCCAAGGACCAGCGTGCGACAAACTAGATTACGACACTGAAGTAGCGCACTACATTTCAGCTTTTGAAGAACTACTCAAAGATGAACGGATCGATGCGTCAAAAGTCTATGTCTTCGGGCAAAGTTTGGGCTCGACCACCGCACCCTTAGTTGCAAGTGCCTTACAAAACAAAGGCTACAACATTGAGGCGGCGATGGTGCAAGGCGGGGGCGCACTAACACATTTAGAACGCATGATTAACTTCGAGCGGTTCTATTTAGAGCGCCGTCCTACTGCTATACCCAGAGCTGAGATTCATGAGCAGATGACTCAGAGAATTATTTTTCAGACTGAATACTTAGCCAAGGGCAGACACCCAGACGAGATTGCCAAAGATAGCTCCGCGATGCAGGCGATACGAAATGATGTGCGAGGCTTAGATAAAGACAATCAATACGGCCGACCATTTACATGGCATCAACAGGCCGCTCAACAGAACTTTCTAGCCGCTTGGGAATCGCTCAATTCTAAGGTGCTCGTAATTTTCAACGAGTTCGATCAATTTGAAACACAGCACGGGCACCAAATTATAGTAGATACGGTGAATCGTAAATCACCTGGGACCGCGAAGCTAATTGTTCAAGAAAAGATGGGGCACAGCAGTTGGCTCTACGATTCTATGGAACAAGCCTATGCCGATGAGGGTGGAGAGCGTTACAGCGATGTAACGGGTAGGGCGTTGGTTGATTGGCTTGGGTCGATTATGAAATGAATGCCAAAGATACATATGTGAGTGATTGACACCAAGAAGGGAAGCAATCGTTGTGGTGATGAAACGTTAAACTGATACAAGAAGTTTAGAGTTTTTTGCACCGACGGCATTAACGGCTAATAATGCTCGGATGAATGTACCGCTTGCGACGCAAGATCAAATTAGCGACCAAGCTCTTTAAGCTTTGCATCCAGTGGCTGGTAGTCCCAAAACTTCTGTACTTCATCATCCAGGCCCGTCATTTCATAACGTATTAGCGCGAAAGGAATAGCGCCTGCCGCCATTACTTGGTCGTGAAACTCACCCAGTACAAAGTCATCGCGCAGCTGCTGTTTGCGGTCTGCAAGTAGCTTATACATCTGAAAGCTGCCCACGGTATATCCGAGGCCATAGCCTGGAGGTCTGCGCAGATAGATTTCTGCGTCAACGCGGGCAACATTGCCGTCTAACCACGGTGTTTTTGAGCGCCAGAAAGTGACCACTTCAGGGATGCTTATTTCGTTACGCTGTAAACGTACATCACCGAGTGTGCGCGCCGCACGAAAAATACCGAAGTTATAAATCAGTTCTCTAGTGCGTGGTCGGTCTTCGTAGAAGCCTAGTTGCAAAGGTGCTTCTTCCAAGTACAGTGCCCAGCCTTCCATTCGGCCGCCATCGCGAAAGTATTTTCGAATCGGGTGCTGGTTAGTCTTAAGCATGATCGCGTCAACTTTGTGCCCAGGAATATGCGCATGCCAGTGATCGGGAGACGGATCACGAAATTGTATTTGCTCCCAATAGTTTGGCCCTCCGTCTCTTTCGATCCACGGTACATTAAAACCGATTTTACGAAAGTCTGCGGGAACGTAGTCCGGGATTGTCATGAACTCTTCGGCTTCGATAAAGTTGCGTATGTCTTTATCGACGGAAGCGACTCGTTCTTCGTACTCTTGCTTTGATTTAGGCAGAGTTAGCTCAGGCAATTTGCGATTGCGATGCTGCTCGAGTGCATAGAACGCCCAAGTTCGATCGAGCTCTCTTTCTCCCAGAGCCTCTACTTCATCTGAAGTATAGGGCATAAATTTGACCTGCATGAGATACCAATCAAGCAACTCTTCGCCTACGCCAGCATGAGCGGTCATAGTGGGTTGTTTTTCAAGCAGCCAAGCATGAAGGCTTTTAACGGCATTCTGTGCAGACTCAATTTCCGTCACTAACTCAGGTTGAGCCGAACGGGCTCGTTCTAATAAATCGCCATACCATCCAATAACGCCAGCCGGTGGAGTAGCGCGATAAGGGTGACCATGACCCACGCCGTCGGGTTGGGTTAGGTTATGGATTGCCAAAGCTGCAAAATCAGTTGGTACATTCATCAGATTGCGCTTTGCTGTCTCCGCCAAAGCGACAGTTGAGTGCAGGTCTGCTTTAAGTCTGGTCAATGTCTCATCGCTAGCCGGTAGATCTACAAATGTCAGCCACAGCATTCGGTCAATGTAATAACCCGGATCACGCTCCCAAGGTTTGGTTACTTGCAGCATAAAGTCGTGCTGATCCATAGCAGAGCGCAAGGCAAGATAGTCGACTTGTTCTGAACGGCCCCAGTCTGCGACATCTGTATCGCTCAACTGCGTTTGCATGGCTTTTAACTCGTTAAGATGTACAGCAGCTTGCTCAGAAGATTTATCGAGAGGGTCGTCATTCTCGTGCTTCCATGCAAAGAATTTCTCGGATAGCTCAACTAGACTGGTGTAATCATTGTTACTCGCTGACGCTTGAGCCGCTAGGCCGATTTGCGATTGGGCTACCAGAAGGACGCCGATGATGCCCGCTTTTATGGAATGAAAGGTTTTGTTGTGTTTCTGTATCATGCGAATCCTCATTAGGAAGGCCTGGTAGGTTTTTGAATCTACAAAAGCAATGCCCCGATCTAAGCTACAAAGCAGAACTTAATTTTGATGCCGCCTGTGTCTTCGCTATGTGAAATCATTTGAGTTTGCATTCTCATGAAGCTCTGATCAATGAATTACTCGTGCCATTTGAGCTTATCTAGTGGAAAGCCAAGATACCACTTGGAGCGCTCAACGATAATCCGGGTTTTTATTTTCTGAACACCAAGCGTAGGGTCGCCGCCTATGCTGTCACAGAGCGCATTTAACGCCTGTGTATTAGAGCAGCAGGTAAACGCAATGTAATCTGTGTCTCCTGTGACTCGCAGGCAATCCATGAATTCTGGGGATTTTGCCACGGCGTCTTCAAATTTATTGCGGTGGATGGGACTATTGTTCTCAAGTGTGAACTCGACGTACGCAAGCACATTTTCTGCAATTTGGTCCAAATCGAGATCGCACGTAAAATTTTTGATAAGTCCAGACTCTTTCAAAGCTTTCGTGCGTTGGAAGCAGGCACTGCTAGAAAGGCACACTCGTTCAGCTAAATCTTGGTTGGAGATATCGCTTTCTTTGTGGATGATCGCCAGTATCTTCCTGTTGATCTGGTCCATCTTTATGTTTTTGCTATTGGACACTTTCTAAATTCCTCGTTCTTGCCAGTTCAAAATATTATTTTGTGACTGCAGATTTTTAATCTAAATCAAGCTCATATTACCTCATTTTTCAAACTCTGATTTTTATAAGTTTGACCTATACTGGATTGATAAATGCCGACATATCGGTAAACAGGACTCATGTAATACCCATAACAAAGGTAAAAAGACTATCTGCAAGCAAACGATAGAAAAGAAAAGGGACATCGGGATTGGTATTAATCTCTGTTTTTCGGGAGACCATCATGTCTGAGTTGCATAACGAATTTTCTGCGGTGCGGATTGGCGATAGTCAGTTGGTGCCGTGGTATAGGGTCGCTGCGGTTGCGTCGATGGTGTCGTTCTCGTTACCTACTTTCGTCACAGGCTTAGAGCTTTCACATGGTTTGGCACCTGTTGACACGCTCTGGTCTGTTCTGATTGGCTCGCTTATTATTTTTTTAATTGGCGGAGTGATGGGGGTAATTGGCTCACGCACTCGAATGAGTTCATATCTATTGGTTAGGGTCGCGTTTGGTGATGCCGGCGCTGGTATTGTTAATATAGCTTTCGCCATATCCTTGCTGGGTTGGTTCGGCATTAACATCAATCTGTTTACCGATGCGGTGGGCCGCTTGTTATTAGACGTGTTTGGCTACGCCGTTCACCCCTGGGCGTTGGTGGCTTTTGCCAGTGTTTGTATGACTACAAGTACTCTCATCGGTTTTAAGGCCATTAATCTGCTGGCGACACTCATGGTTCCCGTGTTGGCGGTGGTGACCGTTTTGTTTTTTACTTCAGCCTTAGAGACGCAGTCACTAGGGCAGATCATGAGTATGGAAAAAGCGTCAGGTCTAAGCATAGGTGAAGGAGCCTCGGCGGTAGTGGGTGCAATCATCATTGGCGCAATAATTCTTCCCGACATCACTCGCTTCATCAAACACTGGAAAGGCGCACTCTATACAGCATTTTTAGCCTATATGGTGGTCGAGGTAATCGTGATGTTTGCCGCAGGCTTGGCTGGGGCATCAAGCGGTAAAAGCGACATACTTGAGATCATGTTAGATATGGGGCTGGGCCTCGGCGCGTTTGTCGTTGTGATTGCTGGCAGCTGGGTTTTGAATTCATTGAACCTTTATAGCGCGGCATTGAGTACCCAAGCAACGTTCCCTAAGTTAAACAGCACCGCTGTGATACTGGCGCTCGGCGCGATTGGTATCGCTGCTGCGTTGATGAACTTTCTTGATAGTTTCGTCACCTTCCTGTTTTATCTATCGATCATCTTTGTGCCAGTTGCTGGCGTGATACTCAGCGACTACTTATTTATTCGTCCCGAGGCTTATAAGATCGAAACGTTGGACCAGCGTACCCGTATGAATGTACGAGGTTTTGTCGCTTGGTCTCTTGGCGCGGCTCTGACATTGCTCGGAGCCGAAGGCATTGTTCCTGCGATTTCTGGCATCGCTGCAATAGACGCAATTATATTATCTGGCGGCGTTTATACGCTGCTGTCGTGGGGCCATCGAGCCCAACAAAACCACAGCACGGTCTAATTTATTATGAGAATCGGAATAGATGTAGGTGGCACGCATACCGACGCCGTCATTTTAAACGGTGACGACGTTATCGCCGCCACCAAGGCGCTAACATCAGCGGATGTGGTTAGCGGCATTACTAATGCGTTGGATACCTTGCTGAACGATGGTGCGGTAAAACAGAGCCAGATAGAAACGGTAATGATCGGTACCACGCAGTTCACTAACGCGATCATTGAACGACGTGAACTTGCGCCTGTGGCGGCCGTTAGAATTTGCTTGCCTTCAGGTAGAGGCTTACCGCCGATGGTAGATTGGCCGGAGGATATTGCTACGGCAATTGGTCGCCAGCACTATCTACTAAAGGGTGGCTATTTATACGATGGTTGGCCTGTGGCCGATATGGACGACGCTGAGGTCGACGCAATGATTGCTGATTTAGTGGTCAGTGGTGTTAAAAATATCGCCATAGCTTCGGCTTTCTCACCTATGAATGCGGATCCGGAAAAGTACGTCGCCAAAAAAATCCTTAGAGCTATTCCTGATGCCAAAGTTACCTTGTCACACAATTTTGGCCGTCTAGGATTAATGGAGCGTGAAAACGCAGCGATACTCAACACAACCTTGCTGCCCTTCGCCGAAAAGGTGATTTCATCGTTTTTAAAGGCGCTCACTAACCGTGGATTAACGTGCCCGGTCTACATTAGTCAAAACGATGGCACATTGATGAGCGCCGACTTTGTTAGTGCTTATCCCGCGCTCACTTTTGCATCAGGTCCTACTAACTCATTACGCGGTGCCTATAAGCTTACTGGGCTGAAGGATGCGATTGTGGTTGATATCGGTGGCACCACGTCTGATATTGGTGTTTTACAAGGCGGATTCCCTCGCGAATCAAATACCGTAATTGAAATTGGCGGTGTACGTACAAACTTTAGAATGCCAGACATTTTAGCCATTGGTCTGGGCGGTGGCAGTGTTGTGTCTGACGATGGTCGTGTAATCGGGCCGAAGTCAGTTGGCCACCGTCTGGTTGACGAAGGCCTAGTCTTTGGAGGCAATACCCTGACCACCACAGACATTATCGTTGCCAGTGGCGTCGCTGACATTGGCGATTCAAGCAAAGTAGCTCACTTGGAGCAATCAGTTGTTGAGAATACGCTAGCGAGAATGCATCAAATGCTGGATCAAAATATCGAGATGATGAAACCTGGCGGTAAAGCTATGCCTGTCATTTTGGTGGGTGGAGGGTCCGTTCTTGTTACTGGTGATTTACAGGCAGCATCTAAAATCTACAGACCAGAAAATGCTGGCGTAGCCAACGCCATAGGCGCAGCCATTGCCCAAATTGGCGGCGAGTCAGAACGCTTGATGTCTTATCGCGAAGTACCGCGTGACGAAGCGATTGCCAAGGTAACTCAGGTAGCCACTGAGCGAGCTGTTAAAGCGGGCGCAGATTTCGCTACTATACGTACAGTGGATATTGAAGAAACCACAGTGCCCTATATGGACGAGAGTACTACTCGAGTCAGAGTGAAAGTGATTGGAGAAATCGCCTAATGAAAATTGACGTAACGCATTTAGATGACCTTGCTCTTGGATCCGTTTTTTTGGCGACTGGCGGCGGCGGTGATCCACACGTACCACTGCTCATTGCTGAACAAGTCTTGGCGAAATTGGGCCCGGTGGATGTAATCGCACCTGAGGATTTGGCAGATGATGCCTTTGTCGTAACTATTGGTGGCGTGGGTGCACCGACTGTTAGCCTTGAGCTATTGCCTTCATTGGATGACGCCGCGCGAACACTAGATGCCTTTGAAGAACAGGTGGGTCGTAAAGTAGACGCGGTAGCCTCGTTTGAGATTGGCGGAGGCAACTCTTTGCTGCCGCTGGTTGCAGCAGCGGGTAAAGGCGTGCCAGTGATTGATGGCGATGGCATGGGGCGCGCACTGCCAGAAGCGCAAATGATGAGCTATGCAATCGCTGGGGTGAAACCAACTCCGGCAGTGGCTTACGACTACGAGGGTAATGTCACCTCGTTCTCTACTAAATCAACCGAAGTGTACGAACGTCATATTCGTAGTTTGGCAATGGTCTCTGGCGGAATGATAACCACGGCCGAGCACCCTATGACGGGCCGAGAATTAAAAGACTCGGTCATCCCAGGAACACTGACTTTTTCAATAGAATTGGGCCGGACACTACGTGAAAATAGAGGTTCGTCTGACGACATGTTAGCGCCCCTACAAGCATTGTTTGAGAACTCGATCTACGGTGAATGCAGAAACCTATTTACTGGCAAAGTAACCGATAAGGCGACTCGAATAACAGGTGGCTACGACGTAGGCGAAGCCACTATTGAATCGTTCGACGGAACTGGCCCCACCTTGAATATCAGCATTAAGAATGAGTATTTGCTCGCGAAGCTAGATGGTAAAGTTATAGCCAGTGTGCCGGACCTAATTGTTATTGTGGACTATGAAACCTCTACGCCAATTAATGCTGAGAGGCTCAGATATGGCCAACGTGTTGCCGTGTTTGCAGTGGGTTGCCCAGAGTTTTACCGGTCAGAAAGATCTCTGAAAGTGGTTGGCCCGCGTTGCTTTGGCTTTGATCTGGACTACGTGCCGTTAGAGGAGCTCTAAAACAAGATCTAAATAACGAGACTTAATTCGCGTAGTAAAGAAAGCCAAGACTTAGCCTTCCGAAAGGACACCGAGTGCTGCGCGTAAGTCATTTACTTTGTCGCCGTATTTTTTCCAGCGGTCGATTGATCCAGAGTAAAGTGGTTGCCGTACCTGTACTGAACTGGCAGTAGAGACGGGCGCCTCATTTTCATGAAAATTCATACAGGCTTCCTCCCAATCGAGCCCACAGAAATCAAGTAATCGGTGCGTTTGATTTTCTTGGTCAAACACAATGTCCTCATAATGAACCTCGGTGAATCGATCACTCGGAAGAGAAGATCTCCAATGAGCCATCAGATTGTCAAAACGCTGATAGAACCAAGCTACGTCGTCCAAATCGAACGTGTAGTTATAGAACGAATATTGGGTGGAGAACAGTTGTCTAAAATTGGATAGGCAGCTATCCATTGCACCTCGTCGTAACGCGATGATTCGCGCGTTGGGTAACGCGCGGTGGATTAAGCCAGCGTAAAAGAAATTAAGCGGCATCTTGTCCAACAAGAATGGTTTTCCTCGAGCCAACTCGCGTGTTCGTTCGATATACTCGCGGCCGGTATGACTCAAGTCATTTCTCTGTGCATCGCGCAATGTTTCTGCGTCCAGAATCAGATTGGACAACGTGCCGGATTCGCCCTTAATTAATTCTGCAAAGACGTTCAGTTCTCCGGCTGAAGTAACACGAGAATGTGACGACAGTATTCTGTCGACCAGGGTTGTGCCAGTGCGCGGTAGGCCCACTACGAATATGGGGGAGTCTTGGGTCGCGGCATTCTGGCTTTGATGATTGTCTCCTTGGGTCGTTCCCTTTGCCTCTCTAAATGTTTCGGCCCCCGATAATCGGTCATACCGTAGTTCCGTTCTTTTGCCTTCCTTAGCGCGTAATAACCAGCTAATACTTTGTTCATGGTCACCTAAGTCTTCGTAAGTTTTGGCGATTGCATGGCCGAGTTGCAGTTTTGCATCACTGTTACTGTCATTCTGTTTGAACAGCTTGATTAAGGTTGGCAATGAATTGTCATTAGCGCTTTGTTTGCCTAAGTAAACCAGCGAGGCCCACGCGCGATAGAAACTGGGGTCTAACTGTAGGGCGGCATTATAAGAATCTAAGGCCAGTCCAAAATCACCAATAAACTGTGCAGATGCGCCCAAGTTGTAATGCATGTTTGCTTGGTCGTGCACAAGAGCGATTGCACGCTTGAATAAAGGAATGGCGTCTTCATGAAAGCCAGCCCGACTATAAACCACTGCGATCGTGTCTAGAAGGTAAGCATTATCGCCAACAATGGCCGTTGCGCGACCAGCGGCGATTCTAGCGTCATTCTGCTTTCTCAGCGTAGATAGTGTTTTCGCCAAGTAAGCTGGGTAGTAGGGTTCGTTAGCGTCAAAACTCTCTGCAGTCGTATACAACTCTACTGCCTTGTCATGGTTGCCATGCTCGCTGGCGATCACGCCCAACAAAAAATAAGCGACAGGGTTCTTTACATCGACCTTAATCGCTTCAATGCACGCTGTATGCACTTGTTTGAAATTTTGCTGCGCGAGTAAACGCAAGCCGCTGTCTAGAGTGAGTTTTTTCATTACGACGGAGTAACACTGTTAGAGGGAGTTGAGAAAATTAAAGACAATACCATCTCGCGAATTATATAACGAAGCGAGCCGATCCTCACTGATCACGTCGAACCAAACTTATTAGTAGATTTCTCATTAGAACATGGCCTATTTGAAATATATTTTGTATAGCGCACTGTATTGAGCACGATATTGTTTGTTTGGCGGTATATTTGAGACGTGATTTTGTGGCGATGCTGTAATGTTGGTTGAATATAAGAGAACCAATTAAATAAATAATATCTGGAGAGAGATAATGTCGAGTCATCAAAAATTTAAAAAGAGTCTGGTTGCCAGCTCTATAACAGCGCTGACTATACCATTGGGCATGACGGCCTACGTGGGTGGTGTGCAGGCGCAGGCGCTGGAAGAGATTGTAGTGACTGCAACCAGGCGCTCTGAATCTATCCAGGATATTCCACTTAATATTTCTGCGATTGGTGGAGCGCAAATTGATAAACAAGGTTTTGATGACTTGTCTGAACTTATGGCCTTTGTTCCTGGCGTTAATATCGCCGACCAAGGTGGTCGTGACGGAAATCGCATTGTTGTACGTGGCTTAAATGCCGATCCTGTTGAAAACAGCTTTGGGCAAGAGAATGGCGGCGGCACAGTTGCGACTTATATCGGTGAGGTGCCGTTATTCGTTGACCTTCGCTTAAATGATTTGCAGCGCGTTGAAGTGCTGCTTGGCCCGCAGGGCACGCTGTACGGCGCAGGAACAATGGGCGGTGCGATCCGCTACATTCCTAACAAACCAAACTTTGATCAAAGCGAATACGAGGTGAGGGCAGATGCCTATTCTTACGGTGAAGGAGATGGTGTTAGCACCGATCTTGGCTTTACCTTCAATATGCCGGTTTCGGACAAGTTTGCTATACGTGGTTCAATTGATACGCTAGATGACGATGGCTTTATTGATTACCCGTATGTGGTTCGTCAAATCGGTGTTTCAAATCCAGACCCAGATTTTAGTAATGCGGCCGCTCGTGATGCAAACTTTAGCCCAGTTGAAGACGCCAATACGGAAGAAATTTTGTCGGGCAGACTCGCGGCTCGTTGGCAGCCAACCGATACAATTGATGCGACGCTAACCTACTACTTTCAGGACGGAGAATTTGGTGGGCGTAACACTAGTTCACTGCGCAGCTCTGTACCTTCAGGCGAGTATGAGTTTGGTGGACGAGTGGTAGAGCCAAACAATCGAGATAGCGAATTAATCGCTCTTGAAGTTGTAGCTGACCTAGGCTTTGCCGAATTGACCTCAGCGACAGGTATCGCTTCGGTTAAAGAGAATGGCCAGCGCGATCAAACCGATTTGTTGATTTCACTGGAATACTCTTACGAAACGTTCCCAACGTTTACCGCGTTTACATTTGAAGACGAAGAGACAGACATTTTTAATCAAGAGCTACGTTTAGTTTCAAAAAGTGAAGGCCCTTTGAGCTGGATTGTTGGTGCTTTTTACAATAAGAACGAATACAACGCTTTGTCATCTGAGTTTACTCCGGGCTACGGCTTGTTTACTGGCTTTGGTGATCAGTTAAACGATCTAGAATATTTTGAAGGCGATCGTACAAACCTTGAAGAAAAGGCCGTTTTTGGTGAAATCGCCTACGAGATTACTGAAAATTGGGACGTAACCTTCGGCGCGCGTTTCTATGAGTACGAATACGAGACGGCTAACCTGACTGAGTTCCCTTATTTTTCCGGCCCAGAATTTAGACCTTTCCCATTGTCAGAAATAGAAGGACAGCTAACGTTAACGCCAAACCAATCGTTTGAAGACGAGTTGTTTAAGGTTAATACCTCTTACACTTTTGAGAACGGTAATTTGCTTTATGCGACTTTCAGCCAAGGTTTTCGAGTAGGTGCTTCTAATGGTGGGGAATCATGCCCAGATGTGTTTGTAGCTGGGAATCAAGGTTTATGTCTATTGTCGCCTGGTCAACAATTTGGGCCAAACGCTGGTGATATCTCGCAGGTGAACGAGCTAGAGTATTTACCTGACACGGTTGATAACTATGAACTTGGTATAAAAACCACTCTATTGGACGGCGCATTAAACTTGAATGCCGCTATCTTTATGATGGATTGGAATGACCCACAAGTAGCCTCAGCCTCAGTAAATGCTGGAACAGCAATCACCATTAATGGCGATTCTGCCGAAACCAAAGGTTTCGAATTGTCGGGCAACTGGCGTGTTAACGAAAAGCTAGTGGTTAACGGTAACTTCAGCTACTCCGACGCAGAATTGTCAGCAGATGTTCCATCGCTGGTGCGTACTATCAGTACTCCTGGTTTTGGTACGCAGTTTGAAGACGGTCGCTCTGGAGATCAATTACCAGGCTCGCCTAAGTCGCAATTCTCGCTCTTCGCTGAATACGAGCACCCCCTCAATAATGGAGCTACTCTGTTGTTTAATGGTGCGTATGCTTGGCAAGACGATGTGTTGTCGTTCGCTGGTGGACGTGGTGGCAGTTATACGCTACCAAGCTTCGGTCGCGCTAACATAGCCGTGGGTTACCATACAGATAACTGGTCAGTAACGGGTTATGTCGATAACCTATTCGATGACTTCTCAGAGTCTAGTGCGGCCAACACACCGTTGTTTAACCAGAATGTGGCGGGTGCCAACGTGCGTCGGTTCAGAACTAACGTACTACCACCAAGAACTATTGGAGTACGACTCAAGTATAACTTTAAATAGAGATATACCGACTAGTCTAGAAAAGGGGAGCTGTGCTCCCCTTTTTTTGGCTTGTTCACGAGGCCGTAAAGGTTGAACCGCTCATTCAAAGCTAAGCAACATGTGTTTCTAATTCGGGTATTTTGAAAGCAGTTACTTAATCCTCGAAAGGTAGGCCGATGTATTCGTAGGCTAGCGCCCTTTGATGGTCTTCGGAGGTGAGGAGGAGATCGTAATCGTTCTCACGGATTTTTTGATCAAATTTATCTTCGTCAGGAAAGTAGTGAAGCAACTTGGTTAACCACCAAGAAGTGTTCTCAGCCGCCCACACTCTCCGTAAAGCCATTTCAGAGTACTTTTCCAGATAATGATCTGATCCCTCTGAGTAATGGTGTTGCAGGGCTCTGGACAGGTAATAGACGTCGCTGAAAGCCAGATTCAATCCCTTGGCGCCTGTTGGTGGCACAATGTGAGCAGCATCTCCGGCCAAGAAAAGCGTTCCAAAGGACATCGGTTCACTGACGAAACTTCGCAATGGAGCTATAGATTTTTCGATTGATGGGCCTGTTTGAATTTTGGAAGACAGCTCTTCAGGGAAGCGATGTAACAACGTGTCCCAAAAGCGTTGGTCCGACCAATCATCGATACTGTCCGAGGTAGGAACTTGAACATAGTAACGGCTGAGCATTGGGTTTCGCTGCGCAGCCATCGCCATTCCATCCTTGTGATAGGCATAGATGAAATCTTCAAGCGGAGGCTTCTCAACCATAATCCCGAGCCATCCAAAAGGATACACTCTCTCATATTCCTTGCGAACACTGGTGGGTATGGCTTGCCGACTGGGGCCGTGAAACCCGTCGCAGCCAGCAATGTAATCAGAACTAATCTTATATTGCTCTGTGCCTTGCGTGAAGGTGACTGATGGATCCGAGGTGTCAATATCGTGAATCTGAACACCTTTCGCTTCAGTGTAAATCTGAGCGCCATCTCGCTCCCTGGCTTCGTACAAGTCTTCCGTGATATTGGTCTGGCCATACGCCATCATTGGTTGGCCTGTCCATTTCTTTGTGTCTATGAAGAAATCGGGTCTGTCTTGCCAGACGATTTTTGTACCATCTTTGGATTTCCCATTGGCATCCATCCGTTCACCCAGACCGATGTCGCGCAGTAACTGCGCCGCGGCGGGCTCCAATACTCCTGCTCTGATTCTGCTAAGAACATGTTCTTTACTCTGGCGTTCAAGAACAATATTTTCGATACCGGCATGATCCAATATGTGCGACAAAGTGAGGCCTGCCGGACCGCCACCAATGATGGTTACTTGAGTTTTTATGTTGTGCATTTTTGGGACCCTCAGTCTGGTGACGTAACTTCTCGTTGAGTGCTCAGAGCTCGATGAGCGCTCAGAGAATGTACCGTTCATAAATGTTATAATTTAATGTACAATAATGTACACTAACAATCAAACAACCAGTTAAAACTATTCAAGAACTATGACTGATGTAGCGAAAAATATATTACTCGAGTGTGGAAAACCACTGATTTTTGAAGTTGGGAACGACAAGAATCTGTCTTTAGTGTCGGCCGAAAACAGGCATGGCGAAAGCTTACGAACAATTGTCAATTCAATGACGGTCTTTCAAAAGGAGGCACTCGTAACCTCCGATCGGACTGGTAAAACATGGCGCTTTGCCAGTGACGAAGGTAAATACTTGCAGGGAACCGATACAGCGCCACCCCCGCTTTGTCATCTAACGGTTGGCATGGTCGCTTCGTATATGAATGAGATTGTGGCATTGGCGAAGTTGCGAGATGTCACCATCGATCGAATTGAATTGATTCAGGATAATTATTACAGGATGGACGGCAGCATGATGAAGGGGACAATGGTCGCGAGTGCTCATGATGTCGACCTTGAGGTGAAAATAGATTCACCAATGCCTAAGAGTGAAATACTAAAGCTTATATATGATGCGGTTTCTGCCTCTCCGCTGAATGGATTGATGCGGGGTGAGCACGAGAGTCTATTTACTCTTTCACATAATGGGTCTGAAATAGAACCGGATAAGGCGTTACCAGTCCAAGGCCCAACACTGAGTGATCCAGGTGTGATGGTGGACAAAGTAGAACCAGCCGACGGCAATTGGAATGAACATTGCGTTAAGCAAGGCCCAACCCCAAAATTGGAGCACTCTGTCAGCGGGGCCGGATCGGCTCTCAAAGACCAGCAAAATCGAATGCTGCATTTACGTGGTGTTTGCAAAATACGCCCTGACGGTATCAAGGAGATTACTCAATTTCTCTATAATCCAGCTGGATCAATGTTTACGTTACTCAGTGAAGAAGGACCAGAGAATGGCGGGCAAGGCAGAGCACCTGATGCGACATCTTATATTTCTGCTGGAATAGGATTTTGTTTTATGACTCAATTTGGTCGCTATGCCAAGATGCAGAAAAAGGATTTGCAATCGTACAGGATCGTACAGGATTCGCATTATAGTCTCGGTGGCGCATCCGGTGGAACCGGCAAGGCTGGGACAGCGGACCCGCTAGAAACCCATGTTTATCTAACAAGCTCGGAAGACGATGAGTTTGCACGGCATATTCTGGATGTTTCTGAACAAACCTGTTTTCTACATGCATTTTGTCGCACTGATTTAAAGACCAAGATCAGGTTGAGTGGGTTTGAATAGGATTCCCAGTGGAATGTTTGGCTTTTTTTGAATCGATTATGAGGTAATCAAGATGACAGCAATTGAACGCACAGAACTGTTTATAGCAGGAGAGCCACGAGCATCCGTTGGAAAGGAATATTACGATGTACACAACCCGGCACGACCTAATGAGTTGGTTGGAAGAGCCGCGTTGGCCACCGTTGATGATATTAATTTGGCTGTAGAGGCTGCGCACGATGCCTTTCCTGCGTGGTCTGCGCTTAGTTATCACGAACGAGCAGAATACCTACGAAACATTGCGAAAGTGTTGACCGAGGAGACTGAGGAAGTAAAGGAACGTTCAAAATTATTTACTCGTGAGCACGGCAAGATTCTTCGCGAGACATATATGGAGTTATCACGGCTTGGAGACCGCTTTTTGTCTGTCGCGGATTTAGCTGAGCGAATCGCTACCCCCGAGTCTTATCGAGCCCCGCCATTTGATACGTTTATAGTTCAACAACCTAGAGGGGTAGCCGCGTTAATTGTGCCTTGGAACTGGCCGCTTTCGATCCTGGGCGCAAAGCTTCCTCAGGCGCTTCTCGCCGGCAACACCTGTGTCATTAAGCCCTCCGAAAATTCGCCACTTGCGCCGAGTAAGACTCTGGAAATCATAGGTAGCCTCCTACCAAAAGGGGTGGTTAATGTGGTCACAGGTTCAGCGTCAAAAATTGGCGATGCGCTAGTAGGACATCCAAAGGTAAGAACGGTTAATTTCACCGGTTCGGTCCGAATCGGCAAACATGTTATGCGAACTGCTGCTGAAAACCTGGCCCACGTAACGCTAGAGCTAGGTGGTAATGATGCTGGTTTGATTTTGCAAGATGCAAACCTTGATCAGTCTGCATTTCAGAGAATGTATCTTGGGGCGTTCAGTTCAGCTGGTCAGGTATGCATGGCACTTAAACGTGTATATGTACATGCGAGTCGCTATGACGAGGTGGTTGATGGTCTCAAGGCAGCCTGTAATCTCAGTGTGGTCGGAGACGGTTTGCTCGCAGGTACGACTATGGGACCCGTAAATAATGCTAAACAGTTAGAAGTTGTTAGGGGTCTTATAGATCAGGCAAGGAATGCCGGTGCGGAAGTCGTTGAGTGTGGCACGATACCGGATGATTCTCTTTACTACGGAGGAGGATATTTTCAACGACCAGCATTAGTTTTAGATGCTGATCCCTCGCTCTCGGTAGTAACAGAGGAGCAGTTTGGTCCTGTTCTACCAATTGTGAAGTTTGATTCTGAGGAGCAGGCCATCGCTCTTGCCAATGATACTCCGTTTGGCCTTTGCTCATCGGTGTGGACAGAAGACTCTGAAAAAGCAAAGTCATTGGCGATGCAGATCGAGGCGGGGTACACCTACGTGAATGGCCATGGACCAATGGCACAGGACAACCGAGCACCTTTCGGCGGTTTTAAAGACAGCGGTATTGGTAGGAATTTGGGTATTGAGGGAGTTTTGGGGTTCACTGAATCTCATGCAGTATCGGCTACACCGGGCTTTTTTGATGATCCGAAAGCGTGATACCCTCCTCAACCAAATTTATGGATGTCTAAAAAGTTGGTGGCTACAAAGTCGCTGTGCTGTCTCATCTCATCTTTGGAAGGAAAGCGGTCGTTGGTATAAAGGTACTTCAGATACCATTCGTGCATCAGCATTGAGGTGAAAAAGTTTGCTGACTGCTCTGGGTTTTTGATCCGCAGACGTTCAGATTCATGAAGTTCAGATAAGTACTCGGTCAGCAGCGTTCTGCTGTATACCGGGCCTAACTGGTAATAGGCCTCAGCGATTCTTGGGAATCGGTCTTTTTCTGCATGTATCAGTTTGAGTAAAGACCAGTGTTGCTTGGCGAAAACCACCTCAAGGCGGCGGCAACCAAATTCGCTTAGAGATGAAAATATGTCTGCAGTCGGATCAAGATCTATATCTTGCCGATTTGCTACAATCGAACTGACAACCGATTGGAACAAGTCAGCTTTAGAAGGAAAGAATCGATAGAGCGTCGTTTTGGATCCACCTGCTAACTTAGAGATCGTATCTAGGCTGGTATCACCATAGCCAAGCTTCAGGAATTGTTCAGTGGCGACTTTGATGATTTGCGATTCGCGCCGTTTTCCTCTTTCAGAAGTTGGTACTTCGCCTCTACCACTTAATAATCTAACAGCATTCATATAGTCAGTGGCCTGTTTCATCATTGATACAGGCCACCGTCTTCCGATTAAGGCATGCCCTGTTTAACTCTCTAAGTGTGTGTTCGTAACCTGAACAAGTTTAACTTTTTTACGGTCCCTGTTGCAATGGCGCCTGCGTCTACTGGCAGCAGGGCGCCGTTAATCCAATTTGCTTGCTCGCTTAGCAGAAACACTGATGCGTCGGCGCTGGATTCAGGAGTGGCAGCGCCGAATGTAGACATCCTGTAACCGTTTGTCCGCTAAACGCAGGTGCTGTGTCTTGTGATCTAAGTGGCGCCGGTTTACCTTATATTTCAAGTTGGAACTTTGTTGTCGGACTTAATCACGTTATGGCAATCAGTGAAAACTATGGGCTCCTTTCGGACTTGACCATAAATCTTTCCGACGGCTACCGTTCAGGCGTTGAATTGGATCCTCGTTTTCAGCTTGGTTCTTACGAAAAGGTAGATACCCGAGAGACACTTGCACACGTTGACGGCATCTGGGACATCAGTTTGTGGGGGCGTAACCTTACGGATGAATTGCTGCCAGGTATAACAACCTATGGTGCGGTCCGGTCGGTTGGACCGTACTACAATACTACGCAAAGATCACTCTCTTGGGGTATTTCAGGCCCATATAGGTTCTGATTGTTCTAATTTGTAAACTGTTGCTACTAGTCAGTAGCAACACGAGCGGCCTGATTGAGTGTCGGGGTGGTTCATTACATTAGTACGACAATAACCCTAGCACCCCTGTTGTGACCAATCTTGTACGACTTCTCGCAAACTTTCTAAGAACAGCTTCGCAGCCGGTGAGGGCTCAACTTGTGCGTTAACCGTTACCCCAATGGGCCTAAATGTATTGACCAACTCGAGCGGTAAAGTTGTTAACAAGCCATAGAGTTTATCGAAGTATATTTGGTGTTCAGAAAGCAAAGCAATGTAGTCGCTTTCGAGCAACAGACCTCTGATCGTAATCAGAGAGCTAGACTCGATGTAATTCGAAGGCTGTTGAATATTGTGCTTGCTTAATACTTCGTCAAACAGTTTTCGCGATGGCGTATTGGCTGCCGGTAAAATCCAACCACAGTCTTGAAGGTCAGAAAGTTCAAGATTTTTCTTTTTTGAAAGTGGGTGATCTTTTCGAACGATCAATGCCAATTGATCTTGCAGCAGAACTTCAGTGGCAACCCCCAAATCTTCAACATCTTCTCGAGTGGCTCCAATAATTAGGTCTATCTCACCGCTTCGCAGTAACGACTCTTGCATAGCGTATGGTCCCTCTCGAGTAGAAACCTCGAGCTGAGGATATTGCGTTAACAAGTGATTGATGGCTCGGGGGGTGATAATCGTGCGTGTGTAAGGCAGTGTTCCTATTACGACTTTGCCGCTCATAACGCCATTTACTTTCGCGATGTCTTCTACGCCGTGTTGAAACTGCGCAAAGGCAAGTTTCACATGGCGCGCAAGTACATGGCAGTACGATGTAGGAGTGAATCCACTTGGGTCACGTTCAAATAAGCTTATTTCCAACAGCTCTTCTATTTGGCGAATTGAGCTGTAGATTGCCGACCGAGTAATTTGTAATTTGTTGGCGGCAGAGGCAACTCCTCGAGTGTCGTAAACCGCGACGAATGAGGCGAGTCGCTTATAGCTAATTTCTAAGGTGAATAGAGGAATGTTGTTCGCTCTGCGAACCCCGGGATTGTATTGTCTGTAAGCCTCGCTTGCGGCGAACATTTCGGCTTCCGCATTAGAGATACGTTTTGCTAGAGCTTCGCCGTATACCGTTGGTGTCATTCCGACTGACGAGCGGTCGAACAGTCTTACTCCAAGTTGCTCCTCGAGTTTACTAACGGCCTTCGTGATCGCTGTTTGCGAGCGATTTAATTTGTTGGCGGCTCGGGTCAGATTTTTGTATCGCGCAACATATAGCATTGCTTTTAACTGACGAGAACTCAGTTCAATTTCCTCGCGCGCAATGTTTTTCATGACTAATCACCAACGTTAATTCAGCTAAGAGTAACAGAAGTTCAAGATCTTGGCTGTTTCGCGTCAGTCTTTTATGCATGACCACGCAAGCAAAACCCATTGCACTCTTAAGGGTAGAAAGGATCATACTTTGACTCTAAGATTGGTCTCAACAACTAATTTCGCATTAAACCCTATGCCCCAGACAACAATACCTTTTATGCAGTTCCGAGGCGGAAGCTCGAAAGGAATTTACTTTCTTGCGAATGATCTGCCAAGCGATGCTGATCTTAGGGATCAAATTATCCTTGATGCGGTAGGCAGCGATGCAAGCCAAGTCGATGGTTTGGGTGGCGGTGTTCCTCTCACCAGCAAAGTGGCCATTGTTTCGTCTTCTGAGCAAGAAGGCGTGGATGTGGACTATTTATTTGTTCAGGTGGTGGTTGGCGAGAATAGGGTAGATAAGAAACCAAATTGTGGCAATATTTTGGCGGGTGTAGGCCCGTTTGCTCTTGAGGCTGGTTTAGTCAAACCAGCAGGAGACGAAACCCGAGTTGTTGTTCGTATGCTTAACAGCGACAAGTTGTGCGATCTAGTTCTGCAGACTCCCAATAAGCAAGTCACCTATAGCGGCGACGCACAGATCGATGGAGTGCAAGGTTCTGCGGCACCGATAACGTGCCTGTATTCAGATTTGGCGGGCTCTGTAACGGGTGCGCTTTTGCCGACCGGAAACGCGGTGGATATCGTTGATGGAATAGAGATTACGTGCATAGACAACGGCATGCCTGTAGTCGTTCTACGCGCAACCGATTTGGGTATCAGCGGATATGAATCGCCTCAGGCACTGGATAGTGATTCAGCACTCAAGGAAAAATTAGAGTCGATACGCAAACAGATTGGCCCCAAAATGAATTTAGGCAATGTGGAAGGCGCGGCAGTTCCTAAAATGTGTCTCGTGTCTGCTGCAAAAAATGGCGGGCTTATAAACACTCGCACGTTTATTCCCTATGAGTGCCATAAGTCTATAGGTGTATTGGGTGCCGTTTCGGTTGCTACAGCTTGCTTGTTGCCAGAATCAAATGTGTACCAAATGGCAAATCCTGTACCAGGCAGTTTCCAATCTGTTGAACATCCCGCGGGAGCCTTCGCTATTAGTTTAGATGTTGATAAAACAAAAACCCCAGTGGCTGTAAATAGTGCGGGTGTTTTGCGTACTGCTCGTTTGCTGAGTCGCGGTGAGTTGTTTGTGCCACAGAATACTTAATAATATTACCTTGTAAAAACCTATGTCATTTCTCGAAGTACATCCAAACCCGAAGAAGCCTGAGTTCATATTGCCTGCCAATGCTTGCGATGCACATTGCCACGTGTTTGGACCAGCCGACAAATTCCCTTACTCGCCTAACCGGAAATACACTCCAGTAGATGCACCCAAAGAAAAACTTTTTGCACTACACGAACACTTAGGATTTAACCGCAGTGTACTCGTGCAGGCGAGTTGCCATGGATCAGATAATCGCGCGATGGTAGATATGCTCCAGGCAGGCCAAGGTCGTTATCGTGGCGTGGCGGTTCTATCTGAAAACGTTACAGATGAAGAGTTGCGGGCTATGCATGAAGCAGGAGTGCGAGCCGCGCGCTTTAATTTTGTTAAACGTTTAGTGGATGTAAAGCCATATGCATACTATCAATCGATGGCCGCGCGGCTGGCTGATTTAGGCTGGCACATCATTGCCTATTTCGAATCTCAGGAATTGGTGGATATATACGATCTGTTGGTTAACCTACCGGTGCCGCTGGTGATCGATCATATGGGTAGGCCCAACGTGACAAATGGATTGCAAGACCCTGACTTTTTAAGGATATGCAATTTGCTGCAAGACCATCCTGATGCCTGGATTAAGGTCGGCTGCCACGAACGGCTAACGGAGGGTGAGCCACCCCAATACGCGGATGTTGTGCCTTACGCTAAGCACTTTGTAGAGAACTTTCCTGACAAGGTGCTGTGGGGAACAGACTGGCCACACCCCAATATGAAATCACATATGCCAGATGATGGCGCTCTCGTAGACAACATTCCCTTGTTTGCAGAAACCGAAGAACTACAAAACAAACTATTGGTCACAAACCCGCAACGGTTATACCAATTTGAAGCATAGAGCGGAGATAATAAAATGCGTACAGTTGCCGTAAGAAACATTAAACGAGTTGACCCAGAAACAAGCCAAAAGCTCGGCGGGCTTGGGGTGGCTACGGTGCATGAGGCACAAGGACGTACCGGCTATTTGAAGCCTTATATGCGACCCATTTATGCCGGCGCGCGGATTGGTGGAAACGCCGTTACCGTGCTGGCGCAACCAGGTGATAACTGGATGATTCACGTGGCCATTGAGTTGTGTCAGCCTGGTGATATTTTGGTGGTCGCTTGTACAACCGACAATACGGACGGCTTTTTTGGGGACCTGCTCGCTACCTCAGCTCAAGCGCGTGGTGTTAAGGGATTAGTTATTGATGCGGGTGTTCGTGATGTTAAGGATTTGACCGAGATGGATTTCCCGGTTTGGTCGAAAGCGGTATCAGCCAAAGGCACGGTAAAGAACACTCTAGGCGCAGTTAATGTCCCCGTCGTTTGTGCGGGGCAGCTAATCACGCCTGGTGACGTCATAGTGGCTGACGACGACGGTGTCGTTGTAGTGCAGCGCACGGTCGCTCAGCAGGTATTAGAAGCAGGAATTAAGCGCGAGAAAGCCGAAGAAGGAAAGCGTATAGTTCTTGAGTCTGGCAAGCTTGGTTTGGACATATATAATATGCGCCCACGGCTGGAAGAGGCTGGATTCGAATATTTGGATAGCTTGGATGACCTATAAAGCCCAAGCTCTAGATAATCTAATTGTAAGCACGGACTATTAGTTCTTTCCGAGAGAGCGTTCGAGCTCATGTAGGGTTTGGTAACACGGTAAAACATTGACAATACTGGCTCGGGGCTCAGTGCCGGTTTTTATCGCATGGATAAAATCACGGTCTTGCAGTTCGATGCCATTCATCGATACGTCAACTTTGGAGACATCAATGGTTTCCTCATTGCCATCGACTAAATCGTCATAGCGCGCGATGAATGTACCGCTATCGCAGATATAGCGGAAAAATGTTCCTAGAGGTCCCTCGTTGTTGAAAGACAATGAAAGAGTACATATCTTGTCAGACGGGGTCTTCAACTGAATTGACATATCCATCGCAATGCCTAAATCAGGGTGGATTGGGCCTTGAATGGCATTGGCTATCATCACGGGTTCGCCCGTTTGATATTGAAATAAATCAACCGTGTGCGCCGCGTGGTGCCATAGTAAGTGATCAGTCCAACAACGTGGTTCGCCCTTCGCGTTTATGTTGGATCGACGAAAAAAGTAGGTCTGTACGTCCATTTGTTGAATCGAACGTTCCCCTCGTTGAATAGAGTTGTGTATCCATTGATGCGAGGGGTTGTATCTTCGTGTGTGGCCAACCATGCAAACTAAGCCAGTCTCGCGTTGGGACTTGGCGACGGCCAGCGCATCCTGTGCGCTATCGGCTACCGGTATTTCAACTTGCACGTGCTTGCCTGCGTTCATGCATTGTAGAGCTTGTTCAGCATGTAGATGAGTCGGCGTACATAAAATTACTGCATCTATGTTCGGTAGGGCGAGAGCTTCGGTTAAATTTGATGCGGTGTGTTTAACCGAATAAACCTCGGCGATTTTTTCGGCCTTAGTTAAATCAGGATCAACCAAGCAGAGAATATCTGCGCCTTCAATATTTTGGATAGCATCTAAGTGCTTGAGCCCAAACGCGCCAATTCCCGCTAATACGATGTTCATAGTATTGATTCTATAGTGCGTAATAGTTACTTAAGTTATTTGAAGGCCTTTTTGCTCTTAACGCAATGGTGTTGCTAAACCAAAGGTGTTCACAAGGCAAGTTTAGCTTACTTCGCCTGCGTCATTTGAGAACATTCCAAAACGATTAAAGGTCATGACTAATATAGAAAAATATCGATTTTAGTGGCATCCAGGCATTATGCTGGGCGACTATAATCGCGCGCAAGCGATTACACCTGACAGACTACCTGTCGTAAGTATTCGACCCGAAGGGAAGCAGTTATGCAAAGACCAACCATCTCCAGTATTACTAGTGGGGTTCTTTCAGTCAAAATTGTAAGTCGTGTCATTGTGGTAGGGGCGATGGCTCTCACGCTGTGCGCGTGCGCCGAGCAAAACACTAACGATGCAACAGAAGTCCTAGCTGCCAAAGAGCATAGCTCGAATGGTCCTGAGAAGACCATTGGGCAACCAAACCTACTTATTGTCATCGCTGATGATTTAGGGTATTCCGATCTTGGGGCATTTGGAGGAGAAATCGAAACTCCCAATATTGATGCTTTAGCTGAGTCAGGCACTCAAATGGTGGACTTTTACGCATCGCTAACGTGCTCGCCGTCTAGAGCCATGTTGATGTCTGGTGCAGACAATCATTTAGCGGGCTTAGGCAACATGGATGAAACCCTCGCGGACAATCAATTGGGTATACCTGGTTATGAAGGCTATCTCAATGAGCGGGTTCTTACCTTGGCCGATGCCCTTAAGAGTGGTGGTTACCAAACGTATATGGCGGGTAAGTGGCATTTGGGTATGACCAAAGCGCTCGGCCCAGCCGAAAGAGGTTTCGATAAATCATTTGCATTATTGTCTGGGGGAGGCAGTCACTACGACAACAGCTTTGGTCCGGATATGCATCGAACCGAGGCTCTTTATAGAGATAACGGCAAGCTATTAAATCGTGCGCCAGAAGGCTTCTTTAGCAGCGACTATTACACCAATCGAATAATTCAAAACATCGAGGATGGTGGCGCTAGTGAAGATCCATTCTTCGCTTATCTGTCGTTTACGGCACCGCATTGGCCGTTACAGCTTCCGCCAGAGTATGACGGCAAATACGCTGAAACCTACAAAAAGGGCTGGGCGGAAGTTCGTGGTCAGCGGCTAGCTAAACTAAAAGCCCTAGGGATAGTGTCTGAGGCGAACGACATGGCACCTTTTGGCGCTGATTGGGACGCGCTCTCCGAACAAGAAAAACAGTTCAGTGCTAAAAAAATGGAAATCTATGCCGCTATGGTCGACGACATGGATGCAAATATTGGCAACTTGGTTGACTATCTAAAATCCAAAGGATTGTACGAGAATACGGTGATTGTGTTTTTGTCAGACAACGGTGCCAGTCCTTGGGGTAACGATACTTCGCCGCCAGCAGTTCGAGATTGGGCGAACACATTCAACAATAGTTATGAGAATGCGGGTCAGCCTGATTCATTTATTCTTTATGGAAAACAATGGGCTGAAGTCAGCAATACGCCCTATAAGCATTCTAAAGGTAGCGCGTCAGAGGGTGGAATTCGAGTGCCAATGATTTTGCGAATGCCAGAGCACTTGCTACCTGAGTCGTCATCATCGATAAGTAACGTGTTGGCGGGAATCGAAGACATTATGCCAACCTTTCTCGAGCTGGCTGGGGTTGATGCACAAGCCCCAAAAGTGAAGGCAGATCAAGTGCCAGTAACAGGTAGTTCATTTTTACCCGAGTTAATGAGTGATGGAAATTCAATCGAGGCGTCGACTAGTAGCTCAAAAGTTGTGGCCCGTGAGATATGGGGTAAACAGGGCTTAAGAGCGGGCAGTTGGAAGATTGTTAATCAACCACCGCCCATGGGCAATGGTGATTGGCAGCTTTATAACCTCGAAAATGATATTGCAGAACAATTTGATCTGGCGTCCGAAGAGCCTCAGAAATTGGCCGAGATGCTTGGTCTATGGCGGGAGTACGTAGAAAGTAATAATGTGGTGCTCCCAGAGGGCGAATTTCGCGTTCGAGACGTCGGAGCCTCACCAACAGAATAATGTGCTTTTATTCAGTTCAGTTCAGATCAATGCGCCGCATGGCCGCAGCACTGTCTTGTTTTATGCATGACGACAGAATCAGTTTCCATTGCTCATGGTTACCCATATCCGCTAGATTAGAACAATAAAAACTTGGAGAAGATTATGTCTTTATTTGACCTTTCAGAAAAAACAATCGTAGTAACGGGCGCTGCGTCAGGCATCGGCGCCGAAACTGCGAAGCAATTGAAAGCGGTGGGTGCCAAGGTAATCGGCTTGGATAGAAACAAACCTGAACAGCATGTTGACCACTACATCGAAATCGACCTGTCCAACCCTGCCAGCATTGCCAATGCAGCCGCAGAAATCCCGAGCGGTATTGATGGCTTGTGCAACATTGCCGGCTTGCCGCCAACGGCGGGTGCTCTGCCAGTAATGAAGGTCAATGTGTTGGGTTTGCAAATGTTGACCATGAGTCTCATCGAAAAAATGAGTGATGGTGGTGCAATTGTAAATATAGCTTCTCTGGCAGGATTGGGCTGGCCCGACGCTGTGGACCAGATTAAAGGTTTTCAAACTAAAGCGACGTTCGAGAACTTGGCGCAAGTTTGTGAAGAGTTAGGCGTGGATGATGAGCGCAGCTACTTTTTTGCTAAAGAAGTGTTGATCGCATGGACAATGCAAAACCGTTGGACATGGCGAGAGCGAGGGATCCGTATGAACTGCGTGAGCCCTGGTCCTGTTGAGACGCCTATCCTAAAGGATTTCTTAGAGACCTTAGGCGAGCGAGCGGAAGAAGATATGAAAGTTATGGATCGAGCGGGTTTGCCGACAGACATTGCCCCGGTTGCCGTATTTATGTGCAGCGATGCCAGTGCTTGGATTCGCGGCGCGAACATTCCTTGTGATGGCGGTATGTTTGCCCACGTCATGACGGGAATGAACGGGTTGTAAACTATCCTCTTGCTTGATTGGCGATCTGAATAAGTTATGTTTCACTCAAACGATACACTCCCAAAACAAAGCTTTTTAACGATTGCTTTGTCTCAGCGAGTGCTGCCCAGAGCAATTAGGGTAGCACTTATTGTAGGAACTATTTTGGCGCTAATAAATCATGGCGACAAAATGCTACCTGTGTCGATGACAAGCTTGGATCTTGCCAAAGTCATTTTGACTTATTTCGTGCCGTACAGTGTTTCAACCTGGTCTGCGGTGGGGGCGATCAGGTCTAACGAGTCTAATAGCGTTAGCAATAATTAGCCCAACCGCGATCTGCAGAACTGCAAAGAAAGTGCCGCCGAGTTTCCGCGACACTTTTTTTTAGCTTCCAGTCTGTATTTTGGCATCATTTTGCTTAACCAGTTTGTGCTCATCCTCACTGACGCCGTGTTTCCAGTAACTAGAGATATAGAACTGCTTGCGGTCGATGCCGCGCTCCTTCATATAATATTTACGAAGTTCTTTCATCGCCTTAAATTCGCAGGCTGACCATATTCCTGGTATACCTGTTCTCCACGGTATAGCTTTAACAGCATCAACAAGTAGGTCTGGATTCTGCCCTGGTTGTGGGTTAATTATCCATTCGATAGCCATGTCTGACGGCATGGTTATAGGCTGAATATCTTGTTCGCTCGGAACCTCCAGCAAGACGTGCCCTTGGGCATCTTCCGGCAGTTGCTCCAGGTTCACGCATATGGCGGGCAGTGCTGTCATGTCTCCTGCGAGCAAGAACCAGTCAGCGTTTAAGTCAACGAGTTTTTTTGGCCCTGGCCCACCGACTTTTATGATAGCGCCGACTTCGGTTTGCTCGGCCCATAATGAGGCTGGCCCGCCGTCTTCATGCAAAACAAAATCCACATCAATTTCGAGCTGATCAATGCGTGTGTTGCGGATTGTGTAAGTGCGCAACAAAGGTAGTTGAGATATTGAGTCTTCAAAAAGTAACTTTATGTACCCGCCTGTTTCATCAGCGGGAAAGCCTAAAAGCTTCTCTCCACCTAAAGTGATCCTGCGATAGTGAGGACTGATTTTGTGCACGGAGAGTACTTGCAGTTCTCTGACGGCCGATTTGCGGTCTTGTTTCATACTCGCGATTCTACGAGGTCTCATGAGCACTTTACTGAAATTGATATGACTAATAGTGAAATTTGTCGTGTTGCAGAATTCATGACTATTTCAGAATAGTTGATTTCTTTTATCGCCAGCTAATGGTTAGACTTAATTTCTAAATAATAATAATTACGACCAAAATAGTTGTGGTGATATAGATGAACGAATTTAAAGAAGGGTGGGGGACCCTAGTCGCCGCAGTAATTGGCACCCTGTGTGGCTTAATTACGATTACAAATTATACGCAGGGATTTTTTGTTGGTCCCGTTACGCAAGAGTTCGGATGGACTCCGCCCCAGTTTTTTCTAGGCTTTACAGTAATGATGTGCGCTGGTTTACTTACAGCGCCGCTAGTAGGCTCGTTAGCTGAAAAAATCGGTTTAAAGAAAATCGGCATGCTAGGCCTTGTAGGTCATGCGCTCGGTTACTTTCTGATATCCATTAATAACGGCAACTTTATTTTTTGGTTGCTGAGCTGGGCATTTTTGTCGATCTTAGCCGCATCGTCATTGCCGATTATTTGGACGGCGGCACTAAACGGGTACTTCAAACAACACCGTGGTAAAGCCATTGGCATTACGATGGCGGGTACTGGAATTGGTGCGTTTATTTTGCCGCCTTTAGTTGAAAGCATTATTTCTGATTATGGTTGGCGTGCAGCGTATCAAGCAATCGGTGTTGGAGCTTTGGCCATATCGCTGCCAATTGTGTTTTTCTTATTCAAACAAAAAGAGGGCGAGGAAGTAGATAAGGGCAACTCGGTTTCAGCGGGATGGGGAGTTACGCGCAAGGAAGCAATGCGTACTACTAAGTTTTGGATTCTTAGCGCCGTGTTGTTTTCGACTGTGATTGTGGTTGTTGGCTTGCTCTCGAATTTCGAAAGAATTATGGGCGCAGAAGGACTAGACCGGCCAACCATTGCGGGCATCGCGTCAATCATGGGTATCACAGTTATATTCGGTCGACTTGCCGTTGGCGTGTTAGTTGATCGGTTTTGGGCACCAGGCGTCGCGTGTGTGTTTTTTGCATTGCCTGCTATTGGTATGTATCTACTGCTCGGCGGCGATGTGAGCTATACCACTGCGGTGTTCGTTGCGATATGTATTGGTCTAGCGGCAGGCGCGGAGCTCGATATGATGGCGTATCTAACAGGGCGCTATTTTGGTCCCCGACATTATGCCGCGATCTTTGGTGGCATCTATGCGGCGTTTACCGTAGGCGCTGGAATAGCTCCGGTTATTTTTGGTGGCTCGGCCGAAAGTACTGGAAGCTACGATTTAATCTTAGCCGTTTCCATTGGTCTGTGTGTTCTATCAATGGTGTTGTTTTTGATGATGGGTAAGTACCCAGAGCAAGCTCAAGCAGAAGTAGCTTGAAGAGGATTTTGATAAACATTCATAACAGTAAACGAACGAACCTTATCTGAGGAAGTTTTTAAAATTATGCGAGAACCTAGAGGCTAATATGAGAGAACCTAGAGAGTATGACGACATCCCGGGGACTTACATCCTAGATGGTCAACATTCCCGAAAGGGCTACCACCTAAATATGTTTTGTATGTCTTTGAATAAGGCTGATAACCGTGATGCATTTCGTGCAGACGAAGCTAAATATTTGGAGCAATTTCCTATGACTGCAGAGCAGAGCAAGGCGATATTGGATAGAGATTTTCTCGGGCTTCTCCGCTTGGGAGGGAATATCTACTATACCTTCAAATTGGCAATTTTTGATGGGCTGTCGATGCAACACGCGGGCGCAGCCATGTCAGGTAACGGCATGAGTTTTGAAGAGTTTCGAGACATGATGTTGGCGGGTGGTCGTTCGATTGAAAATAATCGCAGTAAAACTAACGAAGTGCAGGAGTATCCAAAATGGCCAAAATAATCGGCGGAATAGGCACCGCGCATGTGCCGGCAATTGGCGCTGCCGTTGATCATGGTAAGCAGGGTGAAGATTACTGGAAGGATTTTTTTGCTGGAATCGAGCCTTGTAAGGAATGGATCAAGCAGAACAAGCCAGATGTTTGTTTTATCGTTTATAACGATCATGCGTCGTCGTTTTCGTTAGAAAATATCTCAACCTTCACCATTGGAGTCGCCGATGAGTTTGAGCCGGCCGATGAGGGTTATGGACCGCGTAAAGTACCCAGTGTGCAAGGGCATTCAGAGTTTGCATGGCATATAGCAGAGTCACTCATTCTGAGTGAGTTCGATCTGACTATTAGTAACAAAATGGATGTTGATCATGGGCTAACCGTTCCATTGTCTATCGCCTACGATCAGCCAGACGAATGGCCTTGCAAGGTAATACCATTTGCAGTGAATGTTATTCAATACCCGCCACCAACGGCAAACCGCTGCTATCAATTAGGTAAGGCGCTTCGCAAAGCCATTGATTCGTTCGGTGAGGATATAACCGTGGCCGTATTTGGCACGGGCGGCATGTCTCATCAGTTACAAGGCGAGCGTGCGGGCTTAATAAACAAAGAATTTGATATTGATTTTCTGAATTCGTTGGTTAGCGATCCCGCCGAGCTTGCCAAGCAACCACACACTCACTTTATCCGTGAGGCTGGTTCTGAAGGCATTGAAATGATTATGTGGTTGATCATGCGCGGTGCTATGGACGACCAAGTTGAAGAAAAGTATCGCTTTTATCATGTGCCTGTTTCTAACACAGGGTACGGTTTGACGATTCTTGAAAATAAATAATTTAAACCTTAGAGATTCACCATGATTATTGATTGCCATGGGCATTACACGACTACGCCTGCAGGAGTGGGTGAGTGGAGAGAAGCGCAAAAAGCCGAACTGGCAAAGGACCCCAGTTACGTAGGTAGCAAAGGCGCAATGCGTGTTACTGATGACGAGTTACGCGAAAGCATTGAACAGAACCAGCTTAAGCTACAAAAGCAGCGAGGCACCGACTTAACCATATTTTCGCCAAGAGCAAGTTGGATGGCGCATCATGTCGGCAATGAGCACACCAGCAAGTATTGGACTGAACACCAAAACGATATAATTCGTCGAGTTTGTGATTTGTTTCCTGAAAACTTTGCGCCTGTCGCACAGCTTCCTCAATCGCCTGGCGTGGACCCATCTAAGAGTATCGGTGAGATGGTTAGATGCGTTGAAGAGATGGGTTTTATTGGCGTTAACCTTAACCCTGACACGACTGGGGGATTTTGGAAAGACGCTCGCCTAGATGATAAATCATGGTATCCATTTTACGAAAAAATGGTCGAGCTAGATGTGCCTGCTATGATTCATGTGAGTGCATCATGTAATGATTGTTTTAGCGCAACGGGGTCACACTATTTAGGCGCAGACACTACTGCATTTGATCAATTGATGTACTCAAATTTGTTTGATGATTTTCCTGATCTAAAATTTATAATTCCTCATGGTGGTGGCGCCGTTCCTTACCACTGGGGGCGCTTTCGTGGTATCGCCCAAGACAAAGGTTTGGGTGATTTAAACGAAGTAATGTTGCGCAATGTCTATTTTGATACCTGCGTGTATCACCAAAAAGGGATTGATCTATTGCTGGATATTATCCCGGTTGACAATATATTGTTTGCCTCCGAAATGATTGGCGCTGTGCGCGGTATTGACCCAGAAACCGACAATTATTTTGATGATACAAAACGTTATATTGATGCGAACACAAAACTAAACGACGAAGATCGATATAATATATTCGAAGGCAACGCGCGCAAAGTATTTAGTCGCCTCAAAGCCTAGTCTAAAGCAATAAAGAATAGAGGACTCAATGACCAAATATAAACTTTTCATAGACGGCGAATATCGCGATGCACTATCGGGTCAGACAGCAAACTCTTTAAACCCTTTCAACGGCGATATTTACGCCACCGTACATCAGGCAGGTATAGAGGATGCAAACGCGGCAATTGAGTCTTGTTATACGGCTTTTCAAGATTGGAAGGATTTACTTCCGTCAGCCAGAGAAGCCCTATTTCTAAAAGCGGCTGATGTGATGACGGCACGCGGCGATGAGTTGCGAGATGTGCTCATCGATGAAGGAGGTTCGACGATGCTCAAGGCGGGTTACGAAACTCACCACGCGCCTGACTTTCTACGCGGCATGGCAGGAGAATGTCGGCGTGTTACTGGTGAGACATACGTGTCTAACTATGTTGGTGTTCGTTCTTATAGTGTGCGACGACCTATGGGGGTTGTTACCGCTATCGCGCCATTCAATTTTCCGCTGCTATTGGCAATACGAAAAATCGGCTGGGCGATTGCGGCTGGAAACTGCGTAGTGCTTAAACCTTCAGAAGCGACGCCTGTTATTGGGCTTAAGATCGCTGAAATATTCACAGAAGCCGGATTTCCTCCTGGCGTTCTAAACGTTCTGCCTGCGCAAGGGGCTGATCTCGGCGAAACGCTGATTACCCACCCAAAAGTAAAGAAGATAACGTTTACGGGTTCGACCGCCGTGGGTAAATCAATCGGTGCCATTGCTGCTGCACACAACAAAAAGTTTACGCTGGAAATGGGTGGCAAAAACCCAATTGTAATTCTTAATGATGCAGACGTTGACTATGCCGTTAATGCAGCAGCGTTTTCTAACTTCATGAACCAAGGTCAAGTTTGCATGACTGGCTCGCGTGTAATTGTAGAGGCTGGGATTTACGATGAATTTAATGAAAAGTTCGCCGCTAAAATAGCGAGTCTTAAGTTTGGAAATCCAAGAGAGCCTGGGGTAATTGTAGGGCCGCTCATTCGAGAATCGCAACCCGCTTTTATAAAAGGTTTAGTCGATGCAGCGATTGCTGATGGCGCTCGTTTGTTAGGAGGTGGCGATTATGAAGGAAGTGTTTTTCAACCTACAGCGCTTGCCGATGTGACTGCAGAAATGGGCGTATTTAGTACAGAATGTTTCGGGCCCGTCGCGGCGGTTGTTAAAGCCGAAGATTCAGATCACGCACTGCAATTGGCAAACGATTCAGAGTATGGCCTGACGGCAGCCGTGCTAACCAACGATCTTCAGAAGATGCTTCAATTTACCGAAGGTCTAGAAGCAGGCATGGTGCATGTAAATGGGCCCAGTATTCGTGATGAGGCCGTAGTGCCTTTTGGAGGCCAGAAAAATAGTGGTATGGGAAGAGAGGGAGGTAAATTTGCCATGGAGGCATTTACCGACTTGAAATGGATAACTATTCAATCTGGACAGCAGCAATTTCCTTTCTAGTCTTAAGTTGCTGACTACGAGTGTTAGTTTGTAAGAGCGACTGAATCAACTGATGGACACGATGCGCAATGGAATCTGAGTTTTGGCACAAGATCTGGAAAGACAATCAAATTGGCTTTCATGAGTCAAAAGTTAATCCCTTGCTTGCGACTCATTTTAACAAATTGGGTCTAGCGCAGGGCTCGCGAATATTTTTGCCTTTGTGCGGTAAAACGTTGGATATCGAGTGGTTGTTAAAAAGCGGCTATCAAGTTGTAGGGGTAGAGCTAAGCGAACTTGCGGTTGAAGAGTTGTTTGATAGTTTGGACATGCAGCCGCAAATATCCAAACGAGGAGAGCTAACTCTGTATCGTGGCGATGACTTACACGTTTTTGTGGGTGATATCTTTGCTTTCACTGCCGACGTCCTCGGTTCTATAGATGCGATATACGACCGAGCAGCTTTAATCGCCTTACCTAGCCCAATGCGTGGTCGATACGCTAAACATTTATGCCTCATTACGCAGAGCGCGAAGCAGTTGCTCGTGTGCCTTGAATACGATCAAGGTTTGATGCAAGGCCCTCCATTTTCTCTAACTAAGGACGAAGTCCTTAACAGATACTCCCGGAATTACGAAATCACTCGGCTTGAAACTCGAGAAATAAAAGGCGGGTTTAAAGGCGAAATACCAGCGTCTGAGACGGTTTGGTTATTGACGTAGACTAAGAGTATTAAGTGCATTATCGAGTCTCTATTGGGTATGAAAACTATAACTTCGTATTTTTACTGTATTCGAAAACTCATGACAATTACAGAATTATTGATTATTCAGATGGACACCTAAAGGCTAGGATGCAGAGGTCAAAAATCGAAGTCAATCTCCCCGTAGAGATAAGATGAGATGACCAATATTTGGCCCTAATAAAATCATACTATTTGCCGTGGTAACTGCTATGGCATTTTGCAATGTTACTCAGGCTGCACTAAAAGAAATTCTAGTTGCTGCCACCAAGTGTGCAGAGAGCATTCAGGGTGTTTGGGTTTCCGTCAGCGCAATCAACGCTGAGCAGATAGAGCCACTTAAGATAACAGATATGCAGTACATGTCTCTCTATATTTCAAGGTCATCAGCTAAATAAGCTGCAGTGAAGGACGAAATGCAGCTAACTCGTAAGTTTCCTGTAAGCCCCTATTCTGTTGAGCTTACGGCATGCTTTCGCATGCTTTGACGCCGCCAGATGGTGCACGGCACGCTCTTAAAGATCGGTGTCACCATCCGTAACCGTTAAGCGTCGAGTGGAACCCTGTAGCAGCCGCAGTTCTAGAAGTCCTCGGAGTTGATTTGCTCGTTTTGTATTCACGAATTTAACGATGCTGGTTTGGGCTATCGCCTCCGCGAAGCTGCCCGATTCCACCGCTTTCAAAAAAACCGTATGAATTCTAGTTCATTGATCTGAGTGTTTTATTGTTCGTAAATTTAGAACGCTAAGCCCTATATTTAGACTATTGTTCTGTTTTTATGTTCAAATTATAGTAATGCTTAAGATACCCATTACGGGCACATATTACAACAATGTGCGCGCGCACTAATGAACGCTGCTGTGTTGCAGAACTCATTGCATTTGGAAAAATTGAACATTTGAATTGTTCGTAAATGGCTAAAGTGTCTTAAGTTGAATAACTAAAATTATAGACCCCTGTGAGGGTTGGAGGAGAAATTATGTCGGCTCGCAAGATGTTTAAAACCAAAGTAGCAAAAGCACTGGCGGTATCGACCGCGCTGGTCTGTAGCAATGTTGCTCACGCTGCACTAGAAGAAATTCTAGTTACTGCCACCAAACGTGCAGAGAGCATTCAGGATGTTCCGGTTTCTGTCAGCGCAATCAGCGCTGAGCAGATTGAGACACTTGGGATAACGGATATGGAAGACTTGTCTCTCTATATTCCGAATTTTGAAATTAATAGTGCTGCGGTTGTTCCGAATCTTTATATACGAGGTATGGGTGGTGGTCTTACGCATTCCATCGAGCAATCGGTAGGTCGCTTTATTGACGATGTCTACATAAGTAGAGCGGTTATAAATCTACACGGATTTATGGACATCGCTAACATAGAAGTGCTTCGTGGCCCTCAAGGCACATTGTTTGGTAAGAACACAGTTGGCGGTGCTTTGATCTTACGAACGGGGGATCCTACAGAAACTTTTGAGTCTGGCATTAACTTCAGTGTAGGTGACTACAGCACAGTTGGTGGATACGAGGAGTTTGAAGGGTATCTTTCTGGACCGTTAAGCGAAAATGTTAATGGTCGTATCGCTGTTCGTTATCGAGATCGAGAAGGTTTTTATGAAAACAATCTTGAAGGCCCGGATGGAGCTCAACGCACGGATTATGGCGTTCGAACAAAATTTGAATGGACGCCAAATGATCAGCTTACAGCTAGCTTGAAGCTTGAGTACCAGACATATGATGAGTTTGGTACTGATACCGCAGAATTTGGTGGATTGGGTGGCCCGCCATTGTTTGTATATCAACTTTCTTCGCCTCAATTTACGCCAGGTTTAGACTGGATAGTTGATTATGACTGTACCGATATCATTGCAGACCGTGATACAACAGGCGACGGCATGGTTGATACTAGTACCAATACGGGGTCCTTTTGCCCAGAGCGTGATCAAACATCTCAGAACGCAACTCTTAAGTTTGAGTACGACGTTGAGGGAGGCACATTTACGTCGATCAGTGCTTACCAAGATTACACATATGACTATCAATTCTTTGGTCTTGATATGGGTTTGGCTGGCGGGTTCAGAGCAACTCGTAATGAGGACTATAGCGGATTTAGTCAAGAGATTCGTTTTACATCGACTGAGCGCGAAAACTACGATTATATCGTCGGGGCGTACTATGAGGATAGCGACTTAGCTCGCTTTCAAAGTTCGGACATTAATCTTGTGACTGTTTTTAGGGATCCAGGTGGCGCATTTCTTGGTCGAACTGAGCCATGGACTCAAGACACCCAGACATTGGCCGCGTTCGGTCAGTTTCGCTGGCACTTTGCAGAAAACTTGAGCCTTACTCTTGGTGGGCGTTATGGTAGCGAAGATAAGGACTATGACTTTGAGCGTTTCTTCCGTGTGTATGGTACAGAAACTGTATTACCCATCCCTGGTGGGCCCGGCGGACCTCCTTTAGTTGTTTCTGCAAGTCGGTCAGAGAGTAAATTCACTGGTTCGGCCTCTCTGAAATGGGAAGTTTCGGATGATGTCATGACATACTTCAGTTTTTCTGAAGGGCATAAAACCGGTGGGTTTAGTGATCGTATAGACAACCCTTCTGCAGATTTTGAGTTTGATGCCGAAAACGTTGACGCGTTTGAACTTGGTGCTAAGTTAGCATTGCTCGGCGGAGATATGACTATGAATATTGCTCTCTTTCATATGTCTATTGAAGGGATGCAGCTTTCTACTCAGATACCTGGCTCAGTACCGGCGTTCTCGGTAGACAATGCGGCTGATAGTACAAGCCAAGGTCTAGAGTTTGATGGTGCGTGGAGTGTTAATGACGTACTGACTTTAGGTGCTAGCTTTGCCTATACGGATGCGACTTACGATTCATTTCCAGGCGCTGAAGTTTGTCCTCCAGGTGTAACGCCTGGTGCAAACGGTACGTGCGATCTTGCTGGGTTACCGCTAATCTATGCACCAGAAGAGAAAGGGTCGATCTATGCGAATCTATATTTTCCTGATGCAGTGGGTCAATGGGACCTCTCAGTTAATGCAGACGTTAATTATTCGAGTGATGCCTTTACGGATATTTCCTATGGCGAAGATACCATCTCGGAAAGTCGTACTGTTTGGAATGCTGGACTTCGTTTAGTCTCTCCTTCGGAGCGATACACCATTTCATTGCTCGGAAAAAACCTTGGAGAAGAAGCGTATTGTGCATGGTGTGTGCCATCGGGACCAAACATTATTGCAACGATGAATACTCCGCGCGAACTTGCACTTAGATTTTCAGCAAAGTTCTAATCTAGGTTTTACGTCATTGGGCATGCTTAGGTATGCCCAATGACTTGTTTGGTTTTATCTGTTTCGAACTCATTAATTTAATTTCAGGGGCAAAAAGCAACGGCGCTCCCTGGCAACAACTGACCTATCGTTGAGGTAGCATTATGGGTGTAGTAACCCCCACAAATAAAGAAGTGCTCGGTTTTGAAGGGCTGCATCTTTATCATTCTGGCTTATCTAACTGTTCCATGCGGGTTCGTATGGCTTTGGAAGAGAAGGGCCTTTCTTGGACAAGTCATCATTTAGACATCACTAAAAAGGAGCATGTCACTCCAGAATATTTTGGGATAAACCCAAATGGCGTGGTACCGACTTTGGTTCACGATGGAGTCGTGATTATTGAATCAGATGACATTATTGATCATATTGATAAGACTTTTCCTGAGCCACCGTTAAGGCCAACATCAGAGGAGGAGCTAGAAAAAATGTATTGGTGGATGAGGTCTGCTGTTCAAATCCACGTGAAGGCCGTCAAAACCTTTATCTACTTCCATAAGATGCAAGGCAAGATGAAGCAGACTGATGAGCAAAAACAGCAGTACGAAAAGCTTCAGAAAAATGAAGAGCTTGTCGCGTTTCACAAACACAGTAGCGGTGAGGGCTTTTCAGCAGAGGAGGCTAAGGCCGCCGAGCTAATTCTAGATCGCTTCTTCGAAGAAGCAGATCAGGTTTTAAAAGGTCAACAATGGCTTGTAGGCGACAATTTTTCATTGGCTGATATTACTTGGGTGCCGTTGCATTTTACACTGGCTGGAGCGGGTTACGGTTTTGATAGATATCCTGCAGTACAGGCGTGGGCAGAGCGGTTGCGAGAAAGAGATAGTTTTCAGAAGGGCGTTCTTAAGTGGTGTCCTAAATTTTAAGTAGTGCGTGTATCAAAGCAATAAGCTGGATAGCTACTTTTGGCTTTACTGCATCACCAGGTTGTAATTTAAAAATAGGCAACAGGCAAAGTTCAGGACTGAGATTTGAATAGATTAGAAGGAAAAGTAGCGGTTATTACCGGCGGCGCACAGGGCATCGGTGCCGCGTTTGCTAAAGGAATGGCGTCGCAGGGCGCGAAGGTAGTGATCGCCGCCCGCTCTGATAGTTCTAAAGTTGTAAGCGAAATAAACCACAGTGGTGGCGAAGCGATAGGCTGCAAAGTAGATGTCAATGATAATCCGTCTTTGCTCGCCATGGTCGAAGAAGCAGAGGCAAAATTCGGCCCCATTGAAATACTGGTCAATAACGCGGCGTTGTTTTCATCTCTAGTCATGAAACCGTTTATGGAGATTGAAGAGGAAGAATGGGACCAAGTTATGAAAGTGAATACGCGCGGGCCCTTTCAGTGCGCAAAGGCTGTGGTACCTAGTATGCGTAAGAACGGTCGTGGAAAAATAATCAATATTGCGTCAGGAACGTTTCTTCGGGGCGCGCCAATGATGTGTCATTACGTATCTTCAAAGGGCGCAGTAATAGGTCAAACTAGGGCGATGGCACCCGAGCTCGGCAATGATAATATTGCTGTAAATTGCATTATCGTTGGCCTAACCGAAAGCGAGGGTGTAAAAAACCATGAACAAATTTTAGGCGCGGCTAAAGAAGCTACCCTAGCGGCACGGATCATTAAGCGGCCAATGGTGCCAGAGGATTTATTGGGTGCGGTGTATTATTTCGCCAGCGAAGACAGTGACCTTATGACTGGCCAGTGTATGAATATAGATGGTGGTGCCCTTAATTACTAAGAGGAAAACACGCATTCAAAACTAACAGCGAGTAGTTACAATTTTCGCATGCTGTTTGCATTTGAAAAGCGTCATTCACGAGTAACGTAGATAACTGAATAAATAATTTAATAGATAACTAAATAGGAAATTTGGTATGAATGAAATCAGAGCAGGTTGGCGGCCGTTACTTTCAGCAACGTTGGGTACCATGTGTGGAATATTCGCGTTTACCAACTACACGCAAGGCTTTTTTGTAGGACCCGTAACAGCCGAGTTTGGTTGGACTCCCGCACAATTTTTCCTAAGTTATACGGTTCTCATGTGCTTAGGGCTAATTACAGGGCCTGTAATAGGCAGTCTTGCTGCAAAGTACGGCATTCGAGTATTAGGGATTATCGGTTTGGTCGGTCATGCGTTGGCCTACGTACTGATCTCGCTGAACAACGGATCATTAACTCTGTGGTATCTGAGTTTTGCTTTGTTGGCAATTTTAAGTGCTGGGTCACTCCCGATCATTTGGACAACTGTTTTAAACAGTTGGTTTAAAGAGGATAGGGGTAAGGCTATCGGGATAACGATGGCCGGTACCGGGCTCGGTGCATTTCTGTTTCCGCCATTAGTTGAGTACATGATCTCTAACCATGGCTGGCGTTTTGCCTATCAAAGTGTTGCGGTAGGTGCTGCAGTATTGGCGCTGCCTTTCGTCTTTGCCTTCTTCAAAGAAAAACCCGTTCCCATTAAAAGTGATGTGGCGAATAAGGGCTCTACCGATTCAACGTGGGGGCTTACACGTCGAGAAGCGATGGGGACCTACCGGTTTTGGGTTTTAGGGTTGGTTTTGTTTGTGTCGGCTGTAGTGATCGTGGGGCTGCTTTCCAATTTTGAACGAATCATGACTCAAGAGGGAATCGAACGAGCAACAATTGCAAAGATTGCTTCGGTAATGGGATTAACGATTATTCTGGGGCGACTGCTCGTCGGTTTCTTGGTCGATAAGTTTTGGGCGCCGGGTGTCGCGGCAAGCTTTTTTGTTCTTCCAACAATAGCCATCATTGTTTTATTGAACGTGGATGTCACTGTTGGAATGGGCTTTCTGATCGCAATATTGATTGGATTAGCCGCGGGTGCTGAATTAGATTTGCTCGCATTCTTAACCAGTAAGTACTTTGGGCCGGCTAATTACCCAACAGTTTTTGGTGCAATTTTTGCATTTTTTGCAGTAGGCGCAGGCATAGCTCCGCCAGTATATGGGGCAGCCGCTCAAGCGGCTGGCGGTTACTCAACAGTGCTGCAGGTTTCTATAGGCCTTTTGGTGTTGTGTATCGCTTTATTTCTGGCGCTTGGTAAATACCCGGATGAGGAGACTTCGGTCTAGTTCGCTGGGTAAGTAATTGTTGATTCGCGATTGTTAGGAGGTCGCGTCAGGGCCGAGTGCTTTAGAAAGCTCTGGGCGTTTTTCTAGTATTCGTCTCTCCCATGACGGAAAATCGCCGTGCTTTCTTCTTAGGAAATTGATAAAAATGCGAACCTTCATTGGCACATAAGGCGATCGGCCGTAGAAGGCAGACAGTTGCGCGCACTGAATTCGAGACTGCGGAAGAATCGGAACTAATTTTCCGGATACCAATTCCTTTTCAATAAAAAACGCCGGCATCATTGCCATATGCGTACCGCGCATAACCGCCGCACGAAGCATCCAAACAGTATTGGTTAATATATTGGGGTCTATTGTAACTGTTGTCGCTCTTCTACCATCGAGTAAACGTATATTGCAGTCCGGTTCGATTAGATGGTTGTGCGCAAAATTATGCGACTTGAGGTCCTTAGGTCGTTGCGGTAGGCCATGCTTTTCAATGTAATTGGGCGTTGCGACGATTAAGCGTCGCAACGGTAGCACGTCTACTTTTTCTAATGTTCCAACAGCGTTCACGGCCGGTTGTAAGCATACATCGAACCCTTCTTGAACTGGATCGCAAAATCGATCGTGCTGGCGAAGTTCCACTTTAAGATTTGGGTGCTCTACTTGAAATTCACATAAGTCATCAGCTAAATAAGCTGCAGTGAAGGACGAAATGCAGCTAACTCGGAAATTTCCTGTGAGCCCCCACTCTGTTGAGCTTACGGCTGCTTTCGCATGGTCTAACTCAGCTAGAAGGTGCACCGCGCGCTCATAAAAATCGGTACCACCATCAGTAACCGTTAAGCGCCGAGTGGATCGCTGTAACAGCTGCAGTTCTAAATGTTCTTCGAGTTGATTTACTCGTTTTGTAACCACGGATTTAACGGTGCTAGTTTGTCGTGCCGCCTCAGCGAAGCTGCCCGCTTCTACTACTTTTACAAAGGTACGTATGCATTCTAGTTCGTTCATCTTAGTTTTCCATTGTTCGTAAATTAAGAACGTTAAACTCTATATTTTGGTTATTGTTCTAAATTTAGTCTCAAATTATAGTAGTGGACAAGATACCAAAAGCACGCACACATTAAAACAATGTGCACGAGTTAATGAACTTTGCTGTGTTGTCGAATTCATCGCGTTTTCAAAAGTATTGATTACTAGGATTCAAGCTGAACGGATAAAGTATCTAGGATAAATAACTAAAATTATAGGCCCCAGTGAGGGTTGGAGGATTCAAATATGTCAGCTCGCAAGATGTTTAGAACCAAAGTAGCAAAAGCACTGGCGGTATCGACCGCACTGGTCTGCAGCAGTGTTGCTCACGCAGCATTGGAAGAAATAGTGGTAACAGCTCAAAAACGTTCAGAGTCTCTGCAGGACGTTCCGATTGCTGTAACCGCGTTCACCGGTGAGTCAATGGCAACGCTGGGGATAACAAACGCCAGTGATTTAGTCGACGTGACCCCAGGGTTTGCTTCTGGTACTCAGCAAGGGTCAAATAGGAACTACTTTTTACGCGGTGTCGGCACTAGTGACGTGCATGTGACAGCCGCATCTGCAGTAGGCCAATACTTTGATGGAGTAACACTCACAAGTGGTTTTCATGCCAAAGCAGCCTTGTTTGATATGGAGCGTGTTGAAATTCTCAAAGGACCACAAAACACACTATTCGGATTAAACACAACGGGCGGTGCGGTTAACTACATTAGCAAAAAACCAGAGATTGGCTCGGGTACAAACGGAAGTGCAAACCTTAAGTTAGGTAACTTTGGTCATACTGAAGTCGATACTGCTATTAGTTTTGATCTGTCAGGTACTTTGGCAGCAAGAGTTGCATTTCAAAGCATTGATAACGATGGTGCGTTTAGATCTGTTAGCAATGGAAAAAGGTACGGTGACGAGGACAGCACGGCAGCACGTGCTACTTTTCTTTGGCAACCTAATGAATTGGCCAGCGTAACGTTAAATGTGCATGGGCTTAGCTCGGACAACAACAGTACCGCTATTAAAGCGGTAGGCACTAGATCCCCTGATGGTTCAGGCGGTCTTTGTGCGGATGCTCCTAGAGGCATCATCAACTTCGAGACGAACACTAATTGTCTCAGCCGAGATGGCGGCGGAACAGGTGAAGCCGCCTCAGACCCGTCGACTGGCAGTTGGGAAACAACAGCTCAAAACTTTGGTACCGAAATTTTAGATACTAAGGGCGCGTACCTTAAGGTTGATTATGATCTTCCATGGGCTACGTTTACATCGATTACTTCTTGGGATAATTTAGATTATAAGAATGCAAATGACAATGACGGTGGCGACACCCTCGGCTTGCATACTTTTCACCAAGATGATCGAGACACAACTCAACAAGAGTTTCGTTTAGTGTCCACCGGTGATGGCGCGTTTCGTTGGATTGCTGGTGTGTATTATCTTGATGATGATGCAGATTCTTACACCGGTCTTCGTGGTGCGCGTGTCACATTTGGAAACGGCAATTTAGTGCCTAGTGTTCAACTTGCCCATACTAAAGAAAACCTCGGAGTTTACTTTCAAGGTGAATACGACCTTAGTGATGCACTCACATTAACCGCAGGCATACGATGGTCTGATGAACAAATTGAGGGAAATTACCTGACTTCTCGTCCAGTTGTAGCAGGCAGCCCTTCAACTACAAACTATTTTAGCGAAGACATAACAGCACTTGTGGCCGCGCAAAACCCCGGCACGCCTGGATTCGATGCAAACGGCTACGAAATAGCACGCCAGGTAACGCAGAATCTAGATAATAAGGATGTGGGTTACACCATTAAACTGGATTGGCAGGCGACCGACAATTCCATGATTTACCTTAGCGCAGCAAAAGGTTTCAAAGGCTCAGCCTTAGATACACGCCCCGTATACGCGCTAGTTCCTCCGGCCAATGTTATTTCCGGTTTAGAGGAGACTCGTCTTGAGCCAGAATCATTGGATGCGTATGAGCTTGGCTATAAAGCTGATTTATGGGACAACCGTATTCAATTCGATGCGGCCGTTTTTCAATACAGTTATGAAAACTTACAGCAATTCGTAACCGCGAGAGGCGTACCGACATTAGATAATGCGCTTAAGTCTGAAATAAAAGGGCTCGACGCAAACATCAAGTATGGAAGTGATAACGGGTTTTACTTGCAAGCCGGTCTCTCTTTGCTCGATACCGAGGTGACTGATGCAGGCAATAGCGCAAACTTTTTTGCAGGCGCAGAACTCGCACATTCACCAGACGTGTCTTTTATGTTGCTTGGCTCTCAAGAGTTTGAACTCGACAGTGGCTCTCTGCTAACTTTAACCGGTAATATCGCTCATACAGGCGAACGCATTGGCGCTACCCCTACCAATGGTAATAGTCAGGTTGTTGACCAGCTCAGCATTGACGCTTACACCTTGCTAAATGCGAATATTAGCTATCGGTTCGGCGATGAACAGCAATATAACTTTTCGGTGTATGGCAAAAACTTAACCGATGAGCATTTTTGCGGTGGGGTGCTGCTCAACGATGGCAATGCACTTCTTGGTGACACTACGAATGCAAGAACTGCGATTCATATGAATGCATTGTGCCGAGTCACTAGTGCTTCTACTCGAACCTATGGTGTATCTTTTGGATTCGACTTTTAGAACTGCTTGTTAGTCGCTGGCTTTTTTCATACGGACCTCGCTTGGAATTGAATCCAGAGAGGTCCGTTTCACTTTTTTAGATTAGGACGTTGCGCCCATGAATACGTTTGTTAAATCCCTTTCAGTAATGATAGCGACGGTGTTTATAAGCGCTCTATTGTCGAGCACTGTTAACGCTGTTGACTCCGAGGCTACGCAATTACTGAAAAACCGCACAGCGGAATTCGATAAGGAAATCATCAAAGTGTCGAGCAGCGTCTACACGGCTGTTGGTTATGCCGTGTCCCCCGTAAGTATGATCGTCGGGGACGATGGCGTGGTAATCGTTGATACCGGTCTAGATATCGAACAGGGCAAGGCAATACGAATAGATTTTCGACGCATTGTCGACAAGCCTGTAAAGGCTATTATCTTTACCCATGGGCATCCTGATCACACTCACGGAGCATCGGCTTTTATGGACTCACCCGATGTGCAAGTGTGGGCAAGAGAAGGATTCGGGCATGAGCAAAATACGCTGGAGCGGGCAGGTATCCTGATCCAGAAGAGACGAGGTGGCGCGCAAGCGGGTTTTTCGCTCACACCTGAACAGCGAATCAACAACGGTGTGGCTAAAGCTTTTTGGCCAAATCGTAAAGGTGGCATATGGGGGGCAGATCAGAACATTGCTCCTACTGAACTAGTCTCGAGTGAACGCAAAAAAGTAAGTGTGGCAGGAATTGACCTAGAGTTAGTTGCCGCTAATGGTGAAACACAGGACGGACTTTATGTCTGGTTGCCCGAGGAACGGGTTGTCTTCGCTGGAGATAATTTTTACAAGTCATGGCCAAACCTCTATGCAATTCGTGGCACCCCTTACCGCGATATTCGAGCTTGGGCCAACGTCATCGATGATATTTTGAATGAGGGCGCAGTGGCCCTTGTCGGGGGGCACACCCGACCCATAATCGGTGAGAACGAAGTAACTGAGACGCTGGGTAACTATAGAGATGCTATCCGTTTTCTTTTTGATAAAACGGTTGAGGGTATCAATAAAGGCTTGTCGCCCAATCAGTTGGTCGAGTACGTAGTGCTTCCCGATAAATATAGAGATCTAGACTATTTAAAACCCTACTATGGTAATCCCGAGTGGGCAGTACGTGCGATCTTTAGTGGTTACTTAGGTTGGTTTGACGGAAATGCAACAAACCTATTTCCACTCACTGATAAGCAAGAAGCAGAGCGGTTTGCAAAGGTTGCCGGCGGTGTTGATGGACTCTTGGAATTAGCGACTAAAGCGACCAGAGATCGAGATTTTCAGTGGTCCGCTCAGCTGTCTGACTATGTATTGTCATTGCAACCCAACAATGCAAAGGCAATGATAAACAAGGCTGATGCATTAACCGGGTTGGCTGATGAGATACCTACGGCAACAGCTAGAAATTACTATCTCAGTAGCGCAATAGCGTTACGAAAACGAGCCGAAGACGCCAACGATATCAAGCCGTAACGCTGTTTTCGAATTGGCGCTAGATTAAGATGACGCAAAGTGTGATCGTTGACTCTCCTTAAAGGTGCCGCGCTATGATAGAAGTTGCGGCTAATGAAGTTCGAAGTAAGCCAATCTAATAATTAATTCTAGAGCGCATATTTTTCTTCTAGGTAAAAATGGGCTGCGGCTGTCCGAGGGACTTCTCCTGAATTACTTTTCGGTTCTGTGGCTAGTAATTTGATGGGTCTTTAAAATATGCCAGCAAAGAATCCTCAAGCAAAACGAGAACGGCGTAGCGGTGACTTGTGCCGCGAGCACAGTGTGAGCTCAGCTACTTTGTATAAGTGGCGAGCCAAGTTCGCCGCTATGGACGCTTCATTGATGAGGGTATGAAAGGGCTTAAGGCTGAAAATAAGCGTCTCAAAACTGAGATCCGTCAGGAGCCTCTCGAGGGTTATTTGCAATACCCCCTTGAGGGGTGAAAGTACTAAGGCCATCGCAACGAAAGAAGATGGCCCAGAATATTGTTATCAAGAGACCGGTAACAATCCAATTCGCGTGCGTTTGTATGAGCGTTAGCGAGAGCTACTAACGTTATCAAGCAAAGCTCTCTAGCGAGAATTAACTGATTGCGGACTGGCTGCTGCGGTTGACCCAAACCTATAAACGTTTGGGCTTTGGCCTTAGTTATTTATACCTCAGAAATATCAAAGGTTTTGGCTGGAATCATAAGCGTGTATATCGAATTTACCGCGAGCTGGAGTTAAACCTTCGCATCAAACCGCGAAGAAGAATCATACGAGATAAACCAGACGAGCTGTCAGTTCCAACAGTCATTAATCATGTGTGGTCGATGGATTTTATGAGTGATAGCTTGGAGAAAGGTTTTAAACTGCGCACGTTTAACGTACTGGACGATTACAACTGAGAGGCTTTAACGATTGATGTGGATTGCTCGCTACCAATCAAGCACGTAATACACGTGCTTGAACGAGTGATTGAATGGCGAGGCAAACCAGCTGCGCTTAGTTGCGATGATCGTTCAGAGTACATCAGTGGTGAAATAGTAAACTGGGCCAATCAAAACAAAATCACGTTGCTTTATATCCAGCCCGGCAAACCGACTCAGAAAGCTTGCATCGAACGCTTTAATCGAACAGAACGGCATGAATGGCTCGATCTGCTCCCTTGTACTTAAAGCTGCGGGTATAAATGGGGGGATTACAAAACCACACAAAATAAGTCTTTCAGTAAGCACCGCATACCGAACCTTTTGGATTGTTTTAAGACTCGCTAAATGCAAGTCACAACAAGATATTTAACGACATGAAAGTAACAATTATCGATACTACTCATAATATAAATCAATAAAATACACTTTAATTCATATTGCGCCCGATCTAACCTAGTCATGTTCCGCGATATCTATTTAGCATCGCGGGTAGAGAGTGAAGCAAAGAGTGAAGTAGAGCTCTTGACGTAAAAACAAACCATACTTAGGAGTAACGACATGTCACTAATTAGCAATCGAATCAAACCCCGCTCTATAACGGGAGCCGGCCGAAGAGCGAAAGAGGATCATCGCTCACTAACTAAATTCATTTCCAAGCGACTACTTCCCCTAGTTCCTCTAGCGTTAGCTTTTGGCTCATCTGCGGCATCGGCAGCAGACCTTGAAGAAATCGTTGTTACAGCTCAGAAAAGAGTTCAAAGCTTGCAAGATGTTCCTATTTCAGTTCAAGCAATTACTGGAGATGCAATTGAGAATGCAGGGATCCAGAGGTTAGACGATCTTTCTGCCTACGTACCAAACGTCAATATCAATGAAGGCTTTGCAGGCGAAACAATCAGTGTTCGCGGTTTTGGCTCTGGAGCCAACCCTAGTTTTGAACAAGCGGTAGCTACATTTATTGACGGGGTCTATTTCGGCAGATCTAAACAATCACTAGCATCATTTTTAGATGTTGAGCGCGTAGAAGTACTACGTGGCCCTCAAAGTACCTTCTTCGGCAACAATGCAATCGCTGGTGCGCTGAATATAGCAACCAGGCGCCCCACGCAAGAAACAGAAGGCTCAATCTCCGTCAGCTATGCACCAGATGATGAGGATTTTGACGCCACAATTACCTACGGCGGTATGGTGTCCGATACTCTCGGTGCGAGAGCCGCCTTGAAATATAGAACACTAGATGGATACCTAAGATTGTATGATGGTGGCGCAACACCACAAAAAGATACTGTTGTAGGTCGTGTGAGCCTACTTTGGACGCCCACTGACGACCTTGAAGTGTTTTTTAAAGCAGAGGTTGGTGATGAAGAAACCATCGGTAGCACAGCTCAACTGGACGATTGCCCTTCCTCACTAGCTTTGCAAGGACCTCCTGGAATTGGTAACGGGCTTTGCGATATCGCGCTATCGGTTACGGGTTTGACAACCCTAGATTTTGATGAGGTGATTGAAACAGGCGGCCTTAATGCGGGTGGTATACCGCCACAAAATATAAATTCGGTATTGGCGCAAGATGGCGGCGAGTTTCGCAATCTCGATACGGAAAACTATAACTTAACTCTAGACTACAACCTTAATGGATACACGCTAACATCTGTCACAGGTATTACTTCATATGACTCTGAGCGCCAATTTGACGTGGATCAGACACCTATAGCCTCGATATCAACAAACCGTTTTGAAGAGTTTGATCAATTCAGTCAGGAGCTCAGAATTGTTTCTCCTGGGGATGAAACCATTGATTGGGCGGCTGGAATTTATTACCAAACAAACGAAGTAGACTTTAGTTATCAAACTTTCACGCTGCTTCCTCCGCCAGATGCTACTGGCTTTCAAGGAGGTGCTCTAGGTTTGGTTTCCGGTGAATTTCAAGAAGAAAGCGATTCTTGGGCCACATTTGCATCGGGCACCTGGAATGTAAACAAGGATTTTAATATCTCTCTGGGTTTGCGCTACTCAGAAGTTTCCAAGAGCGCGGACAATGATCTAGATCTGTTCATTACGATGAACAATACTGCAGTACCTGTTCGCACAAACCCTATACCTGCCCTTGGAAGTGCATTCACTGCATTTGAGGTTAATGACGTAGATGTCTCCGAAGAGAAAGTAACCGGAAATATCAATGCGACCTGGTTTATTAACGAAGAAACCATGCTTTATGCCACCTATTCAGAGGGTTTTAAGGCTGGCGGTTATGACAATTTAATTCGTAAGCCAGATTCAGCTGGTGGCAAATTTACTTTTGATACTGAAGAAGTAGAAGCCATTGAAGTGGGTGCAAAAATGGATTGGGGTTCAATGCGCTTAAATCTTGCGGTGTTCCGTAATGAATTTACCAACCTACAACAAAGTATATTCAACCCGACAGCTATTGCGTTCCAGATATCCAACGCTGGGTCTGCAATCTCTCAAGGTGTTGAGGTCGACTTTATGTGGGCTGCTACAGACAGCCTAACGATAAGCGCATCGGCTGCCGTTCTAGATGCTTATTACGAGGAGTTTGAAGGGGCCTCCTGTTCTCGACAGCAGACGGTTGCAGGACTTACTTCCTGCTCTCTGACAGGTGAAGCCTTGCCCTATGCAGCTGATTGGAACACGGTACTAAACTTTGATCATATACGGCCAATTTCGGATAATCTGCAGTTAAATACAACCTTGTCTTTGGCCTATATTGACGACTATCGAACTGGCACTGAAAATGACCCTCGTTTTATGCAGGACGGATTTGAAACGATTGACTTACGCTTTTCATTAGGCAACACAGATGAAACATGGTCGGTTTCTCTATGGGGCAGGAATCTGACGGATGAATTGGTTGTCGGCCAGTCAACCAACGCCGCTGTTCGAAGTCTAGGGCCCATTCTACAAACCACTAGCAGACCCATGTCATGGGGGCTTGCCGCTAGTTATAAATTCTAAACAACACAACAGTTTGAATTGGGTGGGAAATCAAATATTACAATTTGAGTTCCCACCTTTTTTTTGCGCTTGCAAAAGAGAACACATAGCCAAGTAAAAAATTGGATACCGCTCTTTAGCAAAATTACTCAATAGATGAATTCATGAATAAATCGATTAACCCGAACTTCTGGCTTTTCTTAAGGCTCCTTTTAGTATCCCTAATTTCAACTGGTGCGACACAAGCCTCAAGCACTCAAGCCGAAGCGGTTCTCAGAGAGCATTCAAATGAGTTTCGTCGAGAAGTCATTAAAGTTACCGACAGCGTTTATGTTGCTGTCGGTTATGGGGCATCAAACTCAGCTCTCGTTATAGGTGAAACAGGGCTAATTATCGTCGATACCGGTCAGAGCATTACCGCCGCCGAAGCAATAAATCGTGAATTTAGAAAAATTTCTGATAAACCGGTAACAGCAATTATTTACACTCATAGCCATCGTGATCACATCAGTGGGGCGAGTATTTTTGCCGGAGACCAAACACCTGATATTTTCGCCAGCGCTAATTTTGCAAATGAGCTTGTTGGTGGCCATGTGGCAGGGGAAATCTTGTTCAAGCGCACTAAACGGCAATTTGGATTGGGGCTAAAACCTGAAACAGAAGTTATCAACGTCGGAGTGGGTAAGGAGATGTGGTCTGATGGCCTTGGTGGTGGATTTTTACCTGTCACCGTACACATCTCAGACGAGAGATATTCCACAACTATTGAGGGCGTGCGGATCGATATCGTGGCCGCACCTGGCGAGACTGATGACCAACGCTATATTTGGTTGCCTGATCAAGAAGTCTTGTTTGCTGGTGATAATTTTTATAAAGCATTTCCTAACCTTTACCCAATTCGAGGGAGCCGTTACCGAGACGTTAATCTCTGGGCCAATAGCCTCGAAAAAATGACTGCCGAAAACCCTGTTCACTTGGTCCCTAGCCATACTCGGCCAATCAGCGGCAGGGCTGAAGTCAATAAAGCTTTATCTGATTATGCGGCTGGAATTAGGAGTATTCACGATCAAACTATTGCTGGGATGAACCGTGGGTATACACCAGACCAATTAGCAGAAATGGTCACACTTCCGGAAAGACTCGCCGCTTCACCGTATTTGCAAGAATTTTATGGGAAAGTCCCGTGGGCAGTCAGATCAGTTTTTTCTGGCTATCTGGGTTGGTTTGATGGTAACCCTTCAAGTCTTCTACCGCTGACGGAATTTGAAGAAGCCAGTCGTATTGCGAAATTGGCTGGGGGAGCTAAAAACCTTTTTCGTCGATTAAAGCAATCAATAAAAGACAAGGATTATCAGTGGGCCATGCGTCTGGCAGATTACCTAATTACGCTGTCATACCGCAAAGAAGACGCCATTGAGTTGAAAATAACCGCTCTTACATCTGCCGCACGTTTACAAACTAACGCCCCGGCGCGCAATTACTATCTCTCGGTTGCACAAGAACTGCAGGCCAATAAAGACCGAAAATCCGCCGTTGAATCATCTAAGGAGTAATAGAAGCTGAAAAATAGTCACGTAAGGCAGTCCAAAAGGCGTGCCGGCCCCATGACTCATAACTAAAGGCTTACGTCGTCCTAGTCTCGTGCAGGTCATCTAGAAGCAATTTTGACTCTACTTGCCGGTATTGACGCGCTAAGGGCAATTAACCTTGGCAACTGACCTAATAAAAACTTCAGAGGTCAATGACGATTTTGCCGCCAGATTTTGCCGCGCGGGAACAACAAAGTATTACATTTTGCTCGCGTTGCTGCTTGCTCAACACAAAATCCCTATGCTCAACATCACCGCTAATATAGGCCGTAGAACAAACTCCACAAATTCCGTCCGAACATTTTGTATCTATGGCATAGCCGGCCTCAGCTAAGGCTTCTGTGGCTTTTTTACCGGCTGGAACATCAATTTCAACTCCTGCTTTGTGCAACACCAGCTTAAAATCGTGATTCTCAAAATGCTCAGAACTGGGTGCGCTAAAATACTCTCGATGTAAGTTATCTTCATGCCAACCTTGTTCCAGTCCTGACTGGAAGACAGCGTCCATAAACGCAGAAGGACCACATGTGTAGAGATGATCATCCTGCTGAAAATCTCCCAGTACGCTTGCGATATCCAAGCGATCCTCATCACTAAAGTGAAAATGTACTCGATCGGCCCAGGGATAAGACTTTATCTCTTCAATAAACCCAGCGCTGGCGCGGGTGCTGGCCTTGTAGTAAAAAACAAACTCCTTTCCTTGGGCATATAGAGTATGCGCCATGGCTATCATTGGTGTCACACCGATGCCGCCTGCCAACAACAATGAACGCTTCGCAACGTCATACAGAGGAAAGTGGTTTCTGGGCGTAGAGATTATTACAGGCTTGCCTTCGCGAAGCGTTTGATGGATCCGCAGAGAGCCTCCTTTACCATCGTCTTCGCGCAGCACCCCAATCATATATTTCGAAGTGTCGGCTGGGTCACCGCATAAGCTGTATTGGCGAATAAATTGCGGTGCCGGAGTAATATCAATGTGTGCGCCAGCGTCGAATTCTGGTAGTGAAGATCCGTCTAATGCGGTGATTTCAAACTTGACCACCTTGCCGTCATCCGAAGTCGGTGTGCGCTTTTTGAGCATGGCCAAGATAACTGGCGATGGCTCCCTGCCTTTTACATATTGAGGGACTAAGTCAGCATCATCGCCGTCCGCGATGCGCTTTTTGTGTTGCTCAGGGGTAAGCATTGACTGATAGGCTTCAATGCCTGCTTCACGGTCTATCGGCGACGGCGCTGGATAAGGGGGTGGTGCCAAGTTGGCCGGATAACACGCTAAGGTTTGATCTCCAGCCTTTAGAACTAAATCTATATTTAACCCACGCCGATTAGTATTTTCTGCAATTCGAGTGGTACCGTCCTCACCAGTTCTTAGATCCAACCACCACTTTTTGGTAGGGTTAATGCCACCATTCCCCAGCCAATCATCAACCTTCGTGATCGCAGGAGCCAAGCTTGGTAAATGCGTTGCTAACCAACGATAAGGAGCCTCTTTGAATACTCCCTCTAGATTCCAAGGGCAGGTTTTCATGCATCTTCCGCACATTGAGCCAGAATCATTAGTCATTCGGTATCGAGCGCATTTTTCCGCATCTGGCTTCCATATTTCATAGCCATTAAACATAGTCTTTCCACCGGCAGTTATTGCTCCTGAAGGACATTCGCGCGCGCATTTATTGCAGTTATTACAAAATGTCTGCAGCCCAAAGTCGATAGGTTTGTCGACCTCTAGCGGTAAGTCGGTGGTAATAACCCCGCACTTCAATCTTGGCCCCAGATAGGGGTTGAGTATTAGGTCACCAATTCTGCTTATTTCCCCCAAGCCCGAAAGCAACATCAAAGGGGGCTGAAGAACATCACCATCTGCGGCAGTGTGGTTGGTGGCTGAAACACCTAGATTTCTTAGATGCTGTGCAACGACTCCATTTACTAACGAGGCGCGCATGTATGAGCGCATGCTCAGAGCTGCTGAAATCCAATCGTCTCCGCTAGCGCCATCCATACTTTCATGCCCTTGGTCTACTAGAGTTGTAATCGCATATTTATGAGCTGGCTTTAATACCTGTCCGTCGGCGGTATGTGAATACCATACCCAATCGGGCGCGCGCGAGATACCCACCATGTCCGCCCCTAAAAAATGTAAGGTGGCCTTAATGATATCGGCGTTACTTTTTGGATCTTCATACCCCGCCACTCGAATTTTTTTCTCCTTTGCTCTTTGCAAAATTGAATAGCAATTTAAGGTGGCTGACAGTGCCCTTCCAAGAGGGTGTTTATTGACTGAGAAACCGTCCACTGATGCTTTTTGTGCAGCCTCGCCCAAATCACCAAAGGCGATACGCACAAAAAATTCCGTGCGCTTTGGGATTCGTGGAATCTTATCTTCGTCAATCAATGAAGTAGGAGAGTCAACACGCTTTACTTTCTCCATGGGGAATACGCCGTCTGTAAAACTACGCTTGCCATAAGGTTGGAAGTTGCGAATATTCTTATGAGCTCCTAAACCTAACATCCAAGCCATTCCCTTGTCCTTAAATCGACTCAAGCCTGAAGCTTGCGCCAAGGGCATATCGGGTTTTAATTCAAGATTGGTGGTGACTACCGACAGACCAAACCTTCGGCCCACGAATGGGTTACTCACTTTGCTATCACTATCAATAATGCCTAAACCAGCGGCAACTGCGGCTTTATTTAGGTCTATATCAGAACTGGTGGCTGAGTGCGCCCTTGCCTCAAAGCCTAATGTACGCAAATACAGCGCCATTACAGATGCCGTTTCGCCAGCTCGCAAACTTGCGCGTTGTTGTTGCATGCCAGTTATCCAATCAGCGCCGGGCTCATTTTGAGTTGGATCTCGGGGAAATTCCTGTAAAAACACAATGGCATGTGTGTGCGAATTTATTTCATCAGAGCCGCTGGTTGTTGAATGCTCCATGCGCTTGTAGATCGCAGACACGTTGAGTCGGAGATGTATCTTGTTCGACTCTCCCTGAAGTAACCACTGATCAATCTTAGGGTGATTAAAGGCGTTTGAGAGACTTAACTCGGGTCCTAACCTACAGATACCAACCATACTGCTGTCGAGAAAGTAGCCTGCTGCTTTCAGATGATCCGATCTCTCTTGAGGGTCATCAGGTATTTCTGCAGCCGCATAGGTTACTGGCCCGGCTCTAACCGAATCCAGTAACGACAAGTAATCATCCATTGCCCGTGAGATCGAATGGGGATCATCACCATCAACCATTTCTAATTGCCGCAATTCGTCTAGCTTAGATATATCTGGCTGAACTGTACTGCGTACAAGTTGTTCCACAGGGTAAGGCCCTCTGTGGACAGGCCTGTCTCGATATGAGAAAAATTTCATATCACTACCCTCCTTTTATTGCTCTAGAACAACCATCCCTGAGGGGCGGATATAGCATGCGTTTCTTGAAAAGCACGAATGCCATCGAAACCGAGGTTTCGCCCAATACCACTACTTTTGAAACCGCCAAAAGGAGCACGTGCGTCTTGCGCCAAGGGCCCATGCCCATTTAAGTATGTGTAACCAGCCTCGATTTTTCTGGCTATGTTAAGCGCTCTCTCTCGGTCTTCAGTCCACACCGAGGAACATAAACCAAACTCAGAGTTATTAGCTAAAGCAATGGCTTCTTCCTCTGTATCAAAGGGTACGATAGGAACGGCCGGTCCAAATTGCTCCTCTTTAACAATGCTTAATTCTATATCAGGGTTTAGCACAATTGTTGGTTTCTGAAAAAACCCCTTTTCATACAACTCCTGGTCTGGCACTTGTCCCAACTCTCGCACATCTGCGCCCGCTGCTTTGGCGTCATCAATCATCTTCATCACCGTTTTATACTGGTTATGATTGTTGATTGGTCCCATTGTTGTCTCGGGTAACAAGCCGTCTCCAATTACCTGTTTATCAGCGATTTTGCATAAGCCTGCCACCAACTCATCATAACGAGACCGGTGTACATAAATTCGCTTGAGCGCCATACATATCTGACCAGTTGACATGAACGAAGCCAAATATATTCGTTGGATCGCTGCCCCATCTAAATTTGCGTCTTGCAGGATCAATCCAGCATCATTCCCGCCAAGTTCTAGAGTGGCTGGTACTAGATTTTCTGCTGCTTGTCGCATCACGTGACGACCTACGGGTACGCTTCCGGTAAAGTTAATCTGCTTGATTTTTTTATGAACTAATAGCTGATCACCAATTCTAGATGCGCTGCCGGTAAGCAAGTTCACCACTCCTTTTGGTAGAACTTCAGCTAGTCGTCCGATTGTTAGGCTGGTAGCCAAACAAGAATTTTGTGAAGGTTTGATCACCACAGTATTACCGGCAATAAGTGCTTGCGGCAACTTGGCACCCAAAATAGAGATTGGCCAATTCCAGGGTACGACCAATGCAGCAGGTCCACGCGCTTGATGAGTTAGTATCGTGTCGAACGGAGGCCCGGCAAGATTTTCTTCTTCTGCCAGTTTTTGCGCGTAGTTGGCGCAAAGAAAAAATCTATCACCGAATCGATTCATTTCAATACTTGCTTCGCGCAGTATTTTTCCATGTTCGCGAGTGAATAAATTGATTCGGTTCTCAAGCTCCTGCGCGTCTTCAACCAAATAATCTGCAACTTTAGTCAAGTAGTCGGCTCTTTTTTGATAACTGAGTTCTGACCACTCGGAGAATGCGGCAGAAGCAGCATCGCAGGCAAGATCCACATCCCTTGAGTCCGCATTTGCGGCATAACCTACCAGCTCGTTAGGACGTGCTGGATTATAAATAGCAAATTCTTCTCCTGACAGCGAGTCTTGCCATTTTCCGTCGATATACAATTGAGTATGAACACTTTTGGTCATTTTGAGCACCTGCTTGTTGATTGAAATTGCTAACCATATGAGAGCTTGGAACCATCACTTGAATTAAGATTAGCAATCCAGCATTATTAAATAAAGCGAAAATGATGGATTGTTATTATGAATGAATTTAATATTGATAAGGTTGATTTTAACCTGCTCAAATCACTTCGTGTCCTCATAGAGGAGAAGCATGTAGGCAAGGCTGCAAAACGAATGCACGTAAGCCAATCAGCAATGAGTCATACTCTGGCTCGTTTACGTGATACTTTTTCTGACCCCTTGTTTGTGCGTACCGCCAAAGGCTTAGAACCAACGGGCCGTGCTCTCGGGTTGGCAGAAGATTTATCGACGGTTCTAGATGACATCGGAAAACTGCTTGCGCCGGAGAGTTTTGATCCGTCCAAAGTAAACACCCGAATTAGGCTGCAGACGCACAGCTTTATCATTGCAAGTTATCTTTCACCCTTCTTTAATAAGATGCATCAACAAGCTCCAAACTTGACCTTTGAAACACATGGTATTTCTGAGTACAGTTATCAGCAGTTGGATAAAGGGGCTGTTGATATGATCATTGGGGCCGGTCTGCAGGCACCTTTGCGCTTTTTACAAAGAAGAATTGAAGAAGAAGACCGCGTTTGTTTGATCGATAAAAACCATCCATCGAAAGATAGCTGGGGGCTAAAACACTTTTTGAATTATTCACATATCAAGAACACACTTCTTGAGGACAAAGACGACCCTATCGATCGTGCTCTGCGTAAGCAAAATCAACCCGCCCGAAAGATTGGTTTTTACGCCGATGACATGCTGGCTCAAGGCGTGATCATAAAAGATTCTAATCTTATAGCGACTATTCCACGTTCTTTAGCTAAGATCAGCAGCAAGCAATATGATCATTTGATAATGCCCTGCCCGATTAAAACAGATAATGTTGTTATCAAAGTAATTTGGCATCAGCGAAGTCAAAATGATTTGTTGCACAAATGGCTTAGAGAACAGCTCGCCGGCTGTTCCGATAGTGATCTTGAGTAATTACGAAAAATTCGTCACTTTAATTTTCATTTTCAAGTCTGTACGACAAAAGGCGTGTAAGAAACAAGTTTGCTCTGAAACATCCAATATGGTTTTAGCAAACTCTTCATCTTCATCACTTTCCAAATATACATGCGTCTCTAAGGGGTCTGCCATTCCAGGTTTGCCAGTTCCTCCGGACGCACCGCCCACAGTGAAATATGAATCTTGCAAAATACGATACGAATCGAGTTCCTTTTTCTTCATTTTCGCATAGCGTCCAAACTGGGTCATAAAGCAAAACCCAATGCCGGCCGAAATATAGCTAGTAGCATCTGGTGCGCGACCGCTGCCATTATTTTCCTCGCCTTCGTCAGAAAGTAGAGTAAATACTGATCCGTGCGGGTTAAAGAGATGTTGTACTATTTCCTTCATACCATCGGCTCTAAGCGTGCATATGCCGCGCAAATGCAAAAGTCTGTTTTGTTGATCTTTGAGTGATGACCCCGCCTCACTCGCCGAGTTTTTATGCACTGGGGTTACCCCTCCCTTGACGCAATGCTTACTCCAATCACCCGCTTGCGGAACCACAACATCATGCATCACGCCCGGGTCATTTTCCGCGGGTCTTCCTATCGGTAATGCTTTCTCCGGAGTCAATTCAACACCATTATGAGACAGGGTGAACAAGCTCTCAAGAGAGACTTTCATTAATCCATTTAAAGGTGAAGCCGCGGTACCATCGAGCGCTAGGCGCATCAACTTATCACGCCCGACATCTGCATCAATTTGCACTTCAAGGTCAACATTATAGGCGCTGGCCTGCATAGTGCCGCGAAGCATACTGCCATCCATGCGGTAGTAGTTATCCTGAACCAATCGAATATTTTTTATGTCAATGTCGCGAGCTTTGGCCAAAGCCAATATCTCATTCATATACGACGCAACCATCCCAACCGTGAGATAGCATAGCGGGGCCGGCGCAGTATCAGTTCCATCAAGGTAGGCGCCTTCATCGCTAGCCATGCGCCATGTGGTACCTGTTCGAGCGGAAGTCACCAAGGCTTCTTTTTGGAAAATTGTCATTGAATTGACAACGGTCCTCAAGTCTTCTCCCAAGCGCCTAGTTGGAGGGCTCAATCCAGCCTCTTTTGCATTAGCTACTTTGAAAATAAGTGGCTTGCCACAATCCAGTAGCAAATTTGGTACTTTGTTTGATGTAGACAAGATTTAAGACCTTGAGTTAATTCGTGATTGTTATCCAATTTCACCCGTAGTTCGAGATGCGCGGTGCCCCGTAAACTCTGGGTAAATCATATTCACACACCTTAGGTGTGTTAACGCCTATATTGCGGCCGCTCGCTTAAATTGACTCAGCCTTAGTTAACCAAACAACCCTTTGAATATAGCTCTATTTCCGCTTATATAGATTAGGCTGAATGCTTTATTATAATAAAAGAAATTAAAAAATTTTCTATATCAATGCAATCTAGTAAGTTACTTGAAACTGATTGCTAGGGCCAAGCTACGCGCAGCGAACCAACAGCCATGTTGAACACCACTCTGAGTACAATGCATGTATTGAGCCCAAATAGAATTCATAAGGTAGTGTACAAAAATGTACTCCAGAGTAATCGCCGAATTCCATTTTCGGATTGAATGGCTCGTTCCATCACTTATTCCTAGCGTTTATGTTTTTTGATAAGAAACTTTCATTCTTTATTGGTGTACAGTATTGTACTAATATATCGAAAAATAGAAGTGCGAAAAAACGAACTACAATCATCATTGAGGAGACTTAGAAATAATGGACGTTAAGAATAAGATAATTGTTGTAACCGGTGCGGCCTCTGGTATTGGTGCTGCTTGCTCTGAGTATCTAAACAAACTTGGGGCAAAAGTTATTGGGATGGACCGTGCCTTCGAAGATTCGAGTAACCCTAGTGGGACTTGGCTTTCAACCATTCAGTTTGATCAGGGCGACCATGACTCGATCAAGGCTGTACTCTCCAAATTACCGAATAACATCGATGGCCTACTTAACGTGGCGGGAGTTGCGCCTTCTTCTCGATTTTCGCCAACCGACGTGCTCCGAATAAACTTTTACGGGCTTCGTAAACTGACACTTTCCCTGTTGCCAATTATTAGCGAGGGCGGTGCGATTGTTAACATGTCTTCAGGTACCGGTGCCGGCTGGATGAGCAATTTGGATATGCTCCGACAATGGCTCAAAATTGAAAACCTGCAAGATGTAGAGGCGATGGTTGAGCAAGACATCATCACCAATGACGGCACAGGAAATACTTCAGCTTACCCTCTGAGCAAACAACTACTCAATGTGTGGACCATGCAAATGGCCAGCATCTGTCGCCCCAAAAACTTAAGAATAAATGCGGTTGCACCTGCTGCAGTTGAAACCCCAATTATGAATGATTTTCTGGACAGTTTTGGAGCCGAAGCTGCAGCGCGGTTAGAATCATTCGGATCTGCTACACCTGAGTCGGTTGCCAATGCCGCAGTATTCTTATTGAGCAATCAATCAAACTGGATAAACGGTGCCCTGCTGCCCGTGGATGCAGGCGCGGTAGCGACAGGCACAATTAAAAAACTAGATTTGTCACTCTCATAAATTATGTGCGGTGAAACACTTTTCAGACACAATTTTTAGTGAAGCTGCGATAAAAACGGATACGGCCAATGACTCAAGCTGCACCTATAGGATTGCTGAATGCACGAGGCAAGGTGCCCACATCTCCTCGGGGTAAAAGCAGAGAAACTAAAATAGTGAAAGTGGCCACCATGCAATTCTTGAAACATGGCTATGGTGCTACTAGCCTCGATGCCATTTCAAAAATTGCTGGCGGATCGAAATCAACGTTATATAGCTTTTTCCCTTCCAAAGCGGATTTATTTCAATCTGTAGTGAGCTCCATTGTTGCAGATATGCAAGACGGTCACTTAGATCCTAAGGCAAATATTGAAGCAACTCTAGTCGCGTTTGGCTGCGGTCGGCTCGCGATCGTTTTTGCCAAGCAGCATTGGTCTTTATTAAAGTTAATTCAAGCTGAGAGAGATAGATTTCCACGAATTGCGGAAGCGTATTACCAGTTAGGCCCGTTGCGTAGCCGAGAGATACTAAAAGAGTATTTCGCGTCCCTGCTAAAACAAAACCGCCTCAACATTACAGATGAAAATCAAGCTGCAAAAGACTACATTGGCACGTTGATGCACGATTGGTATGTCCGCTATCTCTACACTAGCGAAAGATTTCCTTCAAAAGACGAGATGCGCCAGCATAGTAGACGGGTGGCCAAAACATTTTTGGATGCCCATATGGTTGATTAGGCTGATATCAGTGAAGTAGTAAAACTTTGGCTTGCAAAAGGTGCCACGCTGATTGCTGCGAGGATATTCAATAACAACTGCTTTACGCAAAGCCGAGTTGGAGAAAAGCTCAGGCATTGCAGGGAGTAAAGGTACTGATACTCTGCAAATACTCGATGCAGTACAAGGTGGATCAGAATTGAAGCGGATAAATTTATTATTGGTGGTTAAAAAACTATGAGAGAAACTAGAGATTACGATGACATCCCAGGAACTTACATTCTAGACGGCCAACATTCCCGAAAGGACTAAAAATTAGTTACTGTTTTATTGCTCGCACTGCGAATAGGCCCGACATGGCCTTTTACCTCTTGTTTAGTCAAATTGAATTGTTCGTTATTTTAGAATAGTTGGGTCTATATTTGGCGTATTGTTACTTTTTTTCGTATAAATTATATTGCTATCAGAATCGATCGTTTGCTAGTTTTAGAACAATTGCGATCAAGAAGTTCTATCAATCAATCTCTGGAGACCGAAATGTCAGAAGAAAATAAGCGAATAGATGCAGTTGTCTACAAAAATAAAGATATTCCTGTAAAGAAGTTCGGTGAAGGCATCGACCTTCGTCGTATCGCCATGGGCACGATTGCGCAAACCTGGGTAGAGATGAAGCAAGGAAACGTATCACCTTTGCATCGTCACGAAGACGAACAAACTGTTGTACTTATCAGTGGCAAGCTTAGGGCCCGCAGCGGACCAAATAATGAGGAGATTTATACTGAGATGGAGCCGGGCGATATTATGACTGTTCCCTCAAATGTTATTCATCAGGTTGAAGCGTTGGTTGATTCTGTGTTCTGTGAAGCCTTCGGGCCAGGTCCTAACTTGGAAAAAGGTATTCAAACTGTATTTATGCGCAAGCAAGAAAGAGCAGCCGCAGAAGCAGCTAAAGCTAAAGAAGCTTCGGCTGAATAGCCCACCTACTAGAAACTTGAGTGCTCGAAACACAATGCTACGAGTGCTTCACTAAGTAACAATCAAGATTGGAATATTTAAATGGCAACTATTACCTATATAGAACACTCTGGCGCAAAACACGAAGTTGAAGTAAAAAACGGCAGTACCGTCATGGAAGGAGCGGTGGATAACATGCTAGACGGGATTATTGGCGAATGTGGCGGCTGCTGTAGCTGCGCAACTTGCCATGTAATCGTTGATAGCGCTTGGTACGAAAAGCTGGATGCGCCCGACGAAACTGAAACAGAGATGCTTGATGCGGTACCTGAGCCAACGCCAACGAGTCGCCTGAGTTGTCAGATCACGGTTTCAGATGAGTTGGATGGGTTGGTTGTTCAAATGCCCGAAGAACAGTTCTAATTATTGTGCTCCTTAAGAGAGAAATTTAAGAATGAAAAACACTGCGGATAATGTTGTCATTATTGGTGCTAGTCATGCGGCCGCAGAGGTCATATCTACCTTAAGGAAAGCGGGTTGGGAGGGAAAAATCACGCTGATTGGCGATGAGGAAAATTTGCCATACCAGCGCCCGCCTTTATCAAAAGCATATTACAGCGGTGACATAAATACGGACAAGTTAGCGATCAAGAATCCTAGTTTTTACGAAATGACGAAGGTAGGTCTCGTTCTTGGTGCTCGGGCTGACTCAGTTGATCGCGCTAATAAAGAAGTTGTGTTGGAAAATGGTACGCGAGTTAGTTATACCAAGTTAGTCTTGGCAACGGGAACGCGTGCCCGACTTTTACCTGTTGAAGGTGCCGATGCACCTTGTATTAAGTATCTGAGAACCGTGGCGGATGTAGATGACATTAAATCTACTCTAGCTCCAGGCGGTAAGTTGCTCATTGTTGGGGCAGGCTACATAGGATTGGAAGTGGCCGCGTCAGCTATAAAGCAAGGCATAGAAGTGATTGTGCTCGAAGCACAAGAACGAGTTTTAGCACGTGTAACGAGTGAGCCTGTATCTGCGTTTTATCAAGACATTCATCGTCAAGCCGGGGTGGACCTTCGTTTAGGTGTTGGCTTGAAGCGTTTTGTGACAAAAGAGGATGAGAATTTTGCAGAGTTAGCGGACGGAGAGTTAGTAAAATTTGACTGCGCGATCATTGGTATAGGTGTAATCCCTAATGTCGAACTTGCGGAACACGCCGGTCTGGCCTGCGACAACGGCATCATTGTTGATGAATTTACGCAAACCGAAGACCCTGATATTTACGCAGTGGGCGATTGTTCAAATCATCCTAGCCAGATATACCAAAAGCGCATCCGGCTTGAATCGGTTCCTAACGCCGTAGCTCAAGCTAAAACCGCGGCCTTGTCTATTTGCGGAGATAATCGTGTATATGATCAACTCCCATGGTTTTGGTCAGACCAGTATGACGTAAAGCTCCAAACGGCCGGGCTGATGCAAGAGCATGATGAAGTGGTAGTAGAAGGCGATGTGGCAGCACGTAAATTTACGGTGTCTTATTTTAGAGGCGGCAAAATGATTGCCCTCGATGCCATTAATTCTCCAGCCCTGTTCATGAAAGCTAAGAAGAGAATTTGCATGGACTTGCAGGTCGACAATTAATTTAGTCGAAGTATGGATTGACGTCGTTTCTGAAATCTTCAGACTAAAGCCAAGTGGTTTTTTCGGGCTAAATGACAAACTTAGGAAGGAAATCGGTGTTTTCTCAATGTTAGTGAGAAATAGTTCTGGGGGTCTGCAGAGATCAACTCCCAAGAAATACCGTAGTCTTACTAGAGATTATGCATTGCTTCAATACGACTGGCTCTATGGAGAACAGTTTCAGAAACAAAGCGAACTCAATTTGGATTCGATTCCATCACAGAAGCTAGAGTAACGCTGTTTAGTTGGCGGTAAAATAATCGCCAAGCTTGTTCGAGCTTAACTAATTCTGAATTGAGAAAGGAAAGTTATTAGTTTGTCCCCAACACTAGGTCAGGATTTGTCGTGTCGGCTTTTCAAATGCATTTTCATGCAATAGGAGCCAAAGGCGTTAAGGTCGCACTAGATGCCATTAGCGATGCCGCATCGGATAATAGTACGGCCGACATAAGACATAGAGTCACTCACGCTTATTTTATCGATGCCGCGGATCCAATGCGCTTCGATGACCTTGGGTTCAGCTGATTTTCAGATAAACCCAAGGTCACTAACCGCAGACTATAAGAGCTATTTGAATAGCATTTTGGGTACAAGTCGTGCTTCTGGATTGGCCCCTGTAAACAGTATGCTAAATGAAAATGCTAAGTTTTTACCGAGTGGCGATTACGATGCGAAGAGGCTTAGTTCGCCCAGACAGCACGTGTCACAATGTGCCTACTTTATCGCCAAAGCGATCGAAGTGATCACGCTAGATGCAGCTTACACACAGCGTATGAAGGCAAAAACAGGCTCGATAGAAGTAGGCAAGTTTGCAGACTTAGTGGAGTTAGGCAAAGGCAGAGCTTCATTTTCTATATACCAAACTGGCTCAACAAAAGTGTTGTCGACGTTGTTGGGTGGTGAGTTTGTTCGCTCAATTAATGTATCCGTCAAACTATGGCAGGTTCATTATGACCCCAATAGACTGTTTTAATGACGACCACCACGATTTTTAATAGGAGGCTGAGAGAGTGTTGAGATTGAAACCAAACAATTTTTGCCTACAAAAAAAACACGAGGAATAACCGTTTAACGACCGCAAAGGCTTACAATCTATGTTTCGATCAATAATAGGATAGTCCGGTGTCGATACAAAAATTAGTTAGGAAGGACTTCGAGCTGCTGGATCAGCAAGACCCACTGGCCAGCTTTCGTGAGCTTTTTCATCTTCCCATAGATACGGTTTACTTGGACGGCAATTCATTAGGCGTTATGCCGCTTGCGGCTATCGACAGAATGAACGATGTTCTAAAGCGAGAGTGGGCGGAAGACCTCATTAGAAGCTGGAATGACAACCATTGGTTCGAAGCACCATTGAGAATTGGTGACAAGATTGCACAATTAATCGGCGCGGATGATGGAGAAGTTATTGCGACTGACTCAGTTTCAATCAATCTTTTTAAGTTGATGGTAGCCGCTCTGAATATGCAAAAGGGGACTGGGCGCAAAGTTATTCTTAGTGAAGCGGGAAACTTCCCAACCGACCTTTACATGATGGAAGGCCTCAAGTCGATGTTGGGTGACCAGGTTGAGCTAGTCATAGTAGACAGAGATCACATTGAAGAGTCGATAAACGAAGATGTAGCTGTGGTGTTACTAACGGATGTTCACTACAAAACAGGCCATTTGCTCAACAAGAAATCCCTAACAGAACGGGCACATAAAAAAGGCGCGTTGGTGATTTGGGATTTATGCCATAGCGCAGGTGCATTGCCGGTTGACCTAAATGGAATTAGCGCAGACATGGCGGTTGGGTGTGGTTACAAATATCTAAATGGCGGACCTGGTGCTCCTGCATTTTTGTTCGTGGCGAAAAGACACCAAGCAAAGCTTCAACAGCCTTTGTCTGGCTGGTGGGGACATGCCAGACCCTTCGCGTTTGTTGATGAGTACGAAGCGGGTCCGGGGATCAGCAGCATGCTTTGCAGTACTCAAGGCGTTCTTGGTCTTTCTTGCCTAGAAGTCTCGATCGATCTCTTTCTAAAGGCCGACATGCAAGCCGTGCGTAACAAATCTGTGCAGATGTGTGATTTATTTATACGCTTACTCGATGAGAAATGTTCAGACTATAATTTTGAAGTGATTTCTCCGCTTGATTCTACTGAGAGAGGAAGTCAGGTTTCCTTTGCACACGAGCAGGGCTACCCGATAGTTCAAGCGATGATTGACCAAAAAGTCATTGGTGATTTTCGTGCACCTAATGTCATGCGGTTTGGGTTTACGCCTTTGTATTTGAAATACGTGGACGTATGGCAAGCAGTAATAGTTCTTGAAGAAATAATGCAGAATGGAACTTGGGATCAAGAGAAGTTTAAAAGAGTTTCGGCCGTTACTTAGTCGCATCACTCTTTCGGGCAACTGAAGAAACCCTATTTACCTCGAAGACGGCTTGGTATAACCGAGTATCTGGTGACAATACTCATTTACAGCTTATCCAATGGAATCAATTATAGAGATTTTGCCGCTTGCCGCGATGATGGCGGCCACCGGTGTTATCGCGGGCGTCTTGGCCGGCTTGTTAGGCGTCGGTGGCGGTATTGTCATCGTTCCAGTATTGGATACAGTATTGGGCTGGTACGGTGTGGATCCAGATATTCGAATGCATATTGCCGTTGCCACATCGCTTGCTTGCATTGTTCCCACGTCAATATCTTCGTTCAAGTCGCACCAAAGGAAGGGCGGCGTTGATTTTGGTTTGATTCGTTTGTGGGGTCCCGCCATCTTGATCGGCGCGCTACTTGGAAGCTTTTTAGCGTCTCAACTTGATAGCAAAATGTTGTCTGGAATTTTTGGTGTAGTCGCGCTAATTGTAGCGATTAAGATGTTATTGCCGCTAGAAGGTATTAGTCTTTACAAAGATGTTCCCAGAGGTATAGCGGCTCCCGTTGCGCCGACTATTATTGGTGCGCTCTCCAGCATGATGGGTATCGGGGGTGGAACATTCAGCGTGCCCGCCATGACCCTGATGAATCAGCCTATACACAAGGCCGTGGGCACTGCGGCTCTTTTCGGTCTGTTCATCAGTTTGCCGGGAGCCATTGGTTTTGTGGTTCTTGGGCTGGACGATACTCGGTTGCCGATGGGCAGTTTAGGTTATGTGAACCTAATTGGGTTCGCTTTGATCGCCCCTGTCACAGTAATGTTTGCTCCGCTTGGCGCACGAATCGCACACAAGCTTAATAGTCGCCAACTAAGCATTTTATTTGGTGTGTTCTTAAGTATCGTCGCATGCAGAATGATCTACCGAACATTCTATTAGCGAATCTTTGTTGGTGGTTTAGTTACCGGGTCCCTAATTTTATCTAAGACTTATCCGTCTGGGTAGATCTAAGGCGCGAGCAACTTACGAATTTTTTACATTAATCGTCTAACGCTATCGCGCGTAACGATTCCCAGTCACCCGTGCTTTGAGCGGTTTCAACGCGCGCTCTCATCGACGTGATACGGTGATTGATAATCTCAACTTGTTCAACAAATTCTGGATCATTCTGGATCGAACGTAAATACACATCCTTGCTAAGTTCAAACCCGTCAAAGGATAGTGAACTTATGTAGCCCGCTGACACGGCTTGTTTAAACGCGCTGATGGCTTCTTCAGTGCGACCCAGTAGAGCCAATGCCTGTACGTCACGAATACCATGACCCGCTACGCCTAAGCGAGTCTGATTAGAAGTAATGCTCAATACCTCATTGAGCAGGTTTTGCGCTGAAGATTGATCACCACTTTGCAATGTCAGGTACGCGAGTTTCAATACCGCAGAGGCATTCATGTCATCTACTGTTATTTCGCGTTCGTTAAATTCAGGATGAGATTCCAAAAGGTATTTTCGACTGGCATCTAGATCGCCAGCCATCAGTGCGACATCAGATTTTATAGTAGAGAGCATGGGAAGTATCTCTTCGCGACCCGCGTAGAATTTTTCAATCGATTCAAGTGCGATTTTTGGTTCACCTTGCAAGACATGCACATAGGCTTCAAAAAGACCTTTTAGCGGATCGTCATCGGCTATATTTTCAATTGCTTTGAGTGCGAGTTCACTTTGACCCAACTCAATTTGAGCGCCGATTAAGTTTGTATCAGTGAATTGCTTATCATTTAGACTCGACGCCAAGACAGTCCAGGCAATTCCCTCATCCACGCGGCCAAGCCGCTGTAAATGTATGGACATCGACATGTAAATGGAAGGCCAATCGGGGTGTAACTCAATCCCCTTGGCAAATTCTTGGGTGGCCTCTTCATTGCGGTCAAGAGCCGATAGCAATTTGCCAATGTTTAAATAAGGTATACGGCCAATGGGGTCCAAGCTTAGCGATTTTTTGTTGTATTCCAGTGCACGCTCATAATCGCCGATGTCTTGTTCCAAGGTGGAGTACCACATCCAGGCTCGCGCGTTGCTTGGATTAAGTTTTAATGCAAGCTTAAAACTTTCTTCTGCTCTAGCCCGCGCTTGCGGGTCAGTCATAGATTGCTGCATGTAGATTAGCCCTTGCGTGGCAAACGCATCAGGGTGGCTAGGGTTAAGTTGCAGCGCCTTATCTATCGAAAGCTGAGAGTCTCTGAGTGCTTCTGCCTCTGGGATGTCGTTGTGATTTATATGAAGCAATAACACAGCATCCGCTAACCCCACGTAAGCATCGGCATAATTGGGGTCAAGCTCGATGGCTTGCTGAAACTGTGTTCTGGCGCTTTGGGTGGTACTGAAGCGTCGTTGATGAAGGTTCTGCCGACCAGATACGAACAAACGATAAGCTTCAATGTTTTCGGTGGGAACCGTGTGTACACGATCCCATTCGCTGTCGCTCAAGGTTGCCTTTAGTGCACCAGCAATCTGTGTTGAAATCTCGCTTTGGATATCAAAGATATTTTTTGCGGTTAATTCTCTGTCATAGGTTTGGGCCCAAAGGTGCTCATCGTTTGAAGCATTAATCAGCTGCATGTTGATTCGAATATTGTCGCCAACGCGTCTCACTGAGCCCTCCAAAATATGTTGCGCACCCAACTCTCGGCCTATGTCGCGCATATTTTTATTGGTGCCTCTGTACATTAATACCGAGGTTCGTGAAATTACGCGTAACGCATTTACGTTAGCCAGCTTGGTCAGCAGGTCATCGTGTATTCCGTCAACAAAAATAGTGTCACTCGGATCGTTGCTGATATTGGTAAAAGGCAAAACCGCTATTGACGAAGAATCATCAGCAACGCTGTCAGAAACAATAGGGTTGCGAGATCCGAGAATATTTAGAGCAATTGAAATGCACAATGCGGCTACTAACGTAACCACCAATACAGGAATGGCCCGGCGAGACTCGCCATCTTGATCGCCGGTTATGTGAGATTGCTCCGCACTTACCTCACGATGTAATCGTCCTTCTGAAAAATGATAGAACCAAGCTAAGAGCAGAGAAGCTAAGAAACCAATAGCTACAAAAATAACGTAGCCTCGAACAAATGATTCAGAAGCACCAAACACTGGAAATATCACAGAACCAGATTCAATTAATATCCATGCGCCGAACGCATAGGCTGCGGCGACTTTGAATACTCCGCGGCGTTGTAACTCTGAGATCAGCTTAATCATTTTGATAGTCTAATTGATTGCGGGGCTTACATGAATCATTCCGCAAATGTTTTTCCGTGTGCTGGCAAATGAGAGATAGAGTCGCACGAACAATAAGCAATTTTTTTCGCGTTGTTACATGACAACGTTACACAACAACGAAATCCCTAATTTGTTGAAACACTTCTGCTCAGGTAACCGTTCAAGTAACGGTGCTAGTCACAATAGTGATCTACGAAAGGGTTAAGAGGCTCAAGGATAAATAGATTGTAATCCCTTGGATATGTTGCAAGAACGCTACCAGGCCCGAAAATATGCAAGACCAGCACACGCGAGTAACAGCACGGTCCAGACAGTTAAGTTTAGTGCGGTCGATTGTTTAGCTTTACGCTGCGCCAACCATGTGCGTGGACGCACACCTCTAATTAGAAAAACCAGTTGAGCAGAGAAGTTAACGGCTACAATATTTACCATCAATAATTGCGCGGCGCCCGCGGCCAAAGACCAGTTTTGAATACCGATCATCATACCCATTACTGTCGCTGGTGGTGCTAGCGCTACGGCAACCATTACGCCAACAAGCGTGTTGGTTAAGCGAGTAGTAAGCGAAACAACCGCGGCTATGCCAGAGGCCAGAGCCAACACAATAGAGGCTGGTTGAATCGTGGTGCGTGACATAAGCTCATTGCTCTCTAGATTGGGTGTCCAGAGCAGGGAGAAGACTATTGCCACTAAAATTGTAATGCACACGCCTATAAAATTGGTAAACATAGCCTCTTTCATTAGCTCCTTGTCGCCCATCACAGAGCCAAGAGCGAGACCAAGATTTGGGCCTAGTAACGGGGCAATTACCATAGCGCCAATTACAACGGCCACGTTGTCTTCGGATATACCGATGGCGGCAACGATCGTTGCTAAAACTGCCAGTATCAAAAAGTTTCGGTCGCACTCGGTGCCCTTACTAATCTCAAGAAAAATCTCTTCTCTTGTTGCAACAACAAAATTTAAATCGCTGTCTACTAAGTTATCAGTACCGCCAATTTGCGCATCTACAGCGCTAAGCAAAATGAGGGAATCGCTTCTAGTCGATAGAAATGTTTGCAATCGATCGAGCATCGCCTGAAGCTCACGGGTTTCAACGTAGAGCCTTATGGAGGCTCTACGTTCTAAAACGTCATTTACGCTTGCAGATAAAACTCGAACTTTTGAATCCTCTGCGAGTGATAGAACCGTGTCGAGGTTTCCAGAGTCACAGCTTATTTCGATTATTTTTCCTGGCATAGTGAACCTCCATTTAGGGCCTCCAAATTGTGTCGCTAACCCACATGGTTGCACAAGAATTTACTGTATTTGAGTTACAAAAACAGCCCCATAGAATTCTCACGATTTACAGCACCGATCCGTCACAACCCGTAGGGCTTTCCTTCGAAGCCATGTGCCATTCCCATATACGTTCGGCCACCGTCTTCTAGAAGAAGCAAGGGGATAGGCATCCTCAACACAAAGAGCACAACCCAAAAGAATAATTTTTTAACTAACGTTAACCAATTACTAGCGTTTGTTCTTGCCGCTTTTTACCTTTTAAATGTTGCGACATAGTATCTCAAGTCTTGCCGATACTCGAACCCTTACCCTTGACCTGATTGGGCCGTTGCATCCTTCAATTAACGCGAAGACATACGCAGTCTTTGATATTACTCTCCGCGATGAACCGTAAGCTGTGGAAACGGAATTCCCCAACCTTTGTCGTTGCACGCCGCCACGCAGGCTTTTTGTATTATTCGATCTACTCGGTAGTAGTGTTTTGCGGCCTTGGCGCCTATTACGGCTATTATGATGTAGTCGAGCGATGATTCGCCGGCTTTACTGAACTCGACTCTTACCTCGATTTGTTCTGTACCCAATCCGTATTCTTCGAGGTGGGTCTGGCAATACGTTTGGAATGTGTCAGGCACATCGGTAAGCGCTATGTTCTGCAATTCGTAGCCAATGCCGAAATAACTGGTAATTCGAATCTGCTTAGATTTTGTTAGATTTTCCATGCCGGCTGCAAAGTATTGTGCGGTTGGAATTAGTTTGGTTCTGCGCTGAGCGCTTTGTAATTCAACGGTAACGGGCGTTTGCTTGACGACTTCATATAACTTGCCGTCATCGTTAAGCACCCAGTCACCAATCGAGCTTGGAAACCACTTTTCTTCACTAACTTCTCGCGAGGTCAACTCCTTAAGAGTGCTAAGAGGTAAGCGCAAAGCGCCTTGTATTTCTGGATTCACAAACTTTGAGTAAACGTTGATCGCCGCTACACGCCAAGGAACACCGTCGATAATTACTTGTTCGTGCTCTCTTACCGCGCCAATATTTAAGAGTAGACGGCTCTCAGCAATAAACAGTGGCAGCAGGCTTCTAAGCCCAAGCGCACTGGCGAATAGAAACGCTAGGGTAATTACCAATAACAGAATGTCACCACGAATAAAAAACACAGTGATAATTGCGATGACAATTAGAATTATTGTGAGTAATTTCTGGGTATACGCTATGACCCGATACGTTGTTCTATTGGCTTGTTTACGCGAAGACTTTCCGCGGTGTTCAATGATTTTGCGAATGCCCGCAAATAGGAACCATATGGCCATCGATGCCATTAACGCGATTAAGAGTGTTAATCCGCGCTCCTGAACAAAGTGAGAGAAAGCAGACTTTAGTTTTTCAAACCACTGGGAGCTTCCACCATTAAGACTGTTAAGTTGATATTCAGCAAGCTGTGCTTGACGTTCGGCATCGTCTTTTGAGCGAGTCCACTTTTCGCGCACTTGCTTTAATTGCGTTAATTTTTTTTTTAGAGGGTTCTAGCTCAATGAGTTCGTCGATTGACGCTATGGCGTTATCGGCTTGTGCTGCGGTTTCTCGTTGCAGGTCAATAACGCGTTTAAGATCTTCTTGCTTTCTCGGCCGTTCAGTTAAGCTTCGCAGGTTTTCTAACAAAGGCTTTACGACAAGGGTCAGTTCCTCTTGCCATGTTTTGGGTTCTTCTTCGATACCCAAAATATCGAGATTGGTGCTACCAATCGCAATCTGTTCGAAACTCTTAGTCAGCGTTTCTAGTTCTTCAGTGGTGGCCTTAACATTGGCTTGTAATTCGGGGTTTTCTTTGTCTCGTTGCAGCGACTTTTCAAGCGCTTTGAGTTGTTTGCTTTTTTCATCAATTGCGAGACTAAGTTCTTCCAGTGAAACAGCCTTAGCAACGTTCTGGTCTAACTCTTCTGTTTCCTCTGGGGAGGTCTCTGGTTCAGAGAGTTCTTGGGTATCTGTTTGTGCTTGTTGCGCGGGCACGACCAAAGAGAAGGAGAACAAAAGCGTAAAGAACGCTAAAAGAACCACCGGCTTTAGCGGAGATGTTGTTCGAAATAGGTTTTGCATTTTTACTTTTCGCAAATTGCGTTGTGAGTTAGCGCTGGTTTTGGAAAACGAATTTCCGAATTTTCGTTTTGCTTCTAATGAGCATACCGAGAACACGCAACGATAGAAAGCGTTAGGGACGTTAGAGTCTTGGTCAAACTTCATTATGCATATTGAAGTTGAGGGTTTTGAAAGAACAACCATGAGGCTAACATTAACGCAGGCGTTCGAAAAAATCACTACAGCGACACCCTGATGTGATTAAATTAGAGAAACATCCTAAGCCTGAGATAACCATTTATGACTAAGCAAGCGATCCGCCCAATTCCTAAAGAAGCATTTGACTGGTACGACGAATATGCCCACGGCATGATCGACCGCCGAGAATTTATGAGTCGCTTAGCAACATTAGGTTTGAGCATGGCTGTGTTGACCTCGGCACTATTACCCGACTACGCGCTTGCCGAACAAGTCTCGTTCAATGACCCCAGTATTAAAGCGACGTTCCAGAAGTTCGATTCTCCAAAAGGACATGGAGAATGCCAAGGCTATTTAGTTATGCCGCGAGAGCTAAGCGACAAAGCACCAGTGGTATTAGTCGTGCATGAAAATCGTGGTCTCAATCCCTATGTTAAGGACGTTGCTCGACGTTTAGCCATCAAAGGCTTTATCGCGTTTGCACCCGATGCACTTTATCCGTTGGGCGGTTATCCGGGCAATGACGACGATGGTCGCGCGATGCAAGGGAGTATGGATCGCACTAAATTAGAGGAAGACTTCATCGCGGCTGCTCAATTCATAAAGAACCACGAGATGAGTTCTGGAAAACTAGGTGCGGTAGGTTTTTGTTTTGGCGGTTACATAGTGAATATGTTAGCCGCAAGCATCCCTAATGAGCTCGACGCAGGAGTACCGTTTTATGGCTCGCCAGCGACGCTAGAGTTGCGCGACCAAGTTCGCGGCCCACTGTTATTGCAATTTGGTAGTTTGGATGAACGCGTTAATGCTACGTGGCCAGACTACGAAAAAACACTTAACGCTAATAAAGCTCGTTATACCGCACACTTCTATGAAGGCGCTATGCATGGTTTTCATAATGACTCGACAGGGCGTTATTCCCAAGACGATGCAGAACTTGCCTGGGATCGGACGGTTAGTTTTTTCGAACGCGAATTGGGTTGAAGTCACTTAGATATACAAAATGTATCACGCGGTATTCCCACGTTTTTGAATCTTGTAAACCACGTGTGCGACTAATGAAAAGATGACAAAAACCGGAGATTCACTGTTTTTGAGTATCTCAGTTATTTGAGCGCGATTCACAGCCCCTAAGGTCTCTTAGAAAATTAAATTAGGCTAGGTGTGCTTATTATTTGCACCAAAGCTCTCAAATTAATGTGTACAACTAAACCAACCTAGGACAGTATTTCCGTCTGCTTAATTTCACATAGTCTAGAGTTGGGTGTAAACTCTCGGAACTTTCACACAATGAGTCAGAGAGCCAAACCGCTCAAATTCGGACATAGTCACTCTTAGGTGATTTCAAAATTTTGTGCTGATTCAGCGTTGGTCAACCTTGGTCTTTATTGTTTAACGCATTCGCGATATAAACAAGCGTTGAGCGAACCAAGCCCCCCCCAGATTAAACAATTGAATTTCTTATGACCTCGTGATGTTGGGAGTGATGCGATAACAGCTTTTTGTCTAGAATCAGCTTGCGCCCAGATAGAGTATTAATTTCTTTGGTGCTCCTAATTTAGAGCGAATAGGAGTGGGCATCTTTGATCAGATAGGAGCGTGGATCCAATTTTTGTTTGAGAATGCAGGAATAAGTCGATAGTTCTATGTGCTCGACGTATAATATTTTAGGACTATGGAAGGAGCCTTAAATGAGTGATAAAAAAGTAGCATTAATTACCGGAGTCACAGGCCAAGACGGCTCCTATTTAGCTGAACTATTGTTAGAGAAAGGATACGAAGTTCATGGAATTAAACGCCGCTCCTCTTCCTTTAATACTCAGCGAATAGATCATATTTATGAAGATCCTCATATCGAAAATAGGAACTTTTCTCTGCATTACGGAGACTTATCAGATGCGTCAAATTTAACTCGAATTGTCGCGCAAGTTCAACCAGATGAGATTTACAACCTAGGTGCTCAATCTCATGTTGCTGTCTCGTTCGAAGCGCCAGAATATACGGCCGATGTTGATGCTCTTGGCACTTTACGTTTGCTAGAGGCTATTCGATTTTTGGGGCTCGAGAACAAAACTCGCTTTTATCAAGCTTCAACTTCTGAGCTGTATGGTGACGCTCAAGAAATCCCTCAGACAGAAACCACTCCGTTTTACCCAAGAAGCCCTTACGGTGTTGCTAAAATGTACGCCTATTGGATTGCGGTAAATTATCGAGAGAGTTATGGGATATATGCCTGTAACGGCATACTGTTTAATCACGAATCACCGCGCCGAGGTGAAACTTTTGTAACACGTAAAATTACGCGCGCCATTGCAAATATTGCGTTGGGCTTAGAGTCTTGTTTGTACTTGGGTAACATGGATGCGCTTCGCGACTGGGGCCATGCCAAAGACTATGTGCGTATGCAGTGGATGATGTTGCAACAAGAGCAGCCAGAAGATTTTGTTATCGCAACAGGCAAACAAATTTCTGTGCGCGATTTTGTTCGATTGAGTGCAAAGTATGCGGGCGTTGAACTCGAATTTAGTGGCGAAGATTTGGCTGAAATTGCAACGGCCACTTCCGTCGATAAAGATCGAGCTCCAGGTATATCCGTTGGTGATGTGATCGTTGGTGTGGACCCACGCTATTTTCGACCAGCCGAGGTTGAAACATTGTTGGGCGATCCGACTAAAGCAAAAGAAAAATTGGGCTGGGTGCCAGAAATCACAGTCGAGGAAATGTGTGCCGAGATGGTTGCTGCTGATCTAGATCAAGCAAGGCGTCATGCCCTATTAAAAGAAAGTGGTTACGACGTTTCGGTCTCAAAGGAGTAAATGATGAGCGCTAATATTTTTGTGGCCGGCCATCGCGGTATGGTTGGGTCCGCAATTGTTCGCCAACTTGAAAAAACAGAAGGGTGTTTTGTAAACACTCGTACACGCGCTGAGTTGGATTTGACTGACCGAGATGCTGTAAGCCGTTTCTTTTCTGAAAACCGTTTTGATCAAGTCTACTTGGCGGCGGCAAAGGTAGGTGGTATTCATGCTAACAATACTTATCCGGCAGAGTTCATTTACGAAAATCTTATGATAGAAGCAAATGTAATTCACCAAGCGTACCTGGGCGGCGTTCCGAAATTGTTATTTCTTGGGTCATCGTGCATTTACCCTCGTGGTGTTCAGCAGCCTATGTCCGAACAAGCGTTGCTCACTGGCGTTTTAGAGTCCACCAACGAGCCCTATGCGATTGCCAAAATCGCCGGTATAAAGCTCTGCGAATCGTATAATAGGCAGTATGGCGTTGATTATCGGTCTGTTATGCCAACCAATTTATACGGTCCTTTTGATAATTTTCACCCAGAAAACAGTCATGTAGTCCCAGCATTGATTCGCCGTTTTCACGACGCAAAAGCAGAAAGGGCAAAGACCGTAACCGTTTGGGGGTCGGGTACTCCAAAGCGCGAATTTTTGTATGTTGATGATATGGCAGCGGCCAGTATCTATGTGATGAACCTCGGGTTTGATCAGTATGCAAAAATTACTGAGCCTATGATGTCGCATATCAATGTGGGCACAGGCGAGGATTGTACAATTCGTGATTTAGCCGAGATGATTGCAGAAGTTGTTGGCTTTGAGGGGGCACTTGAGTTTGATGCAAGCAAGCCAGATGGTACGCCTCGAAAAGTGATGGATGTCTCAAAATTGAAGAAAATGGGTTGGACAGCCTCTGTAGAACTTAGGGACGGTCTAGCTGAGAGTTATAGTTGGTTTTTGAGTAACCGAGAACACTTGCGGCAAAGTTGATGCTCTAGTTCTATTAATGATTTTGCTGATCGCTGAGTTTTTTTGTTAATCACGTGATCCTATGTTCTTTCGTTCACTAAATTTATTCAGAGGTTAAAAATGGTACCTGTAATTCTTTCCGGCGGATCCGGTACACGTCTTTGGCCCTATTCTCGTTCGGCTTACCCGAAGCAATTTTTACCCTTGGTGAGCGAGCGAACCATGTTGCAAGAGACAGTGCTGAGGTTTAACGAATCTGATACGCCAATCGTTGTCTGCAACGAAGAGCACCGTTTTATGGTAGCGGAGCAATTACGTTCAATAGATGTTCAAGCCAACAGTATTATCCTAGAGCCTGTGGGACGCAATACGGCTCCAGCCATTGCGTTAGCCGCTTTGCGAGTTCTGCAAAAAGAAGACCAGTTGTTAATCGTACTGCCGGCAGATCATATAATCCCTGATTTAGATGCTTTTTTAGCGGCGGTATCTACCGCCGAATCAGCGGCTATGCAAGGCGACTTAGTGACCTTTGGGGTAGTGCCAACGTATGCAGAAACGGGTTACGGTTATCTTAAGGCTGGTGACGCTAGGGTGGGTAGCAGCGAAGTGTTTTCCGTGGACCAATTTTTAGAGAAGCCCAACGTTAAAAACGCGTCAAAATACATTGAGTGTGGTGATTATTTTTGGAATAGCGGTATGTTCCTATTCAAGGCTTCGCGCTACATTGAAGAATTGCAAAAACACGCACCAGAAATGGTCGCCGCCTGTCGCGCAGCATTAGAACTGGCAACAGATGATCTGGACTTTGTTCGAGTAGACAAATCAAGCTTTGAAGCATGCCCTAGCGACTCCATTGATTATGCCGTGATGGAGAAAACAGATCGGGCTGTAATGGTGCCTTTAGATGCTGGTTGGAACGATGTGGGTTCTTGGGCAAGTTTATGGTCAGCAAGCGAGAAGGACGAGAATGGAAATTCAATAAAAGGCGATGTGATTGCTGAAGATACTACTGACTGTTACATCCAAGGTGAGAGTAAGTTAATTGCTACGGTGGGATTAGAGAGTGTTGTGGTTGTACAAACTGATGATACGATATTGGTTGCCACCAAAGATAAAGTACACAACGTTAAACAAATAGTTGAACGGCTTAAGCAAATGGATCGACCAGAAACAATGTTTCACCGTAAGGTTTTTCGGCCTTGGGGTTATTACGATTCGATTGACTACGGCGAACGATTTCAGGTCAAACGCCTTATGGTCAAACCGGGCGCTAAACTTTCTGTTCAAATGCACCATCATCGAGCTGAGCACTGGGTAGTTGTGTCAGGTACAGCCGAGGTCCGCAACGGTGATAATATTATGATGCTCAACGAAAATGAGTCTACCTATATCCCTATTGGTGTAACACACTCGCTGGCAAACCCAGGAACTCTTCCCTTGGAGATAATCGAGGTTCAATCGGGCAGTTATCTTGGCGAAGATGACATTGTGCGATTCGAAGACGTCTATGGTCGAATGCCTGGTTAAAGGGTATTTTTTTTGTTTTAACATCTATTGATGTACTCATTAGAGACGCTATTGAATAATTACAAAAACTATTTTGAGGCGGGCAATCTGCGTGAATTATCATCGTTATAAACCTTTGAGGTTCGCGAAAACAAGGCCTGTGGTATTGATGGGAGTAGCAGCAGCTATGGGAAGATTTTTTAAAAACACTACGAACAGGTCACTAAGGACCGAGATAGCGAAAATAAGTCAGGAAGATACATTTAGCGCTAATAGAAGGGATTCTAATCACAGGAAGTAAAGATAATGGCGATCTCAGACTGTTACTCAGTAGATCCGCCTTTAAGTTAGTCATTGTGAGAGCAGTCAGCCCGTACAAGATTGTTGCATTCGACAACCAGTTAATAGATGAAACTATCTCGGGTTTCAAACGCTAGAGAATGTGTTCAACGCTTACTGTGAGGTGTTTACGAATACCTATGAGGCCTCAACTTAGCGAGACTCACCCTCTTTGTTGAAGTTTGCTCGCATCTTTCCGGCATGGCTGCGCTCAGACTAAACCATCCGTTTTTTACTTATGAAAGACGTTAGAGGTTCAAAGTAAAATTCTAGATAAGATAAAACAGTACGTAGGCCGTCAGCAAAATCGCTATCCAAAGTGCGGTTGTTCCAATTTCCCAGGCTCTGGCAAAAACGCCTGCCCTTTCAGTTTCTGGGCTCTCACTAAAGCGCGCTTCAGCTTGCAGCTTTAGCGCTCTTAGCGTGCCGTTAGAAATACGCGATAGAACTCCTGTTATTGCGGCCAATATCGTCGCAATCATCCCAGCCAATTTGTTCAGGGCAACACGCCATATCCAATCGGTGTCTAAACTGACGGTTAGCGTGCGCTGCATTAGCGGCAGCAGTAAGAAGAACGCGAGACCTGAGAACAGCAGTAGTTGCAGATAGAAAACCACCTTACTTGCTTTATAAGGCTCATAGTCCACCGCGTAAGGAAGCAACTGGTAAAAGGTTTCTGGGAATATACCGATCAATATGCAAATGGCTGAGAACAACACCATTGCCGCGGCCATATTCCAAGGCGCATCTTTAGGCCGTAAGCCTGAATCTTTTTGAAAGAAAACGAACCAAGGAAACTTAATACCTGCATGTAAGAACACGCCAGCCGACGCGGCGGCGAGCGCCATGTACACAAACATTAGGCTTTCGGTGGCGGCGGCTTGGGAGATCATGGTTTTTGTCACAAAACCAGAGGTCATTGGAAAGCCTGAAATAGCCAGCGCGCCGATAATGCCGCAGATGGTGGTGAGCGGCATGGTTCGAAACAGCCCGCCAAGATCAGTACACTTAGATTTGCCGACGCGGTAAACCACTACGCCTGCACTCATAAATAATAGTGCTTTATAAATTATATGAGCGAATGCGTGAGCAGCAGCGCCGTTCAGAGCGAGCTCGGTGCCTATGCCAATAGCGCACACCATAAAGCCAACTTGGTTGACGATGGAGTACGCCAGAATCCGCCGCGCATCGTTTTCTAACAACGCAAAGATAATTCCGTACATCACCATGTACAGGCCAACACCGATCAGTACAGGTTCACCAGGGAATAAGAGAATTAATGCGAGCACGGCGGTTTTAGTCGTGAACGCAGACAAAAACACGGACCCAGTTGGACTCGCTTCAGGGTAAGCGTCAGCCAACCACGCAGAAACGGGAGGTGCTGCCGCGTTAATCAGTATGCCTATAAGAACCATCCAGGTGGCAAAACTGTTGGCCAACATGGCTTGCATGTCTACCGAGCCTGTTTGAACCGCTATCCCGTCGATACCTACTTTTAAAATAATACCGCCCAACAAGTGCATGATCGCGTAGCGTATCCCAGCCGCCTTTGAGTCTGCGGTACCGCCACTCCAGACAACAACGGTAGAGAAGATCGCCATGAGCTCCCACCAGATAAACATCGAGATGAGATCGCCAGAAAAGCACACGCCTATCGCGCCAGCCGCATAAGCTTGCGCTGCAGCTAACTCGACGGTTCGAGCTTGGCGAAATGCGTACAACGCACCGCCGAATGACATAATCGCAAAGATAGTCGCAAATAAACGGCGTACAGCGCTGCCTTCAACCGGTTCAATCTGGTAGTCAATAAACGTTAAGGTCGTAATGACGCCGTCAGGAACTTGCCAAATGGCCCATAAGGTTGCCAGCGGTGCCGCCAATAAAACGGTGGTGCGAAGGTGGCCACGAACCAGTGGGGTGAGAATCGCCCCAAGGATCATAATTAATGCGGGTGGTAGAAAATCAATCATCAGACTTGCCATCCTTGTCTTGCAGGTCTTTGTAATAGTTTTCTTGGCGCTTTAGGACTAGGCCTAATGCTTTGGCGACTAGAACCATCGCTAAGCACGCAACAAAGCCATAGAGAGCGCCAAACCCCATCCAGCCATCAATGCCGAAATAGCCTTTCATGGGAAACACAAATTGAGCCAGCACGGTTAATGCCAAGATAACAATGGAAATCCGCCATAGCCACGCAATGGTGGTGGCTCGAACTAGCCAGTGCTCGGTGTTCTGATCGTCACTCATGGCATATCCTGTACAAGTTGCGATTCTAGATTTAGGAGCGGTCCATTGAAGAAAAACAACGCAAGCGTTAAGCCGGCCGTAATGGTCAGTGCCAGCACCGCAGGGAAGGGCGCTTCACCATGATTCTTAGTATTGGCCGTGTCTTCGGTAGCAAACCACGCTAAATAAATGATGGGTAGAAAGTAAGCTGCATTAAGTGCCGTGCTGATCACAATGGTGGCAATGGCTACATAATTATCGGCTTGCAGTGCGCCCGCTAGGATAAACCACTTAGACACAAAGCCACCTGTGGGGGGTACACCAATCATGCTTAGCGCACCGATTGTAAACGCCGTCATGGTCCACGGCATTCTGTGACCAATGCCGCGTAATTGAAAAATTTCTGTTTTCTTGGATGCTGTGTAGATGGCACCAGCGGCAAAGAATAGGGTTATTTTGCCAAAGGCGTGAGCCACCATATGCACGGCCGCACCGACCTCTGCGAACGGCTTAAGCGTGGCGGCGGCCATTAGAACAAACGAAAGCTGGCCAATAGTCGAATAGGCCAGCATCCGCTTAATGTTCGTTTGTTTGAGTGCGACTAGGCTTGCCGCAATTACGGTAAATGCCGTTATGTACAAAAGCCATCCGCCACTAGGCTCAGCGAACAAGAACTCAATACCAAAGATGTAGACGATGACTTTGGTGATCGCGAATACGCCGGCCTTAACAACCGCAACGGCATGCAGTAATGCGCTAACCGGTGTGGGTGCAACCATCGCGGCAGGCAGCCATCGATGTACTGGCATAACGGCGGCTTTACCAATGCCAAATACAAAAAGCCCTAGTAGTAAGCCAACAGCAGGTCCGGCTAGATTGCCAGCAAGAATGCCGCCTTCAGTAAAGGTTCCTGTGCCGGCTACGTAGTAGGTCCAGATTATGGCGGGCAACAATAGGCCTATAGACGTTGAGAGTAAAATGCCTAAGTAAACGCGTGCCGAGTTAATCGTTTTGGCATCGCCTTTATGAGACACCAAGGGGTAGGTAGAAAGCGTTAAAATCTCGTAAAACAGAAACAGGGTAAAAAGATTGTCAGCAAATGCGATACCCATCGCAGCGCTTATCGCTACAGCGAAAAAGATGTAAAAGCGAGTTTGGTTTTTCTCTTGGTTGCCACGCATGTAGCCAATGGAGTAAATCGAGTTGACTATCCATAGTAGCGACGCGAGCGCGGCAAACATCATGCCAAGCGGTTCTACGCGAAAGGCGATTGCAATGCCTGGTAGTACGTCCGTTATGTGTACGTAGGGGCGAGCACCGGCCAACAGTTCGGGAAGCATTCCCCAAACGGTCCATGCCAACGCACCCGCGGTAACCAGCGTTACGCCTTCGCGAAGGTTGTCGCTGAAACGCGAGGCGAGCGCGATACCAAAGGCGCCAAAAAGTGGTAAGACCAACGCTACCAGAATAGCCGTGTTCGAGCTCATGGTGCGACCTTCATCAGTGTCTCAGCGGCATTGGTTGCAAGCGTAACGGGTAGTGATGGAGCCAATCCGTAGTAGATATTTGCCAGCGCCCCAACCCAAGTTACGCTGAGTAATGCAATAGGCGCTTCTCGAGGGCTATCTATAACAGCTTGCGTGTTTGTAACTACCGGCTCATTACCATTGGCTTGAACACCAAAATAAGCAGTTTCGATAACGCGCCACACATACGCCATCGCCATTAATGAGCTAACAATAATCGCAGCAACCAGAATCCAGCCAACCGTGCCTTCTTCAAGCGCCGCGCTGAGTAAATACCACTTGCTTATAAAACCTGCCGTACCGGGCACACCAACAAGGCTCAAGCCCGCCACCACAAAAGCCGCCATAGTCCACGGCATATGTTTAGCAGCACCCGCGATATTGTCCATGCGTAAGTTGGTGTATCGCGTTGCAAGACACGCAATGGCAAGAAAAACAGTGCCTTTAGCTAATCCGTGGTTAAACATGTGGACTACGCTTGCGGTTAAGCCAGCCACACTGACGAGGCTTGCACCTAAAAGAATATAGCCAATCTGTGCGACCGAAGAATAGGCGAACAGGCGCTTTAGGTTCTTCTCGAATAGGGCAACACCGGATGCGACCAATATGGCTAATACCGCCAATGGCATTAAAAAGTAGGCGAACTGAATATCGTGATTAATCAGGTTTGGCTGAAACACGAAAAAATCAAAGCGAATTAAGAGATAAAGCGAAACCTTAGTTGCACAGGCCGCTAGGAATACAGTCACTATGTTTGGTGAGTAGGTATACGCATTGGGCAACCAAACGTGCAGCGGGAACACGGCGGCCTTAAGCGCGAGGCCTATGGTGATAAAGCCTGCTGCAACCAGAATCGGTTTTTGGTCGGCCACCTCATGAATTCGAAGTTCCATGTCAGCGAGGTTAAGCGTGCCGGTCATAAGGTAAATCAAACCAATACCGATCAAATAGAACGTTGCGCCAATAGTGCCCATGACTAAGTACTTGAATACCGCAGGCAAAGCTCTGCGGTCGCGCCCACCGGCAATGAGTACATAGCTCGCGAGTGATGAAATCTCCATAAATACGAAGATATTAAACGCATCTGCGGCAACAGGAATACCAACAAGACCAGCGAGTGCCAATAACCATGCGGCGTAGAAAAGCGGCTGCCGTTCTTCAGCAATATCGGTATCTAAACTCTTGCGCCCGGCCAGTAAGGCAAGTGTTGATGCACCACTGACAATAAGGAGTACTAGGGCGCTGAATGAATCAACCCCAAGCTCAATTCCATAGGGAGCGGGCCAATTGCCCATTTGATACACATAGCTTTGCCCATCAAGCACACCAATAGTTAGCATGATCGCTATCGCGAATGTAAACGCACTCGCAGCGGTAGCGCCAGCCCAGGCTAATCCGCGCGGGCGCAGCAGCAATACAAAAGCCGCGCTCAGCATAGGGATGATGACCTGCAGAGCAGGTAAATGCATATTCCAGTCGATCATCGTCTGTCGATCTCCTGAATATCGCGCTCTTCAATAGAGCCGTACTCTTCTTTAATGCGAACCACAATTCCAAGCCCTAATGCCATCGTAGAAATACCAACAACAATGGCCGTTAATATAAGTACCTGCGGCAATGGGTTGGAAAACACTGCGTTTTCAACACCGGCTTGAATAATAGGCGCTGTTCCGCCTGCAACTTTACCCATAGTGATATAAAGCAAGAACACCGCCGCCTGAAAGATAGACAGACCAATGAGTTTCTTGATGAGGTTCGACTTAGAGATCACCGCATAGAAACCAATCATTAGCAGTACCGCGAATACCCAATAGTGATATAGGCCAAGTAATTCCACTAGAATCTCCTACGGCCGGCAAAGGCATGAAATATGCTGAGTAACACCCCAGTTACGGTTATACCCACGCCCGCTTCGATGACAATAATGCCGATGTGCTGGCCCGTAATTGGGTCCGCCGCGAGTACAGAGTATTCAAGAAAATTGCCGTCAAGCATCATGCAAACAACGCCAACGGCGCTATATAGGATTGCTCCGCCCGCCATCATGCCGGTCAATACCCATTGAGGTATCACTCTAAGAGCGCGGGCTTCGCCTTCAAGTAAGGCATACAGAATTATTGCGGCCGCAATTATGGCGCCGGCTTGAAATCCGCCACCTGGACCGTAGTCACCATGAAACTGCACGTAGAGGCCAAATAAAAGAATAAACGGAATGAGTAGGCGACCCACGACTTGCGGGATTAGAAAGTGGCGCAAGCCCTCGCCGAACTTAATCTCAGCGGTGCTTTCTACTTCACTCTCTTGTTCAGTTTGAGGTTTCTTGCGTCGAGTTGGCGTTGCGCTAAATAGAAATAAAATGCCAATGCCTGCGGTTAACACAACAAATACTTCGCCGAGTGTGTCGTAGCCACGAAAACTGGCTAAAACAGCCGTAACGACATTTGGGATATCAATGTCGTTTGCTGTTGTGTCGATGTACCACGGTGCAACGTGTTGTTGAACGGGCGTTTGGGGATCGCCAAATGCCGGCTTATCAAACGTCGCGTAGATCACCATTAAAGTAATGGCCGCAACCACACCGAGAGCAACGACTCGATTAACGGACGACGAGCGATAACGCTCGGCTTCGCCTGTGAGCGTAAGAGCACCAAGAAATAAAACAGTAGAAATACCAGCACCAATAGCCGCCTCGGTCAGGGCTACATCGGCTGCATCAAGTAAGAAGAAGTTGGCCGCCATTAATAGGCTGAAAATTCCCGACAGAATTACAGCAACAAATAAGTGCTGTGTGTGCACGATGGCAAGGGCTGTAATGACCATAAGGGTCAGTAAGAAAACACCAAAAATGATAGTCACGTGTCTTTACCCTCGCCCAGACTACCCGCGTCGGCATTTGTGTCTAAGTCTATACCCTTGTCTGCGCTCATAACGGGGTCTGTGCCGCAAGGTCGAACACCAGCGAGCAAGGCGGCGCTAGCCAACGCATTAGTTGCCGTAGGGCTAGTGATCAACAGGAAGAGCAGAATCATGGCGAGTTTGATGGCTGCGAGCGAAGCGCCCGCTTGCAGCATAATACCCAAAATAATTAGTATTGCGCCCATTGTATCTGTAAGGCTGGACGCATGGATGCGCGTGTAAAAGTCCGGCATGCGCAGTACGCCGACACCGCCAATAAAGACGAATAGCCCGCCCATAGAAAGCAGTACCCAGCTCGCAATATCTAAAGCCATAGCCATGATCCTAGCGACCTACCACGTTGTCGTCATTAACGTCGCCTTTGGTGACGTCATCTTCTATAGCGTCGTTTGGCCGACGTCTAATAAACTCAAGAATCGCAAACACCCCTATAAAGTTAATAAGTGCGTAAGTAAGGGCTAGATCAAGAAAGTCTGGACGTCCGTATAGAAAAGCAATTATGGAAAAAAGTAAAACAGCTTTAGTGCCGAACATGTTTGCGGCGAGGACGCGGTCATAAACACTTGGCCCCTGCAGAGCGCGGACCAAGGCGAGTGCCATAGTAATGAGTGTTGCAATAGTCGCGACGTAATACATGTTTAACCCTGCCGTAGCGCGGCAACGCGGCGATCCATCTCGCCTTTCTTTAGTTCGTCAGCGCCTGCTTTGTTTAAGCAATGCACTTGAATGACCCCGCGGTAGACATCGAGCGCAAGTGTGCCGGGCGTTAGGGTAATGGAGTTGCCCAAAATAGCTTGATCCACAGGGTGGTCAGCGGTCGCCTTTATTTCTACAGTTTGAGGGCTTATAGGCAGACGGGGATTCATTACGATTAGAGCGACATCGATACTCGAGCGCCATATTTCGCGTGCGAGCCAAACCCAGTAACCAATCAAACGAACACCAAATCTAAGGGCAAAAGCCTGATTTTGGAAATAGCCCATGCGGTGGGTTAAATACACGGTGAGGAGGCAGGAGAACGCCCCAAGCGCGAGCAAGAGCGGGTAAAAGATGCCAGACCATAGCAGCCAAGCAACTATAAGCAAAGTAAGGAGCAGTAATGCTCGTTTTAGCCGGATGGACCGACTATTAACTCCAACCGTTTGACTCATTGGCTATCTTGAGTTCCACAAGGGTAATCTCTTTTAAGCATCGCATAAACCGCATCTCACGCTAGCAAGGTGTGTTCAACGACTTCGCGGTTCGTAAGGTCTGCAATAACGTGTTCGACGACTTCTTTTAATGATATTTCGGCGCCTAAACAAAACTCGGCATAAACGCTAGCGTCGTCGCTGCTCAGTTCGCGTGACGGGCTTCGAGTTCTAAGCGCGCGCTCAGTAAATGTTTCGTCTTTTTCGTATTCTGCAACAACGTTCTTCATTACGGTTGCATCCGTAGCAACGGCACCGTCTATAAACCCTTGAACGTAATGCACGCAGAATATCGCGTCTACACCGGCAGGGTCCTCAGAGTAGTGAGAGCAGTGCTCAGCCAGCTCTTGAGTTGACAGAGGTTCTACAGCATGTGCTCTTTGAGTAGATATAAGCAGGGATAAAATTATAGTGGCCAAAGCTGCCAATCGAGCAAATCCTGTGCTCATTATTAACCTGTTGCTGTCTACCATATATTTCACCATGTTGTTGTTCTTGAGACATCCCTAGTAAGAGACATCTGAATCTTTATTTAATGACAATATTACCCTTACACTAAACCAAATGAGTACAAAATGCTGTGAAGCAAACAGCGATCAACGGTAGATTTTGAAGAGACAGCTCTGGTAAATCAACTTAACGCTTAACCAAGGTCATGAGGCACCTGATCTACCAGGCCAAAAAGTATAGCATTGACCTTCACTTGGGGAAATAAGCAGCCTAACTGATTGCGAACTATATGATACAACATGCCGTCTAGGCTAAACCTGATGTCTGAGGAGGCTCTAACTCTTTTGCAACTATCAAGCTCGTCACATAGCCAGCGTCCCATCTGCGAGTATAATGATGCACCTGTTGGCCTAGTCAAGAAACCCAGTTTAACTTTGGCCAAAAAACAATGGATTTCCGTGAGAACGGTGCCATTTTCAAAAATAGTCAATAATCAAACGTCAACCACCAAAGGTCGAGTCGACGTTGCGGATAATGAAACCATGAGTGAACACGCTTTTTCGTCGTTAAATCTAGCCAAGGAAGTCTTGGAAAATCTCGATTCTTTGGGATACCACTCAATGACCGCGATTCAGGCGAGCAGCTTGCCGGCCATTTTGGAAGGTAAAGATGTGCTGGCACAAGGGCAAACAGGCTCAGGTAAGACAGCGGCATTCGCGTTGGGATTGCTGTCTAAGCTGGACACATCGCTATTTAAGGTACAAGCATTAGTGTTGTGTCCCACCCGAGAGCTATCTGAACAGGTTGCTGAGGAAATACGACGGGTAGCTCGAAATACACCAAACGTAAAAATCCTGTCGCTGTGTGGGGGTACGTCTCTGCGGCCACAAGCTGCGTCGCTTGAGCATGGCGCGCATATAGTAGTAGGCACTCCTGGTCGTATTGAAGATCACCTTACTAAGAAAACTTTAGACTTGAGCCAACTAAACACATTGGTATTAGACGAAGCGGATCGAATGCTGGATATGGGATTTCAGAAAACATTAGACGCTATTGTCGATGAAATTCCTGGGCAACGACAAACATTGCTCTTTAGCGCAACCTTGCCTGACCCGATTAAGTCGATTGCCAAAAAAATTATGCGCACTCCGATTGTGGTTGAAGTGGCGCCAACTCAAGATACGGTCAGAGTAGAACAGCGTTTTTACTTGGTCGAGAACGAACAACACCGCATGGATGCGCTAAAACTAGTATTGTTAGACAACCCTGTTCCAGCGAGCGTGGTGTTTTGTAATACTCGTCAAGACACGCAAAAGGTGGCTGGTGCATTAAAGAGCGCTGGTTTTAGTGCGGCTTCTCTGCATGGCGACATGGAACAAGTTGATCGAGATCAAACGCTTATTCGTTTTTCGAACAACAGTATTTCAATCTTAGTGGCCACTGATGTCGCCGCTCGCGGCTTGGATATTGAATCGCTGGATTTGGTGATTAATTTTCACTTGCCGCGAGAGTTAGATGTTTACACACACCGTATTGGCCGTACCGCGCGAGCTGGCGCTAAAGGTCTAGCGTGTTCGCTGCATAATGAAAACGAACGTTTCAGGCTTGACCAATTGCAGTCACATTTAGATATGCAGATATCAGCGAGCGAATTGCCTATTAAGCAATTGCTTTCACAAGCCCCACCCAAATCAGTGATGTCTACATTAAGGATTGAAGGCGGCAAGAAACAAAAACTCCGCCCAGGCGATATCGTAGGCGCACTCACTAATGGTGGTGAGTTAAGTGCCGACGACATCGGAAAGATCAAAGTCGCTAATAGTTGGAGCTATGTTGCGATAAAACGCGAGAGTGCGAAACTCGCTTTGAATAAACTTAGCTCAGGCAAGTTAAAAGGAAGGTCGTTTCGGTCTAGGCTGATTTAGCCTTCTTATCAAATGAGTCCTCAGCATAAGTCGATGCGTGAATCAAAATGACTGAAATGCCCCCACTGTTCGTTGAAAGACTAGTCAATAGCTCAGCTATTACCGTCGTCTTTCGCCTCAATTGGAGAATTTCATCCTATTTGTATTTCGCCCCTGACTTCTGCTTAGGTCTCAAAAAGTATATTTAAAGTTAAGCGTCGATTTTGTTTTTATCGCGTAAGGTTTGATACTCTTCAAATACGCGCAACTCATAGTTGGCTACAGGGTCAGTAATGTCCATGCATATACGCTAAGATGCTTTGAGTATTGAACCTCGTCTCCACGAGTTGGGCTTTTTACGTGGAACTGTCTATCATACGCCTTTCAATCTAGATGCAATTTTGGCGATAGGAGCCTGCCGATGATTTCCCTCTCACGACGACGATTAATAAAGGGTTTGGCTAGTATCCCCCTTGCCTCCGTTGCTGGTTGTAGTACCTCTCCCTACGGCAGTACCGATTCCTATTTAAGTCAAATTCTAGAGCCGCAACAACAAAATACCGTCTTTCTCTGGACGGATATTGTGTTGCAGCAAATTCGCGACCAAAGGCTTACGCCGCCACGAGCTGCCTACAATATAGCCATGCCGTTCGCGGCTGGGTTCTTAGCTGCAAATGGCATTGCCAAGATGTACGATGAACCTTTTGGTATCGGTGAAGGTCCCGCGTATGCAGATCCAGAGATCGCCTATGGCGTTGCATTTTCGATTGCCGCTGCCGAGGTATTTCAGCAGCCGTTCTTAATCGAAAAATACCGGTTTCTGAATCGATTTAAAAACTCGGATGCAAAGTCTGCTGCAGTAGCTTGGGGTGAAAAAGTTGGCCGTCACGTCGTTAAGATGCGTAACAACGATGGTGCTGAACCCAGCGAGGCGAACTTCTATCTGGGACGATACGAGCGCCGTGAAGATAGTTTGAGATGGCGGCCAACGGGTCCTTTTTACAGTGCTTCACCAGGTCCAGCCTTTGCGACGTTTGACCGAGGCTTATTTCCAGGTCAGGGTCAAATTAAACCCTGGACTATGACTTCGAGTGCTCAATTTAGAGCGACCGATTTCTATTCGCCTGACAGCCCTGAATTTGCCCTTGAGTTCGATCATATTCGCCAACTCGGTGGAGCCAATAGCCAACTGCGTAGTGCGGAACAATCTACGATCGCACTTTTTTGGGAAGACGGCCCCTGGGGTGTAACCCCACCGGGTCACTTTATGTATATCGCTATGCAGGTACTAAAAGATTCGCCTCAACCTTTTCTAGAATTAGCACGTAATTTTGCGCTACTTGCTATGACACAGTGTGACGCATCAATTTCAGCGTGGGATAATAAATATCATCACGACATCTTAAGGCCCGAGAGCGCAATACGTCAGCGTGCCGAACAATTTGCAAATCCAGACCCGCGTGTAATTACGCAGCGCGATTGGCGAAGTTATATCCCTACACCGGCGTTTCCATCCTATTCCTCTGGGCATTCTACGTTTGGTGCGGCGGCCACAGAATTAATAGCATTGTTTAGAGGCAGCGACAAAATATCTCTGCTGAGTCAGTCCCCCGATCAAGTTATTTGGCCACAGTTACGAGGGATTACTCGATACTGGACTAGCTTGCGTGACATCGCCGAAGAAAACGGAATGAGTCGTTTATACGGTGGCGTGCATTGGGAGATAGATCATACCGAGGCTATGACCGCAGGGCGTAATATCGCTCGGCAAGCTCACCTAAACTTGTTTCGAGCGATAGTGTGAGTATGCGTACAACCAACATTTTAAAGGGTTTAGAGCGAACTTGGTTGCGTGGCATTTTTCTGTTGTTTGCCATTGCCTGCTCTGGCTCGGTTAAGGCTGTCAATCTAAACTATGACAACCTTTCATCTTTAGAAGAGCCTATTGCTACCCAGCTTGGAGAAATTACATTCTCGCTCTCTGGACTCGTCGACGCAGCTATATTAGTCCCTGATGATGTTAGCAATCAGGCTGGCAATGATTCGTTCTTGGTTGGTAATTTTCAGGTGCAAGCCGAAACTCAATTGGCTAATAGCTGGACGCTAGGCGCAGCCTATTTTGGGTCGGTTGATACGGCAGATAGCGCTGACGAAAGCTACACAGAAAATATAGCGTTGTTTATCAGCGGCGTTTGGGGAACTTTGGCGGTAGGGGACGTTACTGGCACAGCGCGTGAACTGACTCGCCGTCGCCGCGGTACGGGTAATGGCCTGCTATTTTTTGCCGATGAGTTGGGCACCTTGGAGAGTCTTGGAGTTTCTTACATTACGCGCTTCGGTCCATCGCGTTGGATGGTCACGGCCGACGAAGAGGGCAACTACGAAATGGCTGGAACCTATCAACGGCCGATGGGCAACAAAGATTACCGTTTCTCTCTACGGTGGCGTGACACTGAGTTTCTGACGTCTACACAGAGTCAGGCTATTCAATCACAATCTTTAACTGTGGTCGCTGAACTAACTTATGGCAGCACAGTGTTAGACGCTGGCTTTGGAGTTGAACAACTCGCCGTATCGCAAGCTGAAGTAGATCGTGTCTATCTTAATGTCGGCTTCGCGCGCAAATGGGGAGCATGGACAAGCTCAGCCGAAGTACACGTAGCGGAAACCGACGCTCAAAGCGAAACATCGGTCGCGCTTGGGTTGCGGTATGAAATAGCGCGCGGCCTATCGGCCAATATCGGAATAAATAGTGGCGATGCTACGGTTAGTTTTGCTGATATCGAGCTGCTGGAATCCGATGACACTCAAGGCACGTTTTCGATTCGCTATAGTTTTTAAACCACTCTCTTCGTTTCTAAACTAACCTTCACGCGGGTGCTAGCGGGGACAGGCACTTTTAGCTGATTTTGTGCAAACTTTTACTGAGCCATTTTAAACCGTAATTTGGCTGACCGTAACAGATTTCTACACGCCAAATTCCAAATGTCTCGGCATTACTGATACGTATGCAGCAATCCTATTTAGGGCTGTGCATATCCAAATAATAAGGCTGGGTCGTCTGGGAAAATATTTTGATACTCTTTCTCGATTCTTTCAGACCAGTGTTGTTTGTATCTGTCTTCTACTACTTTGGTGTTGGTGGCGTGCGCCGGCAGAGTGGACTCCTTTTGCTTATGCAATAGGTTGTGCTTTAGCGCCCTCTTAACGATCTCATCGTGATGTACTTTGGCGACATTTAAAAAGTAACATATGTTTTTAACCGTCTCGTCGTGCTTGAAAATAAGATCTTCAAGTTTCAATACATGAACATTTTTCTCCTGCAAAAAACTCAATTTAGCCATTCCATCTATGGTTAATTTTGCAATGTGGTTCATCTCAAAAATAATGCCGTCTTCTTCACTTAAGCTGGCTAGCTTTTGTTGGTAGGGAATAGGAGTCGAAAATGTCTTAGCGAAGTCTAAAAGATGTTGGTTCTCTCTCAATGCTTGCTCGGTAAAATGCACGTCTGCCCAGTAATCGTAATAATATCCGTTCTCTTGAATGGCCCATTTTTCTTGGCATTTCAAATGATAGAAATAGCCGGATATGATTATTTCCCTTGGATTTCTAACGGCAACAATAAACCGGTCTTCGAAGTTATGAGTGTCCCAAAAAGCAAAAAATGTACGGCGCGTAATAGCGACGTGAGATGCAATCTCCTCGACTATTTTGGAGGTTAATTTAAACCCCGTTTTATGATCTCGTAGTAGGTAATTCGACATATGTGCTTATAGTGGGTCGGTAGCAGAGTGTGTTGCATATTGCGCGTCGGGTTTGGTGAGTTCCAAACAAAGAGACTGTTTTTAGACGCTCATCGCACGAACGCTCTTCCCTACAGTCTTATTCGCGTAATAGATTATAGGGGGTTTTTTGATTGAGTAACACAGCATGTGGATTAATGCCTGTTGGATTTAAGGGAACAAACTGTGGAGGTTCGAGTAAACAGTGCGGTCACAAAATCATGCGATTTATATGTCAGACTAAAATTTATGTAAGGGTAAGCACAGCTGCGTAAGCATGTGGAGGCGCGAGATTACTGAGCTAAGTCAAGAGATATGAACGGAGAAAGAACTGTGAAATAGTTAAGTGTTATAGTGCGTGTCATCGTCGGTTTGACGATTGGGTTGGGTCTAGTGGCCTCGGTGTTAGCAGACCAGAAATTGGAATTTAATGCGTACTCGATTCCTGATAATGGAAGAATTATCGTGCCCGTTGCACAAGGCGATACCTTTACCGGAGTTGCCGCAATCGTTGATCAAAAAACCAACGGCGCTTTAACGGTTGCCGCAAAGGATGCTGAATTTGTCGGGGAGGTCGGTTCGACGCTTACGCTTAGAGGCGTAGCACCAGAGGGTGCTAGCGGGGACAGGCACTTTTAGCTGCTTCGTCATTTATCCCCAAGAATCGAGCCCGTTTGAGCATGTCTATTAATGGTCGTGTAAAACAGTGCAGGGTGATACCAAACATCTGCAATAGTGCCTCGAATCTATCGAGCTTTTTTAAATTAACAAGGGGGCGTCGCGGCTGAGCATTTTTAGCACATGCTCTGCTTATTCGAGCCGTAAAAACTCTCGTAACAGGCTAGAAATTTCTCCAATCAAATACAGGCTCCCCTGACTGCTCAAATGGTTGTGGTCATAATATAGAAGTCCAGAATTTGAGAACACGTTGCATGTTTTTAGTTCGTGGTCACAAAGGTAGTCCGACGGTAGAATCGCCATTACTTGATTGCTCTCTAGCGCCTCTATGACACCATTTGTGAACTCAAGCCGCTGCATTATTTTGTCGTATGGCACCTGCGTGGAACATCGCTCCTCATCTTTTCGTTTGTCGATCAAAAAGCCTGGTGACTTATCGCATTCACCAACCTTGTTGTGCAATACGGGATATTGAGAAAATACAATAACTTTCTTACCGCGTGCAGTTATCGAATCAATCGTTCTTTTTAATGCCACGTGCCACGTGCCACGTTTGACGTGAGGATTCTGCGGCGCTCAACTCATGTGTGGGTTCATGTGCTGATGCTGGATCTAATGGAGAGCTTAGGTACGCTTCTGCACCATCAAAGCCATGGTAGTAAAATTGGTGTTCATAGAAACGCATCCATCTAGCGGATAGAGCAACTACATCTGCGTCCGTCTCTTCCACAATACGCGCAAGCCTTTCGGTAAACTCAAGGCACGCCTGATTAGTTTCAGATTTATCGATAGATTTCACCGAAACGCCTAACAGGGGTGGGCAACCAATATACGTCAGTGTTTCAATCGAGACTGAATGCTCATTGCCGAATTTGTCAAACCCGTCATAAAGGTTTAATGAATGACTGTCTCCGAGCAGCAATATTTTAATTGTGTGTCCTGTGCTAGCGCCAAGAGCACATTTTCGTTTGCCGAGATGGTTTTCGATAAGAGCGCATTTCAATGTAGAAGATTGATACTTTTCAACGGCCTGAGGAAGTCGTTCAGGCAAACCGTGATTGGTTCTTACAAACCAAGAAAACAGTAATATAGCCGCTGCCGATAATGTAAGGCTAATTAAAAAACCGGTGTTCTTCGGCTGAGCTTGTTCGGAGTTTTTGGCTATTCGAAAGCGCTTTTCGACCAGCGTATTGAGTAAGTAGCCAAGTAGAAAAATCAGAGCCAGCATCAATGACTTTTCCCAGACATCTGGAGTGCGGTTGCTCCAAAAAACCCAATACACCCAGACAGGCCAATGTACTAAATAGACTGAGTAGGATATTCGTCCAATCCAGCTCATAACGTTGTTTGCCAAGAGGGTTTTTACGAAAAGAGTCTCTTTTTGGCTAATCAAAGCAACTGTTGCAAAACACGGTAGCAAGGCCGCAAGCCCAGGGAATGCCACCGATTTGTCGTACTCTATAAAGCAGTAAGCGAGGACCAATAAGGACAGGATAACCAGCAAGGGATTCAGTTGGTTTGCGCTATTAATCTGGACCGATTTAGTATTGAGCTCTTTCCAGGCGTATAAAGCACCAATTAGAAACTCATACGCTCTTGTATGTGCCCAGAAAAATGCCATCTCCGGAGAGCCGTTTAACAAGACTTGCGACGCGGTAAGTGACGCCAGCGCAATCATTGTAATGACTATAAATAATGACCTATTACTTCTCAGCCAATAAACTAGGAGCACCAAAATCAAGGGCCAAAAAAGGTAAAACTGTTCTTCTACAGAGAGAGACCATAGATGAAGTAATGGTTTGAGATCAGCCCCAACGTCAAAGTACCCACTGGACATCCAGAACCGAATGTTTGCCAGTGACACGACGCCGGCTATGGCTGATCCAGACAGTCTGATCAGAGCGTCTGGCGAAAAAAGTAGATAACCAAAAACCAGGCTCAGTGCAATGGTTACGAACAACGCGGGCATTAATCGTCTTAATCTAGCTATGTAAAACCGTTTAAACGAAAAACCATTGCCATTTAAGTCCCGCATAATATTGCGAGTAATCAGATAGCCCGATATCACAAAAAACATATCGACGCCGACGAACCCACCAAAAAAACCGAATAATTCTAAATGAAAGAACACAACGGCCATGACGGCAATGGCGCGGATTCCATCAATCGACTGAAAGTATATGGGCTTGTTCAATGAAGTATCCAGGTGATTACTTTGTGCTTAGCTAAAACGCAAAACTAAGCTTTGTGGCTTACAGTTTTCGTTGGGCGTTCATATCATAGTAGATAAGGCTGTGTACAACCTAGCGAAGACTATGCTAGAACGCACATGATTCACGTGGTTATAGTCACTTTAAAAAAATATTAGCTTGCGTGAAGAGGCGTTAATAAAACTGCTGATTAGAAGTGGTACGGATCCGCTGGCAACTAACGGGGTGATTAAAGCTCAAACTGCTCGCGTGCAGCATCAGGCGACCGGCTAAAAATTGGCTGTTAATTCCACCGATCGTTGAGCCATACAAATCACAACCAATAATTGGATGGCCAATTTCACGACTATGCACTCGCAGCTGGTGGGTGCGCCCAGTAAGCGGTGTAAAGAGCACCTTGGTAGTATTTGCCTCGTTCAAGGTGGGTTGCGAGCGCTCAAGAACTTGGTAATGAGTTTGTGCAGACTTACCTGATTTATGACAAACCTTCTGGCGCGGGAAGTCGGCCTTTGCTATGGGTGCATCGATAACACCTTCGTCGTCTGCTAAATGCCCTAGCAATGTGGCGATATAGTTTTTTACTACAGAACGTTCTTGAAATTGTTTTGTTAGCTCGCCATTAACGGCTTTGTTCAGCGCCACCACCATGAGTCCAGACGTGCCAAAGTCTAAACGGTGCACCATTGTGGCGGTAGGGTAATTTTGAACTAAGCGGTAATGAACCGAGTCTTTGTTGAGCGGGTTTTTGCCCGAAAGGCTCAGTAACCCGGTGGGCTTTTCAATCACTAATAAGTACTCATCTTCATACAAGATCTGAATTGTCTCAGTGCATAGTGGGGCAATAAAAGGGTCATACAGAGTCGGTTTGCGGTGGTTCATATCTTTTCACTTAGTTAAGGCTTGAGCAGAAGCCTGCAAGATTCAAACGCTTGCTTGCGCATCAATCTTAGCTCTTAAGGATAGCTTAAGTATTGAAGTGCATCGTCTAAGAATGTTTTGAACAGGCTGATGCTCTGCGCTGCGATGGTTTAGACCGAAGTGGTCGCGAGGCGAATTATGCAGCCCAAATCTTAAGGGATGCCCATGAAATATGTTTTTGTTTTATTCATTTTACTAAGCGTTCTTGCGCCTTTGAGCATGGCTAACGCACAAAACAAGGTTGTCGTAATTCCAATGTTTGAGGAAACAACAATCTACGTTGGGGTTGCAAAGACGGGTAATAATTACTGCACTCAACCTGTAGCAGGAAATCATTGGGCGTTACAAAATTGCGTGAGCGTAGCCGCTGATATTTCAGGTCAGGATGGGGCCTTTACTGCCGGTGCGCAAGCCCAACCTCGATTTGTCGATAATGCAAACGGTACGGTTCTTGATAAGCTAACGGGTTTGATCTGGCTGAAAGATGCAGCCTGCGCAAATGATATTGCGAATTGGCCTACAGCCTTATTACTGGTTGTTGAACTAAACAGTGCGGGAACCATGAACTCAAATAGTTGTGGTGATCTCAGCAACAAAGGAGTCCATCAAGCGGATTGGCGCTTGCCAAATATAAAGGAGCTTCAGAGCCTACTAAACTACGGGGATCATGGCGCACCGTATATTTCCGATCTGGCTGGCAATGGTCATTATCTTGATACCCCAGTATTTAGTAACCTAGTCATTGATTCTGCGTACTGGTCTTCTACAACGTACGGCGTGGGTGTAAGTTCAATTACAAACGATGATTTCTATGACAATGCCTTACGCGTGAATTTTGGAAATGGTGTGGTCGATGGTACTGGCAAAAGTACAGGAGTCGAATTCGGAGTTGGAGAAAACGTTTGGGCGGTGCGAGGGCCAGAATAAGTCGCTCCGCAACTTTATAGAATTTGGGTTTTGAAATGAGTCAATGGATTCGATTTTAACAATCCTAGTCTCATAGGGAATCTTCTCTTTTGGCGTCGGTAGGCGTAACGGGACGACTATTTGATGACGCCCGAGATGAAGGGCGTCATCAATTTTAAGCACATAGCTATCGTAAATTTATGCCGAGATGGGTAGAAACGAGCTGCAGGTTAAGCGAGCCGGTTCTGGAAGATGCCGTTGTTGTTAAGTCTCAATCGAAATAAATTTCATTGTCTTCCAAGTAAACATTGCTGGCTGCGCAAATATCTATCGAGATCGGTTCATCAAATACTTCGCTACCGCCTTCGCCTAGCCAGCCGACTTGAAATGTCTGGTCGCAGCTGCCCTGCGCTGCAAGAAACTGAGCGCTCGCCGCCTCACCAGGATCCAGATCTGAATCCAACCAGTTATCGCTCCAGCCACTACCATCATTGGTATAAAAGCCGATGACAATGTTATTGGTCGTGTCGTTATAGATGTTAAAAATGCCTTGTCCGCCAGATTGGGCTAATGTTGTGCCTGATACTAAACTGGCCAGTAACAAGAGTGTCGTAATACGAATTGTAGGTGTCATATTTGTCTCCGAGTGTTATGTCTGTTGATATTACGTTTGCCGCTAATAAGTGTGCAGCGGCTTACCCATTCCGACTCCAAATTACATTGGCATCTTTCTAAAATCAACGTTTGAGGTTGGGCGGTTGCGCTAAACTTCAGTATCAGCGCAGCGTAACTCTTCGATAAACTTGAAATCGGTGGTTGCCAGCGCGTATCATTTCAACTTCTTGTCCCAGGCTTTTACCGACCCGACTCGTCTCTTGAACAGCTTGGGTTGAAAGCCGCAGTGCACTACTCACAAAGGTTTAGATAACATCATGAATTTTGCAGAATTTGCCGCATCGCGAAAAAGTGTTCGCGGTTTTACGAAGGAACCCGTGTCTAGGGAGACTATCGAGAAGATTATGGATGCCGCTAAATGGGCTCCTTCGTCCTACAACACTCAAACCTGGAAGGTTCATGTGGTTTCTGGTGATGTTCTAGATAAGATTCGAGAGGGCAACACCAAAAACACAATGGCGGGTAAGCCGCACGTGCGAGACTTTCCGTATAAAGAAGACTACGAAGGTACTCATCGTAGACGCCAAATAGATGTTGCCATACAGTTATTCGAAGCCATGGGCATTGAGCGCGATGACAAAGAAAAACGTACCGACTGGATGTTACGCGGCTTTCGTCAGTTCGATGCGCCAGTCTCTTTGGTGCTTACGTATGACAAAAATTTGGAGCCAGCCGGTATAACTCAGTTTGGGCTCGGCGCGCTTGCGTATGGCATTGTACTAGCGGCATGGGATCTAGGATTGGGTTGTGTGATCAACGGACAAGGCATTATGCAATCCGACGTAGTACATGAACATGCCAACATTCCAGACGACGAAGCGATAATGATTTGTATTGCGCTGGGCTACCCGGATGACGATTTTGCGGCTAATGATGTTCGGTCAGTCAGAGCCGACAACAGTGATTTTGTTAAGTACATTGGTTTTGAGGATTAGTCATTTTTCCATAGTTTTAGTAATGAGGGGCAGTGGTTAGTCGCTTTTCTTTTGGTTGACCTAAACCTAGCGGTACAGTTCAATGTGCTTGAAATGCCACTAAGCCCCCAATTGTTGATATGGTGTGGTCTGGTAAAAAATTCTTTCTAAAAAAATGACATCTAATGCGCAAAAGCTAGACACTTGGATTCGGCACGACTTCAAGCAGATCAACACACAGCTTGAAGAACTCTATAATTCGCTCGACACTCCAGATGATATTGCTGGTGTGGGCAAGGCTCTAAAAACTCAGCTGACCAACGAAGGCAGTAGTTTATTAAAGGCATTGCTTGACGAAGGCAATACCGATCAAGGCTTTGATCGAGGTTTTGATCTATTAGGCAACGTGGGCTTTTTTATGGCCGCCTGTAGGCGCCATGAGATAGACGAACTTAAAACCCCAGAACTAGTCCCCTCTCTGCAAGTCGCCTCGGCATTGTCTTTGCAACTCGGTGCATCGTTAGGCGTGGTGCCGCGGTTTGCTTCAGCGCATTTAGAAACGCATAACAAAGCGATTGCGGGTAGCTACAAGTCGTTTACCGAACTTGATGACGAGGCCTTGTTCTTGGAATACAACACTCGTGGCGTTTTTGCGTTTATTCGAGCGTCAGAGGCTCTGCTTCACGTTCTGCCTTTGGGCGTTTCCCACGCAGTAACTTACGACCTCTTGCTAACCGCTGAGACGGCGTTGAATGATGTGGTGGTTAACAATCAAGCGTTGTTCGAAAAGCTAGACACCGATCGTTTTTTCTATAACGTGCGTCCGTACTATAAGCCACATAAAGTGGGTTTAAGAGAGTACCGTGGCGCAAACGCGGGGGACTTCGCGGGTATTAACGTGATCGACTTATTGTTAGGTCTTTGTCGTGCAGATGATCCTTACTATTCGCAGTTACTGGTCGATAAGTTTTTGTTTATGCGGCCGGATGATCAACTGATCTTAAGAGATTGCATGCGGCGCGAAAGCTTGCTGGATCGTTTTCTAACCGTCCTTGATGAAGGGCATGGCGACAAGCAGTGGTACCAAAACAACGTAACGCAGTTTATAAAAGTGTGTGAGGCTCATGGCGAAACGGCTCAACAACACCATCATCTTCTCATTAAGAAGTTCATTGAAGTCCCCGCGGATAAAGCAAACCTCAGTGAGCAAGCTGACCTTACTGCGAGCGGTCCGCCGCTGCCGGTTATGCTCAAAGGGTTAAAGCGCTTATGTGATCTTCGTTCAGCTGCCGATGTTGATGGTATTGGGAGTCGTTACGCTGATTTTGATCGATTGCGAAAAAGCATCAATTAGCAGATCTATATCGCGGGCCAATATCGCAGATCAATAGAAATAACAATGCCAAATAAATAAGCTGAATCCGCTTAACTAAATATGTCTGAGATAAAAGAACTTTTTTGTGTGCCAGAAAGTAGCCACTACTTTCTAACCCACTCTATTGGCCTAATGCCAAAGAGTACCGAGGCACATCTTAGCCAAGCCTATCTCAAACCTTGGCAATCAGGCGCAGAAGATATTTGGCCGCAGTGGTTAAACGCCATAGCAAACTTTAATGGTGCGTTAGCCAGCTTGCTCAATTCAGAGCCCGAACAATTTTGCCCGCAGGCGAATGTTTCAAGTGGTTTGGCAAAACTCATTCAAAGCCTGCCAAAAGTAGAAGGGCGTAATGTCATTCTCGCAACACAAAGCGACTTCCCTTCAGCGGGGTTCGTGTTGCAGCAAGCGGAGCGGTTAGGGTTTACCATTAGGTATATTGCAAAAGGGCAGGACCTTCAGTCACTGGATGTATGGAGCGAGGCGCTTGCCGACGACGTTTATTGTGCATTTATTACTCACGCTCACTACAACACCAACACGCTAACACCCGCCGCAGAAATCACCCAGCTATGCCGAGCACGTGGAATCATGAGTATCATGGATATTGCTCAGTCGGTAGGAATAGTGCCTATCGATTTACAGGTCTTGGATGTGGATGTTGTGGTTGGTTCTTGCATCAAGTGGTTGTGTGGCGGTCCTGGGGCTGGTTACTTGTGGTTGCGAAAAGAGCGCATTCAGCAATTGAATCCCATTGATGTGGGGTGGTTTTCGCACGAGAACCCGTTTGAGTTTGATATCAATAACTTCGATTATGCTAGCACGGCTGCGCGGTTCTGGGGGGGCACTCCTTCGGTGGCGTCTTATATTATTGCGAGCAATAGCATTAAGTTAATGACCGAGATTGGCGTTCAAAATATTCGCGAGCATAATCGAAACCTCTGCCAAAAGATCATGAGCAATGTGCCGGAAGACTGTATCGCGTCGCCGACCGATTTAACCAAAAAGGGTGGTACCGTTGTTCTTAAGTTTTCGAATTCAGAGCAGATAGAAGCAAGGTTAAGAGACAAGAACGTGTTGTTTGACGCGCGGCAATACGGAATACGACTTTCGCCACATATCTATACAGACGAGCGAGACATTGACGTATTACTCGGTTGTTTGACCTAACTACGTACAGATTTTTACAACGCGAACACCACAGGTTTAGTCTTTATTCACACAAGGCAACAAATTCTAACAAGGAGTATTTATGAGTTTTAAAAGCAGCAAGCGATCAATCGAGTTGAATGAGCAGGTCGAAGCCTTTATGCAAGAGCATATCTACCCACGCGAACATGATTGGCAAGAGTTTACGTTGGACCATAATAACCTTTGGAAGGTTCCTGATTGGTTTGATGGATTGCGTGAAAAAGCGAAAGCTCAAGGACTATGGAATTTGTTCCTGCCTGACGAATACAAACCATGGAGCCCAGGATTAACCAATGTGGAAATTGCGCCATTGTTTGAAACCATGAGCAAGATCCCTTGGGCACAAGCGGTATTCAACTGTAATGCTCCTGATCGAGGCAACATGGAAGTGTTGGCCAAGTACGGTACGCCAGAACAACAGAAGGAGTGGTTAGAACCATTACTCGCAGGCGACATTCGATCGGCCTACGCAATGACCGAACCACAGGTCGCGAGTTCTGATGCTACCAATATGGAACTCGAGATTCGCCGTGACGGCGACGAGTATGTTCTAAATGGACGTAAGTGGTGGACTACTAATGCGATCGGTGATCGTTGCAAAATTATGTTGGTCATGGGGCGATCTAACCCCGATGCACCACGGCATAAACAGCACTCCACTATTTTGGTTCCGCGTAATGCGCCTGGTATCAAAATGGTGAGAGCTTTACGTGTGTTCGACAGTTACCATTCGCCTGGAGGCGAGGCTGAGTTCTTATTCGAAGATGTTCGAGTACCCGTTACTAATATGATTAAGGCCGAAGGATGTGGATTCGAAATTGCCCAAGGCCGACTCGGCCCTGGCCGCTTTCAGTACGCAATGATGTTCGTAGGACTAGCACAGCGTTGTTTAGAGCTTATGTGTGACCGAGCAGAGCAACGTGTTGCGTTTGGTGAAAAGCTATCTAAGAAAACCAGTGTGCAGCACGAAATTGCACGCTCACGATGTGATATTGAACAATGTAGATTGTTGGTGATGCAAGCCGCCGAGAAAATGGACGAAGGTGGTCTTGAGGCCGCTTTACCGTATGTTTCGATGGTCAAAATTGTGGCACCTAAGATGTGCCAAGATGTCGCTGATCGAGCAATGCAAATCTTTGGAGGTCAAGGCGTATGCCAAGACACCATGATTCCAGAAGCGTTCACGATTGCAAGATTTTGCCGAATTGCCGATGGACCAGACGAAGTGCATATGTCGCAATTGGGAAAGATGACAATTCGCGATTATAAATAGGCGAATTTTCTGAAAGAAGAACGAATAGGAGTGTTAACAATGAATACCAACTTATCTCACGATGAGCCCTTATCTGGCCTAAAGAAGATAGGCTTTGTGGTTATTGCTGCACTCATGTTTAGTTCAGTGCATGCAGCTGAGCAAACAGATAGTGCCAACGATGTAACAAAGCCTGTGGTGGTCAACGCGTTTAATTATGTTGAGGCCAAAACAGCGATTCAATTTGATAAGTATCTCGCTCTAGCTAAGGGAGAGGTGAACAGCTTCGCTCATCGCCGTTCGCTTGTAGGAGTCGAAGCTAAGAGCAGTAAACGGCTTAATCGAGATACCCTGTACAGCGTAGCGATTGTTGATATCAGTAAGGGGGCGACTCTAGTTTTGCCTGACACGGGCAATCGTTATATGTCCGCACAGGTGGTTAACGAGCATGGATTCACCAATAACGTTATACACGGCGCAGGCAAGCACCCCTTGTCGGTCGATGAATTTGGTACGCCATTCGTTTGGGTCTTGATTCGTACGCTCGTCTCAGAATCTATTCCTGGTGATATGCAAGCAGCCCACGCATTGCAAGATAAGGTAGGACTTATTAGCCGATCCCAGCGAGACTACAGTCATGCGCCTTACGATCCCGCTAGTTTTGAAAGAATCACTAAGCTGCTGGTCGAACTCGGTGCTGGCATAACGAGCAATTCAGGCGCGGCGGGCAAGAAGGGCGAAGTGGATCCAATAATGCAGTTAATAACGACGGCCTATGGCTTTGGAACACTTCCAGAAACAGAATCATTTCTTGTAAATGTGCATCCAAACTTACCTGCAGATCAAGCGTACACGCTCAACGTTAAGGATGTGCCGGTGGATGGGTTTTGGTCATTGGCCGTTTATAACGCGGACGGCTATTACGAAAAAAATCAATACGGTCGATATGGCGTTAACGACAGAACAGCGAAACGTAACGATGATGGGTCAGTGACAATACACTTTGGCGGGGACGCGACGAGCCACAATCATGTGCCAATTGTAGAAGGTTGGAATTATGTCGTACGCCTTTATCGCCCGCGCGAGGAGATTCTTGATGGCACCTGGACTTTTCCTGGTGTGAGCAAGGTCAGTGATATCTAATAACAAGCTTGCTTCGAACGACAATGCGTCGCAGGCGAAAGCTCAACAGATACCATTGTGCATGCGCTAGACCGGGCGTACTAACGCTCTGGGGGCTCTAGAGCTTGTGCAAGCTCAAGTTAACTATTCCTGATTATTTATTTCTAGTTCTTGTTCAATCATGGTTATGGCCGAGTCTATGTCTTGTGCCGTTTGCTGATAAACAGAGCCTGTTTCGACATTGAGCCCTCGGATTAACATGAAGGTGTTTTTCAATACGTAGCCGTATAGCGCTTCAGGTTGTTTTACTTCAAGTGGTTGAATCTGAATGATTTCGATTAGCTGATCAGCGATTAACGTCATTACCGCTTGCTCGTGAACGCCCTCGAGCCTTTCTATGTAGGAATACATACTCTCGACTTCCTGCAATGTGGACACTATATTCTTGTTACGAATATGCTTAATTTCGCCGCTATTAACGAGTGTTTGAAAAATACTGCTTTTTTGCCTGAAGTCGGCGTAGTCTTTGAGCTCAATTGTTATAGCACCAAGCAGAGCACTCTGTTCACGATCGTTTTTGTCGATTATCGAAATAGCGAGATCAAACCGATCTGATAAGTACTGGGCCTGTTCTATTGTGGTTACCAGAGCATCTTTATCTTTTACCAGCTGCGCGAGCATGCTCTCGTAGTACTGCTGCTCCAATGCTCGGTTGTCCTGTTCGTTACTCCAATTGTCAACCTGGAGAGCGATCAATAAGCCAATGGCCACCAAACAAACTTCCCCAATTGCATAGATCCAGTACTTCATTATATCCGCCTCGATTAGAGCTCTTTTTTGTTTTGAACGTAATAACATCGACCTAGGATAGCATTGTGGCTGACTCATTGTCGCTTTGCATGCTTTACTTTTAGCGACTTGAAATTACTGTTTCTTAGTGTAATGCTGTATGAATACTGATGTTGTGTCAGTGAATTTTACTAAGGAGAAACTATGTTACGGCTTACCAAGATAGTCTTAATTTTTCTAGTAGTCCTTTGGGGCTTACTAGGCGCTATGCACAATTTAATGGATTGGGCTGGCACTCAGGGTGCGGTTTCAGCGGCAACGTCTATGACCACATTTGAAGGTGGCGCAGATGCTTGGCAGGCGACTTCTAATTCAATGGTCGTGTTGCTGGGCGCTCTTTTTATTATGCTATCAAAGATCACCGCAGCACTATTATGCAGTGCGGGTGGGTGGAAGATGTGGCAGGCAAGAAATCAATCAGCCGCTGACTTTAATAAGGCCAAAGAACTCGCGCTCGCTGGCTCTGCGGTCGCGGTTATTATGCTGTTTGGTGGTTTTATTGTGGTTGCTGAAAGTTGGTTTGAGCTGTGGCGGTCTGACGTGATGCGAGGACCAGTTTTAGGGTCTGCGTTTCGTTATGCCGGCCTGATCGCTCTAATTGGAATATTTGTTCAAGCGAAGGATGACTAACGCTGCATGCCTATAACATTACTGGGGCCCAGTAACTATGTGTCTATGCCTTGGAAAAACGGTAAGGGCGAAACACTGGAGTTGAACTCAGAGGAGTCCGACGATGATACTGGTTTTTTATGGAGGCTGAGTATCGCATCAGTCGTTGAAGATGGTCTTTTTTCAGACTTTACTGATTATCAGAGAATTTTGATTTTGCTTGATGGCAACGGCATGACTCTCGACCATAAGGAGAAAAGTCCTCTAATCACAAGATACGATTATTGTGAGTTCAAGGGTGAGACAAACACCCATGCGACATTACATGATGGTCCAATCACCGATTTCAATATTATGTGTCGGGAGGGGCGTTATAAGGCCCGCCCGCCAAAGATAATCACAGATCAGAAAACCGATGTGGCGAGCGATGCCCAACACCAGTTTTTCTATGCGGCTGAACTACCGGGTAAGTGGTGGTCCGCCGATAAACCCCAACCAATAACAATTCCAAGCCAGCATTTACTGTGGATCAGTCAATGCGAAACTGATTCCGCGTATGCCCAAGGAGCGGGCATCATACAGATCCAAATCGATTCGGTCTTACCCTAGATAACTCTCTAAAACTTGTTTCTCAGTACCTGTTAGTTGGTCACAGACGCTTTATGCTTGACCACGGCCGTTACTAAAGTAAAGATAGGCAAAATTATAGTTGGAGCTAAACATGAAAACTTTTGTATCAATACTATTACTCGCTGTTCTTACCACTAGCTACGTAACGGCCGAAGAAGAAGCTAAAGAAAAAGTTGATTACCCAGAGACAGAAATTTTTCTGTTCGATATTGACCTGAACTCAAAAGAGAACATTCTCTCAAACGGAGCGAACGTGACTAACCGAGCAGGTTACGATAACCAGCCTTACTTCACTAACAAAAGCGACTCATTTGTGTTCTCGCGTGACGACGGTTATCAAACGGATGTGTACGAGTACTTTCTTGACGCCCAAGAAACTAAGAGAATCACCCATTCTGACGCAACCGAGTTTTCCCCAACGCCATCTCCAGACAACAAGTCGATTGCTTTCGTTACAAGCAGGAGCAATAGTATTTGGTACAGCAGCCGTAAAGACATTGACTCGCCAAAACCTGCCGAAGCTCTCAAGGGCAACCAAGAGCCGATTGGCTATTTCGCCTGGAATCACAGTACTGGCGATGTTCTGTATTGGTCTCAATATGGCTTCACGGTGACTCTAGCGAATGAAGACGGTGAGACTTACCACTTTGTTTCTGGACATGCGATGCCGTCTACACCACATGTTATTCCTGGCACAGACAAGTTTAGCTTTGTGCATCGTCAAACCAATAGCCAAGACGTGATTAAGGAGTTTGATCCAAGCACCAAAGCTATACGTCCACTCACGCCGCTTGTAGGATCGAATGCAAACTATACGTGGACCGAAGACGGTTCAATATTATTGATCGAAGGAGATGTGCTTTACCGAAAGCTCGCACCACTTTCAGGAAGCTGGGTTGCGGTATCTGACCTATCTGAGTTTGGAGTGCGCGGTGCCAATCGGGTTGCTATTAGTCCCAATGGTAAAAAATTAGCGGTTGTAGGTTTGCCGGTACCAGACTCTTCTGCAAACGAGTAAGAAATGCATGAAACAAGTCTACTTCGGCTTATAGGATGGTCAAATTGAAGAAGATTGAATTGGCTAGGTGGGCGAACATCGCCGAGATATTTGCGTCCATAGTGTTGGTACTGACACTTGTTTATGTGGGACTCGAACTTGACCGCAATACAAAGGCGGCTCAGAGTGGCTCTTGGCAAGGAATCATCAATAAAATGAATGACCTTGATACCAGCGAGGCTGCAGACCCTGAGTTCAGCAGCGTTATTATGCGTGGTGAAAATACGCCACAAGAACTTAGCGACGCTGAGCTGTTTAGGTTTTATAGAATGGCGCAAGCACGGCTGGGTCAACTTGAGTTTGCCTATCTAGCGCTCAATGAAGGCACTATCGGCGAGTATCATTGGGGCGCAGTAAAAGGCTACATCCAGCAAATGATTTGGATGCCGGGTTATAGATCTTTTTGGGATGAGTACGGCGAAGCGGTCTATCACGAGGACTTCGTTGCGCATATCCAAAGCGTGTTGCCTAATTGTGAGTCCAAAGAGGAAACGGCTGGTAATGCAGTTGCTGAAGGCAAATGAACCCTGCCAAAGTTAGCCGCTCCAATTTGAATAAGTTGACCGACTTGCCCAATGTCGGTAAGGCTGGAGGACAAGACTTAATCTTACTTGGAATAGATCATCCACAAGATTTGATCGGCCGTTGTCCATACGATATGCACGCAACTTTGTGTGCCAAGACCAAGGTAAAACATGATCCTTGCGTGATTGATGTTTTCATATCGGTTGTACGATTTATGGAGGGGGATGACCCAAAGCCATGGTGGGCTTATACGAGCGAGCGTAAAGACTATTTAGCGCGTTAAGGACTCTTTAGCTGGTTGAGGACTCTTTAGCTGGTTGTGGACTCTTTAGCCGGTTAACGACTCTCTAACTGATTGAAGAAAGCGCCTGAGCCACTTTCGATTGATTGCGCCGGTTGAGTTTCTCCGAGATAAAGTTTCCCGCATGAATCAATTTCTTTAAGTCTACGCCAGTCTCAAGTCCTAAGCCGTTAAGCATGTACAGCGCGTCTTCGCTGGCGACATTACCGCTAGCACCTTTGGCATACGGGCAACCACCGAGTCCTGCAACTGAACTGTCTACGGTTTTGATGCCTGTTTCTATGGCCGCGTATACATTAGCTAGAGCTTGTCCATAAGTATCATGGCAATGAATTGCTAGCTGTTCTACTGCAACTTCCTGAGCTACAACATCAATCATCTTGGCGATCTTATTGGGCGTGCCTACGCCAATCGTGTCGCCCAACGATACTTCGTAACAGCCAAGATCGATGAGCCGCTGGGCAACGGCTGCAACGGCGCCTGGTTTGACCTCGCCTTCGTATGGGCATCCAACCACACAAGAAACGTATCCGCGTACGGATAAGCCTGATGCTAGTGCGTGTTCGATTACGGGGATAAAGCGCTGAATACTTTCTTCAATCGAGCAATTAATGTTCTTTTGCGAGAAGCTCTCGGACGCGGCACCAAATACGGCCACTTCGTTTGCCTTTGCAGCTAGAGCCGCTTCTAGTCCCTGCATGTTGGGAGTCAGCGCGCCGTAGTTAATCGCGCTATCGCGTTTAATGCCAGCAAACACTTGCGCGCTGTTTGCCATCTGTGGAACCCATTTTGGAGAAACGAAACTGCCGGTTTCTATTTTAGTTAGACCGGATGCAGACAGTAAGTCGACTAGGCGAATCTTGTCGGCGATCTCAATGGATCCTTTTTCGTTCTGTAGACCATCGCGTGGGCCTACTTCGTAGAGCGTGATCTTACTCATGCGTCATTGCCTTTTTCTGCCTCGTCTTGATCGGCAGCAAAGGCGAGTAGAATTGTTCCGCCATCAACGAGATCGCCAGCGGCACAGTATAGTTCGCTTACCGTGCCATCACTAGACGCTCGCATTGTGTGTTGCATTTTCATGGCTTCCATAATGACGAGTACTTGTCCCTTCGTTACATTGTCATTGGCGCTAACCAGCACATCAACAATGGTGCCATTCATTGGTGCAGTAAATTCCTTGCTAGTATCCGCTTTGTCGGATTCGCCACAGTCAGGTTCGGCCACTGAGAAAACGCTAGCGCCAAGTTGACCGAAAACTGCATAGCCATCATCTTGTTTGGCAACCGTTACGCTTTGTTTGTGACCCTCTAGCGTCGCGGTTAGCGACGACCCGTTTAAGCTAGCCGAGGCTTCAACTACTGAATCGCCAACGCTAATTAGAAACGTATTATTGGTGCTGCGTTCCAATACAACGTTGTGAAGCTCATCCCCAACAACAAGATCATAGCTGTAAATATCTTTCTGATTCATGCGCCACGCTGATCTTGATCCCCATGGGTCTGACTCAGCTTTTTCGATTACGCAAAGTGTTAAGTAACACGCGGCTTGGGATAAGAGTTGTGTGAGATCTACTTTCACAGGATTAAATAAATCATCGCTGTGTTTTTCAATAAAGCCTGTATCCAACTCAGCGTTCACAAACGCTTTAGAGCTTGCTAGGTCGTATAGAAAATTGAGGTTAGTGGTAACACCACTTATTTGGTAGTCACGCAATGCACTGGCCGTGCGGGCTAACGCACTGCTACGGTCTCGATCCCACACAACCAGCTTAGCAATCATGGGGTCGTAGAAAGGACTCACTTCGTCACCTTCAACCACGCCGGTATCTATACGCACATAATCGCTTTCTTGTGGCGTGATCAATGTAGTGAGTGCGCCGGTGGTGGGTAAAAAGTCGTTGTTAGGGTCTTCGGCGTAGACTCTCGCTTCAAAAGCGTGGCCATTGATTTTTAGCTCATTTTGCTGCTTTGGTAAAGCCTCTCCATTGGCGACTCTTAATTGCCACTCAACGAGGTCTTCTCCCGTAATCATTTCGGTTACAGGATGTTCTACTTGTAAACGCGTGTTCATTTCCATAAAGAAAAATGAACCATCTACGTCTAATAAAAACTCTACTGTTCCTGCACCTTGATAATCGATTGCTTGCGCCGCGCGTACCGCCGTCTCGCCCATTTCGGTACGCAGCGAATCGCTCATGTTGGGGGCAGGGGCTTCTTCAATAATTTTTTGGTGGCGACGCTGTACTGAGCAATCGCGCTCGAATAAGTAAACACCATTGCCGTGTTGATCACAGAACACCTGAAACTCCACATGACGCGGCTGCGTAAGGTATTTTTCGACCAACATGTCGTCGTTACCAAAACTGGCTTTCGACTCGCGCTTTGCATCAGCGAGCGCTTGCTCAAACTCATCCGCCGACCACACTTGCCGCATGCCTTTGCCACCACCACCGGCAACGGCTTTCAGTAATACGGGATAGCCCATATCGTCTGCGCATTGCTTTATGATTTTTGGATCTTGATCTTTACCGTGATACCCAGGTACCAGAGGCACATTGGCTTTTTCCATAATGGATTTAGCGGCAGACTTAGATCCCATCGCTTCTATCGCGCCGGTAGGAGGCCCTATAAAAACTAGATTGTTGTCTGAGCATGCTTCAGCAAATTCGGCATTCTCTGACAGAAAGCCGTAACCTGGATGAATTGCTTGCGCGCCGGTTTTTTTGGCAGCAGCGATAATCCGATCACCCAATAAGTAAGAAGCGCTCGAAGGCGATGCTCCAATATGCACGGCTTCGTCAGCCAGCTTAACGTGCAGGGCTTTTTCATCGGCATCGGAGTAAACGGCCACAGTACGAATGCCAAGTCGTTTTGCCGTCTTGATTACGCGGCATGCAATTTCACCACGGTTGGCTATTAATATTTTAGTAAACATTAGTTCTTCTCGTTAATGTCGTTAATCCAAGCGGGCGCTCTTTTATCTAAGAAGGCGGTTAACCCTTCTTGGCCATCGTTAGATGCTCTGATCTGCGCAATGCGCTTACACGTATCTTCAATTAGATCATCATTGATTTCTGAAGTACCCACATCCAGCGCCAGCTTCTTTGCAGCCGTTACAGCGCTAGGGCTATTGTTTTTGATGGTGTTGGCCAAATCAACGATGTAAGCATCTAACTCTGCCTCACCGCGAATCTCACTAACGAGACCTATGTGATGAGCCTGTTTTGCATCAAACCGCTCGGCGCTTACAAAATAGCGACGCGCTGCACGTTCGCCAATAGCACGAACTACGTATGGTGAGATTGTTGCTGGTATCAGGCCAATCTTTACCTCGCTTAAAGCGAAGCTGGCGTTAGGAGTAGCAACGGCAATATCACAACAGCTAACTAAGCCAACCGCACCACCAAAGGCGGCACCTTGCACGCGTGCAATGGTAGGCTTGCTTAACCTGTTCAGTGTGCTGAGCATCTTAGCTAGACCGCGAGCGTCACGAAGATTGTCTTCATAGCTATAAGTCGCCATCCGTTTCATCCAGGCAAGGTCTGCACCGGCTGAAAAGTTTTTGCCGTTGGCAGCAAGAATCATTACTCGAATCGAGTCGTCTGAGTCTATGTCTTCAAAAACACTAGTCAGCTCGTCGATTACGGCATCGTCGAACGCATTGTGTTTTTCTGGGCGGTTCAAGGTAACAGTGGCTACACCATTGCTTTTTGTTATTTCGAGAGACGCTCTCATTTAGATTCTCTTCCTTTTGCTGGTTTACAGTATCACTTATAAGTCTGTTAAAAGACGAGTACGGCTACATTCTAAAAACGCCGTAGGTGCTGTCTTCGATCGTCTTGTTGAGCGATGCCGAAATAGCCAATCCAAGAACTTGCCGAGTGTCAGCAGGGTCTATAACGCCGTCGTCCCAAAGACGAGCCGATGCATAATACGCGTGACTCTGTTTTTCGTATTTGTCTAAAGTCGGTTGCTTAAACTTGGCTTCGTCTTCTTTGCTCCAGGTTTCGCCAGCGCGTTCTTTTTGCTCTCTCTTAACTTGGGCAAGAACGCCGGCGGCTTGTTCGCCACCCATTACCGAGATGCGTGCATTGGGCCACATGAACAGAAAGTTGGGTTCGTACGCACGACCACACATACCGTAATTGCCTGCGCCATATGAGTTGCCAATGAGCACAGTGAATTTAGGCACGTTTACGTTTGATACGGCATTCACCATCTTCGCACCGTGTTTGGCAATGCCGCCTGATTCGTATTGTTTGCCAACCATGAAGCCGGTGATGTTTTGTAAGAACACCAATGGAATTTTACGTTGGCCGCATAACTCAATAAAGTGCGCGCCTTTTTGCGCAGATTCACTAAAGAGGATGCCATTGTTGGCGACTATGCCTACGGGCTGGCCATAGATTCGGGCAAAGCCACAGATTAGCGTCGTACCAAACAAGGCTTTAAATTCATCAAATTCCGAGCCGTCGACTACACGAGCGATTATCTCGCGAACATCAAAAGGTTGGCGCATGTCAGTAGGGATGATGCCGTACAGTTCATTAGCATCGTACAAGGGCTCAACGCTTTCGATAGTATCTAGTTGCTGAGGCTTTACTCGATTTAAGCGTGCCACAGAGTTACGTACTAATTCCAATGCATGGTTGTCGTTTTGTGCGTAGTGATCCGCTACTCCAGAGTCACGGCAATGTACGTCAGCGCCACCTAATTCTTGCGCAGTAACTACTTCGCCCGTCGCTGCTTTAACGAGCGGAGGTCCAGCTAAAAAGATCGTCGCATGCCCTTTTACAATAATCGATTCGTCAGCCATCGCAGGTACGTACGCGCCACCGGCTGTACAGGATCCCATCACGGCGGCAATTTGCGGAATGTTGCGCGCTGACATTCTAGATTGGTTGTAGAAGATTCGGCCAAAGTGATCGCGGTCCGGAAACACTTCGTCTTGTCTTGGTAAGTTAGCGCCGCCTGAATCTACTAAATAAATACACGGTAGATTGTTTTGCTCAGCTATCGCCTGAGCGCGTAAGTGCTTTTTAACAGTAAGCGGGTAGTAACTACCGCCTTTAACCGTGGCGTCGTTTGCAACGATCATGCACTCCTGCCCAGCAACACGGCCGATGCCGGCAACGACACCGGCGGCGGGTACGTCATCGCCTTCGTAAACCTCGTGAGCCGCTAGCTGACCAATCTCCAAGAAGGGCGTGCCTTTATCTAACACGCCTTCAATACGCTCGCGCACCAGCAACTTGCCTTTGGATTTATGACGCTCTTGGCGTTCTGTACCACCACCGAGTTTTATTTGGTCTATCAACGCATACAGGTCATCGACCTGCGCTTGCATCTTTTCGGTGTTAGCGATGAACTCAGCAGAGCGTGGATTAACAATGCTTTTAATTATTGGCATAAGCTCAATTCTCTAATGTGTAGTATTTGCTTGTCTTTAAATGGATTGAGGTGCAGTACTATCGAGTTTCGTTAAACAGTTCGCGGCCTATTAGCATGCGGCGAATTTCTGATGTGCCTGCACCGATCTCATACAGTTTTGCATCACGTAACAGACGGCCAGTTGGGTATTCGTTTATATAACCGTTGCCACCTAGGGTCTGGATCGCTTGCAAGGCCATCTGAGTAGCTTGCTCTGAGGTGTACAGAATGACCGATGCCGCATCCTTTCGGCTGTCTTCACCACGTTCACACGCTCTAGCAACGGCGTACAAGAATGCTCGACTCGCATTGAGTGATGTATACATATCAGCGATCTTACCTTGCATCAGCTGGAACTCGCCAATGGCTTTATCAAACTGAGTGCGCTCATGAATATAGGGCACAACAACGTCCATACAGGCTTGCATAATACCGACTGAGCCGCCCGACAATACGGTGCGCTCGTAGTCTAAGCCCGACATCAGCACGCGAACACCACCGCCCTCAAAACCAAGAATGTTTTCTTCAGGCACTTCGCAATCCTGGAACACTAGCTCGCACGTGTTCGAGCCGCGCATACCTAGCTTGTCTAGTTTTTGCGCTTGGCTAAATCCTTTGAATCCACGTTCAACTAAGAAAGCGGTTATGCCTTTAGAGCCAGCGTGAATGTCGGTCTTCGCGTAAATTACGTAGGTGTCCGCATCCGGTCCGTTAGTGATCCACATCTTGTTGCCATTAAGCACATAGTGATCGTCTTTCTTGTCTGCGCGTAATTTCATGCTCACCACATCGGAGCCCGCTCCAGGTTCGGACATAGCCAAAGCACCAACGTGTTCGCCAGAACAGAGCCTAGGTAGGTACTTTAGCTTTTGCTCGTGAGATCCGTTTTTACGAATTTGGTTAACACAAAGATTAGAGTGAGCGCCATACGATAAGCCGACCGAAGCCGAGGCACGGCTGATTTCTTCCATGGCGACACAATGCGCCAAGTAACCCATATCACTGCCGCCATATTCTTCTTCAACGGTAATCCCGAGCAGACCTAAGTCGCCAAATTTGCGCCATAAATCTTCAGGGAACGTGTTATCGATATCAATTTGAGCAGCGCGCGGGGCTATCTCAGCGGCGGCAAACTGTTGCGTCATATCACGCAGCATGTCGATTTCTTCGCCTAGATCAAAATTGAGAGATTTGTATTGAGTGGTCATGTTTTTCCAGTAAAAGGTATAACTAAATTAGGGGTTACTAATAAGCCGCTTCGATTCAGAAGCGGCGTAAATTAGGCAACGTCTTCGTTCTGATTATTCGAAAGAGCATCTAAACAGCGTTCTTCTGCGTCTCGCAGATCAAGTAGCATCAGCTCCAAGTCTTTCTGTTGTTCGGCCAATTGCTGGCGTTTTTCTCGGATCTTGGCGACTAATGCCTGTAATTGTTCATCGTTACTCGCGCGCTGGTCGTACATCAAGATAATTTTGCTGCTTTCTTCTAAGCTGAGTCCTAAGCGCTTACCGCGCAGAATTAGGCGCAAGCGAGTCCGGTCTGCACTTGTATAGCTACGCATTTGATTTGTTCTAAGCGGGCTCAATAAGCCTTTCTCTTCATAGAATCGAAGCGTGCGGGTAGTGACGTCGAATTCGTCGGCGAGCTCTCGTATGGAATACTGTTTTTGCATCGGCAACAAAATAAGCTGAGACGAGGATCGTCTCAATAAATTACGGTCAAATAGAATACCACATAGCTTACGTTAACGTAAACGTAAAGAGGGAGGCAATAAAACGACAACCCAACGGAAAATGTGAGTTGGGATGAGACAATGTTGGCTCGAAAAGAATGTCTAAAATTCAATCGGTCAGGTAATGGCTAGAGGTTTTACAGCACGCCTTTATCACCTCGAAGACAAGCGATTTCGATTAAGGTCTAGGCCGTTCCGAGTTTCATTGCTGTGAAAAAGTCTTTATAGAATTGTTGTGTAACACGCGCCTCTCTTACCAAGTTAAATGCGTGAGGTGCACCAGGGTATATGTCTATATTTACTTTAATGCCAGCATCCCTCAGTTTCTCGGCAAACTCGAGATTTTCGGGTAAGAACAAATCTAAGCCTCCAACGCCTAGCCACGTTGACGGTAGTTTTGAAAGAGATGCTTGTAATGGCCACGATTATTATGTGTGAAGGGCTAGATGCCACATTCAATAACGGTCTATTCAACTCAGAATTCTCGATTGTTACAAAGAATTGGGTTGCGTAGAACCTAACTATGCGAGTTAATGCAACGGGGGACAAATTTTTTTGATAGTTGTAAGGCATGAAAGTTTTAGTAATTCGATTTAAACAAATAGGCGACGTGGTGCTTACGTCGGTCTTGTGTAACAGCATTAAACGGGCTTTCCCTGAGGCGAAAGTAGACTATCTTGTTCATGATGTCTCTGCTCCAATGCTGGAAGGGCAACCGTTTATTGATGCATTAATCGGCTTGTCGGTAGCTGAGCGCAAAAGCCCGCTGAAATTTTTCAGAAAGGTTCGCGAGATTGCCAAAAGTAACTATGACATCATTATCGACGCAACATCTACGGGCCGAAGTGCGTGGATCAGTTTTCTGTCACGAAAAGCAAAATATCGAATTGGTCGAGATAAAGGTAAAGCGATTCACTTTTATACCCATTTAATTCCTGAGCAAATTGGCTACAAAGTTGATCAGCGGCTTAGCATGCTTCAACCGCTTATTGATGACGGGTACGATATTAAGCCAATTGACCGGTTGCAGCTTCACGTAGACGAGACAAAACTTATAAGTATGCGTCACGCGTTGACAAAGAGCGGCGTGAACTTAGACAAACCCATTTTTGTGTTTTCAGTAAGTTCACGAATTAGTTATAAAAAATGGAAGTTGGAGTATCAAGCTGAAATCGCTAAGCATTGTATTGCTAAATACAATGCGCAGATTGTGCTCTATGCTGGAGCTCCGCATGAAATGGAAGACGGCGAAAGATTTTGCGCGTTAGTAAATCAAAACGATCACGTCTTTAACAACATTGCGACCCCAACACTCAAAGAATTAATGGCACTGATAAGTCACGCCAACATTTTTATCGGCAACGAGTGTGGCCCGATGCACATTGCGCAAGCATTAGGCGTACCGACCGTAACCGTCTTTTCGCCGTTTTCTGATCCAGAGGAATGGGCGCCGAGTAACAACCCTAGGTTTCGTTCGATAGATTGGCTTGCTGCAAACCCATACGCAACGCAGCTGTCTAATACGCGCACCCTACTTCAAGTAGATAGCGACGAATATACTCAGGCCTACAACGGAATTCGCCCTGAGCATGTTATTGCTATGGTTGATGATGTAGTAGAGAGCTGCCTTAATTTAGACTAGAGGTGCGGTGTGAGGCCGCAGTCTTCATTTTTTGCTTGAATTAACGCCACTGTGTTTACTCAGACGTTGTTCGATTTCTTTCAACCATTCTTCGGACTCAATTAGCCTTAACAAGCCGTAGGTCTCCCATTTTTGATAGAACTCCTCGTTTATGTCATCGAGCGTATGATCAATCGAAGCTCTGTCTAAGAACCCTTGTTGGTACTGGTAATACTGTCCTTGCATTCCCCTTAATACTGCAGAGTACCAAGCTTGAGCACGTAAAAACTCGCTTGGCGTTAGAGATTCGATGCCACCAGTCTTTTCATTCACAAAAACATCCGCAAGCGATTCGGACAAAGCCAATTGCAGGTTTAACTCCTGTATGTCTTTGGTGCGGACCTGATGTCCTTCAGCCTCTGACAATCGAGAAGCATGATTCACTTCGGCTATCAGCAAAAATATGCCGATCAGAACTCCGACATTAGCCAATATAGAAAGCCATTCGCTTAACTTAGGTGATTGCATAAACTAACGGCTCTCCTAAAGCTGAATTTAGTGATCAGGAAATCAAACCTTAAGCAAAATCGACTTCTTTGTTCAGAGGAAGCTTTCTAATGCGCTTGCCTGTTAGGGCAAAAATCGCATTGCTTAATGCCGGTGCGGCCGGTGGTGTTCCTGGTTCGCCAACCCCTTTGATCTTGCTGCCGTTCTCTAGGATAGCGACTTCGAAGTTCGGCGATTGGTTCATGCGAATCGAGTTATAGTTATGAAAATTAGTCTGATCAACTTTTCCATCAGTAATCGTAATTTCGCCCATAATTGCAGCGGTTAAACCAAACAACATGCCGCCCGTTAATTGCGCTTCGATATTACGCGGGTCTAGAGCAATACCAACGTCGGCGACAATATAAGCGTTAACGATTTTGATTTTACCGCTTTGTTCTGCGATTTCGATTACTTGCGCTGTTGGCACACCAAACGACAAACAAAATCCCACGCCGCGTGCGTGCCCTTCAGGAAGTGATTGGTTCCAGTTAGACATGTCTCTAACTTTCTCCAACACCTTTTTACTCGGCTCGTCGGTCATCATGTCGAGGCGCATTTGCAGTGGGTCTAAGCCTTTAGCGTGTGCTAACTCGTCGATCATGCTTTCGTGGAAGAACGCGTTTTGTGAGGCTCCGACAGAACGCCAAAACATAACCGGGAATATGGTTTCTGCCTTATATCCTGTGACTCTATAGTTTTCTACCCCGTAAGGCTGATCCCAAGCGGCTTGAACAATGGAATTATCAGGGCCCGCAAGCGGATAGCCCCATCGGCCAAACTGCGCGCCGAATACGCCTGACGCGGCGAGTTTAAGGTCAATCGCAGTGGGTGCGGTTTCACCCATTACGGCCTCAAACCGTGCCATGGCAAGTGGTCTGTAGTAATCGTGGGTGGTGTCTTCTTCGCGTGTCCACGTCATTTTAACGGGCACACCTTCCATTTCTTTAGCAATTTGTACGGCTTGTTTTACAAAGTCGATTTCGGCGCGTCGACCAAAGCCGCCACCCATAAGCGGTGTTTTTACGTTAATGTTTTCTTCGCTCAGCCCAGTAATTTTCTTCGCGTCGATAACTACCTGAGTAGGTATTTGATTGCCTGCCCAAATATCCAATTGTCCGTCGTGCAGCCATGCTGTAGCGTTCATTGGTTCCATTGTTGCGTGCGCTAAAAATGGCACCTCATACTCGCCAGATATTACTTCGCCGTTCTCTAACGCGTCATCAACGTCCCCATCGTTACGGTTTTTAGAATTTGACCAGCCCTCAAAGCTATCGACGACCAATTGGCGTAGTCCATCTGTTGATACTGGATAGTTGGCAGGTACCCAATCGCATTCAATCGCTTTGATCGCTTGAAAGGCATACCAAGAATTAGTGGCGACAACGGCTATTCCGTTTTCTATCTCAATGATCTTCTTAACACCGCGCATGGACTCAGCTTTGCTGGCATCGAATGAGTTCATTGGGTTAAGCAGGTTTGGGTTTACCTTAACTGTGGCATACAGCATGTTCGGCAAGTCGATGTCTACCCCAAATTCGGCCGTACCAGTTGATTTAGGAATTATATCAACGCGATCTTGTGACTTACCCAACAGTTTCCATTCAGAACGAGGTTTTAAAGCCGGTTCGGCGCTTGGTTCAATTTCTGCCGCGGCGGACGCAAGTTCGTTGTAGGTCAGCTCCTTTCCTTCAGGCGTAATAACCTTACCGTTAGACGTCGATAATGAACCTACGTCTATCCCCGTTTTATTCGCAGCCGCTTGCAACAAGGATTCGCGTGCTGCCGCACCAGCGGTTCTCATCTTGTCGTAATGATCATAGGTTGAGGTTGAGCCTCCGGTTAACTGCATGCCTATTAATTTTGCGGGTATTTCAGTAAAGCTTCGTGCACCTTCGGCCAAACCACTTTCGTCTAGCGAGGCAAACGGTAAACCGTCTTCCATGAAAACGGCATTGAAATACGCTTTAGATGCAGGTCCATGTAATACATTGACTTGTTCGAGCGTAACATCTAGTTCTTCGGCCACCATTGCTGCAAGCGTTGTGTGTATGCCTTGGCCCATCTCTGCGCGAGGCGCAACTATGCTGATTCCGTTCTGATCAATGAGCACATATGGTGTTAAGGCACCGGCGCCCTCATCAATGTCTTTTAATAGTGGATTGCCATGTGGTTGCTTGTATTTCCAATAGCCAAATACCACACCACCCGTAATTGCGACAGCGCTGATTAAAAAAGTGCGACGCGTAATAGTCCCTAATTTACCCATATTAAGCCTCCTCAGCGACTGGCGCTTTAGTTGTATCGTCTTGCGTGCTGTTTAGGTTAATCTCGGTTGCTTTAATAGCAGGGGCTTGCAACGAAGCCGAGGCCGATTTAATCGCCGATCGAATTCGCGGATAAGTACCACAACGACAAAGATTGCCAGACATGGCAGCATCTATCTCATCATCTGTCGGCGAAGGGTTTTTCTCAAGTAAGGCGGTTGCCGACATTATTTGTCCAGACTGACAATAACCACATTGGGCTACTTGATGATCTACCCAGGCTTGTTGAACGATACTCATCGCATCCGGAGTGCCGACACCTTCAATAGTGGTGATCTCTCCTTTAACAGCAGAGACGGGGAAAGAGCATGATCTGATCGGGTTGCCATCTAAATGAACAGTGCAAGCTCCACACATAGCGATACCGCATCCAAATTTGGGGCCGTGAATATTTAATTCATCGCGCAGAACCCATAGAAGCGGCATGTTGGGGTCAACATCTACTTCGTGAATTGTTCCGTTTACAGACAGTTTCATTGTGGGAGCCTCATAATTGTGTTTATCTAATGCCTCAGCGTACAAAACTTAGCATGTTAAAATGCAAAAGTCGTAACCTTTTTAAGAATTGAAAGGCGTTAGCAGGTGTTGCGACAACACTAATAAGTATAAATGCTCTGGTGCTAAAGTAAGTCAACGTCCATAAAGACTGATTATGTCTACGATCAAAATAAACACTCCGCCTAAGCTTGATATTCAGCGCGTAGGTAATGAAAACACCCCTGTGCTGATTATTGATGATCTAGTTGGTGAGGTTGAGCGCCTGCGCGAGCAAGGTTGCGCGCATGACAGCTTCGAGCATGACCTAGGCGCTGGTTATCCTGGAGTTCGCGCCGTATTACTTAACGTGTACTCGAACGCTGTGTTAAAAGAATTGATTCCAACGCTTCGTGACGTGTATCGAATCCCAGACAGGTTCAAGCCAAAGGTCATTTTTGAATTGTATTCCTTGTTAACACAATCACCAGATGAACTTTCGCTTCTACAGAGGTTGCCGCACTACGATTCTAATCGACCATTCTATTTTGCGTCGGTTCATTACTTAAGCCCAGGTGAGTTTGCAGGTACAGGCATTTTTAGGCATAGACCTACAGGCTTCGAGCGCATTACAGAACACCGAACCAGTGCTTATATTGGAGCGGCGAAAGCGCATGTAGCAGAATATGGTATGCCGCCCGCAGAATATATTAATGCCTCTACGGATCACTTTGAGTTAATTTTTGAGGTTCCCTATCAACAAAATCGCTTAGTATTGTATCCAGGGTGTTTGTTACATTCAGGTTTGGTTGATCCAGCGCGTGACATAAATAATGACCCAACCGCAGGTCGTCTTACCGCAAATCTGTTTATAGACTTCGATACAGGGTATTAGACGTGGTCTTGGACACGGTGTTAGGAAAGGTATTAGACACGCGATTTAGTAAAGGCTAAATTTAGAACCTAGATATAATATTTACGCAGAATAAGAATAAGCCAGCATATAGAAATGGCTATCTTTAGAGTTGGTTGGATAAGGAGAAAAAACATGAAGAGCAACGCAGCAGAATACTGGAGCGCAAACATTAGATTGATTCTAAAGTTACTGGCGATCTGGTTTGTCGTTCCCTTTTTTGGCGGCATTGTCTTTGTAGACTTTTTCAACCAATTTAGACTAGGCGGATACCCTTTAGGCTTTTGGATTGCGCAACAAGGCTCAATCTATTTGTTTGTGGCGATCATCTTCTATTACGCAAAGAAGATGAGTGATCTTGATGATCACTTTGATCAACGTCAATTGGATGAACAACAATTGGACGAACGGCGACTGCAAGAGAGAGAGGGTTAATTATGGAACTCCAAACTCTGTCTTACTTAGTTGTTGGTTTTACCTTCGCCGTCTATATAGGCATAGCCTTTTGGGCGCGAGCAGGTTCTACCCAAGATTTTTATGTTGCCGGTGGTGGTGTACACCCTGTGGCAAACGGCATGGCGACTGCGGCAGATTGGATGTCTGCGGCGTCGTTCATCTCCATGGCAGGTTTAATCGGCTTCTCTTATCAAGGTTATGGCGGCTCGGTATTCCTATTAGGCTGGACAGGCGGATATGTGTTGCTGGCTATGTGTTTAGCACCTTACCTGCGCAAGTACGGCAAGTTTACGGTGCCCGAGTTTATTGGCGACCGCTATTACTCCAATGTGGCAAGGATAGTGGCCGTTATATGCTTGATCATAGCGTCGATCACTTACGTGATTGGTCAGATGAAAGGCATTGGCGTAGCCTTTAGTCGCTTTCTGGAAACATCTTACGATACTGGTTTGGGTATCGGTATGGTCATCGTCTTTTTCTACTCTGTGTTAGGAGGGATGAAAGGTATTACCTATACGCAAATAGCCCAGTACGTGGTTTTGATTTTTGCATATACGATTCCGGCTGTTTTTATTTCGCTATCACTCACAGGTAATCCTATTCCACAATTGGGTTTAGGCAGCACTCTTATCTCCGACGGCACCTATGTGCTCGACAAGCTAAATCAAGTTGTTATGGAGCTCGGCTTTAGCGAGTACACAACGTCGACTCGTGGCAGCACCCTAAATATGTTTTTCTACACGCTAAGCCTAATGATTGGCACGGCGGGTTTGCCGCACGTCATTATTCGGTTTTTCACAGTTCCAAGCGTTAAGGCCGCGCGCCAATCAGCCGGTTGGGCTTTAGTCTTTATTGCCATTCTTTACACCACAGCTCCAGCGGTTGCCGGTATGGCTCGACTTAACCTTATGAGCACAATAGAGCCTACGGCGGGCAATTATTTGCAATATGACCAGCGGCCTCAGTGGTTTAAAAACTGGGAAAGCACAGGTTTACTCGAATTTGAAGACAAGAATGGCGATGGCCGGATTCAATACAGCGCCGACCCAATCACCAACGAGATGGTGAAAATCGATAACGACATATTGGTGTTGGCGAACCCAGAAATCGCGAAGTTACCCAACTGGGTAATTGCGTTAGTTGCCGCAGGTGGTTTAGCGGCTGCGTTGTCTACCGCCGCGGGATTATTGCTGGCGATCTCTTCGGCTATTTCTCATGATCTATTAAAAAGTGTGTTTATGCCTAAAATTACCGAGCGCGGGGAATTGAACGCATCAAGAATAGCGATGGCTTTTACTGTGCTGTTTGCGGGATATCTAGGTTTTAACCCCCCTGACTTCGCAGCAGGGACTGTCGCATTGGCCTTTGGATTAGCGGCCTCGTCGCTGTTTCCTGCTCTAATGCTGGGCATATTCTATAAGCGTATGAACACAGCGGGGGCTGTCGCGGGGATGTTGTCGGGCATAAGCGTAACGCTGTTGTATGTGTTCCAGCATACCGGAATCATGTTTGTCCAAAGTACATCGTTCTTAGGCAATATGAGCCCAAATTGGTTCTTTGGCATTGAGCCCAATGCCTTCGGCGCTGTGGGTGCAATGGTGAATTTTATCGTAGCTATGCTGGTGTGTAGATTTACGGCCGAACCGCCCATTGAGATCCAACAGCTGGTTGATAACGTGCGTTCGCCTTTTAGTGCGGGCGCCGCCACAGGCCATTAGCAATGTTCATTCAGGCTGCATGAGTTTTTTTAGCAATAAACATGTGGTGACAGCGCTTATCGTTGCGCCTATTTTGGCTGTAGTGAGCTATTACAGTGTTGATCTGTTGGTGAAAGAAAAACCGCATGCAGCACGCGCGGGATCTAGTTATCCCTTAGTGGCGCAATCCAACTGTCGCTATACAAGCGGGCGCTGTGATCTAAAGAACAATGAGTTTAGTGCTCAGGTTCGAGTTGAAGAGCGTAAAGGTGTTGGGCGGCTTATCGTGGAGTCAGAGCACGCAGTTCAAAAAGTCACTGTGGGCTTTTCTCGAATAGACAACACGTCACTCAGTGAGCCAACGTCCATGTCGTTTAATGCTGATACCTCCTCGTGGGAGTTGGATACGACGTTAGTGCTCGACGAATATACCCAAATGATGATCGTATTGCAGGCCAATAATGTAAAGTATTATGCTGAGACGTCTATGGCGTTTAGTCAGTATCAAACGTCTTTTAATAAATCGTTCTAAGACCCTAAATGCAGTAAGTGAGGACCTCATGTCAGAAGTAAAAGTGTATCCAGTCAAACCGTCTATTGCTGCTACGGCGCATGTTAATAAGTCGCAATACGAAGAAATGTATCGGCGCTCTATCGAAGACCCTGACGCATTTTGGGGTGAGCAAGCCAATACTATGTTGGATTGGTATAAGCCTTGGGACACAGTAAGTCGCCAGGACTACCACAAAGCAGAAATTGCATGGTTCGAAGGCGGCCAACTCAATTTGGCCTATAACTGTATTGACCGACATTTAGACACGCGAGCCGATCAAACCGCTCTTATTTGGGAGGGCGATGACCCTGAAGTTTCACAACGCATCTCTTACCAAGAATTGCACGATAAGGTTTGTCAGCTAGCTAACGCACTTCGTGAAATAGGCGTGGAGAAAGGCGATAGAGTTTGTCTTTACATGCCTATGATCCCAGAAGCCACCTATGCAATGTTGGCGTGCGCTCGAATTGGCGCTATTCACTCTGTTGTATTTGGTGGTTTTTCACCTGAAGCGTTACGGGGGCGGATCAACGACTCGTCTTGCAAAGTTGTGATTACAGCCGACGAAGGCTTGCGTGGGCAAAAGCCGATTCCTCTTAAAGCCAACGTTGATGCGGCGTGTAAAGATACGCCGTCTGTAGAAAAAATATTAGTCTGCAAAGTAACGGGCAACGAGGTAGGTTGGAACGATGGCCGCGACGTTTGGTACAGCGATCTCGTGGACCAGCAAGCTAAGGTGTCTGAGCCCGAGGTGATGGAAGCCGAAGACCCATTATTTATTTTGTATACATCGGGATCAACCGGTACGCCTAAAGGCGTATTGCACACCACGGCGGGTTATTTGTTACACGTGGCGATGACGTTTAAATACGTTTTTGATTACCAAGAAGGCGAGGTCTTTTGGTGTACAGCGGATGTGGGTTGGGTTACGGGGCATAGTTATTTGCTCTATGGGCCATTGGCTAATGGAGCAACTACTCTGGTGTTTGAAGGGGTACCAACTTACCCTGACGCGAGTCGTTTTTGGCAAGTGGTTGATAAGCACCAAGTTAATATTTTTTATACTGCGCCAACGGCTCTACGGTCGTTAATGGGCGCGGGCGATGAGTTCTTACAAACCACCAGTCGTAAATCATTGCGTATATTGGGCTCGGTCGGCGAGCCGATTAATCCAGAAGCATGGGAGTGGTATTACCATAAGGTTGGTCATGGCTGCTGTCCTATTGTTGACACATGGTGGCAGACCGAAACAGGTGGCGTAATGATTGTGCCTTTGCCTGGAGCTGTTGATGCAAAGCCGGGTTCGGCTTCGCTACCCTTCTTTGGCGTAGAGCTTATTCTGTTAGACGATCAAGGCGAAGTGTTAGAGGGCGCTGCTTCAGGCAACTTGGCAATCGCGCGTTCATGGCCTGGTCAAATGCGCGGAGTTTACGGCGATCCTAAACGATTCTATGATGCGTACTTTTCGATGTACCCTGGTTACTACTTTACCGGTGACGGATGTCGTCGTGATGAGGACGGCTACTACTGGATTACCGGCCGCGTAGACGATGTGATTAATGTCTCGGGCCATCGTATGGGCACGGCTGAAGTTGAGAGCGCGTTAGTGCTACACCACAGCGTTGCCGAAGCGGCGGTCGTAGGTTACCCGCATGATATTAAAGGGCAGGGCATTTACGCTTACGTGACTCTAATGGCGGGCGAGGACTACAACGATGCTCTTAAGGCCGAACTGATAAAACATGTGCGAACCGAGATCGGTCCAGTAGCAACACCAGATGTTATACATTGGGCGCCGGGCCTACCTAAAACGCGTTCTGGGAAAATCATGCGCAGGATTTTGCGCAAGATTGCCGAGAAAGATACCAGCAATATGGGCGACACCAGCACCTTGGCGGATCCTTCTGTGGTTGAGGATCTAATCAAGAATTCATAGTTCTGTGGGCGTTGGCTCTACAAGTCTATGCGGCCAGTAATAACTTATATGGAGGATGTATCGTGACCCAGGAATTTAAGGAGCAAGGCGGTGCGTCGACCATGGATCCAAGTTGGTTACGACGCTGGATAACCTCTAAGTTAATGACGACGATGTCGAGCGAATCTCGCCTAAATACGCAACGTCAGAAATTTGAAGCAAAGCGTGCCAAATCAAATGAGCCACACCTTGTTGAATACTTCCACCAAGTAGAAGACGGCTATAGCCACTTAACTGCGCAGATTTTAGAGCGGTTTTCTAAACGTTATAAAGTTGAGTTAGCGTGCCACCTCGTGAGTGGCGTTATGGATGCAAACGCGCCCGAGCCAGACCTGTTGTTGAAGTTGTCGCGATACGATTCGTACCAAATCGCGCCACACTATGGACTAGAGTTTGCTGAACATGAAGCGCCTTTAGGTCTTGATCTGGTTCAGCAGGCAAGCAATATTTTGGCTTCGCTGGACGATACACAGTTTGTTGAGAGCGTGGCCAAGATTAGTGCAGCATTATGGGGCGGTAGCAAACAACACCTTCTCAGTTTAGAAAAGACGCTAGGTGTGTGCGACACGTCACAGACTCAGCAGGCTGTTGCAAAAGGAAATGCCCGACGCGCAGATTTAAAGCACTACTCAGGCGCCATGCTCTATTACGGCGGCGAATGGTATTGGGGCGTTGATCGGCTATGCCACTTAGAGCTTAGACTCATGGAACTGGGGCTTGATTCTGAATCAGGCCAACCGCCAATAATACCGCGACCAATGATCGAGCTAGGCCCGCTAGTTGATGATGGTCGTTTAACGTTGGAGATTTATCCTTCATTGCGCAGCCCTTACACGGCCATAGGCTTTGACCAAACTGTGTCGATGGCCAGAGCGCTTGGCATTAATTTAAGTGTCCGTCCCATATTGCCAATGGTAATGAGAGGCGCACCTATGACTCGAGAAAAAGGAAAGTACATCTTGTTTGATACAGGCCGAGAAGGCCGTGCTGCGGGTGTGCAGTTCGGGCCGTGTGCAGACCCAATCGGAGAACCAGCACGGCGAGCGTATTCGTTGTTTGGCTATGCCCGAGAGCAAGGTAAGTTGGTCGAATTTATATCATCGTTCTTAAAGTGCGCATGGGTTGATGCCGTGAACATGAATAACGACAAGGGTATGAAAATAGCGGTAGAGAGGGCTGGGCTAGACTGGCAGCACGCGAAGCAAATTGTTGGGAACACAGGTTGGCAAGAAGAACTCGAAACTAATCGCAAGGCAATGTACGACATGGGTTTGTGGGGAGTGCCTAGTTATAGACTTCTCGATGAAGAGGGTAGCTCTTTACTCGCTCTCTGGGGGCAAGACCGATTGTGGTTAGTCTCAAGAAAAATCCAAGAACACTTAAAAGCGCGAAAGCAATAATAGTCCGATGAAAAGAACAGGAATTATAGGTCTGGGGCTGGTTACTATTTTGCTAATAGTTGGCGTCTCTATGAAGAAGCCAATTCTCACGGCCATCATGTCTAAAGGTATTGAGTCACGAATAGCAACCAACGTTATGTCTGAGTTGACTGATGGCTTACATGTCGCGCTGTGTGGTGCGGGCGGGCCTTTACCTGCGCCTAATGCTTCAGGTCCCTGCGTCGCTGTAATCGCGGGGCAAAGACTATTTATCGTTGATGCCGGAACAGACGGTTTGCGTAATCTGGGTCGGATGGGGATACCTGCTGGAAGCATCGAAGCCGTTTTTCTTAGCCATTTTCACTCCGACCATATAGATGGCTTGGGCGAGCTGGCAACTATCCGATGGGTGAGTGCGGGTAACACTGCAGCTTTACCCGTGTATGGACCAACAGGAGTACAAAAGGTAGTTGACGGTTTTAATTTGGCTTACTCGCTGGATACTGTCTATCGGCATGACCATCACGGCGATACGGCTGCGCCACTCTCAGGCAAAGGCATGATCGCGAATGAGTTTGCGATGCCTGAAGGCAAAAGAATGATGCCACTGTTAGACAACGATGAACTTAAAATAGAAGTGCTGGCGGTAGACCACTCTCCCGTTGAGCCGGCGGTTGCTTACCGCTTCACTTATAAGGGCCGCACTACGCTGATCAGTGGTGACACGGTTGCTTCTGAAAGCGTTCGTCAACATTCACAAGGCATCGATTTACTGGTACATGAAGCGTTGGCACCAAACCTGGTCAACATGATGAATGCGGCCGCTGTGAAAATGGGCAATAGGGTTGTGGCTAAGGTAACGGCCGACATTATTGATTATCATGCTTCGCCTATCGAAGCTGCGCAGATTGCCAAGGATGCTGAAGTCGGGCATCTCTTGTACTACCACATCATGCCTCCTCTGGTTTTGCCCGGGCAAGACTCGTTGTTTCTGAATGGAGCTGAGGAGGTATTCCCGAATTACACGATAGGGCAGGATGGCGTTTTGTTTTCGATGCCAGCAGGCTCTAACGAGATCATTAAAGTTAAAAAGGGCTTATAACGGTTCTTATAAACACACACATTTTATAAATATGAATACTTCAGAGTTTAGAGAAATCATCTACGACCGCGACCAAGCCGGTATCGTTACGCTTACCTTTAATACGCCAGCCAGAAAACATGCATTAAGCATGTACACCTTCTATGAGATTTATTTGGCAATCGACGCCTTTGAAAAAGACGATACAGCATTCGCAATGATCATGACGGGTGCAAATGATCCGAACATCGAAGCCCCAAGCAAGCAAGCGTTTAGTAGTGGTGGCTACTTTAGTCCGGATGCGTATGAAGGGCTTTCACCAAAAATAGTAGCCGAACTAGATCAAAGTGATATTGCACAAAAGCGCACAACCATGAAAATATTTATGTGCGATAAACCTATTCTTGCAGCGGTAAACGGCTTGGCTATTGGTGGCGCTGTAACCTTTGTCTTAGCGGGTGCAGACCAAATCTATATGTCTGAGCACGCGTGGTTTCAACTGCCCTTTGCCAAACTGGGGATATCTGCAGAACTGGCATCTTCTTTTCTTTTGCCTCGACTGTTAGGGATGCAAAAAACCAAAGAGATTATGTTTTTCGCAGAACGAATTGATGCGCAAACGGCGCGTGACTTACATCTGACGAATGCGGTAGTGCCGCATGATGAATTGTTGCCGTATACCTACAAAAAAGCTCTAGAGCTTGTTCCGCCAAGGGGAGCACCGCGATCCATTAGTGCTATGAAAAGACTATTGCGCGCGCCAATGGTTGACGAGATCGCTAACGCTCTTGATCGCGAAAATGAAGCCTTAGGCAATTTATTTAAGTCTGCCGATTTTGCTGAAGCGATGATGGCTAGAAAAGAACGTCGAGCTCCACGTTTTACGGGTAAATAGTTAATCCTGTTTGCCATCTACACAACAGAGAGATAATGATGACGTCGCAGAAACGAATAACTCTGATAGGTAATACGCCTTCGCCATACACCAAGAAGATGGTTGCTCTACTTCGTTACCGACAGATTCCGTACTCGATTGTCTGGGCAAACCCTGCCGATGTTTTAGAAACGCGTGGAATGGCTGCGCCAAAGGTCGCATTGTTGCCCACCTTTATTTTTGACGATGCGCAAGGTCTTCCTCAAGCTGTAGTCGATTCGACACCGATCATTCGTACACTCGAAAGCATGTATGAGCCGCGTTCTGTCATTCCAATCAATCCTGTTCTCGCATTTATAGACTACTTGCTAGAAGACTTTGCCGATGAGTGGTGCACTAAGTACATGTTTCACTATCGGTGGCACTTTAGGAGTGATGCCGATAATGCGGGCACACTCTTACCGTTTTGCATTGACCCAAGTATGGATGTTGCCAAGCATGCGCACGCCAAAGAATTTTTCAGCAAACGTCAGATTGAGCGGCTCTATGTGGTGGGTTCTAATGACGTCACGGCGCCCATTATCGACGCAAGTTATAAGCGTTTTCTCAAAGCGCTCGAAGCGCATTTTGAACAGCAGCTATTCTTATTAGGAAATAGACCAGGTGCGGCTGATTTCGCCTTATACGGACAGCTGTCTCAGCTCATTGGTTTTGACCCCACTCCAAGAAAAATAGCGCACGAGCTATCACCGCGGACGGTTGCATGGAGCCTGATGGCGGATGATCTAAGTGGCTTAGAGGTTAGGCCCGATCACTGGAATGACATTGATTCTATCCCAGGCACACTGAGTGAGATATTAAAGGAAGTGGGTCGCGTCTATGCGCCCGCTCTACTTGCGAACGCAAAGGCATTAGAGTCGGGACAGAAAGAATGGGAAACTAACATTGATGGTGCTCAGTGGCGGCAACAGACATTCGCCTATCAGGGTAAATGTTTGCATTGGATTAATCAGCAGTATCACGCTCTTGCAAGTAGTGATAAGGAGCGCGTAAACGTTATATTAGCGGGTACGGGTTGCGACTCGTTGATTATTCAACAGTAGGTTGACTCAGTACCATTACATTAAAGAGGCTTAAAAGGTGAAAAAGAATCTAGTCATTGGCTTAGTTATTATTGCGCTTGCGGGTGCAACCGCGTGGTACAAGCGCACAGATATATTACTTGCTTTGGTTAGTTTTAAAACGGATCGGCAATACGCGGATATCAAGCCGTTTCACCTAGTGCCTTGGGGGCAGGGGCCGGTAGAAGCCGAGACACCGAGCAACGAAAGGCCGCCCAACATTATCTTAATCGTAGCCGATGACCTTGGCTTTAACGACATCTCTACGTTTGGTGGCGGTGTGGCGGGCGGCCGTATACAAACACCCAATATCGATCAGCTTGCGAACGATGGTGTAGTGTTTCGGCAGTCCTATTCGGGCGCCAATACCTGCGCGATATCGCGAGGCATGTTGATGACTGGCCGGTACCCCAGTCGAACGGGCCTAGCGTTCACACCAACGCCAGATGGGATGGGGAAACTAATTACCGGTATTTTGAACGCGTCAGGAACAGGAATGCCTCCTGCGGAGTTTGATGCCGAGTTGGCTGCGACAAAACCTCTTTTTGAAAACCAAGGTTTGCCAGCCGAAGAGGTGACGGTGGCAGAAATTTTAAAAGACAGAGGCTACTACACAGCACATATTGGTAAGTGGCATCTAGGCCGTAACAATGGTATGGCGCCCAACCACCAAGGTTTTGAGGACAGTTTACTCATGCAAAGTGGTTTGTATCTAAATGAGGACAGCCCAAATGTTGTGAACGCCACGATGGACTTTGATCCCATTGATGCTTTTTTATGGGCGCGAATGCGTTATGCCGCCAGCTTTAATGACCCAGATGGAGAGAGTTTTGTGCCTGGCGGTTACTTAACTGACTATTGGACCGACGAATCAATTCGGGTCATTGAGAAAAATAAGAACAGACCGTTTTTTCTGTATTTAGCTCATTGGGGTATCCATACGCCCTTACAAGCAACACGCGAAGACTATCTTGCCGTTGGCGATATAAAGCCACACCGCCTGAGAGTGTACGCCGCGATGATTCGAGCGTTGGATCGCAGCGTTGGTCGCATCACCGAATCGCTCGAAGAGCAGGGTTTAAGCGACAACACCATAATAATGTTTACTAGTGATAATGGTGGGCCTGGCTATATTGGATTGCCCGAGATCAACCAGCCATTTAGGGGGTGGAAGGCTACCTCATTTGAGGGTGGTATACGGGTTCCGATGTTCATGAAGTGGCCTGCTAAGCTAACCGCCGGAACACAAGTCGAAACACCAGTAGCCCACATTGATATAATGCCGACCCTGCTTGCGGCCGCTCAAACTCAGGTGCCAGACAACATAGAAATCGACGGAAAAAGCGTGCTGCCGTTACTCAGTGTCGATGGGCAAACAGGAACGCAAAGCAGTGCAGAGGTATGGTCTAGAGATACTTTGTTTTGGGTTATTGATCATTCTCAAGTTGTACGCCATAAAAATTGGAAGCTACAACTTAATGACCGCCGTACGGACGGGCAAAAAATGTGGTTATATGATTTGAACGTAGATCCTACTGAGAAAAACAATCTTGCTGAACTACGACCCGATATAGTTTCAGAGCTGCAAGCGTTGCTTGATCAATATAATGCAAGTGCGCGTAAACCCTTGTTTCCAGCAACAGTACAGGCGCCTGTACTTATTGATAAAACGATCGACGAATCGTTTGAAGAAGGGGACGAGTATGTTTACACGCCCCTCTAGGTGTTAACTGATAAGCGTTTGCTTCTCGGTTTATAAAGCTAGAGACTGGAGTCTGTCGCTCGCACCAGCCTAAAACCAATATGGTTGGTTGAGAAGTCAATATCCTGGCTTTGTCGTGCCGCAGCACGGTAACGTTTACAAAAGTTGTTGGCGCACAAAAATGATCCGCCTTTAATCAGGTGTGTTGTTTGGCTACTCGGGGTATCGGTCCATTCCCACACGTTACCAATCATGTCATACAGCCCAATTTTACTCGGAGGAAAACATCCCACAGGTGACGAGCCCTTAAAGCCGTCTTTACCTGAATCAATAATCGGGAAAACGCCTTGCCAAGTATTCGCTATCGGATCTCCCTTAGTGTCATAAGCTCCAGAGTCTGCGCGGCTAGTGTCGGGCAGACCTAAACTGGCCGCATACTCCCATTCCAGCTCTGTTGGTAAACGACCCCCAGCCCATTGCGCGTAGGCTCGCGCATCTCTTAGTGATACGTGAACTGTTGGGTGGTCTGGGTTGGCGGTAAAGGCATGGTTTGATCCTAAAGGCTTTCGCCATGTAGCCCCTTTTACTAGGGACCACTGATCAATGGTCGATTCATCGTCCATCGTCACATCAGCCGAACTGCTGGCAAACACTGCGGAGCCTTCTTCCTCTGCAACTTGGCGCGATCTCTCTGCGTCGGTAACATACGAAGTCGCAGTAACGAATTCGCCAAATTGAGAATTGCTGACCTCGGTCGCTTGAATTTCAAATGTCTGAACCGTGACTCGTGAAGGAGAACCTTCTTCTGTATACATTGGTAAGGCAGACATTATGAAGTCGCCTTGCGGGATCGTGACATACTCATCCTGCTCTGCGAGGGACGCAGAGCAAAGCTGTTCGCCTTCGCCATTGTTACTGCAAGCTTGAAATGCCAAGCACAAGCAAACGATGCCTAAACGTGAGAACTGGGCTAAAAAGGTATTAGCGTTGGTTTTGTAACTTGTGCGAGTCAAATCGGGTTTCGGTTGAAGCATTGCTTAATGCGCTTAATGATTATGAAAAGTTTGCGAATAGAGAATTCTACACCAACACATTTAGAGTGCTAACAGGGTCGCCGTGCGCTTTGTTGCGTGACATAAATTAAACCTCGACTGTACGAGTCAACGAAACGTCCAGTATACTCGACGCAACATTAATTTAAGGACGAGCCGCAATGAGACTAGCGACCCGAAGTGTTTTGATTATAAGTGCAGTAGTACTTATAGCCTACCCTCTGTGGGGAGTGTTGTACCCCGATTCATATTCAGACGAACTGACCCAACACCATGAGCACGCATTAGAGTTTACTCTCGCGCAAATTAAGCAAGCAAGCGCCTGGTTATGGATATCCAATGGTGTTTTGGCTTTGTCCTTTCTGCTGTTCGCTAGTTTTCTGGCTAGACCAGGACGAGCTCGTTTAGGAATTGGCGGTGGTATAGCGTTGATGGTCTACCCATTTGCGCAGATCTTTACCGAAGTAATGATGGCCACTAGTATGAATGCACCAGGAGCAAGTATAGAAATATCAGCGGAAAAAATACTTTTTATAGTATTTGGTCTGCTGAAGATTTGCCTAGTCCAACAAATAGCCCAACCAATGCGAGCTACTCGCTGAGGCGTGCTGGGCTGTTATTTAATTCGTGGCAGTACCATACCCGTTTCGGCCTTATAGCTTAGATACTCTTCGCCGTGAGCAGCGATTAAGTCTCGCTCTTCAAACCAAAGACCAACAAAAATATACGCCGTAAAACCTACGCTTAGAATAACTTGCGTATTAGACATTGTGGGCGTTGCCCACACTCCAATTAACACACCGGTCTGAATTGGGTGTCGAATATGGGCGTACATCATTCGTTTGACAAAAGCGAGTGGTGGCCGATTTTCGCCTTTTGCGTAATAGTAGACTTGCCTTAAACCAAACAAGTCGAAATGGTTAATCGCGAATGTAGCTAGCAACAGGAATGCCCAGCCGAATACAAAGATGCCCCATAGCGTCATAGCCAATGCGTCGTTTTGAATAGACCAAACGATTCCCTCGATCGGCTGCCAGTAGCCTACGAGGGCAACACTGGTGATACCTGCAATCAAAACGTAAGTAGGCCGCTCTGCAGGTTCGGGAATGAACTGTGTAAGTTTTTGCTTAAACGACGGGCGTGCCATTACTGAATGGATGATCCCCCATACAGCCACTAATGCAATGTTCCAGGCAATCGCACTGCTCATGTCCATGTTGGCTAAAGATAGAAATCCCCAAGGCATCAAGCCTGCAAGCACAACGATTATACTGACTAAGCCCACGACACCAATGAAATAGGCGACGCCACCGTATAGAACCATGATTACTTTTGACATTAAAGCCTCCGAATCAATTGGGCAGAATTGACTTCGCCGTTTGATTTTATTGTTGTTTTAGTTGCATCGACCTCCAGCTACATGCTGCAAACAGCTGTCTTATAAGGCGCGAGTTATAACCATCTTAAAGCACGGCGGAACTTGAGTGAAATGGTTTGGGTCCAAAACTTGCTGGTAAAGCTTGGCTAAAAGCTAGACCCATCTTGCTTCAAAAAGTCGATTTCTTCGGCGGTAGACTCGCGTCCCAGTATTTTATTTCGATGTGGGTAGCGACCAAAACGATCGATGATTACTTTATGTTTGAGCTCAAATTCAAGGTTCTGTGGGCTGCCTAGCTCAGAGAAAAGCCTTAATGCTTCTGCATGAATCACTTTTGACTCACTGTGCATAAATGGCATGTATAGAAATTTACGCTCATCTACAGAAAGCTCTTTATCAGCCCCGGTACTTATCGCAAATTGCGACAGAGCCAATGCCAGTGGATCGCATTCAAATGCTTTGCGTGTATCGCGATGGATATTGCGAGAGAACTGGTCAAGCACTATTACTTCTGCCAAAGCGCCTTTTGCGGTCTCACGCCAACCGAATAGCTCACCTTTCGCGGCTTGAACTAATAGTTCGCCAAACCGTGAGTTAATTGTTGCGTCCAAGTCATCAGATTTTTGCCACCACATTTTTGGCTCTAACTCGTTAAACCAAAACTCAATTACAGATTCAAACATGTTTTCTCTCCATTTCTAATCGTCTCTCAATGCGTTGACTCTAACAAACCCAATAGATCTTTATGAGTACCCCATATTAGTGGCAATATTAGTGACCATATAGTGCCACACCGCCTAGATGATCATTCTTATTGTTTCCTGACGCATTGCAAGGGCAAGTTACGATCCTCAAGCTCTTCTGTGAACTAGCCAAAACCATACTTAGCATTAAATAGTTTATGATAAAAATAAAATAATTATTGATTTAGATAAAATTGTCAATTAAGATGCGCGCATGGATATTCAAATAAACCTAGATGTCGAGATGGCCAAGAACAAAATCTCTTTGAAAGAGCTTTCACAGAGAATTGGTATTTCAATGACAAACCTTTCACTGCTCAAGACGGGCCGAGTTAAAGCTATTCGCTTTACGACTCTGTCTGCAATATGCCAAGAGTTGGCTTGCCAACCTGGCGACATTCTTGAGTATGTGGGCGAACCTAAACCAACTGACGACGCATAGCCTCAGTTATTCTCTTTGGAGATTTTTAATGAAAAACACTGATTATTTATTACCTGCTTTGGCTGCCGTGGCTGTAGCGATACTCTTTCCAATCTATTGGATTGGCCAAATGCCCATGGGCATTGGCATGGAAGGCGCCGATATGGTGGCGGGATTGTTTATCAACATCTCAACGCTAGATTTGAGTGATGTGTTGTTTTTAGTCTTAGGCTTGTTAACGATGTATGTGTACTTTAAGTTAATACACCTGTTGAACGACCAGCTCAATTACAGCAGTTTGAATATCGTAATCTGGATCATCATTGCACTGAACGCCATATTTACTGGCACTCTTGTGTTGGATCTATACGCCAGCACTATGTCAGCGGATACGCTTGCAAGCAACGAAGGCTATTTGGTAGGTTCCGCAATGACCATAGCCGCAGGCTCGATGATCCTTTTTGGTATCTTAGATATCATCTTAGGTATTGCCTTATTACGTGCCGCGGTTCCGGTGCCTTCAGTACTTAAGATATTTGCGGTAATCGCTATCATTCAAGGAGTATTTGAGGTTTCGCTTTTCTTAAGCTTTATGACTCTCTTTATCTTCCCGCTAGCGATGATCATTCTAGCCGCTGCCTTTATGCGTAATCCTGATTCAATTGAGGTGGTGTAGTTGTTAGCTAGTTGCATGTTCGAAATCTTCTAACAACGATGTTATCTCTTTGAATTTATACTCTGCTTCGCCGGCAACCAAAACCCAATTGCCGGCGGGGCAGCAATCTTGTTCTCGTTTTTACTCGTTCGATTTCCTCAAATCTCCGTATCATCGATTGCCAATCCGCCTAGCTACAGCGCTTCTCAAAACAATTTCTCTCATACCGTTATAATCCATTAATAGACAGTACTCTCTCGACTAGAACCGTAACCAGAGCGCGCGACGCCTAGCAGTAACAAATGCAAAATATTAAACACGCGACCACTCCTTTTGATGGGCAAAAACCGGGGACTTCGGGTTTACGCAAACGCGTTAAAGAATTCGAGCAGCCCAGTTACTTAGAAAACTTTGTTCAGTCGATATTCAGTTCTTTAGGGGATCATAAAGACGCAGGCTGCGCAGACAAGTCCTTGGTTATTGGTGGTGATGGTCGTTACTTTAATCGCACCGCCATTCAAACCATTATTCGTCTTGCCATAGCAAACGGTTTTACCCGCTTGGTCGTAGGGCAAGGCGGCATCTTATCGACGCCTGCTGCTTCGTGCGTTATACGAAAGTATCAAACGTTTGGCGGCATCATATTGTCGGCGAGTCATAACCCTGCTGGTCCGAACGCTGACTTCGGAATTAAATATAATGGTGCAAACGGCGCACCCGCCAGCGAAGCAGTAACTGCAAAAATACACGCGTACACCCAAGTCATTGAACACTACTTAAGTGTTGAACAGGAAGACTTGGATCTTGATCAGTTGGGGTCCGTTACTATTCGCGGAACGACCATTGATGTCATTGATCCGGTATCTGACTATGCGCAGCTGATGGAGACTTTGTTCGACTTTAGCGCAATCTCTGGATTGTTTAAAAACGATTCGTTTGCCATGTGTTTTGATGCTATGCATGCGGTAACGGGCCCTTACGCAGTCGATATTTTGGAACGTCGTTTGGGAGCAGGCGAGGGTACCGTTATCAACGCAATCCCGCTCGAAGATTTCGGTGGAGGTCACCCAGACCCCAATCTCGTACACGCCAAGGAATTAGTCGAGACAGTAAACAATGACCCCAAAATACATTTTGCAGCGGCATCAGACGGCGACGGCGACCGCAATATGGTGCTAGGCAAGAATGTGTATATCAATCCCTGCGATTCATTGGCTGTATTGGCGGCATTAGCTGATCAAGTGCCCGGGTATGCCGACGGATTGCCTGGAGTTGCTCGATCAATGCCAACGAGTCCCGCTCTTGATCGCGTTGCGGCTAAACTGGGAATCGACATGTACGAGACTCCAACAGGCTGGAAGTTTTTTGGCAACCTGATGGATGCTGGCAAGATTGCACTCTGCGGAGAAGAAAGTTTTGGTACTGGGTCTAGCCACGTCCGAGAGAAAGACGGTTTGTGGGCTGTGCTGTTCTGGTTAAATTTAATTGCGGTAAAGCAGCAATCAGTGGGTGAGATACTTGCACAGCATTGGCAGACTTTTGGTCGAGACTATTTTACTCGCCACGATTACGAAGGTGTAGATTCCGCTGCGGCTAAGATGTTGATTGACCGATTGCGCAACAATCTAAGCGATCTGGTTGGGCAATCCTTTGCTGGGCTAACCGTGTCTAACGCGGATGACTTTAGTTATACCGATCCTGTAGACCAGAGCCAGAGTCAGCAGCAAGGCTTACGCATTCAGTTTAAAGAGGGCGCCAGAATCGTATTCAGGTTATCAGGCACAGGTACTTCTGGTGCAACGCTTAGAGTGTATTGCGACCGATATTCCAAAACTGATTTAGACAGTGATCCCCAGCAGGCGCTAGCGGGCGTACTTGACGCGGCTGAACATATTGCAATGATTAAGCAATACACTGGGCGCACTAGCCCAGACGTTATTACCTGAGCAATATCGAGCATCATCAGATGCTTAAGCAAAGAAACTCTTTTCGCTATACTCTAGGGCTGTCTTCTACATAAACATTAACATCATCCGAGATAAAAGGTGCAGCATGGCTTTTGGCGTAATCGCAACAATTAAAGTACAGGAAGGTAAGAATGCAGAGTTCGAAGCTGTGTTCACTAAGTTGGCAGAGCAAGTATTAGCGAATGAAAAAGGTGCGGAGTTTTATGCCTTGCATCGCAGTAAAAGTGATCCACAGGAATACAAAGTATTAGAGCGCTATACTTCGATGGACGACATGAAAGCCCACAGCAAGACCGACTATTTTATTGAGGCCAATAAAGTGTTGGTCAGCATGGTTGCTGCCGCACCAGATATTGAGGTTTTAGACGCTGTTTAAAACAGACGTGTAGCCATGCAAAATTCAGCTCCAAGCTCCCAAGCGTTAAAAACGTGCACGTTAAGTAAGCTGCCTAATGCAGCCTTTATGCTGTTGCGCGCGGGATTGGTGAGCAAGACGAAAACCGATACACCCGAACTCGTTCCCTCCTGTGTTGAGGTTAACGGTGTGGTCGCGAATGCCAAGCAATTGGCTCGCTTTAGAGAGGTTTGTGGTTTTAGAGAAAACGGCCAACTGCCCATTACGTTTCCGCAGGTCATGTCTACAGCACTACAGATTAAACTGATGCTGGAACCTGAGTTTCCGTTTAATCCCATTGGTGTTGTGCATTTACGCAATGAGATTTCACAAACACGAGTGTTGACTGAAGACGAGGCGCTAGATTTTAATGTAGCTACTAGCCCTATGCGAACAACCCCAACAGGCTACGAAGTTGATTTCGTTAACAGTGTTAGCGTTGCAGGCGAGCAGGTTTGGCAAGCAATTGCTACGGTCCTTATCCGGCGCAAGTTAGGAACCTCTAAGCCGGCAAAACGCGAACATCAAAAAGGCCGCGAATACGCTCATGTAGAAACTTGGGGAATTCCAGGTAATCGAGGCAGACGCTACGCGAAGGCGTCAGGCGACTTCAATCCTATTCACCTCTATACAGCAACTGCCAAAATGCTGGGCTTTCGCAGACACATCGCCCACGGTATGTGGAGCAAGAGTCGCTGCATTGCGCACTTGTGGGACGATAACTGGAATCAACCTCTGCAGATAAATGCAGCGTTTAAGTTGCCTGTTTATCTGCCTGCAAAAGTCACGATGATGCATGAGCAAGAAGGTGACTCTATTCCCTTTGAAATGCGCGGGCCGACAGGCCGCAGACCGCACGTAGTCGGCGAGATCAATCTCGCGCCAAACAAATAAGTTCCCCCTCCATTCCTTTGTCCGTTTTGAAGAACTAACTATGCAAGCAATCCAAGCAGTAATTTTTGATTTTGGCGGCGTGTTCACCAGTTCACCTGTTGAAGAATTTGCTAAATTTGAACAAGCGCATAATCTGCCCGAGAAATTTCTGGGCGGAGTTATTAAAACCAATCATGATCACAATGCCTGGGCCAAGTTTGAACGCGCTGAAATGACTCAAGGCGAGTTCGATAAAGCCTTTGCAGCAGAAACCGCGGCAGCGGGTCATGAAGTATCTGGAGACACGTTATTGTCTTTGTTGAGTCTTAGTTTAAAGCCAGTGATGATCGATGCGTTGGCGTCCGTAAAAAAGGCTGGACTTAAAACGGGTTGCATTACTAACAACTTACCGAATTTAGACAGCAAAGCTATGCTCGGTGATTCGGCAGACGCTGATACAGCGAACGCAATATTTGGCCAGTTCGATCACGTAATCGAATCCTCCAAAGCGGGTTTACGTAAGCCAGAGCCGCGTATTTACGAGATGATGTGCGAAGCGTTGGCTTTAGAACCATCGCAGTGCGTGTTTTTAGATGACTTAGGTATTAATCTTAAGCCTGCTAAAGCGATGGGTATGCACACTATTAAAGTACCTTTTGGTGATGTGTCGCCGGCTGTTGATGAGTTGTTCGCGTTACTCAAGTTAAACTAACGCGCTCTACTGTTTATGGGCATTTCTAGCCTCCCTCGGAATTTTCAGACTTAATCTTGGAGCATGATTATGCGTAGCGAAGCCGAAACTATTGAACTCCTTAGCCGATTCAGACCTTCATTTTTAGATGATATGGGTTGCACTATTGTGGGTGTAGACGTCGAGAAAATGACCTGTTCTATGCAGTTCGATATTTCAAAAAGTTACTGCCATAGCGGTGATATTGTTCAGGGTGGTTTTGTCTCGGCAATGTTAGACGCGGTGTCTACCCACGCGGCATTCGCGGCTAACGAGAAGATTAATAGCGTATCGACGTTGGAATTTAAAACTCTATTTCTAGAAGCCAGCCGCGCAGGTAAGTTCGATGCAATTGGCCGAGTTGATAAACTAGGTCGCAGTATTGCCTTTTTGAGCGCCGAGCTACGCAACGAAAAAGGTCAAGTTACTGCAACTATGACCACCATAGCTAAAGTGCGCTTGAGCGATGCTGGCTAAGCATTCAAACTTAACGCAGGAACAGTAATCTATTTAACGCAGCACTAGTTAAAAGCAACATCGTTAATCGCAACTAAGGTTGCATGCAAATTATCAAGGAAATATGACATGGGACCATTAGAAGGAATCAAAATTGTTGAGCTAAAAGGCATTGGTCCTGGGCCATATGCAACGATGTTGCTCGCCGACATGGGCGCCGAAGTTATTACCGTTGAACGAGCGCGTAAGCCATCCGGTATTAGTTTTCCTTCGCAATTAGATATCAATTGTCGAGGGAAAAAGTCCATAGCACTGAATTTAAAAACAGAGCAAGGTCTAGAAGTATTGTTGGATCTGATCGATAAGGCCGATATTTTGGTCGAAGCCTATCGTCCAGGCGTTGCCGAGAAGCTGGGTTTTGGTCCAGAAGTGTGCCATGCGCGTAACCCTAAGCTTGTATACGGACGTATGACGGGCTGGGGCCAAACTGGGCCGTTATCTAAGGTGGCAGGTCACGATTTGAACTACATTGCGCTCACAGGAAGCTTAGCCGCAATTGGCGAGCGTGAACGACCTATACCGCCACTGAATCTAATAGGTGATTATGCGGGCGGCAGTATGTTTTTGGTGATGGGTGTTTTGGCAGCATTACACGCGGCGCAAAAAACCGGTAAGGGCGATGTGGTCGATGCCGCAATTACTGACGGAACAGCAAGCTTGATGTCGATTGTGTATACCTTTGATAAGTTAGGCCTTTGGTCGACAAACCGCGCGTCTAACGGTCTTGATGGCGGATCGCACTATTACCGTTGTTACGACACAGCCGACGGCAAGCATGTGGCGATTGGTTCAATTGAGCCGCAGTTCTATGCGTTGCTGTTGGAAATGACAGGCATGGACCCAGAAGAGTTTAAGGATCAAAACAATCCCGCGGGCTGGGAAGCCAAAGCCGATAAGCTCAACGCAGTGTTTAAGACTAAAACGCGCGATGAGTGGTGCGAGCTAATGGAAGGCACCGAAGTTTGTTTTGCGCCTGTCTTGAATATTAAGGAAGCGCCAGATCATCCACACAACAAAGCACGCGGCACCTATATTGAGCTAGACGGTGTTGTTCAACCCGCGCCCGCACCCAAATTTACAAATCATTCTTTGGATACGCCAAAAGCACCCAAGTCTGAAGGCGCAGATACTGATGCGATCCTGCAAGATCTCGGTCTTGATGCAGAGCAAATTGCTGGACTGTATGCCGCAGGAGTCATTCCCGAGTAAAGAGGAAGTCTGCATGGAGATACATTGAAAATACTAATCGTAGGTGGCGGCTTAGGTGGTTTAAGCGCTGCATTGTGCCTGCAACAAGCAGGCCACGAAGTTCAGGTATTTGAGCAGAGTAAAGTGTTCGCTCCAGTTGGGGCTGGCATTCAGAGTGGCGCAAACGCAGTTCACGTACTGCGTCATCTAGGTCTATTTGATGCCACCGCAGCACTGGCCGTCCAGCCTGAGCGTGTCGAGTTTCGCGATTGTAAAACAGGTAGTGCGCTTGCCACCATGCCCCTAGGTCAAGGGTATCAAGAAAAGTACGGCGAACCCTACTGGCATCTGCACCGTGCAGACATGCATACGGTTTTCGAACAAGCTTTACGTGAGCGAGCACCTGACGCGATTCATCTAAATGCTCAATTTGAACGCTATACCGAACACGGTGACAGTAACGATGTTGAGGCTGGAGCAGGTGTGGTTCTACGTCTGACCGATGGCCGAGAATTTGAAGGCGATCTATTAATAGGCGCAGACGGAATCCGCTCTAAAGTGCGCCAACAATTATGTGGCTCCAATACTCCAAAGTTCACAGGGCATGTGGCGTGGCGAGTAGTAGTGCCCACATCACATCTGCCTAACGACTGGATGGACAAGATAGTCGCTAACTATGTCGGACCAAACCAGCACGCCGTGTTGTATTACTTACGCAACCAACAGCTTGCTAACTTGGTGGGAGTGGTTGAAAGCGCAGACCAGAATAAACAGTGGGCAGGTGACTCTTGGGTACGTAATTCTCCGTGGGCAGAGCTAAAGGCTGACTTCGCGGGTTGGCACCCAACGGTACAAGCGATTATTGATGCAGCGGAAAAAGATCAATGTTACCGATGGGCTCTATACGATCACGCGCCGCTCAAAAACTGGGTGTCCAATAGAGTTGCTTTGCTGGGTGACGCTGCTCATGCGAGCTTACCCTTTATGGCGTCGGGCGCGGCGATGGCCGTCGAAGACGGACGTATATTGGATCGTGCGATTGAACAGGAAGAATCTCTACCAGATGCGTTACGCCTATATCAAAACTCGCGCTTCGAACGCACGAGTAAAGTGCAAAGAGTGTCTTCTAAGATGGGCAGTTTGTACCACGTTAAAAGCACAGTGCTGCGCAACTTAGCGTTCAGAGCTTTTGGTACAGTGGCTAAAGCGAATGAGTCGTTTTTGCCTGGCTACAACGCTAATACAGTTGAGTTGAAGTAGTTCTGCGAAGCAATTGATGCGCTAGGTTGGTTACGCATTTTAGAATGTTTTGAACAAAAACAGGGTTTTGAGGTATGTAATAAACTGAGAATTGTGGTTTGGTTATTCTCTTGGAGATTCTATTTTCCCACTGTCTCAACATCACCCTAAGCGGTGTTAGCTATACGTCCAACCTCAAAAGTCTAATTTAATTCTTGTTCGCTTTTGCCAGCGCATCCGTTTTGCTAAACTAATTGAGCAATTTAATCACTTGTCTAGCTAAGCATCCCGCTAGACCAAAAACTTGGAACGTTAATGAAAACACTCAAACTTTTAAAGCTGCTGTTACCGAAAATGACAAAATTCTATTCTGTTGGAAGCATTGTCTTGATCGTCAATTTGGGCATGGCTCATATCGCTGTCGCACAGGACCCCATAGTTGAAAATAAACTACATAATCATCATCATGGTACTGATGGTCATAAGTCTGAACATCAACACCATCATGGTGACGATGGGCATGCCGATGAATTCGCGCATCATCACGGTACTGACAAACATGTAAAAGACGAAGCTCACCACCACCAGGATCACGCCCATGGCAGTGAGCACGCTCATCATCATGGCGTTGATGATGGTCACATGACAGAGCATGAACACCATCATGGTGACGATACTCATGCAAGCGAACATGAACACCATCATGGTGATGATGGTCATGCAAGCGAACATGAACATCATCATGGTAAAGATGGGCATCGCAATGAACATGAGCACCACCATGAAGACGTGACTGGGGACGATGACCATCATCACCATGAGAAAAAATAGGCCTACCTAGGCCTAGGCTGGTCACATTCGGCAGGATCGAAAATTCGGCACTTCAAAGCCTGAGTGAGTGTGGCTAGTTATACCTTGCTACTTCTACAAAGTCGCTTGATTAGAAATAGAGCCGAAGTTATGGATGATTTAACCAAGAAGAAAAGGGGGGGTAAGAGCCCATTTTCAATAACCGCTTTTAAGGGACGTCTAAAAATTATCTGTTACATGGGTTGATAGTCTAATCTATGCCGACTAATCACCAATGAATGAACGACCGTCTAGTTGTGACTTGATCGGCTCGTTTATGGGTATGTGCATGTGGGTGGCGATGGATGGCAATATATCTACGATTGCTGTTCTTTCACCAAAGTTGGTATTCAAGTCTCGGCTATTAGTGGTGACCCAAATGGTGCGCTCGCGTTGGCTTTGACCGCCATGATCTTTGCCGGTCTCGGAATCCCGACCATGGTCGGTGGTAATCACTACTAGCCAATCTTCACCGAAGTTTTTTTCACGCTGCAAAATGGCTTTCCAAATTTTTCCCACGCGAGCATCGGCTCTCTGAATCGCGCTAGTAAACTCATCGCTGTCGCCGTAGCCATGTGCCACGGTGTCAGTGTACTCAAGATACACCCAAGACAAATCGGGGCCTTTATCGGTGATGTAGCGGGCCGCTTCTTGAGCCACAAGATCATCAATCTTCTCGATATAACGGTAATACTCGTCATGTGGAAATCGGTCGGTATCATTTTCAAAGCCGTCAAACGCGTAGCTAAGTTTGTTGCCGCCTGCTTGTGGTAAGCCATTGCCAATTAGCTTGGTGCGGTTGTCTTCCCAGGTCGAAAATAATGCGGTGTGTAGTTGCGGGTTGTGCGCACGCGCAATGCGGAAAATGTCCCAATATTGATAATCGGGCTTTCTTACCTTATTGCTCCAAACATTGTGTTTGTTGGCCCACGTGCCAGTAATAAGATTCATATAACCGACGGCAGATATGGTCGGACTCTCGGTTTGCCCTCCAATTTCTCCGCCAGTATAAGCTCGTGTGTAACCCCCAACGCTGGCAATGGCATCGAGATTCGGGGTGTTCACCTTTTCGATAACATCCGCTGGTATGCCATCAACAATAATGAATATAGCTTTCGGTGTTGCTGCTTGTATTGCCATACTAGAGGTTGAAGTAATCAAAAATAGACAAAGGCTTAAGCCCTTAATAAGTTGGTCCATATCACCGTTTCCTAAGTATTTAGTGTAATCAAATACGTCACTTTTTTGTAGTGACTGGCACCAAGTACGCACCAAGTTGGGGGTCTTGCCTTTTACCCCACTGTCCAAGTGTTCTATTTGAGTATGCAACAGGCTTTGCTATGGCGCAAATTTGCGCTTAACGGCTGGCTATACGATCGAAATACTGTCTCCAACGTTAATTAGCCCAGGACGAACTACGGTCGCGTAAACGCCAAAATTATGATTATTTTGTTTGGCCACCATCTCAAGTATCTTTGGATCGTTATTTAGCGCTGCCTGAGCCAAGCCAATCATTCTGCATCGTCTTGTTTCCTCAACAATTGCCAATTCAGTTTCACGAATTCTCAAAGTCTTACCCAAAAGATCCCGACTTAGGCTATCGGTGTCTATTAAAATATTGGCTCTAAACCTTCGGATATCTATTTGAGACTCAGGTAGCTCAAGCTTGAGCTGTTCTAGGTCGGCACTGGTGATGATGTGTACCGAGCCATCATCGAAATGAGGTACGTCGGTTTCTTTAGTGAGCGTCACAGCTTGGCCGAGCTCAGTCGATAGTTTTTGATTAATATCCTGATGGTCACTATTGTGCGATTCACCGCTGGGAAATGTTATTAAAAGGGTGTCGCTATTAAATTGAGCGGACAAGTGCAAAAGGCCCTCTATTTTTCTAAAGCGACGAGTGTTTTTGCCGCTGCCGAACTTTCCTTGTTGGTTAGAAATGGCGTGGAGCCTGTCTCCTCTAACGCCTCTTTTGTCGATATCGGCGGCCTCTAAAAATTCCCCTAAAAGCGATTTAACGGGATACCTTGATAACGTTTCAACTTTACCTATAAGCATGATTATTTATAAATACCTTAACTATTTAGTGAGCGCAATGAATATAGAGGGGCCCGAAGGCGTATTGAAACATTAGATTCATATTGAAAGGCTATGGCAGTGACCTTATCAATGTCTTGAGTGCCACTGGGCAATTCTGGTCGGATGTTCACGTCGAGCAGTTCAAGAATTGTATGATTGATTTCTTGTTACTAACAAGTGGTTATACTCTCTGTGGCTAAAGCACCACTGAGTTACTATTCTTATTGCCCCCCAGCTAAAACAGCCCTGGCCTATTATTTTTATGATCAAGCAACCTAAGCCCGCATCAACGTTATGCTTGCTTCGCAATGTAGGCGCTTCTTTAGAAGTGTTTCTTATGCGCCGCCGTATGGGCGGTGCCTTTTCGGGTATGCATGTGTTTCCTGGTGGCGTGGTTGATCCTGAAGATAGTGTGCTGGATGTCGAAGTATCGCATCCGTCGATGGCAAAGTTTGCCAACAATCAAGAGTTTGAAGGCGATCATTCGGCTACTGCGTATTGGGCAGCCGCTATTAGAGAAACCTTTGAAGAGTCTGGTTTGCTGCTTGCTTATGACAAGCAGGGGCGTTTTCTTGGTGGCGAAGTGGGTGTGTTCGACATACAGCGGCAGCAACTTAACGACAAGCAACTTAGCTTTAATGACTTTTTAAGCGAGCAAGGTCTAACGCCTGCATTTGACCGCCTAACCTATTTGAGTAGACGAATAACACCCGCGTTTGCTCCGGCTCGTTTTGATACCCACTTTTTTCTGACGGTGGTGCCAGAGGGTGCGGACGGTACGCCTTGCAATATGGAGTTAAAGGACTGCTTTTGGATTACTCCGGAAGAGGCTTTGTCTCGAGCAAAAACCGATATCGAAATGGTGCGACCAACGCTGAAGACGCTTGAATTACTTATGCCGTTTAATCGAGCAGAAGAAGCGTTCGATCATTTTGAACACCGGTGGTTATCATCCCGTTAAGCGGTAGTTAGCGCTACTGTGGCTGTAGTATGGCTATTTAGCCATATTTATGGCAATATCTTTATATGAGCGATTCAAGTTTTGAATGGGATAACACAAAGGACGGTGATAACCAGATAAAGCACGGTGTTTCATTTGCTGATGCCCAATTCGCATTTCTTGACGAGAACCGCATAATTGCTGAAGATCTCGGTCATAGTAGTGATGAGAAACGATTCTATTGTTTTGGGTATGACCAAGCTTTTGAAGGTATTTTGACCGTACGGTTCACGTATAGACACAACCGCATAAGAATCTTCGGCGCAGGCTACTGGCGAAAAGGTAAAAAATTGTATGAACAAGAAAATAAAATATAGTGATGAACCGCTTAATGAGTTGAACATGGTTTCGGATTTTCTTCCGACACCGCTAGAGCTCTCCCTTCGTAATCGCAACACAAAAATCACGATCTCTCTCAGCACTGAGAGCATCAACTTTTTTAAGGATCAAGCTAGAACTCATGATATGCAGTACCAAAAGATGATTAGGCAGCTCTTAGATGATTATGTGACTCAACAAAAAGCACTAACAAGTTCAAACAGACAGACACGCTAAAGCGTGCTGTGGTCAAAGAGGTTAACAAGCGGTTAAGAAAGTTTTCAGAAGAACTAATTTTTTGTAAAGCACGGTATCCGTTATTATGGCGACTGCATTTAATTTTTGTGGTGACTTAGCATGATGCTCAACGAAGAACACATACTGATCCAGGATACTGCGCGCCGCTTTGCGCGTGACAGCTTAGCCCCGATTGCAGCGCAGTTAGATGCGGGTGCCAATCCAGAAGCTGATCGAACATTGTTTCTAAAAAATCTACACGGGCTCGCGGAGTTGGGCCTGATGGGTTTAAACGTTCGCGCTGAATACGGTGGTTCTGAAGCCGGCGTAGTTGCATTCAGTTTGGCCATTACCGAAATCGCTCGCGAATGTGCTTCAACAGCGGTAACCACTTCAGTTACCAACATGGTGGGCGAAGTCATTCAAGCTATCGCTAACGAAGAACAGAAACTTCATTACCTTCCCAAGTTATGTTCGGGTGAATATCACGCAGGGGCGTTTTGCTTGTCTGAAGCCGGTGCAGGTTCTGATCCAGCTTCAATGAAAACTCGAGCTCGCCGTGACGGTGATGAATGGGTTCTCAATGGAGCCAAAATGTGGATCACCAGTGCTGAATACGCAGGTGTATATGTTGTTTGGGCGGTTACCGATTCGGATGCGGCTAAAGGCAAAGGGATATCTTGCTTTTTAGTTGAGCACGGCACGCCAGGCTTAAGCGTAGAGCGAGCAGAAGAAAAGATGGGGCAACATGCGTCATCCACTAACCGCGTATTGTTTGAGGATTGTCGAATTCCTGCTAGCGCATTAATGGGTAAAGAGAACGATGGTTTTAGGATTGCTGTTACCGAGCTTGGCGGCGGCCGAATTGGTATAGCCTCGTTGGCGCTTGGTATTGGTTCTGCAGCAATGGATTATGCTCGTGGCTATATTAAGGAACGCGAACAGTTCGGTACTAAGATTTCGCAGTTTCAGGGGCCACAGTGGATGGTCGCGGATGCGTACACGCAGTTAGAAGCTTCGCGCTTGCTTACCTTACACGCAGCGCAACTCAAAGAATCAGGCAAGCCTTTTGCGAGTGCGGCATCTATGGCGAAATTGCATTCTAGCGAAACGGCTAACGCGGTCTGCTATACAGCTATTCAGTTGATGGGTGGCGTTGGTTACAGCCGCGAATATCCGTTAGAGCGATTTGCTAGAGATGCGCGAGTTACTTCAATTTATGAAGGAACCAGCGAAGTTCAACGAGTGATTATTGCCCGTGAGCTTTTGAGTCGCATGAATTCCTAATTTATTCTGTGAGTCCGCTTTGATAGACTGACCTCTAGAAAGGCCACAACAAGCGCAAAGCCAACGCGCTAAGTATAAGCTTTAGCACCGCATCGAAACGTTCGGGTGCGGTTCTAACCAACACCATCTTTCCTAGGTACGTTCCCGCAAATCCTGCCGCCAACATGGCTGCGATTAAACTCGCATAGGGATAAAAGTTAAACCCTAAGAGCCCGAACACTACTATCTTTAGCGTGTGTTGCATGAGTATGCAGGCAGAGTTGGTCGAGACCGTTTCGGCAGGTGGAAGGCCAAAGGTACGAATTAAACTTAAAACAAATGGACCGGTTGCCCCGACGAACATAGTAAGGAATGTAGTTATTGTGCCGCCGAATCCCAATGCCTTTAGTGACATTTGATCCGGCTTAAGCTTGGAGCCCCACACCGAATACAGAATAAAGGCGCCTAGCGCAGGCTTTAGAATTTGAGCGGGTAGGCTTACTACGAGTTGCCCTCCTATTAAAGCACCTATCAGCGCACCAGCGGTAAACGCGAAAAACAATGTCCATTGAACGTGCTTAATCAGCAATAAGGCGCGGCCTAAGTTCGACCCAAACTGCACCACTCCATGCACCGGGATAATCGCGGCTACGGGTAAGGTTTGCGCAATCACGGCTAACATCAGTGTGCCGCCACCAATCCCGAGTGCAGCACTTATCAGCGAACCAATAAAACTAGTGGCAATCAGCAGTATGTCTGTGGGGTTGCTTAGAGACTGTAAGCTTAGCGCTAGAAATTCCATACCTGCCTGTCTATATGTTTATCTGGTCGTGCTTTTACAAAGCGGGTTCAGTGTGTTGTTTAAGAAGTGCAACGCAAAAAAAGGCCAGTCAGATAATCTGACTGGCCCTAGAGTGTAAACGAATTAATCGTTTAAGTGGTTGCTAGCCACCGGCGTTCTCTTCGCTATCAGATTCAGCATCGGCCTCTGTCTGGCTTTCTTGCTCAACAGTCGGCTTACCTATCGATTCATAGAATGCCGCAGTGCGCTCGCTATTCGCTGCGTCGATCACATAGGCACGAACGGCTTCGACTTCATCTTCATCCAAAATGCCATCAAAGTTGGGCATCCCATAGCCGCTAAGCGCTCCATTCAACACTACAGTGCGCCAGGTCTCGGAGGACTTAGTAATATTCGACAAGCGTAAGCTTGGTATTGAGCCATAGCTTAGTGCTTGCTCACCATGACATACGCTGCAGTTATGAACATAAGTATATTCACCTAACGCGATAACTTCTTTGCTTACGTCTATTGGTGCTGGTGGCGTTGTGTCGCGAATCGCCTGCTCGGTGATTTCAGGTAATTCTTCAGTACCGCCTAACTTAAATACCATGAGGCGACCGCCGTCAGGTCGGCTGCCCGAAGGTAATACCCCGCCAGCAATAAGCGCGTAAGCACCACCCCAGCCAGCTGCGACGGCTACGTATTGCTCACCATCTATTGAATAGGTGATCGGTGCTGCAACAATTCCTGTTTGGGTAAAGTACTTCCAAAGCTCTTCGCCCGTCGCAGCGTTGTAAGCCGCAAAATGTGCGTCGGCTGTACCTTGGAATACAACATTACTTTTGGTGCTGAGCACGCCACCGTTCCAAGGCCCTTTATGTTCTACACTCCACGCCGCTTCTTGCTTCACTGGATCCCACGCAATCAAGCGACCCTTTACCATAGCTTTAAGATAAGTCAGTGTAGGTACGTCCGTTGGTAGTACAGCAAACATACCGTTAAGGCCAGTGTTCCATATTCCAGGCGTGTATTCATAATCTTCAGCTTCGCCAAATACGAGCGGAATTTCTTGTGCAGGAATGTAGACCAAACCTGTTTCTGGACTGTACGACATCGGCATCCAATTGTGACCACCGTAAGAGCCCGGAAGTGTTAGCACAGGTTCGCTTCCTGAGTAACGAGCGCCTTCTACCTCTACAGGGCGGCCTGATTCTGGGTCAATGTGAGTTGCCCAAGTAACGGGTACATAATTGTTTGCAGAGATAAATTCGCCCGTTTCCCGATCAAGCACATAAAAGAAACCGTTCTTAGGTGCTTGCATAATCACTTTGCGCATTTGGCCTTCGATCTCAAGCTCAGCCAAAATCATATGCTGTGTGGCGGTATAGTCCCAAGTTTCTGCTGGAGTACTTTGGTAGTGCCAAATGTACTCGCCATTGTCTGGATTAAGTGCAACGATTGAAGAAAGGTATAAGTTGTCTCCACCTTCTGGACTACGAATGCCGTGATTCCACGGCGAGCCGTTACCCACGCCAATATAGAGTTGATTTAGTTCTGGGTCGTAGGCCATAGAATCCCACACGGTACCACCGCCGCCCGCTTGCCAGTATTCGCCTGTCCACGTTTCGGCTGCTTTGGCCATCGCGTCGTTTTCAAAGCCTAATTCAGGGTTGCCCGGTACTGTATAAAAGCGCCACACCATTTCGCCTGTTTGTGCGTTGTACGCGCTTATATAGCCGCGTACGCCGAATTCGGCGCCGCCATTGCCGATCAAGACCATGCCGTTGACAATCCGAGGCGCGCCAGTAATCGTATAGGGCTTACTCTTATCGATAGTGTTGACGTCCCAATTGACTTCTCCAGTGAGCGCATCCAACGAAATTAAACGCCCATCAATAGTGCCGGTAAAAACGTCATCACCCCATAAGGCTACGCCGCGATTAACCGCGTCGCAGCAACCTAGTGCTGCTTGCTTACGATCAACCAAGGGGTCATGTTTCCACAACATTTCACCAGTAACAGCATCTAACGCCAAAACAATGTTCCATGTAGAGGTAATGAACATGGTTCCATTGTGAACGATGGGCGTTACCTCAATGCCGCGATCGGCTCCAAGTTCAATCGACCACGCAAGACCAAGCTCATCGACATTGTCGGTAGATATCTGAGAGAGAGGAGAGTGGCGTTGCTCAGAGTAAGTACGCCCGTGAGATCGCCAACCATCATCGCTAGCCTCTAAGATGATGCGCTCCGATATCGGTACATAGGCAAGATCTGCATCAGATAGCTCAACATTCTGGTGAGCTGTGTCGTCTCCACAAGCGGCGAGCGCTAGCAGAGCAAGTAGTGGGAATAAGTGTTTCATACAATCCTCAATGGTGAACTGGGTGCGTATCGAGTATCCGACGATGATGCAAAGTCTTATCGATCTGAGTGTTAACGAGATTGGGTTAGGCGCTAATCTAATCCCACCGCCCAAAATCCTAGCATTAGGCTTGGCTTAAAAGCAAAAAATATATCGTATTAGGGTTATATAAGTGGGGTATTGAGCTGATTCGCATCAAAACACTTCCATTTCCTCAACCGTTTGTAGAGGTTGTCATGTGAGTCATGGTGTAAAATGCAGGCATAAAAATAAGTCGAAGGTGACAATCATGAGTGATGCAGCAAAACCGCAAGCCCCAGCCCAAACTAATTTGGATACTATTGGCGGTGCTCAACACGTGCAATCAACTACTCCACTTCGCTTCGTCACGGCGGCAAGCCTATTTGACGGGCATGATGCTTCTATTAATATCATGCGTCGAATATTGCAGTCTTTGGGCGTTGAGGTAATCCACCTTGCCCACAATCGTTCGGTCGCCGAAGTTGTTCAAGCCGCGCTGCAAGAAGATGTGCAGGGTATAGCCCTTAGCTCCTACCAGGGCGGGCACGTAGAGTACTTTAAGTACATTATCGATATGCTCAAAGAAAATGGCGCAGGGCACATCAAAGTGTTTGGCGGTGGCGGTGGAGTTATCGTTCCTGCCGAAATCGAAGAGCTACACGCTTACGGCGTTGAGCGCATCTATTCGCCACAAGACGGCATGAAGCTGGGCTTAGTTGGCATGATCGAAGATATGGTAAAGCGCTGCAGCTTAGAGTCAGCGGACCCAGCCAGTTTGGATAAAATTGAAGACCGCAGTAACTATTCGCAGTTATCGCGGCTTATTACCGCGATTGAGCGTGGCGAATTGGCTAAGGATCGTTTAGCTGAGATCAAACTTGCTTCTGGTAACGCGACTCCAGTACTCGGAATTACAGGTACCGGTGGTGCAGGCAAGAGTTCTTTAACCGACGAGATGATTCGGCGTTTTCGTGTGGACAGTCAAGACCAAGCCAAGATAGCCATTATTGCTATTGACCCTACTCGCCGTAAAACTGGCGGAGCTTTGTTAGGCGACCGTATTCGTATGAACTCGATTTACGCAGATAATATTTATATGCGTTCGATTGCAACGCGTGGGTCTAGCGGCGAAGTGCCCTCACAGTTGCCAGAAATAATAGCGGCGACCAAACAATATGATTTTGATTTGATTGTGGTAGAAACACCCGGCATTGGTCAGGGCGACGCCGGTATCGTGCCTTATGTTGATGTGTCGATGTATGTGATGACGCCTGAGTTTGGCGCACAAAGCCAGCTCGAAAAAATCGATATGTTGGACTTTGCCGACATCGTTGTGATTAATAAGTTTGACCGCAAAGGTTCAGACGACGCTTTGCGCGATGTGGCCAAGCAAGTGCAACGCAATAGAGATGCGTGGTCAAGTGCGCCTAGTGATATGCCGGTGTACGGTTCTATTGCCTCGCGTTTTGGTGACGACGGCGTTACGGCGGCTTACCATGGTTTGCTACAAGTGTTGCGTGGTAAGGGGCTTAAAGAATGGCAGTCTACTTTGCCAATGATCGACAATAAAAAACCCTCGGTAGAAACGGCGATTGTGCCGCCCAAACGACAACGTTATTTAGCCGAGATTTCAGAGTCGGTGCGTCGTTATCATGAAGCGACTGTTGAGCAAGCTGAAGTGGCGGGTGAAGTCTATTCGTTACAAGAGGCACTTCGTTTGATTGGAAACAACTCAGACCTGGAGTCGGCATTAAAAGAAAAGCAACAGGCTTTGGCAGCCGAAAATCAAGCATTGCTTGATAGCTGGCCAGAAATTAAAGCACGCTATATTTACGATCACGAGACTAAGGCTCAAGCTGATGGTAAGAGTGCGGTTCCCGGTTTGGCGCGGGAGAGCTTATCGGGTACTTTAGTGTCTAGAGTGGCGGTGCCAAAATTCAAACATTACGGTGAGCTGCTAACCTTTTTGCGTAACGAGAACCTACCTGGGTTTTTCCCTTACGCGGCTGGGGTATTCCCGTATAAGCGCGAAGGCGAAGACCCTGCTCGCATGTTTGCTGGCGAAGGCGATCCAGCGCGAACCAATCGCCGCTTTAAGCGTCTGTCAGAACATTCTCCAGCCAAGCGGCTGTCGACTGCGTTTGATTCCGTTACGTTGTATGGCTTTGATCCAGCGACACGCCCTGACATATACGGCAAAATTGGAAACTCAGGCGTATCTGTAGCAACACTTGATGACATGAAGCAGCTGTATGATGGCTTTGACTTGTGTGACCCAAGCACCTCAGTGTCCATGACCATTAACGGTCCAGCGCCCACTATTCTTGCAATGTTTTTGAATACAGCGATTGATCAACAAGTCGATCGCTTTAAAGACAAAGAAAGTCGCGACCCAACCGCTGATGAGTACAAAGAACTAAAGGCTTTTGCCTTAAGTTCAGTGCGCGGAACGGTGCAAGCTGACATTCTTAAAGAAGACCAGGGTCAGAACACCTGTATTTTCTCGACCGAATTTAGCTTGCGAATGATGGGCGATATACAGCAATATTTTATCAACCACGATATTCGTAATTTTTATTCAGTATCAATATCGGGATACCACATTGCCGAAGCAGGCGCTAACCCAATATCCCAATTGGCGTTTACATTGGCCAATGGTTTTACCTTTGTTGAAGCGTATCTAGCACGCGGAATGCACATTGACGACTTTGCCTCTAACCTGAGCTTTTTCTTCTCTAACGGCATGGATCCTGAGTACACCGTAATTGGTAGAGTTGCTCGACGTATATGGGCAGTTGCTATGCGTGATAAGTATGGTGCCAACGCTAAGTCACAAAAGCTCAAATACCATATTCAAACATCAGGTCGATCGCTGCATGCTCAAGAAATGCAGTTCAACGATATTCGTACAACCTTGCAAGCGCTACTCGCGATACAAGATAACTGCAACAGTTTGCATACCAACGCGTTTGACGAAGCAATCACTACGCCAACCGAAGATTCGGTGCGCCGTGCATTGGCTATCCAGCTCATTATTAATCGTGAGTTCGGCTTAGCAAAAAATGAAAACCCTTATCAAGGTTCATTTATTGCTGATGAGTTAACCGACTTAGTTGAAGAAGCGGTGCTGCAGGAGTTCGAACGTATCTCTGATCGTGGTGGTGTATTGGGTGCCATGGAAACGGGTTATCAGCGCGGCAAGATTCAAGAAGAATCGATGAAGTACGAAACACAGAAACACGACGGTACTCTGCCGATTATTGGCGTTAATACCTTTTTGTCTGAAAAAGAAGAAGAGGCGTTCGAAATTGAATTAGCCCGTTCTACCGACGCAGAAAAGCAATCACAAATCGCACGACTCGCCGAATTCCATAAGCGTCATGCCGATACTGCGCCACAAACGATCGAAGTCATTAAAGCGACGGTAAGCGATGGTGGTAATGGGTTTGAGGCATTGATGGAAGCTGTACGAGATTGTTCTTTAGGGCAGCTCACAGACGCGTTTTTTGAAGTGGGTGGCCAGTACCGCCGCTCGACCTAATGACTTCCTTTTCACACTCGAACCTAAACACAGCGGCTTAACGCGGAGATTATAATGGATGTAGCACAGATTAAGTATTTCGCCGAAGAGTCGATTGGCATCGTTAAACAAATGGGCGTTAAGCTCTTAGAAATAGAGCCGCGGCGCGTGGTGATGCAAATGCCGTTGAAGCCCGAAAACGTTAACCATTTTCAAACTATGTACGCCGGCGTGCAATTTACTTTAGCCGAAGTTATGGGTGGCGCATTGATGATGGCGACCTTTAACTTAAGCGATCATGTGCCGATTGTTGGGAAGTTTGAGATCACCTTCATTAAACCTGTGTCAACCTCATTGACCGCCGAGTTGTCGCTGACTCGCGAGCAGGTTGAAGACGTGAAGGCGCAGCTGGCGGCGGCCAATAAAGCTCAGTTTGAGACAAGTACTGAGCTCGTGAATCAAGAGGGTGTAGTGTGCGCTATTGGCAAAGCAAAGTACTATTTGATCGCAAAGAGCGATCTGGCTTAGCGAGCAAAATCAGTTAAAAGCTAGCCAACATCACCTAAGCAAACCATTTCGTTTGCACCGCTATCCCTAGAATTATTATTAACGAGGCTTGTAGACAAATATGAACGACATTGGGTCAAAAGAATTAGTGCTTTACCGCTTGGAAGGCGATACCGACCAACAGGTTGCCGTTATTACCTTAAACCGACCTGCGGCGCTCAACGCATTATCGCAAGCGCTTATCGCTCAATTAATTGATGCGCTTAATACAGCTCATCATGATGATAATGTCGGAGCCATTGTTCTAACTGGGACAGGCAAGGCTTTTAGCGCGGGTGTTGATCTAAAAGAGGTGTCAGAAAACCCGACCGTATTGGTCGACGATATGGCGATGCTTAATGCGTTCTCGCAGCTGCGCAAGCCTCTTCTCGGGGCGATCAATGGTTATGTTATGACCGGCGGTTTGGAACTAGCGTTGCAGTGCGACCTTTTATACGCCTCTGAGTCAGCCGTGTTTGCAGACACTCATGCCAAGGTTGGTTTGATGCCAACCTGGAGTTTGTCGCAACGCTTGCACCGACTCATTGGTGTTGCCCGTGCTAAAGAAATGTCTCTCAGTGGACGAAAGGTTGATGCTCAACTTGCTGAACGTTGGGGGTTAGTCAATCGAGTGTTTCCAGCCAATGAGTTAATGCCAGCAATAATTGACCTGGCATTAGAAATGGCCGCAAACGACACCATATCTGTCCAGGGCATTCGTGCACTCATTGACCATGGCAACGGCCTGCCAATCGCTGACGCCCTAGAATATGAATACCGTGTATCGCATGCGCATAACGATAAAGTGGATTTTGCGCAAATGCTCGCCAAGCTAAATGCGGTGCGCTCGGCAAAGTAATTGGTCGTACCTCAAACGTATTTTCGTCACTAATTGACGGTTAGCTCGTCTCGTAAATTGCAGTAGATAAATTCGTTGGACTCACCCTAACTAGTCGGTGATCTGCAAATAAATTAAGTGGAGTGTTATATGCGCAATCGACCTTGGTTAGTTGTGATCTTGGGCTGTTTAGTTTTGGTGTTGGTATTGGGTTTTATTAAATTCACTCAAATTCGCGCGGCCATTGCCTTTGGTGAATCTTTTCCTGAGCCCAGCGAAACAGTACAAATAGCCACGGTCGAATTTTCGGATTGGCAACCGCGAATGGTGGTTGTGGGCGATGTTCGTGCTAGCCGCGAAGTAGAGTTGCGTAATGAGTTGCCAGGGGTCATTGCTGAGGTTGGTTTTGCATCAGGTAGCTTGGTTGAAGAAGGCGATCTGTTATTGCAACTGGATATCAGTCAAGAAACGGCTCAGTTGCAAAGTGCACAAGCTGAATTGGCGTTAGCCGAGGCCGATTATAAAAGGTTTTCAGGATTTAAAAATCCTGATGCAGTCAGTCGCCAGCAGGTTGAACGCTCAAAAGCTGAATTCTTGATGGCCAAAGGCCGAGCTGGTGCTATTCAGAGTGTTATCGACCGCAAGACTTTGCGCGCTCCTTTCAAAGGCTACAGCAGCATTCATCAATTTGAAGTCGGTCAATTTTTGTCGGCCAATAGTATGGTCACTAGACTAGTGGGCGATGGCGGTGAGTCGTGGGTCGACTTTGCCATTCCCCAACAGTATTCAGGAATCGAGATTGGTTCTCTAGTGACGGTAAGCGCACCCGAAAGCCAAGTTCAGGACGTGCCCGCGAAGGTGATAGCGGTGGAGCGCGGAATATCTCGACATTCCAGAGCTGTACAAGTGCGAGCGGCGCTTGAACCTGGTATTTCACCGCTTAAACCAGGTACGATCGTCCGTGTGTCGACACCACTTGGTCAACCGATCCAAACGGTTACATTACCGAGCAGTGCTGTTCGTGTAGATACCTTTGGACCTTATGTGTTCGTTTTAGAGTCTGACCCAGAAGGCAAGATTAGAGCCAAGCGTAGGCCTGTTTCTGTGAGTAGCAAAGAACAGGAATATACAATTGTTAAAGACGGCCTATTGGCTGGAGAACGGATAGCTACTAAAGGCGCGTTTAAGCTGCGCGAAGGCATCTGGGTTAAAGAGTCCTCAGAAGAGAGCTCAGCTAAAAGCTTGGTTGAAGGCTCGGTTGAAGGATTAGGTGAAGGCAATGACCAGTAAGCCTAACGCGTCTGAACAAGATTCGTCTCAGCAATTTTCGGAAGAGTCTAGTTATGGCAAACCGAGCATTATGGACGTTTTTTCAACGCGTCCGGTGCTCTCAATTGTGTTGTCGCTGGGCATCGTGCTCATGGGCTTACGTGCTGCGTTAGAGCTGCCGATCCTGCAGTTCCCTAAGATATCGAGTTCGTCGCTGGTTATTACCACGCCTTATATAGGCGCGTCGGCTGAAGTTGTTCAAGGTTTTATTACCGAACCCATAGAGCGCGCGGCGTCTTCAGTTCCTGGTGTTGACTATGTTGACTCGCGCACCACGCCAGGCGTGAGTACAGTGACCGTATGGCTAAACCTGAATGAAGACAGTACCCGAGCCTTAGCTGAGCTGTCATCTCGGTTAGATCAGATTAGATTTGAATTGCCAGAAGGCGCTGAAGACCCTTCGGTGCAAGTGGTCAGAGCGGATCGACCGATTGCTATTTTTTACCTCACAGTTAATTACGACGAAGACGTTGCAGGTATTTCTCGTATTGAAGCAACCGATTATTTGGCAAGAAATGTTGTGCCGGAACTCACGGCAATTCCTGGAGTTCAGCGCATTGGTCTGGAAGGCAGTCGTAACCCTGCTATGCGGGTTTGGATTGATCCTATAAAGATGGCCGCCTTTAATCTAGCGGCCGACGATGTATCTAATGCCTTGCGAGCTAACAACTTGATAGCCACTGTAGGGCAATCTGAAAGTGCGAACCAACGGGTCGGCTTGCTTACAGATACGTCACTGTCTAGCGTTGCTGAGTTTGAGCAATTGGTGGTACGCGAAGTTGATGGCGTACAAATAAGATTACGTGATGTAGCTGAGGTAGAACTTGGCGAAGAAGAAGGACAGATAAATTCACGAATAGATAAAGAGCTTGTTCTCTACATCTCTGTGTGGCCATTGCCAGGTGCCAACGAAATTGCAATCGGTGACCGCCTGTATGTGATGATCGACGAGATCAATACCACTCTTCCCCAGGGATTAAGCATCACTGACGGTTTTGACGGTACCTTATATATGCGTGATGCGCTACGTGAGATCTTTATCACCTTGATCGAAACAGTCGTTCTGGTTGGCTTGGTCGTGTTGGTCATGATGGGTTCATTCCGCGCCGCGCTAGTTCCGTTGATAACGATCCCAATTTCATTGTTGGGTGCGGTGGCGGCTATGACCCTAATGGGGTTTACGCTAAACCTATTAACTGTGCTCGCAATCGTGTTGTCGGTGGGGTTGGTGGTGGATGACGCCATCGTCGTAGTCGAAAATGTCTCGCGTTACATGCGCGAAGGTATGAGCCGTATTGAGGCCGCGTTGGCCAGTTCACGGCAATTGCTTGCTCCTATAATCAGTATGACCGTCACTCTTGCGGCGGTGTATTTACCGATTGGTTTGTTGTCTGGCTTAACCGGTGCTCTGTTTAAGGAATTTGCATTCACATTGGCTATAGCCGTATTAATCTCCGGCATTGTGGCAGTGACGCTGTCGCCTATCATGAGCGCGTACGCGAGTCCCGAAGGTGGCAAAGAAGGCAAGTTTACTCTGCGTGTTAATGCTGTATTTGCCAGCCTCCAAGAGCGCTATGGGCGCATTGTCGAGAGTTCAATCAACTACAAAGCACAGATATTGTGCATGGCAGTGTTTCTTAGTTTGTTGACTGTGCCATTCTACTTATTGTCTCTTAAAGAGCTAGCACCTACTGAGGACGAGTCATCGATCACGGTTATTGTGGAGTCGTCTCCTGAAGCTTCTTTGGATTACACCACCGAGCAAATGGATGATGTCGTCAGCACCATGCTTGAGTTGGGTGGTGCAAAGTTTATGTGGCAAGTTGTAAACCCGACGGGCGCGTTTGGTGGTGTTGACTTTGTTCCGTTGTCTGAACGAGAAGAAGGTGTTCAAGATATGTTCTGGAAAGCGTTCGGCGAATTATCTTCGGTGGATGGTATTAAGGCATTTCCAGTACTTGGTTCGGCATTGCCCACGGCGGGCAATTTCTCGGTAGAGCTAGTGGTCATGAGTTCTGACCCTTATGAGGAAATGATGTCGTACGCAAACCAAATGGTAGCGGCGGCTAACGCCAGTCAGAAATTCTTGTTTGCTTCAACCGACCTTAAGTTAGATCTACCCCAAGCACGTTTTGTTTTAGATCGAGAACGTATCGCCGACCTTGGTTTAGACCTAGCTAATGTGAGTCGTCAACTTGGCACATTGTTGTCAGGTAACTTTGTAAATAGATACAACCAAGACGGTCGGGCCTATAGGGTGATCCCTATGATCGCCAGTGGGCAACGTGATAACCCCGAAGCGCTGCTAGATCTGCAAATTAGAACGCCTTCCGGCGATCTAATACCGCTGCGAGCAATAGCAACGTTACGTACCGAAACGGCACCAAGGTTCTTGTCCAAGTTTGCGCAAAAGAATGCGTTTCGTATTTATGGCGAAGTGATTCCGGGCACAACTAAGGAGCAAGGTCTAAGTGCTCTAGAGGATGCAGCCGCTCAAATTTTACCGGCGCACTATTCGATAGATTATGCCGGCGAATCACGGCAGATTCGTCTAGAGGGCAATACTCTGGAAGGCGTTTTGGTTATTGCTCTCGTATTTGTATTTTTTGTGCTGGCGATTCAGTTCAATAGCTTCCGAGATCCTTTAGTCGTTTTGCTTGGCTCAGTACCTCTGGCCCTGTCGGGCGCTATGGTTTTTGCCTTCTTGGACTTCACGACCATCAATATCTATTCGCAGGTTGGCTTTATTACTTTGGTCGGTTTGATCGCAAAAAATGGAATATTGATCGTAGAGTTTGCCAACCATATGCAGAAACTCGGTCACGACAAACTCAAGGCTATTCGCCTTGCCGCACAAACGCGTTTACGTCCTGTTCTAATGACCACTGGTGCAACCGTATTAGGTCACTTTCCGTTAGTGTTAGTGTCGGGTGCAGGTGCTGAGGCTCGAAACAGTATAGGTATTATTTTAGTCGCTGGAATGCTCGTCGGTACGGCATTTACGCTCTTAGTCTTGCCGAGTATCTACATGGTGCTGGCGTCAGACCATTCCCCTAAAGAATTAGAGAACCGCGCGCTACGCACCGTTGAAGGCGAGCCGACTGCGCAACACACATAAGTGAGCTGTCGGTTTGCTAAGACTCTAAAGCAGCTTAGCTGGTTTGAGGTATAATATAGCCCCCATTCTGAAGCTGTTGGGCTCTCCTACGGGAAACGTTCAAGGCTTTGCAGCGATCAAACTATTTTCATTCAAATTATGGTAATTATGAATAAGCAGTTTAAGATTCCTCTTTACGCTACCGAACTATCGTACTTTGACGCGCAAGCGGCTGTCGACGAAATTGAGCCCGGTGCTTATGCGGGTCTGCCCTATACATCAAAAGTACTCGCCGAGAACTTAGTTCGCCGTTGTCCCCCAGAATTGTTAAAAGCTTCGTTAGAACAACTTATCTATCGAAAGCGTGATCTAGACTTTCCATGGTTTCCGGCTCGTGTAGTTTGTCACGATATCTTGGGCCAAACCGCGCTAGTAGATCTGGCTGGACTAAGAGATGCGATTGCCGAAAAAGGCGGCGACCCCGCCAAAGTTAATCCTGTTGTACCCACTCAATTGATCGTAGACCATTCGCTTGCCGTTGAACACGGCGGTGCTGATCCAGACGCGTTTGAGAAAAACCGAGCAATCGAAGATCGTCGCAACGAAGACCGATTCGACTTTATCGAATGGTGTAAAACAGCCTTCGAAAACGTAGACGTGATTCCGCCAGGTAACGGCATCATGCATCAAATAAATCTGGAACGTATGTCGCCTGTGGTCTACGTAAAAGACGGTGTCGCATTTCCAGACACATTAGTCGGTACAGACAGCCATACGCCTCATGTTGATGCGTTGGGTGTTATGGCAATTGGTGTTGGTGGTTTAGAAGCCGAGAGCGTCATGCTAGGCCGAGCGTCGTATATGCGCTTGCCTGATATTGTTGGTGTTGAGCTAACCGGTAAACGTCAGCCAGGCATTACGGCTACCGATATCGTATTAGCGATTACTGAATTTTTGCGCGAGCAAAAAGTAGTCTCGACGTATCTAGAGTTTTATGGCGAAGGTGCACGGGCCCTTACACTAGGCGACCGCGCGACTATTTCCAATATGACCCCTGAGTTTGGTGCAACGGCGGCGATGTTTTACATCGATGAAAAAACCATCGACTATTTGCGATTAACGGGGCGCGAAGAAGAACAGGTGCAATTGGTGGAGCACTACGCAAAGACTGCGGGCTTGTGGGCGGACTCAATGGCCACGGCTCAATACGAACGCGTGCTTACGTTTGATCTAAGCAGCGTAGTACGCAATCTTGCTGGACCTTCTAATCCGCACCGTCGCGTAGCGACAAGTGACCTTGTTAAACAAGGCATTGTCGGTGACTACGTTGAAGAAGATGGTTTGATGCCAGACGGCGCGGTCATCATTGCCGCAATCACTAGTTGTACCAATACTAGTAATCCACGCAATGTGATAGCCGCCGCCTTAATTGCACGCAACGCCAACAGATTGGGCTTAACGCGAAAACCTTGGGTCAAAAGCTCACTCGCGCCAGGCTCTAAAGCGGTGCAATTGTATTTGGAAGAGGCCGACTTACTAACTGAACTAGAACAACTTGGGTTTGGTATCGTTGGTTTTGCCTGCACTACGTGTAACGGCATGAGCGGTGCACTTGATCCTGTAATCCAAAAAGAAGTGATCGATCGTGACTTGTATGCGACCGCTGTGTTGTCTGGCAATCGTAACTTTGATGGCCGTATTCATCCCTATGCTAAGCAAGCCTTTTTGGCGTCACCGCCATTAGTCGTTGCTTACGCGATAGCAGGCACGATTCGTTTTGACATTGAGCAGGGCGTTTTAGGACTAGATCAAGAGGGCAATGAAGTACGCCTAAAAGACATTTGGCCGAGTGACGAAGAGATTGACGAAATTGTCGCCAGCGCAGTAAAACCAGAACAGTTCCGAAAAGTCTACGAGCCGATGTTTAAACTCGAAGTGAACACCGGCCCTAAGACTAAGCCCCTATACGATTGGCAACCACAGAGCACCTATATCCGCAGACCACCTTATTGGGAAGGCGCCTTAGCAGGCGAGCGAACGCTTAAAGGTATGCGTCCTCTGGCTGTATTGGGAGACAATATTACGACTGACCATTTGTCGCCTTCTAATGCCATTATGGCGTCTAGTGCGGCCGGCGAGTATCTCGCTAAGATGGGCTTACCAGAAGAAGACTTTAATTCGTATGCAACTCATCGCGGCGACCACTTAACGGCGCAACGAGCGACCTTTGCCAACCCTAAGCTGTTGAATGAGATGGTGACCAAAGACGGTGAGATCGTACAAGGATCGCACGCGCGTTTAGAGCCAGAAGGGACAACCATGCGAATGTGGGAAGTTATCGAAACCTACATGGAGCGTAAACAGCCGCTAATTATTGTGGCGGGCGCAGATTACGGCCAAGGCTCGTCGCGTGATTGGGCGGCCAAAGGTGTGCGGCTAGCCGGTGTCGAAGCGATTTTGGCAGAAGGCTTTGAGCGTATTCACCGTACCAACTTGATTGGTATGGGCGTTCTTCCGCTTGAATTCACTAATGGCGAAACGCGTCACACGTATTCGATTGATGGCACCGAGACATTTGATGTTATCGGCGATCCACAAGCGGGCGCGGAACTTAAGGTGCAGATTAATCGCACCAATGGTGATAGCGAAACAGTCTCTGTTAAGTGCCGATTGGATACAGCTGAGGAAGTTACTATTTTTCAAGCGGGCGGTGTATTACAGCGCTTCGCCCAAGACTTTTTAGAATCAACTCTTTCATAAGCAAGGAAGCTAATAAAGATGTCAGCCAGAACTCAAATCAAAATTCCTGCGACGTATATGCGTGGCGGTACCAGTAAAGGTGTTTTCTTTAAGCTGGATGATCTGCCTGAGTTTGCACAGCAAGCAGGTCCAGAGCGTGACGCATTGTTATTGCGAGTCATAGGCAGTCCAGATCCGTATGCAAAACAAACGGATGGAATGGGTGGCGCAACCTCCAGCACTAGCAAAACCGTTATTCTGTCTGCTAGTACCCAACCCGAACACGATGTTGATTACCTATTTGGACAAGTTGCTATTGATCGACCATTCGTTGATTGGAGTGGTAACTGCGGCAATTTAACAGCAGCCGTGGGTGCATTTGCCATTACTAATAAATTGTTTGATACCAGCGCTTTACCGACCGATGGCATAGCTACGGTACGAATCTGGCAAGTGAATATCGGTAAATCTATTATTGCGCGAATTCCAATGAGTGGTGGTGCGGTTCAAGAGACCGGTGATTTCTGGCTAGACGGTGTTACCTTTCCTGCGGGCGAAGTGCAGCTTGAGTTTTTGGACCCAGCGGGCGATGGCGCCATATTCCCAACGGGAAATGTGGTTGATGATCTCGAAGTGCCTGGCGAGAAGTTACTGAAAGCGTCTTTAGTGAACGCAGGTATCCCAACTATCTTTCTAAACGCAGCTGATTTGGCTTTAACGGGTATGGAACTGCAGTCCGACGTTAATTCGAACACTGAGCTGTTAGAACGCTTAGAGACTATACGCGCACACGGCGCAGTCAGAATGGGGCTCATTGAAGATATCTCCGAAGCGGAGTCTCGCCAGCACACGCCCAAAGTTGCGTGGGTAGCGCCTGCTCAAACGTATACAGCGTCTAGTGGCGCTGCAGTGAACGCTGACGATATAGACTTACTGGTAAGAGCTATGTCCATGGGGCAATTGCACCATGCAATGATGGGCACGGCGGCTGTCGCTATAGGCATTGCTAGTGCAGTGCCTGGCACATTGGTTAATCTGGCTGCTGGCGGTGGTGATTTGCCAGCAGTCCGATTTGGTCATCCCTCTGGTACGTTGAAAGTGGGTGGGCAAGTTGGCAAACAGGGCGATCAGTTGCGTGCTGAAAAAGCAATAATGTCGCGCTCTGCACGCGTATTGATGGATGGTTTTGTGCACGTGCCTAACGATCAAATCTAGTTTCACTCTCCGATAGCCACGCCTTTGGCCCCAGTTAGCACTTGAGTGAGTGGTGCGGATATCTTCCAAACACATGCTGGGTGGTATAGTCGCCATCCACAAAAAAGACCGTTCGCGGCGGTCTTTAAAAATTCAAGATTAGGTGCCGTACTGCTATGTCCCAACTCTCACTATTCGCAAAGAAATCCTTCTTAGGCTTTAATAAGGGTGCTGCAATTTTACTTATTGCTTTACCTATATTTTTCCACATCCAAGTGGTTCACGCCCAAGCTGAAAACAATGTTGTTATCAAGAGTGCAAACAATGATGTGCTTGAGACGGTCATTGTCACGGCAACGCGTACGGCTGAGAGTGCCGATAACGTACCTCTCAATATTAGCCAGATTGGCTCTCAAGAGTTGCAAGAAATCAACGCTGTCCATATTCAGCAGGTGCTTGCACGTGTGCCGGGCGTAACAACGCAGCGCGGTAATGGTCAAGAATCATTGCCAGGCATTCGTTCGGCCGTACAGACGGGAGCAGGAGCGTGTGGCAGTGTTTTAGTGTTGGAAGACGCTATACCTGTTCGCGGGCCTGCCTTTTGCAATGTGAACGAGTTGTTCGATACGCATTTTGAAAATGCCGAATCGATTGAAGTGACTCGTGGACCGGGCACGGCTTTCTTTGGGTCCAACGCGCTGACCGGAATGGTCAATGTGAATCTTGCAACGCAAGGACCAAATTACATTTCTATGGAGGCGGGGTCGAATGAGTATATGCGACTCCAAAGCGCTTATAACTTGTCGACACAAAGCCGTAATCGTATAGCGCTCAGCCTAACTCATGATGGTGGGTATCGCGATGACGCAGGGTTCGAGCAATACAAATTAAGTTGGCGGCATGCCCAAGGCGACATTGATAACGGTTTTAATGCAGGCTTGACCATTACCAGCTTAGATCAACAAACGGCTGGTTTTATCGTTGGCGAGAACGCGTATCAAGATAAACGTCTGGCGCGCCAGAATTTAGACCCAGAAGCGTTTCGATATACTCGGTCGATTCGTGCTTGGGGCCGATGGCATAGGCAGCTTAACGATACTCAACAACTACAACTCACTAGCTATGTACGAAGTAGCGATATGGACTTCCGTATGCATTTTTTGCCAGGGGATCCATTGGAGCAAAATGCGCAAACGGGTGTGGGTTGGCAATCGGCGTTAACGACTGAGCACAGCAACAACTTTACCAGTGTGGTGGGTATTGACGGCGACTGGTCAGATGGAGAGTTACGCCAGTCGCAAGAGAACCCTACTTCGGGATCGCCATTTTTGGTGGCAACGATCCCTGCGGGCATTCAGTACGATTACGCGGTTGTCGCAAAACAGTTGGCGGCGTTTTCGCATGTTCGCTGGACCCCCAATGACCGCTGGCAAGTAATAGCTGGGATACGTGGCGAGCGGCTCGATTATGAGTATGACAATCTAACGCTTGATGGCCGAACACGCGACGATGGCACTGATTGTGGCTTTGGTGGTTGTCGATATTCTAGGCCTGCGGACCGCGATGACACATTCACCGATTGGTCAACCAAACTACAAGTCAGGTATCAGGTAAACGATCAGTGGCAGACCTACGTTGCCGCATCCGAATCGGCACGTGCACCGCAGGCAACTGAGCTTTACCGCCTGCAACGAGAGCAGCAGGTTGCGGATCTTGATAGTGTTACGGCCGATAATCTCGAAATCAGTGTGGTATATGAATCCGACACGCTGAGTTTGAACGCATCGATATATCGCTTGGATCTTAATAATGTAATTATTCGCGATTCAGACTTCTTCAGCGTAGACGGCAATGCCACTGAGTCAGAAGGCCTAGAGTTTGCCGCCGACTGGTCGATCAACACTGAGTGGTCGCTGCAACTGAACGGCACTTATGCAGAGCATAAATATGCTTCGGATCAAATAATAGATGGGTCTTCAGTGCGTGGGTTATTTGTTGATACAGCGCCCAAGACGGCAGGCTCGCTAAGATTACGATTCGCACCTAATGACAGATACTCGGTCACGGCCGAATTGCAACACGAAGCCAGTTATTTTCTTGAGCCCACAAATGCTTTTGAGTATGCGGGACATGAGATCGTGAACCTCTATGCACGCAAACAGCTTAATGCACAGTGGACGCTGTCAGCACGGTTGCTCAATGTATTGGATGCGCGCTATGCTAAACGAGCAGACTACACGAGCTTTACTCAACAGCGCTATTTTCCAGGTGAACCACGAACGTTCTTTATTAGCGCGCGCCGCGAATTTTAACTCGTTTGTGCCAAGAACGACTTGGTTTACCCAGAATGCAGCAGTCTAGCTTTCTAACACTCTTGTATTTTGGTGGCCAGCGAGTATCTTAGTTGGTCATAACAAGTCGTATAAACCTTCTCATATAAACCATCCCCAGTAAATTACGGGTAGAGTGCGCCATGATAAAACCAAAAATGACTGATCTTAATGCCGACTACGTAATTGTTGGTGCGGGCTCCGCAGGGTGTATCTTGGCAAATCGCTTAAGCGAAGACCCAAATAATAAAGTTATTTTGTTAGAGGCTGGCGGCAGCGATAAAAGCATTTTTATTAAAATGCCAACTGCGCTTTCTTACCCAATGAATACCAAGAAGTATAATTGGGATTTTCATTCCGAACCCGAACCACATTTAGACCAACGCAGCCTGCATTGCCCACGTGGCAAAGTGTTGGGCGGCTCTTCTTCTATTAACGGTATGGTGTTTGTACGTGGGCATGCGTTGGATTTTGATGAGTGGGAGCAACATGGAGCCACAGGATGGGGATATAGAAACTGCTTACCGTATTTTAAAAAGCTAGAGAAATGGTACAAGGGCGGAGACGACTATCGCGGAAATGACGGCCCTGTTGAAGTCAATAACGGCAACGATATGCGCAATCCTTTGTATCGAGCCTTTGTCGACGCCGGCAAGCAAGCTGGCTATCCGTACACTCAAGATTATAATGGTGCTCAGCAAGAAGGCTTTGGCGCTATGCATATGAATGTTGGTTCTGGTGTGCGCGAATCAACTGCACGCGCGTACTTAGACCCGGTGCGCCGCCGCCCCAATTTGCGCATTATTAAACACGCCTCAGCCGAGCAAGTAATGTTTGAAGGTAAGCGCGCCACGGGAGTGCACTTCACTAAGCATGGCAAAACATACATTGCCAAAGGCTCAAAGGAAGTGATTCTGGCGGCTGGATCAATTGGCTCGCCCACGTTGTTGCAACGTTCAGGTATTGGTCCTGCAGCGCATTTACAGGCGCTTGGCATTAAGGTTTTAAAAGACCTACCAGGTGTTGGGCAAAACCTACAGGATCACCTTGAAGTTTACTTTCAGTTTCATTGTAAGAAGCCTATATCGCTCAATGGCAGTTTAGATCTCATTAGTATGGGTATGATCGGCGCACGCTGGTTTTTCTTGCGCTCCGGCTTAGGCAGCACCAATCACTTTGAATCGTGCGCGTTTATTCGTTCAAAAGAAGGGCAGAAATGGCCTGACATCCAGTATCATTTTTTACCTGCTGCCATGCGCTATGATGGCAACAGTGCGGTTAAAGGACATGGGTATCAAGTGCATGTAGGGCCGAATAAACCACATAGCCGCGGCTCAGTGATGCTGCAAAATCCCAATTCAAATGTGCCGCAAATTCGCTTTAACTATCTACAATCAAAAGCCGATGTAGAGGATTGGCGTCATGTTATTCGGCTAACTCGCGAGATTATGGGGCAGGCTGCTTTTGATGACTATCGTGGTGGCGAAATTCAGCCAGGCATTAAAGTGCGCAGTGACGACGACATAGATTCCTGGGTGCGACAGAATGTTGAGAGTGCGTATCATCCTTCATGCACCGCTAAGATGGGTGCAGATGATGATCCAATGGCCGTGTTAGACGCTAATTGTTTGGTGCGTGGCGTGACTAATTTACGGGTAGTGGATTCGTCGATCTTTCCGACTATTCCTAATGGCAATTTAAACGCACCAACCATGATGGTGGCCGAGAAAGCGGCCGATATTATTTTAGGAAAAACACCTCTAGCTGCAACCGATGTCTCAGTTTGGGTAGAACCTAATTGGGAAACGACTCAGCGTGCACAAAGACCGCAACGCAGCTTAAAAGACATAGAAGCTAAAGTGTTGAGAAAGCCTATTTAGGCTTTCTCTGCTTTTGCAGCATCTCGTCGTAGCGTCAAAATTTTGAGCCTCCAAGCGGCCAATGCTCCAAGAACACCCATTAAGGCAATGATCGTGAAATAGTAGTCTGAACCTGTTTTCCCTGGAAAAGCGGCTAACAACTTAGCTTCGAAGAAGGGCAGGTACACATCTGAAGAAAATCCAACGAGCGATATAAACCCAATCGCGAGACCTTTGATCCGATTGGATATGCCGCTGCTTTCTAGGGTTGCCCAATAAATTCCTCGAACCGCGTACGTCATAACACCGATTATCATTACGACCACCAACAGTGAGGCTTGTCCTGCTGTGGTGGGTAAAACCGTTAACCCATATAAAGCCAAAGAAGCGATTAACATTAAGCAGCCTAGTACTTTTTCACGATCTAAGAAGTCTGCTGCAAAACCAGCGCTAATGCCGCCGATGGGCCGCATCCAAAGCTTGGCTACTGTGACCCAACCAACCGCCACGGCACCCAGTCCATGGTGATTTTGGATGTAAGCAGAGAACGAGTAGGTGGCAAAGAACAATTGATAACCGGTAAGAACGATAATACAACACAACCAAATTTCTTCCTTTTTAAGGATGGTTTTTAGATCTCTAATTACGTTGTATTTTTGAGTGGTAGACTCTTCATCATCAACATTGTCTGTCAGGGCAAAGTAAGCGATGGGGGCTAAGATTAACTGAAGGCCAACATACAACCAGATCACTCGGTTCATGGCTGTTGGCGTATCACCGCCAGTGCTGCTTAAGTAGTACCCAAACATGGCTACAGCGATTGTTGCGATGATTGCTTCAACTAGGCCACGACCGCCATCAAGAATGCCAAAAAATCGACCTTGTTCATTTGGTTTAGCAAGCAAGGCTGTGGCCTTAATCATTGCGGACCAAAATGTTAGACCTGCAAAAACGCCCCAGCCTGCAAAGATGATTTGAGTAGACGTAAAGTCCGGAAATGTGCTGTACCACACTCCTAAGGCGCCGCAGCCTGCGAGCGAAAAGCTCATCAAAATACGCGGAGACACTTTGTCCGCTAACCAACCGCTTGGGATATAGGTCAGCATATATAAGATTCCCAGCATGCTGTAATTCTGTCCAAGCTGAGCGGCAGTGAGTCCGAATGACTCCAACATGCTCTGCTCAAAGTTCTGACGAAGGTATATCAGTGGATAAATGTTTCCAGCGATAACCACTAGAATACCGAGCTTTATATAGCGGCTGGTCAAGCTCTCTTCATTTGCTGGTGTGGCTGAAGGAGTAGAGGGTGTTGTAGTCGAAGAAGATGTCATGCAATGTCCTTGTTAGAATGTCTAAACCGCCTTTTAAGTTGCATTGCTCGTGAGCCTCGCGTCAAAGCCAATTTTCAATCGGTGGTTTATACTATCAAATAATAGCGTCTACTTTACTCTGTACTGCTACTGAATGTCGAATTCCTTTATGTCACCCCCAAGTTTGAAAAATCTGTGAGCCCGATAAAACGATGAACCCAATAAAGCTAATTACCGTACTATTTACCGCACTCCTCATTACGGCGTGTCAATCTCAGCCTGTTCAGGTGCTCGCTCCAGAGGTGGCTTCACCATCTTCGTTGGCGACACTAACTGAATTAGGCGATAGTTTGGTCGCTGAGAAAAAGTTCGCGGGTGCTTCGTTTGCTGTAATAAAAGATGGTGTGCAAATTCATTCGAGTATGCACGGTGTTTACGGTATCGATAACCCCAAGCCGATAGCTGAAGATACGCTATTTAGAATTTTTTCGATGACCAAGCCTATTACGGCTGTAGCGGCAATGATGCTGCATGAAGAAGGAAAGTTTGATTTAGATGATCCGGTCGCGGACTATCTTCCTCAATTCAAAAATCCACAGGTCATGGGGGACGACGGTATTGCGCGGCCTGCCAAAAATGTAATGACTATTCGCCAGCTCCTTACGCATAGCGCTGGTTTTACGTATGGTTTTGCACCCGACAGTATTGTCGACAAAGCTTATTTTGAAGCACAGTTGTTTTTCCGCTCACCAGATCTTGATACCTTTATCGACAACGTAGCGGCTCTACCGTTAAAGCATGAACCAGGCACACAATACCGATACAGTGTTTCGATCGATGTGGTGGGTGCCATTGTCGAAAAAATCAGCGGTCAATCATTGGAGGCGTTCTTTAAGGAACGAGTCTTTACCCCCTTGGCTATGACGGATACATTCTTTAGAGTGCCGGCTGAGAAGATGCACCGAGTAGCGAGTTTTCAGTATTGGAATCCAGAGACTAAGCAAATAGATATGATGCCAACTGAGTACCAGAACGATCTAACTAAGGTAGCATTGTACTCAGGTGGTGGAGGGCTAGTGTCTAGTTTAGGAGACTACCTAAAATTCTGCCAAATGTTACTCAATGGTGGTGAGGGCAACGGAGCACGTTTACTTAAAGCAGAAACGGTGGCTTTGATGATGACTGACCACATGACGCCCGAAGTTCGATCGGCAGGCGGTCCTTACCCAGACATTAATATTTATGACGGCACGAGCATGGGGTTGGGTTTTTCAATCGTGTATGACGAAACTCAATTGCCAGAAGAGTATTCTCAAGGCGAAGTCGCATGGAGTGGATTGGCAGCCACGCAATTTTTTATTGATCCCTCGCAAAATTTGGCCGCAGTGGCTATGGTTCAATTGGCACGCCACCCTTGGGAACTTGATCGATTGTTGCGTGTGGAAACGCAGCACGGAATTGATCAGCTAGACGACCAAGAATAAGAGAAAAGAATAAGAGAAAAGAATAAGTGCGAGCGTAACAGCGTAGAAATGTCTTCTGCGCTGATACGCAACTTTTTTAACGCTTAATCAAGCGTATAGACTTCTTTCTTTCCAAGCTCAGGAAAATCCGCTTTAATCCATTTATAAAGCGTATAGCACATCATAAATACGATGGGGATGATCGGCAGGGAAGAGACCACTGACATGGCTTTAACGGTTTCAATGCCGCCCGCCACCATTAGTCCAACAGCCATTACACCCAACCCCATTGCCCAAGCCACGCGGTTTAATTTCCCGGGTTCGGCATCGCTGGGTAAATCGTTAGTGCACACACTGGCTAAAATGTAAGCGGCGGAATCAAATGTAGTCGCGTAAAAAATGACTGACAGCACGGTAACGACACCTAAGATAAATATCTTATAGGGTAGCTGAGCAATTACGGTGGCCACTAATGTTGCCATGCCTTGTTCAGCCATAATCGCTGACGCATCCAACAAGCCATTGCTTTCTAAATAAAGTACGTAGGCGCCCGCGATACTTAGGAACAAGAAAGTCCCCAACGCACCAAAGCCTATAATGCCTACCACTACGTTTTTGATGGTTCGACCACGTGAAATGCGGCCAAAGAACAACCCCATCATGGGCGCGTAGGCAATCCACCACGCCCAGTAAAAAATGGTCCAGTCTTCGGGAAAGCCACTGGCTGCAATTGGATCGGTCCAAAAACTAATGCGCAGAAAATTATTGAGCATTAAACCAAATGAGTTGGTGGTTAGCGACAGGATATAAACGGTGGGGCCGAGCAATAGAATAAAGGCCATCACAAAGAACATCAGAACAAGGTTAACGTCGGCCAACACCTTAATTCCGCGCTTTAGACCTAAATACGCAGTGGTACCAAAGATCATTGTCCATAAGGCAATTACTGCAATCTGCGTAGTTAAGTTGTCGGGCACACCTAATAACTCAACGGCTAATGATGTAACCAATGGCACGCCAAACCCTAGGGAGGTTGCAACGCCGCCAACGATGCCGATAACCACAAAAATATCAATCACCATACGCCAGGCGTTGCGGCCGCGTTTTGGCAGGGCCTCTTCGCAAGAATCGCTAATCTTCAAGCTAGGTTTTTTGCGAACAAATAGCATGTAGGCTATCGGCACGGCTGGTAGGCAATAGATTGCCCAAGGTACAACACCCCAATGAAACAAGGGGTACATGTGTGCGAACTCAAATGCTCGTGCTGAATTAGGTTCTATGCCTAGCGGTGGCGTTTGAATATAAAAGATTGGCTCCGCAAAGCCCCAAGCTATTAGACTCGCCCCCATGCTTGCAGTAAACATCATGCCAATCCAGCTGGCATTAGAATACTCAGGTTTTTCGTCTTCGGCGCCAAGCTTAATCTGTCCATAAGGTCCAAACGCAAGCCAACCAGCAAAAGCCAGTGGCAGTACACCCGTGAGTAAATACAACCACCCGAATTGAGTTGTGATCCACGTTTTGGCGGAGTTGGCGGCCGTTGCCGTTTGTTCTGGTAGTGTGATTAATACTCCACTGACAAAAAACAAAGCTATAATCGAAATTATAAAAACCTTAGTGTCTAGATAAGGGCGCAGAGAATCGCTGCGTGAGCTTAAGTTATTCATTGGCTATGCGTTCCTATTTTGGACTACTTTTTAAAAAGAGAGCTTTCAAGCTGGCTGTCTATTCGCCAGCGTTGCGATATTCGTACTCAAACCCGCCGTCAGAAAACGGATTTTCTCTCAGGCGCTGCATGGCATCGCTCTGTTCCTTTAGATAGGCATCAAAAAACGTTACAACGCGCTCTTGTTGAATCTCATGCGCCAAAATAGGAGCAACTAAGGTAAATTTTTCATCCGGTGAAAATGTGCGCGTCTGCGAGTCAGGCTTTAATTCAGGCCACCAATAACCGCCTGATATTCCAAAGCTTGAGTGATTCGAGTTTTTCAGTAAACCCCAATAAACAGGCAGATCTGTACTTTCATATGACGCTCGTAAAACCGCGTGTGGATTATTTTGAGATGGAACTGGGCCACCAAAGTTTTGTGCCATCCGAATGCCCGAACCAATAATTAGGGCGTCTTCGGCGCCACTTAAATACAGCGTCGGCTTGTGTACTGTATTCAGGGTGATATCGCCTTCGCGATCCAATAACACCGTTTCGCCTTCTTCACCGATTAATGCTTCTTTTGGTAAGGCAGGCCGAAAATCAGGAAACACTAGCGGTACAACGGCTACGCCAGCTACAAAGCGATTTTCTAAGCCCAGCGCCGCCAAAGTGGTCATGCCGCCAAACGATCGACCCATCACTCCAATACGCTGCATGTCTAGGCGATCTGCAAACTCACCAGACGTATTCCACTGCTCTAACGTTGTTAGTGCAGCACGTAGATCGTTAACGCGTTCGACCAGTGATTTGTCTAATTGAATAAATGCCATACCTGTTTCGTCTGAGCTTGCTAGCGGCGTGTAGGTTTGGCCATAGCTATCTTCAGGTCCATAGGTTCCATCTGTGTTCAACACCGCCTTAACTTCGGCCATTTTCTTGGCTAACTCAGCATCTGCAAAGCCTTCTTTAAGCGCAGGGTCTTCGCCCGTAAGCGCAAAAGGCGTGTTGCCGGTATGTTCCGGTGCTATGACCACATAGCCTTGTGCGGCTAGTGCTTCGCAGGCGGTTTCCATATTGTAGCGACTGCCAGCATCGCCGTGGGTCATCACTACTATGGGGAACGGCTGGTCGGTTTTTGCCAATGGCGCATTAATGTAAGCGTTACGTGGGCGATCAAACAGTTCCGCCATTGCCGCATCCATTTGTTCTTTAGTTACACCATCGCGTACCGTTTGTGGCGTTAGATGAAAGAACGTGGTTTGCGTCATCATCTTTTTATGAATATCGCGTCGTCCAAAAACGTAATCACCGAAGATCGCTTGTTGATAGGCTGGTGCCTCACTCTCCTTCTCGTTGGTCAAGCTTGAATGATCTACCGGATACCAGACTTCGGTAAGCAGCGACCTAACCCCCACGTTTACGCCGGCAAGGGCATCATAGGGGCGCGACTCATCGTGAATAAACAGAGTCTTAACACCAACCGCGTAGGGAGTATGAGAGTGGGTATCAGAATCAGTAGACGCGGCGCTCATTTGAACGTGGCCTATAGCTAAAAGTGCGAGCGCTGCAATGCGTACTAAGAGGGGTTGCATCATTTGAGTTCTCCTTTGATCTAAAGCGTGGGAGAACAAGAGTATCAGAACATCGAGGGCAGGTGGTACTGGATGTTTTGCGCTACGGCAAGCCCCTTCACATACCTGAATAAGAAATTGGAAGAACTACACTAACTGCGCAAGAAAAGCTTTTATGGCGGGTGCTACCTCAGGCTCGTCCAATATTGGCGCGTGGCCTACGCCTTTGACCTTTACATATTTTAAGTTGGGTACTAAGTCTTTAAACTTGTTAACGCCTTCTTCGACCAGTAGGTCAGACAGTTCACCGTGAATTAACATTACAGGCGTGCTACCAGCTGCTTGAAAAACCGGCCATAAGTCTGGTGGAGCCGCATTTTCTTCGTTGGCCTTTAGTGGTTTACGAATTGCTGGGTCGTAATCAAACTCCAAACCGCCATCAGGTGATTCAATAAAGATGCGTTGCGCAAAGGCTAACCAACCGTCTTCGTCTAAATTGGGAAAGATTCCAGCGTTTAAGCGTTTTATCTCAGCAATCCCAGCGTCCCAATCAGTAATGGCTTCTTGAGTGCCCACGTAACTCATTATTCGTTCAAGTCCAGCTGGATTTATGTCAGCACATATATCATTGATGATCAGAGCAGAGAATCGCTCGGGTTGCGTGGCTTTCATCATGGTGGCCATTAAGCCGCCCATGGATGTACCGAACAGAATTACTTTGTCGAGCTTCAACGAGTCCAGCAAGCTAAACATATCGGCTACATACACAGCCGGATTGTAGTTGTCTGGATTAGGGTCATACGCCGAACGGCCACGTCCGCGTTGGTCTGCGGTAATTACTCGATGTGTTTTGACCAGTTCGTCTACAATTGGCTCGAAGTCAGCAGAGTTACGTGTGAGCCCGTGCATGCAGAGAATCACGCCTTGTTCTAGACCCTGACAGTCATAGTATCGCGCGTAGAGCGTTAAGCCATCGTTACTTTGGTACAGGTGTTTAGTGAATTTAGCCATGATCGTATTCCTACATACAAGCTCGTTTTAAGACTGATGATAAACAGGTAGGTCTAGTGTGGAGCGCAACTCTCTTTTTAGAATCTTACCGTTAGGGTTGCGTGGTAGTTCATCAATAATAACAACATCTGCAATTCTTTGCTGCTTGCCTAGTTTTGGATTAGTCCATGCGATGAGGTCTGTCTTAAAACTATCTGCATCTTCAACTGTATCAGACTCAACTACGACAATTGCGATTGGGGTTTCTCCCCAAAGTGCACTCTTAGCGCCTATCACAGCAACGTCGTTTACTTGTGGGTGCGCAATTAAAACAGCTTCAATGTCTTGAGGATAAACGTTTTGACCACCGGTCAAGATCATATCTTTCTTGCGATCGACGATAAACAAAAAGCCATCGTCATCTAAATAACCGATGTCGCCAGTGCGTAACCAACGTCGGCCCGAGGCGTCGTCAAAACACGCTTCGGCGTTAGCGTCTTCGCGATTTAAGTATCCTGGCATAGTGATCCGCCCGCGCGATACGATCTCGCCACTTTGGTTGGCGGCAACCTCGTTGTCTTGGTCATCGATCAACATTATGTCGGTGCCTATTAACGGTTTGCCTACAGAGCTCCAAAGACCCTCAGCGTCTTCTGGGTCAATGGTCGTGATCACGCCTTCGGTAAGGCCATAAAGCTCTACGATACCGCAGCTAAAATACTCGAATATCTTTCGCTTTAGGTCGGCGTGCAACGGTGAACCGCAACTCATTAATGCTTGCACACTAGCCACATCAAAGTCTTGTGGCGCGCTCTCTAGGGTTTCGATCAGTCGTTGAAACTGAATGGGCACCATCGCGAAGTGGGTTATTTTTTGCTGTTTGATTAGGCGCAGTGCAGCACTGGCATCAAACTGTTTAGTAATGACTAGGCAGCCGCCCGCCAATAAGGTGCTGAGCATGGCGACCCAAGAAATGTTTGAGTAAAGGCCAATGCTTAACAATGTTCGTGCCGCGCCGTGATAGCGCAAGGCAATAGCGAGGTCGTATGCCCAGTCGCGGCGTCCACGCTGAGTTGCCAATATGCCTTTGGGCATGCCCGTGGTGCCAGAGCTGTAAATTACGTTCAGCGTTGCATCATCGGGAATGCGAGTATTGGGTAAATCGGTAGATTGATCGTTCTGTAACGAGTCAATCGTTTGCCAGCCTTTTGCTGGTGTGTCGCTTAACAATTTTAATTGCGAATTATCTAAACGATGGCGAATTAGTTCCAAGCGTGCTCGTTGGTCTTCGGAAACCACTACAGCTTTACACTTCGCGTCGTTGATCATGTTGACGAGCGCATCGTCGTTAACCGAGAGGTTAATGGGCACTGACACTAAGCCGGCGGTCATGCAAGCCATTAGGGTAGTTAACATAGGAATGCCGTTAGACATAACGACTGCAATGGTGTCGCCCGTGCTCAACCCTCGCGCAAGCAGTCCATTGGCAAGTTTATGATTGCTGTGGGTAAATTCACGCCATGTTAGAGACATGTCATCGCAAATGACTGCAGTCTTAGTGTTACGCCACTTGCCATGTAGGGCAAGAATTTCGGGCAACAAAGGCGCTTCTGAGGGGAAGTAGTCCATAGTCAGGCTAAGTAAAGGTGTGGATCTGAGCTGTTAAGCCAAAACGCACACGGGTGTTAAGTAGTTTAGATAGATGATGCCGGCGCAAACTACTTGCGCCGGCTCATCGTCTTGCATTACCTGAGTTTCCAGGTAGGGACCCTAGGAGAAAGGCCGTGCTAATTGTCTAGATTTTAAATCCAAGCTTAGAATGTTAGTTCTAGCGTCGCTGTCACTGTGCGTGGCGGCGCGTAGAACACAGTAGTGTTGTCTTCTAAGCCAAGCGTTGATGGGCAACCACCAGAACCAAAGCAGTAGCCAGACGTTTTAATGTCTTCGTCACCAAGATTCTTGCCGTGTAAACCAAAGCGCACATTCTCTGCGTCGTTAGACCAGACGATGCTTGCATTGATTACGTCGTAAGATTCTTGATCCAACACAGGAGTAGGCAACTCAAACTGGAACGTATCGTCGCGATAAGACCAGTTGGCCCCAAGGTATAGCGAGCCAGATGCCAATTGCTTAGTGTAGTTGAGTCCAATAAAAGCCATAGATTCTGGCGTGTTTTGAACCTCGCGCTGAGCGGCTACGTTAACACCGTTAACGATCCACTCTTTAATCTCAGCGTCTAGCAAGCTAACCGCTAATTGCAATGACAAGTTGTCGGTCAATAAAAAGTTACCTTCAAATTCAACACCGTTGATGTCGGCTTGACCTGCGTTGGTTACAGACCCAACAAACGAATCGTTGTTGCCGTCGCCCGTTGTGTCTACCCCAATTGAACCAGGGATTTGCATGTCTTTGTACTCAGATTGGAACACCGCAACGTTAGTGGTTGCACGACCATCAAGCAAAGTGGCTTTAAAGCCCAGCTCAAAAGAGTCGATCGTTTCTGGTTCAAAACCATTCACTACTTCAGCCGTTGCAAAGTTGGCCCCACGCGGATCAAAGCTACCGGCTTTAAAGCCTTGGTTGTAGCCAGCATAGACATTCATATTGTCGTTGATCGTATACGCGATATTAATGCGGGGCGTAAAGTCATCGAACTTACGATTAGCTTCAAAATCACTGGTTGCGGCTAAGAAAAACGCGCTAGGGTTACCTAATTGTGGTGAACCTGTACCTAAGTAGTTGGCTCTAAAGATATCCGCGCTTCGTTTGTCTTCGGTATAACGACCGCCTAAAGTTAGGCTCCACTGATCGTTAAGAGCGTAAGTCGCATCAGCGAATACTGACCAAGACTCGGTGTCAACCACGCCGCCTGTGTACGCGGTTAATGGAGCACCAAAAGCTAAAACGCCTAGTTGCCCTAGTACTACGTCAAAGTCATTTGATGCAGTGGCATCTAGGTAGTAAAAACCTGTGACTACATTTAGGCGGTCTGTGTCGTATAACAACTGAAATTCTTGGCTGAACTGCTCATTGTCGTAAACCACTTGAGCGTCAAAATCTTGCGACGCAAGGCTGTCAAAATCAATGACGGACTCGGTGAAGTCTTCGCGGCTGGCTGTGATAGAACGGAACGTTAGATTGTCGTTAATTGCCCAATCTACTGACAAATGGATGCCTTCGCTTTCTACTGAATTATTACCGTTAATGCCGGCTGTAGAAGGGCTGATTGCAGCGCCAGCAAATGTATCGCGAACGTTGCTCAACACTGGTGAGCCCGTAAAGGCACCTGCGAATGGTCTAAAGCCAGCAACAGGAGACGAGTCGTCGTCTGTATTGTCGTAGCTAAGACGAACTAATACGTCTTCGCTTGGCTCGTACTCGGCGCTTAGGCGTATACCCGTTACATCTTTATCGTAGTTGCCTGCACCGGTCGTTAAGTTGTCGCCATAACCGTCACGGTTAAGCGTAGCGAATGTACCGCCAACGCGAAATGTGTCGCTGATTGGCAAAGACGCCGTTGCTACTAAGTCTGCTTGGTTGTACTCACCGACTGACATTTTTACGCGATACTCAGGTTCGTCAGAAAGACGTCGAGTAACATATTTAATTGCGCCGCCAACAGCATTACGTCCGTACAATGTGCCTTGAGGGCCACGCAATACTTCGATGCGTTCAACGTCATAGATGTCTAGCAATGCCCCTTGAGGGCGAGCCATGTAGACGTCGTCGATGTAAAGAGCAACACCTTGCTCAAAGCCAGCCAAAGGGTCTTGCTGACCAACGCCGCGGATAAACGCGGTTAGTGTAGAGTTAGTTGCACGCGATGCTTCAACCGTGAGACTAGGTACTGATTGAGTGAGCTCAGAAATATCAGCAGCGCCTCTAAGTGATAATTGGTCGCCTGTAATCGCTGTTACGGCAATCGGCACATCTTGTAGAGATTCTGAGCGACGACGTGCGGTTACTACAATTTCTTCCAGCTTGGCTTGTTCGCCTGCGCCGTCACTTGATTGTGCTTGTGCGGGTAAAGCAGCGCCAAAGCTGACCAGCGATGCCACAGCAAGTGCGGACGCTTTGAGTCTTAATGTTTTCATGGGGAGTCCTCCAGTAAGGGTGTTCATGAGTATTATTATTTAAAGCAACGCGTATCTTCTATTCAACGTTTGTTGAAAAATACTCAACAAGCGTTGAAATGTCAATGGGGAATGGTGCGATGGTCCGTTAAGGTAAGTTCATAGTGATTGCGAAAGCGAGCAGAAGCCTAGCCATCGCTAGGCAATGTCAAACAAACTTTAACTAAGGAACGGTTAAGCTTGGCGAGTTTTGTTCAGCAATAAGCCCGTTCCGAATACCGCAAACGAGGCAAAGATAGCCAATGTTGCCGATACGGCTGGATTGCTGACGCCATAGCCAAGATTCAAGGCTAAATGGGTGAATAGCCCGACGAAGGCTGAGCTTAACGCGATCCATGCGGGTATCGGCTTAGTGTATAAAACGCCGATAAGGATAGGCGCAGCTGACGCGGCCGCCAAACCATACACTCCTTTTTGCGCAAATAATCCGACAAGTGCTGGGGGGTTCCAGGCTAGAGCAACGCCAACTAAGCCCAGCGCAATTAAAAAGATACGCGAAAACATAAGGCCTTGGTCAGCTCGACCCGTTAATGGCACAACGATGTCGTTAATAACCATAGCGGACAGCGACACTAATATACCGTCTAGCGTGCTCATACCGGCTGCGAGTAAGGTGAGAAAAATAAAAGTAAGCAGGTAAGCGCCCGCTTCGGTACCCATAAAACGGAACACAAGGTAGTCGCGCACGACTTGATCTTGCATGGGGATTTCTAGGCCAGAAAAGCGAGCGAAAAATCCAATCATTAAAATTAGACTAAAGCCAAAGCCGACTAAGACCGTGGTCCAGATAAACTTGTTTATGTCACTCGGTTCGCGCAAATAAAGAATCTTGGTCAGAATATGCGGCTGTAGCATCAGCGCAAAGGTAACGACAAAGCCCGACACAAAAACCGAGAAAAAGTCGTAATACAGATCAGATGACGGATTGAACACGCTGGCGAAATCCGGACCTACGGCGCGTAAAGAACTAACAAAACCGTCACCCATTGTGCCAATCCCATCGGCAAATAGAAAAATCGCGATGAGCAACATCATGCCACCCTGCAATGCGTTGGTGTAGGCATGGGCATAGGTGCCGCCCGTTAACACGTATGAAAAAACGAACAGCATGACGAGCACCAATGCGAGCTTCTGGCTTACTGGAAACATACCGCTTACTAAAAGACTGCAACCTACTAAGATTAATACAACAAAGGCAATTGAAAGTAAGTTAATAACAGCAAAGAACAAACGCAACTCGCCGCTCTGATAGCGATGGTATACCCATTGCGGAATGGTGACGGCATTACTCGATGTGCCAAACTTTAAGAAGCCTCTGGTGAGAACTAAGAACGCAGTGAGGATTCCGCCCGAAGCGGCAATGCCAAAATGAAAGAACGCGGATAAACCATGTACGTATATAAACCCGGGGTTAATCACAAAGGTCGCTGTAGACGCTATAGACGCTGACAATGTTAAGCCAATCAGATAAGGGCTGAATTGCTTATCGCCAATCGCAAAGCTTGCGAGATCAGTTGTGCGCCGCATTCCAATGAACGATAACCACAGAACAAGAACTAGATAAGAGAAGGTAAGTAAGTACTTAAAGATTTCTGGTGTCATGGTTTTCTTCTTTGAAAGTTAGGCAGGGCAAAATATATTCAACATTTGTTGAAATTACAAATATAATACTCGTGTAATTTGTAAAAGAAACTGAATAAATGCGCCAGAGAGGCGCTCTAGAAGCGCAAAAGAGACTCTAAATGACTTTTGTGCTAAGTTGAACTAACCATAAAAAACGACTCTATCGGCCGAGCATGAGCCCAAAAATAGAAAAGAAAGATAAGATCTTGGATGCGGCCGAAGCCTTGTTTGCCTATCATGGGTATGATGGCGTAACCATGCGTAAAATCGCCTCCGAGGCGGGCGTGGATCTAGCCTTAGCTGGATACCATTTTGGTAAAAAGATGGATGTATTCGAAGCCGTTTTTCAACGTCGCGCAGGAGAGCTCAATAGAACACGCTTAGAGGCGTTACAAAAAGTTCAAGCCGAGGCTGGCAAGTCTGGCCCTACCATCGAAAAAATCATTGAGGCCTTTCTTCTGCCTTTAGAAATAGCGCAAGAAAGCCCAGACCCAGGCTGGAAAAACTATCTGGCACTTATTGCATATGTGAATAATTCTGCAGTATGGGGTGAGAAGTTAATGTCATCTACTTTTGATGCGCTCGTTCTAGAGTTTCTGGCTGCAATTAAAAAAGCGATGCCTGACGCAGATGAAGAAAAAATCTATTGGTGTTATCACAATCTTTCGGGCGCGCTTACGCTAACCCTGGCTCAAACCGGACGTATAGACCGGCTATCGAACAACAAATGTCACAGCTCCGACTTTCAGACTGCGTATGGAATCATGATTCCATTTGTGGCTGCTGGTTTTAAAGAAGCCTGTAAAGGGTAAACCGTAGTGACTTATGCATAAGAGCAGATTAGGCGCACTAGTTGTAGATTGTCAGTCAGATGACCAAGCAGACCAGGCTCGTTTCTGGGTAGCCGCTTTAGGAACACAGCCCGAATCTCAAGAAATCCAGGTTAACTCAAAATATATTCGACTAAACGGCGCACCATCAGAAGCGCAAGTACTCCTGCAAAAAGTGGAGCATCCGAGTGGAGTTCTCTCTGCTATCGAAACAGACGATATTGACGCCGAAGTTAAACGGTTGGAAGCCGCTGGGGCTAGCGTCGTTGAGTGGATGGAAAAGTGGGTGGTTATGGAAGCGCAGAGCAAACATCGATTTTGTGTTATTGAACCTATTCGGTCAGACCTTGAGAAGATGGCGAATGTTTGGAAATAAATAAAGTGACTACTCATATAGCGCTATTTCGTGGCATAAATGTGGGCGGTAACAACAAACTGCCAATGAAAGATCTTTCTGAGATTTTGGCAGGGCTTGGGTACGAAAATATTAGAACTTATATTCAAAGCGGCAATGTCGCGTTTGAAACAGTGGGTAAACTTGGCGCGAATGAAGCGGTAAAAATCAGCAAAGCGATTCAAAACAAGATGGGTTTTAAGCCGACCGTGTTGCTAATGGGAGCAGAGAAGCTTGCCACCGCTGTGAGCAAAAATCCTTACCCAGTCGACATTGGAAAGGTAGTGCATTTCTATTTTCTGGATGCTCCCGCTGCTACGCCCAATCTTGAGAAACTAGAGGCTCTAAAAATTAAGTCAGAGCAATTTACACTAACCGATACAGTGTTTTATCTATATGCACCTGACGGAATAGGCCAGTCCAAGCTTGCTGCTTCTGCAGAGAAGCTAATCGGTGTGCCGGCCACCGCAAGAAATTGGAATACGGTAGAAAAGTTAACGAACATGGTTGGTGAGTGAGAGTTGCTGCTTAGATAATCGAAGCACGAATAAACCTTGTCAAAAACTACCCTACTATCCCAGAAATGAATAAGTATTTAGTCGTCTTACCTCTGCTTTTCACATTAGCTGTTTGCCAGCATCTCCACGCGAACGAAGTTCATAAGCCGCTGAGGGTAGAGCCTCTTACAGATGGCGTATATGTACATACTTCATACAAGCACTTTGAGAGATCGGGGTGGATAGATTCCAATGGCCTTGTTGTAGTGCATCAAGATCAAGCCTTTATCGTTGACACTCCTTGGTCAGAAACGGACACTGAGCTGTTACTAAAGTGGATTGCCGGCCAGGGGTGGCAATTGCAAGGGAGTATTTCTACCCACTTTCATGATGATCGAACCGCAGGCATAGCGTTACTCAACTCAAAGTCGATACCTACGTACACTTCTAAGATGACAGATGAGATTCTTCTTGAGAAAGGAAAAACCAGAGCATTGAATTCGTTTTCAGGAGAGAGCTTTGAAATGTTGGGCGGTCGCGTTCAGGCATTTTATCCTGGCGAAGGGCACGCAAAAGACAATTTAGTGATTTGGCTGCCAGAACAACAAGTCTTGTTTGGCGGATGTTTGATCCGAAGCTTTGAGTGGGGTAGCCTTGGGTTTACGGGTGATGCCAGTATTGGCCGTTGGGCGAGTTCGGTACAAAAAGTAAAGGATAAATTCAACCCAATTACTCTAGTGGTGCCAGGTCACGGGAAGCCAGGTGATGCCACGATGCTTGACCACACCATGGGTGTAGTCGAGCAAAATACCAATAAATAAAATTTGGAGAGAGCCAAAAATATGCGCCATGAAGGAAAAATAACTCGCTGGGTCGACAAAAGAGGTTTCGGTTTTATTGCCTCCGACGATGAAGACTCTGTATTTCTACACATAAAGAGTTTCGAGACAAAAGTTCGCAGACCCTATGCAGGTGACCGTGTTACCTACGAATTAGCCAGGGATAAAGACGGACGTCCTAGAGCGGAAAATGCGCGATTTGTGGGTGAGGCTGCCGCCAAGCACAAAACCGAAAACCGTTCGCATAATAGCGGTTCAGGAGAGAGTAAGCTTGCTATTCAGCTCACACTGCTTTTTCTTTGCGTTGTGATTGTTTCTACCGCAATTGGTCGACTGCATTACGCAGTAGCGTTTTTGTTTGTAGCCGCGAGCTTAGTCACATATCTAGCCTATGCTATAGATAAAGCATCGGCACAGTCTGATCGGTGGCGCATTCCAGAATTTAACTTACATGTTTTGGCTCTTGTATGCGGTTGGCCAGGTGCGTTATTGGCTCAGCGTCAATTACGTCACAAATCAAGCAAGACGTCTTTTTTAACAGGGTTTTGGTTTACTGCGCTCTTGAATGTCGCGGCTGTCCTGTACCTTATTTGGATGGGTGAAGCGGGGCATATCTACCAGCTCATAGATGCAGCAATACCGTTTAAGTTCTAGCGGGCTAAATAATAGCCACTGTTTGTCCGCGGTCGCGTACGTGAAAGTTAATGAATGCAATAATCAAAGAAGCAATTGAGCTGCGCAAGCAAGGTGAGTACGCAGCATCAAGGGCGTTACTCACCAACTTGCTACCCAAGCCTGAGTTCGCCGCAAAAGCGCATTTACAGATTGCTTGGTCGTACGACAACGAAAGCCAAGAGTTAGCCGCTATAGAGCACTATGAATTAGCAATTGATGGGCAGCTTAGTAAAGCAGAGATATTCGATGCTCTATTTGGATTAGCAAGCACATTGCGCAGTGTAGGGCGTTACGAAGACGCGCTTAATTATTTTGAGTGTATTTTAGTTGAATACCCTGAAGCTATTGAAATTCAGCCCTTCTATGCAATGTGCTTATACAACTTAGGTCGGCACAAAGAAGCCACTAGTCAACTATTATCTTTAATTGTGTCTACAACAGATAACGATTCGATTAAGAAATATCGAACCGCTATTGAGTTGTACTCGGATGACCTAGATCGAATTTGGATGTAACCATAGATACCTGATGGCTAGGCAACATCATAGGTTTGTGATGTTGCCTAGCGAGTCGATCAGTTATAAACAAATTACTGCAACGGCGTTATTGGAGGTCTTAATTGGAACACACAGTTCTTCGTTGTCTGTGGTGACCAATGCTGGACACCCATCAAAACTTTAAGAAACATCAAAATCAAGGTTGAAGCGATTTGCAATTTGTCTTTATCAGAGATATGGCGAGTGTTTTTGACTTAAACCAACACTAAACGCTTCAATATTGTAGAGGATTCGTTAGAAGCTTAAATATTAAATAAGAAAGTCACTCACCTAACTAAACGGTTAGATTTAAATTTCTCTAAGGTGCGTATTTAGCCGAATAAGCAACGATGAGATCTGGTACTGGGGGTACGCTGGTAATGGTGGTCTTCATATACCTGCCGAACAATATGTTCTGAGCCGACCCAATGACCAAATTGCTGCTCAAACTGAGTAACGAGTGTATGCCAAGCGTCTTTGTCTAAACTCAACCGACTTAACATTTCTGGTTCGTCGCTTTTTATAAATCCTCGTTTGTTGGGATGGATAATACGTCCACTCCATTCAACCAAATCTATGTAGTCTTCAAGCTTAAACGGAATACCATCAACATCCTTCTTGATACCTACGAAGTCATCTAAACACTTTACGGGCGTTGTCTTTTTGGCAATTGAATCAATGCGGTTCTTGATGCTCGTGTGGTCTGAATCTTCTGGCGTACGAGCTAGCTTAGCTCGAATGGGGTTTAAGTCCACATACGCCATACAGGCTAGTAGGGCTCGATCATCTAGGAGCGCTTGGCTCTTAAAGCGACTTTCCCAAAAATGACCTTTGCACTGGTCTTCTTCATTGGCCATAAGAGCCAAGGCATGATTTACAATTTTCATTAACCACGAAATGTTTGTTAGCCGCTCACGCCATATCGTAACCGATTGATTTAACTCGTGACGCTCAGCAGTCGATAGTGCTTCGCCAGCCATGAATCGTCTAGAAAAGACAGTTCCCGAATAGAGCGAATGCCATCGAAATACGACTTCTTTAAAAGACCATTCATCAGCTTGTTCTGGGCACACTCTTAGAACAACGTGGTAGTGATTACTCATTATAGAATAAGCACACACTCTGATGGCAAACGAGTCAGCCGTACACAATAGCTTTTGTTCAAGCCATTCTCGGCGGTGTTCATACGACTTACCTGACTTACGGTCTTCGCCACACAAAAAGGCCTGACGAACACAACGTGAGACGCAGTGGTAGTAGGGCGTATCTGAAAGAGAGATAAGCGTGCTTCTGGGCTGAGTCATTCCGTTGGCTCATCGAGATTCATATCGCTTAGTTATAAACAGATTACGTGATAAGTGATAGTCTTAAAAGTGTGTGTCCCGCTAGCATGTCCCGCTAGCAATCGCCGCTAGCACTTTCTGAGCATGACATAGCTTCGCTACGCCTCTTGCTAAGTGTTTGCTGAATTTCAAATAGGACAAATATATGAATAAGAATGTTGTTTTAAATGTTCTACTGTTTTTGACACTAATGGTGAGCAATATCAGTCACGCTCAGGACAACTTGCCGGTACTTGTTGGGGACTACATAGGACAAAAGCCCCCTGGCTTAACTCCAGAGCCATTCGCTCCTGGTGTTATCTCAACAGAGGGATATGAATATAGCGGCGTTTTTACTCCAGACATGGATGAGTTTTATTTCATTAGAGGTGGCGAAGACAATACAAGCCAAGAGTTTGTTACTTATAAGAAAACGGATGATCAATGGTTTGGCGAGGTTAAGTCTCCTAGAATAGGGCAACCCACTATCTCTCCTGATGGTAAAATCATGCATTTAGGTAGGCGATATATAGAGCGTATCAATCACGACTGGTCAGAGAGGAAGAACCTTGATTTACCTTTCACTGACATTCTGATCATGCGTCTTACATCAGCCTCAAATGGCACTTACTATTTTGATACATGGGATGAATCAAATGAGGACTTTCCAATACGTTATTCACGAATTGTAGAAGGAAAGTATGAAGACCCTAAACCATTGAGCAAGACAATTAATACAGGAACGCAGTTAAACCACCCTTATATCGCCCCTGATGAGTCGTATTTAATTTGGGATGCAGTAAGAAGTGACGGGTATGGTGACTCTGATCTTTATATCAGTTATCGACAAAACGATGGCGATTGGGGAGACGCTATAAATTTGGGCGATAAAATAAATACAAGTGCTTGGGACGCGGCCGAATACGTTACCCCTGACGGAAAATATTTCTTTTTTAACCGACTGATAAATCCAGGCGTTGGTGATGAACTTCCAAATGTTGATATCTATTGGGTGGATGCACAGTTTATAGAGACTCTTAGACCTAAATCATAATACATATAACATTCAAACCAAATTGTGTTACAAATGATAGAGAGCCAGCCTTATTGTCGAGATGGTTCTCGATAGCAAAGCAAACCAGCGCCGCTTGGTGAGTAGTTCGGACCTGTTAGTCGGGCCTATTAGTCGGGCGATATACGCAAATGGATAAATTATGAATAGATACCTAGTCAATAATGTCAAAGGACGCAATCATTACAAAATATATGAGGCGCTTGCAGAAGACGCCATATTTGATTTGGATGAAACACAGTTCGGCTGGGATGAATTTTCAAAAATCAGTGTGGGTGATATGGTTTTCGTTATCAACGAAAACAAACTTATCGTCCTACGGTATGAGGTCACTCGAGTAGAAAAAAATATTGTACTTGATGAACACCCGAAATTTGACCATATCTACAGCGCCTCTGAAGGCGGTACTGTCGGCGTTATATTTGGTGAGGCTGTAGAGCGAATCGACACTCTCTACCCCAAATTCGTTAAAGAACACAACATCACGAGCCCAAAAATTAGACCTACTTCTGGGGCAATGCTACCAGGCTTTACCTGCACGTCGTTTTAATAAATGGGTTTGGAGTGCTCACTAAGCGCGTCCCCAAAATATCAGCTGCATTGAGAAAAGGCCGCTGATTTCAATAAGCTAGCCCAGTGCCTACAACTTCATTTCGTTATTGTTGAAATGAAGTTCATAGCAAATTGCTCAAATACAGCTCTGACTCAATAGTGGCCTGAATTGGACGCGCTAAAGTGCACCCCCTAGCAAGACGTAAAGCACATGAAGATTAGATATTTGATTTAGATTTTTCCCTTTTGATTTTTCCCGTATCAGCATTGAAACCTTTTGCCTACTAGTGTCGTCTAACTAGTAAATCCAATTATTTAAAAAGGAAGACAATGAAAATTTTTCTCACTATTTTACTAACGGCGGCGTTGTTTGCCACAAATGCCGCGGCAGAACCGACCAAGAAAGTGCTTATCGTGGTTTCGAACATGGTAGACATGGGGGATTCTGAAAAACACGACGCTAGAAATAATCTCTGGGAAGTCGCGCCTCCCTTTCACATTTTTGTTAGTCATGGTTTTGAAGTCGACTTTGTGTCGCCTGATGGTGGAGAAGTTGAGTTTATGATGGACCCACTAGGAATCAGTAGCTATGCGATCAAACACGAAGGTTTTTTAGAAAAGGCGAACAGCTCTTTCACGCCGTCACAAATTGATTCTAGCGACTATTGGGGCGTATATATTGGTGGTGGCTACGGAGTAATGTTTGACGTTGCCGATAACAAAGAAATCCATTCTATTATCAGTACAGTCTATGAGTCAGGCGGGGTTGTGGGGGTTGGTGGTCATGGCTCTGCCGGTATTGCCAAGGTCAGATTGTCTAACGGCGAGTTTCTGGTGAAAGGGAAAAAAGTAGCTGGATTTCCAAACTCTACTGAAACAGAAAAGCCATGGGCCATGCAGGGCACATTGCTACCTTTTCTTATCGAAAGTCAGCTTAATAAGAACGGCGCTATTGCTCAAAATAAGCAAACGCTAAAAGATAAAAACGCCGTAATTACAGATCAACGCATTATTTCAACCATGTTTCTGCCTTCAGCGGTTCTGGTTGCAAAGGAAATGATAATCCAAAACAAGTTGTAAAGGCGTTTATCAGTTGGCTGGTGTCTTCTTTGTTCCTAGTAGCAACGAGAAACGAGCAAGGAGCAGTGAGCTTTAGGGTTCCTGTCCTACTTTAAGCCGACGCGACAAAGGCGTATGTTTAATAAGGAATGGACGTGGGATCGCATGCCCTCACATGCCGCCCATGCCCCCCTTACTCCGCATGACTGTCGCTTCGCGCTGGTTTACTGCACCTGCAAATGGCGCTATGGTTAAGCCAAACTATCAGAGGATAATTTATGGAACTTCTTATCATTGGCCTTTTACTTTGGTCTAGCGTTCATTTCATCCCCTCTATTGGGATCTCGTTTAAAGCTTCTTTAGTGGCGCGCCTTGGGGAAAAACCTTACGCGGCCACGTTCGCGTTACTCATTGTTTTATCACTCGTGTTAATGGTCTTAGGCTGGCGCAGTACTACGCCTGAGTACTTATACACTCTTCCAGCTGTGGCAAAACCTGTGGCGCTGGTTTTGCTCGTTATTGCCTTCTTCCTGTTAGGTGCTGCAAATTACGTAACTAGAGTTAAACGATTTATCCGTCATCCACAACTCACGGGTGTTGCAACTTGGGCTATTGCTCACCTATTAATAAATGGTGATTCACGTTCTGTGGTTCTATTTGGTGGCCTGGCTTTATGGGCGATCTTAGAAATGATTTTCATCAACAAGCGTGAAGGCCAATGGATCAAGCCCGAAAGTCCTTCATGGAGCCAAGAAATTAAGGGCGGTCTTATAAGTCTCGTAGTATTGGCCGTTGTGATCTTTATCCACCCTTACATTGCAGGAGTGCCGGTAAGGTAGTGCACAACATTGATTCGATGGCTGACTCTGATAAAACAATGACTTTTGAGTTGCCAATAGATCTAGGTAAATGGTTGCAAGACAATCATGCTACCGAAAGTGAACTTTTGATCAAGATGTTCAAGAAGGGCTCTGGTATTCCGAGTGTTAACTGGGACGAAGTGGTAATTGAGTCGCTATGCTGGGGATGGATTGACGGTATTAAGAATTCACTTGATGACCAAGCCTACATACAGCGAATTACCCCAAGAAAGGCCGGTAGTAACTGGTCAAAAAGGAATACAGAGCATGTGGGGCGCCTGATAGCTGAAGGTCGGATGCAGGAGTCTGGACTCATTCATGTTCGTGCAGCCAAAGCTGACGGCCGTTGGGATCAGGCTTATTCCGTAAGCGAGATGCAGGTGCCAGAGGATTTTCTAGCTGCTCTGGAGAGCGTTGGTTTATTGATACCGAACAATGGAAGGCCGCATTTTGATAGTTAGTAGTCTTGCAATGAAGGTACTAAAATTTGCTTAATGCGCTCGGCTCGCGCCATCGTTCGAGGCACTTAGCAAGGTTTTACGAATATAGGACGGCCCTATGAAATCACATGAAGCGAGATGTGCCTGTGGAGGAGTTCAATACAAATTCACGGGAGAGCATTACACGGTCTATGCTTGTCATTGCACAACGTGCCAACAGCGCACTGGTTCTGCTTTTGGCCTGTCAATGCTTGTGCCGGCAACATCTATAGAGATTACTGAGAGTGATTTTGATGATGTTGTTACCAAAGACGGCGTACATTGCAGTACTGTGCTGGCTGCAAAAGTCTGATGATATTGAAGGCTTCTCCCAATACGTATTGTATTTTCCCGGGAGCGTTTGACGATAGCTCTTGGTTCAAGCCAGTGGCAAATATTTGGCTTCGTAGCGCCCAGCCTTGGGTTTATATCGACCCCAACTTGAAGTCTTATCAAAAGAAACCGGACTATGCTGAACTCTACAAATTGTACGCAACCGCGTCATTGTAAGAATCATATAAAAGTGGCGGGGCATTTATTTGCTGAGGGTTCGCTTCCGCTGTAATCTCCCCAGATAACCACAATCGTTTGCATTTAATATAAGATGAATTCGGCAGCATACTTTTTATGAAAAAATTCACACCTAGAATGGTCGCTGAGACAGTTGGTCTCGTATGTGTTGTTGGGTCCCTAATTTTTGTAGGCCTTGAACAACGGCAAAATACTATTGCGATACGAGCCGCAACAAATTCCTCATTTGCATCTGGTTTCCAAGAATTGAACCTCGTAGTGGCGTCCAGCCCTTCGCTTTCAAAAGCACTTGCCCAACTGGATGGAAACCTAGACGACATCTCTCAAGAAGATAGAATCCAAATTCTTGGGCTCTATAGAGCCCTTTTCCATATTTGGTCCAATGGCCACAGGCAATTCTTGAATGGCACATTAGACCCCGTTTTATACGATGGTGTGATTCAGGAAATATCTACTTATGCTAGAAAAGCATCTAGTGATACGTTAATAGATAGTGACCGCAGACGTATAGCTATGAAGTGGGCTTGGAAAAGCGAAAAGTTTATTTACAACCCTGAGTTTCAACAGCTAATGGATAGTATTTTGGGTGATGAGTAATCTGTAGAAAACCAAGTATTGTGGGTAGATGATTACCTCGGTCTAGCAACGTACTGAAACTAGACTCTGCAAAACCATGTCGTTTGGTGGGCCGTGATGTTTTAAACAAGGATGAGAGAATTGCAAAATCTAATAAATGATTTTATTGAAATGAATAAGGCGGGTCTCGTTCTAGAGTTGTGCGAGAAGTATTACGATAAAAACGTTCTAATGTTGAACAATGGCGAGCTGTTTGCATCGTCAATGCAAGAATCCTACGATAAACAAAAAGGTTTCGTGGGTTCAATTCAACACTTTGATATTGGGTTAGTTTCATCTGTTATTAGCGAAAACATAGCCGAGCTAACCTTTCATTACAAAATGACGGGTGCAGATTCAAAAGTTAATGAATTTACAGGTAAGCATATTCAAACTTGGAAAGACCGAAAGATCATCAAAGAAGAATATGTTTCAATCAACTAAACGCATCAAACATTCAGACTGATAAGGTGTGAGCAAACTGTAAAACCTTAGGCAATATGGAAGATAGTGACTCTGTCTTGCAAGGGGCTTAGACCGCATGTAGTTAAGCTATCATAATAGAACGACGTTCTACACAGACCCAGTCCTGGCCGTTAGGACATGAAGTAAATAGTAATTGAGTATGAATATTGAAAAACTAAATCATTTGCTTAACTTCTTAGCCAGTATTGGAGTGATTATCGGTATCTACTTTTTAGTGGCCGAATTAAATCAGGCTAACCGAATTGCTGAAGGTGAAGCTAGAGACAGAAATACAGCTGCAGAGTTCCAGCTTGCAGAGGTGATTTCTGCCAATGATAGATTGTTGGAGCTCTCTGTAAAACTTAAGCAACCTGATCCTCAATTAGACGCCATTGAAAAAGAGCTCGCAGCAAAATTAACAATGCTTTATGTCAGCAACTGGGGAAAGTTGGTGGTTCAGAATTCAACGGGATTGTTGCCTGAGTCGAGTTTGAGATTTGCGAAAAGCGGAATTGCAGCCACGTTTACGGATTACCCGGGACTCGCTCCATTTGTAGCTGACTATGCTGAATCCCGAGGAATAAGCAGAGACACATCAAACCCAGTTTGGAGAACTGTGTGGGACGAAATAACAGCCCAGTGATTTACAACATTACAATCAATGGCATGAGCAATAAATCGCAAGCAAAGTAGCCACACTTATAGGTAACAGCGCTGACTAGCAGTATTAAATGAACGGCAGGATTAACGCGGACAGTCGCTTGAAGCTGCTTACTAATCGTGCTTTTTCGATAAATGATAATCAAAGGTTGCGATTAGGCTGACGGAGCCAAGTAGCTTTAGATGTAACAAAAGGTAGTTATTGATATGACTGAAGGTTTTTTATTGGGCATTGCGAGCATTGCCATTGCTCTGATTGGCTTTAGCGGAGTAGTCATTGCATTGGGTCGGCGTGGCGAAGGCAAATGGACGCCGTCTGAGATGCTGCAATTGAGGACTCTGGTAGAGCCCAGCATCGTGTCATTACTCGGTGCGTTTGTGCCCATACTTCTTGGGTTACTTTTTCTGAACGAAGAATCTTTATGGCGAACTTCAAATGCACTCCTTGCGGTGTTTCACTTGGTCGGTTTTAGTGCCTTCATCGTCCGTGGGAGCAGCTCGGGCGTGACCTCTACTCATAAGATAATGGTTACGATCTTTATACTCATTTTGCTTTTTCTGTTAGCGAGCATATTCAATTACACGCCATACCATGAGCTTGCATTCGGCCTTAGCCTTCTCTACGGTATTTGTACAGGCGTACATAATTTATATTTGCTGTTGTTCTATCCGAGTGAGCAAGTCAGATAGTACGCTACGTAGTTGGGCTAGGTAGAGTGCCTGGATGCAAAACCTAGGTGCAAAACTAAAAGGTAAAACGTTATGGCTAAGACCGATCGAGGAAAAGTATGAGTCATCATGAAGAGCACCGCTCGCATAGAGTTGGCTGGTTGCGTGCCGCTGTTTTAGGCGCCAACGACGGTATCGTATCCACAGCCAGTCTTATTATTGGTGTTGCAGCGGCTGGTGGAACACAAGAGAGTATTCTTCTTGCCGGAGTTGCAGGTTTAGTCGCTGGTGCTATGTCGATGGCGGCTGGTGAGTATGTGTCTGTGAGTTCTCAATCTGATACCGAAAATGCGGATATAGCGCTTGAGAGAAAAGCGCTAGAAGAAGATTTTGATCTTGAGGTTGAAGAACTAACGCACATTTATGAAGATCGGGGGCTTGAAACTGATTTGGCGCGTGAGGTTGCCGAAAAATTGATGGCACACGACGCTCTTGGTACACACCTGCGAGACGAAATAGGCATATCGGAAAGTAATGGTGCGCAACCCATACAAGCCGCCTTCTTTTCTGCTGTCACGTTTACAGTCGGCGCTGCTCTTCCCCTCTCTTTAGCATGGGTTGTGCCCGGACCTCAACTAATCTCATCAGTAGCAGTCTCGTCTTTATTGTTTCTGGCATCTCTCGGGGCGTTGGCCGCTCGAGCTGGTGGAGCATCCGTTCTAATAGGATCGATGCGTGTAACGTTCTGGGGTGCTCTAGCTATGGTTGTAACGGCAATGGTTGGTCGAGCATTTGGCGTGGCTGCGTAAATGTCTTGTTAAAGTTCGACAGCACATGTGCCGCACACTTCAAATGGACTAAGAGCGTGTATTTAGCTCGTTCAAACCTTCAATAGTCTATTATTAAAGTTTAAGCTGGATGCTTTGCAAAAATCTGGATTCCAGATCAACCCAACATTTATTTACAGGTCTTTATGCAAATTACATTGAAGTGGAAGAATCTTGTTGAATTCTTAGGGGCCGTATCCATTGTGGCATCGCTGATATTCGTTGGACTACAGGTTCGTCAATCTCTCCAAATTGGGATTAACGAAACAAATCTAATATCGTTGCAAAGTACGATATCAATGAGGGCGGATATCAATCAAAACGCCGCCACATGGGCTAAGGGGCTGTCGGGCGACGAGCTTAATCCAGTGGAACGCGTGGTTTTCGAGAACCTAGTGACTAACGTTAACGATCTAGCATTCTTTATCAGCATTAGCCAAGACCAACTGATAGGCACAAGCAAGATAAATGTGGTCGTTAGTGATTTTGCTATTTTTTTGCATAACAACCCTGGTGCAAGGATCGTATGGGAGCAGCGTGAAGAGCGCCTAGAAAAGTCGCGCGAAATCCTTTTACCGATCACTGATGAAGACGATGATTCAGCTTTAGGCTACGTAGAATCTGTGAAGGCCGCACTTAAGATGCTGGACGATAGTTCGTCTTAGCGCTATGACCTTAGGTAGGACGATTAACGCGGGCAGTCGCTTTAAGCTGGCTTCGTTTATAGGTGGTATTCAGTTCGAACTTTCTGATTCCGATGATTCATGAAAAGTTTTTACGCTATTGCCCGAAGCTTGGAAGAGATATAAGAGCCCTAGTAAATTTGGGTGTATGCTTAGATTAATCAACTTTCCAACGTCGATGTTTCTGCGATAAAGAACCTCTATGAAATCAATCTGCCTCATCCTATTTTCTCTTCTGCTATCAGGCTGTGCAGGGCTACCCAAAGGCATTGAGCCGGTCACTAACTTTAAGTTAGATCGATATCTTGGTGAGTGGTACGAGATTGCTAGGTTAGATCATCGCTTTGAGAGAGGGCTAGAGCAGGTTACGGCGACTTACTCGATGAACGACGATGGAAGTGTCAGAGTTGTAAATCGCGGGTTTTCCACTAAAAGTGGCAAATGGGAAGATGCTACTGGTAAAGCAAGATTTGCCGGAAACACCGATGTTGGCTATTTGGAAGTATCCTTTTTTGGCCCGTTTTTCGGTTCGTACGTTATCTTTGAATTGGATAAAGACAATTACCAATACGCATTCATCACAGGCAGCGAGAACACATTATGGCTACTGTCGAGAAAACCCAAAATAAGCGATTTGGTTAAAGAGAATTTCCTCAAAAAAATCGAAGGGTATGGCTATAACAGCCAAGAGCTGATATTCGTTAATCACGAATAGCCCTACGTGGGAATCGACCATTGTTGTTCCCATCAGTACAATGTTATTCCCTGTCTGTACAATTCAAAATTAATAGGTAAGCATGAAATTATTAGTACGCAATTTAGATCGATCAACGACCGCCGACGAGTTGCACGACTTATTTAAGGCGTTTGGAACCATTCAGTCTTGCACTGTGGTCAAAGACGTAACAACTGGAGCGTCTAAAGGCTTTGGGTTTGTTGAAATGCCCAAAGTTGGGGATGCCAAGGCAGCGCTGATAAATCTGAATGGCAAGTTAGTAGGTGCTAATAAAATACGCGTTAAGAAAGCCGAAGATAGAAGTGCGTAATAATTCACTAGTGAACAAGTTCTAGGTATGGATGCCGCTAGATTTCTAACGTTCTGCGCGACCTTTTTTATGATCTCCTTGAGTCCGGGGCTGTGCATGACGTTGTCTATGTCGCTTGGGGTTAGCGTTGGCGTACGCCGCGCGTTGTGGATGATGCTGGGCGAGCTAGTAGGCGTTGCGCTTGTTGGTGCCGCCGCGCTAGGCGGGGTAGCGGCACTTTTATTGAGCGCGCCGCAAGCATTTATGGTCGCAAAGGTAATTGGCGCTGCTTATTTAATTTGGTCTGCGGTCAAAGCATGGCGCTCGCCAGTAAAGATTGCATTGAGCCAAGCGTCGGATGAGGTCAGCACAAAAGGGCTTATTTCTCAGGGTTTTATAACAGCCGTTTCAAACCCCAAAGCGTGGATATTTTTTGCGGCCTTACTCCCTCCCTTTATAGACCCGCAGCAATCGTTACTCCCGCAAGCCGTAGTCTTGCTTAGTGTGATGGTTGTTATTGAATTCATCTGCCTACTAATTTACGCGCAAGGCGGCCGAATGCTCCGCGACTACCTAGCCAACAGAGGTCTTGGTCAATGGCTCAATCGTATCGCAGCTGGGCTTATGGTTGGCGTGGCATTTTGGCTTGTGCTTGGGTAGCTGATTATTTGCTGGCAGTTGTAGTCCCAACGGTATGGCTAACTGATAGCTTTCCGACTTCCTTAAAACCAATAAGCCCTGTTAGAATCTTAAAAAACTAAAAGTGTGACCCACAACCCGGATTCCAAAATGAGCCATTCAACGCATACCTATAACGACGACGACCGTAATCAGGGCATCCTGATTAATATTGACGGAGAATTGTTTCCGCGTCACGAAGCCAAAGTATCGGTATTTGATTCGGCGTTTATGTTGGGCGACGGAGTTTGGGAAGGGCTGCGTGTTCACCACGGTAAAGTGGCGTTCTTGCAAACGCATCTCGACCGTTTGTATGCTGGCGCTAAGTCATTGGACTTTCATCCAGGGCTGACCCAAGAAGAGCTTACCCAACGAATTTACCAAACACTTGAGGGTAACAATATGAGCGAAGGTGTGCATCTTCGCTTAATGGTTAGCCGCGGTACCAAATCTACGCCGTATCAAGACCCTAGAGTAACAATTACCGCGCCTACCATTGTAATAGTGCCGGAGTACAAAGAAGCTTTACCAGAAACAGTAACCAAGGGTGTTAACTTGTTTACTGTGCATGTGCGACGTGGTTTTCCAGATGTGCAAGACCCTAAGCTTAATAGCCATTCTAAGATTAACTGCATCCTCGCCTGTATTCAGGCGACTAAAGCGGGTGCTGATGAAGCATTGATGCTAGACCCATTTGGCTTTGTAGCAACGTGTAACAGCACTCACTTCTTTATTGTTAAAGACAACAAAGTAATGACATCAACGGGTCAGTTTTGCATAGACGGTGTTACTCGTGGTGCAGTGTTGCGTATATGTCGCGAGCAGGGCATTGAACACGACCAAACTGCGTTTTCTTTGTCTGACGTCTATAACGCCGACGAAGCATTTGTGACAGGAACGTTTGCGGGTCTGGTGCCTGTGTGTTCGGTAGATGGCCGAGAAATTGGCAATGGCGGTCGTGGCCCAATGGTTGAACAGTTGCAACAACATTACATGGAGTTGCTGGACCAGGAGTGCCGCAATGCCTAAAGACGTTATTAGTCCCTCGATTCGAATCGCAATGTGGAGCGGTCCAAGGAATATCTCTACGGCAATGATGCGCTCGTGGGAAAACCGCCCAGATACCCAAGTGGTAGACGAACCCTTTTACGCGTGTTTTTTAACCGCTACGGGAATCATCCACCCTATGCAGGACGAGGTGCTAGCGAGCCAGTCCAGTAATTGGCAGACCGTTATCGATCAGGAATTAAGTCAAGATCTAGAATTCCCGGCCACTATTCAATATCAAAAACATATGACCCAGCACATGGTTGCGCCGATTGATATGGAGTGGTTTGCAAGCTTGCGGCACGCGTTTTTGATTCGTCACCCTGCGGATGTCATTGCATCGTACAAAGAAAAGCGCGGAAGTGTGGGGGCGGAAGACGTTGGTTTTGCTCGACAGTGCGAGCTGTTTGAAATGGCAAAGGAAGCCACAGGCAAAATCCCTCCAGTGATTCGATCATCAACCGTACTCAAAGACCCTCGAGGAAGCCTCAGCGCTTTATGTGCCGCATTAGATGTTCCGTTTAATGACGCAATGCTGAGCTGGCCTTCAGGCCGACGCGAGTCAGACGGTGTATGGGCTCCGCATTGGTACAACAAGGTTGAAGCGTCGACTGGCTTCGGGGCCTATAAACCGAAGAATCCCAAGCTCAGTTCCGCCGAGCTTCAAGTTGTCGAAGAATGTTTGCCTGACTATCAGGCAATGGCGCAGCACGCGATTTAGTCGCGTGGCTCGAATAGAGCATAAAATGAATTAAGGTTTAGAGGAGCCAGTACGGCCCTTAAGTAACTAGCTTGTTATAACTGTTGCAATTTGAACGTTGTATCGCGAGTGAACTCGCTGATAGGATGTTCTGACTAGGTCTTTAGGGTAAATTCTTTACTGAAGAGAACTTACCGCACTATTGACTCGACGTATTTTTAAAAAAGGAGGATTTTCATGCAGGGTACTGAAAAACTGTTGCTGGCTTTGGATGATGAGGGGGTTTTACGAATCACCCTTGATGATTTTGGGAGACGCAATGCGCTGTCAGAAGCGATGCTCAATGAGTTGGGCGCGGCGTTTGCTGACGCTGGCAAGGACGCTAAAGTTAGGGTTATCGTACTGGCGGCAAATGGCCCCGCATTCTGTGCAGGTCATGATCTCAAAGAAATGACGGCTGGCCGCTCTGATGCTGATCATGGTAGAGCTTATTTTAGTAAAATTATGCAGCTCTGTGCGGGCGTAATGCGGTCAATCGTGCACTGCCCTAAGCCCGTTATCGCCGAGGTGACGGGTGTTGCCACGGCCGCTGGTTGTCAATTGGTTGCGAGCTGTGACATTGCGATGGCGGCGGACACCGCTATGTTCAGCACGCCTGGCGTTCATATTGGCTTGTTTTGTTCTACGCCAATGGTGGCTTTGTCGCGCAACGTGGCCAACAAGCATGCTATGGAAATGTTGTTAACAGGGGATATGACTGCTGCGAGTCGTGCCGCTGAAATCGGTTTGATCAATCATGCTGTTAACCCCGATACACTCACCGAAGAGACCATGGCAATGGCGCGTAAGATTGCCTCTAAATCAAGCATGACTTTGGCGACAGGAAAGCGTGCTTTTTACGCGCAACGCGAAATGACCTTGGCAGAGGCTTATGAATACGCCTCTAAGGTGATGGTAGAGAATATGCTGGCGCAGGATGCTGAAGAAGGAATAAACGCGTTTATAGAGAAGCGCTCACCAGAGTGGCAGGATGCTTAAGTTGCCAACCCCTAACCCCTTTAATGAGGGTTTAGAACGCTGTGGAGCCAACTTCCAACCGCTAACGCCGCTTACATTTTTGGAGCGTGCCGCGACCGTATTTCCTGAGCACGTTGCCATCGTGCACGGCACTCTGCGGCGCACTTACTCGCAATTTTACGCCCGCTCACGACAACTGGCTAGCGCGCTGGCTCGGCAATATGACATTACGCGTGGCGACACTGTATCTGCGCTGTTAGCCAATACGCCAGCAATGCTGGAATGCCATTACGGTGTGCCGATGAGCGGCGCTGTCTTGCACTCGATTAATACCCGCCTTGATGCGGCTACGATCGCCTTTCAGCTTGATCATGCATTGTCTAAGGTAGTGATCATAGACCGGCAATTAATGCCCTTAATGCAACAAGCGCTTGGTCTGGCTACGGTCAAGCCGATACTGGTTGAATACGATGACCCTGAATTTCAAGAGTCTGGAATGAGGGCGGAAGCGGCTGATTACGAGGAGTTGTTGTCGTTGGGTGACCCAAATTTCGACTGGTTAATGCCAGAAGATGAGTGGGATGCTATCTCAATCAATTACACCTCTGGAACAACAGGAGACCCGAAAGGCGTGGTATCGCATCACCGCGGAGCTTACTTGCTCGCGCAAGGGAATGCGTTAACGACCTCAATGCCGAAACACCCAGTGTATCTGTGGACGCTACCGATGTTTCATTGTAATGGTTGGTGCTTCCCATGGACGTTATCGGCATTAATCGGTACCCATGTATGCTTGCGTGAGGTACGCGCTGAACCGATTTGGGCTGCGTTGTCCGAGCACCGAGTTACTTATCTGTGTGGTGCCCCGATTGTTATGTCATTAATCGTGAGAGCGCCCCAAGAGATTAAACGTGATCTTAAACAAACAGTCCAATTTTTTACTGCCGCCGCACCTCCACCTGAGACAATACTTGCTGAAATGCAATCTGCTGGTTTTGAGGTAACCCATCTTTATGGGTTAACCGAAACCTACGGTCCAGCGGTAGTCAACGATTGGCATCAAGCATGGTCAAAATTACCGTCACAAGAGCAAGCCACATTAAAATCACGTCAAGGCGTGCGGTATTTGCCGCTTGAGCAACTGGATGTATTAGATCCAGAGACTATGCAGCCGGTACCGCGGGATGGGGAGACATTAGGCGAAGTAATGTTCCGAGGCAACGTGGTTATGAAAGGCTATTTTCGCAATCCTGAAGCAACCCAAAAAGCGTTTAAAGGCGGTTGGTTTCGTTCAGGAGACCTTGGCGTTATCTACCCAGACGGTTACCTGCAGCTGAAGGATCGATCTAAGGATATTATTATTTCAGGCGGAGAGAATATTTCTTCAATCGAGGTTGAGGAAGCGCTTTATCGACATCCAAGCGTCGAAGTCGCGGCGGTTGTTGCGATGCCACATGAAAAGTGGGGCGAAACCCCCTGTGCCTTTATTGAGCTAAGTAGCCAAGCACAGGCTAGCGAGGCGGAGCTTATCGAATGGTGTAAGCAATCGTTGGCAGGCTATAAAGTGCCAAGTAGAATTGTCTTTCAAGCCTTGCCGAAAACATCAACGGGTAAGCTACAGAAATTCGTTTTACGCGAACACGCTAAGTTGTTGAGTCAATAACATATTCACCACACAAGACCTATTAGGTTTAATAACTTGGTTGGCATGAGTAGGTAACTTTTCTGCTAATAGGCTTAACGCGATGGTCAGCTTACGCTCTGAACTAATACGAAACCAACTCATTAAGCGCGAGCCGAAATTGCTTATATTTCCCAAAGAATGACGAAGCTACACAAGGAAGAGATTTGGTAGCGTATAAGTGGTATATAGCGATCTCTTGCAACATGCTTACACAGTGCGTTGCCATAAAGGTATAAGATGTTGACTGGGTCTGGTTGGCCGAATTCAAAGATCAAATCCGAAGACTCAACTTGCATAGAAAATGACGATAACTATTGTTCCAAAGTTGGTTGGCGGAGTCGGAAACAGGCTTTTCCAATTGGCTGCTGCTAGGCATGTCGCTATAGCAACGGGGTCCGAGCTCGCACTGTCCGCGACGTTCGCTGGCGTTAATGCGCATGGTCATGATCCAGAGAACAACTGGTACTTTCGCCATGTAGCGCGCTTACCTACTGATAGCGACGCGGCAGTGGTAACCGTTGCTGAGCACTGGGGTGAAAAACCAGAAGGCTTGGTGATTCGTATAAAGCGTGCTCTTGAGAATCTCAATCCTACTCAAAGCGCCATCGTATTGTTGCGGGGCTATTTTCAAGGTGAGGCCTATTTGAGCTCGCCGTCTGAAGCGGCAACAATTAAAGATTGGTTCACTTGGCCAGGGGCCATAGAAGAGATGAATTCTTCTGAGTCGATGAGATACGCCGTACACGTGCGAAGATCAGATTATGTTGGTCACAAATATCACGAAGTCCTTATCGGTGATGACCAGCTCCATTCCTATTATAGAGAGGCGGCGACGCGCTTTCCTAAAGACGCTCCGTTTGCGGTTTTTAGTGATGACATCGATTGGTGTCGTGCTCAGTTCAAAAAAGAGCAGGACTTAGTAGATAGAGCACATTTTGTAAGTGCAGATCTAGGGGCATTTCAATCTCTACAATTAATGAGTCGCTGCTCGTTAGGAACCGTAATGGCCAATTCGAGTTTTTCATGGTGGGCCGCATGGCTAAATACAAACCCCGAGAAGACCGTAACGATGCCCAGCCGATGGTTTGGTCCTAATGCCAAAATTGATGGGGCACCACTTTATAAACAGACTAGTTATGTTCCTGTGATCATAGATGTTTGATTGTTTAGTTGATCACGGTGGTTGAATCAATTGATTCGTGCTCCTTGAGCAACCAGCTCTTTTTGTAGCTCATTGATATTTACTTCATCAAAATCAACCCCAGTCTTTACGGCTAAAGCAGCAGCCACGCCAGCGCCTTGCCCGCTTACTGCACAGCACATCATATTTCTTACAGCCGCATGCGAGTCTGTATCGCCGCCTATACTTCGGCCCGTCACTATTAAATGCTTTACGCCTTTGGGTAGCATTGAGCGGTAAGGTACGTGGAAGTACCGGCCAGTTGTTGGGAGGATGAGTATTCCGTATCCGTCTATGAATTCCGGAAAAATGCCAATGCTGTCGTCGAAGCGGCCTTGCTGGCGTACGTCGTGGGCGGTCATGTTGTAATGAGCGTCGATCTTGCGAGTGTCTCTAATCCCGAGCGTCATGCCGAAATTTCTTAGCTTGGCGTTCTCGCAACCAGGGTTAAATCTCTGTAGCGCCTCAATAGCAAGCATGGCTTGGCGTCGACCTTCCATTTCGCCTTTGGTTAGGTCGTCGGCATTAGTGCCGTCGATCTCGGCGAGGTGCACTAGGTTTAGATAGGTTAAATCGCCTTGGTCGTAGATGGCTCCCCATGTGCCATTAATGGTGTTGAGGTTGGCTGGGATAAGACCAGCCGCGATGGCTTGATCAAAAGGTTTCTTCATGAACGGCGAAAACATTTTGTCTTCCTTGCCGGTCGTTTCAATGGTCCATTCGCCGCCAGCCCAATCGGCATAGGTTTGTGGGTCGGCTTTAACGTGGTCCAAAAAACGCGCTTTATCAACGCCCGTCATCGAGAACATAACCGATGCGGCCATGAGATTTTCGCGTTTGGCTTTGTGCGTAATGGCGCCCGCGCGATGCGCTACGTCGGCGTCGCCGGTAGCATCAATAATGCGTTCAGCCAGTATCGCTTCGCGCCCTGACTTACTCTCAACGATTACCCCTTTGATTACACCGCCTTCGACAATCGGCGCGACCATCATGCGGTGTAGCATCGGTACGATACCGGCTTCTTGCACTAATACATCCGCCACATATTTGAACGCTTCGCCGTCAATCGCATGACTGTCTGACTGAGGTTCCGGGACTGCCGCATTCATATTCTTGGCACGTTCTTCAAATTCAATGCCAATGCCTTCGCTGTCTACCGTATCTTTATGTCGATACCATGCGAAACCTTCTACGCCTACCTGAGTAATATTTCCGCCGAAACAGCCATAACGTTCTAGCAGAGTTGTTTTCACCCCCATACGCGCTGACGCTAGTGCGGCGGCTAGCCCCCCAGGACCACTGCCGACTACCAACACGTCTGTGTGGTGAATTACTGGAACTTCGCGTGCAGCTTCCTTTATGGTTGTCATGGTCCTTATCTCAAATGTTGGCTTTTTGGGCGCTTACATACTCTCTAATCTAACGGGTAGATCGTTCCGGCATTCATTATGCCGTTAGGGTCGTATGCCTTTTTAAGTTGTTCGAGAATGTAATACGAAGAACCATATTCTTGTTTAACCCACGGCGTGCGATGTTTGCCTACACCATGGTGATGGCACATAGACCCACCACGTTTGATGGTTTCTTCGACTATGATCTTCTTGATTGGCAAATGGTAGTCGTCTAATTCGTTTTCGGGTTGTTGGTTTTTCACATCGTAAAAATAGACGAAGTACAAGTTAGTCCCGTTTAGGTAGCTGTGCGACGAGTGGCCTCCTAATAGAGTGAGGTCAGGAATCTCATTACGTACTCGCTCCATACACACTTCGTAAATCTCGTTGATCACGCTCCAGTTGGCGGAGATTTCAGTTGTGTTACAAATGTTCTGAGTTTCAACAATCTCGCGTCTTTCTTCGATCAAATTGCTTGGGTCCCAGTTCAAATGTGCAAACCAAGTTTTGATTAAGTCACTTTCTACCGCAACGCACTCGCTGTGCTTGGCAATGATTTCGTTAATTGCATCTGCTGTTGCTTGGGCAATACGAGGTGGGCCTTCGGTAACAAAGATCAACACGCATTTATCTTGCGCAAAGTGTGAGAAGTGATACGCGCCGTCTTCAACGTCATATAAACGCGCGACAGAAGGGCGATAACCTTCTGCCATTACTTCGCGCAGAATTTCAAAGCCAGTTTTCATGTTGTCTAACGTGTAGCCAATAAACTGTAGGCTGTCTGGAAAGTGTTTGAAAATTTTAACAGTCACCTCAGTGATGTAGCACAAGGCGCCTTCGTTGCCGATAATCACATGGCGAATGTCAGGGCCTGCGGCTCTGCGCGGTACGTTTTTAATGCGGGTCAGGCCGCCTTCTGGAAATACCGCCTCTAGCCCAACCACCATATCTTCGATACCGCCATACAGTGTGGAGAGTTGGCCTATAGAACGGGTTGCCACTAGGCCACCAAATTGAGCGAGCGGTTTAGATTGTGGCGAATGCCCCGTGGTGTAACCCATCGCTTGAAGTTCATCGTCTAGGGTTTGTAAAGACACGCCGCACTCCACTGTAGCCTGCATGTTCTCGATATCAATGCTGACGATCTTGTTCATGCGCGAACCGTCGAGCACTATCGAGTTCTTAACCGCTGTCTCTAGTCCGCCCTCAGTTGCTGAGCGTCCCGTGCGTGGTACTACGTTGATCAGATTTTGATTGGCAAACTCTATCACACGAGCAACATCGTCACTGGATTCGGCCATAACGATGGCTGCGGGTATTGGCATGCGAAATACCCCATGAAATCCTTCGAACCGTCGAAAGCGGTCGATACTGCTCAGTTTGAGTTCTTCAGCGTCGGTGATCACTTTACCTTTGCCGAGCATGGATTCTAGGTCGGCAACAATTTGTTCTTTGGTCAAATCAGGAGTAGTCATATTGGATTCGTTCAGGGTTTGGTTTCGTTAAAGGATTGGGTTACACGGTACAGGTCAGACAATAACGGATCAGTGTGACGCGTGGCCGTTTTAAAAACATCATTTAGGCGTTGATATTGATGGGCGTGAAGAGCGTTTGGCTGAAATACATCGCCGTATCGGACCATCTGTTCTTGTGCGGACGCGAATGAGTCGTGTAGACCTAAAGCGACCGAGGCACAGATTGCTGCGCCCAGACCTGCTGCGTCGCTATTGATGGGTCTAACGACGTTTGTATTAAATAAATCTGCAAAAATCTGCATCAGCAGATCGCTCTTAGAACCACCGCCAGACACAATCACTTTTGAGCATGGCTCGCTCAAGCTTTCGTTCATTGCGTTTACGTGATTAACCATAGTCATAGCAATAGACTCTAGGATAGATCTGAATACATGCGCACGTTCGTGTTTCGCGGTTAAGCCTATTAGGCAGCCACGTTGGTAAGGTTTGCTGGTGGAGGCCAAAAATTCAGGGACAGTAATCAGTCCTTCACTACCGACAGGAAGCTGAGTTGCTTCGTCATTGAGTTGTGTGTCGGTAATTAAGTGCTCAGACTCAGTTCTGCCTTCATTAAGCAGCCCTCTAAACCAGGACACCATCGACATACCAAAGCGAATACCGCCGCTTTCGTAAAGATACCCATTGGGTTGGCTGGCCATATTGCAAAAAAAGTGTTCTGAGTCCAACTGCAGCTCAACGCCATCAATATTACTTTCTACATCGCTTTTGGAGCGCATACCGCTTTTGGAGCGCATACCGCTGATGGTGCGCATACCGCCGATATAAGTCCCTAGTGAAATAAGACAACTCGAGTCATCAGGATCATCAGTATTCAGCCCAGCACCCAAAGCCTCAACGGCTTTGTCGTTTGCTGTAGCAATGACAGGCGTGTTCGGTGTTAGGCCCAATACTGATGAGGCTTCTTCAGTGAGTAAGCCAAGCTGATCCCCAGGTTTCACTAGCTGAAACAACTTGCTGCGCGGAACATGAAATTCAGTAATCACCTGCTCGTCATCACTCCAATCCCATGTAAGCTTGTCTATTGGCCATTGACCTTCGTAGTTCGAAGCAGTGTCCTTAAAGAGGCCAGTCAATCTATGACTTATATAGCCCGACGACGTAGTCACGTAATGAATATCGTCGTCGGTGTCCTGATACGGTACGCCCAAGCGTACATCCATCCATGACATAACTGGGCTGGCCAAGAGGCCATCTTTGCCGAGTACCGCACGGCAACATCGAATCGTACATAAACCAATACCTACAATGTCACTAGGTTTGCCGTTAAATTGTGAAAGCGCGCTCTGGCAGGCGTTGATCAATGAGTCCCATAGATCATCGCCAGGGTGTTCAACTCGACCATCTGGGTGATGAGTCAGCGGCTGCAAAGCAACGCTCGCGTGGGCATGCACGCGTCCTTGCGTGTCGAATATCGATACCTTGGTGCTCTGCGAGCCGCCATCAACCGCAAGAATGTAAGGACCAGACATTAGCAGAGGTTAGCAAGCGCACTACAAGCGTAATGTGAATGTGTAGTCATGCTGGAGAGCTTTGGTTGCAAGGTCATGTCAAATCGCTCTATCGAACAAGGTAGCCACCATCAACCGCCAAGATGTGCCCGTTAACATAGTTAGAAGCTGGGCTCGCTAAAAAGACGATAGCGCCCATTAAGTCTTCAGGGTTGCCTAAACGATCTGCAGGTATGCGCTCTACTATTTTTTGCGCTTTGGCTGGATCTGAAAAAGTTTTTTCAGTGAGCGCGGTTTTAAAATAACCTGGAGCGATGCCATTTACCTGAATATTGTGCTTAGCTAGTTCATCGCAATAGGTTTTGGTTAACCCTGCAATGCCATGCTTTGTCGCTGAATAAGCGATTCCGCCTATGCCGCCAAGAAACGAATAGATCGAGCAGATATTAATGATCTTGCCGCTGCCTTGTTGGATCATGTGATTGCCAACATGGTGGCTAAATTCAAAGGCAGCGGTTAAGTTAACTTTTACCATTTTGTCCCACTGATCACGCCCAAACTCTTGAACGTCGGCGAGTAGTGAAATGCCCGCGCAATTAACTAATATATCAACACTGCCCAGGGATTCGATGCAGTCTTTGGTTATGGTCTCGACGGCGCCCGTTTCAGTAATATCGGCTTCTAGCCTTCGGTACTTGACGCCCTGCGCTTCGACTAACGATCTCGTTTTACCAGTCTCCGGCATTATGCTCGTAACGTGAATGTTCGCGCCGGCCTTTGCTAACGCTTCTGAAAAAGCTTGACCCAAGCCACTGTTGCCGCCAGTGACGATAGCGTTTTTACCCGCTAATGAAAATGATCCGAGACCAAAGTGTTTTTCTGTCATGTAGGATTCTCGTTGGAGCGGGGAAAAGAGTTAAGGTAAGGTAAATCGGCCGTCCTAATTGTCAGATCATACGCCCAGAACGTCAATTTATAATCGTTAGCAAACGACATAAACTTGTCTGGAACGTCGAAAAGCTTGATTCAAAGACGGTTGTTGAGTAGGCTAGATGGGTGCGCGTATGCTCGGGTCTTTGACGTGAGTTTAAGTGCGCACGATTTATGCTTAACCTAAGCCTGCTACTTGCTTGAATTTTGAATGTAAATTCGAAGTGTTTAGCAAAGATAAGATAGGTCGGTTACGCCTTCAAGAATAACGTTTTCGGATTATATCGCGAACGAAACATTCCAGAGAAAGAGGAAACATAATCATGTTTAAACGAAAAAAGCTAAGTTACGCAATAGCGACTGCGGTAGCCCTTGGCACGGCAGTACCCGCATCGGCGGCTATCGAAGAGGTTGTGGTTACCGCGACTAAACGTAGTGCCAGTGCTCAAACTATTCCAGTAACGATTCAAGCCATTGGTGAGCAAGCCCTAGAAGACTTAGGTGTTGCTAACTTTAAAGACTATATCCGTAACCTAGCGGGTGTTGTTTCCGGTGGTCGAGGTCCTGGTCGAAACGAAATTTTTATTCGCGGAGTATCAGCGGGTAAAGGCGGTTTCAAAATTGCTGGTGCGATCGGAACAGAGCCAAACGTGGCACTCTATTTAGATGAAGCGCCAATTACTCTAGCGGGTCGTAATATCGATCCATACATGACTGATATGCAGCGCGTTGAAGTACTGCCTGGGCCGCAAGGAACTCTGTTCGGCGCGAGTTCGCAAGCTGGTACAGTTCGCCTGATTACGAACAAGCCACAGCATAATGATTTTGATGCTGGCTTTGATGCAAGCTACTCGAGCACTAAAGGTGGTGGTAACAGCAACTCGGTTGAAGGGTTCTTAAACTTTCCTTTAATTGACGATAAGCTGTCTGCTCGTATCGCAATCTTCAATGCTAAAGAAGGCGGCTACATCGACAACATCAAAGGTTCAAAGCAAATTGCTCTAACGAACCCAAGTTTGTCCGTTGCTCCAGATTTTCGCGAAACCGTTTACAACTCACAATTTGCACGTGACGATTTTAACGAAGCAACCTATGCCGGTTACCGCGCAAGCTTAAAGTACTCACCAAATGACGAATGGGAAGTTTTACTGTCGCATTTCGATCAAGAACTTGATCGTGAAGGCGTATGGGATTACGCACCAGACTTAGGTGACTTTAACTCACAAAGTTTCGCTCCTGATTACAGTAATGACGAATACTCTATGACGTCATGGACTGTAACCGGTCGTGTCGCCAATTTAGAGATGGTGTATACCGGATCTTACTTAGATCGAAGTGTCGACGAGATCGCTGATTACTCTGGCTATGCTGATTCAGGCCCGTTTATTCCTTACTACATTTGTTCTTACCCAGGTTACGCAACCTGCGGCGCGCCTAACTTTTTCTTAGACCAAGAATACTTTGTAGAGAGAACGACTCACGAATTGCGTTTCGCAACTAGCGAAGACAATCGTTGGCAGGCTATTTTCGGTGTGTTTAATGATGATACCGAAACGATTGAACGTGGCGATTGGAACTACCCAGCGACTATCGGCCAAGGTTTTGCACCTAACAACCCAATTCCTGGCGCTACCAACTCTAACCCTAATACTCGTGACCCTGGCGTTGCGTTCTTCAATGACTTTACGCGTAGCAAAAAAGAAACATCATTTTTTGGTGAGTTCTCTTATGACATCACAGACAAGTTAACAGGAACAGTTGGTTTACGTCGTTATGACATCGAATTGTCATTGGGCGGTAGCTCAAACTTTGGTAACCGTGGTGTTGATAGAGATTCAGGCCGTAACGTTGATGCCATTCTTGGTGATGCGAGTCCTGCAGACTTCTCAGACACTATCGGCAAGTTGAACTTGCAATACCAAGTGAATGACAATGTGATGTTGTACGGAACAATGTCTGAAGGCTTCCGAGCTGGTGGATTTAACCGTAATGGTGGTGCAAGCCTAGTTGCTGGCGTAGGTCCTTTTGTACCAGACTTCTTTGGATCAGACGAACTTAACAATCTAGAGTTCGGTTGGAAAACCAACTTACTTGACGACAAGCTACGCTTTAACGGTGCGGCTTACTTCATTGAGTGGGATGGAATTCAAATTCAAACACTTGATTTCGACGTATCAAACCTAGCGTTTATTTCAAACGCGGCTGATGCTGAAATTAAGGGTCTTGAAATTGATTCAATCTATCGTCCAAATGATAACTTTACGCTATTCGCGAACGTCTCATTTAACGATTCAGAATTGACTCGTGTTCCGCCAAACGTTGTTGGTCTAGCACCTGTAGGTTCTTCGTTAGCCCTAGCGCCTGAGCTTCAGTACGTAATTCGCGGTCGTTATGACTGGGATACGGCCAATGGTCGAGCGTATGGTCAAGTTTCGTATCAGTACACAGACGACACCATTAGTTCAATTAACGCCGGTGCTCTATTCGAGCAACCTAGCTACACAACAATTGATGCGTCTATTGGTTACGCAAGAGACAATTGGTCTACTACGTTGTTCATTGAAAACGTGACAGACGAATTGGCAGTTCTCTTCATTAGTAACGAAGATGATATCTTGAAGAACACGCCAAACCGTCCTCGCACGATTGGTGTTCGCTTCTCTTATGATTTCGAGTAATTCGATTCACAGGAATTAGAAGTGTAAAAATAGTCTAGGGTTCGCCTTAGCGAGAAGGGCGTCTTTTTACGAAGACGCCCTTTTTTTAACCTCGTTTATTGTATGCTCTTTGTCTTATTGCTTAGAGCCGTTCAAGAACTGTACGGCCACATTGCTAGCCCCAGACGCCTTATATGCAAATACCAGATCACGAATCAATTAACGAAACGCTTCAGACTGCCAAAAAGCTTTTGCAGCAAAATAACTTGGAAGAAGCTAAGGATTGTTTAACGCAAATTCTTGAGTCCCAACCAGCGCACCGAGAGGCTTTGTACTACAGCGCTGTAGCCGAGCGCCAGCAAAAAAATGTTAGCGCAGCTAATGAGGCAATTGCTAGATTATTGAAGCATCACAACGACTACGGCAGAGGTCACCAAGAACAAGGTCATTTACTGCTTTCACAAGACCTCGCGGCTGAGGCACTAACGGCTTATAAGCGAGCGGTAGAATTAAACCCTGCGCTAGTCAGTAGTTGGGGTGCCATGGTTAAGCTACTGGATGCCAGCGGTGATCGAGACGCGGCGATTCAAGCTATGCAACAGGCAAAGGCATTGGCTAGCTTGCCGCAAGAGCTGCTGACGGCTAGTAGCCTGATTCATGAGGATCGTCTGTTTTTGGCCGAACAGTTGTGTCGTCAATATTTGCGCCAAGATAAAAAGCATCCGGAAGGCATGCGTCTGCTAGCAGAGATCGGTAGCAAACTGCAAATTCTAGATGATGCAGAGTTTTTATTAGAAAGCTGCGTTGAGTTTCATCCCAGCTTTCACCGAGCCCGCTTGGAATACGTACAAGTCTTGCACAAGCGTCAGAAGTTTCAGCAGGCGCTTAGCCAAGCGCAGATTTTGTATGAACTCGCGCCTGAAAACCTAGCGTTTGAAATTGCGCTCGCTAACGAGTTTCAAGCCGTTGGAGAGTTTGACAAAGCATTGCAAAGTTACGATTCGGCGCTGAAAAAGCAGCCTGACTTACCATCGGTGTTAACAGCCAAAGGCCACGCGCTCAAAACCGTGGGTCGCACAGACGAAGCGATTAAAACCTATCAGCGGGCTTATGAATCTCAGAGCGACTATGGTGACGCCTTTTGGAGCTTGGCTAACTTAAAGACTTATAAGTTTAGTGAAGCTGAAATAGATCAAATGCGCGCAGAAGAGTCTAAGGCGGGTGTGTCTATAACAGACCGAGTGCATATTTGTTTTGCTCTTGGTAAAGCACTTGAAGACCGCAGCGAATTTGCTGAGTCGTTTAAGTTTTATCAGCTGGGTAATCAACTAAAACAATCTCAGACTCGATATGATCCTGCACGTTTTGAGGCTGACTTCGAACAACAGAAGTTATTATTTACTAAAGAGTTTTTCGCAGCCCGACAAGACTATGGCTGCACGGATAAAGCGCCAATCTTTGTTGTTGGCTTGCCGCGAGCAGGATCAACGCTGATAGAACAAATACTGGCATCGCATTCACAGATCGACGGCACCATGGAGCTGGCCAACGTGATAGGTTTGGCTCATCGCCTTAATGGTAAAAAACGTCGACAAGAAGAAACACCCTATCCAGGTATCTTAGAAAGTCTAAAACCAGAATTGTTTGCGGAGTTTGGACAAAGCTTTATTAAAGACACCGAGTTTCACCGCCAAGGCGGCATTCATTTTGTAGATAAAATGCCGAATAATTTCAGGCATATTGCTCTGATTCATCTAATGCTGCCCAACGCTAAAATAATTGATGCACGGCGCCATCCAATGGCGTGCTGCTTTAGTGGCTTTAAGCAGTTGTTTGCCGAAGGGCAAGAGTTCAGCTACGGCTTAGATTCAATAGGTCGTTATTACCGAGGCTATGTTGATCTTATGGATCATTATCAAAGCGTTTTACCCGGCCGCATATTGAAGGTTCAGCACGAAGACGTAATCGCAGATCTAGAAGGGCAAGTGCGACGTATGCTAGATTATTTGGAGCTTCCGTTCGAAGCCGACTGCGTAGAATTTCATAAAACTGAACGTGCTGTGCGTACACCAAGTTCGGAGCAAGTACGCCAACCAATTTATACGACGGGAATGGATCAATGGCGTAATTTCGAAGAGCACCTACAGCCACTTGTAAATGCGCTAGGTGATGCGCGCAATAACTATTAGGCGATGGTTGATCAATTGTTAACCAATTGTGGTGACCTGATTCACAAACATCTGCGATGCTGTGCTGAGTATTAGGGCAAGATATTACTTGAGATATGAAAATGCGAAAACAACCCAACGCTGAAATGTGCTTTGTATGCGGAAGAAGTAATCCTGCCGGGCTGAAGATGAGCTTTCACGACAACGAGATTGATACGGTAGTTAGCGAAGTGGTCATTCCAGAGCATTGCCAAGGATATCCAGAGATCGCTCATGGCGGAATTTTGACGGCCATTTTAGATGAGGTAGTCGGTCGGTCTATTATGGCGGGCGACCACCACCGCTTTATGATGACGGTAAATATGCAGGTGCAGTTTAGACTACCGGTATTGGTTGGCACAAAAGTTAAAGCCGAAGGAAAACTGCTTAGACTTAAGAGCCGTATCGCGAAAGCCCAAGGCAAAATCTATTTGCCCGATGGCCGGGTGGCGTGCGAAGCGGAATTAACCATGGCGGATATGCCCGCCGAAATTGCGACGCATAGTCGTTTAGAGGCTCTTAACTGGGCCGTGGATGAAGACTGAAAGATTTAGTAATCAGAGGGATTTTATGAATAAAACTTTCTATACGTTTTTCGTGCTTGCAACGGCAATGCTAATGAATTCGCCGAGCGTTCTCGCTAACGCTGAGACCACTAATGACGCCAGCTTTAGTGTTAACGATACGGTTTACAACGGCAATAGTTCGAGTGACGATCAGATTAATGAGTATTTGGGTATTCCGTTTGCCGCCCCTCCCATAGGTGAATTACGCTGGCAGCCTACACAACCTTATACGCCAAGCGAATCGGTAATCGAAGTTAAACAATTTGCGCCAGCCTGCATGCAAGCCGATCGCATTGTTAAGTGGTACAAAGGGGTTATTGAAGATTTTGGCGGTGATCCCGAAACGTTCGCGTCCCCTGAATTTAGCGAAGACTGTCTATATTTAAATGTGTGGGCACCTAAAACCTCAAACAAAGACGCAGAAAAATTACCGGTATATATTTATATGCACGGCGGAAGTAATAAAGCGGGTTGGTCATACGAGCCAAATTACATTGGTCGTAAAATGGCTGAACGCGACATGGTCGTAGTATCGATACCGTATCGCGTAGGCGTATTTGGTTTTTTTCCACACGCTGATTCAGAGTATGTAAATTTCGCATTGCTCGATCAAATTGCCGCCCTACAGTGGGTACAAGACAATATAGCGGCGGTAGGGGGAGATCCAGCGCGCGTAACGTTAGCTGGTGAGTCCGCTGGCGCAGACAATATTGCAGTTTTACTTGGCTCGCCAATGGCAAAAGGGCTTTTTCATCGCGCGGTTGTTCAGAGTGGCGGTTGGTCTATTGTGTCGATGCCCGAGCGTAAAGAGGTTGAACATCAAATCAAAGCGCTGTCGATAGAGGTGTTGGGTGATGAAAACGCTAGCTTAGAGCAATTAAGAAAGATTGACGCGCAAGAATTAGCGTTAGCCGCTGACATCGCATTTGCCGAACTCGGCTTTGGCCCGTCGGTTGGCGACCCAGTTGTGCCCGTTAGTTTACGCGAAGTAGCCAAGGCCAGAAAACTCCACAATGTTGATGTGATCCTGGGCTCTAACACTAACGAATATTTGGTCTACCTGAGTCCTGATCAAACGGTGCAGCAGTGGATAGACGAAAATCCAAGTGATAAAGAGACAGTCGCCGCTATAAAAGCGGTGTTGAACGACGGTTCTACAGAGCTGGAGCAAGTGGACCGCTTGATTACAGCGGTTCAGTTTGGTTGCCCAACGCTTAAGTTGGCTGAGCAGATTAATAGCAATGGCTCGCGTGCTTGGGTTTATGATTTTAATAAAGTGCGGACAGGAGAATTGGCAAGCAAGATGGGCGCTTATCACGGTGCTGAGATACCGTACATCTTTAACACCCATGACGATTGGTTGCCGACAGACGCTGAGGATCTTCAGCTTACCAACGAGATAGCTCAGTATTGGTCCGCTTTTGTGGCCCAAGGTACGCCTCAAACCGAGGAGTTAGCCCAATGGCCGGAGTTCAGTGAGGACCAACGATTGGCAATATCTTTAGGTAAAAACGTTCAGGCTGTGTCGCATCCAAGCATCGAATTGTGCCGCTTACTCGCTATTATCGAATAATGTAATAGTGTTTAAGTCTTTGGATTGCATATTATTTGGCCTATTAGCTGTGCCAAATGCATGTTGATTCTAAGATAGGTGTAGATCGGTATAAGCGGGGTTTATGCCCCAAATTTGTGCAAATCAGAGCTAAACCAATTGGCTCGGCAAAATTTGCACATAAAAACGATTACACTATGACTCTCACAAAACCGCACTAGTTAAAGCACTAGTTACAGACAAGTTAACAAGGAATCATTATGGCCGAATATCAAGCACCTCTCGATGATATGAATTTTGTGCTCGCAGAGCATGTTGACGTTACTGGATTAGCTGCTCTTCCAGGTCATGAAGATTTTTCTATAGAACTTGCAGAGAGCATCCTCGACGAGGCCAATAAGCTGGCGTCCAATGTTCTTTCTCCACTGAACTGGGTGGGTGATCAAACCGGCGTTCACGTCCATGGTGATGCCGAAGTTAAAACTCCAAAGGGATTTAAGGCAGCCTATCAGCAATACGCTGAAGCGGGCTGGGGGTCGCTTCAGTTTGATCCAGAGCATGGTGGCCAGGGCCTACCGTTTGCATTGACGATACCCGTTCAAGAAATGTGGCACGCATCGAACATGGCTTGGGGTTTATGCCCATTGCTAACTCAAGGCGCCATTGAAGCCATTGAGTCTAGTGCCAGCGAAGAGCTCAAAGAAAAGTATCTGCCCAACATGGTAGCGGGGACATGGACAGGCACTATGAACCTTACTGAACCTCAGTCAGGTTCGGATATGGCCACGCTCAAATCCAAAGCTGAGCGCGAGAACGATTACTATCGTATTAAGGGCCAGAAAATTTATATTACGTGGGGAGAGCACGACATGGTGGATAACATCATTCATCTTGTGTTGGCTCGACTCCCAGATGCTCCTGAGGGCGTCAAAGGAATTTCTTTATTTTTAGTGCCTAAATTTCTGGTCAATGCGGACGGTAGTTTAGGTGAGCGTAATGATGTCAAAGTAGTATCGACTGAGCATAAGCTAGGCGCGCACGCTAGTCCAACATGTGTAATGAGCTTTGGTGAGGACGAAGGTGCCATCGGCTATTTAGTCGGTGAAGAGCACCAAGGCTTATCGTGCATGTTCAAAATGATGAACAATGCTCGCTTGACTGTTGGATTGCAGGGCGTTGCAATCTCGGAACGTGCATATCAACTGGCGCGCGATTACGCGAACGATCGAGTTCAAGGTATTGCGCCGGGTAAGGAAGACTTCGGAGCGATTATTCACCACCCCGATGTGCGCCGGATGTTGTTGACTATGCGCTCCATGACCGAAGCGTCACGTGCTCTAGCCTACGTCGCATGCAGTAGTGTTGATTTTCGCAATAAGGCGATTGATGAAGAACTAAGTGCTAAGCATTCTGATCGCTCTGCACTGTTAACACCTATTGTTAAAGGCTGGACTACAGAAATAGCACAAGAGATCACATCTCTTGGTGTTCAAGTGCATGGTGGAATGGGTTTTATCGAAGAGACAGGCGCAGCTCAGCACTATCGTGATGCTCGAATTCTGCCTATTTACGAAGGTACTAATGGTATTCAAGCCGCTGATTTAGTCGGCCGTAAGACTCAGTTTGACGGTGGTCGTGCTATGGATGCGCTTTTGGCTGATATGCGTGATGTTGTTGTCGCTGCTCAGCAAGGTAGCGAGCACTTGCAGGCGAATGCAGCCAAAGTTGCAAAGGCGATTGATGCGCTCGAACAAGCTAAAGTTGATCTGCTGGCCAAATCACAGGAAGACGAAAACTACGCCGGCAGTGTGAGTTATAACTATATGATGTTCATGGGCTACGTGTGTGGCGCATGGCAGATGTTGCATGGCGCAACCGTTGCTGAACAACGAAAGTCGGATTCTACCCATCCGTTTTACGAGCAAAAGTTGGCCACAGCCGATTTTTATATAAACAATGTTTTACCTCGCTACTTGGCTTTTGCCGAAATGCAACACGCGGGAAGTGCCAGCATCATGACGCTAGAAGCCAGTGCGTTCTGACGTAAGATCTAGGGTCTAGGGATTAGCATGTTTATCAACGGTCGTTGGATTACCACGCAAAATACGTTTGCTGTTACTAATCCCGCGACTGGCGAAGTAATCGGCCAAATGGCCGAAGGAGACCGCAGTCATGCGGTCGATGCTATTGAGGCAGCGGCCACAGCATTGCCAGATTGGTCTGCATCAACGGCATATCAACGCGCCGCTATTTTACTCAAAGCACACCAACTAATGATTGCATCTAAGCAGTCATTAGCTGAACTGATGACTCGCGAACAAGGCAAGCCACTTAAAGCTGCCTTGAACGAAGTTCAGTACGCCGCCGATTTTCTATTGTGGTTTGCCGAAGAATCTAAGCGGGTCTACGGCGAAACTATTCCGTCAGCCCGAGCAGATCAACGCTTTATCGTGCGCTACCAGCCCGTAGGAGTAGTCGCCGCCATCACCCCATGGAACTATCCTATCTCGATGCTTACTCGCAAGCTAGCGCCAGCTTTAGCGGCGGGCTGCACAGTGGTACTCAAACCCGCTGAAGCAACTCCATTGTGCGCAAAGGCTGTATTCGAGATTCTCGAGCAAGCTGGGCTTCCCGCCGGGGTCGCTAATTTAATAACGGTTAGTGATCCGACTGACATTGGACATGAATTTTGTACTAACCCTAAAGTTAAAAAAATCACCTTCACGGGCTCCACCGCGGTAGGTCGCAAAATAGCCCAACAGGCGGCCGCTCAAGTTAAACGAGTGTCCATGGAGTTAGGCGGACACGCTCCATTTATTGTGTTTGATGATGCAGATCCGGTTCATGCGGCGAAAGGCGCATCGCTGGTCAAATTTTTAAATACGGGGCAAGCTTGTATTAGCCCAAATAGGATTTTTGTACAGCGCAAAATACTCGAACCATTTATCCACACATTGGTTGCTCGCGTAAATGCAATGAATGCCGGCAATGGGCTAGACCCAGCAAACAGCATCGGCCCTTTAGTTAACGAGGCAGCAGTAGCAAAAGTCGAACGGCAAGTAAACGATGCTGTTGATAAGGGCGCTGCGCTGCATTGTGGTGGTCAACGATTGAACCAAGGTGATCTATCTAATGGTCACTTTTATGCGCCAACTGTCCTTAGCTCAGTGGATGAAGACATGCTGATTTATCGCGAAGAGACCTTTGGACCTGTTGCCGCAATCATACCGTTTGATACGTATGACGAAGTTATAGAACGAGCAAACGACACTAATTACGGACTAGCAGCGTACGTCTATACACAAAACCTATCGACCGCGATGCGTGCGTTCGAAGCACTTAATTTTGGCATTATCGGCATCAACGACATTAACCCAACCAGTGCGGCCGCCCCATTTGGTGGCATGAACGAAAGCGGTTTAGGGCGTGAAGGTGCACGAGAAGGCCTGCAAGAATATTTAGAAACTAAGCTTGGAGGTTTCTCTATAGCTTAGCTAAATACACACCACAAACGTCTATGGACGAATTCGATAACCCTAATTCAAAACACTGCATCTAGAACCAATAAGAGTTCAGTTAACGAGTAGAGATTAGGTTAAAACTTATGGAGGATGCATGAATCTGCAAAACAAATTATTGAGCGTTACCAAACGCCAGCGAGCCACCCCTTATTCCCGCCGAGTTGAAGCAGCCGGTGTTAAGGCCTATTCAGTCTACAACCATATGTTGTTGCCTGCCTTGTACCGTACCGTAGAAGAAGACTACTGGCACTTATGTGAGCATGTACAGGTATGGGATGTGGCCGCTGAGCGTCAAGTTGAAGTCGTTGGCCCTGATGCGGCTAAACTGGTTCAATTGATGACTCCCCGAGATCTTAGCAAGACCGCTTTATTGCAAGGCAAGTACGCACCAATCTGCGATGCGCAAGGCCATATTTTAAATGACCCAATCGTAATTAAGCTGGCTGAAGACCGTTGGTGGATTAGTCTGGCCGACAGTGACATAAAGTTTTTTGCTAAAGGGTTGGCGCAAGGGTACGGTATGGATGTAAACGTATTCGAACCTGATGTATCGCCGCTCGCGGTACAAGGCCCTAAAGCCGAAGAATTGTGTGCGAGAGTGTTTGGTGAAGAGGTGCGCAGTATTAAGTTCTTCCACGGCAAGATGTTGTCTTGGAATGGCGAGGAAATCTATGTGGCGCGGTCAGGCTGGAGTCATCAAGGCGGTTTTGAGATCTATTTGCACAAAGGTGAATTAGGTGAAGCGCTATGGGATGAGCTGTTTGAAAAAGGCGAAGATCTAGATGTGGGGCCCGGTTCTCCGCACGGTACAGAGCGTCTTGAAGCATGTCTTCTATCGTATGGTTCTGATATGAACGAGCACGAAACGCCGTTTGAATGTGGTTTAGACAGCTATCTAAATTTGGACGCGCAGGTTGATAGTTTGAGTTTGCCCGCCTTACGAGAGTTAGCGGGTAAGCAAACTAAGAAATTAATGGGTGTGCTGTTTGATGAGCCCGTTGACGTATCAGATAACTTTAATATTCAGGGAGGCTACGACCTGATTGTAGACGGTGTTGTTGTGGGTGAGGCTCGCTCTCAAACATGGTCATTCCGTTATAAGAAGTACATGATGTACGCGATGTTCGATTTGTCGTATATCCGCGCAAACGATGTGATTACCGTCAATGGTCAAGATGGTTCGATCCATCCTTTGTCATTATTCAAGGCGGCTTTAGAGGGACATTAAGTCTCGCCTAAACGACGTTTTTGGACCGGGTGATGTAGTATTAAGGCATCATCCGCACCAAGCCTAGTTTTTAACATGCACATAATGCCTCTCTATTGATGTGCGCAGAACTGCAGCGTAGACGCTATTCAGTGTTTTTATGTAAAGCGTGTGCATAATGACATTGAATAGCCGGACCGAATACCCAAACCCATGAAGCCAATAACGTTATGAGCAAATCCTCTTTTTACCAACCCGAAACCATTGCATTACACAGTGGCTATGCACCTGAATCAGAGCATGGGTCGCGCGCTGTGCCTATTTATCAAACAACCTCTTATGTGTTTGATAGCGTAGATTCGGCATCGTCTTTGTTTAACGTAGAACAGGGCGGACACATATACAGCCGAATATCTAATCCTACCGTTGCGGTTTTGGAACAACGCTTAGCTGCACTGCAAGGAGGGTCAGGAGCAATCTGTACTGCGTCTGGAATGTCGGCTTTGTTCACAACGTTTATTACATTATGTTCGTCCGGCGATCATATTGTGTCGGCCGCACAGATTTATGGGTCGACTGCGACCTTGCTACGTCATACTTTAAAGCGCTTGGGAATCGAAACAACGTTTGTTTCAATTAATGATCCCGAAGCGGTAGCAAACGCGATTCAAGACAACACTAAATTAGTGTTTTGTGAGTCGATAGGTAACCCAGGTCTAGACGTTTCTGATCTTCCGATGATCTCGGAAATATGCGGTCAGTATTTGATTCCCTTAGTTGTTGACGCTACTTTTGCACCGCCAGTAATTCACGATCCTTTTAAGTATGGAGCGAATGTTGTTGTGCATTCTATGACTAAATGGATTGCAGGTCATGGTACGGCCATTGGCGGCGTTATTATTGATGGCGGTAATCTGGATTGGTCTAAGAGCGGTCGCTTTGACCAGCTCACCGAGCCCTATGAGCCATTTCACGGAATTCGGTTTTGGGATGAGTTTGGTCCTAACGCGTTAGCTATGAAAATAAGAGCGGAGTCGATGCGCGACCTTGGCGCGTGTTTAAGCCCTAATAATGCCTTTCTTATTCTGCAAGGTTTAGAGACGTTAAGTCTGCGTATGGATCGTCACTTAAGCAACACGGTTGCATTGGCCAAATGGTTGCTTGAGCAGGACGATGTGGCTTGGGTCAATCATCCCGATTTACCTGACCATTCATCACAAAAAATCGCCAGAGAATTGTTCCCAGATGGCGCTGGCTCAATTCTCACCTTTGGCGTAAAAGGCGGCAGAGCGGCGGGCGCAGCCTTTATTGATGCCTTACAGATTGTTTCCAATTTGGCCAACGTTGGGGATTCACGAACGTTGGTCTTGCATCCAGGCAGTACTACTCATTCTAGACTGAGCGAACAGGCAATGATCGATGCAGGCATCAGTCCCGACATGATTCGTGTGTCAGTCGGTCTCGAGAATATTAAGGATTTACGAGCTGACTTTAAGCTTGGCTTGCGCGCGGCTGCGAAACAAGCCAGTAAAGGAGCCTAGAATGCGTATTACTATAGAAGATAAATCGTATTACGTTGGCACCGGTGGTAAACCATTTGATTCCGAACTGCCTACCGTTGTGTTTCTGCATGGCACAGGAATGGATCATCGCGCTTGGGCGCTGCAAACGCGCTGGTTCGCGTTTCATGGTTATAACGTGCTGGCTCCTGATTTCCCTGGGCATAGTTTGTCAGAAGGAAAATGCCCTGAATCAATCGAAGATTCGGCAGTTTGGCTAGAGCAAATGCTTGATCATTTGAAAGTAGCGGCCGCTCATATCGTTGGTCACTCACAAGGGTTTTTGAGTGCGCTGGAGTTCGCAGCTAACTCACCTAAGCGAGTGATTTCATTAGTGGGAGTAGGTACAGCGGCCGCAATACCCGTTAACCCGGCTTTAATCAAGACGGCCTATGAATCAGCTTTTGATGCTGCGAAAATGATGTTGCAGTGGGGGTTTGGTCCAAATATTCATTTAGGTGTCAGCCCAACACCTGGCATGCAGCCTCTAGGGCAAGGCTTGCAGATAATGGGACTCAACCCAATCGCTACAGATCTTGAAGCCTGTGCGGCCTATACGGGAGGAGCAGCCGCAACCGTAAAGGTTAGTCAGCTTGAGCCTACTATTCCAACCGCGATGATCTTAGCGGGTAAAGACAAAATGACGCCGATTAAGTCGGGTTATGCAGCGGCAACAACCTTAAACGCCAAGGTTGTGGTGATTGAGAACGCTGGACACATGCTGCACATCGAAGCACCCCGCGAAGTGTTGGACGCGCTTCGAGGCTTTATTACAGAACTCACTTAAAGATAGACGAACTTCAATCTCTATCAACACAAACTAAAAAATATTCGACGTATGAAAACGATTAAGAAAGTCGCCGTTATCGGCGCAGGCACTATGGGATCTGGCATTGCTGGGCAGGTTGCCAACGCGGGGATCGATGTGCTGCTGTTAGACCTCCCTCAAGATGGTGATAGCAATATCAACGCGCTTTCGGAGCGAGGCTTGCAACGCTTGCGAGACGAAAATGGCTTGATGAGCGCCGACCTCGAAAAGCACATTGAAGTAGGTAATACACGCGATGATTTTGACAAATTGGCTGAATGCGATTGGATTGCCGAGGCAGTGGTCGAACGATTAGATATTAAAAAGGAGCTCTATAAGCGTATCGATGCAGTGTGTCGAGACGACGCGTATGTGTCGTCAAATACGTCGAGCATACCGATCAAACTCTTAGTTGAGGATATGCCCAAGCGCTTTCGCGAACGCTTCGCTATTACGCACTTCTTTAACCCTGTACGCTTTATGCCGTTGTTAGAGCTAGTGCGCGGCGAAGATACGTCCGAAGAGGTTATGCAGGTGTTGGGTGATTTCTGTGACCAACAGCTTGGTAAGGGCGTTATCGATTGTTTGGACACACCTGGCTTCTTAGGTAATCGTGTAGGTTGCTTTGCAATTCAAGCGGCACTGCAAGCCGCTGACGAGATGGGCTTAAGCCCAGTGCAAGCGGATGCCATTTTTGGTCGTCCCATGGGTATACCTAAAACAGGTGTGTTTGGTTTATACGACCTAATAGGCATCGACTTAATGTCGGACGTTGCGCAAAGCTTAGTTAACACGCTTCCTGACACAGATGACTTTCACATCGAGGCTGGCAAGCTGCCTCTGATGGTGACAATGATTGCCAACGGCCAAACTGGAATTAAGCAAGGGCAAGGCTTCTATCGTAAAGGAAAGAATGGCCGCGAGGTGATTGACCTTAAAACGGGCGAGTACGCACCGTTTGAGCGGCTCGATCTTGACCTAGCTTTAAAAGCTGAGAAGGAAGGTGTTATTCACCTGCTCGACAGTGACACTATTTACGGTCAGTTTGCTTGGCGCGTTCTGTCTCGCACCCTGCGTTACGCAGCATCATTGATCCCAGAAGTCGGTACAAACCCAGTGGGCGTGGATGATGCGATGAAGCTGGGCTACAACTGGGTTAAGGGACCTTTTGCGTTAATTGACGAAATCGGTGTGGACTATTTTATTGCGCGACTTGAAGCTGAGGGTCGTGATGTGCCTGCGTATTTGCGCGAAGCGGCGGGCTCTACGTTTTATCGAGTTGAACAAGGTGAGCTGCAAGTACGAGAATTCGGTGGCACATGGCAAGGCATCAAGCGTCCAGAGGGCGTACAACGATTTAACGAAACGCGTCAGACCAGAGCGCCTATAAATACTACCGAAAGCGCTAGTTGGTTTGATCTAGACGGCGTGGCTCTTGTTGAATTCCACAGTAAGGCCAACGCGCTAGATGCAGACTCTATGGCGATTTTAGCTGATGCGATCGCTACTGTTGGCAACAAAGGAATGCGCGGTTTAGTCGTACATAATGATGCACAGCACTTTTCTTGTGGTGTGAACCTGCAGGCCGTTCGTGGTTTTTTTAACGCTGATGATATGGATGGCTTAGATGGGTTTCTCGATCATTTTCAACAAACTTGTTTTAGCCTTTCGCGCGCTGAGTTTCCTGTTGTCTGTGCCCCCGTCGGCATGTCTTTAGGTGGAGGATTTGAAGTTGTACTGCATTCTAAGCAAGTGATTTGCCACGCAAATTCAGTAATGGGATTGGTGGAGTCGGGTGTTGGTGTTATCCCAGCTGGTGGTGGCTGCAAAGAAACACTGTATCGCTGGGTCGAGCAGTTGGGTGGGCCAGCAGCAGATCGCGATATCAGCGAGGCGGCATGGAAAGCCTTTATGAATCTAGGCTACGGCAAAACGTGTGCGTCGCCTCTAATGGCGCGCCAAGAAGCTATGCTACGACCAAACGACCTATTTTTAAGTAACCGAGACCGCCTCTTACCTGCGGCAATAGCGGCGTTGGATGCAACCCAAGATCAAATGGCATTTGTACGTGCTGATTTTGCCGCACCAGGTCGAGACGTTTTTCAGGCTATGCAAGAGTGGTTACAAAAAGCCCTCGCTGCGGGTAAGTTAACGCCGCACAATGTTGTAGTGGCAACTGAGCTTGCGCGGATAGTGACCGGCGGTGATGTGAGTGCTGGCACAAAGATGAGCGAGCAAGATTTATATGATGCCGAACGACGAGCCTTTTTAAAGTTGGTCAGTACAGACGCGACCCAAGAACGCATTAATTCGATGTTGGATACTGGAATAACAACGCAAAACTAAAGAAATTTAATAGGGATTAATTATGACCTTAGCCTACGACCAATTAGACCAACAAGGCGCAAACTATGTACCCTTGTCGCCAGTCTCGTTTCTGCATCGTACGGCGGACATATACCCTGACGAAACGTCACTTGTTTACAACACCCGATCTTGGAGCTGGTCACAGACACGCGAGCGCTGCATAAAGATTGCGTCAAGTATTGCTGCTCTCGGCTTGGGACGTAACGATACGGTGTCTGTATTTGCGCATAACACGCCAGAAATGTTCGAGTGCCATTTTGCGGTGCCTATGGCCGGAGCAGTGCTCAATACCATCAATACACGGCTTGATGCCGATACGGTTGCGTACATAATTGACCACGCCGACTCTAAGCTGTTTGTTTGTGATCGCGGATTGTTACCGGTACTGATAGATGCCTTAAAGATTGCTAAAGGTCAGCCTAAAATTGTACTCATCGATGATGAGTTTGCTAATGAGGAAGAGAAAACAGCGGTTCCTACTGAGCTAGATATTACAACTTACGAGGAGCTGTTGAGCTCTGGTAACGCTGACTTTGCGTGGCAGTTGCCGGCAGACGAATGGCAAGCGCTATCGCTCAACTATACGTCTGGTACCACTGGGCGACCAAAAGGAGTGGTTTACCATCATCGCGGCTCATACTTAATGAGCATGGGAACGATCGCGTCTTGGAATATACCGAACAGGCCGCGTTACCTTTACTCGGTGCCAATGTTCCACTGTAACGGTTGGGGACACGCATGGACAATGACCGCTAAGGCGGCAACAGTTGTTTGTTTACGTCACTTCGAGCCGCAGTCATTTTTCGACCTCTTAGAGAAGCACGACATCACTCATTTTGGTGGTGCGCCTATTGTTCTAAACATGCTGGCGAACGCACCGGCGAGTCATCAAAAAAAGTTCAGTAAAACAATTGACGTAATGACGGCTGGCGCGCCACCACCGGCGAAAGTCTTACAAAGCATGAAAGGCTTTGGCTTTGACGTAATGCACGTGTATGGGCTCACGGAGACCTATGGACATATTTTGCAAGCCGCACCACAAGACCAATGGGAGAGCGAGTCAGAAGAACGTCAAGCTGAATTGCGATCGCGTCAAGGAGTGCGATTTGCTATGACCGAAGCCGTTGAAGTTGTTAACCCAGACACGTTCGTGCCCGTTCCGCACGATGGCGAAACAATGGGTGAGATCGTTATTCGTGGTAATACGGTGATGAAGGGTTATTTAAAAAATGATGATGAAACGGCTAAGGCTTTTAAAAACGGTTGGTTCTTGAGTGGCGACCTGGCCGTGATTCATCCGGACGGTTATATCCAAATACGAGACAGGGCTAAAGACATTATTATTTCTGGTGGCGAAAACATATCGTCGGTTGAAGTAGAAAACGTTTTGTACAAGCACAATGCTGTCGGCGAAGCGGCGGTGGTGGCAATGCCAGACGATAAATGGGGCGAAGTGCCCTGTGCGTTTGTCGAACTAAAACCCGAAGCGTCAGAGATTAGCGAGGATGAACTAATCGCGTTCTGCGCTGACAATATGCCGCGATTTAAAAAACCTAAAAAGGTTGTGTTTGGACCTTTGCCTAAAACGGCGACAGGGAAAATTCAAAAGACACTGCTTCGAGATCGTATTAAGTGAGTTGAGAGACAAAAGAGTTATACGACAAAGGGTGAGCCAGCTATGCAATCCAGACTATCTACAGCTTTAGAAATAATCACTGCGACGGCTGTTGTGGTTTCCCTTGTTTTTGTGGGTATGGAAATACGTAACAGTACACAACAAATGGAGCAGAATACGCGCTCGTTGCAGGTTTCGGCATATCAAGACTTGATCAGTCGCATTGTGGAAATGAATGCTATTGATATCGACAAAGCGACTTCGATCGACATTCTAGCTTCCAAGGAATTCCTAGATGCGACTCAAACGCAAAAATTGAATTCTCTCTTGTGGATACTGTTCCGGCATGGCGATATGGCCTACTTTCAATACGAGAGCGGTTCAATCAATCAGGAAAGAATGATTTCGGCTATGGCGCCGTTAATTTTGAGGTTACAGAACCCTAAGATAGTTGAACGATGGAAACAGATTAGAAACGTATTTGTGCCATCGTTTAGGGCGTATGTTGATGATCAGATTAGTGAATCAAGTAGTACCAAAAAAGGTATCTAACTAGACAGACTCTAGCGTTCTATCTGGTCCAAATATTCGTTATAGTTAGCACCGCTAAATATCCGCCTGACTTCGAGTCAGATCATCCACTTGTATGACGAGTGTGTTTTATGAACCCTTCCTTATTATCCTCATCAGTTTCTTTATGTGCGACAACTATTCTATTGTTGGTGCTGGGTGTTACTAATAGCTACGCCGAAGAGCCCTTTACCGATACGCAAACAAAGACGGCCCAATCATTAATGCAACAAGCGCTGAAAAGCGAATTGGCATACGAGATTGTCGAATCATTGACTACTGAAGTTGGTCCCCGATTAGGCGGCTCAGAGGCCGAAAAACGCGCTCGACAATGGGGCAAGGACTTGGGTAAAGAACTTGCTTTTGACCGGGTATCGATCGAAGAATTCACCATGCCTTACTGGGAGCGTGGCGAATTAAAGATCGCGCTAACCGCGCCGTATTCGCAAGATCTGTATGGAACAGCATTGGGTGGTTCAGCGGCATCACAAAGTGCTATAAACGCGCCGATAACGTACTTTCGCAATATTCATGAAATTGAGACGGTAGAAGCGGGTGACTTAAAGGGAAAAGTCGCCTTTATTGATGGTGATCTAATGGTCCCTAGCCAAACGGGTGCTGGATATAAATCGGCGAATCAAAAGCGTCGTGTGGGTTGGCAGCATGCCGAACGCGCTGGAGCACTAGCATTGATGGTTCGTTCGGTTGGGTCCGATTCACATCGTTTTCCACACACTGGCATGATGAGTCATCTTGAAGACAAGTGGGCGAACATTCCTGTGATTGCGGTATCTAATCCAGATGCTGATCACATTCGGCGACTACATGGTTTAGAAACGCCTTTAAAAGTATCTATTGAGTCATCGGCTGCATGGAAAGGCGATGTGAGCAGCGGCAATGTCATTTTAGATTTGATTGGCAGTGAAATGCCTGAAGAAATTGTCTTGATTGGCGGTCACCTTGATAGCTGGGACTTAGGCACAGGCGCCTTAGATGATGGCGCTGGGGTGGCGATTACCGTTGCAGCGGCTAAGTTGATTGCCGATTTACCTAAGCGGCCAAAACGTACTATTCGTGTTGTGATGTTTGGTGCCGAGGAAGTTGGGTTATTGGGTGCCAGAGCGTATGCATTGAAGCACGCCAACAATCTTAATAATCACGTTTTGGCGACGGAATCAGATTTTGGTGCACGCACTATTTGGAAGTTGGATTCAAATGTTAATCCTGATGCTAATTCGTTCATTGATGAAATCGGTAAGATAATTCAACCGTTAGGCATAGTACGAGGTGGTAGTGATGTTGTCGGCGGTGGCCCAGATATTAAATATATGGCAGAGGCGGGTGTACCAACAATTCGTCTTAACCAAAACGGCATGGATTATTTTGACTACAACCACACCCCTGACGACACGTTAGATAAGATCGATCCAGAAGAGCTAAAGCAAAATGTAGCGGCCTATGTGGTTGCGGCTTATCTTGCGGCTGACGCCGATGCTGATTTTAGACTTCCAGTTAAAGAACAAGAATAGCTAAAACGTAGTGCGAAAAATAATGCGAACCATTCGCATTAAACTTGAATAAAATCAACAGCTTATTCAAATATTGACATCAAGAGTAGTGTGTTTGTTGTACACTGCTGTCATCTTAACCAATTACAGATTTTATATATAATGAAAGCAAAAGAAGGCGTCCTCAAGTTACTTAATGAAGCTCTAAAAGCTGAGTTAACAGCAATCAATCAGTATTTTTTACATGCACGCATGTACAAAAATTGGGGCTTAGAAAAGCTCAATCAAAAAGAGTACGAAGAGTCTATTGACGAAATGAAGCATGCCGACATGCTTATCGAACGCATTCTTATGCTAGAAGGTTTACCGAATCTACAAGACTTGGGCAAGTTGTATATTGGTGAGAACGTGCTTGAGATGTTGCAATGTGATTTACGTCTTGAGACCGAAGCAATACCTATGTACGCGGATATTGTTGCGCACTGTGAGAAAGTTGGCGACTTTGTAACGCGTGACTTGATGGCGCATATTCTTGCTTCAGAAGAAGAGCATTATGATTGGTTGGAAACTCAAATCGAATTGTTTAACAAAGTAGGTGAGCAAAACTATTTGCAATCCATGATGTAAGTACCAACTGAGTATCAATCAAAAAGGCCGCTTAACTGTCATTAGTTAAGCGGCCTTTTTTATGTCTGCGAAATCGATGGATTGTATTTACATATTGCCTGCCGTTGGCAGTTCCATTTCGCGTATTTCAGGCTTGTCTTCTTGTTGTGGTGAAGCGGGGTAGTCTTCATCTTGGAGCACCTCTCCTTCTGAAGCTGAAGGGTTATCGATTTCGAATTCGTTGTCGTCTCCTAGGCCATCGTCACGCTCATCTAATTCGAAGAATAAGCCTTCGTTAGCTTCGTCATCCTCAGGGTGCGCAGCTTCGACCATCGATGATTTCAGTCCAATGTGGTACGCCGCGAAGCCTGGGTACATAACCTGATTCAGCGCCATGCCGATGACGCGACCCTCAAGGGGTGAGAGTATCTCGTTAGTCTTATTGGTAATAGGGTTGCTCAGTAGGCCCAATACGCTGCCTTGTTTTACGTTATCGCCGAGTTCTACTCTACTAAACAATATTCCACCTTGTCGCGCTCGGACCCACTTTGACCTATAGAACGTGGGTTCGGCATTCCGCTTCCAACGACCTTTGCTGATAATGCCTAAGGAATTTAACGTACTCGTTAAAGTAACAACGCCTTGTTCAACAGCTTCTTTTTGAAGATTGTTTGGGCCGCCCGCTTCTAGAGTAACCGCCGGAATCCCAATGTCGGTAGCAGCTCGTCGTAAAGTGCCTGATCCACCACGGCTCTGTAAGACAACAATAGAACCCATTTTCTCAGCGAGCGAAGCAACGTTGGGATCTGACAAATTGGCACGAATCTGTGGCAGATTGGTTCGACTCAATGAACCCGTATGAAGGTCAACTAGGTAGTCGCAATGCTTAATCACACGGTTAAAAAATGAATAAGCAATACGCGATGCGTAGCTCCCACGTTCTTGTCCTGGAAAATATCGATTAAGATCACGCCTGTCAGGAAGGTAGCGGTTAGCTCGCTTAAAACCTTCCAGGTTAACAATAGGCACGCCAATGACAGCGCCGGATATTGTCTCTGGGTCAGTTTCGTAAACGACTCGGCGAACGATCTCAATACCGTTCAACTCGTCACCATGCACAGCCGCGGTAATACATACGGTTGGACCAACTTTTTTACCATTGACCACGAGGACTGATACAGGTGCCGAAACGTCTTGAAAGCTACTCTCCATCTCCCAAGTTAAAATGTCGGAGGTGCCCGGTTTAACTTTAGCGCCCAGCAACTTGAGGGTAGGCTGCAAAGTAGGGTCAACGACCTCCACAGGTTTGACAACTGTTTGCGGAGCGCCCTCAGCTATTGGAGCGCCCTCAGCTATTGGAGAGCCTTCAGCAGGTAAAGAGCCTTCCAATGTTGGAGCAACTTCTTTCGCTGCACTGAATTTGGAGGCAGCAGTGTTTACTTCTGCCGCTGGCTTGTCTGAAGGAAGCGGGCCGACAATAGGTTCTGCGTCTACAATTGCATCTGTGCTCACATCTACTTCAATATCAGCTTTTGTAACTGTCTCTGTAGCAGTCTGACCCACAGCGATTTGCGCTGCGGCAATAAGGCCCGCCAAAAAAATCATGCGAATTACTTTTAGTACGCCCACTTGGTTCCCCTAGAATATTCGAATGATCCGCCATTGTATGCGAAGATAGTTACAAACCTTCACATGCTTTCTAGTAAATGGCTAATTGAGTAATTAGATGACCGAAGGCGTGCCACCCAGCGCGCTGATAGCTTGTGGAGGAATAGCGTAGTGTTGCTGAACCCATTCAAGATTCCCTTCTATAAAACCTAAAAATTCACGTTGTAGCACTAACTGCCAGACATTGTCGGAGATGCTTTGCAGCAAGGCCTGCTTTTGTTCTGCACTTAGTTGCTCAGGAACAGTCTTTGCGAAGTCTTCTAAAGACAACCGTAGTTTTCGTCCGGCTCTACCTAGAGCACTCGCTTGCTCTTTTCTGATTTCAAGTTCAGCGAGCCCATAAACGGCGGTTCTATGTGTTCTTAGACCAAACTTTTGCATAATGTGTCGTGTGTGACCTAGTTCTAACGTGGAGAAACCAATTTAGGTGCTGTTTTCGTATTCAGAGTGTTGCTGAAGCTACTAGTGGCTCACCGTACGGTAAGCCTAACCATTATGCATCGGCTTGGTTTTCGGGTCGAGCCGCCTCGAAGGCATTAAGGCTCAAACAGTGCTCGTTAATGGCATTAATGAGCGGGTAGGGCTGCATGTCACAGTTAAAACGCAATGCGTTGTAGACCTGAGGTATTAGAAGGCAGTCGGCAATTGTCGCTGTATTCCCAAAACAAAATGATCCTTGTTGTGGAGGCTTGCGTAATTCTAGGCGTTGCTCCAATGCGGTAAAGCCTGTCGCTATCCAATGTTCGTACCATGTTTGCTTGTCTTGGGCACCAACCCCTAAATCATTTTCTAAATATTTGAGTACACGCAAGTTATTAAGAGGGTGCATGTCGCAGGCAATCTCATAGGCAAAACTACGCACTTCGGCGCGCTCTAGCGGGCCAGTGGGCAGTAGTGGTGGGAGGGGGTATTGTTCGTCAAGGTATTCGAGAATGGACATCGACTGATTCATTACCTCGCCACTCTCAAGCATTAACGCTGGCACTAATCCTTGTGGATTAAGATCCGTGTAGGCCGCTTCTGTGTGCTTTTTCTCAACAAGATTAACCGGCAGCAGCTCTGCAGGTAAGCCCTTAAGGTTAAGGGCTATTCGCACTCGATAGGCTGCAGTGCTTCTAAAATAAGTAAATAGTTTCACGCGGCCTTTCTCCTTAGATCTTGTTAGTGCTCACAGCATGAGTGTTTACGCGCCTTCTTTGCCAAATTCTTTGGCGTGCATCCAATCGGCGTGCCGTGGCGCTTTTTTGGTCCTTGACCATTCTTCCAGCATTTCCCATTTAACCGCGTCCAACCGTTTTAGCTTGGCTTCTTCTTCTGCATCGGGACAGGCTAATTCAACACGGTGACCGTTTGGATCAAAGAAATAGATTGAGTGGAACAAACTATGGTCCGTAACGCCGAGCACGTCGACTCCGTTTCCTTCAAGTTGTTCTCTGAAGGCTAAGAGCGTTTCGCGGTCTTTTACTTTAAAGGCAATATGTTGCACCCATTCTGGTGTGTTTGGGTCTCGACCCATTTCCGGTTGCGTAGGCAATTCGAAGAACGCTAATACGTTTTCTTGCCCGGCATCCAAAAATACGTGCATGTAGGGATCAGGCTGTTTGGTCGAGGGCACCTCGTCTTCAGCAATAGCCAGTACGAAATCCATGTTTAGATTTTTTACATACCATTCAACGGTCTCTTTAGCGTCTTTGCAACGGTACGCAACGTGGTGGATGTGTTCAACTTTCATATAAGGCCTCTTGTTTTAACTGACTCTTCTAAATGACTGTTCTAAATCGCAGGTAAGATGCTTGCGAGTGCTTCGCCAAAACCAATTCGACGTGCGTTTGAGTTATCGCAATAACCTCGCAGAACCACGGTGTCGCCGTCTTCTAAGAATGTACGTTGTTCGCCATTGCTTAGAGTAATTGGGTTCTTGCCGCCCTGAGTCGCTTCAAGTAATGCACCAACACTGTCAGCCGAAGGGCCAGACAATGTTCCGCTACCAAATAAGTCACCAGGACGTAAATTGCAGCCGTTAACGCTGTGATGAGCGACCATTTGTGCAATGTTCCAGTAAGAATGATTGAAGTTGCTCTTGGCTACACTTTCAGCCGCAACACCTTGTTCGCGCATTGCAGTCGTTTGAATCAGGATTTCAAGCTTCATATCCACGGCGCCAGATTCGCGCATAGAGTCAGAGTCTAAATAAGCCAGTGGCTGTGGATCGGCTACATCTCGCTGCCAAGCTTGGCGGAACGGTGCAAGTGCTTCCATGCTTACAATCCAAGGCGACACGGTAGACGCAAAGCTCTTAGATAAAAACGGACCTAATGGCTGGTATTCCCACGCTTGAATGTCCCGCGCCGACCAATCGTTAAAAAGACATAGCCCAAATACGTGATCTTCTGCATTGTCTAATTCGATGGCCGACCCGAGTTCATTACCTGTGCCAATATAAATACCGACCTCGAGCTCATAATCCAGACGTTTGCATGGCTCAAGAGTTGGCGTGTCGGCTGTTGGTGGCTTTAATTGTCCTTTTGGTCTGTGAAAACTGTGACCAGAAACTTCAATAGATGAGCTTCGGCCGTGGTAACCAATTGGGATCCACTGATAGTTAGGCAGCAACGGGTTGTCGGGTCTAAACAGCTTGCCGACATTGGTTGCGTGATGGATCGACGTATAGAAATCAGTGTAGTCGCCGATTTGAGCGGGCACGGCATACTCAGCGTCGCTAAGTGTTACCAAGCAATCGCTAAGAACGTTCTGGGCACCTGAATCTTCGCTCAGAGCCGCAAACAACGAAGCGCGTACCTGGCTCCAGTTTTGCTTGCCTAGCGCCATGAACGCATTTAGGCTTGATGCGCCTAAGGCAAGTTTTGCGTCATTGCTTAATCCTTCGAGTGCTCCACTCGCTAGCGCTTTAGGCATATCCACAATAGAGTCACCAATAGCTACTCCAATTCTAAAGCCATCGCTCTTACCTTTAGTTTGGAATACGCCAAACGGTAGGTTCTGAATCGGAAACTCACTCGTTTCTTCGTTAGCGCTAGTCACCCAAGAGCGAGCTTTTGGGTCGTGAGTAGAATTTAAAGAGTAGCTCATGGCCTTTCCTATATTAGTCTTTGGATTGTGGTACTTAGGTTTGCGTGATTATTCTAAGGCTATTTCTTGCCAGAGATAACACCACGTTCAACTTGGTCGCGCTCGATAGATTCAAACAGTGCTTTGAAGTTACCTTCGCCAAAACCATCATCAGCTTTACGTTGAATAAATTCAAAGAACACTGGGCCGATTAAGGTATCAGAAAAGATCTGTAGCAACAGGCGAGGATCATCGTTTTCGGTAGTACCGTCTAATAAAATACCACGCGTTTGCAGTTCTTCAATAGGCTCGCCATGACCAGGGAGGCGATCATCTAGCATGCGATAGTAGGTTTCTGGCGGTGCACTCATAAATTTCATGCCGCGCGCTTTCAAGCGATCGTAGCAGCCCAGTAAATCGTCACACGAAAAAGCAATGTGTTGAATGCCTTCGCCGTTGTACTTCATTAAGAATTCTTCGATCTGGCCTGTTTCTTTTGAGGCTTCTTCGTTCAATGGGATCCGAATCTTGCCATCTGGCGCAGTGAGTGCTTTTGACTTGAGGCCGGTGTACTCGCCTTTAATATCAAAGTAACGAATTTCGCGAAAGTTGAACAGGGTCTCGTAAAAGTCAGCCCAGTAGTCCATGCGTCCACGGTAGACGTTATGCGTAAGGTGATCGATCAGCTCAAACCCACAACCTTCTGGACGATAGTCTGCGCCTTCTTTGAAGATAAAGTCGATGTCATAGATTGATGATCCGTCTTCATAACGGTCAATCAAGTAAAGAGGTGCGCCACCGATACCTTTAATAGCAGGTAAGCGGAGTTCCATAGGGCCCACCGGAATGTCAATGGGTTGTGCACCTAACGAAAGCGCTCGCTTATAGGCTGCGCGTGAGTCTTTAACTCTAAATGCCAAACCACATGCAGAAGGGCCGTGCTCTTCGGCAAAGTAATAGGCGTAGCTGTTGGGCTCGTAATTGATGATTAAGTTGATCTGCCCTTGGCGATAAAGTTCAACTTGCTTAGTGCGATGCGATGCAACGTGCGTAAAGCCCGCCATCTCAAACACAGGCTCAAGAATGCCAGGTTCCTTAGCAGCAAATTCTACAAATTCAAAACCGCACAAACCCATCGGGTTCTCAAATAAATCAGTCATATTATCTCCATTAATTTGGTCAAACGCTCGCCAGAGCGGGGTCTTAGCGAGTAAACTAGTTGCATCTGCAACAATAATAGTTGTAATAGCAACTAATTGCAATCATGCGCGAGCCGAAAAAAACAGCAAATCACATCGATAATATTCTGTCGCTGGAAGACTTTTTACCCTACCAGCTATCCATATTATCCAACCGCGTTAGTTCTACTATTGCGACAGCCTATCAAGACAAGTTCGCTCTCACGGTAACAGAGTGGCGGATAATGGCTGTATTGGGTGAAACCATGGGTGTCGGGTCACCCGATGTGGCAGGCGTATCAGCCGACACTGTCTCGCAGCGAACTCAAGTAGAAAAATCTCTGATCAGTCGAGCAATTAAACGCTTGCTCGCTCGAAACCTAGTGCGTCGAGAAACCGACGCGCAGGACGCACGCAAGCATTGCTTACGTTTATCACGAACAGGGCAGGACATATACCGCCAAGTGGTACCGCTATCGAAAGCGTACGAGCAAGAACTTTTCGCTTGTCTGTCTAACAGCGAGCGGAACACTTTTCATCGATTGATCAAAAAAGTATCTGGGTCGATTGAATCAAAAGAGCTAGAGGATTAACGTTAATCCTCTTTGTTCCAGGGATCGATATTTTCTTTAGGGACGTCAATGTTGATCTGGCTTGGTTCAAATGTCGAGTGTTTGTGTAGGTCTCGTCGCGCCACAATTAATATAGACCAGCACAGCAGCACTGCGATGATCAACAGAGGTGCGCCTCCAACGATACTTGCTGTTTGTACCGTGTTTAACCCGCCTAAGAACATCAGCGATACCGGCATTAGGCTGAGCATAGCCGCCCAGAATAAACGGTTCCAGCGCATTGGTTCGTCATCAACGTGGGTTTGAACAGCAGATGCCAGAATGTAGGAAATAGAGTCAAACGTGGTCGCCAAGAAAATCAGTGCAAGAAACGTAAATACAGCCGTCACTATCCAGCCAAATGGCAGTTCATTTAGGATGGAGAAAATAGCGGCTTCTGCAGAATCGTTGTTGAGTATGGATATCACATCTAGCTGGCCAGACAATTGTAAAAAGCTACCAAAGTTGCCTAAGATCATAAAGAACAATGCGCAACCTAATGAGCCCCAAACTAACGAGCCGCCAACCATATTAGCTATGGTACGGCCCTTAGATATTCGAGCGATGAAAATACCAACCGTTGGCGCGAATGCAAGCCACCAAGCCCAGTAAAAAATAGTCCAGTCAGCGGGGAAGCTTGTATCTTCGTAACCGTTCATGCCTCCAAACGGCTCGAGCCATGTGGACATTTGAATGAAGTTTGATGCCAAGCGGCCGACGGCTTCAAAAGAGCTTTCGGTAATGAAGGTGGTGGGGCCTACAAGGAATACATAAACCAGTAAGCCTAACGCAATGGCGACATTGAGAGTGGATAAGCGTTGAATCCCTTTCTTTAAGCCGGAGTATGCGCTGGCTCCAAAGATTGCTGTGCAGACTAATAGAATTAAGATCTGCGGCCAGATGCCCCTAGGCACTTCAAACAGGCGGAACAGACCTTCATTAATTAAAGGTGCTGCAAGACCCAATGAGGTCGCGCCGCCACCCAACATGCCAAAGATAAACAGCACATCAATAATCTTGCCAGGCCATCCGCGAGCGGCAGTAGTTCCAATAACAGGTGCTACCGCGCGCGACAGCTTTAATACATGTTTCTTTCTAACGTGATAAAAGTACGCAATCGGCACAGCAGGAATTAAGTAAATTGACCAAGCGACGGGCCCCCAATGGTACATGCCGTAAGTGGAAGCCCAACGCATAGCTTCGACCGACTCTGGTTCGATCATAAAGGGCGGTGACTGATAATAGAAAGCCCATTCGATAGGGCCCCAATACACAATGCTCGCGCCAATTCCGGCGCAAAATAACATTGAGATCCAAGCGAAGTCGCCAAACTCAGGTTTCTCGTCAGGCTCGCCCAGCTTAATTTTGCCAAAGTCACTAAAGACTATGTAAACCATGAAGATGAATGCGCCAAGACCAAGCGCAAGATACCAAGTTCCTAAAACGTCAGTAAGAAAACGGCGGATTTGGTTAACGATGACGCCGCCTGCTTCTGGCCGGATAAGCAAAGGTATGGTCACGCCTAAGAGTAGAAAGAGCGACGAGAAAAAGGTGGTTTTGTCTATTAAGCGACTGGCGTCTTTAAAATCCATACTGTTCCTTGGTTGGTATTAGAATGCAATTAAGCCAACATATTAACAGGAATTAGGAAATCATGGTTTGGCCGCCTTTTTGGGAAGAGAGACTCCGCTCAGTTGAAGGAGTCGGCGCGAGGTTATCTAGCTAAAACTCTAAGCCGACTGTCTACTTCGTTGTGGTCAATATAGTAGCCACGTAGGTGTCGGTCGCCCGCTGTAGGGTCAAAGCTGTCGCGTCCGTGCATAACACGTCGGTTATCAAAGATCACCATTTCGCCAGGCTGCAGCGTGTAACGAATCGAGTAGTCGTCGCTACGAATGCGTTTCATCAGCGTATGGTAGGCGGCATAAAAGTCATAAATTTTGTCTGCAGGCAGGCACGCAACGTCGGCGATATGGCCATTGAACGTAAAATTTCGAAGGTTGCCATCGGCATCAATATCGATAATGGGTCGTTTGCGCCGGATATCGCAGGTTTCGTCATGAAACCGAAACGGCACATCAAGTTCGCTAAGCAGAGCAAAGTGTTCAGGAAAATCTCGTTTAAATTCCTCAACAATAGCTAGACCATCCGCCAAAACTGATGCTCCACCTATTGTGTTGTTCTTATAACAATGCAAGAACTGAAAACCGGGCACCAACTCTTGATTGGGTAAATCGGTATGGAGAGGTAAGGCGATAGATGTATAGGCTAGATTGTTTGGATCAGGCTTGCTGATTACGTCAAATATGACGCCAAAATTACTCTCGCGCTTAAACCCGATTAGATCTCCAAAACGTTCTCCAGCCTGCGGGTCATCCTGGAGATTATCAATAAGGACTAGACCATAACGTTTCATCGCAGTTAAGACCTTCAGGAGCCCTTTTTTGTTTTCGCTGTCTTTGGCGTCAAAACGATACATGGTTTGCATGTCACTAGGGAACCAACTCTGTTGTTCTAGTTTGGCAGGGTCTTCGGCAGGTCTACCTAAGCGATGCTCATTTAACCATTCACTGGTGTAGATCGAATCGTTGTTCCGCTCAGGCCAGCGCATCTTGAGTGCATTAGCTTCAATAGAATAACTACGTGGCTGTATATCAAGAGGAACAGAAGCTAGATCAAATGTTCTTTCTTTGGTGTCTGGGTGTAATTCGCTAGGGTCATTGTCTCGCAACCATACAAACGGAAGTTCCTGCTGAGTGCCGTCTTCCCAAGAAAGCATGAATGAGTGTGCGTGTTGGTCAACAGATTGGATGTTCATATTGGCTATTGATAGTCGGCAAGAAGTTAATATTTAACCTACTCCAAAAGCATATCACTTTTGCGCCTAGCGTCACGCCCTCGCGTTACTGCGGAGTATTCTTGGAGCGACTCCAAAATGCCGTTTAAAGCTACGTGTGAAGTGTGTTTGGCTATTGAACCCGCTGCGTACTGCAATTTCAGTGAGTTTTAGTTGGCTGTCTAATACCAATCGGCGAGCCGCTTGTAAGCGCAGTCGTAAATAGAACGCCTTGGGTGTTGAGTCTAAGTGCAACTTGAACAGTTGTTCTAGGGTTTTAGAAGAGACGCCAATCGTCGAATTAAGGGAGCGAATACTAACGGGGTCATCCAAGTTTTCTTCCATAAATTTAACGGCTTGCGCCACACGAGACTCAAGATGCTTTAGCCTGCTAGTCGCGCTCATCGCTTGTGTGTCGCTTGCAGGGTGAGAGTCGTCATAGACAAATACGTTGGCTACTTCTAAAGCAAGTGACCGGTGGGTAGAAGTTCGAATATATTGCAACATCATATCCAGTGCGGGGGAAGCACCTCCACAGGTCCAGATGTTTCGATCAATGGTGTAGCGATCGTGCCGCACGTTTAAACCCGAGTAGCTGGATGCTAAGAGTTCTAGGTCTTCCCAGTGGGTGGTTACTCGGTGATCACTAATTGTGCCGGATTTGGCGAGTAGCCATGTTCCTGCTTCGACTCCCATGTTTAAGTTGTGGCGCCGTGCGGCTTCTCTTAGGGTCATCATGTGTTTCTTGCCAGCCCATTGATCATGCTCGAAACCTGCAACGACAATCAGTGCGTCACCTGAGTCTTGTTTAGACAGCTCTCCACTAACGGCAATATCAATACCACTGGTTAAGCGGATTGGTTCTCCATTAAACGACTTAATACGCCATTCGAACATGGGCTGTCTTGCCAGTCGATTGGCCGCACGTAATGGGTCAATTACGGCGGCTAAGCTCATCATTGAGCTTTGCGGTAAGACCACAATCGTGACCAATTGAAGTTGATTTATGCGCATACGAATAATGTATATTTTTATACGATTTATGGCAATTGTGCTTTTGATGATTCTGCCAATATATGAGTCATTAAATGATCAATGGAGTCAGCGTAATGCCTTTAAACGCCAACAAAGAAGTATTCATCACCTGTGCCGTAACAGGGTCTGGCAGTAGCCAAGACCGCAGTCCGCATGTACCTCGTTCCCCAGAGCAGATTGCTAATAGCGCAATTGCGGCCGCTAAAGCAGGAGCGGCGGTAGTGCATTGCCATGTGCGTGATCCAGAAACAGGCGTACCTTCGCGCGACCCTAAGTTGTATCTAGAGCTCACCGAGAGAGTGCGTGACTCGGCAACGGATGTTGTACTAAACCTAACCGCAGGCATGGGTGGTGACTTGGTGTTTGGACCTCCGTCGAAACCCCTACCCTTTATAGAGGGTACTGACATGGTTGGCGCCGAGGAGCGTATGGAGCATGTGGCAATGTGTTTGCCCGAGATATGCACTTTGGATTGCGGAACAATGAACTTTGCCGAAGCTGATTATGTGATGACAAATACGCCCGGCATGTTGGATGCTATGGGCGGCATGATGACTGAACTTGGAGTGAAACCCGAGATCGAAGCCTTTGATACAGGCCACCTCTGGTATGCCAAAGATTTGGCTGAGCGCGGAGTAATCGATTCACCGGCTTTGGTGCAATTGTGCATGGGCATCCCATGGGGCGCGCCTAACGATATGAATACGTTTATGGCTATGGTTAATAATATCCCACAAGATTGGAACTGGTCGGCCTTTTCGATCGGGCAGCATCAAATGCCATTCGTTGCCGCAGCGGTTCTTGCCGGTGGCAATGTGCGAGTGGGTTTGGAAGACAACCTATGGTTAGAGAAAGGCGTGCTTGCAAAGAATGAAGATCTTGTAGCACGCGCACGCGTCATCATCGAAGCAATGGGCTCGACTCTACTCACGCCACAACAGGTGCGAGAAAAGTTGGGTTTGACTAAACGAAATCCAGCGTAAGCTCAGGGTTAATACTATGAAGCAGACAGCAGCAGTATTGGGTGGCGGTGTCATTGGCGGTGGTTGGGTTGCGCGTTTTGCACTCATGGGCTGGAATGTAAATGTCTATGACCCAGACCCAGAAGCCGCACGTAAAGTCGAAGCGGTATTGACCAACGCTCGCCATTCTTTGCCAGCCTTGTACGAGCAAGCCTTACCAGAGGAAGGGGAAATACAATTTTGTAAAACACTCGCCGAGGCGGTCAACAATGTTGCATGGGTTTCAGAGTGTGTGCCTGAGCGCCTAGATCTTAAGCAGACTGTATTAACTGAAGTGCAAGCCAATTGTTTGGACACCACCGTTATCAGTTCATCTACTTCTGGTTTTAAACCGAGCGAGTTAAATGACGGAGCAACTAGGCCAGAACAAATCATTGTTGCTCACCCCTTTAATCCTGTTTACCTAATTCCACTGGTTGAGTTAGTCGGTGACAACGCAACCTGTCTAAATGCAAAAGCCATTTTGGATGGCTTGGGTATGTTTCCGCTACTAGTGCGAAAGGAAATAGACGCGCATATTGCAGATCGCTTCTTAGAAGCGGTGTGGCGAGAAGGCTTGTGGTTGATCAAGGATGGGATAGCGACAACCCAAGAAATTGACGACGCGATCCGCTACGGCTTTGGTCTGCGCTGGGCCCAAATGGGTCTATTCGAAACGTATCGAGTGGCGGGTGGCGAAGCAGGAATGGCGCATTTTATAGGTCAGTTCGGTCCGGCCCTGGAGTGGCCGTGGACCAAATTGATGGACGTCCCAGAATTGACTGATGAGCTAGTGACCATGATCGCAGATCAGTCGGATGCGCAATCAGGTCACCATAGTATTCGCGAGTTAGAACGCATTCGTGACGACAACTTAGTGGCGATGATGCGTGGCCTTAAAACCCAAAATTGGGGCGCGGGTGAGCTACTTAATGACTTTGACCAAAAGTTGTTTGGTAATCGACCTGAACCGGATTTTAGCAAAATGATCGCAACTGTTAATCGGACTATTCCTGCTGATTGGACAGACTATAACGGCCACATGAACGAAGCGCGTTACGGGCAAGTATTTTCAGATGCCGCAGATGCCTTTATGCAGCTGGTTGGCGCCGATGCTGAATACATAAAAGCTGGCTTTAGTTTCTTTACAGTGGATACACACATTCGCTATATCGAGGAGTGCCATGCAGGTGACCGAGTATCAGTCAATACTAAAGTGCTGTTATGCGAAGGCAAGAAAGTACAGCTCTATCATGAGATGAATCACGCTGACGGCCGCCTATTGTGCAGCGGCGAACAATTTATGTTGCACGTTGATTTAAACCAACGAAAGTCTTGTCCGCCACGCGCTGACCTAGCGGAAAAGCTGGTGGCCGTAGCCGAGCAGCAGAAAGCGCTAGGTTAGCTCTATCTATCACTAAACACATTAAGGTCTGCAGGACGTACGGGAACTTGAAGCAACTATGAATTTTCAGCTAAACGAAGAACAGCAAATGATCGTGGATACGACCAGAGCATTTGTAGAAAAAGAACTTTATCCGCTCGAACAGGAAATAGAGAAAACCGGTATATTGCGTAAAGAAGTTGCAGACGAAGTGAAAGCCAAAGCCTTAGCGGCAGGGCTGTATGCAGCCAATATTCCAGAGGAGTTTGGCGGTGGCGGATTGGATACGCTCACTTGGTTGTTGTACGAGAAAGAACTCGGGCGTGCCAACTATGCACTGCATTGGAACTGCGTTGCTCGGCCTTCCAATATTCTGTGTGCTGGAACACCAGAGCAACGCCAGAAATACCTTGAGCCTTGCGTGCGCGGAGAAAAGTCGGATTGTTTGGCCATGACCGAACCCGGTGCAGGTTCCGATCTGCGCGGCATGAAAGCAACGGCGGTTGCTGACGGCGACGACTGGATTTTGAATGGCACAAAGCACTTTATTAGCCATGCAGCGGAAGCCGACTTTACCATCGCTTTTATGGCGACAGGCGAACAAGATACTCCTAGAGGTAAAAAGAAACTGATCTCGGCTTTTTTTGTCGACCACGACAATCCAGGGCTAGACATTACAGCGGGCTATGACAATGTGTCTCATCGTGGCTACACCAACGCAACATTATCGTTTAATGATTGCCGCGTCCCTAAAGAGGCCATGTTGGGTGAGCTACACAAGGGCTTCGAAGTCGCTAACGATTGGTTAGGTGCTACCCGTTTGCAAGTGGCAGCGACTTGCTTAGGGCGGGCTGATCGAGCCTTTAAATTGGCGGTTGAGTATGCCGCTGAGCGCGAACAATTCGGCCAGAAGATTGGTAAATTCCAAGGTGTCTCATTTAAGTTGGCGGACATGGCTACCGAGTTAAAAGCGGCCGAGCTATTAGTGTGGTCAGCAGGCAGTGATTACGACTCGGGTCGTTGCACTGATGCCGATATGGCGATGGCTAAGTTAAAGGCTACCGAGATGTTAGCAATGGTCGCAGACGAAGCCATTCAGATTTTTGGTGGTATGGGCTTGATGTCAGAGTTACCGCTTGAGCGAATATGGCGAGACGCCCGCATTGAACGAATATGGGAAGGAACCTCTGAGATCCAGAGACACATTATTTCTCGTAGCTTACTGCGGCCGTATGGGGCCTAAGTTGGCAGATCTACTGATTGATGCTGAAGCGCATGCACTCTAAGCTACAACGCTTACTGAGTCCGCGTTCAATCTGCCTGTTTGGCAGTGACTGGGCGGAAAACGTCGCTAAACAGTTAACTAAGAGCAATTACAGCGGCCAGATATTCGCGGTACATCCCCACAGAGACACGCTCGCTGGTATCGCGTGCGTAAAGACGATACAGCAACTTCCGTTTGCTCCAGATGCTAGTTTTATAGGGCTTAATCGGAGCGCCAGCGTTGCTGTTGTGCGTGAACTTGCCAACGCAGGTGCTGGCGGAGCGGTTTGCTTTGCCTCGGGTTTTCGAGAGAGTGATCTCGACGATGGCGAATTACTTCAAACGCAGTTAGTGACTGCTGCGGGGGATATGCCGATACTCGGCCCGAACTGTTATGGCTTTATCAATTACGTCGATAATGCCGTCGTTTGGCCAGATCAGCATGGCGGTGTTACCGTTGATGGCGGGGTGGCGATAGTGGCGCAGTCCAGCAACGTAGCCATTAACATGACGATGCAACAGCGAGGGCTCAATTTAGCCTACCTAGTTACCCTAGGTAATCAGGCACAAACGCAGGTCTGTGATTTAGTTGATGCCCTAGTCGCAGACCCAAGAGTAAGTGCCATTGGTTTATACCTTGAGGGTTTTGGGGATATAGAACGTTTTTGTCATTCGGCGCTCAGAGCCCGCGAGGCGGGTAAGAGTATTGTTGTGTTAAAGGTGGGTAAAACTCAGAAAGCGCAAGTGGCAACTTTTACCCATACGGCATCAATGGCTGGAGGAGCTGCTGCGTCAAGTGCATTGCTAGTTCGCCTGGGTATTGTTGAAGTCAGCACGATTAGTGTGTTTCTAGAAACATTAAAGCTCTTGGATCACTTGGGTCCATTGACTGGGTCTGCGATTGCGTCTGTGAGCTGTTCGGGAGGAGAAGCCGGTTTGATGTCGGATTTAGCCGAGGGCAGTGAGCTACAGTATCCTGACTTTTCACCGGCAACCACAAGTGTGCTACGTAAGATTCTTGGCCTGAGAGTAACGGTAGCAAACCCGCTTGACTATCACACCTACATTTGGGGTGATGTTCCAACCATGACGGACTGTTTTTCAGCAATTGTGGCTGCGCCATTTGACCTGCATGTGTTTGTATTGGATATTCCCAGAGCTGATCGCTGCGACCCATCTGGCCATGACTGTGCTATCGAGGCAATCTGTAATTGCGCTGTAGCGTTAGCCGAGCGAGGCATCAGACCTACCATTGCGGTTATTGGACTGCTACCAGAAAATCTATCAGCAGATGTTATCGATAAATTCAGGTGTGCGGACGTGATTACTTTGCATGGTGTGGAAACGGCGATCGCTGCAATTGATGCTTCAATTCGAGCGGGTCAAAAAGGGTTCGTTGATTCCGTCATACCCATGTTGTCTGCGTCTGTTTCGACGGCCACTTCGAAATTATTAGATGAAGTTTCGGCAAAAAAAGTCTTAAAGTCTTATGGTTTGGCGATCCCATTTAGTGCCGTTGTCTCCACATTGACTGAACTCCAGCAAGTAACGAAAAATAAAGAGCATAGTTGGGTGCTCAAAGTCTTAGGTGTCGCGCATAAAACCGAGATTGGCGGCGTACGGTTAAATTTACGCACAGAAGCAGAACTAGAATTTGCCTTTGAGGACTTAATGCAAGTTGCAGCGTCGCTTAGTCCACATGACCTGCAGCAGCAAGAGTTGAATCAAGGGCGGGAGACTCAGATACTGCTGGAGCAGCAAATTGAATCACCCATTGCCGAATTAATTGTTGGCGTCAGTCGCGACGCGTCTGGGTTGATGCTGTTGACGCTAGGCTCGGGTGGAATTTATGCTGAACTTATCAAAGATGTAACGCATCTATTATTACCAACGACTGCTAACGCAGTGTACAAAGCATTATCTGAGCTAAAGCTTGCGCCTTTACTCAAGGGTTACCGAGGCAGGCCTGCAGCGAATATGGATTTAGTGGTGGCTGCCATTATGGCCATTGATGCGTATGTGGTTGATCAGGGAGAGGGCCTTCTAAGTCTTGACGTTAACCCGCTTATGGTTACCCCCACCGCTGTGTTTGCGGTTGATGCGCTTATTGAGTTTGTTTGAACAATCTAATTAGGAAATTGAGAGGAATATCGAATGTCTACATCAGTTAAAACAGAACGTCGCGGTAATGTGCTCGAAGTTACTTTGGATCGACCCAAAGCGAATGCAGTCGATTTGAAAACCAGTCGTGAGTTAGGCGAAGTCTTTGCGGCGTTCCGCGACGATCCTGATTTACGAGTTGCCTTATTGACAGCCGCAGGAGAAAAGTTCTTTTGTCCGGGTTGGGATCTAAAAGCGGCGGCAGACGGTGACGAAGTAGATGGTGATTATGGCGTTGGCGGATTTGGTGGCTTGCAAGAATTGCCACGTCTAAATAAACCTGTAATCAGTGCTATTAACGGTATCTGCTGTGGTGGCGGTTTAGAGATAGCGTTATCTACAGATATTATTCTGGCGGCCGAACACGCGACGTTTGCCTTACCCGAAATCCGATCGGGTACAGTAGCTGATGCGGCATCTATCAAGTTGCCAAAACGAATTCCGTATCATATCGCCATGGAAATGCTATTAACGGGGCGTTGGTTAGATGCACAAGAAGCGCATCGTTGGGGTTTTGTGAATCAAATTCACCCTGCCGATGAGTTGTTAACCAAGGCGCGTGAGCTTGCTGATCATATTGCAGCAGGCCCACCTCTTGTGATGGCGGCAATCAAAGAAGTGGTTCGAGATGCCGAAGACTCTAATTTCCAAGATGCGCTGAACCGTGTGACGACACGCCAGCTAGAAACGGTAGACAAGTTGTATTCCAGCGAGGATATGCATGAAGGTTTTAAAGCCTTTGCAGAAAAACGCGACCCAGTCTGGAAGGGTCGCTAGTTAATTCTTGGTCCTGGGGTAGGACAATGATTGCTCATTAGCCAATTAAAAACTGACGCCCGCTTCGGTTTCGCCCATACGAATTAATCGGCTGTCTTTAACGGCGGCTTGGCGATGAAACACTATCGCTTGATAGTCAGGATTGGTCACCATAGCTAAAAAAGCTTTAGCGTTTGGATAGTGTGCAATAAACGCAACATCCCAGTGTTCGGTCGCAGGGCCAATTAACACGCATTCCGGTTTGCCACGCCAGAGAATGGAGCCACCAACATCGGCAAAGATCGAACCGCTTTCTTGACCATATGCGGCATAGGCTTCAGCGCCTGTTGCTTTTCGTCCATCCGCATAGTGGGCTTTATCATGTAGCGAAATTAGATTGAGCATCATGATTGGGGTGTCACGAGGCAAATCTTTAAATGCTTCGAATTGTTCTCTAGTCGGGTCGATATTACTCATAGGTATCCTTACTGATCGGGTGTTAAGTGTTGTTTCTTGAAGGGGAATAAACGTGTAATGCGCAAGTATTTTGGCATAGATGAGTGCGAATGACTAAACGCGCATAGCGGACTCGGGATATAGAACTGAGGGTAAGGAAAGAGCCGCGAGTTTGCTTTGCTAGAAACTTATACCAGCTTCAGTTTCGCCCATGCGAATTAAACGGCTGTCTTTAACAGCTGCTTGGCGGTGGAAGGCGATTGCTTGATATGCAGGTTCCGTCACCATATCCAAGAAAGCTTTAGAATTTGGAAAGTGCGAAATAAATGCAAGGTCCCAACGTTCGTCTTGGGGACCAATGAGTACTGACTCAGGTTTGCCGCGCCAAATAATAGTGCCACCAACGCTTGCTACTATTGGAGAACTTTCTTCATTATAGGTGGCGTAGGCTTCCTCCCCAGTGGCTTTGCGTCCGTCTTCGTACCGAGCTCGTTTATTTAACTTGATCAAGTTGAGCATCATGATTGGAGTATCACGGGGAAGGTTCTTAAATTTTTCGAACTGCTTTCTGGTAGGGCCAACGTTGCTCATAGATCGTTATTTCAAAATTAGTCTTTAGCGCAAACTTTGTTTGTTTCTTTGCTCAATTTGCCGCATCGAACGCTAGCAGTCAACGAATTACCGCCAAAAATCCAATAAGGATTCATTACTAGTGAACCCATTTAAGTCGAACTCTCAATGAGATGTTGCTCTGTGCTAGAAATATTTTTGAACCGATTCGTGATGTTTTCGGCTACCTTGCTCCTTGTATAAACCCCTTCATGCCTTGCGCAGCACTAGATAGTGCTTGTTTACGATGTGTGACTATTCCTACTTGGTGAGTTATTTCTGGGCAAGAGATTGGTCTGCACTGCAGGCCCATTTGCTCCATCTGTGCCCGACTAGTGCTAGGCACCACACTTAAGCCAAGACCTGCGTTCACCATCTGGCCGATGCTGATCAATTGATGAGATTCGAAATCAGGTTTCAGGACCAGTTTCTCACTTGCAAGAGCCCGGTCAATAAGTAAACGAGTTCCTGCAGGGTGCTGCAAACTTATGTGGGGATATTCAAGAATATCTACCCACTCTAAACTTTGCTTACTCAGCAGTTTGTGATTAGCGGGAAGGATTGCCATAAAGCGGTCGATAAAGAGAGGCTCAAAAATGAGTTCGGGCGCGTCAGAAGGCTCGAAGGTAACACCGAGTTCACACCGTCCCTCTCTTACCATGTCTACAACATTTTCAGCAATAACGTCGTGGATCGTGACGTTTATGCTTGGGTGTTGTTGGTGGAAGTCAGCAAGAATTTTAGGCAGTAAGTTTATCGTGTAAGTCGGCATCGCTGCTAAATCAAGCTTGCCTCTGCGTAATTGAAAATGATTGCGTACGTCTTGCAGTGATTGTTCCCAATCTGCAAGTAGTCGTCGAGCTACAGGGTAAAAGGCTTTACCTTCGGGGGTCAGAGATACAGCTCTTGTAGTGCGAGCCAGCAGCTTTCCCCCTAAGTTTTCTTCAAGGTTCTTTATTGCGATACTCAGTGTTGGCTGAGATAGATGTAGCTGTACGGCAGCTTCGGCAAAACTCCGCGTACGGGCAATCGTGGTGAATGCGATGATCTGATTTATAGGAACTGTCATTAATAGATTTAATCAATCAATTCATTAAAAAATACAATTTGATTAATATAATGATTTCTTGCAGTCTAGGCAAATAATAACCAAAACCAAAATTTATAGAGGTATATCGTGGCCGGATTTGACAAGGTAGTGAACAGTTATGAAGAGGCCCTTGCGGGCCTTGAAGACAATATGACGGTAATCGCCGGCGGCTTCGGTCTCTGTGGCATACCCGAAAACCTGATCAAGGAAATAAAACGCAAAGGCACCAAGGGTCTAACTATTGCATCTAATAATGCGGGGGTTGATGGCGCAGGTTTAGGTTTATTGCTTGTAGATAAACAAATCAAAAAGATGATCGCATCTTATGTTGGCGAGAACGCTTTGTTTGAATCGCAGATGATGAGTGGCGAGTTAGAGGTTGAGCTAACGCCACAAGGAACACTTGCCGAAAAAATGCGAGCCGGCGGCGCGGGTATCCCCGCTTTCTATACCGCTACTGGATACGGTACGCCAGTTGGTGAAGGTAAAGAAGAACGCGAATTCAATGGTCGACACTACATTCTTGAAGAAGCGTTACAGGGCGATTTTTCAATTGCCAAGGCGTGGAAAGCAGATCGCTTCGGTAATTTGATGTTCCGTAAGACCGCCCGTAACTTCAATCCTATGGCCATCACCGCAGGCAAAATTGCCGTGGTTGAAGTGGAAGAGATCGTTGAGGTAGGCGAGTTAGACCCAGATGAAATTCATCTACCGGGTATATATGTAAACCGTCTTATTAAAGGCAGTTTTGAGAAACGAATTGAACAGCGCACAGTGCGCAGTGCTTAGGAGAATCTGACATGGCTACTAACGTTACTACTGGTCTAACTCGCGAACAAATCGCACAACGTGTTGCCCAAGAATTCCAAGATGGTTATTACGTCAATTTAGGCATTGGAATTCCTACGCTGGCCGTCAACTACATTCCAAGCGACATGCAGGTGATGCTGCAATCAGAGAATGGTTTGCTTGGAATGGGGCCGTTTCCTTTGGATGAAGAAGTCGATCCTGATCTAATTAATGCAGGCAAACAAACGGTTACCATGGTAACGGGCGCGTCGCTTTTTTCTTCGGCCGATTCGTTTGCCATGATCCGTGGCGGTCACGTAGACCTAACGGTTTTGGGTGCCTTTGAAGTCGATTGCCAAGGCAACATAGCGTCGTACATGATTCCCGGCAAGCTAATTAAAGGCATGGGTGGTGCAATGGACTTGGTTGCCGGCGCGGACAACATTATTGTGACGATGACCCATGCATCTAAGGATGGACAATCCAAATTATTGTCTGAGTGTACGCTCCCCCTTACCGGAAAAGGTTGTATCAAACGAGTCCTTACCGATCTTGCTTTAATGGATATCGAAGACGGAAAGTTTGTTTTGCGTGAACGCGCTCCCGGTGTAAGCGTTGATGAAATTAAAGCGCTCACCGCAGGAGAGTTAGTCATTCCTGGTGACGTTCCAGAAATGACCTTCAATCGTCCGTAATCAAGGGAACAAAAAGCTAAGCATCGCTGCACAGCGTGCGCAATTCACAAATCTAGACTGTTAAGCGACCTTGGAATAATTAAGTGATTGTTGATCCTTTCTTTTACGTAGTTGCTATACCTGCTGTAATCTTTTTTGGAATGGCCAAAGGTGGTATGGGATCGGCGTTTGGTTTAGTCAGCGTTCCATTGATGTCTTTAGCTGTGCCGCCGCTGCAAGCGGCGGCTATCTTACTGCCCATTTTGCTGGTGATGGATGCTGTTGCGGTTAAGAGCTTTTGGAAAGAATGGGACGAGCTTAATCTGCGTTTAACCTTGCCCGGCGCAATGCTTGGAATTTTAGTAGGCACTTTTACATTTCAGTATTTTTCGGATGCGGCGATTCGTTTATTGCTAGGTGTGATGGTGGTGATGTTTGTTGCCAACTACTTTCTGAATAGAAACCTAGCGCCCAAGCTGCCAACTCTTGGTCGTGGAGCTTGGTGGGGTGGGTTAGCCGGGTTCACCAGTTTTGGTATACATGCCGGCGGACCACCTATAAGCATTTTTGTATTACCACAGCGGCTCGAAAAACGTCGTTTGATGGCAACCTTCGCGTTCTTCTTCGCAGTAGTGAATGTTGTGAAGCTAGTTCCGTACGCTGCTTTAGGTCAATTTTCTAGAGACAACGTGCTGACATCCTTGGTGCTGATACCACTAGCGCCGATAGGTGTATTGCTAGGGATATGGCTGTTGGATAAAATTAACGAGGACAGAATCTACGCGTTGTCATACTTCGGGCTTGGTTTACTCGGAATCAAACTAAGTTACGATGGACTAAACGGCTTACTCGGTTAGACCGAGAGCGTGTCAGCTCTTTTTGCCTGGTGCTTATTTGCCAAGCGCTTTTCTGTCAGTAGCCTCTAGTGCTTTTTCAATAGTTACGTCTGCAACAGGCAGCATCTTTGCCAATGATCTAAGTATTCCACTAAATGCCCAGCTGTGAGGGTCAATAAAGTCAAAGTGACCTGCTCGAGCTACTTCGCCCACCATGATATTAATCTGCTCAGACTGAGTTTTAGATACAATTCTGTCTGCGCTACCTATGAGCAGCTTACTGTCAGTAGGTAAACTACTAGCGACAACGGTTGCGGCTTTGTAAGCGTCGGGTATTTCTAGCGCTGTTCCACCCATAAAGTCGGCTGTTGCGCTTTCGCAGCTATTGGTGCCTTGGCTATAAAGTGCAGGGTCGATGATCGCAGCGAGCCCGATAACTCCTTTTATCCGATTTACGATGCGCTTATCGCTACTGGCAAGCAGCGCGAGATGGCCGCCTGCAGAATGGCCCATAACAACAGTGTTGTTGATGTCGACATGCTTGTTTAAGTTGTTCAAGCCGTAGTGTATTGCCGCCGTGACATCCATTAGGCTGCCAGGCCATCCGCCGCCTTCATCGCCTGTGCGGCGATACTCTATGGACCAAACCGCATAACCAGAGCGGCGTAAGCCTGTGCTTAACGCATGAGAATGTTGTATGTCGTATGCATTCAGCCAACAACCACCGTGTACAAAAATAACTAGGGGTGGGTTAGTACTATTGTAGGGTAGCCAAAGCTCACCAAACTGGAGAGGCGAGTCGCCATAGGCAATTAGTTTGTTTGGGGAATCTACTTCGGTTTTAAGTAGCTCAGAGTACGCTGTATTTTCCCGACTTGGTGTGTAGCAAAAATTGACATCGGCAATCACTTGCGGCCTTGTTTCTTCGCCTAACGCGTACGTAGCGTTAGCGAAACCAACAAGTAAGGTGATGGCCGTTAAATAGACAGTTTTAGCGCCGAAAAAGGGTGTTTGCACAAGAGTCACGATTTACATTTTAGTGGTGGCTGACTAGACTGCAACAGAGTATACCAATGAATGTTTGTTTAGACGTAGAAGTGCGCAAGTTGTTACATACGTTAAACTAGGTTGGTAAAATTAGGCACGTAACATTAGGCACGTAACATTAGCTACACAAAGCTAGCTACATTAATTGGGTGATTTACTACATGAGTGGACACCCTACCCAGTATTAACAGAAAGAGCTCATACAGCCATGGTTGACAAAAATAATGCAGTTGCTGATGTTGTAATCATAGGTGCTAGCCACGCGGCAGCCGAGACTGTAATGCAGCTACGTAAACAAGGGTGGGTGCACGGTATTACAGTAATCGGTGATGAGTTGCATTTACCTTATCAACGACCACCTCTTTCTAAAGCTTATTTTAAGGGCGATGTGGCGGCCGAGAAGTTATTAATACGTCCGAAAGAATCATATGACAAAGCGGGCGTCACTTTTCGTCTGGGCGTCAGAGCACTGGCGCTAGATGTCGAGAACCGTCAAGTTGAGTTGGCTGATCATGAGCGAGTTAACTACTCTCATCTGATCTTGAGTACGGGCACACGTGCTAGGCATCTGCCTGTTGGGGGTGCCGAAGAAGACAATGTGTTTTATCTACGTACGTTGCATGATGTGGACGTTATTCGCGCTAACGTTCTACCGGGAACAAAGCTTTTGATTGTAGGGGCTGGCTATATAGGTCTCGAGATCGCGGCTTCGGCGGTCAAGCAAGGTGTAGATGTTACCGTGCTAGAAGCACAAGACCGAGTCCTGGCACGAGTAACAAGCCCAGTAATTTCCGAGTTCTATCAAAGGGTGCATAGAGAAGAGGGTGTTCACATTCAACTTGATGTCGGGCTACAAGAATTGGTACATGACTCGGAAGGCTCAAGAGCATTGCTGAATGACGGCAACTTTATTGAGTTTGATAATGTGATTGTAGGCATCGGTGTAGTGCCCAATGTTGAATTAGCGTTAGATGCTGGTATTGAATGTGACAATGGAATATTGGTCGATGAGTTTACCCAAACTAGTCAACCGAATATCTACGCTATTGGTGATTGCTGTAATCATCCAAGCCCCCTGTACGAACGCAGAATAAGGTTGGAGTCTGTGCCAAATGCTTCTGAGCAGGCTAAGGTAGCAGCCGCTTCTATCTGTGGAGCGCCGGTTAAATACGATTCAGTTCCATGGTTTTGGTCTGATCAGTATGACGTAAAGCTACAAACTGTTGGGTTGTTGCAGGATTATGACCAAACGATAGTGCGTGGTGATCAAAGTAGTCGAAAATTCTCGGTTTTTTATCTGCATGAAGGACGTTTAATTGCGATAGATGCAATAAACTCACCCGCAGAATTTATGATTGGCAAAAGGCTGGTTGCCGCTAAGGCTAGGCTAGATCCTGCTGATATTGCCAACACTGATATCAGCATTAAGTCGTTGCTTGATAGTTAGCGCAAAAGTGACCTCCATACCAAAACCCGTTTTGAAAACACTAGTTAGGAATCCTAATAAACAACATGACTAAAAAAAGAGAGTTAGTGGAACTAAACCAGAATATTCATGGTGACCTTAAGGTCGTACCAGGTGCTGCAATCAGCCAAGCATCGAAACAACATATTATTGGCGTAAAAGTGAACGAGCTTGGTCAAGCGCTTTCCGCTTTTCCGGTGTTTCTTATGCGTTCGAAACAACCTGATAGTGATAGTCCACTTTGGGCGTTATCGGCTATCACCAGTTTCGAGCAGAACGTGAATTTGTTTGTAGTAGACGGTCAGTGGGACAGTGTCTACGTGCCTAGCGCAATGCGTACTTTTCCGATGTTCTTGACGGTCGCAGGGCAAGGCAAAGAGGGCTACTCTGTTGGCATTGATCCAGAAAGTTCAGTCTTTAGCAAAGAGTCAGGTGATGCATTGTTTGATGAAGACGGCAATGCGACTGATTACCTTAGCAGTGTTACAGCACAGTTGGATGCTGATATTAAAAACGAAGTATTTACGTATCGTTTTACTAAGCAGCTTGATGAGCTAGGGTTGATCCGCGAAGTTAATGTTGTGCTTAGGTTTGCCGACAATAATGAGCACACGCTCAAAGGTCTGCATACAATCAACGAAGAAAAATTCAACGAGTTGTCAGACGAAACAATATTAGCGTTAAGGGAGAACGGCTTCTTAGTGTCGATCTACGCAATGTTGTTTTCGGTCTTTCAGGTCAATAGTTTAGCTAAGCGTCACAACTTAAAGGATGGCACGATTAAAATAGTGGATGTAAAAGTAGAGCCCCATTCTCAACAAGTAGCTCATTGAGGTTAACGCACATACCCTGACTCCTGCGAAAAGGGCTAGTCAACGACTAGCCCTTTTTAGATTTTGGAGTACTTGGGCAGAACCCGGACGGTATCCAGTCGGTACCCGGACTAGACGTACGAAATAACTTCTAATTCGATGTCATCGTCAGCCAGAAAATAGAAACGCTTACCCGGTTCATACTCTCTACGCCCGAACGGTTCGTATCCCATTGCCACAACCTTCGCTTCGATTGCATCTAGGTCGTCAACCACAATGCCCAAGTGGTTCAAATTGTTTAGCAGTGTGTCGTCTCGCTCCTTAGAGTCGTCTAGTGACACAGGTGTGTAGAGTGCTAAATAAGATGTGTCGCTACCAACGTGTACGGTGTGACCGTTATTCAGTGCTTCTCCGCTCCAGCGTACTTTCCAGTCAAAGATGTTAACGAGCTTGTCTGCAAGGTCGCCAGGGTTGCGTACGGTAAGGTTAGTGTGTTCTAAAAAATTGCTCATAATAATCCTCTCTAAGCTTGATTGGTTAATTTCATAGGCGTACTCTAATATCTCAAGTTAACTTGAGATCAAGGGGTTTATACAGTTTTTTTGAACAGCCCTCTTGAGACTTATCTACGGAAACTCTTGCTTACGGATATTGGTGATGGAAGATAAAGCACTTAAAACTATTGGTTACGTTGCCAAGAGAACTGGCGCTACGGTATCCGCCCTGCGTTTTTACGCTGACGAAGGCTTAATACCTGCGGTGCGTGCGCCAAGTGGTCATCGGTTGTTTCATCGCTCTACGATTCGGCGAGTGGCCTTTATTTTGATTTCACAAAATTTAGGCTACACGCTGGTGCAAATAAAGACTGCGCTTGGCAGCCTGCCCAACAAGCGTACGCCAACGCAAGCAGACTGGACGGAACTAGCAACACTGTTTGGGCGCGAAATTGACGATCGAATTCGAGCCCTAGAAGAACTGCGCGGAAAGCTAGATGGGTGCATCGGTTGTGGATGTTTATCTTTGGAGAAATGTCAGCTGTATAATCCAGGCGACGCGGAAGCGTATAAGGGTGCAGGCGCGCATCTATTGGCATCGGCTAGACTTTAGCGGCGAGCATTGGCTTGCCTTGAGCGTGCGTCTAAAAAAACCAATTGAAGTCAACTAACTTGAACATACTTAACACCCAACAGCGTAGTGTAAACTGACACAAATGTTTTCGCGGTAACGTGTTTAGACAACAGCATCGCGCTGATGGTTACTTAGTTAAATCAAATCCAACCTGTTATGAATAAATTGGTTTCAGTTAGCGACGACTTGCATTTTCACTTGTCAAACGGTCGCATCAGTTACGCCTTCAGAGTTTCTCCAGAAGGTATCTTGGAGCATCTTTTCTTTGGTGCGGCTATCGCAGGTTTAGAAGAAAATTCCGTAGTACCTAGGCGGGTATTTAGAGCGTGTACATTAGAGTTTGAGGCGAACCTAAATTATTGCCTTGACGATACACCTCAAGAGTTTGCGGTATTCGGACGGTCAGATAACCGCTCCCCGACGCTGCATGCTCGCAATCATGATGGCAACAGTACTTTTTCTCCGCTTTATGATTCTTACCAAGTAAGCACAGGCAAACCAGATCTAGGAGAGCTTCCACAAGCTGCGGCGGGCGGTAGTGAAACGATTAAGGTGGTACTTAAAGACAATGTCTATGGGTTGGTTGTAGAGCTTTACTACACAGTTTACGCCGACCACGATGCGATCACACGTTCGGTGGTGTTGCGTAACGAGGGACAAAATACGATTGTTTTGGATCAGGCGTTAAGCACTAATTTTGACCTGCCTGTGGATGATTACGAGCTTCTGCATTTTAAAGGTTCTTGGTCTCGCGAGTTCGAACAAATACGCCACTCAATTGAGTCAGGGCGATTTGTTGTTGAATCTAACAAAGGCACAAGCAGCAATTCGCATAATCCTGCATTAATCATTACCCACCCACATACGACCGAATCATACGGCGATAGCTATAGCTTTGCGTTGATGTACAGTGGCTCTCACGCCTTTAATGTCGAACGGGGTGAATTCGACAGTGTGCGAATTAATGCGGGCATTAGTCCTTTCAATTTTAGTTGGCAGTTAGAGCCAAACACAAGTTTTGCGTGCCCCGAAGTCGTACAAGTATTTAGTGATAAAGGCCTAAATGGTATGAGCGCGGTATGGCATGGCTTTATTAATAGTAAAGTTATACCGAAGCAGTTTCAGGGCGTTGCTCGACCAACGTATCTTAATTCTTGGGAGGCGCACTATTTTGATGTGTCAGAAGATGCCGTAGTCGAGCTTGCACATAAGGCCAAGGATGTTGGCGTAGAAATGCTGGTTCTGGATGATGGCTGGTTTAAAGGCCGAGCCGACGACACGTCTTCGTTGGGTGACTGGTTTTCTGACGAAGAAAAGTTTCCTAACGGCATGGCGTCAGCCGCCAAACGCGTTAGAGATTTGGGTCTAAAATTCGGTTTATGGTTTGAGCCCGAAATGGTAAACCGCAAAAGTGATTTATACAGAGCGCATCCGCAATGGATATTGCAAGTTCCGCATCGAACATTATCTACAGGGCGCCAACAGCTCATTCTTGATCTGTCTAACCCAGAAGTGGTGGAGTACTTATTTGAGCGCATAGACGACTTTCTGTCTAGTGGGCAGATTGACTATGTTAAATGGGACATGAACCGAACGATGACAGAGTTGGGTTCGCCCGTTTGGAGTTCGGCCCAGCAACAAGAAGTTGCGCACCGCTATATCTTGGGTGTTTACACATTAGTCCGCCGAATCATCAAAAAGCATCCTGAGGTATTGTTTGAGAACTGCGCTTCGGGCGGAAATCGCTTCGACTTAGGTATGCTTAGTTTTATGGCACAGGGGTGGGTAAGCGATATGTCTGAGCCGATAGGAAGGTTAGGCGTTTTCAACGGTGCGTCACATATTTACCCTCAGAGTGCGATGGCGTCCTATATTGGCCCCGTACCGAGCCATCAGAATGCGCGCAACGTATCTATAAAGACGCGTGCGGAAGTTGGTTTTTTCTGTGCGGCTCGCGGATTATCGTTGAATAAGGCAGACTTAGAGAAAGACCATGAAGAGATAAAGCATTATGTCCAGTTGTATAAAGCAAGCGCGCAAGATGTGGTGTCCGGCCAATTGCACAGGCTTAGATATTCAGCAAACGAAGTGGTTTGGCAACTTAACTCACCAGATCTAAGCCGAGTCTACGTAGGCTGTTTTCATATACTGTCCGGTCCTAACCAAGCTCTGCGTAGGGCGCGTTTAGTCGGTTTAGAGGCGGGCGCTCGATATCGTTTGATGTCCCCCATTTGGAAGCAAGGCCAGCCCGAATTTGCCGGAGACGAGTTACTTAATAGAGGTATAGATTTACCATTTGTAGACGCTATGCAACACCAAGAGGGCCGTCTAGATTACAGTAACTATATGCCTAAGGGTGACTTTGCCAGTGCTTTGCTAATGCTTGAGAAAGTGTAGGCCAGATAGACAGGTAGGTTCATTTAATCAGTCCTGAATATGTCGGGCGACGACATAAGACGCTTATGAGTTGTCACGTTCGTCAATTGCGCAGGTAATAAATGCGAGTGCTTCTTCCATCAACTGTCTCGATGAGTTGGCCGCTTCGCTGGCCTCGCCAGCAACTATCGCATCGTAGATGAGCTTATGATCCGCGTAGCTGGCTGCAGGCAGACCGCTGCGGTGATTAGTGAAGCGAATTGACCCGCGCAGAGTCGTATCAATGATTCTACCCAGCTGTATAAAGAAACGGTTTTCACTCGCGCTCAAGATACTAAGGTGAAAACTAATATCGGCTTCAAGTGGGTCGGCTGCGCCCGTCTCGGCTAAGCGCATTTCGTTTAAAGCTGCACAGACAAGATCCAGTTTTTTTCGGTTTTGTCTCGTTGCAGCTAAGGCGGCTGCTTCGGGTTCCATCGCAACGCGCAGTTCCGCACATTCTCGAATTAGCTCGAGCGAGGGATTGGTAATACTTAGCCAACGTAAAACGTCCGCATCAAAAAGGTTCCATTGACTCTCAGGCAATATCCGAATGCCTTGACGAGCGCGCGACGAAATTAACCCCTTGGCAGCAAGCGATTTAACTGCCTCGCGAGCCGCGCTGCGGCTCACTTCTAATTGCGTACAAATCACTGCTTCGCTCGGTACGGGCTTATCCTTGCTGTACTCGCCACGAACAATAGCCTTGCCGAGGGTCTCGGCAACCTGCTGAGTTAAATTGAACCTGTTGTTTGCATTAAGCATTTGTGAAACGAAGCCCTAATGGTTTATCTGTGTGGTGCGAACAGTGTCGTGCAGAGTGAAAACGAAAACTTAGCATGCTTGCCATTTTTACTACTTTAGCTCGAAGACGTCTACGTAGATATATATGATAAATGTAGCGTATTCAATAAAAAGCCCTAACTTAGAGAGAGGGCTAGACATGCTACCAATGCTGTTGAGTTAGCAGCATTATCAGTAGTCTGAGCGTGGTCCAAAATCATCACGAAGATCAAATATTTGATTTCAGTTTTGCGTTTCCTCGCCACTGACAACCAATTGAATGTATATTGATGTCTGCCTAGTGAGGCGCCTGGTTACAATTAGAGCATTCCAATTGACGTAACTAGATGATTGAGCAACTATTCATGAATACACCGAAATATCGGCCGATTAAAAACGCTTATCTTTTGACACTGTCATGCAAATTAAACTAAGTATTAAAAGTGATAAATCAGCTGGAGTTCTAGCGCGCATCATTGTGGCGTTACGACGGATTAACCTACATCTTGCACAGCAGAAGATGATCGAGGCTGCTGATCATCGGCAAATAGATCTGATAGTTGAGGGGCCTGAAATTTCTGAGATCGAACTGTCTGGAATTATTCGAGCGATTCCAGGGGTGCTAGAGTTGTTGTCGGATGAAGAGCCAGAATTGTATTTCGAAGCCAGTTCTGTTGACTCATTTGAACCTTCCAGTGACGCAGATATCTCGTATGGTTCGCGTGGTTTCACCGACCCAAGGGCTGTTGCCATTGCAGAAGCATTTCCCAACATTATCGAGTTGGTCATAGAATATAGAGAGTCATTAGCAAATGATCAGGCTTCAGAGCTGATGTTTGCATTAGGGGTAGAGGTAGCAGCCTTGCGAGCAGACATGTTCAAAACAGTCCAAGAAAAGCCCGAGATGGCTGAGTTTGCAACGTCACGATTAATTCCAGATATTACGGGCCTTGCTAATGTGGAGTACTCGGATGGGGGGTTAAAGGTGCTGAGTTCCGTGTTCACCCAGGACCAAGAAGAACAAAAGCCAGGTCTTTTTGGATTTCGATTTGGTCGAGCAGAGAAAGTAGAAAAATGCGGCTTTTTGAATGGATATATTCAGGGCGTCATGGAGGTCACCCCAGGTATGAAATACGTACACGTAGAAGAAAGCAATTGCCGTATGGATGGTGATCCTTATTGTTTGTTTCGGTTTAACGAAAACTAGTGATTTGTTTGCTGTGTCGTTAGGTGCCCTGATCCGAATGGTTTAAAAGTACGATAAAACCGTTTTCACATAATTCTCTCTAAACTAACCCCCCCTCATAAACGAGCTGGACTAATACCATGTCATACCTCATACAACTCCCTTCGATAATGCACATAGGAGCAGGTTCATCCGGCCAATTGGCAGAGGTGCTAGCCAATCTAAATTGCTCTAAGCCTCTCATGATTACAGATCCGATGATGGTCGAGCTTGGTTATGCTGCGTCTATCGTTAAGCTGCTCGATGAAGCGGGTGTGGATTGTGACTACTGCGACCAAACGTTGCCAGAGCCGACTGTTGCCTCACTTCAGCCGAGTCTAGAGATGCTCAAGGCAGGAAACTACGATTGTCTAGTCGCTTTAGGAGGGGGGAGTCCTATCGATACTGCCAAGGCTCTCTCGGTGTTACATCACTTTGGTGGCGAAATGCGCGATTATAAAGTCCCGCGCTCGGTTGATCAGTTGGGCTTGCCGGTAATTGCAATTCCCACCACCGCGGGTACTGGCAGCGAGGCAACGCGCTTTACCGTAATAACAGACGAAACCACTGACGAGAAGATGCTTTGCGCGGGCGCCGCATTTTTACCGCGCGCTGCTTTAGTAGACTATGAATTAACGCTAACCGTACCGCCCCGAACCACCGCTGATACTGCAATAGACGCGTTAACCCACGCGATAGAAGCGTACGTCAGTAAAAAGGCTAACGCATTTAGTGATCAACAAGCGTTAGCAGCCATGAGTTTGATCGCACCCAATTTGCGTAAAGTGTATAGCAATGGGAATGATCGACAGGCGCGCGAAGCAGTAATGTTAGGCGCGACCCTCGCAGGGATGGCGTTTTCAAATGCATCCGTGGCATTGGTGCATGGGATGAGTCGTCCTATAGGCGCGTTCTTTCATGTGCCGCACGGGCTTTCTAATGCAATGTTATTGCCCGCTGTGACCGAATATTCGATTCCTGCCGCTGTAGAGCGGTACGCTGATTGTGCGCGTCAAATGGGGGTTGCGCAAAAATCGCATACCGATGATGAAGCAAATGACTTACTGTTAGACGAATTGCGCGCATTAAATACAGAATTGGCGGTTCCTACACCATTGGAGTACGGAATTTCGCGACAAAATTATCTTGAAGTTGTTTCTATAATGGCGGCTCAAGCAGAGCAATCTGGTTCTCCAGCCAATAATCCACGAGTTCCAACTCAGCAAGATATGATCGAACTCTACCGCTCGGTCATTGAGTAATATTTGCTCACCAACAAATGTCAAAAGTCCAGAAAGGGTCGCTTAATGAACAATTAAGAGCGATTGTGCGGGTATATTGCGGGAACTGCGGTGGTTATACCGCGATGCATTGTTTATACTAAATTTGCAAAAAGCAATTAGTTGGACTGAGTTTCGCTTTTAAGCATCTATCCTGATTAGAGCTGGAGCAGATTTCTCCTTGCCGATTTTAAGCGCCATGTTGGCTTGCCGTAGGCTCGCCATAGGCTTTGAAAATATCGTCACGCAAAAATCTGTTTAATCGTTTTAGGGGCACGTCTCAAGCGCTTTAAGTCCGTCGCCAAATTTCTAAGAGGCTCCTATTTATTAGGTTTTTTTAGATCTTTGGTATCGCGGATAAGAGAGTGATACGAATAAAACTAATAATAACTATAACGAGAAAAAGGAGATTATCAAAAATGAATAAATCCAAGTTAAGCAGTGCGATAGCGCTTGCATTGGGTGCATCTTTATCGATGGGTAACGCCAACGCAGCACTCGAAACAATCGTAGTAACGGCTACAAAGCGTTCTGAGAGCATGCAAGACGTACCGGTTTCTGTGCAGGCGTTAAATGGCCAAGCAATGAAAAACCTAGGCGTTGCGACTTTCGGCGAATACATCAAATTTCTACCTAATGTAGTTCAACAGGGTTCAGGTCCAGGCCGTAACGAAATTTATATCCGTGGCGCTGCCACTGAGCAAACCAGTACGACTGTTTCATCGGTTCAAGGTTCAGCTCCACAAGTTGCTTTATATCTTGATGAGCAGCCGGTCGCATTTGGTGGTCGAAACTTAGACATCTACGCCGCTGATTTAGAACGCGTAGAAGTATTGGCGGGTCCTCAAGGCACATTATTCGGTGCGAGTTCGCAGTCGGGCACATTGCGCTTGATTACGAATAAACCGGTTCTAGGCGAAACACAAGCCGGTGTTAGCGCAGGATTTTCTTCAACGTCCGGTGGCGACCTTAGTTCTACGGGCGAAGCCTACGTGAATCTTCCTTTGAGCGAAAACACCGCAGTACGTGCTGTTGTTTACAGTAATACTCAAGGCGGTTGGATTGACAACAAGCCCGGCAGTTTTAATCCTGATGATAGTCAGTTGATTAACGTAGTTAATCGCAACCAGATTTCTTTGGGTTCATCCACAATTTTGCCTGATGCAGAAGTGATACGTCCGAGTAACGATAGTCTTGTTGAAGAGAACTTTAACGATGCGAGTTATACCGGTGCGCGACTCAGTCTGAAGCACAATATTAATGACGATTGGGATGTGTTGGTACAGCACTCAATGCAGCGTTTGGAAACAGACGGCGCGTTTGCTGTAAGCCCAGTTTTGGGTGATTCGTCGTCTCAGATCTATTCACCGGACACATTGACTGATGAGTTTAACCTCACGACATGGACGGTTGAAGGTCGTGTTGGTCAGCTTGACCTCATTTACACTGGTGGTTATCTAGATCGCGAAGTAAGTAATATTACTGACTACACGCTTTATACATTTGGCGGTGGTTACCAAGCTTACTATCTAGGCAGTCCATTTTCCTACGGTGGTGGTGCAGATACATTGCATGATTTCCGTAAGCAATATCAAGACAATACGACCAACGAACGCACAACTCATGAGTTGCGTATTCAAAGTGATCCTGAAAATCGTTTTAGCTATACCGCAGGTATATTTATCGATGAGATGGAAACTAACTCAAGCGGTCACTTTCAATACTTCGGTGCCGTTGGCGCAGGTTTTGATGTAGCCGTTACCCCTGGTGGCGGTGGCAGTATTGCGACTGATATTCCACGCCAAGGTGTTGGCAATCCAGGCGCTCGCGGAGCATCTACCATTTTCGTTAATGACTTTACACGTAACGAAGATCAAATTGCTTTCTTTGGTGAGTTGAAGTTCGATATTACCGACGCGTTGTCTATGCGTCTTGGTTTACGCCGCTACGACCTTGATTTTCAGTTTCAAGGTGCAACCGGCTCATCGTTTGGTTGTAAAAACGTAGATCCATCAACATTGCCGGCATCTCGTTCTGGTAACGGAGCAGTTGCTGCGGTTCGTCCAGACGGTTCAGTTGGTTGTGATGGCAATTCGTTTGATAACCACGTAACGCAAAGATTAATTAACCTAGGGCAGTCAGGAACAGTTACAGGTTTAGGCGCGGATGGTGTTGCGAATCAATCAGATACTATTCCGAAGGTAAGCTTCGATTATCGTGTCAACCCAGACCTTATGGTTTTTGCGACTTACTCCGAAGGCTTCCGCCCTCAAGTTGCTAACCGTAATGCGGGTGTAGCTTCAGGTAACCAAACTGGTGTTTTTGAAGGGTATGCAGTCCCCGCTATTGCCTCAACGGATGAGTTAAGCAACTTTGAAGTGGGTATGAAGGGAGATTTCTTAGACGGTACGTTGCGATTAAATGCCACGTACTACAATTCTGAAATCACTGATCTACAGTCAGCACGCTTTGACCCATCAAACATCGCATTCTTAGTGTTTATTGAGAACGTAGGTGATGCCGATATTCAAGGTATAGATCTAGATTACCAATGGGCTGCAACAGATAAGCTAACGATTTCTGGCGCCGCGTCATTTGTTGATTCCGAGATTACTCGTTTGAATGCTCAGTTAGAAGGGGTTGCGGTTCCGGTTGGAAGCGAACTGCCTTATACATCTGACTTCTCGTTTAACGTGCGAGCGCGTTATAACTTCAACTGGGAGTCGATGGGCGCCGATGCTTATGTTCAGGGTGCACTTGCGCATACTGGCGACAGCAAAGCAGGAATCGTTGGTAATGCCTATTTTGCGGAAGACGTAACTCGTCGCATTTACGGCCAGGGTTCAGGACTTCAAATCGCTAATGAAGGTGGTACATTCGGTGCAAGCCGCACAGCCACTAACTTGCCAGGTACGTTTGGTTTAGCGCAAGGTGGACAGTTCTTCCAAAACGGTCGATATGTTCAAGAGTCTTATACGCTGGTGAATGTTGCAGCAGGCTTCAATAAGGATAATTTAGGTGTAGAACTTTACGTTAACAACCTGTTTGATGAATCAGGTGTGACGCATGTTTCTACCTTTGATTACACTCCTACGGTTGCCGTAACGCGTCCACGTACTGTTGGTATCCGTATGAACTACGATTTCTAGATATTTCGAGAAATTTTAATTTCATATTCGTAAGTTGATTACGAGCTTAAAAAAGGTGGGCAATTGCCCACCTTTTTTATTTATAGGACGAATTTCTAATTCGTTCGTAGTTGAAGATTTTTTTAAAAATACCAATTTCTGTATTATTCAATTTTAAGTGCTAATTTTAGCAACCCAGACCTATTACCCACATAATTCAGCATGTCGAACACAATTGAATCCGCTCAACAGCTTGCGCAAGAAGGCAAACATATCGAAGCAATTGCTGAGCTTGATGCACTTCCCAGCGAAGACCAAACTCAAGTAGCCATACTGTACGTTCGAGCTGTTTGCTTGCGCCGTTTAGATCGTCGCGCAGAAGCATTGAGCTGTCTAAAACAAATATTACAAGCGGACCCTGAACACATTCGAGCCTATCAAGAGCTTGGACATGTGCATGTAGCAGGGCGTAATGCAGAGAAAGCGGCCTTCGGCTATTCGCAAGCGGTAGCGCGCGACTCGGCGTTGTTGTCGAGCTGGATACCGTTAGTGCAGCTCTATCGGATGTTAGGCGATGAAGCTAACAGTCAATTTGCTCAGCGCAATGTTGACGAATTGTCGGCACTCCCCGAAGAATTAGTCGCTGCTCGGAGCTGTTTGAACCAAGGAGACTTGGATACAGCGGATCAAGTCTGTAGAGCATTTATGCAAACGCATCAAAAGCATGTTGAAGGTCTGCGTATTTTGGCGCAGATAGCGACGCAAGCGCAGATATTGGATGATGCTGAGTTTATGTTAGATAGCGCCGTAGTCTTCGAACCAGATCATCTAGGTGCCAAGTTCGATCTTGCTAGTGTACGGCTCAAGCGTCAGAAGTTTGCAGCGGCTCATGCCATAGCTCAAGAGCTAATCGAAGCCGACCCTAATAATGATGAGGCGAAGACGTTGCTGGGTTCAGCTCGAATGGGCGTAGGTGATATCGAAGGTGCGTTAGACAGTTTTAACGGTTTGATCGAAAGCCAAACTAATCTTAAAAGTGCTTATTTACTGGCGGGTCATGCGCATAAAACGGCGGGTAATTTCGCTGAATCGGTGACGGCATATCAAAGCCTATACAAGAACGTTCCTGATTTTGGAGATGCATTTTGGAGCCTTGCTAACACGAAAACCTATAAATTTACTAAACAAGAAATTGCTCATATGCTGGACTATGAGCAAAGAGAAACGACTTCGATCGTCGACCGAGTTCATTTTTGTTTTGCATTGGGTAAAGCATTTGAAGACAAAAATGACTTTGAACGCTCATTCAAATTTTATGAGCGCGGTAATCAATTAAATTCCGAACGGGCCAGGGGCGCGTCGCCAGATATTAGTAAGCGCGTGCAACGTCAAATTGAAATTTGTACCCCAGAGCTTTTTGAGCGTCATGCTAAGGCAGGGTGCATTGCTCCGGATCCCATATTTGTGGTTGGTTTGCCTCGAGCAGGTTCAACTCTAATAGAGCAGATACTGGCATCGCATTCGCAGATAGACGGCACGCATGAATTGCCTGACATCATGAGTTTGTCACGACGCTTACTAGGGCGCAGCGTGCCTAAAGCTGGCGAAGAACCACGATACCCTGCTGTCTTGAAAGATATAGACCCAGAACTACTAAAAACGTTTGGTGAGCAGTATATTGAAGACACTCGAGTGTTCCGAGGAGACGCACCGTTATTCATCGATAAAATGCCCAACAACTTTTTACACATTGGGCTAATTAAACTTATTTTGCCTAATGCGAAAATAATTGATGCGCGCCGACACCCAATGTCTTGTTGCTTTAGCGGATTTAAGCAGCTATTCGCAGAAGGCCAAGAGTTTACTTATGGGTTGCGCCAGATTGGCGAATATTACCGAGAGTACGTTCGCTTAATGGATCACTGGGATAGTGTGTTACCAGGCTCTGTATTGCGAGTTCAACATGAAGACGTGGTGGCGGACTTGGATACACAAGTTCACCGAATGCTTGAGTTCTGCGGTCTTGAGTTCGAACAGTCTTGTATCGAGTTTTATAAGACCAAACGTAATGTGCGAACACCGAGTTCCGAGCAAGTGCGTCAGCCAATCTATACCACAGCTCTTGAGCAGTGGCGTAATTACGAGCAACAACTAACCCCTTTAGCTGACGCTCTGGGTGACGATGTACTAAAACGTTACCCCATTTAGTTTAGTCTAAAACAAAGACGGGTCTAGTAGCCGGACTAAGTTAAAACCGGTCCACTTGGTCCGTGTGTAACGCTGCTCTGATAATGCGCTGCATAATGATTGGATTAACACCAACATTGTTGCTTTGCGTGAGTAAAGCTCTAGGGTTTGGGTGAAGTTGTTGAACCGTAGCTTCCAAAGTTTGACGATAGTCTGGCCAACCTGCGGAATGATACCCGTGCTGCGACCATGTAGCGCGCCAATCCTTGGCGAGGTCTCTCAGCAGTCTCTTATAGTTCTGAATTAAGTCCTCAGGGTTGTCGGGGTGCGAGCTGAAATCTCGAATCAGGTCTTTTGTAAGCGCCTCGAGTTCTCCGGGCGACATTACTGGAGATACGTTGTATTGCTCAGTTTTAAGCGTAGTTTGCCTTTGGGCATCAAAGGCAATGAGCTGTGCTAGCGCCTTAAGTTCATCAGATTGCTCCACCGGATCATAATCACTCATCTTGTCGACCATGTTCCAAAACTGAGCGGAGCCCGCTGTGTCAACAACAAGATGCACTCGATCCTCATCGCCTCGGTTAATAACGTTGTGCCAACGCCAAGAATCAAAGATCCAGCACTCGCCTGCTTGCATGTGCAGTTCGCTATCGCCACAGTAAAATGTAACGTCGGGATTGGTGATAATTGGAATATGAATTCTTACCCTTGAGTACCAGTGGTAGTTGAAATCAACGTGAGCGCGCACTTCAGTTCCGGCATTTAGGCGCATGAGTCTTGAACGTGCAAGCACCTCGCCAAAGCTACTCATTACTTGCTGTATGTACGGGCAGCGCTCAAGGTGTGGAGTAGCCTGCATGTTCCCAGCAAAGTGATTATTGTTTTCGCCATGTAAAGAAATAAGCGGTACGGCAAGATTGCCCTCTATTCCAGAGGGGTGTGGCATCCACTCTTGGTCTGAAAATTGTGAGAGCTCTTCCTGTAACCGACTCACGTCGAATTGGAAGGGCAGCCTGACAAATGGTTTTTTTAACTCCATGGTGTGAGTTTACAACATTCCTTTTACTGCGCCGCTATCTGATCAGACACTGCAGCGGCAGCCTGAACATAGCTTTCTGGGTTTAAGTACATTAGTTTGAGTGTTGCGCGCCCAGGCCCCGCTTGCGCAAAGCTACATACAATTACGTTTGTCGCATCAGTCTCTTGGAGTACGCCAGGAACATTGAACAGTACCTCGCCGGTGTCACTACTCATTGGGTTTAGGCTCTTTTTTTCATCTAATCTATTTTTGATGTTGAGCATCATCATTGCCAAGCCCTTTCTGAACTTGCTAAAGCTCATTTTTCCAACATGCTCCGAGTAATCTAGAACCAAATCACAGATTACCTCGCCGCCTTCACCAGCATCTATTTGCATAAACGGTTCGGGCTCGCCGTCAATAAGTTGCTGGTACAGTATTTTGGATTCAGCACGGGACAACGCGTAGAAGCGGTTGTTTAACTGTTCGTTAAAGGCCGCTAGAAACTGCTCGGGGTTCAAACTGATTTCGTGAAAGCTCATAGGTTTATAAATATGTTGTCGGTTATGGTTTGTATATCGCTAAGAGATTTAGTTTAGCACTAATTAATATTGGAAGAATCTCAGCAATTATCTTAAAAGCGTTCAAACTGAAAAAACCATTTTCTATCAAGGATATTTAGGCAGATTCGTATATTTAGGGTTATTATTGCTCAACGAAATTGTCGTTTACAGAACAATATATAAATTGCCCGAATTTGAAGTCCCGAAGTTATCATCTAGAGTTGCTGACCGAAGCTGTGGTTCACACCATGTTTTGTCGTTTTTTGATCAGAGCTCATAGGTGGTAGTGGAGTTGCAAGTATCGGTCTCTCAACCTTAGAGGCTTGATTTCAATGAACACAGATAAGCCCGTACGTTACGGATTTTTACTCTTACCTAATTATTCAATGCTTGCGTATTCGTCGGCGGTTGAGGTTTTACGTATGGCCAATCGTTTGCGCCATGAAACCTTGTACGAATGGCCGAGCTATACACTGGACGGTCAAGCTGTTGCGGCCAGTAATGGCGTGACTCTACTGCCCGATCACGCCATCAGCGAGATGCAAGACCTACGCGTCTTATTTGTTTGTTCTGGAATGCGAGTGATGCAGCAATGGCAGCCAGCGATTAAAACTCATTTAGTGCGTGCGGCTAAATCCAAAGTTATTTTGGGCGGTATTTGTACAGGTACTCAAGTGCTCGCTACGGCGGGGCTTCTAGAGGGATATCGTTGCACTATTCATTGGGAAAATCTTGCGAGTTTGCGCGAGACCTCGCCTAACATTATTGTCAGCGAGGAACTCTACGAACTAGATCGCGATCGCTATACAGTATCAGGCGGTACTGCACCGCTAGACATGATGTACGAACTGGTTAAGCGAGAGCACGGTAAGGAGCTGGCCGTTTCGATTTCAGAACAGTTTATGTGCGACCGCATGCGGGGTGAATACGATCGACAACGCGTGCCCCTAAAGCTATTGATCGGTGCTGACCAGCCTAAGCTGATTGAGGCCGTAGAATTAATGGAATCGAATCTTGAAGAGCTCATCAACCTGGATGATCTATCCAGTTTGGTGGGGGTGTCTAGAAGACAGTTAGAGCGATTGTTTAGAAAATATTTAGGCTGCGTGCCAAGCAGATATTATTTAGATCTTAGGTTAAAGAAGGCGCGGCAGTTGTTATTACAAACGAGCATTTCGATATCAGACGTTGCCATCGCTTGCGGCTTTGTATCAGCGTCGCATTTTAGCAAGTCGTATCGAGATATGTTTGGTCGTACTCCAAGAGAAGAACGGCAACAACAACGATTACAATTATAAACACTGCTTTAGGCTTCCAAGAAAGAATTGTAAGGCTGAAAACTGAAATCAAAAATTTGGATCAAAATTTAGGAACCAAGAGATTATGAGTATTAGCGTTTTCGATCTATTCAGTATCGGCATAGGTCCATCGAGCTCTCACACTATGGGGCCGATGCGAGCAGCCAAAGCATTCGTGCTCGAGCTGGAATCATCAGGAGTCTTGACTGACGTTGCTCGCATTAGAGTGGATTTATACGGTTCGCTAGGCGCCACGGGTCGAGGTCATGGTACGGATACTGCCGTGTTGCTTGGGCTAGAAGGAGAGCAAGCAGAAACAGTTGATGTCGATAAGGTGCATGAACGCATCGACGGTATTCGTGCCAAAGGTTCCTTAAACTTATTAGGGGTTCACGCCATTAAGTTTAGCGAAGAGACGGATCTCTTTCTGCGTTTAGATAAAACACTCGAGTACCACTCAAATGGTATGACGTACAGTGCATTAGATGTGAGCGGCAAGGTTCTGCGTGAAAGCACTTTTTATTCGATTGGTGGTGGCTTTGTAGTCACCGAAGAAGAAGCATCTGCGCCCAAGATTTCGCTGGGAGAACATGTTGAGTTGCCATACCCGTTTAGTTCTGGCGACGAGCTACTGCGCTTGTGCAAGCAGCATGACTTATCCATCAGTTCACTCATGATGGCTAACGAAAAAGTCTGGCGTAGTGAGGAAGAGATTCGCGAGGGTCTACTCAATATTTGGCAAGTAATGCGTGAATGTGTAGACCGCGGCTGCCATCAAACGGGAATCCTGCCAGGTGGTTTACAAGTTAAACGGCGCGCGGCATCACTTTATCAAGCGCTCGCGTCTCGTCCAGAGGCGAGCCTTAAAGACCCTTTAAGCATCATGGATTGGGTCAATGTGTACGCGATTGCGGTTAACGAAGAGAACGCGAGCGGCGGGCGTGTCGTTACAGCACCGACGAATGGCGCGGCGGGCATAGTCCCAGCGGTCTTACACTATTATGATCGCTTTGTTCCTAACTCGAACGAAGACGGCATAGTACGGTTTTTTCTAACGGCTGGCGCGATCGGAATGCTATTTAAAATGAATGCATCAATCTCAGGCGCCGAAGTTGGCTGTCAAGGCGAAGTGGGTTCAGCCTGTTCGATGGCTGCAGCGGGATTAGCAGAGGTTACAGGTTGTAGCCCAGCGCATGTAACCAACGCCGCCGAGATTGCAATGGAGCACAACCTTGGCCTCACTTGTGATCCGATTGGCGGGCTAGTGCAAGTGCCGTGTATTGAACGCAACGCGATGGCATCAATAAAAGCGATCAACGCAGTACGTTTAGCAAGTAAGGGCACTGGTGAGCATTTTGTGTCGCTAGATAAAGTCATTAGAACCATGCGCGACACAGGTGCTGACATGCAGACCAAATATAAAGAAACATCATTAGGTGGGCTTGCTGTAAATATCACCGAATGCTAATCCTTGACTCGTGTGAGCTATATTCGCGTTTATGAGTGTGTAAAGGTCAAAAGACCAGCGGCAAAACACGTGTGGATCAATTCCGCACCATCGTCCTTCACGCATGTGTCGTATAAATACATAAGCTTTAAATTATGAAAAAATACTCGATCTTCTCTCTCGCTAGAAATGCTTTAACCAAGCACGAAAACTGGGAAGCAAACTGGCGAAGCCCAGAACCTAAGAAAGCCTACGACGCCATTATTATTGGTGGCGGCGGACACGGCTTAGCAACCGCATACTATCTAGCCAAACTGCACGGGATGAAGAATATCGCTGTGCTGGAAAAGGGCTGGTTGGGCGGAGGAAATACTGGGCGCAATACGACTATTGTTCGTTCCAACTACTTGTGGGACGAAGCCGCGGCCTTGTACGAGAAATCACTAAAGCTCTGGGAAGGACTGAGCCAAGATCTAAACTATAACGTCATGTTCTCGCAACGCGGCGTCTACAGTCTCGGGCATAACCTACAAGATATGCGAGATATTCAGCGGCGGGTTAATGCTAATCGTTTGAACGGAGTCGACAGCGAGTTGCTTAATAAAGAGCAAGTTCAGAAAGCCATCCCTCTGCTCAACTGTTCTCCTGACGCGCGCTACCCAGTGCTGGGTGCTTCGTACCAAGCACGTGCCGGAACGGCGCGTCATGACGCTGTTGCGTGGGGCTATGCCCGCGCAGCAGATGCGCTCGGGGTTGATATTATTCAAAATTGTGAAGTCACTGGTATTCGACGTGACGGCGCTAAGGTTGTTGGCGTTGACACAAGCCGTGGTTACATCCAAGCGCCTAAAGTCGGCGTAGTGGTTGCCGGCAACTCTAGTGTGCTTGCCGACATGGCAGGTATTCGCATGCCTGTAGAAAGTCATCCCCTTCAGGCCTATGTTTCAGAAGCTATAAAGCCAGTCTTAGATACCGTGGTTATGTCAAATGCGGTGCACGGTTATATTAGTCAGTCAGATAAAGGCGACTTAGTTATCGGAGCGGGTATCGATAGTTATAACGGCTACGGGCAACGCGGTAGCTTTACTGTTATCGAGCACACAATGGCGGCTATTCTGGAAATGTTCCCAACCTTTAGTCGGGTCAAGATGAACCGTCAATGGGGCGGTATCGTTGATACGTGCCCAGATGCTTGCCCAATTTTGAGCAAAACGCCAGTACAAGGTTTGTATTTTAACTGTGGTTGGGGAACGGGTGGCTTTAAAGCAACGCCAGGATCAGGCTGGGCTTTTGCGCATACCTTAGCGCACGATGAGCCGCACGAGCTTAACGCACCGTTCTCTTTAGATCGGTTTATTAGTGGCAAGCTCATTGATGAGCATGGCGCTGCAGGCGTGGCGCACTAAGCGCTGCGAATAATAATTCAATCTCGCCATTTCGATAGGCGATACGTAACTGTTTAGATTTGAGATAAAACTATGTTGCAACTCCAATGCCCATTTTGCGGCTTAAGAGACGAAAGTGAATTTTCGTTCGGTGGCGAAGCGCACATTGCGCGCCCGCTAGAGCCCGACGCCCTGAGCGATGAAGAGTGGGCAGACTATCTGTTTAATCGGTCTAACGTTAAAGGCTTCCATCGCGAAATGTGGCTTCATGCCGCAGGATGTCGTCAATGGTTTTATGCCATTCGCAATACGGTGAGCTATGAATTTACTGCATTCTATCGGGTGGGTGACCCACTTCCCGACCTGCCAAATAGGTCAGTACCGGGAGCGGCAAAATAATGACGAATAGACTGGATACAGCAGGTCGAATCGATCGCAGCAAACCGATAAGTTTTCGCTTTAATGGTAAAGGTTATGTCGGCTATCAAGGCGATACCATCGCGTCAGCTCTATTGGCCAACGGTGTTAAAGTTATCGGTCGGAGTTGGAAATACCATCGCGCTCGTGGATTTATGGGCGACGGCGTTGAAGAAGCCAATGGTTTGTTTCAGGTTCAAACTGGCGCGAAGACTATTCCGAATGTGCGAGGTACTCAGGCCGAGATTTATGAAGGCCTAGAGTTCACGAGTACTAACGCGTGGCCGAATCCTAACTTTGATGTGTTGGCCTTGTTTGGCAAGTTTTCGTTTATGTTGCCTGCAGGGTTTTACTACAAAACCTTTATGTGGCCAGCCAAGTTGTGGATGACCTATGAACATATTATCCGCAAGGCGTCCGGTTTAGGTGTTGCCCCTAAGGAGCAAGATACCGATCATTACGAGAAAACCAATGAGCACTGCGATGTACTAGTTGTGGGCGCAGGCCCTTCGGGAATAGTGGCGGCGCTGCATGCAGCTCGTGCAGACGCTCGAGTTTTGCTGGTTGATGAGCAGTCCGAGATGGGTGGGCGGCTCTTGAGTCAAAACGTTCAGATAGAGGGTAACGCTAGTAGTGAATGGCTCCGCTCTGCGCTGTTAGAGCTCCAAGCATTTGAGAACGTCACACTATTAGGCCGAACTACGGCGTTCGGTTATCACGATGGTAACTTCGTAACGGCGGTACAAAGACTTACCGACCACCTTCCTGAGTCTAAGCAACGTGGTGCGCGGGAGAAAGTCTTTAGAATTCGCGCAAAGCAAGTAATTTTAGCCACCGGTGCGCACGAACGTCCCATCCCGTTTGGGTATAACGATCGTGCTGGCGTAATGTTGGCGTCAGCGGTGTCTTCGTACGTTGTGCGTTACTCCGCTCCGTTAGCAAAGAGAGCCGTTGTCTTTACCAACAATGATGGTGCGTATCAAACAGCAATCGACTTGCATCGAGCGGGCATTACGGTTAGTGCCGTGGTTGATTCTCGTTCCGAAACAAACGGTGACCTACCCGAAATAGTTAGGGGGCTTGGTATCGAAGTGCTTACTCAATCGACGGTTGTTAAGTCCAAAGGCGGCAAGAGCGTCACCGGTGCCTACGTTCAGTCTTTAAGTGATGACTCAAAGTCATTGGTAGGTGCTAGTCGCTTGTTCGAATGCGACTTAATCGCTGTTTCTGGAGGCTGGAATCCAGCTATTCATTTACTGGCTCAGTCAGGTGGAAAAGTTAAATGGAATGACGCTAAGGTGTGCTTTGAACCAGATGTCGTTGTGCAAAAGCAGGTTTCGGTGGGTGCAGCCAATGCGTCGTTCAGCCTAGCAGAAGGTTTACAAGAAGGCGCTCAGGCGGGCGATGCGGCCGCTAAGACTTTAGGATTTGATCCAGCTACAAATGCTGCCCCTAAGGCCGACTCAATTAAAGAACAAGCAATACAGCCAATGTGGCGCGTACCCTATAACGCGGACAAGCCGTGGGATGGTCCGAAACAGTTTGTTGATTTTCAGAACGATGTGAGCGTTTCAGATATCTACCTAGCAGTGCGCGAGGGTTTTCACTCTGTCGAGCATGTAAAACGCTACACCGCTTTGGGTTTTGGTACCGATCAAGGTAAAACAGGCAACATTGTTGGCATGGCCATACTTGCTGATGCTCTAGATAAAGACATTCCAAGTACGGGTACCACTACGTTTCGTCCTAACTACACGCCCGTTACATTTGGTGCGGTGGCAGGGCCAGACATTGACGGTACGATGTTCGACCCTGTACGCAAAACAGCTATTCATCAATGGCACGCTGAACACGGTGCTTTGTTTGAAAACGTGGGGCAATGGCACCGGCCCTGGTATTACCCTCAAGGTAACGAGACACTGCAAGAAGCGGTTAATAGAGAGTGCTTAGCGACGCGCAATAGCGTTGGCATTATGGATGCGTCTACCCTCGGTAAAATCGAGATTAAAGGAAAAGACGCCTCTAAGTTTCTTGAAATGATCTACACCAATAACTGGAAGAAACTGGCTGTTGGTATGGCGCGTTACGGATTTATGTTGGGCGAAGACGGCATGGTTATGGACGACGGCGTTACTGTACGTCTAGCCGATGACCACTTCTTTATGCACACAACAACTGGCGGCGCGGCGTCAGTCATGAATTGGTTAGAGGTGTGGCTCCAAACAGAATGGCCAGAGCTCGAAGTCTTTATGACGTCGGTAACAGATCATTGGTCTACTGCAGCGGTGGTGGGCCCTAATAGTCGCAAAGTAGTGAGCAGTGTCGTTGACGGTATCGATTTTGATAAAGATGCCTTCCCGTTTATGGGGTCGCGACACGGCAGTATTGACGGAGTGCCTGTGTGGGTAAACCGCATTAGTTTTTCAGGTGAACTCGCTTACGAAGTAAATGTAAACGCTAATCAAGGTCGCCATGTTTGGGAAAGGCTCTGGGCGGCAGGTCAACCGTATGACATTACAGCTTACGGAACCGAAACTCTGCATGTGCTGCGTGCCGAAAAAGGCTATGTCATTGTTGGCCAAGATACTGATGGATCAGTGAGCCCAGAGGATCTGGGTATGCAATGGGCGATGTCTAAAACCAAGGACTATCTGGGTAGGCGCTCGCTTGCCTTACAAGAATTGCGCCGCGAGGATCGCAAGCAATTTGTAGGATTGTTGACGGTTGATCCTAAAATCGTTCTGGAAGAGGGTGGCCAGATTCTCAATGAGCCAGCTCAACAGATACCCGCGACTATGTTGGGGCACGTTACATCTAGTTACCATAGTGCGTGTTTAGATCGATCAATTGCATTGGCTTTGGTGAGAAACGGGCATAAGCGCCAAGGCGAAACGATCTATGTGTCGATGAACGATGGACGAACAGTACCTGCCGTCATCGGTTCTACCGTATTTATAGACCCTAAAGGGGAACGTCAAAATGTCGCGTAATACTAATAGAGACTCAAACGTGGTGTCAGAGAGCCCGTTGATTGCGATTGATTTTGCGTCGATAGGTTTATCCAGCGACGTGCTGCGCATAGTCGAAGATCCCTTTTTAAAACATATAAACATTCGTGGCAATGCAGGCGATACCGCCTTTATGCAAGCGGTTGAGTCAGTGCTTGGTGTAGCGTTGCCAACCTCCGCAAATACAGCGGTCATTGAAAGCGCTTTGACCATTTTGTGGTACGGCCCAAGCGAATGGTTGGTGCTGTGCGGAAACGAATCTGACGATACCTTACTCAATCAACTTCGCTCTGCACTCGAAGGAATGCATTCTTTGGTGACGGACATCAGTGGTGGCAATACCGTAATTGATATCAGCGGAGAGAAAAGCCGTGATTTACTAAAGAAGGCAACTACGATTGATGTTCACACAAGAGCATGCGCGACTGGGGATTGTGCGCTAACCATATTTGCTCACGCGAGCGCGGCATTGTATCAGTACGATGGCGCTCCAAGTTTTAGAGTCGTTGTACGCCGCAGCTTTGCAGACTACATAGGAACTTGGCTCATAGATGCCGCGCGAGAATATAAAATTTGATCGTTACCAGATGATCGATAACGATCGCTTCCAGTCAGCAAATAGAGATCATCAATAGGTAAAGAGTAACGACTAAATTCAAGCTTACGTCAGAATATTAATCCTAGGATTAGTGCGTCGTAGGCTTATTATTCGCTCTGGCGTTGAGCAGCACCGCAGCAAATGCTTTGATTCTGTCGGCGAGACTTTGAGTCTCAAGCAGCAGTTGTTTGTCATCTGAGGTAAGAGGTAAAAAACTCAAAATGCTATTGCATAAGTCGCCCACGCTCAGCTGTTCGAGCGTACTCCAATCGGTTTTAAGTTGTTGGTCATTCATGTAGTGCCGCAGTGCCGCTCTAAATTTTTGATCAAGTTCAGAGTCGACACTATCAGGCGTGTCGAAATCGGACTTATATCCAGACCAGGCGACCTTAACTTTTCGATAGCCGTTAGCACCATCTACCTCGCTTAATATCTCAAAGCGGCTAACGCCTATTAGGGCCAACTCAATGCGACCATCTAACGTCTCCTGATATTTGAAAATCCGTCCAGCGCAGCCAATCGAATAAATATCATCACTATTGGGTGACGCTAAATTGGGCTTAGGTTGCACCATTCCAATGAGCTGGTTATTGCGCATCGCATCTTGCACCATGGCGATATAGCGTGGCTCAAATATATTGAGAGGTAAGAATCCACCCGGCAATACCACTGCGTTGGGCAGCGGGAAGATAGCGATCTCCTCAGGTAGGTCTGAATACTGAGGTAAAAAAGGCGAGCGTTGTGTCATGGTGGTCGGTTGCGGTTTTGGGTGTCACGTTTTGATCTTTATTATAGCTTAGTTATATTCACCAAAATGTAGCCAAAAAAAACCCGCAAATGACAATTGTGTCAGTTGCGGGCTTGATCCTTACGGACTCTATAACGCTAACGTTACTTGCTTAACTCTCCCAAGAAATCTTAGGTAGTCCTGGTTGAGCAATCACGTCCTTATACTTAGCTTCTAGTTCCGAACGCTTAATTTTAAGCGTTGGCGTTAGCATGCCGTTATCAATAGTCCACTGCTCTTTCGCAATGATGATGTTTGCTACGACTTCATGCTTCTCGATGCTGGCATTCACTTCATCCAAAGTCGCCGACAAGCTTGCTTCGATCGCTTCGCGGCTCATAGTTTGTGCAGCGTCTTCATTCAGAACAGCAACACATACCGCGGCCGGTAGGCCGCTACCCATAACGCACATTTGATCGAAAATAAGATTGCTCGCGAGTTTGCCTTCAATCGGGACTGGCGCAATGTATTTACCTTTGCCCGATTTGAATAAGTCTTTTACTCGGCCAGTAATACGCAAGTAGCCTTCTTTATCCATGTCCACTTTATCGCCAGTGCGCATGTAACCGTCGTCTGTGAACGTTTCCGCAGTGACTTCAGGGTTTTTGTAATATTCTTTGAATACGCCTTCGCCTTTAATCAATAGCTCGCCTTGGTCAGATATTTTCACATCTAGGCCTTTAAGCGGAACACCAATAGTACCTAACTTACTGCGGCGAAAAGGAAATTGCGTAGTCGCTAAACCTGCCAACTCAGTCATTCCCCAACCTTCAGAAATCTTAATGCCTAATTTGCGGTACCACTCTAAAATATGCGGTGAGATAGGCGCTGAACCACTACCACAGCTGCGTGAGTACGACAGCCCTAGTTGTGAGCGAATTTTGCGTTTAACAATACCGCCAAGAATAGGGATTTTAATTAAACGGCTTAATTTTTCTTGAGGCATAGCTTTTAATACTTCGCTTTGGAATTTAACCCATAGGCGAGGTACAGAAATAAAGTTAGTTACCTTGGCTTCGCGTAAATCGCGTAGGAACGTTTCTAGTGATTCGTTAAAGGTTACTTGAGCTCCGCCGTACAGACTTGAATACTCGATAACGCCACGCTCAGTCACGTGCGCAAGCGGCAAGTACGAGATTAAGCGCTCTTCTTTGCTTCGCCCCAACAGGTCGGCACAGGCAGATCCTTGAAACGAAATGTTTGTGTACGTAAGTACTACGCCTTTAGGCTTACCAGTAGATCCAGATGTGTAGACGATAGAGAACGTGTCTTCTGGCTCTGGCTCATGAACAGAGGCAATCATTTCGTTGTTAGCCACTAGATCAGCGAGCGTATGCTTAGTTTTAATCTCGCACAAATCCATGCCGATGGTGATTACATCTTTATGCTTTTTAAGCGCCGCTTCTGTATCGGCGACTTTCGGCAATTTACCGATGATCATTGCTTTTGCTTCTGAATGATCGATTACATATTCGATGATGCTTTCGCCCGCAGTCGCATAGATTGGAACAGAAACCATTCCAGCTATTTGAATGGCAAAATCACTGATAAACCATTCGTCGCAGTTAGACGCAAGAATGGAGACTTTATCGCCTTTCTTAAGCCCCATAGAAACCAAGCCCTGAGCGATCCGAGATGCTCGTTCGAACACTTCTCCCCAGGTGGTATCTACATACTCTTCGTTACAGGGTTGGCGTAAATAGACTTTATTAGGGTGCTTTTTTGCTCGAGCGGCCAAAACAGCCATTGGCATCATGCTGGCAGAAGTTTGCATTTGTGGTCTCCACAGACAAAATGGTTGAAAATTTGGATACGGAGTGTGCCATTTTCTGTTTGTAAGTGGAATACAACGTTATACGTTTGTTTACATCTCGACTAATACTGACCATAACCGTAAGTCATACCTGATATCCGCATGTATTTAGGTTGCTAGCCATATTGATGAATCGTCGCTAGCTCATTGGTTACAAAAAGAGTATAAATACGTGCATAACAGAGGTTTCTGTACCTCTTGGCTGAACCTGGAGTTTATTCACTAATGCTCGCCTACCAAGTCACCGCTTTTGCGGTTTTGAGCCTGATTACGCTCATACTTATATCACTGCGCTTGCAACGAAAACGGGGCATACGGATTCCACTGGGTGTAACCGTATTTGCCCTAGGCGCGGTTGCATATTCGATGAGTAAGACCGTTTTCGAATGGCTGAGTCCCTATCTTGAAGTGACGCAAGCGAGTGTTAGTCAAGCGATAGCAACGTTAATGTGCTTGGCTCTTGCTTATGTGGTTAATACTTGTATCAAGCGCTTTGTCTATTTGCGGCGTCTAACGCCAGAAGGCGATCCTAAGGTACCGTTAATAGTTCAATACTTGGTCAGCGTCATTGTGTACCTAATTACACTGATGATTGTGGTCAGGATGGTGTATCAACAGCCGATATTCGCGATCGCGGCGACCTCAGGTGCTTTAGCATTAGTGTTAGGTTATTCCGCACGTACGGTACTTGAAGAAGTGTTTGCGGGCATAGCATTGAATTTTAGTTCACCGTTTGAAAAAGGTGAGCTGATTCAGCTTAACGACGAATGGGCGCTGGTTAAGGACATTGGATGGCGAGCGATCACGTATATAGATATGGACAACAACAGTGTTGTCGTTCCCAACACGGTGGTTGCTGCCAGTAAGATTCGCAATCTCGACCGCCCAGACCCGGTTACGCGCCGCCTTTATTACTTTTTGGTTGAATACAATACCCCGCCAAAGGTTGTTTTAGATTTAGCTAAAGCGGCAATGGAAGAGTGCCCGCATATACTCGACCATGAATGGAATGATGTATGCCTTTACGACTTTGATGATACTGGCGTACGTTATCGAGCAGCCTTTTATATCAAGAGCTATTGGGATTGGTGGTTAGCCAGTAACGAATTTTTTAATGCTTTGTGGTACCGCTTTGAGCGCGAAGGCATTCGGTTCGGGCAGCAGCGACACCTCAACTACTCTAATGATGAAGACGCCGAGCGTCATTTGCCGAGTAGTGTCTTAGAACGCAACAATTGGCAAGCATTGGTCGAACGGTTTGATCAGGTGCCGATGTTTGAAGGTATGACTCAAGACGATATGGCAGATCTTGCTCGCAACGCCAGTCTGCATGTCGTTGGACCGCCGGAACGTATAATTCGGGCCGGCTCAAAGCGTGCCTCTATGTATTTGATTGCCAGCGGCGAGGCTGATGTTTATGAGGTTGATGAGACCGGTAAAGAAACCTGGATGGCCGAAGTAGGCGAGGGCGAGACTATTGGCTTAATGTCACTATTAACAGGGTCGCCACAAAGAACCACCATTCGAGCCCGCACAGAAACCGCTGTGTGGGAAATTAGCAGCGAATCTTTACATGAAGTGTTTCAGAAGAAGCCCGAAGTAATGACCAACATTGCTGAATCAGTCACTCGTTGGCAGGCTGAAGAAGAAGACGTACTTAATCAGATAAAATTGAGTCGTCAGCAAGAACAGACCTTATTGAACAAGCGCGCAATCAGTTTGTCTAATCGGATTGTACGGTTTTTTGATCGCGGTAAAGATGGGCATGATTCGGGCGATACCTTTCACGATTACTAGGTGCAATTCCTGTGTGAATTAAACGCAGGTCAATCAGCTTATAATCACGAGACTTGCGTTGCACATGCGAAGGCTATAAGTTTAAGCATGATTTATGTGCTAAGTCGTCTTGACCACTTAGTTTTAGAATACTTACTCGAATAAAAATATTATGACTGATGTTGTTATTAGCGGTTCTGCAGTCTGGAATCCACCCCATGTATTGACTAACGAAGAGTTGGTTGGAGCATACAATGGTTATGCTGAACAATTTAATGCTCAGAACGCGGATGCAATTGCCGCAGGAGATGTAGACGCCGTACCGACGTCTTCAGCAGAGTTCATCCAAAAAGCTTCAGGCATCAAGCAACGCTACATCTACTGTAAGGACGGTGTTTTAGACATTAATAGAATGCGTCCGATCATTCCTGAGCGCGGTGAAGACGAGTTATCTCACCAAGCTGAGTTTGCGGTTAACGCAGCGCGTATGGCGCTAACTGAAGCGAACAAAGAGGCTAGCGACGTAGACGTGGTGATCGTGAGTTGCGCCTATACAGAACGCTCATATCCCGCCATTGCCATCGAGGTTCAAGCAGAGTTAGGCATTGAAGGCTTTGGTTTTGATATGTTGGTTGCCTGTTCAGCCGCAACCTTTGCGTTGCAACGAGCATACGAAATGGTAAAGGCGGGCACGGCTAAAACCGTACTCGTAATCAATCCAGAACTTACGTCACCGCAAGTGAACTATCGCGACCGCGACGGACATTTTATTTTTGGCGATGTGGCGACAGCAATAATTGTCGAAGACAAAAACAACTGCACTTCAAAACACAGTTACGACATTTTGAGCACCAAAGCCGTTACGGTTTATTCAAATAATATACGCTCAAATTTCGGCTACATAATGCATGCCACAGATGCCGATCCGTATGGTCCTGATAAGCTTTTTCATCAAAGTGGTCGCGCAGTGTTTAAAGAAGTCTGCCCGATGGCAGCCCAGCACATCTCAGATCACTTGGAGTCGTTAGACCTAACCGCACAAGACCTAACACGTTGGTGGTTACATCAAGCCAATATCAATATGAACTTATTGATTTCCAAGAGATTGTTAGGCCGTGATGCCACATTAGAAGAAGCTCCAATCGTGCTCGATGAATACGCCAACACAGCATCAGCCGGTTCGATCATTGCTTTCTCGCTAAACCACCAAGATCTAAAAACGGGTGACTTAGGAGTCATTTGCTCTTTTGGCGCTGGGTATTCGATCGGTAGCTTGGTTATCCGTAAGGTGTGACTTGAAGAGGTTATGCTGAAATTGAAAGAGACCGCTTAATGTTCTAAGCGTAAAGTCAAAGCCCCCTAGCAGGAAGCGATGAGGGGAAATCGATAAAGTTTTTTAATCAATACGATTGGTGAATAAATGTACATTTATTTACTAATCTAGAACATACTGGAAGTCTGATTACCTAGCTTGAGTAGAGCACACATTGAAAACAATTACACGTTTGGCATTTCGAGTAGCCTCTAGATTTTTAAGCGCATGCGTCGTTATGTTGCTTTTGGTGAGCGGTAGTGCGTTGGCACTAGACCTAAATTGGGACACTGTCGCTATAAGATATTTCAACCTCTCATTTTGTATTGCAATTCATCAAAGGTTATTAGCCAGTTTTTTGATAAGGGATTTGATTTAACCAGTTTTAATTTATGGCTTGTCTCTCTTAGGATTAAAGTCACAGTGGCTACATTATCTGAGGTGACAATATCTCGAATTTGTCGGTTGTAGTAGATTTTTTTTTCACGCACGCCTTCACCAGCCTGTGTCTTTTCTATCATCTCAACACCACTTAATGGCATGTTAAGTTTAGGTTCAAAGCGCTGATAATTAGCAGCTATTAAGTCTTTCATCGTGTCACCATCTGCTCCGTACCAAGCATTGGCATAGGCTTGCACTTGATCATAAATCGCGCGTTGCTCAGCATTCAGCGCTACAAGTTTTCCAGATGCCTCCGTATAGCTTTTTAGTGCTGCATACAAGCCATGACCTTGCTCGGTAACTAGGTCGGGCTCTACACCTACAATTTGCCAACCTTTACCGGTTCTTGGATCAAAAGTGCGTCCAACACTGACACTCACGCCTAGATTTGATGGCAACGTAAAAAAATCATTCATGTAGCCGCCACCACCTGAGGCCTGCCCTACAATTTGAGCTCGTTTAGTTACCTGCATACCGTAAGCAAAAGACTCAGCCGCAGAAAAAGACTTTTCTGATATCAGAATTTTTAAAGGTTTTTTAGCAAAAATAACACTTAGCTCATTCGGCTCAGTCCACCGATCTGCCTGCACACGCACGCCATTAGCATTTTTAGCAAATTCAGAAGTTAGCAGGTGTGTTCGTTTATCAAAGAAAAAGTTAGATAGGTATGTAACCATATTTGCATCACCACCTGCACATTCACGCAAATCAATAATAATGCCATCGGCTTCTGAGAATATTGAAAACACCCGACCAACAAAGCTCTTAGCAACCTCACTATTATCGAAACGGCTAAAGGACAGATAGCCAATTTGATTAAGTCCATCCCTAGAAATCTCGGATACACTAGCAATGCCAATTGAATCTAAACTGCTACCCCCTTGTTCAGAGCTCGAAGTATTACCTGCGCTTGAATGTTGAGTTCTCTGATGCTGATTAGATTGATGTTGCTCAGGTTGACCTTGATGTTGATTCGGTTGATGTTGCTCTGATTTAAATATCTCCTGCATTAATGCAAAACGCTCCGCCGTTAGGACTCCCAAATGCTTATCGGGATAGACGGCGTGCAATAACTGATTAGTTGCAATTATAAAACTTGAAGCTAAACGTTCTTGATCATAAGCACCGTCTTTAACGGATGCTTCTAATGCAGCAATAAACTCTTTCGCTTTTTTTGGTTCAACATATTCGTTTCTAATAACCTCGATAAGACTATCAATGATAACTTCCTGTTGAACTTGATTTAATTGCACATCTGCATCATTTTTCGTTGCTGCTGTAATGTCTTGCTGCATTAATAGCGCAAGGGTAAATATCGCTAATATTGGATATGTTTTAACGTCTACCATTGTCATTCCTTATAACGTTGTTCATTGTTTAGCAGCATACTTCTGTGCCTTAGGCTGATCACGCCTAAATTGGTTTCGACGTAATCCAGTTCTTCAAAAATTAATTAATCTGAATGTTCTTGCACATAACCCTGCTACGGCACGGCCGTATCGTTTTTAAAATCTAATAGTATTCTATTTAGTTGGTCGCGGCCTAAAACAATATGGCGTCAAGCCAATCTGCTTTCTCTTAAGTAGAATAGTAGTGACGAATTACATGCTTAGCCTCAACAAAAAACAACCATCGCTCTAAGAGCATTCCTAGATAATGGCTGGCCAATGCAGCCCACGTCCAGTTCATTGTTAGCAGAGCGGCAGGCAAAACAAATGCGGCAATTAAGCACACTTTACGCGCTAGGTTTGTAGTCTTTGGTCCAACGATATAGATGAACTCTCGTTGCGAGAAGTTGCGACTGCTGTGGCCAGTATCAAATAGTGTAATCGAGGCTTGGCTCGCGCCGAAGCCTGTGGCGGTATTTATGTTGCTGATTTGTGGCTCGCCAAGGCTATGAAAATAAAGTAGCTTAATGACGAGCCCAGTCCCTAATACGGGCAAGTAGATAAGCGAATTCAGTTGCGCTTCTGGCACGATCGCCGCATAGGCCATCAAACCAGATATCAAAGAGAAGATTAAAAAGCCTGCGCTTACGTACCGGTTGTGCCATTGCGGGATCGTTTTCAGACTCGCATAAATCATGGCAGTGCAATAAACCAACACCAGCAAAAGAACCAATAAGGCTAGGCCAATTAGGTTGGCTGCTAACGTCATTTCGAACAGCAACGCACCTATATAAATGGCAAGCACTGGATACATCAATACGGCAAACACGGCTTCGCGCGACAACCACGATGAACGAAATCGGGTAAACGAACGCCACGCATTTTTGGGGTTCGCTAAGTGAAAACTCGACGAGATTAAGCCTAGGGTAAATAACCCCGTGGCTATCGCTATATCAATCAAATAGGGCTGTGTTAGAGAAGACCATACGTTATCGCTCAAGCCGTTTAACGGCAGAGGGAAAACTCCATAATGATAAGCAAACAGTAGGCAGAACAGTAAGCCAAAGCCCATGCCTGACGTCACCGTAAAAAATAAAACTGAGAGTGCTGGATGCATAATTAACGGGCGATCATTTTGTTAATCCACCCTTTAATACCAGCATCAGAAGAGCTCGTGCTCGTTGCGTGGGTGGGCACTTGTGGAGCCGCTCTGGGTGGCAGGTATTTGTTGGTGGGTGCGTAACCAAGTTCAGGCATAAGGTCCACACCTTTGCGAGATGCGGTTAATAGACTGACTTCGGAAGTAGGGTCGTCAAAGTCGCCAAACTTTCTGGAGCCTGTAGGGCAAGTCAAAACACAGGCGGGTTGGCGGTCTTCTGGCTCTAGCTCCTGGTCGTAAATACGATCAACACACAAGGTACATTTTTTCATAACGCCTTGCGCTTCGTCTAATTCGCGCGCGCCATACGGACACGCCCAAGCACATAGGTTACAGCCCATGCATTTGTCCTGATCGACTAATACGATGCCGTCTTCTTCACGTTTGTAAGATGCGCCCGTGGGACACACCGTAACGCACTCCGCGTTCTCGCAATGCAGACAACTCATTGGGAAATGCACCGTTTTACTCACTTCATTCTCGGCTTTAACTTCGTACGTGCGAATACGATTGAGCCATGGACCGTCCGGTTCATCGGCGTAAGCGTTTAAATCCGTTAGTGGGCCGATTGTTCCTGAGCTGTTCCATTGCTTGCACGCCGTCGCGCACCCATGGCAGCCGACACATGTATCTAAATCTACTGTTAGTCCTAACTTCATATTAGCGTCGCACCTAATGTTCTCTGGCGTTAGATTCTACTTTTTAAACAGGCTGTCTTTAAGCGAGCGTTTCAGATTGACTGATTCGCCGCATTGATAACTTTGGTCTTGAGTTGAAGCCGTCATTGGGTTTTTAGTGCCCTCAAATTGCGGCCAACTTTTATCGTCTTTTTCATAGCAAGGTGTAATCTTAACTTTAAGGTCGTACCAAGCAGCTTGCCCTGTGATGGGGTCCGAATTTGTAATGCCATCTTGTTTTGGTAATGACTCGCTAATTAAGTGGTTAAGCAAAAAACCTTTGTTAGATTCGGGTGCGTCTTTGCTCAAACCCCAATTACCCTTGCGCTTACCTATGGCGTTCCAAGTCCACACGGTGTCGGCTTGCACGCCCTGCATGTGTTTTACTTGGGCGCGGATTTTGGCATTGTGCGATTCAACCCATACCCAGCCCAAATCGGCAATGCCAAGCTCTAGGGCTTTGGACTCACTCATGTATAAGTAGTTATGCGAGGTGATTTGTCGCAACCACGAATTCTGTGAATCCCACGAGTGATACATATGCATCGGGCGCTGTGTGATCGCAAAAAATGGGTATTCATCTTTTGTGATCTCTTGCTGTTCTAGTGGCTGGTAGTAAATAGGCAGCGGCTCGAAATAACGCAGTATTCGGTCTCGTTGGGCCTGAGTTTGCGGCTGCGGGCCATCGCTTTGTCCTAGGGCGGCAAGGCGAAAGCTTTGCAGTTTCTCTGAGTAAAGCTCAATAACAATCTGATCGGTACAGTTTACCCAGCCCAGTGATTGAGCAAACTCTAAATATTCTTTATTCGCATGGCGAAAATATTTAAAGTTGTCTGGAAACTCGAATTCAAAGAAGCACTCATTTTCTTTATAGCGCTCCCATTGTTCTGGATTGGGTTCGCCCAGTAAGTGATCATTCTGGTTGTCCCCGCGCCAGCCGGCCAAAAAGCCAATGCCCGGCGATTTCTCGTAGTTAACAATAAAGTCTTCGTAACCTTCGTATCTAGGCTTGCCTTCATCGTTGGTAAACTGGGGAAACTTTAAGCGCCCTGCTAAATCGATCAGCACTTCTTGCCAAGGTCGAACATCGCGGTCGGGATTGATTATGGGCTGACGTATGGCATCGCACGCCATATGCGCTTCAGAAATAGGGCGGTCTAAAATCGAAATAGTGTCATATCGTTCGAGATACGTCGTATCGGGAAGAATCAAGTCTGCAAAGTCTACCGTCTCGGAATGAAACGCGTCCGAGCAGACAATAAACGGAATTTTATATTCGCCGTCATCGTTCTTGGCTTTCAGCATCTCCATTGTCTGAGCCGTATTCATGCTGGAGTTCCACGCCATATTGGCCATAAACAATATGAGCGTATCTATGGGGTAGGGGTCAGCATTCACAGCATTTTTAATGACCATGTGCATTAATCCATGGTTAGCCAACGGCGCGTCCCACGAATAAGCTTTGTCTATTCGCAATGGATTACCATCGTCGTCAATCACTAAGTCGTCTGGTGAGGTTGGAAACCCTAACGGCGGTGAGTTGAGCGGGGTATTGGGCGCCATCGCCTTAGCTGGTTTAATCGGTGGTGCAATATGTTTTGGGTAAGGAGGCTTGGCTAAATGACCGCCTGGGCAATCAACAGTCCCAAGCAATGCTTGCAGCAGGTGTATGCCGCGGCAGGTTTGAAAGCCGTTTGAATGCGCAGACACACCGCGCATGGCGTGCATGGAAACGGGTCTGCCAATGAACGATTCGTGCTCGCGCCCCGCCCAATCAACCCATGGTGTTTTGATCTCGATGGTTTCTTTGAATGCCACATGCGCCATTTCTAGGGCTAGGCGTTCGATGTCAGCCGCATCAATCCCGCACACTTTGGCGGCTTGTTCGGGAGCATATTGCTCGTCTAGATAGCTTTCTAGAATGAGACTCATGGCGGTCTTAACTAGTACGCCGTCGTCTGTTGTGTATTCGCCGACTAAAGCAGGATTCGCATCGGTATTTAATGCTGAAGTTACTTGTTCAGACGATTGGCACCACAACGTAGGGTTACCGTCTTGGTCGCGATGCACCAAACCGTCGTTGTTACCGCCAGGGTTTTGGATGATCAGTTGCGGGGCGTTGGTATACCTTACCAAAAACTCTTCGTCTATAAGACGCTCCCGTAACAGCACGTGGACCATTGATAAAGCAAATATCCCGTCGGTGCCTGGCTTAATCGCGATCCACTCATCAGCGATGGCTTGATATCCAGTACGAACAGGGTTGATGGCAACAAACTTAGCGCCACGCTTTTTAAGCTTCTCTAAGCCAATCTTAATGGGGTTTGATGCATGATCTTCAGCAACGCCCCACAGCATAAAGTAGCGAGTATTATCCCAATCGGGGTCGCCGAATTCCCAGAAAGAATGCCCTGTTGTATACAGGCCAGCGGATGCCATGTTGACTGAGCAAAAGCCACCATGAGCCGCCCAATTGATAGTGCCGAATTGGCTCGCCCAAAGGCCCGTTAAGGCCTGCATTTGGTCGCGGCCAGTGAAGAAGGCTAATTTTTTTGGGTCTGTGTCGCGTATGTTCTTAAGGCGTTTAGTCAGAATGTCGAGCGCTTCGTCCCAAGAAATTGCTTCGAATTCCCCGCTACCACGCTCACTGCCGGACTTACGCCGCATAGGGTGTTTGAGTTTGGCGGGGGAGTTTTGCTTCATTATCCCCGCGTTGCCTTTTCCGCACAGCACGCCTTTATTAACGGGGTGGTTACGGTTGCCTTGAATGAAGCGTATCTGTTCGTTCTCGGTGGTTACCTTAATTCCACAACGGCACGCACACATGTAACAGGTGGTGAAGTGGGTTTCTTGCTCTGCGTGATTTTCGAACCTGGGCAGCTTGGCGGCGATATCAGCAGGAGACTGGGGCATAAGACGGCAAACATTGATTATTCAGAAGATGACCAGTTTAATACCAAAAAACTATAAGTAAATACATTTTAGTTATAAGGGTGGGGCTGATATTGAATATCTAAGCCATTACTCCTGTGGGTGTTTGAATAACCAATCTTGTCGCTAAGGCTGCCAACGGTACTGCTTTAAATTTATCTTTCCATATAAACCTATCTCAACCCCTTCTTCTTCTAGCAGAAGGCGTTGTAATTCTATGCTGCCAGGTGTGCCGCGATGGCTAATAGTGCCTTGTGCGTTAACCACTCTATGCCAGGGTAATTGCAGCTCGTCGTCTGCCTTAGCCAGCACCTTGCCAACATGCCTAGCGTAGTTCTTAAAGCCCGCTAGCTCAGCGATTTGGCCATAGGTGGCGACATTCCCAGAGGGAATTAACTTTAAAACTTGGATAACGTTATCATCGAACTCAGTCATTATATTTACGTTTGGTCTTGGAGCTCACTCACTATATTTCAATATCCTAACCGTTAACATTGCATAACATTAACCACAAAAGCTTAAAAAAGTTTCATAATACGGCAGCGCCGTTTTCCCACCCCCCTCCAAAGAGGGAGCTATGAAGCCGGCTTTAACCCATTAACTAACAAAAACAAAAATTCAAATGAGACTAAAAACAACTGCCAAAGGCCTTAGTAAGATAGCGCTGAGCTGTGTTTGTGCGATGACTGTAATCGCCTGCGCACCCAGTGATGATAGCATCACAGCTGACGCGGATACCGCTGACCAAGTCGAAGCGACTACGATGCAGTCTGGTGACAATCCATTCATGCAAGCGTCTGATCTTTACCTTCAATACCCAGCATTCGACAAAATTGAAAACGCTCATTACATGCCTGCGTTTAAAGCAGGTTTGGCTGAACAAGTAGCCGAAATTGACGTGATCGCCAATTCTGAAGAAGCGCCAACGTTTGAGAACACGTTTGTAGCAATGGAGCGCAGTGGTGCCATCTTAGACCGCGTAGCACGAGTGTTTTATGCACGAGTGTCAGCGCACACCAATGACGAGGTTGACGAAATTCGTACAGAACTTGCGCCGATGTTGTCGGCTCATGGCGATGAAATTTTACTGAACAGCAAATTGTTCGCTCGCGTTAAAGCCGTCAACGATCAACTTGATGACTTAGAACTTGACGCAGAATCAAAACGTTTGGTTTCTGAGACCTATAAAGATTTTATTGGTGCCGGTGCTCAGTTATCTGATGAAGACAAAGAAAAACTCAAAGCAATGAACTCTGAGCTTGCTAGCTTGGGCACTGAGTTTAGTAAGAAAGTGCTTGATGAAGTAAACGATAACGCCATCGTTGTTGATTCGGCTGACGAGTTAGTAGGAATGAGTGAAGTGGCAATTGCCTCTGCTCTCGAAGCGGGTAAAGCTCGCGAGCTAGAAGGCAAGTATGTACTGCCTCTGCTTAATACGAGCCAACAACCTTCTTTGGCTTCTCTTGAGAACCGTGAACTACGCCAAAGAATTTTAGATACGTCGCTAACACGTGGTAGCTCAGGTGGCGAAAACGACACTCTAGAGATTGTCAGTAACATCATCAGAATACGCGCTGAACGGGCACAGTTATTGGGCTATGACAATCACGCAGCTTATTCACTGACTAACCAAACGGCTCAAACGACTGAAGCGGTTAATGAGCGTCTGGGTACATTAGCGCCTCCTTCGGTGGCTAACGCAAAGCGCGAAGCGGGTGAGTTACAGGCGATGGTGGAAGCCGACGGTGGTGACTTTAAACTGGGCGCAGCCGACTGGAATTTCTACGCAGAAAAGCTAAAAGCCGAAAAATTCAATTTTGATGAATCACAACTCAAGCCTTATCTAGAAATGAACAACGTTCTAGTAAACGGCGTTTTCTACGCAGCTGAACAGGTATTTGGTTTAACCTTTAAGAAACGTGATGACCTTCCAACGTACCACCCAGACGTTCATGTTTGGGAAGTGTTTGAGGCTGACGGATCTACGCTTGGTCTGTTTATCGAAGATTTCTACGCGCGTGAATCTAAGCGTGGTGGTGCATGGATGAATGCGTATGTGTCACAAAACAACTTGTTTGGTAATAAGCCAGTAGTAGCAAACCACTTGAACGTACCAAAGCCGCCAGAAGGCGAGCCCACGTTACTCACTTGGGACGAAGTCACTACTATGTTCCATGAGTTTGGTCATGCCTTGCATGGGCTATTTTCAGACGTCACGTACCCAAGTTTTGCAGGTACTAGTGTTCCACGTGATTTCGTTGAATACCCATCTCAAGTAAACGAGATGTGGGCAGATTGGCCTGAGATTTTGGCCAACTATGCGACGCATTACGAAACAGGCGAAGCGATGCCTAGAGAGTTGTTGGATAAAGTGCTTGCGAGCTCTAAGTTTAACGAGGGGTATAAAACAACTGAATATCTCGCGGCTTCTATTCTGGATCAGGCGTTACATCAATTGACCCCAGAAGAGGTTCCCAGTGCTGACGAACTCCTAGCGTTCGAAGAAGCGGCCTTGACTAAGGCTGGTATCAAGATGGACGAAGTTCCTTCGCGCTATCGTACAGCGTACTTCTCGCACAGTATGGGCGGCTACTCAGCGGGTTACTATTCGTATATCTGGAGTGAAGTGCTAGATGCTGATTCAGTGGAATGGTTTAAAGAAAACGGCGGCATGTTACGCGCTAATGGCGACCATTTCAGAGAAACACTTCTGTCTAAGGGTGGTTCGATCGACGCAATGACGTTGTTCAGAACATTCCGTGGTGCTGAGCCAAATATTGCGCCTTTGCTAGAGCGTAGAGGTTTAAACGCTCAGTAAGACTCAGTAAAAAGTAAGAGTAGGTAACTGCTCTTACTATTAGTGTTCAGACAGGACCTTGGTTGAGACATCTTAGCCAAGGTCTTTTTTTGTTTCAAAGAAAAGCCTTAGCGACGACAAAAGGCGCTACGAATCGAGTTTACGATTGCCACCTTATGTAACGTTTCTGGCGTTTTAGACTTTATAGTAGCGTGGTTTGAATGGGTTGGATCTTTACGCAGCTCAACAACTGCCTAAATTATGTGCGTTAGAACTATCGTGTAACCACCAAAGTCATGTTTGAGATGTTCATCTAAGGCCGTGTGATCGCGAGCGTGCGCCAACAAAGGGCTGGTGAGTAGTACAGCAGAGAAAGCTAGTCTGTTTGTCTATTTCATAACCCATATTATAGTGGCCGCTATAAAATACTAATCGAGACGGTTATGGTTAATGCAGGAGCCTCAGCTAGTAAAGAGCCTCAGCTGGTAAAGAGCCTCAGCTGGTAAAGAGCCTCAGCTAGTAAAGAGCCTCAGCCAATCGCGTCTATCGTTACCGTTTTGATTTTTTAACGAAAAGATGTTCATTTCGACACGACAGAGGCAGGATAAGATTCTGCACGACAAAACTTTACGCAGTAGGTATGCCCATGAATTTCTTACGTTTACGAATCAGTTCTAATTCATCGCTTTTAGCGCGTTCAGCCACAGCATTAATAGTCGCGTGTTTAGTCCTTGTTACAAACTCATTTGCTGTGGATCGAGTCACCGGCGAGCAGTTTGCTAAGCGCTCTGCGGTATTGGCACAAAACGGAATGGCGGCAACGTCGCAACCTATAGCCACACAGGTTGCCCTTGATGTACTGCAACAAGGCGGTAACGCTGTAGATGCTGCAATAGCGGCCAACGCTGTATTGGGTTTAGTAGAGCCAACAGGTAACGGCATAGGTGGAGACCTCTACGCAATTATTTGGGATAACAGTACGCAAAAGCTGTATGGACTCAATGCGTCGGGTAAATCGCCAAAGTCGCTAACGCGCGAATGGTTTATCGAGAATGGTCATACCTCTATTCCACCACGTGGGCCTCTACCAGTTTCGGTACCAGGAACCGTCGATGGTTGGTTCGAGATGCATTCTCGGTTTGGTAAATTGCCGATGGCAGACCTACTAAAACCAGCAATTACCTACGCAAACGAAGGCGTACCGATTACCCAATACATTGCTTACCTCTGGGACATCTATGTGCCTATCTTGGGTAAGTGGCCTGGCTTTATCGAACAGATGACACTTGATGGACGTGCTCCAAAAGAAGGCGATGTTTGGAAAAACCCCAATCTAGCGAATACTCTAAGTAAAATTGCTGAAGGAGGTCGCGACGCTTTTTACAAAGGCGAGATTGCCCGGACTATTGCAGATTACATGCAAGAGAATGATGGTTTTCTTGATTATGAAGACCTGGCGACTCATACAAGCAAATGGATAGATCCGGTAAGTACTAATTACCGTGGTTACGATGTGTGGGAGCTACCACCTAATGGTCAAGGTATAGCGGCGTTGCAGATGCTTAATATGTTGGAGATGTACGATATAAAAAGTATGGACCGTGAGTCGCCTGAGTTTGTGCACTTGTTTACCGAAGTTAAGAAAATCGTTTTTGAAGATCGAGCTAAGTACTACGCTGATTCCGAGTTTAATGAAATTCCCGTAAAGGAGCTTATCTCCAAGTCGTACGCAAAGAAGAGAGCTAAGCTTATTGATTTCGAAAAAGCAGGTACTAGCTTTGATGCCGGAGATCCTAAGTTAGAACGTGGTGATACCATTTACTTAACCACGGCGGACAGCGAAGGCAATATGGTCTCGCTAATTCAGAGCAACTATCGTGGTATGGGCTCAGGCATGACGCCTCCGGGCTTGGGTTTTATTCTGCAGGATCGCGGTGAGCTCTTTTCGTTAGAAGAAGGTCACTTCAATAGCTATGAGCCGGGTAAGCGTCCTTTCCATACCATTATTCCAGCCTTCGTTACCAAAAATAATAAGCCATGGATGAGCTTTGGCTTAATGGGCGGTGCTATGCAGCCCCAAGGTCATGTGCAAATCCTGCTTAACATGATCGATTTCGGTCTAAATATTCAGGAGGCGGGCGATGCCCCAAGAATCCACCACACGGGTTCATCCCAGCCAACGGGTGAAGTAATGACCAATGGCGGTATTCTCAATCTGGAATCGCAGTTTCCTTATTCAACCATTCGAGAGCTAATGCGTCGCGGGCATAAAGTACAATTTGCCAACGGGCCCTATGGCGGCTACCAAGCAATTATGCGTGCACCTAACGGTGTGTATTGGGGAGCAACCGAGTCGCGAAAAGACGGCAGTGCGGCAGGCTATTAGCAATGACGAACTGGTCGATGCCAACAGAATAAAACGCGTGAGAAATCAATGAACAAAGGTATCGAACTAATTAATCTGCTTCACTCAGAGGCGTGTGAGCGCAATAAAGCACCGATTCTCGAAGTGTTGAAAAAGCACTTAGCGCAGGGCGAAACCAGAGTATTGGAAGTTGGTTCAGGAACGGGTCAGCACGCGGAATATTTTGCTCAACAACTGCCGAAAGTGCATTGGCAAACAGCCGACCAGCACGACTATTTGATGCATTTGAGAGAGCGAGTTAAACGCGCAGAGCGAGCCAATTTGCAGGCTCCTTTTGAGTTGGATGTAAATGGCGATGACTGGTTGAATAAAGCGGCATCTGATACGGTTCTATACGACGCCGTGTTTACGGCCAACACATTCCACATTATGGACTCAGGAGCGGTTGAGAATTTTTTCAAAGGGTTATCGCATCGCATCAAGCAGCACTCCGTCTTGTTCGTCTACGGACCTTTTCGTTATGCGGGAGAATTTACTAGTGAGAGTAATGCTGGGTTCGATCTTTCTTTGCGTAGTCGGGGCGTTGGCAGCGCAATCAGAGAAATAGAGTGGATAGTAGGATTGGCTGTAGATGTTGGTTTGACTTTGATTGAAGACATTGCAATGCCAGCCAATAACCAGTGCTTGGTGTTCAAATGTGAGTGACTTGGACTATTTAGCTAAATTTAAACTCCAGTCATAGCTGTACTTTACATCTGCTTTGGGCTGTTGAATAACGCTCAATATTGAATCCGACCTTTCACGGTTTAAGTAAGTTGCCAAGTACTCAAGAACCTCGGATTGGCTGTTGCCAAAATCATCAGCGTACCAATCAAAAATTGATGACAAGTGCAGCTCGCCATTGGCTACGCTAACAGCGCGAGGATGGTTTATAAACGACCTTCTTGCCTGGTCCAAAATCACTTGATGATTGTCTGCGGTGAGTGCTGTTTGGTGCAAGTTGGGGCATCCAATGCTGGCGCAGTTAACCACAAAATGGATTCTTGAATCTTTCCAGAAGGGTCTGAGTATGCGGTGCTCAATATCATTAAGCGTCACTCCTTTGCCAGCGATTTGAGTCACCACATCATCCCATGGTCCAAACGAGAACAAGCCTTTACCTGTTTTGCGAATAGACTTAACGGGATAGGCGTTAGCAATAACTCGAACAGTTGTAGCATTGTATAAATTAACCCAGTACGCGAACTGTTCATTTTTACTTAGAGAGCGTGGGTCAACCGCCTCGAGTGATGCAATATACTGATTGAGTAGGTTGAGTCCCTGTGAACCTTGGGTAGCAATGGCTTCGTATCGAACTAAATTAATGCCGCTAGGATCGTTGGTTACTAGATATTCGTTTAGAAAGCTTTGCCATGTCGAATGATCAATGCTGGTTTGGCTAGACTCCCTTGATTCTGCCGAGTTTGAATTCTCCCAAAAATCCCAAAGGTCTGATTTAGGTCCGGCATGTGTACAAGAATTGAACAAAAAGGCTGCAACAATGGCGATAGAGCTAACGTAAAAGGCACGACGATGCTTTGGTATGAGCGGAATTTTCATTGCCGGTTATTCAAAGTCATTTTCTTTAGCCGCTTTTTTGTACATACCGTTGGCCATTTTGAGCAGTAAAGTGGGGAACCAACGCTTTATTTTTAACGCCACCATTTCCATGCCTTTACCCACGGGAATCTCTGCAACGCCTTTCTCCATCTTGCTAATGATTACTTCTGCGCAGTCATCGGCCGACATACCTTTACCAATATTCGAATCGACCTTGCCAAACGCTTTACCGTCGCCCGTTAGGGCGTTTTCGGAAATGCTGGTGCGGATGTAGCCAGGCGTGATGGTGGTCACCTCAATGTTTTTATCGGTAACTTCTGTCCGCAATGCATCAAAGAAACCCATTACGGCGTGCTTAGCCGCGCAGTAGCCGGTACGAAACGGAGCGCCGACTTTACCCGCCACAGATGCAGTGACTGCTACATGCCCGAAGCCTTGTTCAATCATCAAAGGCACCACTGCCTTGGTCAGCGCTATTTGGCCGAACACGTCAACTTCGAACAGTGTTCTGTAAGTTTCCATCGACGTCGTCAAAAAGCTTGAGCGCTGAGAAATCCCCGCGTTGTTAATGAGTAAATCGACTTGCCCAAAAGTAAACCAGGCAGCCTTCGTCTTACCCGCAAGACTAGCCTCATCGGTCACATCCAATGTTAGTGCAATCGCATCGCTGGTGTCAGCGGCCATCTCTTTACACTTTTGAGCAAGGGCTTCGAGCTTTTCAGTGCTTCGAGCGCTGAGTATCAATTTTGCTCCGCGCTTGGCAAAAGCTAATGCTAAGGCTTCGCCTATACCGCTCGATGCGCCTGTAATCCACACCACCTGATTCTCAAAGCTCTTTCGTCTATTCATTATTGGCTTTCCTTATTTAAGATTGTCTAGATGCAACTGTTCTAGCTATTGTCCTTCTTAGGGAAGTTGTACTCAAGTATTGTGTGCTCAATAGCATCTAGATTTTTTGTGCTCGAAAACTCACGATTAGTCCGTACCGCCAGTTCTTGCCAACGGGTTATATCGCATTTAAGTACTAAAAACGCACTTGTGGGCATGTTGTCTAAATTAGCGCTTGATAGCTGGTTGGCCAACATGGTCATCGCTGGATTGTGACCGACCACAGCAATTGCGTTTAAATTGTCAGGAAATTCCTGTATTGCGCTAACTAGCTGTGCTGAAGAAAAAGTATACAACGCTCGGTCAGTCTCCAGTGGGCACCCGCACGCCGTGCTTAATGCTTGCGCGTAGGTTTGTGATCTTACAGCAGAGCTACTGAATATTTGTTGTAGATCAATGCCGAGTCGGTTTAAGCTGTCTGCGAGGCGTTCGGCCATAATAGGCGCATCGCGTAACCCACGATCGTTAAGCGTTCGGTCATGATCATCAGCGGATGGATCGTTCCAACTTGATTTGGCGTGGCGTATCAGAATTAGATATTTCAAAGGATTGTTCTCACTTTTATTTCCAATCATACGGCCGATCGTGTGAGAAAAAGAAAAAGCCTCGGACTGATGATCAAAGTCCGAGGCTTTTTAGTGCATCCCTGCGAGCTATACGCTCATACTGCTCCTTAAAACAATGAGTAAGTAGGCACTCAAACAAATCCGCTATTACAGCTTAATGAGTAACCTAAAAAGTACTTATCAAGCGCCACGACCATTGAGGGTAATCACGGTTGCTAATTTGTTCTGATGACACAAAGCTGGGGTTTTGAAGCAAGCCTTTGAATCCAGCCTCTAAACGAACCTGTCTGACCAATCTATTTAATTGAGCCTTAATGTCATTTCTATTTACTTAGACGAACAAAGCAAGGGTTTGGATTCACCGAAAACGATTTCTATGCTTACGAGTATGTAATATCCTTTGCCACACACTTATTTCGAGGCTTTGCTGTGTCCCAATCGCGCGCTACATTTTTTGCTCTACTGGCTGTCTTATGCTGGTCTACGGTAGCGACTGCGTTTAAGTTAAGCTTGGTGCATTTGTCGCCACTGCAATTGATTTTTGTGGCGAGCGTTAGTGCTCTTGTGTTTTTTCTAGTATTGCTCGCTTGGCAAAGGCGATTGGCTGAATTGTTGCAGCAGGATGTTCCCACGTACTGGCGCTCTTTCGGATTTGCATTACTCAATCCAGTGCTCTATTACATTGTTTTGTTTTACGCCTACTCGCAACTACCAGCGCAAGAAGCTCAGTCTCTCAACTACAGTTGGGCGATTGTTTTAACGCTAATGGCGGTACCTTTTCTTGGCCATAAGTTAGGCCGCTTCGACGTGCTGGCTGCTCTAGTCTGTTACCTAGGAGTGTTAGTCATTGCAACTCGAGGCGATGTTTTGGGGCTTAATTTCAGTAACGTGTTTGGAGTGTCGATGGCTCTGCTTAGCACGTTGATTTGGTCAAGCTACTGGATACTTAATCGTCAAGATCAAAGAGAGCCTGTTTTAGGTTTGGCGCTAAACTTCTTATTTGCTGTTCCGATTCTTACGTTAATTTTGTGGGTGACTGGAGATTTATCTGGGCTGACCACAGGGGTTGCTCTACAAGGTTGGCTAGGTGGGCTGTACGTTGGCTTAGTTGAGATTGGTCTTGCCTTTGTGTTCTGGCTATACGCAATGAAGCTCGCTACTAATACTGCTAGGGTGGCTAATTTGATATTTCTATCACCTTTCTTGTCGTTGTTCTTTATTGCTACATTTCTTAACGAAACAATATATTCAAGCACTTTAATGGGGCTAGGCCTAATCATTATTGGTTTAGGTATACAGCAAAAATGGGGCGTCAAAATTGAAGAATAGAGACCCAAGAAAAGACACATTGTTGATCAATGCTGGGCGCAGTAAGGAATATACGGGAAGGGCGGTAAATCCAAAAATTGTACGTGCCTCGACAATCGTTTTTGATTCCGTCGCAGACATGCACGAATCTGGCCGTAGACGATTGGGCCCAGTCGAGTACTACGGGCGAAGGGGAACGAGCACTACTTTTGCGTTCCAACAAGCCATGTGTCAACTAGAAGAGGCCGCGGGCTGTTTTGTTTACCCGAGTGGAACCAGCGCATTAACCACGGCGTTACTGGCGTTCCTTAACCAAGGCGATCATTTGCTTATGGTGGACTCCGCGTATGAGCCTACGCGGGATTTCTGTGTTGGCACATTGAGCGAAAAAGGCGTAGAGGTAAGTTACTACGATCCGCTAGATACTAATAGCTTGGTGAAACTTATTCAGTCCAACACTAGAGTTATATTTATGGAGTCGCCGGGCAGTTTGACAATGGAAGTACAAGACGTCCCTAAAATTGTTCAAATAGCCGCAGATCATGATTTAGTGACAGTCATCGATAACACTTTCGCCACGGCGTATAACTTTGCCCCCATTCCCATGGGCGTTGACGTGAGCGTGCAATCGGGCAGCAAATATTTATGTGGGCACTCCGACATAATGCTGGGGGTCGCCTGTTGTAGTGAAAAGGCTTGGCCTCGGCTGCAACAGATCAGCCTTGAATTGGGCTTGTGTGCATCGGTGGATGACATTTATACGGCACTTCGCGGCCTGCGAACCATGGGCGTCCGTTTGCGCCAGCACGATGAAAGTGCTTTGCATATTGCACAGTGGTTATCGGGCTGTGATGAAGTAGACCACGTACTGCACCCTGCATTTGCCGCCTGCCCCGGTCATGAATTTTATGAGCGAGATTTTAGCGGGGGAAATGGTTTGTTCTCATTCGTTTTAAATGGTCGATCGTCAGCGGCGGTTGCCGCTATGGTTGACGGTTACCATCATTTTAAGCTTGGATTTTCATGGGGAGGGTACGAAAGCCTAGCGTTGCCTGCTGCAGGGCTTTCGAATCGTAAGTTTAACCGACTTCGAGAGGATCAAACTTTGATACGGCTGCATATCGGTTTGGAGTCGATTGATGACCTTATAGAAGACCTAAGCGAGGGCTTTAAACGACTTAATGCCGCTCGTTAAATCAACATCTTTCTTGGTTGTCTGTGTTGGTTAACTCATATGATGAGCGGCAGAGTCTAACCCTCTAGTTCTTCCCAACGTGCATACGCCTTGGTTAAATCTTCTTGTGCCGCGGTTAGTGTGTCGGCATGTGTTGCAATCACTTTTTGGTCTTGAGAGTAAAAGTCCGCCGCATTCATTTCAGCCGCCATAGATTCGAGCAATTTTTCGAGTTGCTCGATCTTCGCAGGCAGTTCTTCTAATTCTCGCTTTAACTTATAGCTTAACTTCTTTGGTTTTGGTGCAGCGGCAACAGAGCCACTGTTTGTAGACGCATTTTTCTTGGACTTCTGGGCGCGTTGCGTATCTCGTCGCTGTTCTAGCCAATCGCTATAGCCACCAACATATTCGTTCACAACACCATTGCCCTCAAAAGCAAGAGTGCTGGTCACGATGTTGTCTAAAAATGCTCGGTCGTGACTGGCCAATAATAACGTGCCGTCAAAGTCCATTAAGATTTGTTCTAACAGCTCTAGCGTTTCGTAGTCTAGGTCGTTGGTCGGCTCATCGAGTACGAGCACGTTAAACGGTTGAGTAAACAGTTTTGCTAACATTACTCGGTTGCGTTCACCGCCAGACAGTTTGGCGGCAGGGGCTCTCGCTCGATCAGGTGTGAACAAGAAGTCTTGCAGATAACCCAAGATGTGTTTGCGTTGCCCGTTTATGGTGATTTCGGATTCGCCAGATACGTTGTCTTGTACACTCAAATCGTCACGAATGGCGTCACGGTACTGGTCTAGGTAGGCAACCTGAATGTTGGTCCCTATCTTTAAATTGCCTGCCGTGGGCTGTATTTCGCCTGTAAGCACTTTAATTAGAGTGGATTTTCCGCAGCCATTGGGGCCGATCAAGCCAATTCGATCGCCTCGGATAACGCGTAAATCGAGTGAATCAATAACGGTGTTCTCACCAAACTGAACTTTCAGACCTTCGCTCTCGATCACCACCTTGCCAGATTGAGCGCCTTGGTTAAGCGAAAGACTGGCGGTGCCTTGTCGTTCGCGACGTTGGCGTCGTTCATCGCGCATTTGCTTGAGTGCGCGAACACGGCCTTCGTTGCGTGTACGACGAGCTTGTATACCTTTTCTGATCCAGACTTCTTCTTCCGCTAAGCGCTTATCAAATTTGCGGTTGTGGCGGTCTTCTTCTTCAAGCGCTTTTTTCTTTAGCTCAAGGTATGCCTGATAGTTGCCGGGATAGTTACTAATCAAGCCTCGGTCTAATTCGACGATGCGTGTGCACAGAGAGTCGATAAAGCTCCTGTCATGCGACACGATTACCATAGCGCAGTGCATATTCTTCAAGAGATTCTCGAGCCAAAGAATAGTGTCGATATCTAAATGGTTGGTTGGCTCGTCTAATAACAAAATATTTGGATCAGGTACTAGCGCTTGTGCCATTAAAACGCGACGTTTGCGTCCGCCGGATAAATCATCAAAGCGTTGCTCAGGATCAAGTTCAAACTTGGAGCACAGCATCTTTACCCGTTGATCTAAAGGCCAGCCATCGAGTTCAGTTACTGTGTGCTGAAGTGATTCGTTGGCGATAGGGTCGTTATAGAACTCAGCCAAAGTAGGGCCTACTCGGGGGTCGCCTAAGGCAACCATTGCAGCAACGTTGAACTTTTTGTCGGTGGGTACTTCCTGAATTAGTCGGCTAACGACGGTTCCTTGCTGAACTTGCATCTCGCCGCCGTCTATAACGACGCTGCCTTCGATGACTTTAAGCAAAGTCGATTTGCCCGCGCCATTGCGGCCAATCAAGCCGATTCGGTCGCCAGGTTCGATAATGAAGTCAGCTTGGTCTAAAATGGGGTCGCCGCCAAAACTTAGACCTGCGTTGCTTAAAGTAATAAGAGCCAAACCGAGTACGCCTGTAATAGATAAAGTTGTACGATCTGTACGCAAAGTACATTTCGTAAATAGTTATGCGATTTTTCTCTCAAATACGAGTGTCGCAATAATCGAGCGGCGGAGTTTACCACTCAGCATCTAAATACAGAATCAACATCGAGCATTAATGCTTTAACCCGAACTAAAGGAAAATATCGTGCTTGTCGAACAAATTGCAGTCAATAACTCTCTCCGCAACTATATGTATCTTATTGCGTGCCCAGATACTCTAGAAGCGGTCGCCATTGACCCGCTCGATCATGCTAGTACTCTAGCGCGTGCCGCAGAGTTAGGTTGGTCTATTCGCGGGGTGATTAACACTCACGAACACCACGATCACATAGGCGGCAACGAGCCGGTTATTCATGCCACGGGTGCTACCTTGTACGCTCATTACAAAGCCGTTGATGTTATTGATAACGTCGATGTTGCCTTGCGCGCAGATGATGTTGTTCAAGTAGGTACGTCAGTGCAATTACGTGCGCTTGATACACCCGGTCACACGTTTTGCCATACGTGCTTGTTATTTAAAGGGAATCAGCACGAAGAGACCCCCGCACTTTTTTGTGGCGACACTTTGTTCAACGCAGGCGTCGGCAATTGTCACAACGGTGGCGACCCGAAAGTTATGTACGCCACGTTTGCCGAGCAGATCTTTGCGCTTAGCGACACAACGCGCATTTACCCCGGGCACGACTACATTATAAATAACCTACTGTTTACCCTGGATCGAGAACCCTCAAACGAGGCCGCTAAAAGCCTATTAGCCGCGATGCAGCAATGGACATCCGATAGGCACTTCATCTCTAATCTGGCGATGGAACGGTCGGTTAATAGCTTTTTTCGTTTGGACAGCGAAGAGATAAGGAGCGTTCTTTGTGAGCAGTTTGAAGACCTAACGTCTATTGCTTCTGCTGAAGAGGTGTTTTTGAAATTGCGTGAATTACGAAATCATTGGTAAATGCAGTAAGAATGAGAGAGTAAATGCGGTAAATAGTCAGAGTCAATGCATTAAAAAGCCAGGTTGAGCGCATTAAAAGGCCAATTTTTTTAATTCAAAGGATTTATAATCCTAGGTCGATTTAGAATTCTGCCGCACCCCGATGCTGGGGGTGGCGTAACACTTGGAGCTAGTAATGTCTTTTGATGACCGAGATGGATTAATTTGGATGGATGGGGAAATGGTGGACTGGCGTGGTGCTAAGGTTCACGTCCTAACTCACACTTTGCATTATGGCTTGGGTGTTTTCGAAGGTGTTCGCGCGTACGAGACCGATAAGGGCCCTGCAATTTTCAGATTAGAGCGACATTCAGAAAGGTTGCTTCAGTCTGCCAAAATCATGGGCATGAAAATACCGTTCAGTGCAGAACAGATTAGCCAGGCCCAGCTCGACAGTGTTAAGGACAATAACCTGAAATCGGCGTATATACGACCGATGGCTTGGTACGGGTCCCAAGCGATGGGCTTGCACGCCAAGGGTTTGAAGACCCACTTAATGGTGGCCGCGTGGGAATGGGGTACATACCTGGGTGAAGAAGCACTCAGTAAGGGAATTCGTGTTAAAACGTCTTCGTTTAGCCGTCATCACGTAAATTCGACAATGGCAAAGGCAAAAACCAACGGCAATTACACGAATTCGATTCTCGCGACTCAAGAAGCTGAAAGTTGTGGTTATGACGAAGCCTTGTTGCTGGATACCAACGGTTATGTGGCCGAAGGTGCGGGTGAAAACATATTTATCATTCGCCGTGGCAAGATTTACACGCCTGAGCTCACCTCCGCGCTTGAAGGTATAACGCGCGACTCTATATGCCAAATGGTTAAAGAAGACCTAGGTCTAGAGATTATCGAGAAACAAATTACGCGAGACGAAGTTTATACGGCTGACGAAGCATTCTTTACGGGTACCGCTGCCGAAATCACGCCGATCCGCTCGCTCGATGATCGCGAAATAGGAAACGGCACTGCGGGTGACATCACTCTGGATATCCAGCGGCGCTACTTTGATATCGTGCACGGACGTGATCCGAAACGCAGCGATTGGTTAACATACGTTTAGCAGCGCTATCTATTCTCTGATACGCTTGATTTCTTAGAGACCTAATCGCAAAAGTAAGACCAAACGTAATGAGCAAGGCCGCAAACAAGGTTCTAATTGTAGGGCCTTCGTGGGTGGGTGATATGGTGATGGCGCAAAGCCTTTGCATTGACCTTAAGCACCGCGAACCCTCTGTTGAGATTCATATCTTGGCGCCTGCATGGACTGCGGCTTTGATAGACCGCATGCCTGAGGTTAGCTCTCTGATTGCTGTGGATTTTGTGCACGGTGAGCTGGGCTTATCAAAGCGCTGGAAAGTGGCAAGGCAGCTTGCTAAGCAAGGTTTCACTCAAGCGATTGTGCTACCTAATTCTATTAAGGCCGCATTGGTTCCGTGGTTTGCGGGTATTGCGATGCGTACTGGCTGGCTCGGCGAACAACGCTACGGTTTACTTAATGATGTTCGTTCACTAGATAATCAACGTTGGCCTATGACTGTGCAGCGCTTTATTGCGCTGGGCGAATCGCCAGACGCCTTGCCAAGAGCCCGAGAACAAGTGCCGCCGCCGGCCTTAAAAACATCTGCATCGATGGTGAGTGACCTGCGCCTACAGCTGGGTTTAAAAGACTCAGCTAAGATTCTTGCATTGTGTCCAGGCGCGGAGTTTGGGGCATCAAAACAGTGGCCGGCAGAGCACTACGCGAAAGTGGCTGAGCATTATCTAAATTTGGATTGGCAAGTTTGGTTGTTAGGTAGCGCTAAGGATCAGGAAACATGTGCCTACATAAATAACGTCATCGATCAGCAGGGCCATGAGTTGGCGGGTAAGACGAGCTTGCCCGAAGCGGTCGACTTACTCTCTTGTGCTGATTTAGTCGTCAGTAACGACAGCGGGCTTATGCATATAGCGGCGGCCTTATCAGTACCGCTTGTAGCCGTTTATGGCTCAACCAACCCTAGACATACTCCGCCTTTGAGTCACAACCATAAAATCGCGTGGCTCAATCTTGAGTGCAGCCCTTGCTTTAAGCGCGAATGCCCTTTAGAACATTTGAATTGTTTAAGGCAATTAAGTGCGGATAGCGTTATTAAAGAGTCACAACAGGTTATTGCGCCGCATGTGGGAAAAAGGCCATGACTAAGGTATTGATCGTAAAAATGACGTCGATGGGCGACGTATTGCACGCTCTACCAGCGCTTGAAGATCTTGCAGAGCATGTTCCAGAGTTGTCGGTTGATTGGATGGTTGAAGAAAGTTTCTCTGATATTCCATCGTGGCATCCTCTTGTTGACCGAGTTATTCCAGTGGCTACTCGACGCTGGAGGCGCTGGTCGCGTGCCAATTATGGGGATTTTAGAGCGTTTCTTAAATCACTGCGAAAGGTGCCGTATGACTACATCATCGACGCTCAGGGTCTTATGAAGAGTGCCGCGTTTGCGCGCCTCGCGCGCCTCGTACCAGGTGGTCAAAGAATCGGATATTCGGGTGACTCGATAAAAGAGTCACCCGCTGCCTGGTTGTATTCAAATAAAGTAGCTGTGTCACGCGACGAACATGCTGTTGAGCGGTTGCGACTATTAATCTGTGGCGCATTTGATGCTCAGACACCTGAAATACGACGAAGTTACTCAATCAAAACAAGCTTCGATACAAAAGAAGGCGCGCAGAATAGACTTATTGCTAAGAAGTCTGTCTTTCTATTTCACGGAACAACTTGGGCAACCAAGCACCTACCTGAAACTCTTTGGTATCGAATTGCAGAGCGAGTGCTCAATAATGGCTATACGCCGGTTTTAACCTGGGGCAACGATATTGAGCATCAACGTGCTCAACGAATCGCCGAGCATGTTGAAGGTGCGGTAGTATTGCCTAAGTCCTCGCTGACTCAGCTAGCGGCTATTCTTTGCGATGCGTCTGGTGCAATAGCGGTTGATACGGGGTTAGGACATTTAGCCGCGGCTCTGGATGTTCCGTGTGTATCGATTTACGGGGCAACAGACCCAGCACTGACGGGAACGTACGGGCGGTTTCAAATGCAACTTCAGGCCGAAATAGTGTGTGCCCCTTGTTTATCCAAAACGTGTAGTGAGTTAGGCGATGGTGTTACTGAGCCGCCTTGTTACGCAACCTTTGCGGTCGAATCCATCTGGCAATCGCTGGTTCATCAAATTAGCGCCCGCGAGCGGGCAATAGGCGTATAATTAAGACCTAAATCTAGGTATCACTATGCATTTTGCTTTTTGTCTTTATAAACATTTTCCGTACAGCGGCTTGTCTTTAGACATGTTGCGGATAGCTCACGAGTGCACGCAGCGTGGCCATCAAGCAACGGTCTTTACTGGCAGTTGGGAGGGCGATGTTCCAGAAGGTATAAAGGTTGTTATTGTTAAGCATTTTGGGTTTACCAATCATACCCGCGCGCATTCGTTTCATCGAAAATTACGCCACCACTTAGACCCCAAAGATTTTGACGTCGTGGTAGGTTTTAATAAGATTCCAGGCATGGATATCTATTATTGTGGCGACTACTGTTATGTCGGTCGATCTTTCTTGCGCCACTCAATATTTTATCGATTTACCCCTCGCTTTTTATACTTCTCCAGCTTTGAGCGCGGTGTGTTTGAGGCCGCGTCTAAGACCAATATTTTGTCGTTGTCAGACCGTGAGAAAGCTATTTACCAGCAGTATTACTTAACTCAGGACTCCCGCTTTTTATGTTTGCCTCCTACGTTAGAAAAAGCACGTTGGGCTAACTTGGATGAGCTGCCTGATCGAAGGCAGATTCGAAAGTCTTTAGACGTTGAGGACGACGAAAATTTGGTGCTACTCATTGGTTCGGGTTTTCAAACTAAGGGACTGGATAGAGCAATTTTGGCAATAGCAGCTCTGCCCGAAGAGATACAACAAAAGACTAAGTTGTTTGTTGTTGGGCAAGACAAAGGAGAGCAGTTTATACGAATCGCCAAGCGTGCAGACGTAGCCGACCGGATACATTTTTTGGGTGGACGCACAGACGTTCCAGCCCTAATGAAAGCAGGCGATATGTTGTTGCATCCTGCTTACGCGGAAACAACAGGTGGTGTTCTTTTAGAAGCAATCGTATCTGGTCTGCCTGTTCTTGCTACGCCAGTTTGCGGATACGCGCCTCACATTAAAACAGCTGAAGCAGGTGTTGTGCTGCGCAAACGGTTCACACAAGACGAGCTTAACGAGAAGCTTTTAGAAATGTTGTTGTCTGAAGAGAAAGAGCAGTGGCGTGAAAACGGCTTGAAATACGGTCAAGACTCTAGTCTTTACGTGATGCCAAAACGCGCTGTAGATTATATCGAACAGACTTGTGCGCAGAAGACTCTTTATCTAAGTACAGAGCAGCGTATAGAGCACGACGAATCTCTATATATCCATAACGAATTGCGTCAAGGCTTAAAGGGGCACGATAGTTTTTGGGACATCATGAATATAGAAGGTAAAGTCTACCGCGAAGCGTTAGGGCGACGTACTTTACGATTTACTCGTGGTGATAAAGACTATTTTCTTAAAGCGCATACCGGCGTGGGTTGGGGCGAGATCCTTAAAAACATCACTTATTTGCGTGCCCCCGTCGTTGGAGCTCTTAACGAATGGCATGGCGTGCATCGACTTAAAGATCTCGAGATTGATACGATGACCGTTGCCGCATACGGTATTCGTGGTCGTAATCCTGCAACTAAGAATTCGTTTATTGTCACAGAGGCACTGCCCACAGAGACAAGTTTAGAAGACTATTGCGAAAAGTGGAAAACTGAGCCACCTCGTACGTTAAAAGAGTTTCGTTTAAAACGCTGGATAATGAACAAAGTTGTCGAGACGGCTAGAGTTATTCACGAGAATGGAGCCAACCATCGCGATTTTTATTTGTGTCACTTTTTGCTGGACGTGCATTTCAGTGACGACGAACAAATAGCCTCGGAAAGTAAATTGTACTTAATTGATTTACATCGAATACAGTTGCGCCGAAAAACTCCTGAGCGTTGGGCAGTAAAGGACATTGCGGGCTTGTATTATTCCAGTAAAGACATTGGTTTGACCAAGCGCGATTTACTGAGATTTATGCGTCTGTATCGCGGTAAGCCCTTGCGCGAAATATTGGAAACCGAAAGAGGTTTTTGGCGCAAAGTGGAGTCTCGCGGAAACCGTCTCTACGAATCAGAGAAACGAAAAGCCCACGAGAAAGCGACAGCTGAGGTGGCTAGAATTGCACCCGCTGACTTAGATGCGCATCGTAATGAGGTGCGTGGAGAGCAAACGCCCGATGTTAGCCAATCTACGTATCAATCGTCAGAGAATAAAGACGCGATCACGATTGATCGTGTGGTGGGTAAGTGATCGTTTCACTTTATTTCGCAAAAAGCTGCCGTAAACAACCTTCTATTTTTAGCTGTTATTTAGTTGCGGGACGTATGTATGTCCGTTCCTGAGTGGTTGAGTGCCCGTTATTTAAGTAATCAGTCGTTGCGAACAAGCAGTTGCTGGAGTGCGGTACTGATGCCTCGCGGTGTTGATGACATTGCCGAATTGCTTATGAAAGGTAAGGTGGCGAAGGTAGTATTGAAAAACGATCGAACTACAACGGTTAGCGTAGTGGCGCTGGACGACAAGCCAGATCAAAACATTGTTCTCAAACGGTATAACGCTAAGGGGCAATGGCATCGGGTATCGCGTGCGGTTCGTAAGACCAGAGCAAACCGCTGTTGGCATATGAGCTTTACGTTTGGCCAAGCGGGTCTTACTGTTGCGCAGCCTTATATGATGCATGAACAACGGTTTGCTATGTTTAACTTAGACGCGTTCTTTGCGACGCAAAAGCTTGCTGGACAGGAATTACTAGCGGCCTTGCCCAAGTTAGAGCGTGCCGAGCAAGATCAAGTTGTGGTGGCTATTCGTGATATGTTTGAACGGTTTGAAGCGTTCTCGCTTAGTCACGGAGATATGAAGGCAACGAACTTGTTATGGGATGGTAAAAATATTGCTCTTATTGATCTTGATGCTGCGCATCAGCATACGGCTAAAAAGAGCTGGAAGAAGGCGAACCGAAAAGACCGTAGGCGATTCTTGAAAAATTGGCAAGACCAACCGCAGGTGCTGGAACTGTTTGAGTTTTTGCGCTGATCTTTCTATATACGCCCCAGAAGGCTCTGCGTTTTATTTACACCCGTGAGGGATCTGCTTTTTATACACCCGTTGAAGCTCGCGTAAGGCTCGTTTTCCCGATGTGCGTTTAGTCTTTCTAGTCGTCTAAGAACGCTTTTAGTTCTTCTTGTTGACTCATTGCATCGTTGTAGCCTAGTTCAATCAGTTCTTTGCAGAAATGTTTGGTGAACATAAGGTAGCTGATCAAGCGTCGGCTGTTGCCTCTTTTCATGCCCAAAAACCTCAAGGCGATCCTGAAGCTTCGGGGTAAATCGTTGTAGTGTTTTTGTGCGATGTTCGCAATGTCTTCGGATGGACTGATTAACATGTGCTCAATGATCTTTAACTCGCCCGTTTCATCTGTGAGTCGACCTTCTGTAATGCCGTTTTCTAGCGTTCGATTAATTCGTTCAAGGCGTTCTAAATCAGCTCGTAAGCTGTTTAGAAAAAGCGTATCCATTACATAACCCGATATTTGCCCGAGCGATGGCCGCGGAGGGCTAAGGGGTGGTACTGGATCATCGCTTGCGATGCGCAAGCCAATTATCAATATTTTATCGGCGCCAAGATGCAAGGCAGGACTAATAGGTGAGCCTTGGCGCATGGAACCATCGCCAAAGTGTTCATTGCCAATCGGTACTGATGGGAATATTACAGGAATCGCTGAGGACGCCATTAGATGGTCGATGTTCAACGTTCTTCGCCTACCATCACGATGAGTGCGATGCCAGTCTTTAATGTCCTCGTGGCCATCGTAAAACGTTGTAGACTCCCCTGTAGTGTAGCTGCAGGCGGTTACGCAATAGGCGTGCAGATGACCATTTTCTAAAGAACTTTCGATCCCTTTAAAGCTAATCGTGCGCTGCAATAGACCCTTTAAAGGACTGTTATCAAGTAATGAGCTGGGGCCCTTATTGGGGTTGCCAAAAGCGAGATTGGACCACGCCCAGTTGAATATCCTCGATGTCAGACTTCCGGCGGAAGCCTTGAATACCATGCCAACTTTAAAGTTTGACCAGACACCCAATATTTGATTCACGCCGAGTTGGAAATCGTGTGCAAAAGATGCCAGCGCTAGGGCGTTGATTGATCCAGCCGAAGTACCGCAAATAATCGGGAAGGGGTTACCTTTTTCGGTGTCACAAAGCTCTGAAACAGCCTTGAGAACGCCAACTTGATAGGCCGCTCTTGCGCCACCCCCACCTAAGAGTAACGCTGACTTTGGACGATATTCAGCTTTTGTTTGGCTCATCCTTTTATACTCGCACACAATAATACTGGCACTGTTTAAACTAACGCTATGGAAAACTCGGTTGTGCTCTATTGATCACTCTGCCCCTTCAATATACCTAAGGCCTTCCGAATGTCGCGCGCCCTCCAAATACTCTTAACGCCATAAACGCGTAAAGATACGTTACAAACTAACCAATCGCTGGAACTTCCACTCCAAGACGACCGCGTAGAGGAATACGACGTGGTTTTGGTTTCTGCTCCTTTAGCTTTTCTAAAGCAGCTAGCTTCGCCGCTTCTCTTTCTTCAGGGCTTACGGTTGGTTCTTGAACCGTGCGTTCTTCTTTTGGCGGACGATTTGGGTTGCCTTTTTCGCGTCGTGGGCGCGCTGGTGCGTCAGCAGATCTATCGGCACGAGCTTCTTTAGGACCGCTTGGCATACCGACTTTGCGAGCAGGGCTGCCCTTGCCTTTTCCTTTGTGCTTATCTTTACCGCGATTGCTACGTAACGAACTTAAGTCAGGCTTAACAGGGTCGGTCATTATGATGTCGCCGATTTCACGCTCAACGGGAATAGTGTGTTCAATAAATTCCTCAATGGCGACGATATTCATAGCGTAGGTTTCGCAAATCAAACTGATGGCTGTGCCGCTTGCACCAGCACGGGCCGTTCTGCCGACTCGGTGAACGTAGTCTTCAGCGTCACCTGGTAGATCAAAATTTACAACAAAATTAACATCCGGAATATGAAGGCCTCGAGCGGCTACATCAGTGGCCACCAAAATTGTAATTTCAGCGTCCTTAAACTTGCCCAAAATCTTTTCGCGCTTTTTCTGAGGTACATCGCCTGACAATAGTGCTGCTTTGAAATCGTTGGCGAGTAACCACGCTTCGACTTTCTCGGCCATATGTTTGGTATTTACAAACACAACACATTTTTGTTCTTCCGCTCGCTTAACTAAGCCAAGTAAAAGAGGGATCTTTTCCTCGTTAGAGGGCATGTATGCAATTTGCGTAATGCGATCAGCTGTAATCTCAGCTTCAATTTTAACAATTTGCGGCTCGCTCATATGTTCGTATGCTAGCTCAGAAACTCGATGCGAGAGTGTCGCAGAAAACAACATGTTTAAACGGTCTTCAGGCGGCGGCATTTTTCTAAACAGAAAGCGAATGTCGGTAATGAAGCCTAAGTCAAACATCCGGTCGGCCTCGTCTAATATGATCACTTCAAGCGCGTCGATCGAATAAACACCCTGTTTTAAATAGTCGATTATGCGACCGGGTGTCCCAATCAATACGTCTATGCCAGCTTCTATTTCTGCTCGTTGCTTTTCATAGTCCGTGCCGCCATACGCTAGTGCGAGGCGTATATTAGTGTTTGCAACTAAGGGTTTCCCATCTTCCATGATCTGGATCGCCAGTTCACGAGTAGGCGCTACTATCAATGCGCGGATAGGGTTTTTAAGTTTAGATTTTTTGGGCTCTTGTCTGAGTAGACGGTCTAAACAAGCGATAAGAAATGCAGCAGTTTTGCCTGTTCCCGTTTGCGCTTGCCCACTCACATCATGACCCTCAAGTGCTTTGGGCAGAGCCATGGCCTGAATCGGTGTGCAGTACTCAAAACCCATTGACGCAATCCCAGACAAAACATCTGGATGGATCGCAAGGTCGGTAAATTTGGTGTCGCTTAGATGTGTTTCGCTCATTACTGTGTGTTTTCTGGTTGGTCTGACGCTCTGATCTAAAGATCGCTGAAGCAAATCTATAATCGCAGAAGCTAATCTATAATTGCTGAAGCTAGTCTATAGTCGTTGAGGCTGTCCTATATTTCGCTGAGGCTGTCCTATATTTCGCTGAGGCTAATAATCCATAAGCAAAAGCCATCAAAATGGCTGTAAGAAGGCCGCTGAGTGGGCTATGCAAATGAGATTGCGTTTTGGATTCTGCAGGTCTTGTTAGAAAGTCTTATTTTCCAGACTTCAAGGTACTTGCATTATCCAAAATAATCCGCACACTATACCCTAAATCCAAAACCATTAGGCAATAAGATATGTCACAAACTACCGTTCAAATTACCGATTCCAGTTTTGAAACTGATGTCCTCCAAGCCGATAAGCCGGTACTCGTTGATTACTGGGCTGAGTGGTGTGGACCCTGCAAAATGCTGGCGCCAATATTAGATGAAGTTGCGATTGAGTACGGCGATAAGCTTACCGTTGCTAAACTTGATATTGATAGCAATCCAAACACACCGCCTAAGTTTGGAATTCGCGGCATCCCAACATTGATGATCTTTAAAGGCGGGGACGTAGTTGGTACTAAAGTCGGCGCTATGTCTAAATCGCAGTTAACGGCGTTCATTGACGAAACTATTTAGTACAAGCGATTTATTAAAACATCCCGCTAGAACATCCCGTTGCGGGCTATCGTTATAGTGGGTCTTATTCCCTAGCCAGAGGATTAAATGCGCTGGCTAGGCAGACTTCTCAGTTTTGAATAACGGGAGAATTGGCTTAACAAGTAACTCGGTCAGTGGCGCTGGCCGAACAAGATAAAGCTGTAGTCAAATAGGCTAGACAAGTTGTCGAAGAGCGGTTAAAGTTACCCCCGAGCTTGTCGTTCAAACTATCCTCCCAGAATAAAGAACAAGCCCCCAAATAGATCGTGTTTCGCTGAAGCAGATAATTCAAACGCTTCGGAAGACTACGACCGACTCCCTTTAGTAATCTTTGGTGCTTTGGCACTCTCTGAATTGTTAATTAGTAAATCAGAGCACACTAAGAAATAAATAGGGAATAAGTCCTTTTCTATTAACGCATCGTTTTTTGTTATTTATCGCATGCAAATAAACGCGCGAACAACACACTAAACAGTCAAATTAGAACATCCAAGTTAAAACGCACTTTATCAAACAATACTTTAGTTAAAACACACTTTAGTTAAAACACGCGAATTAATCTAACCTATCCTAACTAAACCCAATCTTGATTGGGCACCCCGAATAAATATGTCAGTATCTCTCTCCGATCTTAAGAAAAAAAGCGCCACCGAACTCACCGAAATGGGTAAATCAATGGACCTTGATGGTCTTGGTCGTATGCGAAAGCAAGACCAGATTTTCACCATATTAAAGTCTCTCGCTAAGCGCGGAGATGATATTCAAGGGGAGGGCGTAGTCGAAATATTGCAAGATGGTTTTGGCTTTTTGCGTTCCGCAGACAGCTCATACCTTGCCGGGCCTGACGATATCTATGTTTCTCCGAGCCAGATTAGACGGTTTAGTTTGCGCACGGGCGATACGGTCGCAGGGCTGGTGCGTCCACCCAAGGAATCAGAGCGATATTTTGCTCTTCTGAAAGTCGAGACAATTAACGGCTCTTCACCAGAAGAAGCACGTAATAAGATTCTGTTTGAAAACTTAACGGCACTCCACCCAAATAAACGATTACGCCTTGAACAGGCTAATGGTACCTCTGAGGACTTAACCGGTCGCCTGGTAGACCTAATGGCCCCTATCGGTAAAGGACAACGGGGATTGATTGTATCGTCGCCCAAGAGCGGTAAGACCGTTATGCTGCAGCAAATTGCTCAAGCAATTACCGCCAATAATCCAGATGTTGAGTTGATGGTTCTGCTCATTGATGAGCGACCTGAAGAAGTAACTGAAATGCAACGTTCGGTTCGCGGTGAAGTTATTTCGTCAACATTTGATGAGCCAGCTGCTCGACACGTACAAGTGGCTGAGATGGTGATTGAGAAAGCTAAACGATTAGTCGAGCACAAGAAGGACGTGGTGATTTTGCTTGACTCGATCACTCGTTTGGCCCGTGCATACAATACCGTTGCGCCAGCGTCAGGCAAAGTGCTAACCGGTGGTGTTGATGCCAATGCATTGCAAAGACCTAAGCGTTTCTTTGGTGCGGCGAGAAATATTGAGGAAGGTGGAAGTCTTACGATTTTGGCCACTGCTCTAATCGAGACCGGCTCGAAGATGGACGAAGTAATCTACGAGGAATTTAAAGGTACGGGTAATATGGAGATTCACTTGGATCGTAAGATTGCTGAGAAGCGAGTCTATCCAGCGGTTATTGTTAACAAATCTAGTACGCGCCGCGAGGAATTATTGATCGACCCAGAAGAGCTTCAAAAGATTTGGGTATTACGCAAATTGCTACATCCCATGAACGAAATTGAAGCCATCGAATTCTTACTTGACAAGCTTAAGGCAACTAAAGAAAACGCTGAGTTCTTCGGTTCGATGAAGCGTTAGATCGATCAACAGACCTCCTAAAGAACTGACTCTGAATGTTCAGCTCTAAGCCTTTAATTCTAAGTCTTTAAGTCAGGGGCTTTAACTCTAGCGTTTTAGCCCAGCCTCGTATTCCCTTTTTCTAACTACAGGCAGCGTCGACTTGTTTGATTAAGTCGGCGTGCTCACCGTCTCGCAGTGACGCTTTTACAGGCTCCATGCGCGGGTGGCAATGTAGTTCTAGTGGCATGTTCAGCGGCGCAAACTCAAACTCTATATCAGAGTCTTTGCGGACTTTGCCCAAAGCCATTTTTGAAGTTGCCATATTGGCGGTCAAGAGGTCTTGGTGCCCCATACCTTGGCCCACGATTATATTGTCGATACCCATAAACTCGGTACGATCAAAGATATGAATATGCCCACTCAAGAGCGTTTTTGCATTGAGTTTATGCAAGGAGTCGATGACCCAGTCACGTTCTCGAACGCTACCGATATCATGGGTAGTTATTCCTGATGGGTCATGCAAAGGGCAGTGTGAATAGGCGACAGTTTGTGGTTGCTCTTGACCTTCATCTATGAGTCTTTGAACTAAACGGCCACGTTTTCCGCCAGATCTTGGCCAAACGCTTGCGGCGGTATCTAGATTCAGAAATCGTACATTACCAAGACTGAATACACTATTGAAAGGGCCCAAATAATCAGTGAATTGGTGATGCAGTAGACCTGAGTCGTGAAAGTCGTGGTTGCCAATGGTGATGTAGCAAGGAATAGGCGCGTTGTGAAATAGGTCTATTGCGCGCTCATAGTCACCGTCTTGATAATTAAAGTCTCCGAGGTGCAAAAGAAATTCCGCACCTAGTTCAGCTGAGCGTTTTAAACACCAACTAAGCTCGTGATTGCCGCCGGAGTCACCAATTGAAGCGAAAGTGAATTCGTCTTTAAAGGGAACTTGCCAGTGTAACTCAACGTCTTTGTCCGCTTGAATATCAAAGCTGATGCGTCTGGTAATACCGTCTTTATCTTCATTCAAATTTGGTGCGCTAGTACCCAATATCGCTCGTTTTGACACATTGTTGAGTTCAAATTCTATGCGTTGGTTCTTCGTCGCGCTAAAGACCATTTTCGGCTCTGGCGCAAAGGCTCTAAAGCTTGTCTGACTCGCATAAAATTGAAAGCAGTCGCTTAGCGATACCGCCACACCATTGCTGGAAACAGCCGTCGGCAAATCGGATGCCTCTAGACTCAGGGTCGGATAGCGAACGCCTCTATGATAGAGAAATGCGCCTGTCACGGCGGCAAGTCCCCCTGCAAGCATAGATCTACGTCGAACATTGAAATTCATATGAATGGTCAGAGGGCCTAAGGCTCTAGTATTATAGCCTTAATCGCGTAAACATTAAGTTTAGTATACTGTAGCTGCAGGACACATTTTTGTGGAGTGAATAAATAAAACGCGATTTTTTTCGCCTTCGAAGACATTCACAGGCAGGCCATACTTGAACCCCAGTGTCTGACGAAAGCGGTTTTCTAGCTGAGAATTTAGATCTACTTCTAAAGCGATAAAGTCAAAATTGTTCAAATGCTTAGTTTGCAAGTAGTGTGCAAATCTTGGGTTGCTATATTCTTCCCCCAAGTTTTCCTTGACCGAGGCCCCTGAGTAGAAGATGGCAATTCTACTGTTGCTGTAAATGCTTGAATCTTTAGGCAAGTTGTTTGCCATCCACTCACCGCCTTCACGTACAAAGCGCTTGTTAGTTGAAACATCCAAACCTTCTAAGGACACGACAGTTACGATAAACAAAGCAAATCCAATCAATGCCTTTTTGACCCAATTGACGTGCGGCCAACGCAACAATAGTCGATTAATTGCAAAGGGCGCCAATAACAAGACCGTGAGAGCTGTTGCGAGTGTGTAGCGACTTACCAAAAATGAATTAAAGAGGCTAAAACCAACGAGTAAAACGAGATTAGTGACAACGTAGACGATCCAAATTTTCTTCATGATCGGTTTTTCCAGCACTAGACCAACATAAAGGGCATAGGCTGCGAAGAGCACATAAACGACCGCAAGTCGTCGTACTGTTTCATAGAATACATCGCCAGTGGTTCCAGCTAACGCCGTGAATAAGCCGAAGGGTGTTAAGACTTCATCGCCGTAGCGATGACTCAAATTGTAATAAAACAAATCTTTAAGCGAGCTGACTTCAAGGCCTGCTCGGCCCGCTTCGATAATGGATGCGGAATACTTAGACTGTACATACCAGCTGAGCAAGCCAACGGCCGCAGCGAATAACCCGACGGCGCTGCCTAATAATATGGCACGCCGATGCTGTAAGTCTTGTCCAATGAAAAGGACTAAAAAGTAGGGTGCTACGATTAGAAAAGCGATCCCTTCGAACCGGAATAAGCAACTTGTTGCCGCCAAAATTATCCATCCGATAAGATATTGTTTTTTGGGCTGCTTGCAAAAAAGCAACAAAAAGTAGAGCGACCAAAGGTAGAGCGCTAAATAGCCAAAATCTCTAATGATTAGGGCTCGATACTTAGTGATGCTCGGAAATAATACAACCACTATTAACGCTATCAACATGATCCGGCGGTCATGGCCAGACAATTCGCCAACCACGCTAGTGAAGGCTAAGGTTAGTAGAATAATTAGAAAACCATTTAACAGGTAAGCGGCTAGCTCAAGGTCGACCCAAAACAGTTTTGAAGTTAAAGCAATTAGGCCAGGATAAAACGGCCAGCTGTATCCTTCGATAGCGCCGCTCCAGTTGCCATCAAGCAGAAGTTGTGCGACGGATAGATATACGATGCCATCGTTATTAATTACGGGGTCAGCATAATATGCCCATAGGGACAGAAGGATATTAATTAAAATGAGCGCGAAGACCGCTCTAGGATTGCTTTTGACCAGATCTACCATGGTGCGCTTACAGCATTTCCGACATCCATTTGATGTTAATTATTATTGTTCTTTAGTCGCTGATTACAGCGCATGGTTTTAGTTGCTGAATGCAACGCATGGCTTATTATTGAGTCTTGTAATTCCGTATGGCTATTTCCCGCAGACTATAGCGGATCCTGTTGAGATATCTTGTCTTCTCAAAGCAAGTTTGAGTAATAATTAGGCTTACATTTATGCCCGCCTCAATGAAGACAATAGTATCATAGAGTTAGAAGTTGTCTGCAATTCAGGACGGTTAATCACCAATCAATCAGGAGCTTTTGCGCATGAGTAATGAGAACCCGACAGGTAAGGTTGCGAGGGATGCCGCACAAGGAACAGAACAGGCTCGAAAGGTGTTGGTAACTGGTGGCGGTGGATACATTGGTAGTCATACGGTGCTTAGCCTGTATGCAGCCGGCTACCAGCCAATTTTGGTCGACAATTGGAGTAATTCTAATCCGGTCGTATTAGACCGACTTGAAACCCTCAGTGGTATGCGCCCGATGCACTACAAATTAGACCTTCGTGATGCGGCAGGGTTGAACGAAGTGTTTACAAACAATGAAATAGACTCGGTCATCCATTTTGCTGGGCTCAAAGCCGTTGGCGAATCACAACATATGCCCCTTGAATACTACGACAATAATGTTGTGGGCACTTTAAATTTACTCAGTGCAATGCGTGGCGGCGCCTGTTCTAAGATTGTATTTAGCTCATCGGCCACAGTTTATGGAGACCCAGAATCAGTTCCTATTACTGAGCAAGCAAGCCTTAGAGCAACCAACCCCTATGGGCGCACTAAGCTGATGATCGAAGAGATATTGCGAGATCTGTCCGCAAGTGACCCGCAATGGGAGATCGCTATTTTGCGCTATTTTAATCCGGTAGGCGCTCACGCAAGTGGTTCGCTTGGGGAAGATCCGAATGGAGAGCCAAACAACTTGGTGCCTTATATAGCGCAGGTAGCGGTTGGCAAGCTGAAGCAATTGAGCGTGTTCGGAGACGATTACAATACCGCCGACGGTACTGGAGTAAGAGACTATATTCATGTGCTTGATCTGGCCCAAGCTCATTTAAGTGCTCTAGAGGTTCTAGTCCCAGAGCATGGATGCAAGGCGTACAATATTGGCACTGGGCGAGGCTATAGCGTTTTAGAGGTGATAAAGGCGTTCGAGCTGGCGAGTGGACAGACCATACCTTTTGAAATAAAACCACGCCGAACCGGCGACATTGCAACCTGTTACGCCGACGTGGCGTATTCGAAAAAAGCGCTCAATTGGCAGGCTAAGTTTGACCTACAAACTATGATGGCAGACCACTGGCGTTGGCAAAAACAAAACCCTAAGGGTTATAGCGAATAGGTAGTATAAAAAGAGCTAAATAAAAGCGGATTAGGAAAAAATAGTTGGAGCAGGAAAGGGGCTGTAAGAAGATGAGAGAAAAGAGCGAAGAAGCTGCACAGAAACCATGATTGGGTATGGGGAGTAGGGTACGCAACCTCTAAGATCGTCGTATTTTAACGAATAGACTATCTCTTGAGTAATACTTCAACACCCTAGATAAGAGAATTAGATTGTGTTTAGCTATGATTTAGAACCGCGCATCGCAAAGAGTACCTATAGCTCGCAATTTCTAGAAATTATTAATAGTCTACGTTTCCCTACGAGACTTTATCCGAAACTTCAGTGCTGTCGCCAGATGTTAAGACCTTAGCTTGCTCGATCCAGTTTTCGCGCTGAACCCTTCCAGAAAACTTCAAGTACGTTTCAATTTTAGCGATGTCCTCGTCGGTCCAAGCAGCTATCTGCGCAAATGTGTATACCCCAAGCTCGCGATTTAGTGTGTCTGACAATATACTGCCAATACCACGAATCTGCTGCAAGTCGTCGGGCTGGTGCTGTGACTTCAAAGACGATGATTCAGCCTTAGCCATTAGGGATATAGGCTGGTTCGACGTCATAGGATCTGCGTTGTTGCCAGAATCGCGAGTAGTCCAAAACCAATGAGACAACCAGCCAAGTACAAAAGCGGCAACAAGCCAGCCCCAAATCTGTAAAAATAAGTACCACATACGGATATTCCCTAAGGGTTAGTTGCGTTGCTTGCGCGATCAATCAAGTGAAATTCTACTCGTCTATTCATAGCTCGCCCGGCCTCTGATGATTCGCTAGCTAGAGGCTGAGTTGCCCCCACTCCCTTCACCATCAAATGATGTGCAGCGACGCCTAAGTAAAGCAAAAAGTCCTTAACTGATTCGGCCCGATTCACGCTAAGCAGAAGATTCGAATCTGAGTCACCGGTATTGTCGGTGTGTCCAATTAAATCAAACTTAGCATCTGGGCATCGCTTAATAAGGGTCGACAGGTGTTCTAGTAAGCCGTAGCTTTCTGGCTTGATTAATGTGTTGCCTTCTTCGAAGGTGATTTTGGAGCTGGCCAAAAGGCTCGATATCTTGGCTGCACATGTTTTGTCATCTTGCAACGGGAATACTCGGAGATCTGGCCTACCCTTTGGATCAATTGCGGCGACGAGGCTTGTAACTTCGCCTGCAAACAACGCGGAAACCCGCTCTTTATAAGATTGTCTTTGAGTATGATTTTCGACAATGCCAGTTAATACTACGGTGTTATCTTCAAGGGTAAAGCCTGAGGGTTTCTGTGCGAACTCTGCATTAACAAATGGGGTTGCTTTAAGTGTCTTGAAGATGTCTTGGTCAATCTGAGGAAGAGAATCTACGATGTTTGTGCTAACACTAATTTGGTTAAGAACGTTATCTTGTCCGAAAACAGATTTTGCACTGGCTATTAATTGACTAATGTAATCTGCGTTGGCAGAGGAGTCCGCTAAAGTACCTGCCAACGTTAGGGTATCGCTTTTAACTTCGACTCGAAGGCGCGACTTCGAAAAGTCTGGTTTTGAGGAATCGTTTGAATTGCTGCCTTGCTTGCTTTTGCGTTCAATATTATCCGTGGCAAGCACCCCATCTTGATCAATGCTGATAAACGCATCAGGCGTTGTTACTGGAAGAGATTTAGAAACTGCTCCTGCGAACTCGGCGACTCGAATTGCTGGATTGACTGCAAGTACGTCTAACGCCTGCTGCACTGCAATATCATTCGGCGCAGTACCTAGCAGCAGCACGTCGCGACCTCGGTTATGAGTGCGAATACCCGCCCAAGTGAAACCTGCAGTATTGAGGGCCAATAAAGACGAATCTGCTATATCTTGCTCTATCGAGCGCCATTTAAATTACAGGACTAATACGAAAAGCAATGCTAAAACTAACAGCGAGCTCAACAGCGCGGAAAACACTGGAAAGGTCCCTTTACTAATTAAATTATTAGACTTCATGTAGATAGTAGTTTAGCACTGCATCGAGTCTATAATACCTTAGCCAAATGCCTCTATCGCTAAAACTGATAAATCCAGTGTTGTTTGAGCAATCTTTATAGTCTACCAAATAGTCCAGCAAGTATTCGAAGCCAGTATTGAAATGTTTGGTTTTGACGCATCGATTCAATTCACTGAGCTAATGTTGACTAGGTTAGGCGTTTAATTGTCTTCTTCATCCTGTAGTTCTAATGCGGCTATATCTTGAACAGCACTGCCAGCAATGCCTTTGATGCTGTTGTACATATAGTTGGTGTTGAGTAAAACTCGATCGAGCTGTTTCTCGCGCCTTTTCCAGGCACCTTGCATAGCGCGTTTTTCGCGCTCTAAATCTGATTTCAGTTCGGTAAAGCCCTCTACAATCGACTCAATTTGCAGTCGAAACTCATTGCCCGTCAAAAAGTCGTAGAGCATACCCATCTTGTCGCCTTTGTTGTCAGAGACCATGAGTGCATTGCTCACTTGTATCAAAGAGTCGCGCAATACGCGTGATAAGTGCTTAAATTGAGAAAAGGAACACACCCAGACCCCGTCGATTTGCCCTAAGCCCTCCATGCCGTCGGGCATAGTTTGAGTAATAAGGACGCCTATGTCGGCGTTTTTTTGTTGGATGTCTGCTTTAAACTTGGGGATCCAAGCGGGCGAGAATGCTTTGGTTCTTTTGCTTTCGTAATAGATTGAGCCGCTCGCATCTTGAATTGCACCTTTTACAAGTTGCAGCGTGTCGGCGCCCGTCTGACCCTTCTTGATCTCTTCAATCAGGTCTTGCGGAAACTCTTGGCGTAACCAGTCTTCGATAACGAGTTCTTGAACTTCGCCCTGTAGCTGTGTGGAACCCTGTTCGGCTTTTCGTTGCGCGATGTTTAATTGATCACGCAACTGATTGATTACCTGCTCTTTCTCAGAAACACGTAAAGACATTTCTTCTTGAGTTTTCGCTTTGAACGCAGCTTGCTCGGTTTGCAATTGTGCTGCCATTTTGCGTTGCAGGTCTAACTCTATTTCAGACTTTAGAGTGGTCTTCTCGTGTTTTAATTTTTCGATCTCGAGTTGCGCCTGATTGAACCCTGTCAGTTTTGTAGCTTGTTCTTGCAGTTGCGTTTGCAAACCCTTTATTAGACCGCCTTGTTGGTCTTCTAGCTGACTCTTGAGCTTAGCTTCGAGGCTTGCCTTCTCAGTGGCTAAAGCGTGGTTTAATCGCTCACTTATGGTTGTTTCCAGTTGTTGTGCTTGTGTCTCGATGGCAGTTGTTTTTTCGGCGAGTTTTTTACGTTCGGTATTAATCTGCGCTGACATTTCCGCCTTAGCTTTAGTCTCAAGTTCTTGGTACAGCAACTCGTTAACATCAATCTCGACGCCGCAATTGGGACAGTGGGTGGTTTTTTCGCTAGGCATGATCTAATTTTTAGTATTGCTTTGTAGGGGGTCTAACTACGTTGTAGCTCAATTCTAGCTCCGATGCCACATTAGGCTTCAAGTTGTGCGAAAAAGGCTCGCAACTCCGGCGCTTTGCCGCTTTCCCAGGCTTTTAGAGCAGCTGTTCCGATAACGGCAATTTCGGCATGTTCACCAATAAAATGTATGTCTGCGGAAGTGCTTACACCAAAACCTACGGCTATTGGTAAATCCGTTGCTTGCTTACAACGCGCAATAAATCCTGCGACTTCTTGATCCATCGTCGTGTTCGACCCAGTGACGCCCTTACGAGCTACTGCATAAATAAAGCCATCGGCATTTTTAGCTAGATGCGCAAGGCGTTCATCGCTGTTAGTTGGCGTCATCAGAACAATAGGCGCAAGATCTAATTCGGTGGCTATGCTGTGCAATTCGCCTGCTTCATCAATGGGAAGGTCTGGGAGAATAAACCCGTACCCGCCTGCGTCTTTCAAACGTTGTAAAAAGGCCCGATGCCCGGTTTTAAAGACCGTGTTGTAGTAGCCCATCATAATGACCTTAAAATCAAAGTGTTGGGTTACGCGCTGCATGAACTCAAAGCAGTCATCGACATGCACGCCATTTTCGATAGCCTGTTGATTGGCTTTAACAAATAGCGGCCCATCAGCCGATGGCTCAGAAAAAGGAAATTGCAGCTCTACCAAGTCAACGCCAAATTCTTGCATGACTTCGAGCTCTTGCCAGTTTTCTTCAAATGAAGGGTAGCCGCACACAACATGGGTCATTACCAGCGCTGGTTTCTTTCCGCTCTTTTTTAATTCCAAGCGTTCATTCAAATATTCATTCAGGGCCATATTGTTCTGCCTTCTGTCGGATGAATTGTTTCCAGTGTTTGTCATCAAGGGCGTCTGCGATTGTGAAAATATCTTTATCACCGCGGCCTGACATATTGATTAAAATGACATCATCTTTAGACATCGTTTCGGCTTCGATTATTGCTTGAGCAAAACCATGTGCGCTTTCTAATGCCGGAATAATGCCTTCTGTACGCATGCTGATTTTCAATGCTTCGGTGACCTGCGTATCGGTTACTGCTTCGAAGCGGACTCGTTCTTGTTCCCACAAATGGACTAACACTGGATTTACACCAATATAATCAAGGCCCGCTGCTACCGAATGAGTTTCGAGCATATTGCCATCGTCGTTTTGCAGAAAGTAGGTTTTCATACCTTGCGCTACACCTACTGAGGCGTCTTTGTACGCTAAGCGTGCGGCGTGGTTTCCTTTGCCAGGACCAAAACCACCTGCTTCACAACCGATCAGTTCTACGTCTTTATCGTCCATAAAGCCTTGGAATAGACCAATCGCATTAGACCCGCCTCCAACACAGGCGAAGATGCGGTCTGGTAATTTACCCGCAGAATCAAGCATCTGTTGTCTAGCTTCTTTGCCGATGACTGATTGGAACCAGCTCACCATTTCTGGAAATGGATGCGGGCCGCACGCGGTGCCAAGCACGTAATGGGTGTTGTCCATGTTGGTCACCCAATCTCTAAGACATTCGTTAATCGCGTCCTTGAGCGTCTGTTGGCCATCAGTAACAGCGATAACCTCTGACCCCATGTTCTCCATCCAAAACACATTTGGGCGCTGGCGAGCAACGTCTACAGCTCCCATATAAATGCGGCTATCAAAACCAAAACGAGCCGCCATGGTGGCGGTGGCATAGCCATGCTGACCAGCCCCCGTTTCGGCAATAACGCGGGTTTTACCCATACGTTTAACCAACAGACCTTGCCCCATCACATTATTGATTTTGTGGGAGCCCGTATGGTTTAGGTCTTCGCGCTTTAAATATATTTGAGCGCCGCCTAACTGCTTTGACAAATTAGCAAGATGGGTTACCGGGGTCGGGCGGCCAGAATAGTTCTGCATGAGTAGAATAAACTCTTGCCAGAACTCAGGGTCGTCCTTAGCTTTACGAAACTCGAGTTTGAGTTCTTCGATTGTAGAGTGAAGAATTTCGGGCAGAAACGTGCCGCCATATTCGCCGTAATAGCCTTCGCGGCCATCTTTAAAATTAAATAAGTCCATGAGAATCTTAATTCGATCGCATTTTGGGGAGCTTTAAGGGGTTTGTATCGTATCATTCGGCTATTACTTAGCCTACTCTTTACGCTCGGGATTATTGCTTATCTGTTGTCAAAGATGAGTGTCGGCGTGCAGTGTTCCTGAACTTGTTACTGTAGTCGTATGGATATTGTTGCAATCATCAAATTTGTCTCACTGCTTTTGTACCCATTGGGGCTGGTGTTTGTCTGTGCCGGTTTGGGTTTTCTTTACTTTATCCGGCGCAAGCCAATTGCGGCAAAGCGTTTTTGGATTGTCGGATTTATCCTTCTTTGGGTGTTTTCAACTCCCATTTTTTCCGTTGGGCTTACAGCGTGGCTTGAGGCGAAAAACCCTCCACAGCCCGTGAATTCGTACGGCGCACACGACGCCATTGTCGTGATGGGTGGAGGTCTTAGACTGCCGAGTCCGCCTGCCAATAGAGTACAACTGACCAGCGCGAGTGATCGCTATTGGGTCGCTAGCAAGTTATACGCGGCGGGCAAAGCGCCATTTGTTGTATTGCTGGGCGGCAATGTATTTGAGCAACCTGGTATTGCTGCGGAGTCGGAATACGCTCGGGACTTATTGATTGATTGGGGAGTTCCAGTAGAAGCAATAGTGGTCGAAACCAAAAGTCGAACAACGGAACAGAATATTGCTGAGTTTGAGCTGTTATTAAAAGATAACCCCAAATTTAGTAAAGAGTCGTTAGACGTAATATTGGTTACATCAGCAATACATATGCCTAGGAGTAAGTATTTAATGCGAAGTCGACTGAATGAACGGGTGAACATAACGCCCGCATCGGCCGATGTGCTGATTATCGCCACGGGTGATCCAAGCTTTAAGTACTGGATGCCGAACACAGGAGCCCTTGGTTTGGCTGGCGTCGCTGTCCATGAATTGTATGGTTTGTGGTTTGTTCAGCTTAAAGCGTTCATCAAAGAATATCTTTAGGCGGCATTTGCTTAACTATTAACTATGCAGGGTTAATTTAAGCGTAATTAAGCTGAGTCAAGCTCTGGGTCTATTTGAAAGGCTTGAATCTCGAGCGTCTGAGAACCAGCGTAACTAATGCACGCTATTTCATTTTGTGGCCCGTAGAACTGTTGCAAGCGCCAAGCCTGCTGTTGGTATTCGAATGCATGTTGGTCAAGGCGCGCGTCGCCAGCACCTGGGCTAGCCATTAGGTTTAGTTGATTCATCTTAAAGTTGATTCCCAAACCGCAGGCTTTTCCAAACGCTTCTTTACGCGTCCAAAGATGGAGGAATCTCTCGTCTTTAGTCGTACGCTCTTCGTGCTTTTTTGCGCTCTCATTTTTAAGATTAGCGCCGACGCTGCCGTTAGTATAAAAAGCATGCTCATGGGCGGTGAATCGTCGCTCTGCTATTTTATCGCTAGCGGCTGTTCTATGTGCGGCCTCGATGTCTACCCCTACGTGCGATTTCAGTGTGAACGCAAAAAGACCAACACTCTCAATACCACCGCCATGCCGCATATCACGAGCTATAGAAGTGTCTGTAAAGTTAAACTCTAGCCCTTGTGGATTAGGTTCTAAAAACGGCTTGTTTAGTCGGTTGTAACTTAGGGTTATCGACTCTGGCTGGATTTTCGAGAACTGAGCCAGCAATTGTAATAAGTAATATCGACCCGTTAAATAACTCTCTTTGCTTGGCCCGATAGGACGGCGTTCAAAGCGGTCCCATTGAATATCGCTAAGCAGTTCAATCGCGATCAGGCGCTGACTGTCGCTAAGGACACTTTTGCCATTCACACACAAAGGAACGTATACGACATACACTACACCGGACTCTAGCGCTGGTAATTGTGCCACCGAGGTGTGGCTCCAGTTGAGTTGAATGATAGAGTTAGTAGGCATATGAGCGCGACTTAGTTCTCAGATAATATGAATGCAGACGTGCGTTGCCTAGGTTCTGAGAACAAATGCACAACTGAGGGAAAGCGATGTAGGCTATTGTCGGTCATAATATACGAGAGTTTCTCTTAAATTAAATCACATCACGCCTATACAGGTACAAACGGACTGCATGCGATCCAGCGACTAACATCTAGGCTACATTACCTTTAGACTAAATAAATGAAAACAAAAATATTTATCGTTCTGATATTCGTCTCACTCCTTAGCGCATTCTTTTACTTTGATGGACAAAGCTATTTAAATCTTGAAAGTTTAAAAGCGCAAAAACAACAGTTAGACCAATTCTATCAAGCTAACCCAACGTTGGTGGCTATAGCCTATTTTAGCATCTACTTGATTGTTGCAGCATTCGCTTTGCCAGCGGCTGCCATTCTGACTCTCGCGGGCGGAGCAATTTTCGGTTTTACAACTGGACTCATCTTAGCTTCATTCGCCAGTACAATAGGCGCAACGATTGCATTTTTACTAACGCGTTTCTTGTTTCACGACACAATCCAAACTAAGTTTGGTGATCGCTTAGGCGCAATTAACCAAGGTATTGAGCGCGAAGGTGCGTTGTATGTATTTGGTTTGCGCTTGGTACCCCTGTTTCCGTTTTTCATGGTGAATTCGCTGTTGGCATTAACACGCCTTAAAACGACGACGTTCTATTGGGCGAGTCAGATCGGCATGTTGGCTGGAACAGCAGTGTACGTTTATGCCGGTACGCAATTGGCACAGATTGAGTCGCTTGGCGATATCGTGTCTCCTCAATTGTTGATTGCGTTCGTGCTATTGGGGACTTTCCCAATTATTGCAAAGCACATAATGAACTGGTTGCGGGCTCGTTCAGTTGCAATAGACATTAAGTAAATAAGATTAGATGTAGCTAAATGGCTATGTAAGAAACGTTTTATGGGGTGTAAATAATGAGTAAATACGAAGCCAATATAGTGGTCATTGGGGCGGGGTCAGGCGGTTTGGTTTCAGCTCTGATTGCTGCAGCCGTTAAGTCCAAGGTAATCTTAATTGAACGCGACAAGATGGGAGGTGATTGCCTAAATACAGGCTGTGTACCAAGTAAAGCATTGTTGCGATCAGCAAAAATCGCCAACTATATGCAACGGGCTACCGAATTTGGTTTAGCTAAAGTTGAGGTGAAAGCGGATTTCAAGGCTGTTATGCAACGAGTGCAGGATGTTATTGCAACCATTGAGCCACATGATTCTGTCGAGCGTTTTACTGGCTTAGGCGTCGAGTGCGTTATGGGCGAGGCTCATATAATCGATCGTTACACCGTGCAAGTGGGGGATCGTACTATCAGCACCAAGAACATTATTATTGCAGCGGGTGCTAGACCCTTTGTGCCTCCGATAACAGGGTTGGATGAAGTTGGTTATCTTACGTCTGACACTGTATGGGAAGTAAAAGAACAGCCTAAACGTTTGCTGGTTCTTGGCGGCGGCCCTATAGGCTGTGAGTTGAGTCAAGCGTTTGCTAAGTTAGGCACCCAAGTAACTATCGTTGAAATGATGGATCAGTTGATGGGACGAGAAGACAGCGACGTTGCCGAGCATATACGATCACGCTTTGAGTCTGACGGTATTACAGTACTCACAGGGCACAAGGCCGTTGAGTTTAAGAATAGTCGCGAGAAGACGCTCATCTGTGAAGCTGAATCGGGCCAGGTCGAAGTGGTTTTTGATGAGGTACTGATAGCCGTTGGTCGTAAAGCCAATACTGACGGTATGGGCCTAGATAAGTTAGGTATTAAATTACGGCGCAATGGCACCATCGAAACAGATGATTACTTGCGTACTGCGGTACCGAATATTTTTGCCTGTGGCGATATCACAGGACCTTATCAGTTTACGCATACCGCGTCTCACCAAGCATGGTTTGCTACGGTAAATGCTTTGTTTGGATTCGCCAAAAAATTTAAGGTGGACTATCGAGTTATCCCTTGGGCCACGTTCACAATGCCCGAAGTTGCTAGGGTGGGTATTAACGAACGTGAAGCACAAGAACAGAAGTTGTCTTATGAAGTGACTCGCTATGGGATAGATGATTTAGACCGAGCAATCGCCGACGGCGAAGCGCACGGGTTTGTTAAGGTGATAACGCCAAAAGGTAAAGACAAGGTATTGGGTGTGACCATTGTGGGGCACCATGCGGGTGATCTTATATCTGAATATGTCTTAGCTATGAAGCACAACCTCGGTTTGAATAAGATTTTAGGTACGATACACCTTTATCCTAGTTTGGCTGAAGCAAACAAATTTGTTGCTGGTAACTGGAAACGCAATAACCAACCACATGGACTTCTGAAATGGGTTGAACGATTTCACACATGGCGGCGCGGATGAGATCGAAACAGGCTATAGAAAAGGCCGTTGATGTATTAACGGCAGGTGGCGTAATTGCTTATCCTACTGAGCAATGTTTTGGTTTGGGCTGTGATCCAGATAATCCTCAGGCAGTTCAGCGCATATTAGATATTAAACAACGCAGCGCTGACCAAGGACTTATTTTAATAGGTTTGGATCAGCAGCAGTTTGATCCCTATGCCGATTTTGCGGCTTTAAACACTGAACAGCTCGAACGTGTTGTTACCAGTTGGCCGGGGCCAAATACATGGTTGATTCCTGCGTATGAGCATACATCTACTTTGCTGCGCGGAAGTCACGAGAGTATCGCTGTGCGCGCAACAGCTAATGAAATATGCCGAGACCTGTTAACGGCTTTTGGTAAGGCGTTAGTATCAACGAGTGCGAACAGGCATGGGCAACCGTCAATTCTAGAATCTACAGACGTAGTTTCTTTGCTGGGCAAAGACGTCGACTACGTTCTCGAATTCTCTGTAGGCGGCGCAGCCAAACCTTCCACGATACGCGACGCGCTCAACAACCAACAATTGCGGTAAACTAACGGTTAGATTTCCGTTGGCGTTTTAGTTCGCCCACGCTCACTTTTTCTGCCTTTGAGTTTTTTACGTATGAATATCGACAAGTCTGAAGTTGAACGCTATCTCAAGTCTTTACAAGACTCTATCTGCGACGGTCTATCTGGTCTTGATGGCCACAACTTTGAAGAAGATACTTGGCAATACCCTAGTGGTGGCGGTGGTCGCTCACGCGTTCTGGCCAACGGCAATGTGATTGAAAAAGGCGGAGTTAACTTCTCTTATGTCAAAGGTGATGCGCTACCACCTGCAGCAACAGCCAAACGCCCTGAACTAGCGGGTAAGAGCTTTGAGGCAATGGGGGTTTCACTGGTAATACATCCTCACAACCCTTTTGCACCCACTTCGCATATGAATGTGCGATTCTTTATTGCGGATGCGCAAGGCGACAACCCTGTTTGGTGGTTTGGGGGTGGCTTTGATTTAACACCTTCGTATGGCTTTGATGAAGACGCGGTTCATTGGCATAAAACAGCAAAAGCCGCATGCGAGCCATTTGATACGGCGTTTGATCAAGACGTATACGCGCAGTATAAAAAATGGTGCGATGAATACTTTTATTTGCCGCATCGCGACGAAACCCGAGGTGTGGGTGGTCTATTTTTTGACGATGTAAACCAGCCCGATTTCACCACGGCATTTGCGTTTATGCGTAGCGTTGGGGACCATTATCTAGCCGCCTACTTGCCTATTCTTGAGCGCCGTGCACAAACAGAGTTTACCGAGCAGCAGCGTGCATGGCAGCTATTACGCCGTGGCCGCTACGTTGAATTTAACTTGGTGTATGATCGCGGCACTCTATTTGGCCTGCAGTCAGGTGGGCGAACTGAGTCTATTTTAATGTCTTTACCGCCGCAGGTTGCTTGGGAGTATCAAAATGTACCTATAGAGGGTTCTAATGAGGAGCGCTTACTAAAACGCTACTTGTATCCTAGAGACTGGTTGGGCGAGGGCGCTTAGCATGGCCTCGGATAACAATTCTAACGCACAGCCAATGCCTAAAATGTTGTGGGTTTATCGTTTTCTTATGACCACGTTAGCGCCGCTGGCTATTGTTGGTTTATGCTTTCGTGGTTTTCGCAATTCAGCATACTGGCATCGTTGGTCAGAACGCTTTGGCTTTGTACCTTCTAGTGTTGCAAAGCAAGGACCATTTGATCTGTGGCTACACGCAGTCTCAGTAGGCGAAGCACGTGCAGCAGCGCCTTTGGTGAGGCGGTTGCGTGAAGACTACCCGCACCTAAAAATACTCATCACTACGACTACACCAACCGGCTCAGCAATGGTCACACAAATGTTGGGTAGCAGCGTAGCGCATTGTTATTTTCCGTACGATCTACGTGGGTCGATGCGTCGTTTCGCCGCGGCAACTAAGCCTAGGCTTGGATTGGTTATGGAGACCGAAATTTGGCCAGAGATGATCAGTCAAATTAAGGCCGTTGGTACGCATTTAATGTATACCAATGTGCGCTTATCTGATCGCTCATATAACAACTACGCTCGGTTCAAAGAACTGATTTCGTACACACTTTCACCCGTAGACTTTTTTGCAGCCCAAGGTAAAGCTGATGCTCAGCATCTAGAGCTGCTGGGTGTAGACCCAAGCAAGATCGCGATTACTGGCAGTATTAAGTTTGACGTTCAGATACCCGCTAGCATGCTCGAAATGGCCGAAGTGACTCGTCGTCAACTCGGTAGCGATCGGCTGATCTGGATTGCAGGAAGCACTCGCGATGGCGAAGAGGGGCGTATTCTTGAGTCGTATAAAGTGCTCAAGGCAGAATTTCCTCATTTGTTGCTAGTGATTGTGCCGCGTCACCCTGAACGATTTGATTACGTGGCTCGTAAGACTGCTCGACGTGGCCTTAAAGTTGTCCGTCGTACCGAAGGTGTGCCAGAACTTGAAAGTGATGTAGACGTTTACCTGGGCGATACCATGGGCGAACTATCATTGTTGTATGCAAGTTCTGATGTGGCATTTGTGGGAGGTAGTTTGGAACCTTTTGGTGGGCAAAACATTTTGGAGCCGTGTGCCTTAGGAGTCCCTGTGTTATTTGGCCCGCATATGTTCAATTTTCCAGATATTAGTAAATGGACCATTCGCGAAGGCGCAGGCTTGATGGTGCACAACAGCAAAGAGTTAATGGATGAGCTACGAGATTTGCTGGGTAATGCCTCGCGACGTGACCGAATGGGCCGACGTGGATTAGACTTTATTGATGCTCATCGTGGTGCTTTGGATAAAAACATAGATATGCTCAAACCTATTCTTAAGCAGATGGAGCAATCATAATAGCCGCGAGTTTTTTTAAATACCAAGTCTAAGTTTTAACTTTAGTAGAATGGCTAACGTTTTAGCATCTTTTATTTCCCCTGACGCTACCAGTGCATACGCTTGTTCAAGGGGTATCCAATGAGCCGTAAGTCGTTCCGCGCCATCTAAGTTGGTGGTGCCTTCACTTATCTGGGACGCTTTAAATAAATGCAACACTTCGTTGCAAAAACCAGGTGTTGTCACGATGGGGCCTAGATCTTGCCATTCGCTCGCGCATACGCCTGCCTCTTCTTCTAGCTCTCTTTTGGCTGTCTCTAAAGGAGGTTCTCCTGGCTCAAGGCAACCGGCTGGCGCTTCCCAAATCTCTTTATTAACAGCGTGGCGCCACTGCTTTAACAAGCAAATCTCATTGTTGTCGTTTAAGGCTGCAATTACCGCGCCACCAGGATGCTTGACGATGTCAAAGTGCGTGTAACCGCCTTCGCGCAACTCTACTTTCTCGCGATTTAGGGTGATTAGATTGCCTTTATGAATAAGCGTGTCTTGGTTACTCATTTAGATGACACTAGGCTTGGTTCATAAGCGGATGGAGCAACGTATCCCATTAAGTTGAGCGTTGTTGCGGCAATATTGCTTAAACCCGCGCCAGAAGGGGCGTTCATGCAGTACTGGGTATCTGCGCGACTATCAAAAATAGCAAAAGGGACAGGGTTGAGCGTATGGCTCGTTTTGGGCGTACGCACCCCCTCTTTCTCGGTATACATGATGTCGGCATTACCGTGGTCGGCAGTGAAAATTAAGATGCCGTTGTTACTCTTAATGGCGGCAAGCAAGCGGCCTACACATTCGTCGACTACTTCAACGGCTTGAATGGCGGCCTCTAAATTGCCGGTGTGTCCCACCATGTCGCCATTGGCAATATTGATTCTGCCAAAAGCATAATCACCGGTTTCGATCAGCTTGATGGTCGCGTCTGTGATTTCCCTGGCTTTCATTGCGGGCGCTTGATCAAACTCAATGTTGTCACTGGGTATCTCAATGTAAGTCTCTAACGATTCGTCCAAATAGCCCGAGCGATTACCGTTCCAAAAGAAAGTAACGTGGCCAAATTTTTGCGTTTCGCTTACCGCAAATGATTTCAATCCAGTGGCGCATATATATTCGCCCATGGTGTTGTCAATTTCTGGTGGGTTTACTAAATAATTTTCAGGAATGAGTTCGTCGCCGTCATACTGCAGCATGCCGGCATAAAATACGTTAGGGTGCGCACGGTGTTGGCTTCTGTCAAAATGCTCAATGCTCTCTTGCTCAAAGCACTTTGAAATTTCAATAGCGCGGTCTCCTCTAAAATTAAAGAATAGAACGGCATCATTGTCTTCGATGAGCCCCGCAGGCTTGCCGTCGCGGTGGATCACAAACGCAGGTAAGTATTGATCGTCCTTACCGCTTGATTCGTAGAGCGAGGTAATGGCTTCATGCGCAGAATTAAACGGTTTGCCAATGCCGTGTGCATGGCAATTGTAGCCGCGTTCAACCATTCCCCAGTCAGCGTCATAACGGTCCATGGTTATTTCCATGCGACCGCCACCGCTGGCGATTCTGTAGTCCACGTTGTATCGTGTGTTCAGATCGAGCAACTTGGCCTCCGTCGTTTCTATGTAACCTAGTGCAGAACGACCAGAAACATCGCGCCCATCAGTCACTAGATGTAAGCAAACATTACCTACACCCTCAATGGCCGCTTGTTCTAGTAATTCATACAAGTGTTGATTGTGTGAGTGAACATTGCCGTCTGAATGTAAACCCATTAGGTGCAGCGTGTGTTCGCGACCGTGCTTAACCACCTTTTTCCAGACCGAGGTCTGGAATGCCGATTTAGACTCAAATGCATGGTTAACCAGCTTCGCACCTTGCGCAAAAATCCGACCTGCGCCGATGGCATTGTGGCCTACTTCACTATTGCCCATGTCATCGTCACTCGGTAAGCCAACCGCTACACCATGAGCGGCGAGTTCGGTGTAGAGTTCGGACGCTTGGAGTGTGTCGATATTGGGTGTGTTTGCTTGGGCAATAGCGTTGCTCGGAACATCATCGCCAATGCCATAGCCGTCGGCGACGACAATCACAACGGGGCCAGTAGGAGCAGAAAGAGAGCTTAGTGGTTTGAGTGGAGTGACTGACATAGTGTTAAACGTTTATGGCTAAAAGTGAATTATTGGATGCGAAATTTATCATTAAACAGCGTCATGGCAAAAAGCTGGAATGGCCGGGTTGCTTTAATAGCTTACCCAATAGACGCAAGGCATGACCTCTGTGCGAGAGTTCCTTTTTTGATTGGGCACTGAGTTCTGCTGCCGTACACCTTTTTTCGAGCACGTAAAAAATAGGGTCATACCCAAAGCCATTTTCGCCTTTAGCGTTTAGGGCGATTTGCCCATTCCAAACGCCTTCGGCAATCAACGGTGCTGGGTCGTCAGCATGGCGCATATACACCAGTGCACAACGAAATCGCGCAGAGCGCTTCTCGAGCGCGGAAGCGTTCTGAGCGTTTAGTTGGGATAAAAGGTAGTTGATGTTGGCTTGGTCGCCCTCGCCAGAGTTGTTGCGTTGTGCGTAGCGCGCTGAATAAATTCCTGGCGCGCCATGCAGAGCATCTACTTCAAGGCCTGAATCATCGGCTATGGCTGGCAGACCTGTTAGCGCAGCGGCATGCCGCGCTTTCTTTAACGCGTTCTCAATAAAAGTAAGACCGTCTTCTACAGCCTCTGGAATATCAAATTCGCTTTGCGCGCGAACGTCAAACCCTAATTCCGCAAGGTGTTGTTGAAGCTCGGCCACTTTTCCGGCATTGCCTGTAGCAAGAACTACTTTCATTGTTAATGTCTTATCCAGCAAGCGCTTCGTTTTGAAACGCCATTAATTGCTCAATGCCTGTACTGGCCAATGCTGTCATTGCAGCTAATTCGTCCGGCGAGAAAGGCGCTCCTTCAGCAGTGCCTTGTAACTCAATAAAGTGGCCTTGATCATCCATTACCACGTTCATATCAGTTTCGGCTTTACTGTCTTCTGGGTAGTCCAAATCGAGTACTGGCAACCCTTTGTATACGCCGACAGACACCGACGCAATTTGCCGCGCGACGGGCGACTCTTTAATAGCACCTTTGGCAATCAGATAGTTGACTGCGTCTACCATAGCAACATACGCCCCGGTAATAGCCGCTGTACGAGTTCCGCCGTCGGCTTGAATAACATCACAATCTAGCGTGATGGTGTTTTCACCTAGCTTAGAGAGGTCTAATGACGCGCGTAAAGAGCGGCCGATAAGACGTTGAATTTCTTGTGTACGACCCGATTGCTTGCCGCGTGCGGCTTCTCGCGCCATGCGTGACCCAGTGGAGCGAGGCAACATGCCGTATTCAGCGGTAACCCATCCTTGACCTTTACCTTTAAGAAATCGCGGTACGTTGGTATCTGCCGAGGCCGTACACAACACCTTGGTATTGCCGCAGGAGATTAGAACAGAACCTTCGGCGTGTTTGGTGTAATTACGTTCTATGCTGATGCTGCGTAGTTCGTCAGGTGCTCTGCCGCTAGGACGCTCGATGGCACTGTTTCTTGTGGAAGTTTGAGTCATAAGTGTTTTGGGTAAAAGTGAAGGGTGCGCGAACCTATATAGATGCGCGAAGATAGGTGTACAAAAAATCTAAGCAAAGTACACCAAAGAATGTTTGGTAAGGCTTGTTCAGTCGATCTGAAAATAAGAAAAAAATTTTGAATACAGGATTTCTATATTTGTTTGTCGATATCTAAAATGAACTCTTCGATCTCATTAATCTTGTTATCAAGATCCTCGATATCAAAAGGCGTTTTACCATCCAAGGATTTCGGATCAGCGTAGTCTTCGTGACTTAGAAGCTGAATACTGTCAGATTCTTCATATGCGGTTGCTGAAGGATTGTCGAGTTGACTTACACCCCAATACAACATTGTTATCGACAAATTATCGCTAGGCGCTTTGTTACGGTTCTCTAGCGTTTGCAACAAGTTATCTAAACCGAGCGTTGGGTGTTCGGCGTCTATGTATTCTTCTAGGTCCCTGGGCTTGAACGACTGCCATGCGCCATCAGAGGCTAGAATCAAAATGTCACCATCACTCATAATGAACGGCTCACTAATCTCTGGCATTGGTGGCTCAGCGCCACCAACACAGCGGTTGATCGGGTGGTTGCCAGTCGTGCCGTGTTTAATGCTGACGTGGTCAGTGGTTTGGGCTTGAATCTTGCGCTTGTTAATAAGATATAAGCGGCTATCTCCAGAATGCGCCCAAGTTGCTTCGTCACCACAGATCAAGCAAACCACACAAGTAGTTTTGGGTGTTTTAGGGTCGTAGCCATGATTCGCTGCACGCCTATGAATCTTGTGGTGTGCGTAGTTAATCGACAGTTTTAAGAAGTTGGCTGCATCTAATAACTGACGGCCGGTGGCGCGAGTAAATGAATCGCCCATGGCATCAACAAATGCTTGCGACGCAAGATCTCCGCCCGCATGCCCGCCGAGTCCGTCGGCAACCACCAGTAAGACGGCTCCTTCGCGCTCAAATATAGCGGTGCGATCTTCGTTGTAGTCGCGGCCACCTTGATGGCTTTGTTGTGCAATTGAATAGAGCATATGCCTTAATAATTAGCGAGATGTCATGATTTCAATAAATTCATCAACGGTTTGTGGCCGCTCACGATGGTCTAAATGACTGGTCATATCAATGGCTTCCAACATCCCCTTACTAAAGTGTTTTGAGTGCGTTTCGCTGATCATGCGCACGGTATCTTTCTTCATGCGTTTAATGGCTGAGGGTGGCGAGCGGTGCATTATGCACGCCCTCATAGTCATTGCTACCGCATAGAGGTCAGACGCATAACTTAGCCCTTCTTTTTTGTGTTGCTCTGGCGAAGAATAACCGTGCGTGAGCGTATGAACTTTTTGAGCGTCGCTCTTTGGTATTTTAAACGCCGCGCCCAAATCCAATATTAGTGGCACTCCAGACGCGCGCAATAAAATATTACTTGGCTTCATGTCCAAGTGTAAGAAGCTGTTCTTATGCACCTCTTTCAAGCCAGCCAATACCATGCTGAATACCGACAAAATAAATTCTTCGTCAGGCACGTAATCCGTGTTATTAATAAACCAGCGCAAGTCCTTGCCTTGCTCAAAACGCATAACCAAATACGCCGTATTGTTCGACCTAAGGAAGTTCGAAACGTTAACAATGTTTGGGTGGTGTATCTGTGAGAGCGTAAGACCTTCGTCAAAAAAGCGCTTTAGACCAATATTATATTTGCGCTCTTGGTCTTTGGGGTAAACGTGCAAAGAACCATCGCGAGTACGCCGCATGCAGTTGGTAGCATAAAATTCTTTTATTGCCACCACCTTACCAGTCTTGGTGTCTAAGGCTTTATAGACGAGGCTGAATCCGCCGACTCCAATAACTTTGCCGATTTTGTAATGCTCGACCATTGTATCGGGCCGCAGCGGCAGCGCCGGAATAATCTTCGGTTTGGGTTTAAGGATGCTCATTCAGGTATTATAGACCCTTGGTTGAAATTGCTTCAATTCAAGCACGTCAATCAAGTGAAATTAAATCTATGATCGCGAACCCTATTTCGAGGTAACTATGACCTTACGTACGACTTACAGCATGACAGCTTACGCCCAAGCCGCCACTCAAACCGAGCTTGGTGAACTAAGTTGCGAGCTTCGCACCGTAAATCACCGTTTTCTGGAAGTCGCACCCCGCATGCCAGACGAACTTCGTCCGTTCGAGGGAGATTTGCGCGAAGCCATAGGCGCTAAGTTGTCAAGAGGGCGGGTTGATTGCTTCATCCGCTTAGATACCCAAGAAATGGCATCGTTAGCGTTGAATGAAGATCTGCTGAATGAGTTGAACCTGCTCATGATGAAGACTCAAGCGGCCATGCCCACGGTTCAGCCACTCAGAGCAATCGATGCTCTACGCTGGCCGGGCGTTCTGCAATCAAAAAGTGCAGACCCTGCAGAGCTAAAAAAGAACCTATTAAGTGTGGTAAACGACGCATTGGACGCGCTACTGACGGCAAGATCTCGCGAAGGTGAAAAGATGGCCGAGCTAATTCACCAACGCTTAGAAGGCATTAAAGAGATTATTGCTAACGTTGAACAAGCGCTTCCAGAGATTGCACAGATCCACAAACAGCGCTTGCAAGACAAGTTGGCGGAGTATTCCGAACAGCTCGACCCGCATAGAGTCGAACAAGAAATGATCATTTTGCTTAACAAGGCCGACGTAGCCGAAGAGCTAGACCGTCTCAACGTACACCTAGGCGAAGTCGCGAGTGTGCTGAGTAAGTCAGCGCCAGCAGGTCGAAAGCTGGATTTTTTGATGCAAGAGTTGAATCGAGAAGCTAATACGCTGGGTTCTAAGTCTAATGATGCTCGGGTGACTAAGGCTAGTGTGGATATGAAAGTACTTATAGAGCAAATGCGTGAGCAGGTTCAAAATTTGGAATGAGTTGTTGATTTATGGACGGCTTCTAGAGCACTCGTGAGCGGTTAGCTTAGAACTATTAAAATTATTGGAAATAATTGGTTCAACGAATGGAGTTCAGTGGTTGCATAAGCGAGGAAGATCACGGTTGATTGGCACCGTGAAGTTAACTTGCCAAAGCCGTCGAAAAAGGGCCAGCGTTCTTACGCATTGACAAATTAGTTCCCACGAAGTGGTTCTATCAAATTGACTTATCAATAGTCATGACAAAACTTCAATCTGTCGATACCCTACGAACACTGGGGTCTTCTCAAGATGAACCGCGAACCACAAGCTCGGTATTGATCATCATGTTTTTTGCCTTTCCAGTTTTAATCAATTCAAATAGTTTTTCAACTAATAGAGTGCCTGCGCTAAGCCGATCTTGGGTGATTGAGGATAGGGTAGGGGTACTATAATTTGCAAGTGTAATATTATCGTAGCCCACGACAGATATGTCCTTGGGCACACTTAAGCCATAGTCGTTGATTGCTTTAATAGCGCTGATCGCAAGCATGTCACTTGAAGTAATAAGAGCATCAAACCTAGATTCAGATCTAAGTAGTTTGCCGATGGATGCGAGCGCGATATCGCTAGCGTATTCGGAATCTGTAGTAAGTTCAGAGCGATAAGCAAGGCCAGCTTCCTTCAATGCATCACGGTAACCTTGATAGCGAAGTTTAGTTTCTGGGTAGCGTATATCGCCTAAAAATGCGAAGTTCTTTCGTCCCTGCGCTAACAAATGTTTAGCCGCAAGTCGGCCGCCTCGATAATTATCGGAACCGACTGTCACGTATTTCTGATCTGGAAGCTCAGCGCCCCAGACCACCATTGCTTGATTTTGCTCAGCGGCATTATTCAGCTGGGTGTGATACAAACTCTGTCCGATCACAATGATGCCATCGACGCTTCGAGTTCGCGCAAATTCCTCGATCCACGAGGGGTCATTGTCAGTGTGTTTTGCGAGTAATAACTCATGACCACCATGAGCTTCTAGTGCATCGGCCACGGAGCCCAGCATTTCTAATACAAAAGGGTCGGTGGCCAACCAATCAGCGCGACCATTCGACGGTAAAAGAACTCCTATGGTTAACGTTTTCTTCTGTCGAAAGTTACGTGCGCGTATATCTAGCCGGTAATTGTGCTCTTTAGCAAGGTTCTGAATGCGCTCTCGCGTTTCTTGAGTTACTCGTGGGCTGTCAGCCAATGCACGCGAAACGGTTGATTTCGAAACACCTGCGATTATTGCTAGATCTGACATTTTCATGTTTAGAATTTGGTCGGTGTCGTGATGGTTAAGAGCCAAGTAGAACTTAATCAGTCTACTTCGATATATTGCCCTGTGATAGAGGCAAGTGTAAAGTTTTGATCGTCTAAATGCGAAGGGTGCGTAGAAATGTTTACGACTAACCAACCAAAATGATGTACAACCGGTTGCATTTAGATACAATCGGTTGTATAAATGGCTAAATAGCAAGTAAAACTGCTTTTAGTGATGTCGGTTAAGGGTTTTCTATGCTTTATTGAGTAAGAGCATGAAACAGCAGCAGGACTCCGATATAAACGCGAAATCGAGCGTTTTGATCACCGCGTTCACGAAAAAGGCTAGCGTGTAGCTATCCGTAAAAAATAAAATTAATAACTATCTAGAGGAGCAAAACTCATGTTTAAACCCGTTCTTAAAATTTTGACCCTGGCGACGATGGCATTGACAACCGTCGTAGCGCATGGACAAGACAGTGACCTAGTTTTGGAAGAAATCATTGTTACCGGTGTTGCCAAACCAACCACTAAATTCGAATCAACCATGTCGGTAACTGCGTTACCGGCTGCAGACGTGATTAATTTTGCGCCACGTTCGACTGCTGAAATATTTCGCAATATCCCCGGGATTCAATCAGAGTCTTCTTCAGGAGATGCTAACGCAAATGTTAAAGTGCGCGGTATGCCGATTAGTTCTGGCGGTGCACGTTATCTTTCCTTTCAAGAAGATGGTTTCCCAATGATGGCGGTGGGTGATACAGCTTTTGCTACCGCTGATAGCTTTCTACGGTTTGACACTACTGTTTCAAGCGTACAATCTATTAGAGGCGGTTCCGCGTCAACACAAGCGGGCAATTCACCAGGTGGTATTATTAATTTCATCTCAAAAACAGGTGATGTCGAAGGTGGTTCGATCGGTTTTACTGCTGGCTTAGATTACGATGCGATGCGTCTTGATCTTGAATACGGCGGTGTGCTTTCAGGTGACTGGACTTATCATATTGGTGGTTTCTACCGTTCTGGTGAAGGTCCCCGTGACGCTGAAGAAAGTATTGAACAAGGCGGTCAAATCAAGGCTACTATTGCTCGGGATTTTGATAGGGGTTCAATCCGTTTTCACTTGAAGCACCTTGACGATGAAGTGCCAACTTATTTGCCGATTCCTGCGATTGCTAATGGTGGTAGCAGCTTTTCAGCGCTAGGCACTGACCTTAGTAATGGCACGTTGTTTTTAAACACAACTGATTTCGCGCCGCGCAGAAATGACATTGCGGCTGTTGATGGCGATGGTTTTGAAGCATCGATGACTTCTTTGGCAGTTGCGGGTGATTATCAGTTTACAGATATCCTAACGGGTGCATTCAAATACCGAACCGCTTCAATTGACGGTAACTTTGCGTCGCCTTTCCCTGCCAATACTTTCGTGGATGGCGCGAACGGCCCTTCAGTAGAGATTGTTTACTTCGATACTCAGGTAAATGACGTCGGCAATGATTTTGCAGATTTAAGCTTACAAGCTGATTTTGGTAATGTACAAGCCAAAGCTGGTTTGGCGTATGTTTCGCAAGATATAAGCACCACATGGAACTTCAATCAATACTATCGTCGCCTCGACGGAAGCTTGTCAGTGTTTGATCAAGGTGATTCTATTGGTGGTGTTTTGTACGGTAACCCGGCGTTTGGTAACTGCTGTACTCGCGGCTATGATTTTCAAATTGACGGCACGGCCCCATATATTTCGCTTTCTGGTGAAATTGGTGAAAACCTAAGCTGGGATGCGAGCTATCGAAAAGATGATTTTGCTATTGATGGCACATTTCAAGAAAGCACTGTCTTGGTACCATTGGATGTAAATGGTAACGGGTCTATTGATGGTAATGAGCAAGCAGTACCGACTTTGGGCGCAGCTCGTCGCGCCGACTACAGCGTTGATTATGATTCTTGGTCAGTGGGTGTTAACTATGCATTGAGCGATAATTTGGCTCTTTTCGCGAATATTTCCGAAGGCGGCAGTTTATCTTCCCCAGATCGTGTTACTGGAAACATTCAAGCGGATGGAAGCATTCAAAACGATACGGCGTATAGCTCAGTTGAGCAGGTTGAAATTGGTGTCAAATTTCTTGGTGATAATTCTTCATTATTCGTGACCTACTTTAGTGCAGATATCTCTGAAGCTCGTGAGTTTGAAGTTACCACTCAAACATTCCTTGAGAATGCCTATGAGTCATCCGGTTTTGAAATTGAAGCCGATTACGACTTCGGTTCAAACTTTGCAATAAAAGGTAGCTTAACATTGACCGACGCGGAAATTGTAAAAACTGCCGGCGGTGCAAATGTGGGTAACCAACCTCGTCGCCAAGCAGATTACATTTTCAATATTACGCCAACATACACGGCTGATAAGTGGGATGCTGGAATAAACTTTGTCGGAACTGATGAGGTCTTTGTGCAAGATAATAACGATTTGAAATTTGATGCTTACATTACAGCGAACTTGTTCTTTAACTATCAGATCAACGATAAATTGCGTTTGAGCTTGAATTCTAACAACTTGTTTGATGAAGAAGGATTCACTGAAGGTGAAGAAGGATCAGCGACCCCAGGCAGCTTTGTTCGAATTCGCCCAATTAATGGTCGTACCACTTCAGCTACTGTTCGTTACGATTTCTAGTAGCTTGAATTGATCTGTGAGCTCAACCCGATTTCTCATATTATTTCCCTGATGGAAATAATTGAAAGTTGGGTTGAGTCACAAATTTAATCTTTGATGTGAGCCCCTATCATAAGCTAATGCTGTTTATGATAGGCAGCTTGCACAGCATGTTTTTATCAGATTCCATTTCGTGATTAAAGTTACTTCAACTGAGGCTTAAGCGCTTACGAGAGATAATTTTTGTCACTAATATGGGGTTTCCAGTTTCCCTTGAATATTCGTCGGCACAGTGAAAAAGTTTAGTCAGCAAAACGTGGCTTTTCAGGAAGCAGAAAAAACCACCATAAAGGAAATCATTCCCGAACCCAGCGGTGAGTTGTTCGAGTCTGGTATTTCTCACTCAGAGCTCTATCTTTGGGATGTATGGTCTAGCCAAGAAAGTAATGAGGTGCACCTCTACTGCCTCGCGGTCAGTCGCAAAGACGTTCAAGGTAAGGTGATACCACCGGAACTTCGTAACCACACAAGTTTCCATATCCGTCATTTTCTGTCGAAGAATGCAGGTCAGTCATGGAGCGATAAGGGTTGCTATCAAAAACCAAGAGATAAAACAGAGGGCTTCGATTCACGTTCAATTTGGAGTGGTTCAATACTACCTTTGCGCGATGGCCGGCAGCTAACAGCTTATACCGGAATACGAAAACAGAGCGACACGCTACTCTTTCAACAATCGTTAGCGCTAAGTCTTAGTGATGATTGGCAGTGTGTAACCCCTAATACTCAACACGTTGTCTCCGACCCTCTCTTGGATTGGGAGGCGATCACAAAATTAGGGTACTTTCTTGGAGAGTTGAGCTTATTAGGACATAAAGATGGTGAAGCAGATGGGCCAATTTTAGCCTGGCGTGACCCGTTTTTATTGAATCACGAAGGTCAAATACATATGTATTGGAGCGCTAAAATGGCTGCTCGTACACCGGCTCTTGGCCACGCGCTTTTGACCGAAAGTGAGTCTGGCTATACAGTCGAAAAAATGTACCCTCCCGTGGCGATGCCTGATGGTGGTGAGTACACGCAATTAGAATTGCCCAAGATATATCATGATGATGTCAATGATCGATTCCTACTTCTAGTGTCTAGTTGCAATCGTTTGCATGAACGTCAGAGCGATGAAGAAGCCGACAAACGTATGCGTTTATACCAGTCTGAGTCTCCTGACGGCCCTTGGCATGAATTCGGACACCACGGTAGCACTTTAGATTTGGCCGAGGAAAATATGTTTGGTGTAAGTATTGTGGATGCAGACTTCGACGCTCAAATATTACAGTACGTAGCACCCTACACTGCAGAAGCAGGGCCAGATAAGTTTCTCACTTTGTCGAAGACCCACAGCCTTGATTTGCGTCAGCTAAATCATAAATCAAAATTTGGTGGCGTTGCCGATGTACGCAGCAATTGAACTAGGCGGAACAAAAATTTGCTGTGGTATTGGTCACGGTAATAATGAGTTTATTGATACGCAGGAGATTGAAACTCGCGAGCCTCAGTCGACGCTGAGCGAGGTGATCGAATATCTTAGGCAAGCCGAATCGCAACATGGTGCTCTGAGAGGGCTAGGGCTAGCCAGCTTTGGTCCAGTTGATCTTAACCAAGATTCGGCCACGTATGGGTCAATATTAAAGACACCAAAACCTAACTGGTCGAATTATCCATTGTTGCAAGCAATGCGCGAACAGTTTGATATTCCAATGGCTATTACTACCGATGTTAATGCTGCATTGCTGGCAGAACACCGCTTTGGCGCAGCTCGAGGTGTGAACAATGCAGTTTACGTGACTGTTGGCACCGGTGTTGGCGCAGGAGTAATGGTAAACGGTCAGCTTGTAAATGGATTTTTGCATCCGGAGGTTGGTCACATACGCATCCCAACGGGCGGCGTTAAAGGCTGTTGCCCATTTCATGGTGACTGCTTAGAAGGCCTAGCATCTGGCCCGGCAATTCATGCTCGAGCAGGGCGAGCCGCGCAGGACATTCCAATTGAGCACCCTGTGTGGAATGCCGTGGCAAGTAACCTCGGCGATATGTGTACCAATCTGCTGATGATACTTTCCACACAACGAATTATTTTGGGTGGTGGTGTTATGTCTAAAGAGGGTCTGCTAGACAAAATCAAACACCAATTGCACGATAAATTGAATGACTATTTGCCTATCGACGAATGCACCAGGGGCCTAGATAGTGTGGTGGTTGGTGCAAGTCTGCCTGATGGCGCGGGTTTATCTGGTGCTCTTCTAATAGCAGAGCAGGCGACAAAATAGCATAGTAGGCGACGGAAAATTCCATTAAGCATAATTACCAGAGAGCGATATGAATACTAACAAAAATACTGAAAAGCTATCTATCACCGAAAAGGTTGGTTATGGCCTTGGTGACATGGCATCCAATTTTTACATGGGCTTTTTCGGCTTATTCCTGCTTTATTATTACACCGACGTTTTCGGCATTTCACCGGCTGCAGCAGGCACAATGCTGCTTGTGACCAAGATCATTGATGCCATCAGTGATCCGGCAATGGGCTTAATTGCTGATAGAACTAATACTCGCTGGGGCAAGTATCGACCCTATTTACTCTGGATGGTGATTCCGTATGCGCTTTTAGGCTATTTGCTATTTTTAGGCCCAGACCTTTCGAATACGGGTAAGTTGATATTTGCCTACATTACCTATTCTCTAGTGATGTTGGCCTACACCGCCATTAACGTACCTTACTCCGCGCTACTTGCGGTGATTTCTCCCAGCGCGGAAGAACGCACTAAGGCCACCCAATACCGATTCGTCTTCGCTTCGCTCGGCACACTTGTGGTAGGTGCTTTTGCCACACCGTTGGTAACTTGGTTGGGTGGCGATAACGAACTACTCGGCTTTCGCCTAACAATCTTATTATTCGCAATGCTCTCGATTTTGCTTTACTTGATCACCTTCGCCACCACCAAGGAAAGAGTTAAGCCAAAGGTTCACAATTCCAGTGTTCGAGAAGATTTTTCTGCGCTGCTTAGCAACCCATCTTGGGTTGTGCTGGTATTTACTGGAATGCTCGTGGTGGTTGGTCTGATTACTCGATTTGCTTCGCTAATCTATTACAGCAAATATTATTTGAATGACAATGGTTCTACCATTTTTCTGATTTTTGATGCTACCGCGCTACTTACTTCTTGCGGCCTAATAGGGCAGTTAATTGGAGCGTTAATCACACCAGCACTGGTTAAGCGCTTTGAGAAACATCATTTGGTGGCGGTGATGAATATTGCTCATGTTGTTTTATTAGGCTTGTGTTTCATTATTCCACCTCAAAATTTTGGGCTGATCGTTTTAGTACACAGTCTCGGTATATTTACATTTGGTGTGATCATTACTCTTTTGTTTTCTATGTACACCGATTGCGCTGAATTTGGTGAATGGTCTACTGGCAAGCAAACGGCAGGTTTGATCGTGTCAGCGTCTATGTTCTCACTCAAATTTGGTTCGGCCGTTGGCGGCGCATTACCGGCGTTTATGTTGGCGGGCTTCGGTTTTATCGCGAATGAAATACAAACCGACTCGGCCGTCACCGGTATTCGCTTGATGTTTAATGTGGTGCCAGCCGTGTTTTTTCTAGCAGCAGGTTTGTTGATTATGAAGTATCGAATCAACCGCACCACTCTAGCGAAAGTTGAAACGCAACTTGCTGCGCGTCGACAAGACGCCACTTAGCGAAAACCGTTTTTAGTATTTTCTCTATCGATCATCCGTAATTTTGCAACGGCGAGTTTTGGAAGCAAGCCGTTGCAAACCCCCTCAACTTTACACCTTGCATTATAAAGTATGTCTCTTAGCAGTTACGTTTTGCCCGATGTGGATATTGTCTCCACCGGGCCCGAAAAATATCGCCCTAATTACCATTACACCTCTAGCAAAAATTGGCTGAGTGACCCAAATGGTATGGTCTATTTCGATGGAGAGTTCCATCTTTGCTATCAACATGACGATTACGATAAGGTCTTTGGTGGCATGTCGTGGGGGCACGCTGTTTCAAAAAACTTGCTCGACTGGCAAGAGCTCCCAAAAGCGATTGAGCCTGATGATAAGTTGGGAATGTGTTTCTCAGGTTGTCTGGTAGTAGACAAAAATAATACAGCTGGTTTTGGCGAAAATGCCTTGATTGGGTTTTATACCTCTGAACTTCCAAGACAGCAGCAGTCTATGTTCTATAGCACTGATAAGGGCAGAACCTTTACCAAGTACGAACACAACCCAGTTATCGTAAACACTGAAGGCATGTCGCCAGACTTTCGTGACCCAAAGGTCATGTGGTATGAGCCAGCCTCTTTGTGGGTTATGGCGGTGGCTGGTCCAGAGCGAATTGAGTTTTGGTCTTCGGCCAACTTAATTGATTGGCAGTTTGAAAGTTGTTTTGGCGAAGGTAAGGGCGCGCATGGCGGAGAGTGGGAGTGCCCTGATCTGCGTTATATGCCGATTGACAGTAATTCAGGCAAACGAGCCTGGGTGCTGATTGTCAGCGTTAACCCTGGCGGCCCCAATGGTGGTTGCGGTACACAGTATTTCATCGGAGACTTTGCAGAAATAGATGGCAAGTTTACATTTAGCAGCCAACAATCTGAGGTGAAATGGCTTGATTGGGGAATGGATAATTACGCGGGTGTGGGCTGGACCAACCTAGAGGGTTCAAAGTTTGGAGATCGGGTTTTTTCAATAGGCTGGATGAATAACTGGATCTATGCTTATAAAACGCCTACCAGCCAATGGAGAGGCGTTATGACCATGATTCGAGAGTTAAAGATTGAAACGATTGATGGCGCAATAACGCTGACTTGTCGCCCCGCGCCTGTTTATGATGAACTGCTTGGTAGCGAGTTAGCAGATGTTGGCAAGATTCAATTCAATATCCCAACTCTAGTAGGGGGGGGCTTGTCATCGAGTCGCATTCAAGTTGATCTTGATGTTGGTGAAGCTGATGAGATTGGCATTGAGTTAGCGAACTCAAAGAACCAAAAAACCCGCATTGGCTACCGAAAGTCAGAAGCTGTTTTCTACGTTGATCGGAGTAATAGTGGCAATGAGGATTTTGCTGAGGGTTTCGCGGGTCTACATGTGGCTAATGTAAAACGAGAGTATCAAAGCCTTAACATTGAAATTTATGTTGATAGGTGCTCAGTCGAAGTGTTTTTAAATGGTGGTCAGTATGCGATGTCGGAGCTAATTTACCCCGAAGAGCCTTTATCGCAGATAACCGTGTTTGCAGATGGCGCTGCAACAATTTCAGACCTTAGCATTCGTAGAATATCTAAAATTAAAAAAAATCATGAATAATTCCACCATAGGTCTCCCGCTGGTTTATGGCGAAAAGCACCGGCCACAAGTACATTTCAGCCCACCACAAAACTGGATGAACGACCCTAATGGTATGGTTTATTTTGAAGGGCTTTACCACCTTTTCTATCAATATAACCCTTCGGATAAAGTTTGGAACAACATGCATTGGGGGCATGCGACGAGTTCCGATTTACTTACGTGGCAACATCACCCTGTGGCATTGCACTCAGAGCCCGAGGGCTTGGGCTTGATATTTTCTGGATGCGCAGTGGTGGATTGGAACAACACTTCTGGATTTGGAGTGAATAACAAACCTCCATTGGTGGTCATATTCACCCACAGCTCGCTCACCGGTGACCAAGTACAGAGTTTGGCATACAGCAATGATTCTGGGTCTAGCTGGACTATGTATTCGGGTAATCCAGTCCTAGGCAATCGCGGAATCGTTGATTTTAGAGACCCCAAGGTGTTTTGGGATGATCGTTCTGGTTGCTGGGTTATGGTGTTAGCAGCGGGTTCGGTGATACAGTTCTTTCGCTCTGCAGATTTACGCAGTTGGGAGCATTTCCATGATTTTGGAGAGGGTGCTGGCTCACATGGTGGCGTTTGGGAATGTCCTGATCTATTTCAGTTACAAGTCGAGGGCAGCCAAGATAAAAAATGGGTGTTGATTGTTTCGCTCAACCCCGGCGGGCCAAGTGGTGGGTCCGCGACTCAGTATTTTGTTGGAGATTTTGACGGTGATCGATTTATACCAGAGCACTCTGAGGTTTTGTGGGCAGACTACGGCCCAGATTTTTATGCTGGAGTCACTTGGAGTGATGTGCCTGTCACGGATGGGCGGCGATTATTGATTGCATGGATGAGTAACTGGCAATACGCCAATAGTGTTCCCACCGACCCTTGGCGCGGGGCAATGTCGCTGCCTCGTGAATTGTCATTGATTGATACCCATCTCGGTTTACGATTGACCTGCAAACCAATCGAAGAGATCGACTCGCTTAGACTTGATGAGCCACAGGTTTTTGAAAACCTTCTTATCGATAGTGCTTTTCAGTTACATATGCAAGAGTCGCCCCGCAGCGCGCTAGATATCGAGTTACATGTTCAGCAGTCATCACTTAAACGAGATTGGGAACTTAGGTTTCACAATGATTTTGATGAGCAATTGATTATCAGTGTTACTGAGGAGGGTACTCAAGTTGAGGTGAATAGACAGAATTCGGTCTTTAGTATGAGTGAAGAGAGCGGGGCCCACAGCCCAATCAAAGCTCCATATCTTCATGGTGGTCAAAAAGATCTTTGCTTGCGAATTATTATGGACGTTTCATCGATTGAAATATTTTCACGTGACGGACTATCGTTAGCCACGTTAAGTTATTTTGTAGAACAACCACTTGATCGTATTGAAATAAAGCCGTGCAACGAACATGACACTCTAAACTTGGAGCGAGTAGCAATTCATGAGCTGCGAAGTATATGGGCTTAGTTGTCATTTTTTATTGACCTGCGATAGATACGGTTGATAGTTTGCGTGCGGCCGCCAAATACTTAACCTGAGCACCGAGCTGATCGAGCCGCTAGGCCGGCCGCACAGAATCGTAAAGCTTGATTGCTAGGAAGCATTTAATACAGCGAAAGCGATCAACAGATTGTGCGAACATGCTTACAGTTTTAACATTCGGGTAGATCGCGAGGTCATGATGTCCAATTTAAATCAACTGGATGAAGATGGTTTTTAAGGTGGAATCGGTGCGGGCGAGGGATTCGAAGTCGAGGGTGACAAGCGCCGCATTTTTGTCAATACGAAGAACAACTCAATCGCGCTAATCTGTCTTTAAGTGCTAAAACTCTATTGGTGACATAACTGGTGACATGTAATCGAATAAGTGAAACATGTTCGAACTTAAGTGGCTGTTAATAATGGGTATTAATATTATTATCAATAAGCAGGTTCAAAATATCGAGTGATGGAAGCTGAGTCTGAAGTTACAGCTTTTAAACCAAAGCACTCGATATGTTATTGAGAAAATCCAGATTGGTATTATTTTAAGAGCTCAAAGCATGTGACAATTGAAATCGATCTAACGATAGAGCCCAAAAGGCGGATGTACTGTTAGTCTCGCTGTTCATATTGACAAGGCAGAGTGTTTTAGTGAGACGGTTAATTATTTGATTCATTTGCGAACCATAATACTTTAGGGATATTGTGTGGAATTGACATCTCTGCGTTTTACCCGCTTTGGGTTCAAGCTTTATTGGATCCATTCGCACTAACTGAATGGAATCCACCACATAACAAGTTGTGGATACTTTTTAGCTGAGAATGTTTATCTACCTAGTCCCGCCGACCCAATAGCTGACCTTGGCAGTATCTCAAAGGCGGATACCGGCCAAGTATGGGGTGTAGTATCAGGGTGTTGTTGCAAGCCGGTTGTTAGAAAAACCGTAGTGACTAGCGGTGAGGCTATATTGTCGTAACCGGAAGCGAAGTTACGGCAACGGCACGGTTGTGACTGGCACAGATGTCACTGGGGCCGTTGTGATCGAAGAAGTTTGCGCGTGTACTGGAACAACAACCGTGTTAATCACTGGGTTTACCCAAGCTTCTGGTAAAACAGCGGTTATGCCGGCGCCAGCGATCGCACCCTTTAGAACATTCCTTCTTTTCTCTATGGCTGTCTTCTGTTCGCTACTGATATCTGAATCATTGGTAACCTTATCAAGGTTCGGGTTCTTATTAGTCACTTTGCTTCTCCACAACGTTGTCTTTCGTATTATTCTAACTTAACCTTTTATACAAAATTAATGTGCAAAAGGAGTTTCCTAAGTCATCGAAACCTAAGCACATAATACCACAATAGTACGACAATGTGAGGCGGATGTCACCCCAAAAGGACGTAGCGCGCACTGTATAGGCTCTGGATAAAGGCTGGAGAAGAGACTTGGATTTAGAACCGTCAAAATTCACCGCAATGTGCCAATCCGTTTAGCTTAAATTGGCCTGTCCACGGATACAGAAGCCGTGAGTAACGGTTCAAGGTGATTACGAAAAATTGAGTATAGATTCCTGTCGCGTAACCGCATCTGTCGTTGTGCAAGAACCATGTTGCTAGCAAACTCCTCAATAATCTTTCTAGCTATTTGGTCTGCGTAAGCGACATCGCCACCAACAAACCAGCTCTCACCCTTTTGAGTCACAAGTGACGATGGCACGTTGGGCGGTTCGAAACCGAACTCGACCTCTTGAAACCTAGTTATCGTTTGGCCGTCTTTGAGTGTGTCGCGATTCATATAGGAAGAAAAATGAAAGTACATCGCATGCTTCCCATACATCTCATGCATGGGCGGAAAATCAGTATTCAATACTAGTAAGTTGCCTAAGGCGGCGGCTTCTTGCGCAGCTAGCGAATAGCTCTCAGATACACTAGGCTGAATAAACACATGCGACAAGGAAAAAAGCTCTCTCACCATGCTGTGTGGCGCCTCAAAACGCAATGACTCGTCAAACTCGGATATAAAGACTGCGTCGCTTGCATCCATTCCCCATTCATCAGCTAGCCGTTTTAATTTTGAGCGATACTCGATGCTCTTGTCCTTATTGGAATGAAAATCCAACAACAATAGACGAACTTTCGCTCCATTGAATTTAAGACGAGACATGATTTTAATTACCCACTCAATTTGCTTATTTGACGTTAATCGAGTCGGACTGATCGCGATGTAGTCTGCGTCGTATAATTGATATGATTCGTATATTTGGCTCGTCAACGAGGAGAAACCAAAAAAAGTGCATACATCTAAAGGGTGTGGAACGATTTTAATGTCCGCTTCAGCATAGCCAAACCATTCTGCGAGTCGCGGAATGGACATATGATTAAAAAAGATAAGCTGGCTGTTTGCCCAACCTTCAGACACAAACTTAGAATGAATAGCCGCTGCTGATGGGGTCTTGTTAATTAAGGCGGGATTGGCGGCAGAATGAATCCAGTGCAGCCATTTAAGCTTAGGTTGTTTCTTTGCGGTATTCCACGCAGCCTGCATCAGTTTCTTTGAGCGCCCCATGTAGACAATGTCATGAGTAAAGACAACATCAATGCCGTCCAAAGCTGACGCTAACGCTTCTGAGAGTTCAGCTATTTCCTGCTCGGTTTCAGAGGGGTTTTCTTCATCAATAATTTCTGCAAAATTAGGAAGCTGCACGAGTTTGATCCGAGGGTCAGCATACTTACCCTCAGGCGAATCCCATGCGCTAGACTCTGAAACCAATACGGTTGTGTCGTAGCCATGCCCTACAAGCATTGCGATTTGATCCTGCACCACTCGATTTAGCGAAAAGGCAGTAAATGATCTTTGAAAGTGCGTAAGTATTGCGATCTTAGGTTTGTTAAGTTCTTGTTCCTTTGACTCCAAGTTGTTCGAAATAGATAAAAGGTTCGGCTCGTTATTCTTATGAGAGCGTTTCCAAGAATCAGGGTCGTACCCAAAACGCTCAAAATCTGCGGCGAATCGAGTAAATACTAGTGATGCAAGCTCGTGGTTATAAGCATCACGAAAATCCCCTTTGATCGGCGAAGAATGCTTGAGCGGAAGCGGAGGTAATGCAATACCCATGTCCTTCGATAGTTTAAGCCAGCTTTGTTCCAAATCCTCAAACTGCAACCAGTTGTCAACCCTGTCACAATCGAACATCTCACATATTGGAACATCCAGCATTGCTCCTCGTATTTCTTTCGCTGAACTTGGGTCGCAGGCCCACTGTACATAGCGTTCCCAAGAAGTTGTGCGAAACACAGGAGGGTTTCCGTATTTGTTTCGAAACTTCCAGTGCGACCACAGTCGCTCATAAGGGTTTCTATGAGCTGCAAGTAAGCGATACCCTGCCTGTGGTAAATCAGTGGGCAGCATGAAGACGTGGTAATCAAATGTTACGCCTCTCTGAGAACGCGTTTTTGCGGTGGGTGCCTCGGGGTCCAACTCATTTAGAGCAGCGGTAACAGAATTGGAGCCTGTTCTAGGAACTTCAAAGAAGACCAATTTTAATGCATCAGATATAAACATTTTTCTAAGCCTTTAGGTTTCCTGAGGCCAGAGAGCTGGAAAAATCTCTTTGGCCTCAGGACAATACAAAATGAAAGCGCTCCGGTCAGAAGTATTTAGTGCTCTTAAACCGTGCGCGGCAAAACTGTGATACAGAAACCTGTCTTGAGTGGAAAATTTTGCTGCTTCGTCGATCGAAGCCACCTTATCGCCAATCAAATCTAGATGAAACGCAAAGTAACCATCTTCTCCGCCTCCCCATCTATCAGCAGGAAATTTATCCAAACAGTTAACCGATTTCGCCCAATCGCGTAAGCTGAAGCCACCACTGCCTCCAGCTATACGTAGACGCACTGGACGATAAAAACCCCATAGACTGCCAATGTAATCAAAATGTAAAAATCCGTTTAGATCATAAGGCGAATTCAAACAACATAAGGAGTCGGTCTGAAAGACCAATATTTTTTTTCTGCCCAGCATTGCCTCCCAAAATTTGGGCGACAAGAAGAGCGCGTTGTATGCACGTGCGTCAAGGGCATTGGCAGATATTGGTGTTAGAAGAACATCGCCGCGCTCGATCAGATCAGCGATCTTGGTGGACAAAATAAACTTTAGATTATTTGTTCCGTGGAAGAGCTGTATAGGGATTTTGCACCTTTTGTGGACATTTAATATGACCGCTTCAAGTGCGTGGTGTTCTCGTGTTTCGACAATCACCCCAGTGACATCGGCAGATAACGCGGCTTGTTTATTGTTGCCAATTGCAATATCGTCAATCAAAGAGAAATCAGCAGCAACGGAAAGTTTTGGCATGGATTGGTAGACAGGTTCTGCATGTTGAGCAGTTATGTCTGTGCGATTCACACCTAATTGAGTTTTTGCTTTATAGGCAAGCTCAGCAGCCGATGACTCAACGCCCTTTTCCAGTACTGTTTTTAGCATTGGTGCTTACTGACCTTTTTTTAATTTAGTGACGCTGTTTGCGAACAATCGACCTAGTTCTGAGTTTATGCCGATTTGTCAAAAAAATAAATTCATCTTTCTCCATATACCTCGTTGCGGCGGTACATCCATCGAACGGGTTTTTAATTTAAGAAGTAAACAACAGCTATTCGGCGTAGTTAGAATGGGCGATCAGGAGCGGACCCTACATCACTTGACGCCTGGAGATTTGGAAGAATTGGGGTTGGTCGACCCATCTGTGCTCGAATCATATTTTAAGTTTACGATTATTCGTGACCCTTTTTCTCGCATGGCTTCAGACTACCTTTGGCAACAGCGATATGATCGGCACAACTTGTTTAAGTCTATGCAATTCTCTGATTATCTTGATTTTGCTGAATCCGTGGTAAAGAATCAGCGATACTTCGAAAAAGTTCATTTCGACCACTTTAGACCTATGGTGAGCTATTGTTTGAACGGTGGGGAGCTAGTAGTTGACGATATACTGCTACTCGAAAACATAGATATAGAACTTAAGCGAATCCAACCCCTGATAGGCGTCGTGGATCTTCCAAGAATCAACGCCTCTCCTAGCTATCAACACTTATCGACTAGAGAAAATATAGATCGGGTGCGTATTTTATACGAAGAGGACTGGTTGCTTTACGAACGTATTCAGGCCCTACATCACTCTTTATATAGGTGACAATCGAGTCACTTGATTACCACCTTTAGCCGTCTTCGCATTCAACTTTCGGTCGCCATAACCTCAATATCACTCGTAAACGTCATCATCGCGTAGTTCTTGCCGTACTTCTCATGCAGGCCCTGCGAAATAGCTATGGCTATTTCTTCGGTGCAGATAATTTCTACACGGATGTTTGAGTTAGCTTCCCAGAATGCTGTGCGCGATCCGCTGCTACCTTTGCCTCTGGCGTTAGTGATCGTGTAGCCGGTTGCTCCGAGTTTGTCGATCTTGCGAATCAATGAAGATTCCAGTGCCGCTTCGGTGTAAATAGTGAGTAGTTTTTGATTGTATGTTTTCATGCGAATAGCCTCTGCGTCGTGACTAAATATAGGTTGGCGATCACACTAAAGCAGTGTGTGCGTATTGGGCGTAACTGTGATAAATCGGAATGCCCAATAGAATGTTGAATGGAAAGGTTATTCCCAGCGAAGCGGTCAGCGACAATGTCGGATTTGCCTCAGGTAGGGATATCCGCATCGCGGCGGGCACCGCTATATAGGATGCACTGGCAAACAGCGTGGCCAGAATTGCGGTACCGCCTATTGAAAGTCCTAGCAGGGTGCCCGTAACGGCGCCAATAGCACCAAATAGCAAAGGTACGGCAATACCAAATACGACTAAGAACACCCCGTAATGCCGCAAGCTGCCAAGTTGAGTTGCAGTAATCAAACCCATCTCGAGCATAAACAGTGCCAGAATTCCTTTGAAGAGATCAAAGAACAGAGGCGTAATGGACTCGACTCCTGTCGGGCCACTTAACCAGCCTATGACTAGGCCGCCCATGAGTAACATAACGCCTTTGCCAAGCAATACTTCGTGGCCAATCTCGCCCCAGCGAGTATCCCCTGACCAACCTTTAGCAATGACAATACCGACTAAGATTGCAGGTACTTCTAAAAGAACCACAAACAGCGCCATGTGCTGCTCGAACATTACATCGCGTGCGCCCATATACGCCACGGCGACCGCGAAAGTACCCACGCTCACTGATCCATAGTGAGCTGCAATTGACGCTGAGTCTACTGTGCTGAGTCTACCTATGTATTTTAATAGCGGGTACGCAATCAAAGGCAGTAGGAAGCCCATAGTGATGATGGTGAGAATCTGCGGTAGTAGCGTTCCGAACGGTTGTTGGGCAAGTTCGATACCACCTTTGAGGCCGATGGTGATCAGTAAAAGCATTGAGACAAACTCGTAAATTGGGCTTGGCAAGCGCAATTCAGATTTCAGGACGCCTGCGAGCACCCCGAATATAAAAAACCAAATGACTGGATCAAGTGACATGGTGGGCCTTTGTGGTTGCAGTTTGAAATTTGACTAAGAGTTTATATTAAAAAAGGGCTCAGCAAAGTGCTGAGCCCTTTTTTTTGGACTGCGTTGACGTTTGGCTTTGGTGTCGCGGCTATAGACTGACCCCTTGGTCAGCCTGTTGTTCTAGATAGGCGGCCAGCCCGCGAGGCAATTTTAGCGCCAGTGACAAGTCGTTGAGAAACGCACGCTCGCGCTGATCGTCAACTTCAATGGCAAGGTAGGCGGCTAAGTAGACTTCTGCGCGTGCTTCTTCAGTCTCTACCGAAGCCGCGATCTCTTGAACACTGATGTCGGCGGCCATTAGGCCAAACAACTGGCCTTTCTGCTCTGAATCCAAGTTTAGTTTTTCAACGGTGGCCAACAAGCGTTTTTGTTCGACAGCGTCAATCTGTCCATCAGCTTTTGATGCGGCGATCATTGCTTTGACAAGGGTTATCTCTAGTGCGGTGTGAGCCAGCTCAACCGTTTCTGCTGCGGCTCCAAATTCAGCCGCTGTCGAAGGACTTAGTAAAGCGGCGGCTTGCTGAATATCTTGATCTTGAAGTGGCTGGGTTTGGTTGAGTGCTTTGTTGTCCTGCCAATTTGAGTAGGCTTTGTAGGCAAGTCCGCCTAAGACCGCTGTACCACCAAACTTAGCCATTTTCTTGGCGACTTTTCTCGTGGACTTACTCCCTAGAAGCAGTGCAACAACGCCGCCCGCAGCCGCGCCACCAGCGAGCCCACCCGGGAAGCTCGACTTGATGGACTGAAGTGCACTATTCACTGGGTTACTGCTTACCGGGCTGTTGGCTGCCGCGCTTTGAGGAGTGTGACTCGTGGCATGCGCATTCTGCGATTGTGTCGCTGCGCTGAATTCTGAAAGAAGGTTTTGTAAGTTCATATTGGTTCTCGTTATGTCAAATGTCTGTTGATCTATTCGGCCTAAGTTGGCAAAAAAAGGAGCGCCCAGTGATAATGGGAACTGGGCGCTCATGAGGCCCGATCATTGCAGCCCTAGGAAATTGCATGCAATGGTCAATGGATTTCTTGATTTCAAATTATTAAATCTTACTGATTGACAGGATCGGAATCTTGCATCGTGCGGCCGAACAATTCTTTGAATTTGTCACGACGGCGTCGGACAGCGCTGTAGACATTTTGTTTTCGTGTTTTACGTACGCTTGTTCTAACCGCTCGCCCGAGTGCTTTGTTGATCGCTTTAGCGAGTGACTCGCTTTGCTTAGTGACGACAATCGGAGCTTGCCCAGCCTGATGTATCTCCACTGTGCACTGTTTGTCCTTGCCGCCCTTGGGGCCATTTAGATCCTTGATTCGGATTACCATGGTGTCGATTCGATCAACGTGTCGCGCTGCGCGTTTTTCGGCTTGCGCTTCTATGCTGAGCTTGAGGGGGTCAGTGAGATTGATATCGTTGGAATAGATTTGAATTTTCATGGTGCCTCTCTGTGTGTGTTGATGAGATGCATACTACAGAACTAAAATAAATATAAAAGTCGAATAATTATTAAGTTACGTTCGGAAAATACTTAAATTACTTTTTTGCCGAAGCTACCTTAATCTCTGGATAGCGGTTTTATACAAATTGTTCTAACCAAAGTGTATGTAAGGTTTTATCTAACAATAATTATGATTAGATCTAAAATATCTACAAGCTAGAAGCACAGCGCCTATACATGTTTGACCCTATTATGCGCTCGCTGGATAACCTAGCTAGATAGCAACACATTGTTGCCGTTGAGAAACCAATGCCTAGTCAAACCAAGACAGGTAACTTTACATAGGATAGTAGAAATGGAAATTATGTTAGCCGTAACAATCGTATTGTTAGTTTTAGTCGCTTACGTAGATGCTGAAGGGTAGGGCGAAGCGATTATTTATAGGAACTAATAGCAACTACACGCTCTGCAGCAATTGCAGAAACGACAAGCAAACTGTTAGGAATGGCCGCACTGTTCAACGCTGCGGCCATAGAAGTTACATACCGGCAATCAAAATTAGCAACTAGTCTTGTCACTTACGCGACTAATATTCGTGCTCATTGGACTAAGACTCTTTCGAAAGCAGTCGGCTTGCGGCAGCCAGTACAGGTTCTAGCGCTGGATGTTTGATCTTACGCTCTGGCGAGATGCCATAAAAGCGGTCAGAGACCGACGTCACCCTTCCGATAATTCCCACATCAAATTGCACAAGAACATCTCGTTCTACCGCAGTAGATACGCAAAATATCCCCCGGCCAGTTTGGCCAAAAAACTTTAGCAATGCCGTATCGTCGAACTCCGCAGCGATTCTTGGTGCGATCTTGTTTTGTGAAAACCATGAAACCAAGTTCTGATGCTGTGCCGAATCTCGGCCTGGCATAAGGAACGGTGCTTGGTGAAGTGATTGTGGAAACGTCTTGTCGTAACGATCGCACAAATCTCTGCGCGCAAAAAACGTAACGCCGGAATCACCCAAGAAATGGCTTGTGGCGCGTACGCTCACACCAACAGGCATAGGTTGATCCGAAAGAATCAGATCTAGCTTATTTATGGAAAGATCTGATAGTAGACTCGACAAGTCGCCCTCACGGCACTCAAGTACAAATTTATTTTCTAAGTCGAAGCAATTATTGAGCATTTCAAACACCATAACCTTGGGGATCGCGTCGACGACGCCCACGTTAAAGTTGGCTAATTGGCCTGTGTCGTGCGATGCCAAAGTGCGAGAAAGCTCGTTGCCCAACTGAAAAATGTCATCAGCGTAACGCAGCGCAATTTGCCCTAAGCTATTGGGCTCTAGACGCTTGCCTTGGCGCTCAAAAAGAGGAGCCCCTATGTATTCTTCAAAAGTGGCTAATTGGCCGCTAACCGTTTGTGGTGTTACATGCAGAGCCTCGGCCGCGCGCGTAACACTACCTTCTTTGGCTACAGCAAAGAAATACTGAAGATGGTTAAAGTTGAGTTGTTTCACTGCATTTTCCTACAGGGTTACGATTTAGAAGTTTGTGAAGCAATTGTCTGGAGCATTAGTATAGGTAATAGTAGAGCAAGGTTTTGTAATGTACAGGCCAATTACACATTACTGCTGCTTTGAGACATTAAAGCTAAAAGATTAGAATTATTTGCAGGACTTCTTATACTGCAATCAGAATCTTCAACACACCTTAATGGCTCTGTAATGATCGCCTATCGCATTGACCCAATATAGAGATGACCGAACATAAAATAAGAATGGGAGTCGACATCGGAGGAACCTTTACCGATGTCGTATTAGAAGTGGGTAATAGCCAATACTCAGCAAAGGTGCTCACGACTTATATAGCGCCAGAGCAAGGCATTATCGATGGCATGCAGCAGGTATGCACTAAGGCTCGGATAGCGGCGAGTGACATTCAGCAGATTATTCATGGCACTACCCTTGCCACTAATGCGTTGATCGAGCGACGTGGTGCCAAAACGGCATTAATTACGACTCAGGGTTTTCGCGACGTAATTGAAATGCGTACTGAATCACGGTTTGAGCAATACGACTTAAATTTACAACTTCCCGAGCCCTTATTGCCTCGTCAAGATCGCTACACACTGCATGAACGGGTTGCGGCAAGCGGCGAGGTGTTGGTGCCCCTGCAGCGTAAACAAGTTGAAGAACTCGTAATAGAGCTCAAGGGGAAAAGCTATCAGAGCATTGCCGTGGGCTTTTTGCATTCGTACTTAAATCCTGAACACGAGCGGTTAGTGAGGTCGGTGTTAGAAGACTTACTGCCGGACGTAATCGTTTCGTTATCAAGCGACGTCTCGCCTCAAATGCGTGAATACGAGCGATTCAATACTGTAGTGGCCAATGCTTACATCAAACCGTTAATGAAGAGTTATTTAGATCGCCTAGCCGAACAACTGAGTGATCAGGGCGTGCAATGCACCATTTTCTTAATGCACTCTGGTGGCGGTATTATTTCTTTAGAAAACGCGGCAGAATTTCCGGTGCGTTTAGTTGAGTCGGGGCCCGCTGGTGGCGCGGTATTCGCTGCAGACATAGCGTCTCGCTATGGATTAGACAAAGTGTTGTCGTTTGATATGGGCGGGACTACCGCGAAAATTTGTTTGATCAAGAATCAAACGCCCAAAACTAGCCGTGTGTTCGAAGTGGCTAGAACTTATCGTTTCAAGAAAGGCTCAGGCATGCCCATTTCGATTCCTGTAATTGACATGGTTGAGATTGGTGCAGGGGGAGGCTCTTTGGCTCATGTGGACAGCATGCGGCAAATACGAGTCGGGCCAGAATCTGCGGGTTCAGAGCCAGGGCCTGCCTGTTATGCGCGGGGTGGTACTAGACCTGCTGTAACGGATGCTGATCTTATTATGGGCAAGCTCGACCCAGACAATTTTGCGGGCGGGTCGATCAAACTAGACTCTAAAGCGTCAGCCCAAGCACTCAATGATGAAATAGGATCAACCCTCGATATCGATGCTTTAACAGCGGCCTATGGATTAGTTGAGGTGGTTGACGAGAACATGGCTAATGCCGCACGTGTACACGCGGTTGAAAATGGTGAAGACCTAGCCGACTACACCATGATCGCCTTTGGTGGCGCGGCGCCATTGCATGCTGGTCGCTTGTGCGAAAAACTGGGAGTTCAACGATTGCTGGTACCCGTAGGCGCGGGGGTGGGATCAGCCATCGGTTTCTTACGTGCCCCCTACAGTTTTGAAGCAAACCGGTCTGTCTATATGCGGGCGTCGGAGTTCGATCCCAGCGCGATCAAAGAATTGCTAAACCAACTGTCAGAAGAAGCCACTGGCTTTGTTCGATCTTGCGATGCGCAAGCGCCAATTACTACGCAATACAAAGTGTATATGCGTTACGCCGGTCAAGGCTGGGAAGTACCTGTTGAAGTGGCGCCGCAACAAGCGCAGGAGCCAAAAGCCGACGAATTTATTGAGTTATTCGAACGTCATTACAAAGCCTTGTTTGGTCGCGTGGTCGAAGGCTTAGATATAGAGATTACCGTGTGGTCGGTAAATGCCACGACCCCTAAGCTCTCTACTAACCCTAACCAAAGAGATGTAGAACCTGATGTTAAAGGTGGCGATTCAAGCCAATTAAGTAGCGCAGCCAAAACGGTTGGACTACGAGCGATATTTGATCCCGCTAGGGCCGAACGAATGGAGGCTAGTTTAGTCAACAGAGATGCAATGAGCACCTCAGAATTTGTCGAGGGTCCTGCTGCAATCGTGGAAGACGAAACAACGATCATTGTGCCGGCTAGCCGGATTGCAATAAAGCGTGCTGATGGAAGTATTGAGCTTATAGAGCGTAAAATATAAGTATAAAACCTGAGCCAAAAAACAGACAAAACAAAATGACAAAACCACTAAATTTAGTCGCGAAGCAGGTTATGTGGAACCGTATGATCTCGGTCGTCGAAGAGCAAGCTCAAGCGCTTATTCGTACTGCATTCTCCACCTCTGTGCGCGAAGCAGGCGATCTATCGGCGGGTGTCTATGATCCGCAAGGGCGCATGTTGGCGCAAGCCGTCACAGGCACTCCAGGTCACGTCAATGCAATGGCTGCCGCGGTTGCACACTTTATTCGACGTATAGGGCAGGACAACATTTTTGATGGCGATGTCTATCTCACCAACGACCCTTGGGAAGGCACAGGCCATCTGCACGACATAACCGTGGTAACACCTTCGTTTCATCAAGAAAAACTTATTGGTTTTTTTGCATGCACTGCACACGTTGTGGATATCGGTGGACGGGGTTTTGGTGCTGACGCAGAGTCGGTTTACGAAGAAGGCCTCTATATACCTATTATGAAACTTGCAGAGCGAGGACAAGAAGATCGTGCTTTCCTGAATTTAGTGCGAGGTAATGTGCGAGAACCTGACCAGCTCATTGGGGACTTAAATGCACTGACCACCTGTAATGAGATTGGTCACAAACGTTTAATCGAAATGATGGAAGAATTCTCGTTAAGTGACCTAAGCGAGATTTCAGAATTTATTTTGAGTAACTCGCGCCGTGCGACATTAGAAAAAATCGCAGAGTTACCGCAAGCGTCAGCCGATGGCGAGATGACCATTGACGGATACGATACGCCTATAATCCTAAAGGTCAGTTTGGAGATTAAAGCCGACCGAATTATCTGTGATTTTAGCGGAACGTCTGGTCTGGATAAAAAAGGCATTAATGTACCGTTGGTGTATACCCAAGCGTATGCCTGTTACGCATTAAAGTGTGCGATCGCCCCGGAAATTCCTAACAACACGGCATCCTTAGCGCCGTTTGAGATCAGCGCGCCAGAGCACAGTATTCTCAATGCGTTGCATCCTGCGCCTGTTGCCTTACGCCACGTTATTGGTCACATGGTGCCCGATACGGTCTATAACGCACTCGACAAAATATTACCGCACACAGTGCCAGCCGAAGGGGCCGGAACGCTGTGCAATTTCCAGATGTCGATTCGTCCGCGCACCGATCAGGTAGCGCCTGCTAATACGCGTCGCGCAGAAGTGCTCACGTTTAATTCTGGGGGCGCAGGCGCTAGACCTACGCTGGATGGGATGAACGCAACAGCCTTTCCATCAGGTGTAATGACCATGCCGGTGGAAGCAACAGAGCACTCAGGGCCTGTGATTATTTGGCGCAAAGAGTTACGTCCCGATAGCGGTGGCGCTGGACAGTTTCGTGGCGGGCTAGGTCAGTTTATGGAAGTGGGTGCCACCCAAGGCCACGAATTTGATTTTTCGGCAATGTTCGACCGAGTGCGTTTTCCTGCACGAGGTCGTCAAGGTGGTGCTTCTGGTGGCGCGACTACAATCGCTCGCAGCGATGGCCAAGCGATGTTCGGTAAAGGTAAGCAATTTGTACCACATGGCGCTCGAGTATTGTTAGAGTTTCCCGGTGGAGCAGGGTATGGAAAACCGTCTGAGCGTAGTCCTGAAAAACTTATAAGAGATTTACAGGGTGGCTATGTGACACCAGAGGATCTTGAGCAATCTTACGGTCTAAGTCGCGAACAGATAAACGCAATGGAGCGATCTATTCTAGATAGCGAACAATAGTGATAAAGAGGAGAGCCTACAAAGCGCCTGAAAAATCGTATTATGATGTCGTCATTGTGGGCGGCGCAAAGATGGGTTCGTCTCTTGCCTGGTTCTTAAGCGATAACGCGGATTTTGACGGGTCAGTATTGGTAGTAGAGCGAGACACTAGTTACGAATGGTCATCCACGGCGCATACCAATAGTTGTATGCGGCAGCAGTTTTCTAATGAAATAAATATTCGTGTTTCACAGTTTGCAGCGGAGTTCGTGAATAATTTTCAGGACTTCTTTGACAATGACCCGCGTGTACCCGCCATTCATTTTCAGAGTTTTGGCTATCTCTATTTGGCCGACAATGCGTCATTCGCCCAGTCCCTGTGCGAGGCGCAAGTGTTGCAGGCTAAATGCGGAGCGGGCACTCAAATTATGACGCGTGATGACATTGCACGCGATTATCCGTTTTATCAACTCGACGACATTCTCGTTGCTAGCCATAACCTCGTAAACGAAGGCTACTATGACGGCAACACAGTGTTTGATTGGTGGAAACGCTGCGCAGCCGAGCGCGGCGTTGAATATTGTTCAAACGAAGTAGTGGCAATACACAAAAATACTGAAGGTGCGTTGGTTCAAAGCGTGACCTTGAGTACCGGCGAACGTATTGCTTGCGGTTATCTTGTTAATGCTTCTGGCCCAAGAGCTAATCGAACGGCGCAGATGGCTGAGCTAGATATACCCGTTGAGCCTCGTAAGCGATACACCTATGTGTTCCAGGCGGAAAAACCGCTAGACCAAGATCTACCCTTAACCATTGACCCGTCAGGCGTACATATGCGTTCTGACGGGCAATATTATTTGGCTGGCTGCCCTCCAGACAGTGATCCTGGCGTCGATTATGATGATTTCACAGCAGATCATAATCTATGGGAAGACAAAGTTTGGCCCGCAATTGCAAACCGAATTCCTCAGTTTGATTCGATACGTCTAATTAATTCTTGGGTAGGGCATTACGCGTACAATACGCTTGATCAAAATGCGATAATCGGACCACATTCGCAAGTGAGCAACTTTATATTTATGAACGGCTTCTCCGGGCATGGTTTTCAGCAAGCGCCTGCAATGGGGCGCGGTTTGGCGGAATGGATTACCTATGGAGAGTTTCGGGCTCTTGATTTGAGTCCGTTCTCATTTGAGCGAATAGCCTTGGGTCAGCCGTTTACTGAGCGCGCGGTTATTTAGGCACGCGAGCAAAAATCCGACAGATTAGATAAACGCGATTTCTTCTAAAGAAACACACAGTTACGATGAGGGTGGTAATGAAAAAGATAGTTTTAACAGGTGCAGCAGGGCGACTAGGTTCGTATTTGAGGGAACCGTTAACTCGAATGGGCGAAGAGTTAGTCAGTACCGACTTGGTGGCTGACATTGGCAAGCTATACCTAGGTGAAAGCTATCAGCCGGCCGACCTAGAAGATCTAGACGCAATTCTGGCGGTGACAGAAGGCGCGGATATGATTGTGCACTTTGGCGCGTACGGTGACGAAGCCCCGTTTGAGACAATTTTAGGTCCCAATATCGTCGGTGCTTACCATATATGGGAAGCCGCTTACCGAAATGGTGTACGGCGCGTTGTTTATGCGAGCTCGGTTCATGCGGTGGGTATGCAGTCTAGAACGGCGGGCGTTGGCCTAGATGCGCCACACAAACCAGATACGTTTTATGGGCTAGCCAAATGTTTCGCTGAAGATCTAGCCAGCATGTACTGGGATAAACGCGGAGTAGAGTCTGTGTGCATGCGTATTTTTTCGTGCGCTCAAGTCAATAATGCGCGAGCGTTGGGTACATGGCTGTCGTACGATGACCTTATTCACTTAGTAGAACAGTCGATCAACACGCCCGTGACTGAATTCACTATCGTGTATGGAATTTCTAATAACGATCGCTGTCCGGTGGATAACAGCCGAGCGGACTTTCTGGGCTATCGGCCTAAAGACAATGCCGAACAATTCGCGGGTGAAGTGCTTAAAGATACTCCTTTGCTCGATCTAAAAGACCCTGAACATCTGTATCTTGGCGGCCCATTTGCATCGGTTGAGTTAGGCAACAGCGGCGTGGCCAGCATGAATATTGTTGATGATGCTAAAAAAGTTTAACGCTGTAACGGCCTCAAACCATACTGCTCTTCGACATTTACCGAGCACCGATTACACCTTCTCTAGACCTTAAAAAAACACAAAAATCATGACATCAAACTCTTCTGCTCTGCCCATTGTTGGTCACCTCATTAATGGTGAAATTGTTACGACCAGTGCCCGCTCACTCGATGTATTTAACCCTGCAACCGCTGAGATAACTAAGCGAGTGGCCGTGGCCGATAAAGCAACGGTCGAATCAGCTATAGCCGCGGCGCAAGCTGCATTCCCTGAGTGGCGCAATACTCCGCCTATTAAGCGTGCGAGGGTGATGTTTCGATTTAAGCAATTGCTCGAAGAACACGCCGATGAAATTTGCAGATTGATCGGAGAGGAGCACGGCAAAATCGTGCACGATGCTCAAGGCGAACTGCAACGAGGAATCGAGAACGTTGAATTCGCCTGCAGTGCGCCAGAATTACTCAAAGGTGAGCACAGCAAAAATGTAGGTTCGAACATTGATTCGTGGAGCGAATTTCAGCCGTTGGGCGTTGTGGCTGGTATTACTCCGTTTAACTTTCCTGCAATGGTGCCATTGTGGATGTATCCAGCGGCACTCGTTTGTGGAAACTGTTTTATCCTTAAGCCTTCAGAGCGAGACCCAAGCTCGGCGCTGTATATCGCACAGTTGCTCAAAGAAGCGGGTTTGCCTGACGGCGTAATGAACGTGGTTAATGGTGACAAAGAAGCGGTAGACACCTTGCTCGAAGACGAGCGAATCATGGCAGTTAGTTTTGTTGGCTCAACGCCCATTGCAGAATCTATTTATACGCGCGCCAGTGCCGCAGGCAAACGCTGTCAAGCTTTGGGAGGCGCTAAAAACCACGCCATTATTATGCCCGATGCCGACATGGACAATGCGGTGTCGCAGTTAGTTGGTGCAGCCTTTGGATCATCTGGCGAACGCTGCATGGCGCTGTCAGTTGCTGTCGCCGTGGGTGATGCTGCCGCCGACGCGTTTATCAGCAAGATGCAAGATAAGATGACCGAGCTCACAATCGGTGTCGCTAGTGATGCGAGCAGCGATTTTGGCCCTCTAATCACGGCGCAGCACAAAGCTAAAGTTGTAGGCTACATCGACAGTGCTGAGCATGATGGCGCGCAAGTTGTTGTTGATGGCCGTGAACATAAGGTTGATGGTTTTGAGTCTGGTTTTTTTGTAGGCGCAACCCTTATTGATCGCGTAAGCGCGCAAATGAGTTGTTATCAAGAGGAAATCTTTGGGCCAGTATTGTTGGTGGTACGGACTCAATCGATGCAAGAAGCCATGGACTTGATCGATGCGCATGAATATGGCAATGGCACCTGTATTTTTACGCGAGATGGCGAAGCAGCGCGTTATTTTTCAGACATGATTAAAGTAGGTATGGTCGGTATTAATGTGCCTTTGCCGGTCCCTGTGGCATATCACAGTTTTGGCGGTTGGAAGCGTTCACTATTTGGAGATTTACATGCTTACGGCCCCGATTCCATTCGGTTCTACACCAAACGCAAAACTATAACGCAACGTTGGCCGTCAGCTTCAGTACGCGAAAATGTTAATTTTTCGATGCCTAATTTGGAATGAATCATTCTGGTGTAATGCCTAAACTTAGAAGTTTTCCAATAGTTTAGGTGACTGCCTACCAGGGTAGATCTTTAGTCGCATCACTCAATGCCTCTATAAATAAACGCACGCGCTGTGCGACTTGGCGACTCTGCGGGTAGAGCGCATAAATGCCACGCTCTGGAAAAGTGCGTAGCTTTGGGAGTACATGAATCAGCTCACCTGAATTCAGATACGGCGCAGCGCTAAACATTGGAACAAGTGCGATACCTACGCCTTGTACGCAAGCCTCAACTTGCATCTCTGCAGTATTAACGGCGAAGCTACGAGCTAAGCGAACAGTGTTCTCATTACCAGATTCATCTTGATATCTCCAGTCTTCGACTCGGCCATGTTGGTTATAAACAACGGCGGGTATCACTTCTAGGTCTACTGAATTTTTAATATCAGGATGGCGGGCCAACAGGCTTGGAGCGGCACAAAGCAAAATTGGACAGGCAGCTAGTTTTTTTGCGATAAGTGTTGAGTCGCGCAGAACGCCGATTCGAATGATTACGTCATATCCTTCACCGATCACATCGACCCAGCGATCGCTTAAATCCAGATCGATTTCTACCTCTGGGTATTGCTTGGCAAACTCTGCAATTGGCTGGCGTAAATATTGATGACTAAATGATGTGGGCGCATTTATCTTCAACCTTCCTTTTGGCGTGGCTTTCAAGTCTTGAATCAATAGCTCTGCTTCATTGAGATCATCTAAAGCCTTGCGCGCCCGCTCTGCATAGACCCCACCTTCTTCGGTCACGGAAACGTGCCGCGTTGTTCGAGTGAGCAAGCGTACATCCAGTTCGGACTCCAATGCTTGTATTTGCTTACTTACTGCTGGTCCGGTTATTCCCAGCGCACGGGCAGCACCTGAAAAGCTGTTGTGTTTAACAACTTCAAGAAAGATAGCGACTCGTGAAATATGATCCATAGCTGAGTATATTAATAACTAAATGGAACTAATGTTTTAATTATTATGCATATTATCATTAATTTCAGGGCTGGTATCGTTCTGTCTCACTTAAACATTTAGGTACTAAAACATGACACATTCGACTTCAAACAACCCTTTTGGAACTCTCATTTTGCGACTCGCTCTGGGCTCGATCCTGCTCGCACATGGCTTACTCAAGCTTTTAGTCTTTACGCCAGCGGGCACGGTTGGGTATTTCGAATCATTGGGGCTGCCTGCGATTGCTGCTTATTTAACCATATTTGCAGAAGTCGCTGGTGGCACTGCATTAATATTAGGGTTATACACCCGTTTTGTGGCTCTGCTGACGATTCCGGTTTTGCTAGGGGCTGCTTGGGTGCATGTGAGCAATGGCTGGCTGTTTAGTAACCCCGGCGGCGGTTGGGAATTTCCAGCCTTGCTTGTCGCACTGTCTGCAGCGCTAGTATTTCAAGGCCCGGGTATGCTTGCTCTGCGGCGTTTGCCGATATTAGATAGGCTGATTCCAGCTGCATTGAAAGACTAATTTTCGACCTCATTTACTGACCCTAACGCTGAACCCCAGCGAGGAGACCATTATGTTGAACTATATTCCTTACACTGAACTTGGCCAGGCTGACCACGGTTGGTTGAACGCTCGACATCATTTTAGCTTTGCCAATTACTACAATCCAAGACGTATGGGTTTCGGTGTGTTGCGCGTGATTAACGACGACATTATTCAGGCGGGTACGGGCTTCAACACACATTCGCATCAAGACATGGAGATTATTACTTTTGTTCGTTCAGGCGCAATTACGCATAAGGACAGTCAAGGTAATGAAGGGCGGACTGAGGCGGGCGATGTGCAGGTTATGAGTGCGGGCACCGGTGTCGCTCATTCCGAGTTTAATCGAGAATCTGAGGAAACGACCCTATATCAAATATGGATTGAGCCGAACCAACGGGGCGTGAAGCCAGCTTGGAAGGCTCATGAGTTTCCCAAAGAACCTACTTCTGACAAGCTTAGTTTGTTGGTGGCGGGTGATGGCACCGCGCCGTTGCACATTTACCAAGACGCTGAGATCTATGCGGGTACTTTAAAGCAAGGTGCGGTGATTGATCATCCGATAAAGCGGCAGGCGTATTTGCTGGTGTCTGCAGGAGAGATACAAATTGAAGATCAGGTTTTAGCTAAAGGCGATGCTATGGAGATGAGCAAGCTCAAGAGCGTGCAAATCAAAGCATTAAGCGCAACAGCTGAAGTGGTGGTGATAGACGCACCACAAAGCTAATAGAGGCGGAGCCAGTAAGCAGAAAAAAGAGCGCACATGCTAAATGCTGTGCGCCCTTTTTAATGTGTGGCGGCAAGATGTGTGGTGGCTAGTTAAAAATACAGACTCAAGCTTAGACGTCGGGCAGTGTTTTAGCGCGCGAAGCGTCCGACATGCTGACATGATAATCAGCCATTTTTTGCGCGAGAGTTGTATCTGAAACAGCCAGAATACGAATTGCTAATAATGCCGCATTCATAGAGTTATTAATGGCTACTGTGGCGACGGGAATACCGCGTGGCATTTGTACAATAGAAAGCAATGAGTCCATGCCTTCTAGGTTGCTGCCGCGAACAGGTACGCCAACCACGGGAAGGGTGGTTAACGAAGCAACCATACCAGGTAGGTGAGCCGCACCGCCGGCACCAGCGATTATTACCGAATAGCCGTTATCACGTGCATCTTTAGCAAATTCCATCATGTCTTGGGGAGTGCGATGAGCGGATACCACTTTATGATCAAAATCCACGCTAAATTCTTTTAGTGTTTCGGCGGCTGCGCGCATCACGTCCCAGTCGGAATCCGAACCCATAATAATTGCTACTTTCATATTTGCCTCTCGGTACTTCTCATTCTCTGTCGTATTCATTTAGCCCTTGCTGCGTTGCTAGGCCGGATTACATGTATCTATACTTCCAATGTCTTTACTAATTGCTTAGCGCGTTGCCATTGGTTATCGCCCCATAGGTTGATGTGGCCCATTTTACGATTAACGCGTGATTCGGTTTTTCCGTACAAGTGAACCTTTAGATCCTCAGTGCCGGCGTCATCGAATATAGCTTTTTCGTTGACTGGACCGTCCTGTGTGCCCAGCAAGTTGACCATTATGCCAGATGCATGTTGCATTTGTGGTTCTACTAGCGGCAGGTCCGCGACAGAACGCATATGGTTCTCGAACTGGTCACCAGACATTAAGTCCATGGTGATGTGCCCAGAGTTATGCGGGCGCGGCGCTGACTCATTAACAATTAGCTCGCCACTAGGCGTTAGAAAAAATTCAAACGCAAATAGCCCTTGAGTGTCGAGTTTTTGCATAATCTGACCAGTATCGTGTCGCGCTTGCTGTTCGATCGCATCGCTTACACCGGCGGGTAATGAAACGTACCGACAGGTGCCGTGCTCTTGATGAGTTTCGACCAGCGGATAAAAGATAATGCTACTCGAGTTGCGCGCTGCAATCATCGACAGCTCCTTTGCGTAATCTAGAGCATGCTCGAACAATACTGCACCCGCTGAGCGAATTTTGGTAAATACTTCCGCCGCCTCAGCAAGGCTGTCTACCTTATAGGTTCCCTTACCATCGTAACCGCCTTTCGCTAGTTTTAGATATCCGGGAGTGTCTATTAAGTCGCTGACCTCGTTTACTTCAAAAAATTTAGCGACTTGCGTGCCGCTTTCACTAAAAAAGCGTTTTTCAGAAAGCTTGTCTTCAATCAATTGGTAACGTGAAGGTTCTGGAAACACCTTTATGCCGCTGTCCTGCGACGCTTGTATCAAAAGATTGCTATCAATAAATTCGTTTTCTAAAGTAACAACATCAACCTGCTTAAAAAACTCAGTTAAGTCGCTCAAAGATTCAGCGCTGCCGGTAACAAACTTATCGGCCACAAGGCCGGCGGGTGATTGATCGCTGCCACCGAACGCATAGGCTTTGCCGCCAATCTTGTGATAGGCCTCGATAGACATTTTGGATAGTTGGCCGTCGCCAAGAATTCCAATGAGTGGTAACGATTTAGAGCTGGCTGAAGTCATGTGAGTCTAATGATCTAAAGTCTTGGTCTTACGACACGTACAAGGAAAATGATGAACTTCGCGAACCAGTGCTAATGCCGCGAAAAAAGACGGCTAGTATACAAAACTCATCTGTAGATGATAGATCTATGGCAATGAAACTAGACTATTTTGCACGTACGGGTCTTTCTTACTTTCATTGATCGTACTTAGTTTTTAGTCAAAATGAGGTCTAGCGGGCGGATGGTGAGCGCGCGTTTGCATTGTTTGTGGGGCTTGGTGGTATTATCCCATGCCTAAGGAAATCCGCTGCCGAATTTTTGCAGCCACGAATACACTAAACATCAAGCTAAAAAATAAAGTATGACTACTGACCAAATTGATTTTGATATAGAGAAACTGTCCAAGTATCTGCAAGTTCAAGTTGCTGACTTTAAGCCAATTGAATCAATTGAGAAGTTTTCGGTTGGGCAATCAAACCCGACCTATCGGTTCGATACAGCGGACGGTACATTTGTGTTGCGCAGGCAGCCGTTCGGAAAGCTGTTGAAATCAGCACACCAAGTTGACCGCGAATTTCGAGTTATGAGTTCGTTGCCTGACACGCCATTGCCGACCATGGTGCATCTGTGCAGAGACGCAGACGTGATAGGCGCTATGTTCTTTGTAATGAGCTTTATTGATGGTGATCAATTTGTTGACCCTCGTTTTCCAACCCTTGATACAAGCCAACGTGCTGACTACTACTGGGCGGCCGTTGACACATTGGCGAGTATTCACAATGCAGACTTACAAACCACCGGCTTACATGATTTTGGTAAGGGCGTTAATTTTTTTGAACGTCAGATTAGTCTCTGGACTAAACAATACGAATTATCGTTTACGCAAGATCGCGCCGACATGGATCACTTGATCGAATGGTTGCCGCAAAACCTTCCAGCGGATGACGGCACAGTGACGCTAATTCATGGTGACTATAAGTTCGATAACATGTTGTTTGTGCGGAACCAACCTCAGGTTGCGGCTGTTCTAGATTGGGAGCTCTCAACGCTTGGGCATCCGATCTCAGATATGGCGTATTTCTGTATGGGACTGCGTGTTCCAGAGCTCGGATTTATGAAAGGGCTTGACGGTCTGGACCGGTCTGGCGCAGGAATACCGAATGAGGATGAGTTGGTCGAACGGTATTGTGCGGTGCGTAAGATTGAGTCCATTGAACATTGGCACTTCTACCTGGCCTTTAGTTTCTTTCGATTAGCGTCTATTTCTCAAGGTGTTTACTATCGTTCTACGCAAGGTAATGCCTCTAGCGAGCATGCTGTTCATGCAGGCAAAGTAGTGGATATTTTGGCTAAAATGGGTGCCGAGCTCACTGCTTAACGAGCTTTACGCAACGACCTTTGTTTCACTGTATCCGTATTAACATCTCTATCGCCAGATAAAAGCGAATGGCATATTAATAAAAATCTGTGTTTTGCCATGAATAAGACATTAAGAACGCTTTTAATGAGCTAATTTTTCAGTAGAATACCGACCACATTTAGACTGTAAACCATCGAAGGTCCCGCATTGTCATTGTGAATACCGGCAACTTATTTATCGTTTCCGCGCCGTCAGGCGCAGGGAAAACCTCTCTGGCCAAGGCTTTGATCGCGAGTAGCGAGTTCATAACCATGTCCGTTTCGCATACAACACGTACCAAGCGTGGTGGAGAAGTGCACGGCGAAGACTATTTTTTCGTAGACCAATCTGAGTTTCAGCAGATGGTAGAAGAGGGCGTTTTCCTAGAATATGCCGAAGTCTACGGCAATTACTACGGCACATCATCTCTAGCGGTTGACGAAATGCTGACTAAAGGATTGAACGTTTTACTTGATATTGATTGGCAGGGCGCACGTAGAGTAAGAAAAAAAATGCCTGATGCCGTGAGTATTTCGGTATTACCCCCGAGCATTGAAGAGCTAGAAAGACGCCTACGTAGCCGTGGCAGTGACTCTGAAGATGTCATTCAGAGCCGAATGCAGCAGGCTCTAAGCGAGATGGCTCATTGTAAGGAGTCAGATTTTGCCGTTTTAAATGATGATTTTAATACAGCTTTAAGCGAATTATCGCTGATTGTTGCGGGTCAAGGTGATAGAATCCGCCCCCTTAATTCACACGTGCGTTCATTGATGGGTATTGTTGAGTAGCGCTGTCATTACTGAGAATTGCTAACCAAACAGCACATTCATCAAACAAGTGAATACAGAAAACCGACAGCGGGATTTAATCGCGCTGACTTTTACAGATAAATTAGGAGTTCATTATGGCTCGAGTAACCGTTGAAGATTGCTTAAGTAAAGTAGATAACCGCTTTCAACTTGTGTTGGTAGCGACTAAGCGTGCGCGTCAAATTTCATTGGGTGCAACGCCTCATGTTGAAGAAGAAAACGACAAACCAACCGTAATCGCGTTACGAGAAATAGCTGAAGGATTTGTAACTAAAGACATCCTTGATGAGAAAATCGAAGAAGATATCTTAGAGTTTATGGAAGCGTCAGATGAAGAGCAGGTCGAAGGAGAAGGCGAAGCCGCTGAAGACACAAGCGAGCTTGACGCTCTAACTGCAGCTCTTCAAGCAGAACTCGCTGGAAAAAGCGAATAGAGTCATGTTATTCGCCTGCCCGATCAATATCGACGCAGGCGAATTAATAAGGGTAGCAAAGTAGTTTTTACTTAGCCGCTTTTATTGACGTTTTAAAAACAAAAAAGCGCTCTTGTTCAGGATGAATTAGAGCCTTTTGAAAATTGATGTACATCCAAAAGATGGTTAACTGTAGTGGGTAGCAAGCCTAGTAAGCCTTCAATTTCAGCGCAGATTTTCGAGCCAAAGAATTCTAAAACGGGTCGTAAGAAAAGTGTTGTTGATGCACCAACTGTATTAGCCGACAGCTACTCAGCCTCCTATGTATGGGCTTCGCTTACTCCAGAGCGTGCTTTTCGAAAAATTGGCAAAGCGCGACTTTGCTATTTAAGCGATGAAAAACGCGAGGCGCTACAGAAAGCGTTTGTGTTCGCAGAAAAGACCTTGCGCAACCAGGCGCCTATTAATGGTAGTCCTGCTATTTACCATTCACTTGGTTTAGTCGACATCTTAAGTGAGTTGCAACTAGATGCCACCACTCTTACTGCGGCCTTGTTGATCAACACCGAAGACCTGAATTCAGAAAAGCAGGAGTCAAATCTAGGTCCTGGCGATACTATTTCTAAGCTGTTTGGCGTGCATATTTTTAAACTCGTCAGCGGAGCAGGTAGATTGGGTCAGATTCGCTATAGTCTGACACTAGAAACTGAAGCAGAAAGTTTTCGCAGGATGTTGATGGCAATGTCTGAAGACATTCGCGTAATGATTATTCATCTTGCTAATCGCTTGCAAAATATGCGTTGCCTAGATCAACGCCCTACCGAGGAACGCCGAGCTATTGCTCGCCGGACTCTTGAGATTTACGCTCCAATTGCTGAGCGCTTAGGTCTCTATAGTTGGGCGCGTGAACTACAAGACGTTTGCATGCGTGCACGTTTTCCAAATCGATATAAAACGCTAAATTTGGCAATGAGCAAACGTGAGGGCAATCGTAAGCTCGTCATAGAAAAGCTGAGTGAGTCGCTAAAAAATACGCTCGGAAGTGCCGGATTATCGGATTTTTATATCAAGGGTCGACGTAAAACTGTCTACAGCGTATATCGCAAAATGGTGCGTAAAAATAAGTCGTTTGATGAGTTATACGACTTATATGGTTTTAGAATTATAGTGGACTGCGTCGATACCTGTTACCGCGTTCTGGGTATGGTTCATACAACCTACAAGCCAGTACATGGTCGTTTTCATGACTACATAGCTATACCGAAGGCGAATGGGTATCAATCAATACACACTGTTGTAGTAGGTCCGCATGGCGACCGGTTGGAAGTTCAGATACGCACTAGAGAGATGGACCGCGTTGCCGAAGCGGGTATTGCAGCGCATTGGATTTATAAGTCCGATGGCAGTAACGACTCAGACAGTGTTAACTCGAGTCAGTTGGCGCGGGAGTGGTTGGTTGAGTTATTAGACCCAACACAACACTCTGGTAACCCAATCGAGTTTCTTGAACACCTTAAAGCCGATTTATACCCCGATGAGGTGTACGTCTTCACGCCGACCGGCGATATTCGAAAATTACCACGAGGCGCCACGGCACTAGACTTTGCCTTTTCGGTTCACACCAAAGTCGGTCTTCATTGTGCAGGGGTGCGTATAAACGCCAGCTTAGCGACAATGCCAACGGTGTTACAAAACGGAGATCGCGTTGAAATCATTACCAATGAAGATGCGTCACCAACCACAGCATGGCTTAATTACGCGACTAGCGGTAAAGCACGATCACAGATCCGCAATTTCTTAAGAAATCAAACATCAGAAGAAGCACTTGCCCTAGGCAAGCGCCTATTGGCTGGTGCGACCAAACAAAGGTTGTTTGGCCGGCGTAAGATTAGCGCTAAGGTACAAGCAAAATTGCTTGCCGAGTTTGGGCTTGATACGTGGTCTGACCTACTTATCGAAATAGGACAAGGTATCCGGGTACCCGGTATTGTTGCTCAACAAGTTGCTCGACTTAGTGATGTTGGCGTTCTGGCGGAAGGGCAGGAAGAGGCCAGCGCTTTGGTGATTCGCGGCTCCGAAGGATTAATGATTTCGTACTCTAAGTGCTGTAGTCCGATCCCTGGGGATCCGATCATTGGCGCTTTTACGGCGGGCCACGGCTTGGCAATCCATACGAGCGATTGCAACAATACGGCCGAGCTTCGCCGCCATCCAGACCGATGTTTGATGGTTGATTGGGATGAAAACCTAGACAGCGTTTTTCACGTTCGTTTGCAAGTTAAAGTTAATAACGTGGCAGGTGCTTTTGCCGAAGTAGCAACTGCAATCGCTGAAAACGGATCTAACATCAATAACGTTGATGTGCACGAAGGACTAGAGAGCGTCATTCAGATTGACTTTGTTGTTGATGTTAAAGACAGAGCGCATCTCGCTAAGCTTATTCGGTCGATTTACCGTAAAGAAAAAGTAGCCAAAGTTACTCGTCAAAACGGTTAAGTTTCGTTTGGGGCTTGTTCTACAAGTTTTGGGGCTTGTTAAGAATGACCATTGTCGTAATAATCACTAGATGAAACAGACGACTAGCAAAACCATTATCTCCACCCCTGATGCGCCCGCCGCCATTGGTGCGTATTCTCAGGCCGTTATAGCCAATAATACTCTGTATATATCAGGGCAGATTCCTCTAGATCCTAAAACTATGGAAGCTGTCGAGGGTGGCTTTGAAGCGCAGGCGCGGCAGGTTTTTGAAAACCTCTCGGCGGTACTCAAAGCGGCGAACTGCGACTGGACCAATGTCGCAAAACTCAATGTGTATATGACCGATCTAAGTGTATTCGCGAAGCTCAATGTAATAATGAGTGAATATGTTGCCGACCCGTACCCGGCTCGTGCTGCTGTGCAGGTTGCTGCATTGCCGCGCGGTGTCGAAATAGAAATCGATGCAGTCGCTTTCGTAGACTAGCCGCATTGCGTGCTTTAGTTGGCCCAATGGGCCGATATAGGAGTTTTCCTAAATCGTAATCGTATGCCAAAACGCACACCACTAGATGCTCAGTCCTCCGTCACTAAACTGACAGGGGTTGGTCCGCAAACTGCGGAGAAGCTTGCGCGGATGCATGTGAATACGCTACAGGATGTACTTTTTCATCTTCCCTTTCGCTACGAAGACAGAACGCGCGTCACTGACATAGCCCATTTGTTACCGGGTCAGTCTGCCGTAGTGATTGCTCAAGTAGAGTACTCAAAAGTTGTTTTTGGACGAAGGCGTAGTTTGGTGGTTAGCCTTAGTGACGGCGATGCGTTCATGGGGCTCAGACTGTTCTATTTTAATAAGACTCAACAAAACTCATTGCAGAAAGGCGCATGGGTTCGCTGTTTTGGCGAGGTTAGAAGAGGTACTTCTGGTTTTGAGATGATCCATCCAGAGTATCGAATATTCAACTCCGAGCCGACAGGGGCGATGGAGGAAACATTGACTCCGGTATATCCAACCGTTGATGGGTTGAGTCAAATATTTTGGCGTAAATTAAGTGATCAAGCACTCGCCGTTGGCCTGCCACTGTTAACTGAGCTAGTGCCAAGCACCAGCGCTTCGGCTAAGTTGAGCCAGATATTTGACGCCGCGAGCCTGGCGGACGCATTACAGATGTTGCATCGACCGCCTCAAAATGCCCTGCTTAGTGCGATGAGCACGGCTGATACGCCAGCCCATCAGAGGTTAATCGTAGAAGAGTTATTAGCGCACCATTTTAGTTTTAGACGCGCTCGACTTCAACGCAGTAGCGAGAGGGCTCAAGCGTTAGAGGTGAATCAAGCGTTACATCAGGCGTTTTTACATGGTTTGGGATTTACGCTTACTAATGCACAGCAGAGAGTTACTCAAGAGCTATTTGACGACATAGCCAGGCACGAGCCATCTATGCGATTAGTGCAAGGTGATGTCGGCTCTGGCAAAACCGTAGTCGCTGCCGCGGCTATGTTAGTCGCCGTTGCTAACGGCAAGCAAGTGGCCTTAATGGCGCCTACTGAGCTGCTAGCAGAACAACACTACCGCACCTTGAGTGGATGGTTTGACGATTTGGGCATTGAGGTGCGCTTTCTCGCCAGTCGTCTAAAAGCGAGTGAAAAGCAAGAGGTATTGGCAAGGTTGGCTGAAGGCGCATTGCAAGTTGTTGTTGGTACACATGCCTTAATACAGGACTCTGTGACGTTCGCGGATCTAAGTTTAGTCGTGATCGACGAGCAGCACCGCTTCGGGGTTGCTCAAAGGCTCGCTTTGCGAAGCAAGGCCGCAGATGGCTGTGTACCCCACCAGATAGCCATGACGGCGACTCCAATTCCACGAACATTGGCTATGACCTTTTATGCTGATTTAGATGTGTCTAGCATTGATGAGCTACCCCCAGGCCGAAAGGTGGTGGACACAGTGGTGATGCCGATCGCAGCAAAACGAGACAATGTAATCGAGAGGCTTAGAGCGGCGTGTAAGAGTGGGCGGCAAGCCTATTGGGTGTGCCCGATTATTGATGAATCTGAAGTGCTGGAAGTTCAAGCGGCAACTGTTGTTGCAAACGAATTGGAAGAACGTCTGCAAGAATTATCCATTGGTCTAGTGCATGGGCGTTTGAAGTCGCAAGAGAAAGACTTGGTGATGACAGCGTTCCGCGATGGCTCTCTGGATGTGCTCGTTGCGACTACCGTTATTGAGGTTGGTGTGGATGTGCCCAACGCAAGTTTGATGATTATCGAGAACGCGGAACGAATGGGTTTGGCACAATTGCATCAACTCAGGGGGCGAGTTGGTCGAGGCAGTGAGCAGTCGTTTTGTATCTTGCTCTACCAAACACCGCTCTCGCCACACGCTAAAGAGCGCTTAGATACATTGCGTAAAACCAACGATGGTTTCGTGATAGCTGAAAAAGACTTAGAAATTCGTGGAGCAGGCGAGGTGTTGGGTACCCGACAGACCGGCAGTGTGAGTTTTAGAGTCGCAGATATCATGCGCGACCAACATTGGCTGCCCGAGATAGAACCCTTGGCGACGTCTCTTCAACAATATGCCCCCGAAAATGTGGATCTTTTGATAGATCGTTGGATTGGTCAGAGAGAAGACTACGTTAACGCTTAGTGTAATGTGCTAGAGCTTACTGTTTCGAGTTAGGTGACAGTTGATGAGGTGGAATCAATGCCTGAAAATTCCACTTGCAGAATACGGTACCGTACTGTGCTGAAAGCGAGTTCGGTTTTTGTTGTTAAAAACTAATCCCTCTATTTTAGGTAAACTATTGCCCATGACTTTAAGAAAAACTATTTCGCGAAGAGCCAGTGACTATTTAGTGCTCATGCGCTTCGAAAAGCCCATTGGAACATTTTTGTTAATGTGGCCCACGCTATGGGCGTTGTGGTTGGCTAATGACGGATCGCCACACGCATCGTTGGTTTGGGTGTTTGTGTTTGGCGTGATCGTTATGCGCTCTGCGGGTTGTGTAATTAATGACTACGCGGATCGTGACATAGATCCCAAGGTTGCTCGCACGGAGCAGCGACCGCTTGCGTCTGGTCGAGTAAGTACTAAGGAAGCATTGGGTCTATTCGGATGCTTATGTCTTATTGCGCTGTTATTGCTGCTGCAGCTCCCCGCTGCTGTATGGCCTTGGTCGATTCCAGCCTTGACACTCACAATCATCTATCCCTTTATGAAGCGTTTTATGCAAGCGCCTCAACTTATTTTGGGCTTTGCATTCTCATTCAGTATACCTATGGCCTATGTCGCCAGCGGTGCATTATTTGATCAAAGCTTTTACCTATTGCTTGTGGCAAATATTGTGTGGGTTGTTGTTTACGACACTGCATATGCAATGTCTGACCGAGAAGAAGATATAAAAATCGGCGTTAAGTCTACCGCGATCTGGTTTGGTAGCGCAGACCGTCATGTGCTTGGCGTCTTGCAGTTGATTTTCCTGACTCTATGGCTAGTGCTCATTGGCAACAAAGGTTTGGATCCTAGTTTATATGTAGCTCTATTTATCGCTGCTGGCATGTTTGTTCATCAGCAAGTACTCATCCATAAGCGCCAGCAAGCAGGTTGTTTTCAAGCTTTCCTAAATAATGGTTGGTTGGGTGGCGTATTGTGGTTTGGTTTGATTTTGGCTTTTTGATGACACGCGAAATGACTTCACGGAGATGTTGTTCGTGACGCCTTTCGCACCCGAATTTTTAATTCCGAATTATTAGCACCCAGAGGTTGATTTATAACTTCCTAGCCAAAAACTACATAACGCAGGGGGCGCCGTGCACAACTGAATCAAATAGATAGCAAGTAATCAGTGTCAGAAGTTAAAAATGGCAAACCAGTCATTCCCAAGAAATAATCGCAGGATGAGTTAATCGACCGTGTTTTCTTTACTCCAAAAGTATAGAATTCGACTTCTGTTAGCGCGTATTTTTTAAGCGCTCACCTGTTATCGTATAATCAAACGGCTAACTTGGGTCATAAGAATGTTTAAGCGTAAATATGTTGGAATCGAAGAATTTTCGAGCCTTGAGAAAAAGTACTCGAAACTGCAAAGGAGAGTCTTTGTTATGGAGCAAGCCGTAGAAGCCTTGCTCGAGAGAGATGCTGATTATTTGTCCAAATTTTCTGTATTCAATGATCAGACCGAACGTAAGCAAATCTTTGAGTCTTTGACTAAAACGATCGAGTTTAGTATCGCTGTTGAAACGGGAACGAAATGGGCCAACACCACACAATATTTGGCTCAAAAATTCAGTGGTGTACCTGTGTATTCGGGGGAGCTCGTACGCGAATCTTTTTTAATCGCTAGGGAAAGATTAAAAGCCTTCAAAAATGTAACGATTCTCAACTGTGATTCTCGCGACTTGATTAAGACCGTCGTAGCTCTACCAAATAGTAAATCCGAAGTACCGTTCTTTTATCTAGATGCCCACTGGTATGATGATCTTCCTTTAGAGGAAGAGATTGAACTAATCTGTGACAATTGGGGCTCGTTCCTTATTATGGTTGACGATTTCAAAGTACCACATGACCCTGGTTACGGCTGGGATGATTACAAAAACGGTAAAAAGCTGGATCTCGAGTATATTGGTCCGGTAACTTCGCGTCATAAAGTCAGCATTTTCTTTCCGACTGCGCCATCTGATCACGAGACTGGAGCCAAGCGAGGCTCGGTTATAATCGCCCGAGGCCAAAATGTGCTTGAGCAAGTCAGCGGTAATACCCATTTACGTGAGTATTTCCAGGCCAAAGAAGCATAGAGGGTATTTCTTGTTTGCCAACACGCTAGAAGATGTTTTGGCCTAGGCCTCTATAATGAGACTACTTTTATGTAGTTAGAACTAAAACAGTAGGTAAAAACTATGCTCCTTTCATTACCTGATTTGATCAAAGAATACTCATTGGACATTCGTGGGGTCATCCATGTTGGAGCGCACTTCGGTGAAGAGTATCAGGCTTACGCCGACAGTGGTATTAGAGAAATGGTGTTCTTTGAGCCGGTTCGTGCATCATTCGAAGAGCTACAGAAGCGCCTGAATGGGAAAGAGGTCCAGCTTGTTAACAAGGCGGTGGGTAACCAGAACACGTCAATAGAAATGTATACAGAGACTAAGAATAAGTCTCAATCTAGTTCAGTGCTGGTACCTAGCCGGCATCTAATAGATTACCCTAACATTGTTTTTGATGGAAAAGAGACTGTAGAAATGGTTAGGCTCGATGATTTTGTTGACTCACCAATGCGGTATAATTTTCTAAACCTTGATGTTCAGGGGTACGAGTTGGAGGTGCTTAAGGGAGCAGCTGAGTTATTAAGCTCTGTAGATGCTATTTTATCTGAGGTCAATTCAGATCAACTCTACGAGGGTGGTGTGCTTATTGAGGAATTAGATCAGTTTTTAGAAGACTTTTCCTTTGAGCGTGTAGCAACCAAATGGTGGAAGAAGTCATGTTGGGGTGACGCTTTGTACGTTAAACGGAAGCAAAATGTCTAAGAAAAAGAAGTTGCACCTAAGCGATTCGGCTTGCTTGAATATTGGGAAGATCCTTATCGACTCAAGTTTGCCAAACGATATTTGCGTCTTTGACGTCGGTGCAAATGAAGGTCTTTTCGCACGTAGAGTTGTCGATCAATGGCCTATTAAAAAGATAGACCTTCATTGTTTTGAGCCCAATCCTGCAGCTTATGCGATATTGGCTGAAAAATTAGTCGACGCGAGTACTTTTACCCTTGTTGAAATAGGGCTGTCCAGTCAGGAAGGTACTGGTACTTTATATCATCCAGAGAAGAAAACCGTACTTGGGAGTTTGGCGCATCGCGAAGTCTTTGATTCGAAAGTTAAACAATGGGGTGATGTTAAAGCCCATTCGGTAAAATTATCGACATTAGACGCGTACCGTCGAGTTACGAAAATTATTCAAGTGGACTACCTAAAAATTGATACTGAAGGGTTTGAGTTGGATGTGCTGCAAGGTGCCGCTGAGAGCTTAAGTCAACATCGAATTGTGTGTGGTCAACTGGAATATGGTGGTACGTTTTTTGACCGAGGTATTTCAGTGCACGATGTTGTTGATTTTCTTTCTATTCATGGGTACGTTCTGTTTGACTTAGTGAAAAGAACAGAAGTAAACGCTAGTTACATCGATGATTTTGCTTTAAATAATCTGTTTTTCTGCCAAGCGGGTAAGAAGGAATTAGTAGAAAAGTGTTTTCTGCAGACATCCGTATTATATGATGAAAACGAAGTTTGAAATCGTTACCAAGCCAGTTTCAGGTTGAATGTGACGAAGCGGTTCGATCAATTAGTTTCTAAAGTCGGCGACTATCTAGTCCTCATGCGATTTGATAAGCCGATTGGATCATCATTGCTAATGTCGCCAACGTTATGGGCGCTGTGGTTGGCGAATAGCGGATCACCGTCTGCATCGTTGGATTGGGTGTTTATCTTTGGCGTTATCGTTATGTGCTCAGCGGGGTGCGTTATTAACGACTTTGCAAACTGAGAGACTGATCCCAACGTTGCTCAACTGAGTAACGGCCACTTGCCTCATATCGAGCGAGTGCTTGCGCAGCATTGTGCTTATTAGGATGCTTGAGCTTAGTTGCACTTCTGCCTATTACTGTAACTCCCTGTCGTTATCTGTCCTTGGTCGCTGCCCGCTGCAGTGTTAATGATGATCTATTCCTTAATGAAGCACTTTGTGCAAACTCGGCAATTACTATTGGGCTTCGCATTCTCATTCAGTATACCTATGGCGTATGTGGCGAGTGGCGCGCCCTTCGACCTAGGCTTTTAGCTTGTTGCAATGACCGTCTGCGTGTTTGTTTATGACACGATGTATGCAATTTATTATCGAGAAGAAGACATAATAAAGATCTGCGTTAAGTCTACAGCGACCGGGTTTGGTAGCGCAGGCTGGGATGTGTTTGGTGTTCTGGCCCTATGGCTAATACTCAAGGACTTGAACCAAAGCTATACATCGCTCTATTGATTGTGAAGGGAGTGTTTGTTCATCAGCAATTGCTCATTCAAGAGCGCCAGTAGGCAGGTTGCTTTCAATTCTTTCTAAATAATGGATGGCACTGTGGCATATTGTGGTTCGGCTTGATCTAGGCTTTTTGATAACTCTCCAACCGACCTCAGAGAGCTGTTGCTTGTAATGCTCTAAGCACCCAAATAGATAAGCCCGAATTATTAGCCCCGAATCATTACTAGGTTTCTAAAGATTTACTTTAAACCTCTACGCCAAATACCACATAGCGCAAGGGACCACCTGCCACCATTGAGTCAAAGGGGTAGCAAGTGATCAAGGTTAATTCCGTAGCACTAGGTTTTCTCAAGGTTTGGTGGCGTGTGTCGATAACCGCCGCTGAAGTTATTCTAAAGCGGATAGAGCTTTGGTCTAATCGTTGTATCTCAATAAGATCATTAGTCTTTAGGTCACGCAAAATACCAAAATGAGAATCCCTATGACCCGCAATTGCCGTGCCTGTGGGCTCTAATGTCTGCTTAATACGCCCGTCTTCGACAAACCCAGGACCAAACGCTAAGGATTCGCCAGACGCGTCGCGCATGACATACCGTTCTTCGTCTAAACTCAAAAATCGAATACGCGCCGCAACTTCAGTATCGGCCCAAGACCATGGCCTTTGCGCTGATCCAGATTCAATGCCTTGTTTCCAGCTGTAAGCGAGTAGCTGCTGGGCTAGTTGAGCTTTTGCGATCATGTATCCACCGTTACCCACTAAGCCAATCCCAATGGCCAATAATGCAATGCTTATGGTAGATTTGATCCAACCAGCACCACTGAGTAATGTCATGCGTTGGATTAGCTTATGTCTGGCTTTAAGACGATGTATTGGCAACTTAAACACGGTGAGTACCTTTTCTGCCTAAGTACACGCCAATTGCTATGAGCAGAAGGCCTAGCCAAAGTAGTAGATCGGCTATAGTCGCGGTCTGGGGCATAGGCATGGTGCTGCCTTTAGGCATTAGATTTGGTACTTGATTGTGCTTGGCGTTTTGTGACCTCGGACGTACGACTTGTTCCTCTACCGCGACGAAAGATGTGAACTTAGTAAGTAACTGGTGGCGTAAGCCAAGACCAAGTATCTCTTTTTCAATGCGTTGTGTTTCTGGTGATCCTTGTGGTTGATTACTGAAAATAATTTGATCCATGAGATCAGCGATTTTGTTACGTGCCCAGACTATGTCTAAGCGCACATTCGGGCTTTTCTTGCTATTGCCACGTCCCAGTGTTGTCTTCCACTGCTCGTCTAACATTCGCCCATAGAGTTTTATGTTCTTGAGTGGCTTTTTAGAATGGATCACCAGGCTTAGCGGCTCGCCCTGATATAGATCGGGCAACTTGTTGGGAAAATGTTCAATGTGAGCACTTGCAACGCCCCAATCAATGCTTAGGTCCCGTAGGACTGGCGCAGAAATAGTTTTGAATAATTTGGTGACACGATCATTAACTTGTTTTAGATCGCCAATCATTGTTGCCGTACCTCGTCCAAACTGCGCTGCTTTTTCCATAAAATAAGTATTTGGCGCAGAGCCAATGCCTACAGTAAATAGCCGTGCATCGCCGAGTAAGTTATTAATAAGGGCAAATAACTCGCGTTCGTTGTACACAGCGCCGTCAGTTATAAAAATCACTTGTCGTAGTTCATTCGCATCGGTGCTATCACCAGGGTGGCGTAATGCGTATTCTAGAGCGCCCGACATTTCGGTGCCACCGTCAGCGTCTAGACCATTAACCATGGCGATGCCCGCATCAACATTAGAACGCAGGGCATATTGAGGGGTTTTGAACAGCGTTCTGAACTCGCTATCAAAGTCGATAATGTTAAATCGGTCAACGGGACTCAAAAACTGTAGACCGTTTAGCAATGCTTGCTGTGCTTGACGCATAGGTTCGCCAGCCATCGACCCAGATGAATCAATGATAAAGGTCACATTCTTAGGCAAGCTAAGCGTTGCGTTACTGGCAGGCGACTTGATCATCAGCAAAGAGAAGTATCCGTCTTTGGTTTTTTCTTCAAAGAGCTGTGCTTTAGGGCTTTGGCCAACGGCTGTCTGCCATTCCAAAACGAGATCAGCATTGAGCCTCGCGGTACCATTTGCGAGTGTTACGGTTGCATTCATGGCATCAGGGTAATTAACCGATACGCGATGTGAGCTGCTGCGTACTGCTTCCAGCGCATAACCTGCATTTAGACTCAAATCCAAAGAGAAAGTATGAGATGTTTTACCAGCGTCATCGTGCGTTTGTGGGGGCGACACAGCTTTAATGTCGTATAGCTGCTCTGGTGAAAAATTAGATACAGGCGCATTGTTGGATCCATCAAACGCGTTACTAGAGCGCTCTTTTGCCGAAAGATCAGCGCCTAGTATTGATCCCTCTTGTCTTGAACTAGTGAGGAGATTTGGAACGTAACGAGGGGTAAGTGTGGTCGGAAGGCGGAGAGAGAAAACATCATCTTGATACTCGATCTGGTCAATAAAGGTGATTTTGGCAATGACTTCTTCATGCGGGGCGATATTGGCGACAGCGACGCTAAATAGATTAGGTCTGTGTTGTTCGAGCAATCCCGCTTTTTTGCCTTCGCGCTTGGCTTTCTCGAACGTTTTTTTGGCCTGTTCCTTTTCTTGAATCTTGCATTTAATAATTCGATCACCAATTTGAATGGTCAGACTGTCGATGGCAGCGGTGCTTGGTAATGGAAATACGTATCGGCCGTGTAGCCATTGATCGCTAGCGTTTTTAAACACTTGTTCAACACTGAGTGACACAATCATCCCCTCGATGTGACCGGCCAGCTTAGTATCTAAGAGCAGCGCTGTATTTTGTGGCGTACCGTCTGCGGAGCGCAGTTCTAATTCACCTATACTTGATTGCTGTGCGGCAGAACTATCGTCTTGCCAGGCACTGGCGGTTTGTGTGCAAAGCAATAGGAATAGGCTAGCGACAAAACTGATTCCGATATGAATTATCGCTGTACGCTCTATTTGTAAGTTCATTATGTGGCTCCCAATAAAGAAATGTTGCGGCAAAAACCCACAGACACTGCGGATTAACTAATGGAACATCCGTGTTCAACTGCATTCCATGACGCAACTATGAGCTAGCCATATGTGATCCAAATGGGGGTTGGGCGAAGTATTGTGTGGTTTATGTGAGGCTTGCTGGGATGACACCCCTGTCTGGATCTATGGGCAGGTGACAGCTTATTAAAATAGTGCGGCGATTAGGGCGTTATGTCGGCCTTGGGAATACGAGTGACAGAAGTCAAAACGTTTAGCTTATAGTGTCCATTTTAAGCCGGCTGCAACGCCTTCATCGGTATTGTCTAGGCGCACTCGACCATTGTGAAGTTTCATTATTTCTTTAACAAAACTTAAGCCAAGTCCTGTGCTCTTTGATTCGGCCCCGCCTATCTCTCGTGGCAGCGAGAAAAAGCGATCATAGAGCTTAGGTAGTGCGTAAAGAGGAATTGCAGGACCCTGATTAATTACTCTAACACTAAAATCTTGGGGCAGACGCTCTCCAGATCCTTTGACCGAGGGTCGGATGCTTGCGGTTTCGACATCCATCTGAATCGTAATGATGCTGCCATCGGCCGCAAAATTTATCGCATTATCCAGCAAGTTAGCCACAGCTTGTGTAATTAACGTGCGATCGCCTACGCAGGCGAACCCAAGAGTCTGGTTCTCTGGTATTAGATTCAGTTCACTGGCATATTCGGCGGCGCTGATGCTCTTGCCTCCAATAGAGTATTCAAAAGAGAGGTTGCGCTCAGCGATGCTCGGAGCCCGCTCTTCGCTCAGTCTAAGTAGTGGGCCTAAAAGATCAAACTCCGCTGCCTCAACCAGCTCAGATAAGCCTTCTAGCTTGGCTAGTGACAACATTCTCTCTACTAGTCGAGACATTCGACGGTTAGAGTTGGAAATGTTATTTAAAAACCGCCTGCGGTCTTCCAATGGCATGTTCTCGTCAAGTAGCTCTACAGCACCTTGAATACTCGTGATTGGGGTCTTTAATTCGTGAGTCAGGCTGTGGATATAATTTTCAACATATTCCTTGCCATCGAGCTGATGGCGCATATGCGAAATAGACTGAGCTAGGTCATCGAGTCGCGAGTCGCGAAACATAGGTGTTTCGATTTGTTTACCTTCCGCCATTTTATTAGCAAAGCGTGAAATTTTATTCAGAGCATAGGTAAACCACAATGACAGCAGGTAAGCGGTGACTAATCCAAAAAACAATAATGCAAACGCATATCGTTGTAGCTGCCGCGTTTCAGTCACCAAATGCGCTTCGAGGCTCGCAATGGGTTTGGATACACTGACTACACCCATTATCAGAGACCCGCTACGAATTGGCGCAGCGACATACATGGCTTTCGCATCTTCTGGCTCGGTACGGGAGGTATCTATAAAGCTTGTTCGAGCACCGTATTGGCCTTCTAGGGTTAAGCGTACGTCTCGCCACTGCGAAAAATCCAAGCCCGTTTTGGTCCCATTAGAATCGTAGATAACAAGGCCCTTTGCATCGGTTACGTATACGGCACTATCAATCGAAGTCTTAGTAACCTGATATATCTGAGCGACCAGTTGTCTGGATGCAGTTGTCTCAAACAGTCGTTGTAGCGGTGAGACAGAGTCTTTGAAGGTCGCATCTGCGCTTAGCTCTTGCTCGATCAAGGTCGCAAATAAATTGGCCGTGTCGACTAAAACGCTCTCTGCAGACTGGCGCATTCCAACGTTTAAACGCTCGATAGCGTTATCCAGCAAAAACCACAATAGTGACCCAAGGATGACAAAGTAGACGACAAAAGCGCGCACACTGTAACTGATCTTCATCGCTTCTATTTACTCCTAGTTAGTAAGGTTTCGCGCTAGTTAGACATTCAAACTATAGCCAAAACCGCGGTGCGTCACTATGAAGTCGGTGTGAGGATTATGCGCGCGGAGTTTTGCGCGCAGCGTTTTAATATGCGTATCAATCGCTCGATCGTCGGACGGGTGATTGGCTGACCAAACGTGGTCTATCAACTGGCGCCGACTAAACACCTGCTCAGGTCGATCTAGCATGCACGCCAATAAAAGGTATTCTGCACGAGTTAAGTCTAGGGCTGCTCGATTCAGACTAATAAGACGCTTTTTGTCATCGTGGTTAAATTGCTGATGTGCTGTCTGACTAGTTTTGTTTTGGGTTCTATCTGAGTTTTGTAGGTCAGCGCCATGCGTGAGAGGTGCAGGAGAACTGCGCTTTAAGATCACTTTAACGCGTGTAGCGAGTTCGCGTGGGCTAAACGGTTTGCAAACGTAATCGTCTGCGCCAATTTCTAAACCTACAATTCGGTCAATTTCTTCGTTACGTGCGGTAAGAAAAATAACCGGAATATCTCGATTCGTGCCGCTACTCTGTCGCAGAGCTTTTAGTAACTCAAAACCGTCACCATCGGGCAGGCCTACATCAAAAACGGCAAGAGCATACGTGTTTTCTTTTAGGCGTTGTTTAGCGTTTTCGCAATTAGCGGCCCAATCAACCGAAAAACGGTCTGAGGTGAGAGCGTAGACTAGGGTGTCTGCGATTTCCTTTTCGTCTTCAACTATTAGTATTTCTTGATTCAAAACGGGCTTCAAAATAGGTGTGTTAGGCTTTACTGCTAGATAGCTATTGTGCCAGAACATATTAAGACATAAAACGTTAGTGCTAAGCCTCAATTGGCAATAAAATGAAAAAATAGTATGCTGGATTTTAATTTCGAGACGAATTCACTCACCGAGGGCATCCTCATGCGTTCCATTTTAGTCGTTAACCCCAAAGGGGGCTGTGGTAAAACCACAATCGCAACCAATCTTGCCACTTATTATGCGGTATGGAATACATCGGTTGCGTTGGTTGATCTTGACCCGCAAGAATCTACATTGCAATGGCTTAAGGTGCGGCCCAAAAGCGAGCCTGCGATTCAAGGCTTCAACGGTCTTAAAGGTACCATTCGCCCGGCAGAAGGCACTGAACGGATTATTTACGATGCGCCAGCGCGTACCGATAATGTCAAGCTAGCGAAGTTGATCAAAATGGTCGACGTGGTCATTATTCCGGTGTTACCTAGCGCCATTGATATGCGAGCGTCGGCTAGATTTGTCGCCGAGATAGTGTCAAAGGTTAAGAAGAATAACTCAAAAGCGCTGTTTGGCGTCGTGGCGAATAGAGCCCAGCGGCATTATAAATCCTATGAAGTTTTACAGCGTTTTCTAAGAACTCTTGATATTCCAACGGTGGGCACGTTGCGTAACTCTCAGAACTACGTAAAAGCAGCTGATACAGGTATTGGTATTTTCGAAATGCCTTTGAGCGAAGTAGGGGTGGATATGCGTGAATGGACACCGCTTATTCACTGGCTTGAAGGAAAGTCCGAGGAAAAATAATTGTGTGAATGAAGCGACACTAATCAGTCTTTTACCGTTTGGTTGTTTTTGCGCATTTCTGATGCTGCAAATTCTGTTTCCGCGTCGACCGATGCCAAACGTGTGGTGGCAAACTCGGTTTATCCATAATCTCAGTCTGTTTTTACTTAATGCAGTCATTGCACGTTTTGTCGTGCCGTTGTCTTTGCTTGCCGTTGCCGCAAGTTCGTATGAGGCGGGTTTCGGATTGTTTAATCTGATTCCTGCGCCAACCTGGCTTGAGGTTTTACTCACCGTAATAGTGCTCGACTTTTCAATTTATGTACAGCATGTAGCCACACACAAAATTCCGTTATTATGGCGGCTGCATAAGGTTCATCATGCAGACCGCGAAATGGATGTGTCTACAGCCGTGCGCTTTCATCCGGTTGAACTTGTGTTATCTACAGGCTACAAAGCGGTCCTTATCGCTTTGCTGGGTGCGTCAGAAATGGCCGTTGCGGTTTTTGTGCTGTTGTTGTTTGTCGGGCCAGCATTTAACCATAGCAATCTTCAACTAGCCCAGTGGCTAGATAAATTATTGCGTTTTGTTATTGCTACCCCTGATGTACATAGAACGCATCATTCGGTGTATCGCCGAGAGCAGGATACCAACTATGGGTTTTTCTTGATTTGGTGGGATAAATGGTTTGATACGTATACCGAAGAGCCAATGGATGGACATGCCAAAATGAATATTGGCTTGCCTAGAGATCAAGAAAGCGAGCAAACTCGAATAGATCAAATGCTTCTTGCTCCGTTTATACATTCGAAAGCGGAAGCTAGACAGTCCAAAGCAGGAGCTCAGAAAAAGCCTTAAGCTATATCAGATGTATAGCCATTGGATCTAGGGCGCAAGTTAGACGTTTAAAGCGGGGTATTCAATGTAGGACGTTAAATAGCCCAAGCGTAAAATGTTGTGAAAAGGCTATGTTCATAGCAATTTCGTGTGTCAAGTCGATGTATTCTTAAACGCCAAATATTTGCTTAGTCAAATTACCTAATTGCCTAGCTAAACCAAAAGCCCTGACTCTGGGTAACGAAACTACCCTTAGGCTTTGCGGGCTTTAACCGAATTTTATTTATTGAGGAATGAAAATGTATATTAAGTCACTCATCAAAACAGTTTCTATACTCGGCGTGCTGAGCATTTTATCGGCATGCGCAACGAACCCAGTCACGGGGTCACGCAACTTTGCTCTATCAGAAGATTGGGAGCTTAAAGCGGGCGCTCAGTATCACCAACAGATAATGCAAGAGTACAGCCTGTACAACGACCCGGAGCTACAGGCGTATGTAGACGAAATAGGTCAGAAGTTAGCGGCTAAGAGTCATCGTCCAGATCTGAAATTTACGTTCACTTTGTTAGATAGCCCGCAAGTAAATGCGTTTGCGCTACCTGGAGGTTACGTATATGTGACCCGAGGCATCATGGCTTACATGACCGAAGAGTCACACCTTGCAGGCGTGATTGGTCATGAAATAGGACACGTTACTGCACGACATGGCGCTCAACGCGCGGCGCAGCAACAAATAGCTGGCGTGGCAACGATTGGCGCGGCTATCCTCACTGGAAGCCAAGAAGTAATGCAGTTATCGCAAATGTTGGGCGGCGCGCTAATGAGCGGTTATGGGCGCAACCAAGAGCTAGAGTCAGATCGTCTTGGAGCCGAGTATATTGCTAAGAATAACTATGATGTCGAAGACATGATTGGCGTTATTGGCATACTTAAGGATCAAGAGCTGTTTGCGGCTGAACGAGCTCGTGCCGAGGGTCGCACTGTGCAGGCTTATCATGGCGTTTACTCTACTCACCCGCGCAACGATCAACGATTGCAAGAAGTTGTTAAGGCTGCCAAGCGTTTCAAAAACCCGAATGCAAACAGTGATGATGGCGGGCGGTTTCTTCGTTTAACCGACGGCATGGCGTATGGCGATAGCGAAGCTCAAGGAATTACTCGTGGCAACAAGTTTTATCATAAATCGCTCGATCTATTTATTGAGTTTCCAGTTGGTTGGAGTGTGCAAAACACTCCGACTATGCTCAATGCAATAGCACCGGATCGTACTCAAGCTATCAGAATACAAATGGATAATGTGGGCGAACAGATGAACGCTGCTCAGTATCTCAATTCTAAATTTCAAAACTTGCAAAGTGCTCAATACGTGGATTCAGCGTTTGGGCAAGCTTACACAGGTGTGGCGTCTGTTCAGGATCAACGTACCGGTCAGCAGCAACAATTTTTAGTGAGTGCCGTTAAACGTGGCGGGCAAGCATATGTTGTCGCCGGTTTAGGGCAGAAGGTTTTGCCGAATAGCGAATTTTTTGAAGTAGCGAAAAATATGCGCAGCTTAAAAAGCAGTGAGCAAAACCTCGCTGAAGGCCAATCACTGAAATTGATAACTGTTCAACCTGGAGATACCTTTTCATCACTGGCTCGAAAGTCAGATATTAGCGAATATCCAGAGGAAACATTGCGGTTAGTCAACGGCATGTACCCAGACGGTGAGCTCAAAGCGGGTCAGAAACTAAAGTTAGTTAGATAGATAGAAAATAGTCCAACACAATGAGAGTTCTACGAACGTTCAGTAACCCATTGGCTAATAATCTTGTCGATAGCGGTCAGCCCATCACTTAGTGCGGCTGGCCCGGGTTGTAAGATAATAGACGACTTTATTTCGTGGATGTCGTTGTTTAACACAGCAGGTACCTGTTCCCAACCAGGTCGTTCGCCCACTTTGTGTGGGTGAAAGCGTCGACCACACCATGAGCCTAGAATAATATCGGGATGCCGCTCTACGACCGTCAGCGGGTCAGCGACTATTCTTTGCGCGCCGCCTTGATGTTTTGCGTTCTCGGCAAAGCAGTCTTCGCCGCCACACAACTCAATAATTTCACTTACCCAGCCTATGCCGCTAATAATGGGGTCGAACCACTCTTCAAAATAGACCTTAGGACGAACCCTATAAGTAGCAACTCTGTTTCGAATGCTGGTCATATTGTCTTCGAGGTCAGTAACAAAACGTTCGGTCTTGTCTCCCGCGTCAATCAAACGCCCTAGAGCGCGCATCATTCGAGATATGTCGGCTAGTGATCGTTGGTTAAACACGTACACTTCAACGCCGTGTTTGATCAGTTCTGCGGCTATATCAGCTTGGAGATCTGAGAAACCCAAAACCAAGTCTGGTTTCAGATCTAATATTTTGTCGATCTTGGCGCTGGTGAACGCCGAGACTTTAGGCTTCTCTTTGCGCGCTCGTGCAGGCCTTACTGTAAAACCAGATATGCCAACGATGCGGTGTTCTTCACCGATGCTATACAACAACTCAGTGGTTTCCTCAGTCAGACAGACAATTCTTTGCGGCCAATTAGTGTTTTTCAAGGGTTAGTCAAACCGAGCAAGTATAGGAGGTCACAGAATCATACCGCGTTGCTGTGAAAGCTTCACCAGTGCATAGATAAGCATCTAGGGACGGTCAGTTACGGAGAGGCTAAGCCATCAATTAGCCCTAAAACTCATCATGTTCAGCAACAGCCGTTCAGCCATTGAAGAACATGAGAGTAAGCTAACAAACAGTCTTAGAAGCAACTTAGAAGCAATAACGCCGCACTAAGTTGCTAGGTTGGATTCTATGTACTGCGTTTAGCATGTACGACTGCTAAGTCAGCTTCCATTTGCTTAATCGTTTTTCGATCTATCTTGTAGAAGAAAATGGCAATGGTGCCCGCTATCGCAAGCATTGCTGGAATAATGCTAAACATAAAACGAATTCCAAATAGAGCTTCCTCGCTTTGCATTTCATTAGCCACAAAACCGAATATTCCCAAGATGATGCCGGCCAGGCCAGCACCAATTGCTAAGCCCATTTTTTGTGCAAACAGAACCGTTGAGAAGACCAGTCCAGTTGTGCGGCGGCCAGACTTCCATTCGCCGTAATCGGCGCAATCAGCATACATAGACCATACTAAGGCTGGTGTTGGGCCGTTGGCAAAACTACCAATGCAGTTAACAAGCACCATTAACCAATAGTACTCTGGCGGGATAAAAAAGAACGCCGCCATAGAAAGCGCATTAAAGAGCGTGAGCGCTATCATCAACGAGCGTTTTTCAAATCGATCGCTCAATGTCTTGGTTAGCGTAACGCCTAATACCATCGCAAGTAAGCCGAGCGACAGGAATACTGAAGTCTTGTCAAAAATCAGAAAGATCGCAGTGCCGTCGTCACCGACGTAGTACTTGAAGTAATAGAGCAACGCGCCATTACGTATTGCCAAATTCATTAAGACTGCTATGGCTGATACGAAAAGCGCAATCCATGGGCCGTTGTTTAGCAGTGCCCGCAAGTCCTTCTTAATGTCGGTAGATCGGTCAATGGGTGGTGGTACGCGCTCTTTTGTTGTTGCGAAGGTAATCCACAACAGAACGACGGAAATAATCGCAAAAATGAACATGGTTAAGCGAAAGCCGAGTACTTCGTCACCGCCGCCTAGAAGGTTTTTAAGGGGTCCAACAAACGTGCCGACGATCCATGCGGCCAGAAATGCGCAGACAAATCGATAGCTAGACACTTTAGTACGTTCACTCGATAACGGTGAAATAACACCCATTAGTGATGAGTAAGGAACGTTGATGGCGGTATAGGCCAGCATCATTGCTGTATAGGTTGCATACGCATAAATCAGCTTGCCAGAATCCGTGAGTTCTGGGCTTGCGAACATTAAATACCCGCATATTCCATAGGGTACAGCCATCCAGAGAATGTATGGCCTGAAGGAACCCCAACGAGATTTGGTTCTATCTGCAATCAGTCCCATGACCGGGTCGCTGATGGCATCTACAATTTTGGTAACCAAAAACATCGTCCCAACGGCTGCGGGTGCCAGACCAAACACGTCGGTGTAATAATAAAGAAGGAAGATATTGAAGACTTGAAAGAAGAAGTTCGATGCCGAATCACCAAGGCCATAGCCCAGTTTTTCTTTGAAGCTTAGTTTTTCATGCATAGCGTGAGGCTGCGTTGTGCTCATCAGTATAGTTACCCTATTTATTATTATTTGGACTCTCTTTAATTGTAAAACTGAGAGTCGTAAAAGTGGCAAATTCTATTCACAGTACTTCTAACTGAATTAGAAACAACCACAATGAGACAAAGCGGTCTGAAATTGAGATAAATAGGGCTAAAGAAAGTGTAAGTGCTAGATTTGCGAGCGCTATTGAATTCTGCTTTTGTTAAAGCGTGTACGACAATCCGTCTTGTCTCACACTTAGCCCTGTTAATCTCGTTGATGTTGTGTCACGCCCGATTTGCCGTATTGTCGTATTAATAAGCGACCGTCATACGGTCTTACAATAATTCAAAGAAGGGTTCTTCAATGAGCGCAATTACAAATATCACTTCAACCGCACAAGTAAGTATAGAGAAGAGAGTGGCGGAGTTGATTTCGCAAATGGGGCTGGATGAAAAAATTGGCCAAATGAGTCAATTGCAAGGTGGGGGCAATTCGATTCCCCATGACCTAGCAGAATCATTAAGGGCGAGTCGTGTGGGCTCGATCCTGAATGAAGTCAATGTTGATATCATTAACGAAATGCAGCGTATTTGTGTGGAGGAAAGTAGACTCGGCATACCTTTGCTGATTGGTCGTGATGTGATTCACGGGTTTAAAACTATTTTCCCTATACCGTTAGGTCAAGCTGCATCGTGGGACCCCGATATCATTGAAGCGGGTGCTCGAGTGAGCGCGAACGAAGCAGCCAGTGCAGGCGTTAATTGGACCTTTGCACCAATGATCGATATTACTCGAGACCCTCGTTGGGGCCGAATCGCTGAGTCACTTGGCGAAGATCCTTACTTGTGTGGTGTATTGGGTACTGCCATGGTTAAGGGTTTTCAGTCTAATGATCTTTCTAAGCCTGGATCTATTGCGGCTTGTGCTAAGCATTTTGCCGGCTATGGCGCGGCTGAAGGTGGGCGCGATTACAACACGGCGAACATCCCTGAAAACGAAATGCGTAACGTCCATTTAAGGCCGTTCAAGCGAGTTGCTGAGGCTGGTGTGGCTTCATTTATGTCGGCATTCTGTGACCTTAATGGTGTGCCTGCTACGGGCAACACATGGTTAATGGACGACCTGCTGCGTAAGGAGTGGGGGTACCAAGGGATGGTCGTCAGCGATTGGGAGTCAATCGTTGAGATGAGTGTGCATGGTTTTACTCATGATGACGAAGAAGCCGCGTATGAAGCGGTGATGGCTGGTATTGATATGGAAATGGCCAGTTCGTCCTATCACGACCATCTAGAGGATTTGGTGGCTCAAGATAAAGTCTCCATAGAGCAGATTGACACCATGGTTGCTCGAGTACTTAAATTGAAATTTGAGCTCGGCTTATTCGAAAAGCCATATACCGACCCGGATGAACACGTTGCCCTACTTGACAAGTCTGCCCTAAAGGCCGCCAAGCAAGCAGCTGTTATGAGTTGTGTTCTGCTTAAAAATGAGCGGCATGTGCTTCCTCTATCGCACGCAGATCTTGGTTCTGTCGCCGTGATTGGACCCTTAGCTGACGATGGTTACGAGCAGTTAGGTACCTGGGTTTTTGACGGCGAAGCGCAACACAGTGTCACGTGCAAGCAAGCCATTGAGGAAATGATTGGGCGAACCGTTGACATTAACTATGTCAAAGCGCTTGATACAACCCGAAGTCATAATGACGACGGGTTTGAAGAAGCGGTAGCGGCAGCTAATAAGTCAGATGCTGTAATTGTGGTCGTTGGTGAAGAATCCTTTATGTCTGGTGAAGCTCACTCGCGAGCGGATATTGATTTACCGGGCCATCAGGCCGAGCTAATCAAAGCCGTCGCCAGCGCAGGAAAACCCGTTGTTGTTGTCATAATGGCGGGTCGCCCTTTGACTATAGGGAATATATTAGATCACGCAGACGCAGTTTTATACGCATGGCACCCAGGCACTATGGGTGGCCCAGCGATTGCTGACCTATTATTCGGTATTGAATCACCATCGGGTAAGTTGCCAGTGACCTTCCCAAAGATGGTTGGCCAAGTGCCTATTTTCTATTCCCATAAAAATACTGGACGACCTGCCACAGATCACACCTGTTTCAATATGGAAGAAGTTGAGCCGCGTGCATCACAAACCTCATTGGGTATGACGTCATTCCATCTGGATGCAGGTTATAAACCTCTATTTCCGTTTGGATTTGGACTGACCTATGGCGACATCAAGTACGTGAAGATAACCACATCTCATCGAAGTATCTCTCTTGGAGAGACAATGGACATTGCAGCGGATGTCGTTAATACCGGATCACGCGCTGCCGAAGAAATTGTTCAATTGTATGTCCGTGATCTGGTCGGCAATGTCACGCGACCGGTAAAAGAATTGCGAGGCTTTAAACGCGTGAGTTTAAAACCGGGTGAACGTAAGCGAATTTCGTTCTCCTTACATACGGACGAGCTTGCTTTTTATAATCGAAAAATGGAACACGTTACCGAACCAGGTAGATTCCACGTGTGGATTGGTGGCAGCTCCGATGCAGAGCTCTGGGCCGATTTTGAGATCCACAGCTAGCAATAATTATTAGATCTACAATTAAATTAGACACAGGATAAGCGAATGACTTCCCCACTACATGCCCCCGTATTGAAAGCACGCGTTGAAACTCTTCTCTCGCGTATGACCTTAGATCAAAAGATCGGTCAAATGACTCAACCTGAACGTATGGCGTGCACGCCTGAAGACGTGAAGGCATATCACCTAGGCTCTGTCCTTAGTGGCGGTGGCTCGTGTCCAGGTGAAAACAAGCCAGCGGACTGGGTAGATATGAACGATGCCTACTGGGTCGCGTCAATGGAAGAGGACGAGCAGCACCTCGCTATTCCGCTTATCTATGGTGTAGACGCGATTCACGGCAATAGCAATGTTCTCGGTGCGACTGTGTTCCCGCATAACATAGGTTTAGGTGCTACGCGCGACCCAGACCTACTTAAACGCATAGCGCAAGCAACGGCACGTGAAATACTAGCATGTGGCGTAGATTGGACCTTTGCTCCAACTCTTGCTGTTGCGCGCAATGATCACTGGGGGCGAACGTACGAAAGTTACTCAGAAGATACTCAGTTAGTAACCTCCTATGCCGCCCCATTTGTAGAAGGTATGCAAAGTGATTTAGGCGACGACGGTGTAGCCGCCTGTGTTAAACACTGGGTTGGAGATGGCGGAACGACTCATGGTATTGATCAAGGAGAAACAACGCTTTCTTTAGGCGAGCTACGAGATGTTCATATGCGGCCTTACCAGCCCGCGATTGATGCCGGGGTTCTGACCGTAATGGCATCATTTAATAGTTGGAATGGCGATAAATGCCACGGTCATAAACAATTATTAACCGATGTGCTAAAGGATGAAATGGGGTTCGAGGGTTTCATCATTTCAGATTGGGATGGCATCGACTATCTCTCAGAGGATTACTACGATGCAGTTGGTAAAGGTGTAAACGCCGGCATTGATATGTTTATGGTATCGGTCGAGTGGATTGAATTTATTAGCCACGTTCGCAACCATGTTCTAAATGGCACAGTGTCTATGCAACGTATCGATGATGCGGTGCGTAGGATTTTGTTAACAAAGTTTGCGGCAGGTCTCTTTGAAAAGCCGCGTCCACAAGAGCGCCCGTGGTCAAACAGTGACTCATTCGGTGCAGATCAGCATAGAGAGATTGCTCGCGAAGCCGTACGTAAATCTATGGTTCTGTTAAAAAACCAAGATGAATTACTGCCACTTAAAAAACAAGCCAGAATTCTAGTGGCTGGTAAAAGTGCAGACAATCGCGGCCACCAATGCGGTGGCTTTACTGTAGCGTGGCAGGGCGTGCAAGATAACGAATCAATTGTTGGCGGTACCTCGGTATGGGAAGGTATCAAGAACCAAGCAGCTAATGCCGTACTCAGTGAAGATGGCTTAGGTTTAGATGCCGACCCTACACTGCATGATGTGGCGGTTGTGGTAATTGGTGAACGGCCTTATGCCGAAGGTATGGGTGATGTTCGTTACGGCGATAATGTGTTGGTCGAAGCGGGTTCACAAATAAAAGGGTTGATGAAAATTCTTGAACCCTATGGACGCACACTCGAACTCGCTGAGTCGCACCCTGAGGATCTAGCAACCATTAAAAACATTAGCAGCAGGGGCGTTCCTGTAATTGCCGTTTTACTGTCTGGACGACCTCTGATTATAAATAAGGAACTTGATGAAGTGGCTAGCTTTGTCGCAGCCTGGTTGCCGGGCTCAGAAGGCCAAGGTGTTGCTGACGTTTTACTTGGGGATTTTGATTTTCAGGGAAAACTGTCGTTTTCTTGGCCTAAAGAAGCTAAGGCTGAACTGAATGTAGGGGATCAAAATTACGACCCGCTATTTCCGTTTGGATTTGGATTGAATTACGGGCGCTAAGTTAGAGACTAAGCATAGAGCAGGGACAACTAATAGTAGAGTTTAGTGCTGGGCAAAGCTAAATATAAAGCACGACTAATTCGCGTGTTTCGCGATGAGTTTCTGAATTGGGTTCTTAAAATTACGGCTTACCTTGATGCGTTCATTGTTGTCGAGTTCTAAGAAATATTCGCCTTTCGCGCACGGAATGATTTTTTGGATGCGCGTAAGATTCACAATTGTTGATCGGTGAACTCTTTGAAACAGTTGTGGGTTTAGTTGGTCTAGCAGTGATTTGAGAGTGCTGCGCATAATGTGTGTTTGCCCACCAGTATGAATACACATGTAATCGCCCGCAGCATCTACCCAGTCTATGTTTTCCTGATTTATTAAGTTGATAGCATCACGGTCTTTGATGATGATTTTTTTCCATTCTTGAGGAGCGCTGAGTTCAGCGCTTTGAACCGATGAAGCCTTATGTAAGTTGGAGGAAGATACCCCAGTATTTCCGTCACTAATCTTATGCAACGCCTCAATTATTTCGGATTTGTTGGATGCACCGTTAACCACTAAGCGACTCTGGCAACGACTTAGGGCTCGTTCGAGCAGATCTTGGTCTAAGGGCTTAAGTAAATAATCAACCGCATAGACGTCAAACGCCTCGAGCGCGTAATGGTCGTAAGCGGTGACAAACACAACTAAAGGCATAATGTCCGCTTGTATGTTTTTAATAACGTCAAAGCCTGTTAGCTCTGGCATTTGAATGTCTAAAAACATTAAGTCTGGCTGTAGCTCATTGGCCTTGGCAATTGCTTGTCGTCCATTTTGACATTCAGCGATAATTTCTACCTGCGGATAGCGGCTCAAATAAGCTCTTAGAAGGTCCAAGGCCAATGACTCATCATCGACAATGATCGTTCGTATCGTTTTCATTTAACTGGCCTAGATGTTTCGTCGTTAAGTTCGTAAGGAATTCGAATTGTTGTTTTCAGTCCTCCAGAGGAGCTTGGCGCTAGCTCGAACTTAAATTCAGAACCGTAAAATGCTGTGAGTCTATCCATGGTATTGCGTAAGCCGATCCCGCGTCCAGAGCCGCTTTTGAGCTTGCTGCTGTGTATTTTTGATCCCGCACCGGTATCGCTTAACTCCATGAGTAGAGCGTCGTCAGAGGCATGGGCTCGTAAGCGAATCTCCCCTCCATGCTCACTTTTGGCGATGGCGTATTTCATGGAGTTTTCGATAATTGGTTGCAATAGAAGGCTTGGGACTAACGCTGATTTAGTATTTTCATCAATTAAAAAATCAAGTTTGAGGCGTTCACCGAAGCGTGTCTTTTCAATTTCTAGATAGAGCATCAAGGCATCAATTTCGCGACCTAGAGGCGTCTTCATTTCAGGGTTATTGTCTAGCGAGTAACGAAGAAATTTACTCAACTGCACAATCATTTTTTGTGCTCGTTGCGGCTTTTCAGTTCCAACTAAGGAATTAATCGCGTTGAGGGTGTTAAACAAAAAATGGGGGTTCAGTTGATAACGGAGCATCTTTAATTGCGCGTCTTTGGCATCAGACTCAGCAACCAAGCGTTTCAATTTTTCTTGGCTTACTGATGCTTCAGCATCAAGTTTCATAACGCTTTCGTTTTGCAGTAACTGGTAGTAACTAATGCCGTGATAGAGCGCGGCCCAGCACAAGAAAACAAAAATTGCGCCAAAGTACCAGCCACCAAAGTCAGTCCAGATATCCGTTTCGTCGGTCAGCCATACGAATAAAATCATTCGGCTTATATTCCACAAACCGGCAACTGCAGCGACGGCTACCACGCTAACGGGTACGCGTACTTTTATCGGTTCGTTCCAGATTCGGCTGAAACCAATGTGCAATGGATAGGACAATAGCAAACCGAGCAGTCCTTGAACGCCGGTATGGCTAAGGTGTCGCCAACCAATTTGCCCGTACCAAACGGTCAGAGTAAAAAACGTAATGACACATAGGCTAGACCAAAAGGCGAGCTGTAGAGGCCAAAAGTGTTTGAAGTCTTTGGGCAGATAAACAGTGCTTTTAGAAACATTCACGGGAATTGCCCTCCGATAGAAAAGTAATGCGACATTCGCTGTACGCTGCAGCTTATGCATAAATGCATCGATTCGCCGTTATCGGCCTAGTTTATTCGCCTGATTTAACGGCCTGATTTAATGGCTTACGTCACCATTCACAATTAGAGAATAGTAACGACTTTTTCGATTCTAGAGGTTTAAGTTAGAACAAATACAATAACTTGGTCGATGCTGGTTTCTCTTGATGACAGAATTTGGGTAAAGTCGCCGCGCTGTTGCGGTTAACAAAACCTTATTAAGAAAGGGTCCTAATGAAAAAAATCGTTATTGCGTGTTTGAGTCTGTCGCTGCTTTTACTACAGGGTTGTGGGTCGCAAACCAACCAGTCAAGTATATCTAGTCATGTATCGAATGTGGTGTGGGCGACCAATATAGGGGGTCCAGGATATACGGGCGATGACGAGATTATATACGACGCTGATCAATTTGAGTCTACGGCTGTTAAAGGCCAGATTGAAAACATCAAAGGAGCGCAAGACAATACTGTTTACCAAACCTATCGTGCTGGAGATATGCATTTGCAGCACGCTCTTCCTAATGGCACCTACGATATTACATTTAGGTTTGCCGAACCGGACGATATTCCTTTTGGCGCTCGTGTATTCGACGTGTTAGTTGAAGGACAAGTGGTGATACCTAACCTTGATGTCCGTGTTGCTCGAGACGGAAACCCAAGATCCTCAGTAGATAGAACCGTGTTGAATGCAGACGTTGTTGATGGTGTTTTAGACATTCAATTTAATGCCAAAGCGGGTGAGCCGATATTAAGTGCAATTGTGGTGCAAACCAAACCAATAGCACCACTGGCGGGGTGGAACTTGGTGTGGAGCGATGAATTTGATTATCAAGGCGCTCCTGATCCTGACAAATGGACTCACGATATTTGGCCTGCGGAAAAAGTAAACGACGAAGAACAAGAGTACACCGACGACCTGAAAAACGTTCGGGTAGAAAATGGCAATCTCGTCATAGAAGCGATCGTTAATGAGGGGAATATTACATCGGGTCGAATTCACTCCATGGGCAAAGGTGACCTTTTGTATGGCCGAGTTGAAGCACGTGCCAAGTTACCTGAAGGCCAAGGAACGTGGCCGGCGATTTGGATGCTACCGAGCGATCCTTTTAAATACGCGTCAAATTGCGGCGCTGGCACTGATTGGCAAGGTAGCGATGATTGCGACGCGTGGCCGAATTCAGGCGAAATCGATATTATGGAACACGTAGGTTACGACATGAATCGTGTTCACGGCACCGTGCACACTAAAGCGTACTACTGGGTAAACGGCGAACAGCGCAAAGCCAGTATTGAAGCGCCAGCTGTAAATGAGGGGTTTAATGTTTATGCCATGGAATGGAGTGCCGAGAGAATCGATGTTTTCCTGAACAACACACTGTATTTCACTTACCTTAAAGATTCAGATGATTGGCAAGCTTGGCCTTTCGATCATCCTTTTCATGTAATCTTGAACATCGCCGTTGGCGGCGGATGGGGAAGTGCCGGTGGACCCACTGACCTAAACGCGTTTCCAGCGAAAATGGAAGTAGATTATGTTCGAATCTACAAGCGCGAAGGAGAGTAACCTTAACAAGACTGAGCGTACTTCTTTAACGGTGTTTTAGTTGGCGTGTTTTTCGAGTGTCAGTAAGACTGGAGTGGTTGCTGACGCACGCTCAGAATCATAGCGTCTGAGCGTGAATGCCCCAGAAATGTCGAGATTGGTAAGTGCTTGAATCAAATCGGCGGTTTCCTCGACACCATGAGGGTGGCCAGGATAGCAAAGGAGTGAAATCAAACCGCCGTTCGCTAATGCAGAACACGCTTGATCTAGAGCCTCAAGTGTAGACCTACTCTGGGTAGCGATGGCTTTGTCGCCACTGGGTAAGTAACCCAGGTTAAAGACCACACAAGACAATTTGTGTGATGATAATTTCAGATCGTGAATGGTTTCAGCGAGCATGCTGTGGCTCTCATTCACTAATGTCAGTCTATCGACTGAGTAATTTTTGCAGCGTTCTTGGGTGGCGAGCAAGGCACGATCTTGAATATCAAAGCCCACGAGCTGTGCAAACCCTAATTCAAGCAAGAAGAGTGTGTCGTGACCATTGCCGCACGTGGCATCGATTGCAAAGCTATGAGCCACATTCTCAGCATCAAAGTGATCCCGAATTATTTGATGTGCTTGGTGGGTCAACGTTAGAGCCATTGGCATAACTCCTTAGGTAACGGCGCGCCTGATTGAATATGCGCGCTCATTAGTTGAGCATAATAGGGGATGATCAGGCAGCCTTTGCTGCCAAACCCGTTAAAGCAATACGCATTGCTTAAGCCAGATAGTGCGCCTATGAACGGTATTCGTTGAGTTGTTGTAGGTCGTATACCGACTTCGTGCGCAACGATTTGGTATTTGCCGTTGGTATTTTCATTTAGGCTAGTGAGCAGTTTATTTGCGTTGGCCTTCGCGCAAACGCTTTCAATGCTCGTGTCTAAGTCGTTCCATTCGTAAGTCGAGCCAAGTTTTTCGGTACGGTCGTATGGGTTGCTAAGAAGCCAAGATCCCCAATTCAGAAGCCGTTCTTGCTCGATGGTTTGCTGTGGGTGAGACGTATCTTTTCTTACAGTCAGAACATCTCCTTTGGCTAGCTTAAACGGTAAGTCCTTTAACCACGGGTTGTGGATGGCTTGATAACCTTCGCAGAAAACCACCGACCTCGCGGTAATGTTTTTATAGCGGACCGTATCGCCAGCTGACACTAGTTCTGCGTAATCAAATTTTTCGATGAGTCTGGAATCTTGAGCGTCAAGGTGCTCAGCAACCGCCGTCAATAACGCCTTACTATCAACCACCGCTGACTGCTTTATATTTAATACCCCAAAACCTCTATCGACCAATTCAGGAGTATCAACATCCGAAGAAGCTCTTTGCTTGGATTCTAAGTATTCTTTATAAGCGGGCTCGTTTAAGCGTTTCGCTAAGTATTCGGCCTGACCAGTATTTTTAATCAGGCGTTGCTGCTCTATGGTTTGGTAAAAGGACTCTGACTCATTTCGCCCTAAGACATCATTAAGTCTCGCGTACTCGGCTTTGGCTGCGAGAGCGAATTGTGCGAAGTCCGAAGTAATGTTTAATCTATGACCTGTAATCGGATTTATTATTCCAGCGGCGACATGGGAGGCAGCGCCAAAATGCGCGTTATCAATCACCATAACGCGTTTGCCGTCGGCCAGTAATCGCATAGCGAGTAACGAGCCTGCTAAGCCTTGTCCAACAATAATGCAATCAACCGTTTTCAATTTGGCTCTCTGTTCAATTTGGTTGGAATTTCAAGTAGTGTCGAATATTGTTGGTTGAGCAATATAGGTGCTGAGGTAGGGCATATCTACTAAAAGCAGAGCTTAAATGTTATTTTAGGCCCAATAGAAAAAACATCATATAAAAGGTATCGCCAGTATGAGTGACAATCTGCTCACACAACGTCGTTTTTTGCCGTATTTTTGCACCCAGTTTTTGGGGGCATTTAACGACAATATCTATAAGAGTGCTTTGATTATCATGGTCACTTATCGATTAGTATCTGAAAATCAAGGCGTGTTAGTCAACGTTGCGGCGATACTATTCATCCTACCGTTTTTCTTGTTTGGTTCTTTAGCGGGGCAACTTGCAGATAAATACGAGAAGGCATGGCTAATTCAAAATATTAAGCTTGCTGAGATTGGCATCATGATCTTAGGTTGTATTGCCATTTTCCTTGCCTCTGTTCCACTCATGCTGCTGATCCTGTTTTTGATGGGGACGCAGTCGGCATTTTTCGGTCCAATTAAGTACAGCATTTTGCCGCAGCATATTGAACGAACCCGTCTTCTACAGGCTAATGGTTTTGTTGAGGCGGCCACGTTTATCGCCATTCTATTTGGCACAGTGCTCGGGGGGTTGTTGGCCGGAGATGCATCTAACGATCTTTGGCTTATGTTAACAATCTTGTTTGTTGCTGCATTGGGTTATTTAGTGAGCTTTCAGATACCCAGCGCAAAAGTGGCTGCGTCGAACTTGAAAATTTCTTATAAGTTCTGGAGCGGCACGCGCGACATACTAAAAATCACCTATCGAGACCGTATGGTGTTTTTGTCAGTTTTGGCAATTTCGTGGTTTTGGTTTTTGGGTTCAATAATTTTGTCGCAATTTCCGGCCTTCGCTCAAAACGTTTTGCAAGGTGATGATCAGGTAGCGACTCTATTACTTGCCACGTTCTCCGTTGGTATTGGTATTGGCTCTTTGCTGTGCTCGTGGTTGTCGTCGGGTCGCGTAGAGATTGGGTTGATGCCAATAGGTGCGGTGGGTATGGCCGTATTTACATGGATGCTGGGTGAAACCGCCTTGCCGCCTGCCGATCAATTGAGAACACTCGCTGAGCTTGCAGTTACTCCAGGGATTGTCGCCGTCATCATTAACATGATTATGATTGCCATAAGTGCGGGCCTGTTTCTTGTTCCGTTGTATGCGTTCATGCAAATTCGAACCGACGAAGCTGACCGCTCTCGGGTTATCGCGGCAAACAATATAATTAACGCAATCTTTATGATCACGGCAGGCATTATGGCCGCGGGTATGTTGTTGCTTGGTTATGACGTTTTAAACATCTTCAAGGTCACTGCGGTGCTAACGGCGATTGTTACTGTTTACATTATGTGGATGGTGCCCGAGTTTGTGTTGCGGTTTGTTGCTTGGTTGTTGATCCATAGTATTTATAGAGTGGAGAAAGTAGACCTACACAACGTTCCAGAAGAGGGCGGCGCGTTGATTGTATGCAACCACGTTAGCTTTATTGACCCGATGATTTTGCACGCATTGCTGCCGCGTCCTGCGCGATACGTTATGTACGAACCTTTTTATCGGATGCCCGTTATGAATTGGCTTTTTCGTGGAATGAAATCAATACCCATCAATACCAAAAAGGCGGACGAGGTGGTGTTCACTAACGCGTTTAATGAAATTGCTGAGTGCTTAGAAAAAGGCCGTTTAGTGGTGCTTTTTCCTGAAGGCGGAATCACACGCGATGGTGAAATTGCCAAATTTCAGCCAGGCATAGATCAGATATTAAAGCGCACCCCAGTACCGGTTGTACCAATTGCCTTAAGAGGCGTATGGGGCACATGGTTTTCGCGACATAAGGGCAGCGCAATGAAAGGATTACCAACGAGCTGGATGCGCCGTATTAGTGTAATCAGCGGCGAATCTGTACCGCCTGAAGAAGCAAATCGTTTGTCCATGCATGAGAAAGTTATTGCCTTGCGGGGCGAACAACAGTGAGCGTTACTCGCTGCTGGTGGTGCGAGGGAGATTCATTATACGAGGAGTATCACGATCAAGAATGGGGTGTTCCAGAGTATGACGACCAACGTTTGTTCGAGATGCTTAATTTGGAAGGTGCGCAAGCGGGTTTAAGTTGGATTACCGTGTTGAGAAAACGCGAGCACTATCGCGTTGTATTTGATCAGTTTGATCCAGCCAAGATGGCGCTATACGACGAGGCTAAACGAGCCGAGCTATTGTCAGACGCGGGTATTATTCGCAATAAGTTAAAAGTGAATGCCTTTATCGTTAATGCGCAACTGTATTTAGAAATGATGGATAGATCTGCTAAACATGGCGAGCCTACTTTTAGCGAATTTCTCTGGAGTTTCGTAGGCGGCGCTTCAATTATTAATACGCCTGCAACACTAAAGGATGTGCCTGCGAACACGCCAGAATCGGATGCAATGAGTAAAGCCCTCAAGAAAATGGGATTCAAGTTTATAGGATCAACTATTTGCTACGCATTTATGCAAGCGAGTGGCATGGTAGTTGACCATACTCAAAGTTGCTTTAGATTTGGGGCGGTAAAATGAATACTGTAGCTAACGGTGAGAAGGATCTCAATAAATTGCTGGCTAATCTTGAGCCGGTTTTAGACCTCGTAACGTATGTCTTTTGTACGACCGATGACCCAGCGACCGATTGCAGTAAAGCGATAGCCACATTTCGCGAAGACGAAGGCCTGACTCTTATACTTGAACAAGAGTTCGCTAAAGCTAAAGGCTTTGACGATCAAAATGGCTTTCGACGTCTCACTTTAAAGGTTCATTCAAGTTTAAATGCAGTGGGCCTAACGGCTGCAATCGCTGAAGCGCTCACTCGTCATAATATTAGTGCGAATGTCATGGCTGCGTTTTATCATGATCATGTATTTGTGCCCGAAGCCGATGCCGAGCGGGCTTTAGAGGTTTTGCGGACGCTTGCCGAAAGCTAGGATAGATTATTGGAGTATTGCGTTGTATCGTGAACTACATCCGGTGATAATTCGCGACTCGAAAGTTTCCGAGCTTATCGATCACGGTCTTTCAAGGCTTTCCGCCATGACTTCGAAACAGCCTTTTAAAAAACGTCTTGCCGCTATGGCATTGCGCCGCTTTTGAAAGGAAACTCAACGACACCTTCATTCTGCTCCGCGGCTCGTTATAAGTAGCGCCGGACACCGTTGATTGTTACACGCACTTTGTCCATATAAAAAGCATCGCCAAATTCTTTGTGCTTGCGCTTTAGACGATGGCTATATTTGGTGCCAAATTTGACACACCAGTACCGAATTGATTGATAACTGAGGCTGACACTCTGCTCAGCGAACAAATCTTGGGCATCACGGTGGTTTAGATTAAAACGGAAATATGATCAAACCGCTTGGCTGACAATTTCAAGTAGAAACTGGTGACCCTGGTAAGTGTTCATCATTCGATTATGAATGATCATTCGTCAATATCAGGACCGCAGAGAGCATACGGCCGCTTAGAAATGCAGTCAGTCAATCTGAAAAAGTTCCTTAATTTCTCCACATTCCGCTGGTTTTATTAAGACACACTAAAACAATACAAACTTCGTCAATGGATAACAGTATGGAGCGACTCTTCTTACTCGTCCTGTTATGGAGCTTAGCAGCATGCGCTACGTTAGATCTTGATTCTGCCGCCAACGTACAGCTAGGCGGTGATTGGGTACTAGACTCAACCCTCAGCTAAGTAGTTATTTTTGCACTACCTAACATCAGCAATCGCCACATAATTATGACTCGGCGACAGCTTAAAAAGTTTGTTCCGAGCCGAGTGGTTCTAACTTACATCAACACTTATCCCTTAAAAATTATGCGCATTTTAATATTATTGTTGGCCTTCATTTTTACTCAAGAATCCCGAGCACAGACCGAGCTTATTCCAGTTTTGCCCGATACCACATACAACTACGCCAACCCCTCATTGCCAGCACACTTTTTGGCAGGGGACGTAGGCGCAATAGATACAACTCCCGCAGCTAACCCCACAACTAACGCGGGCGCTACTTTAGGTCGCGTCTTGTTTTATGATAAAGACTTATCACTTAACAGCACTATATCCTGTGCATCTTGCCACACTCAATCTCGTGGGTTTTCCGATTCTGCGCGTTTATCAGTGGGCTTCTCGGGTGGTTTAACCGGCAGGCATTCAATGGGGTTAAGTAATACACGCTACTACGGTCCGAATCGTTTTTTTTGGGACGAACGCGCCAATAGCTTAGAAGCTCAGGCGCTTCTTCCCATACAAGACCCTGTTGAAATGGGTGAAACGCTTACAAACGTTGTGAATAAACTAAGCGCCACAACCTACTATCCTGATTTGTTTGAAGCCGCCTATGGCTCACCAACAATAAACAGTACACGAATAGCAAATAGTTTGGCGCAATTCATTCGATCATTGCTTTCATATCGATCGAAATACGATCAAGGTGTAGCCACTAATTTTTCTAATTTTTCTGCTCAAGAGCAACAGGGCAGACAGCTATTCAACAGCCCTCAAACCAATTGTAGGGCTTGCCACGAAACCGATTTGCAAACTTTAGACAGAGCTCGGAACAATGGACTCGATGCCGTTATTACCGATCCAGGAGCCGGAAACGGTCAGTTTAAATCACCATCTTTACGCAATATAGCGGTGAGACCACCGTTTATGCATGACGGGCGATTCAACTCTTTAGACGCCGTCGTGAACTTCTATAACTCTGGAGTTCAGGACAACCCAAGCTTAGACAACCGACTGCGTAGAAATGGTCAGCCGATAAGGATGAATCTAAACGCCGGGGAACGCGCCGCGCTGGTAGCGTTTCTTGAAACACTAACCGACACCGCATTTTTGAGTGATCCAGCGTTTAGTAACCCCTTTCGATTGGTTGAAATTGCATCCCCAGGTTCTAGCGTCATCCCATCAATCATCGTATTGCTATTGGATGATGATTAGCGTTCTCGCAAATAATTTATTACGTTGGGGTTTTGCGGTTCGTCAATATGTAAAGGCGATGGTGAAATTCTAGATATCAATAAAATCGATAGGCGCAGGGCTGGCTGATAAATGACCATGTTTGTTTTTTCCTTCTCACCAAGAATGCATTTTTCGTGGCAGCTAAACGGGACATGCAGATTCATTGTGTGCTTCAATTACCCTCCTTAAATTATTCCGAGAAGACGAAGGCCTGACCCTTGTGCTGGAACAAAAGCTCGCTCGAGCTAAAGGTTTTGACGACCAAAATGGCTTTCCACGCCTCACTCTAGAGGTTAATTCAAGTTTTAGTGCGGTGGGTTTATCCGCTGCAATTGCTGAGGCGCTCACTCGTTATAATATTAGTGCGAATCTCAAGGCTGCGTTTTATCATGATCATGTCGTGCTAGAGGCTTATGCCGAGCAAGCATTAGTCGTTTTGCAGTCATTTTCAGATAACCCGTCATCAAATTAACAGAACGTTCGGGTATAGTTGGCAATTACAATTTTTTAAATTAGTGAACTAACTCATTAGCAACTGATCAGCGCGCTGACTGATTAACTTACAAACCTGTGTTTAGAGGAGAACATTTATGAGCAATATGTCTATCGATATTGATAAAACCATCGCAACGGCTATGCAGGTCATCACTGACCCCGTTAGTTTTTACAAGGCCATGCCCCAATCTGGTGGTTTTCAGGCTCCCCTCATCTTTGCGGCAATCATGGCGGCAGTTACGGCAGCAATTCTTTTTGCTTTAGCCATTGTGGGTTTGGGTGCCTTGGGTCCTATGGGACTCGGTGCTGTAACAATGTTGATTGTCTATCCAATAGCGGTAGTCGTCGCGTGCTTTATCATGGGCGGTATTCTGTTTGTTATTTGGAAGCTCATGAATAGCACTAAAGATTATGAGATGGCGGTACGCTGTTTTGCGTTCTCGACCGCGGTGTTGCCGGTAGTTGCTGCACTTTCAATTTTGCCAATGATTGGTGATCTAGCGTCGCCACTATGGGGATGTTTTCTTATGTACACCGCTAGTGTGCACGCTCATGCTTTACCTGAAAAAAAAGAGTCAGATCGTTTTTGGTGTACTCGCGGTGATATTCACTTTGGGTACACTGTCTAGATAGACGAATCTGAGCTTTTGAGTACGTGAGCACATCAGTGCTCGCGTGGTCAAAGTCGCTAGCCACACACTTAATCTCTTGTATTAATCCCTTATTTAGCCTCGGTGCTTTTTTCCACAAAATAGGCCATGACGTTGGCGTATCTTGTGGGAAAAAAGCGTTGAATCAGATCAAGCAATTTTGCGTCCATGCCAATCAGTAATCGCATCTTGTCTTTTTCTACGGCCTTTAATATCTGCGTCGCCGCGCTTTCAGGCGTAGTGCGCGCTAATTTCTTAAAATTCTTAACGGCGTCTTCGTGTGCGGCTTTTATCTCTTCGGCACTCAGTTCGCTGTTAACGACGCGCGCGTTAACGGTAATGTTCGTGTCTATGCCGCCCGGATGAACGCTGGTGCAACTCACAGTGCTCTCTTCACGTTTGAGCTCATGGCGCAGTGCTTCAGTTAAACCACGCACAGCAAATTTACTTGCGTTGTAAGCGGTTTGGTCAGGCACTCCAACTAGCCCAAACAAACTAGAAATATTAACGATATGCCCCCAGTCTTGTTCTTTGAGTATCGGTAAAAACGCCTTAGTTCCATACAAGACCCCGTAGAAATTGATATTCATCAGCCACTTAAAGTCGTCAATTTCGGTGTCCCATAAAGGCCCCGAACCCAACGCAACTCCTGCGTTATTGACGACTAAGTGCACGCCGCCTAGCTCGTTTTTTACTTCGTCTGCAAATGCAAAAACGGCTTCTTGATCTGCAACGTCTAGCGTTTTGGTAAATGCGTTCCCGCCTGATTTGCTAATGAGTTCTGCGGTTTCGGCTAGATTGTCGGCTTGAATATCAGCGAGTGCGAGTTTTGCGCCACGTTCATGCAGCTGCAGAGCAAGTGCTCGGCCAATGCCTGAACCGGCTCCGGTGACTACACATATACGATCTTTGAATTTACTCATGAATCTACCTTCTATCTTTGAATTTGTAGGATGTTCGCGGTCATCTAGCTAGATATTAATTATGCAAATAACACTAGGATGGCCAATATAGTGACTATGGCTATGGCTATGGCTATGGCTATGGCTATGGCTTGCCGCTGCCCTTAGGGAGCTCGGAGTCTGAAAGTTGCAACAACAGTTGTGCGAGCCAACGTCTAAATTGAGCACGGCTTCCGTCGGGTGATTTTTCAAAACCCAAAGCGGCTTTTATGGCTTCACCCGAAACCACTTCGCCAACCAGAGCGAGTGTGACTAACAGAACGATACGGCTGGTGTTTTCGCGCTCAACTGTAGGCTCGATATTTTTACGTAATTGATGAGACAAGTCGACGATCTTATCCATATTGTCTTTTAAAGAGCTTTCGGCACCGCTTAAATGCAACCAAACAGCAGCACGACCTTCGTCGCCTTGATATGCGGTATCTAGTACTTTGGCCATTGCATCCACTAATTGATCGGAGTCAGCACTTAACGCGCTTGAAATGGCTTGAGTAATTCGCTCGGTTGCTCGTTCGCCGACTCGTTCGGCTAAAGCGTTTAATAATCCATCGCGCGAACCAAAGTGGTGAATAATGTTAGGGTGCGCCATGCCTGCTCGTTTTGCTACGGCGCTAATGCGAAGGCCAGCAGGACCGACTTCAACCACGATTGCTTCGGCCGCATCTAGAATGGCATCTCGTGCGGCTTCAGGTGAGTCATGGTTTTTTTTGGCCATCTATAGGGTACTTTTCAGAATGAGTTTAATGGGTTTGCGTCTGGTTAATCTTCAGCTGGATGTATTGACACCCTAATCAAGAAGCCGTACGATAAACCTTGTTTACAGTGTTGTAAACACATGAGTAGATAAATGTGTAATTAGAAGTTATTTTCATAGTCAGACTTTATCTTCGCCTCTGCTTTGTAGCTCGCGAGTGTTAGGGGTTTGGCTATAGTGTTATTAGTCAGATCGAACTCTCAAGTGTTTAACTCTTAAGTATTAGGTAGCGCCTCGTCGCTCAGGAATATAGTAAATGAACGCCAAAACAAATTTAGCAGTTCAAGCAGAGCAAAAATCTAAGTCTCGTCTACCCATAGTTAGACGTATTGTCCGCTTTGATTATAGCGATATAGATACTCCAGTGTTCTATTCAGACAACCCAGTTATCAGCGCATTGTGGGTTGGCTTGTCTGCGACTTTCCCTTTAGGTGAAGCCGAGTTTATTAAGTCTGTTAAGAACTACGAAGATCAAGTGACGGATCCAAAGTTAAAGGAAGAAGTCGCTGATTTTGCAGCACAAGAAGCTCATCACTCTTTGCAACACAAAAAAATGAATAAGCAGTTCGACGAGCTGGGTTTCAATACCGCAAGTATCGAAGATATCATGAAAGAAAAACTTTCTGAGCGGATCGAGAAATGGTCGGATAAGAAACGATTGATGCGCACAGTTTCGGCTGAGCACGTTACCGCCACTTTTGCTCACTATGCGTTGAAGCAGTCGCACGTGTTAGACGATGCGCCTGAGTCTTTGCGTAACGCGCTGCTCTGGCACGCGATTGAAGAAATTGAACATAAGTCAGTTGCGTTTGATGTGTATCAAACCTGCGAAGGCGATATGGGTAAATTAAAGCGCCACTATGCGTTCTTCTGTTTTTTGGAATTCCCGTTTCAGATGGCATTGATTACGCGTTTTTTACTCAAACAGCACGACACTAAGGTAACCTGGTCGCACCGCTGGGGCATGGTTAAACATTTGTTTGGAAAATCCGGAATGGTGAGCTCAGTATTCTCAATTTACTTAATGTTTTTACGCCGTGGTTTTCATCCTTGGCAACACGATGACTCAGCGTTAATCGATGAATGGAAAACTAAGTTAAGCCCATATTTCCAAAACGTCTAATCAATCTTATTTTATTAATTAGCCCATTTTTTAATGGGCTAATTTTTTTCGAGACTATTCTATGCAATCAGAGCACTATGACGCCCTCATTATCGGTGGTGGTATTTCTGGCTTATCGGCCGCCTATCACTTTAGTACAGAGTGCCCTAGTAAAACGTATAAGCTCATCGAGCGTCGCGACAACATGGGCGGTACGTGGGACTTATTCAATTACCCAGGCATTCGATCAGATTCGGATATGTATACGTTTGGTTACTCGTTTAAGCCTTGGGCTGACAAAGAGTCGATCGCAAAAAAGGAAAAGATTCTCGATTATTTGAAAGAGACCGCCGACGAGTTTGATATCCGTCAGCATATGGAGTTCGGTCTGCAGAGCCAGCGCTGTGAATGGGACTCAGAAACGGCCCTCTGGACCGTACACACAAATGCAACAGATGGCAGTGGTTCGAGAATTTTTACCTGCCGTTTCTTATTTATGTGTGTTGGGTATTACAACTACGACGCTGGGTACACACCTGAATTTACCGATCAAGACAAATTCAAGGGTGAGATATTGCATCCGCAATTCTGGCCAGAAGACGCTGACTATGCCGATAAGAATGTCGTCATTATTGGCAGCGGCGCAACAGCCGTTACTATGGTGCCGTCAATGGCAGATAAGGCTGAGCATGTAACCATGTTGCAACGTTCACCAACGTATATGGGCAGCAAACCAGCCGAAGATCCAATAGCGAATAGGTTAGGGCGCTGGTTTGGCGATTGGGCTGCACGTTGGTGGTTTATTTTAAGCAGCATGTTCATTTACGCATACTGTCAGGCATTTCCGGATAAAGCTAAAAAAGCCATAATCGCTGATATTGAAAAATTGCTTGGTGATAAGTTCGATGCCAAGCACTTCACACCAGACTATGACCCTTGGGACCAACGAGTATGCTTGTGCCCGGATGCTGACTTTTTCCAGGCAATGAAAGCTGATAAGGCGAGCGTAGTAACAGATCACATAGACCGATTCACGGAAGAGGGCATTTTACTAAAATCAGGCGATACCTTGCCAGCCGATATGATTGTTACGGCAACGGGCTTAGATATGATGTTCTTGGGTGGTATGGACGTTGTCGTAGATGGTCAAACCAGTGACCCTGCTGATGTGTTCGTCTATAAGGGCTTTATGTGTAACGACACACCCAATATGTTTATTTCAGTAGGGTATACCAACGCATCATGGACGCTTAAGGTTGATCTAACTAACAAATACGCATGCCGCCTTATTAATCATATGGACAAAAAAGGCCATCGCATGTGCGTGCCTAGAGTTCCGGCAGATATACAAGAAGAGCCCTTGTTGGACCTGAATTCAGGGTACATTACACGTGCGGCACATAGACTTCCTAAGCAGGGTGATCGAGTGCCATGGAAACTCTATCAGAACTACATTTATGACAAGTTCACACTTAAGTTTTCGTCTATGCATGATGGAGCTATGGAGTTTTCTTAAGCGTAATCAAGCAACACGCTCGAACGTAAAACAAAGTTAGAGAAACCAAATTGTTTCAACAAGAACACTAAACGTGTTTCAGAGATAGAAGATAGTTATGCAAGCAAAGGTATTCTTACACAATGTTCTAATTGTTCTGGTCGCGTTGTTGGCCATTTCGCTGGCTTGGTTTTCTATTGACCCCTATTACGGGTATGCCAAAGCCGCAGCGACCTTGGTTATTGTTGCGTTCTTTTTGCGTTTTGCACGCGACCTCGGCGGTTTAAACTATGTGCTTGGGGCGGTCGCTTTGGTTTTTTGCTTAGTGGGAGATGTTGCTCTGCTCTTCGATAATGGCTTTTTGGCAGGACTAAGTAGCTTTCTTATTGGACACCTTATATTTGTTTGGTTGTTCAGTCGTTTAGCGCAAGGCGCATTGAGCTGGTTCGCCGTAATATTCGTCTTTGCCATAGGCGCAGGCTACTATATTTATATCTCTGCGGGTCTCGCAACAATGGGCCTTCCTGTCGCCGTATACGTTTCTGTTATTTCTTTAATGGCCGCATGGGGAATCAGCTTACACAAGCAATTGGGCAGCGCGGCAAGCTTGCTCATTATGCTCGGTGGTTTCTCGTTTCTGATCTCAGACGGTGTGTTGTCTTATAACCGCTTTATAAGCCCGGACCCGCTGTGGCATCCCGTTGTACTGTCGACGTACTGGCTTTCACTGGCGTTTATCGTTAATGGATTGGCGAAAATCAAAGCAGAGTAGCTTTTTGGCTCGAGCAGCTTTTTAGGGTTTAGCGCTTGCCAGAACCCGCACTATACTCAGTCTCTACCGATAGCCGCTCGTCTCTTTAGACATATGGGGTATTTAGAGGCGTAGCCATTGGGGTGTTAAAGAGTGTGAATTCTTGTTCAATAACATTCCAGTGTCTCGTTGCGGTGCTACAGTTTTACTCAAACCGCACATGTGCTTACTAACCGTTATGTCATCGTTCAGCTTCGGTTAATACAAGTTTCTCTATGCTACTAACCAATTAATCAGTTATTGAGTGCACCCTTATGGCACTTATTGCCAAAACTGTACTGATAGCCAAAACTGTACTGATAGAGAGGAATCATGATTAAACGTCTTACATTAATTTTAACTCCGGTCTTACTGTTACTGCCATCCCTCAATGTGACGGCTCAAACGCAGTTTGATGAGTGTGGGTGGATGCAACGTAGTGAGTATTCAAATGATGAGCCTCTAACCAAGCAAGAAATTATTGAACTGCGCGAGCAAGAGATCACTCAATTGGCCAACCAGTCAGAGCACTGCTTATCGCAAGGCCGAGGCGGCGGAGCACAGGGTTCCAGTGGGTCTGGCGCTGGTTCCGGTGGAAGTGGCAATGCTAACGGCCAAGAGGGATCTACAGGTTCTTCGGGCAAGGGTACAGGTGCTGATAGCGCGAGTTCTGCGGGTGCTCCCGATTCAGATAGTCAAAGTGCGAGCAAAGGTAAAGGTGAGGGCGAAAATTCTCAATCAGGTTCCAAGCAGGCGAGTTCGAACCATTTGTCAGAGGGCGAGTCTTCGGCATCGTCTTCGAGCATAGCTAAGGGCACATTTGTTGCGCCACAGACGCCTGAGTCGGCCACCGAGTCTGATGCCAGTAACAATTCCCCCGCTAGCACAACAACAGACCAAACCTATCAAGGCACGGGCAATGGCGCGCCGCGAGTATCAACTAAGTCAGCTGATAACAAAGAGCGTTTACGTCAACAGCTAAGAGACGCCATTGCGGCCACTGATGACCCAGAAGTTAAAAAGAAACTCCAAGAACGTTTAGATGGTTTAAAGTAAACGCAGGCCCAATTGCGTAATAACAGAACTACTAAACCGCTAGCAAATTACTTTACGAAATATCCTACAAATGGAATTTAGAATGCTTAAAAAATTTACTGTCATAACCACACTTCTGTTTTTAACAGCGTGCGCAACCACGCAAACGTCGCAGAACAACAAGTATCGAGTCGGACCACAGTCTAGTAACGCGAACGAACGGCAAAATGCACCGAACCAATTGGTTGGGGATAGCGGTCAAAAGTTGAGCGTTATTGTTCCGGTTATGGATCCGAATTTACCTGCGAATGCCGATGACTATGAAAAGAAAGGGATCTGGCCAGAGTTGAGATACGCAGAGGCCAACCGTTTCGCGCATTTATTGAAAGTGTCAATGGATAAAACCGCACGCTTTGATGGTGTGCGGGTATACCCAGACGCAACGGCGACAGCGGAGCTGTATGTCATGGGCAAAATCTTAGAGTCAAATGGTGAAGACCTCGATCTAGAAATCACCGTTATTGATATTAGCGGCAAAACTCGTATGAAGAAAATTTTCCGAAATCGAGTTAAGGAATATGACGTCAACAACCCGCGCAACAAAGGCAAAGACCTATACGTTCCTTATTTTGACGATATTGCGGCCGAGATAGCACGCTCAGCCGCAAAAATCAGAGCTAAGGATCGCGCCAAGTTAGATGTTATTGAAACCGTGAGATTTGGCGAGAGTATGTCTGGAGACTATTTCTCTAAGTACCTTAAAACGTCTCGATCAGGCCGGGTGAGCTTAGTGTCGGCACCTTCGCGCAATGACCCTATGATTAAGAACCTTGAGGCCGTGCGAGTTAAAGATCAAATGTTTACCGATCAGTTAGAAGATGATTACGCGCGCTACTCCACTAAAATGGATGAGTCTTACTTGGTTTGGCAAGAGCAAGCTTTCGAGATGTCTAAACAGGCTCGCAAGGCAAAAGCGGCGGCCACTAGTAAGGCACTGTTGGGTACATTAGCGGCAGTTGCAGGGGTGATCGTTGCGTCAAATAATAATAGAAATCAAAACGGTCGTAGGAGTTCAACTCAGGGTGCTGCAGCTACTGCATTAATTTTAGGGGGTGCGGCCGCTGTTTTTGATAGCATGGGTGATCGAGCTGAAGCTCGTGAAAACCTAAATGCACTTAACGAACTCGGGTCACAGCTCAATATCGAGTTAGCGCCCAAGAATATTCAATTGGAAGACCAAGTGGTTAAGCTTACCGGTGATGCCGAGGAACAAGCTGCAACATGGCGCGCTGTGTTACGTGAGTACTATTTAGAAACGGCTACTCCTGATGTGAACCTATAGAACGGTTTAAATCACAGTTATTCCATATTCACCTCTAATACCCGCTGAGCGACCCTATGTCAGAGCGTTTAAAAGCTGTTGTTTCTAAAGATCTAGAGCGTCAAGAAAAATCGCAAAAGAATAGAGAGTACGCTCTCCTTGGTTTTGTAGGCCTGCTCGTAATCGTGGCTCTTACCGCTTTGGCGTACTGGTTCTCTAATAACCTGAAAACGACGGATAAGTCATCTTCTTCCATTGAGACCTACCAGATTGCTAATGAAGCTTATGAGCCTGTCTCTCAAGTGGAGCAAGATCTTAGCGATGTTAGTAGGGATGTTGTCCGGCCACAAAATACTTTACCAAGCAGTAGTGGAGACGCTCAGCAGGACTTTGAAGCGTTGTTTGAGGCCTATCAATCTGACTATAGTGCTTCCATGCAAGAGCTCGCACAACTGTCTTGGTCTGCGACCAAGGTAAGCAAGATCGTAAGTAGGATCACGCAAGCCAGTGAGCTTTACGCTAACGAAGAGTTTAAATCAGGTATTGATGCGCTAGGCAGCGCTATTAAGCAAGCGCAAGCGCTGTTAGAAGAGCAAGAGGCGAATGTTAATCGTATACTGAACAAAATAGAGACTGCTTTTGGCGCGGGTTCGCAAGCGGGAATTACGCAAGGTGTTGCGGCACTACAAAGCGTATCACCAAACCATCCCGCCATAGCGAAAATACAACAAAGCCAACAAATCTTACCCGCAGTTATGGAACTTAGCGGCAATATAAAACGATACGCTGCGGAGAATAGGCCAGAACTTGAGTTGGACGCATTACGCCAGTTATCAAAAATATCAGATTTAACACCAGCTCAAAAAGAGCGAGTGCAAAACTTAGAATTGGTTACTGCAAGAAACACAGTCGATTCTATTTTGTCTAAGGCGCGAAGTGCACTAAACCAGAAAGACGTTACTCAGGCACAGAATTTTCTTAATCAAGCCGCAAAATACCCACAAGGTGCAGGCGAAGCTCAAGTGCTTCAGTCGCGTCTTAACGCCTTGAACATTGAATTGGCTGTTTCTCGTAACTTAAGTGCAGCACAAAAGTATGTTAATACTGAGCAATGGTCTGATGCGGCACGTAGCTATAGTGCTGTGTTAGCCGTTGACTCTACTAATCAAGCGGCACAAGATGGCTTGGCTCAGGCGAGCTCTATTGATCAGTTACTGAGCAAGCAAGCGAGTCTTTTGAGCCGTCCACTGCGAGTTTCTGATGCCAAGGTTAAGTCTTACGCTCAAGACTTAGTGGCCGATTCGACCGATTGGCTAGGCGTCAGTGCGCAGTTGGCACGGTCGGTTGATGCATTAAATACAGTGCTCGTAAAAGTGAACAAAAAGAAGGCTGTACGCTTTCTATCTGATGGTAAGAGCACTATTCAGATTCAGCGTGTGGGTTATATACAGCCAACCTTAGAAAAAATTGTTGAGTTAAACCCTGGTGAGTACAAAGTATTCGCGACCTGTAACAAAAAATTTGAAACCGTAACCGATCTGTTGGTTCCTCTTGACGGCGAAGTTCAACCCATAAAGGTAGTGTGTGGCGAAGGCATTTGATCAAAGAGCCGAGTTGGCTCAACAACGAGCTAAGCGCGCTCGACTCATTCAAAGAGTAGCAATTACGGCGACGCTAGCGGCGGCCATGGTTGTTGCCATTATCGTTTGGGCTAAGCAGCCTGCAGTTGAATTTGAAGATGGCGCTGATGAGGCTTATTCCTTAAGTGTTCAGTCTGGCTCAGCCATCACATTGTTCAATCGAATTATCTCCTTTGATAAGAACGCAAGAATCGAAGTGTCAGCTCTTGGGTACATCACCCAGCTTATCGATTTAAAAACGGTTGGTCGTGGTAAGTACATCGACGTATTTATGCCGCTTGCGCCGGTCAGTCTGATGGTTCAAAGCACAGAGGAACTAGAATCGCCGAGCTGGTTTGTGAATGACGAATGGTTGAGCTCGGACGAAAGTCTAGCAATAGAGCTTAAGCCTGGTAGCTACACTCTTAAGGTAGGATCATTATTCACAGAAGATCTTATTCAAGAGATCACACTTATCAAAGCGCAAGACAACACCCTAAAGGTTTCGCCTAGCCCAGTGCTTGGCAGTCTTGTTATCGAATCTTCGCCCAGTGGCGCAGAGGTGGTGGTTAACGATGATGTAAAGGGTGCAACGCCATTACAATTAAGCCTTGAAGGCGGTCGTGTTCAGTTAGAGCTGCGAAAAGACAAGTATGTGAGTCAGTTTGAATCTATTGAGATAAGCGCCTTAGCGCCACATGTTGAACGTAACTATAGATTACGCCCAGGTACCAATGGTGTGCGATTGTCTCTATCACCTTCAGGCGGCACGCTATTAGTAAACGGGCGGCCGCTAGACGTGAGTCGCAATGCTGGCGTGACCAATGTTGAGGTGCCTAAAACTGGAACCGCTAAAGTGAGTTACAGCAAGCCTGGATATTCAAGTAAAGCGCTTGTGTTGAGTCCTGCTGATAGTAGCGCGAGCATAAGCTTAGATAAAACCTTTGGTGAACTTGCGGTTGAGTCTAACGTACCAGCCCAAGTGTTTATTAATAACGAAGCGAAGGGTTCAACACCGCTTAGCCTTCAGTTACAAACGCTCAACTATCAGATAGTCCTTAAAAAACTGGGTTTTGGGGACGAACGAAAACAGGTCAGCGTAAAAGCGAATCAAACCGTAAAAGCGGTGTTTGAAATGACTACGCTTAAGGAGGCTTCGCTTAGGCAAAGCCCGCCGCGAGTGACGAACTCGCTGGGGATGACGCTAATGCAATTTATGCCCAAGAGTTTTGTGATGGGCGCACCGCGTTCTGAGCGCGGGCAAAAAGCACACGAGATTCAGCGTAAAGTTGAATTCGATCGGCACATTTACGTATCGACCCATGAAGTAACTGAAGCTGCGTTTGCTGTTTTTAAAGGCAAACGTAGCACGGTAAAGACACCGGTTAGAAATGTGTCGTGGGATGAGGCTGCGTTGTTCTGCAATTGGCTGAGTCAAAAAGAAGGCCTTCCTTTGGTTTATACCGTTCGTAATGGCCGAGTAGTCGATGCTGATTTAAGCAGCACTGGCTACCGCCTACCCACAGAAGCAGAATGGGAATGGTTGGCCAAGGCGGGTGGCAAAGCGGCGCCGACTATTTTCGTATGGGGCAATCAATATCAAATACCAGAAGGTAGTGGTAATTTGGCCGACGTATCGGCTAAAGGTAAAGCCAGTGTGTTTTTGTCTGATTACTCAGATGGCTTTGCGGAGTTAGCGCCGATTGGCTCTTATGATGCTGAGCGTTCGGGCATGTTTGACATGGTCGGCAATGTCAGTGAGTGGGTGCACGATAGCTATTCGAGAACACCTTCTGACTCTGATGTTAGTTATCTCAATTACGCTGGACCAAGGTCTATGAATGCTGAGCACGTTATTAAAGGATCCAACTATCTTTCAGAAAGCTGGGCCGAGCTTCGAGCATCGATGCGGTTGGCGTTTAGAGCAGGCAATGATACAACGGGCTTTAGAATCGCTCGGTATGTCTATTAGTTGGGATCCTAAAAATCTCTTACGTTTCAATAAAGGAGCACAGCATGCGTTCTAAATACATCCGTTCTAAACATAAGTACATTCTAATTGTCTTAGCCCTGTTAGGTATTGCCCTTGCGGTGCAAGCGCAAAAATTGTCGTTGGATCAACCGGTGGATATACCCGCGAATATTTAATATGAAACAGAATATAACCAACATCATCATTTTTGCTGCGATCATCGTGGTCGTGCATGTGATCTATCAAATCGTGATCTGGCCAGCCGCCGAGCAAGTGCTAGCCGCAGCTCAACAAAACGGCACAGTAGCGCCACGCCATTGGGCTATCTTGCTAAAGGACATGGAGCAGCAAATATGTTTTATGTTGCTGTTTATTGGTCTGTATTACGCCATGATTGTTAGTCGCGCGATGAATGCCGATGAAGTGTTATTCCACGAAGATTTTTTGGATGGCATCGGTCCAAAACGCGCTGACCTAATTGATGCGCTTAAGGAATTTGATGCGTCTGAAAAGTTCAAGCAAACACCTTTGCTCCGAACAATAAGAGCGGCTATTCGTCGATTGATTATTACTGATAACGTGCAGAACGCATCGGATGCTATCGACCAAACGATTGAGGCCATAAGCGCCAAAAACGATAATGAACTGGCGGTACTCAAATATATCTGTTGGGCTGTACCATCGATTGGCTTTGTAGGAACGGTAAGAGGCATTGGTGCGGCTATGGCGCAAGCTGACTCGGCCGTTGCTGGGGATATTGGTCCGATGACCGAGAGCTTGGGCATTGCGTTTAATTCAACCTTAGTCGCGTTAGTGATCAGCATCTTTTTGATGATGGTGCTGTTTTACTTACAGAGTAAACAGGACTCACATATTGAGCGAATTCAAGTGTTCTGCGAAGAGAAGTTTATTGAGCGAGTGAGTAACTCTCCTCAACATAGTAATGCCGATGACGTTGTATTGACGACCGAGGCTAGCGAGGCCTAAGCGTGAGCAAGCGTAAGAGTATGCCGGGCTCAACGATGTCCTTTATCGACGCTATGTCGTGTGGGCTCGGTGCGGCGATACTTATCTTTTTTATTATTGATTTTAAATCAGGCTCGGCATCGGGCGGTGATATCGAGCAACAGATCACTGAGCTTGAAACGCAAATTCAAGAATACTCTAGACTGAATTCTGACTTAGGCGAAGAAATATCCGCCACTCAAACTTTAGTCTCAAGACTTGCATCCGCTACCGCTGACGCCACTTTCGCTAACGCAAATCTAGAAATCGATAATTCAGATGCGGCCAGCCTCAATGCGGCGGTCAGTGCACAGCTAGAAGAAGCACTTAAAAAACAAGGTGCCGAAGTAGCCAAGCCTGAACCTGCATTACAAGGTCAGTTATTGGGGATTAAAGTGCAAGGCCCACGTATTGCGATTCTGTTTGACGTGAGCGCGTCTATGTCGGAGAGCCAAATTATTGACGTCATTATTGCGCAGGCTACAGGCCCCGGCGCATTAGCCCAGGGTAAGAAGTGGGGCCAATCCAGACGCCTAGCAAATTGGATTGTTGATCAAGTGCCTGAAGGTAGTCAGTTTGATTTAATCGCTTTCTCTGAGAAAGCCAAAAGTTTGTCGGGTGGCTATATAGCAAAGTCTAACGCTAAAGCCGTTAATGCGCTCAAAGCAGATGTCATAAAAGCCGTACCCAACGGCGGAACAAACTTGAGTGCAGCAGTGCGTTATGTAAGCGCTATGTCGCCACCGCCGACTAATGTCTATCTAGTGACTGACGGGTTACCCACGCAACAGATTGGTGGTCGTGGAGGGGTGGGTGGTTGCAAGGCCAAGTCTGAGTATGTGAGTGGTCGCTGTAGAGCCAACTTGTTAGTAACGGCGCAACAGTCTTGGTCGCGAGATCTTCAAATTGACGTGTTCTTACTGCACTTAGAAGGAGATTCCAAAGCAGCGCCATACTATTACGCTTGGGCACGCCGCACCGGAGGCGTTTTGTTTAGCCCTTCCCAGTCTTGGCCTTAAACCTATCTATAACGACACAAATATGAAGAGTAGACGTAAAGAAGCTGAAGTATTTGGAATGTCGTTCTTAGACGTTATTTCGTGTGGCTTTGGCGCAATGGTAATGATGCTTTTGCTGGCCAAGAGCGGAGTGAGCAATGACCCTACGATTGATATTCAAAACTTGCTTGTACAAAAAATCGAACTCAAGAAGGAAGCCTTAGCCTTGAAAAGCTCTGCCGGTGAAATGACCGACGCTAAACGAGCACTCGACGCTAGAGCCGCCGCGTTGCAAGCGCAGTTGGCTAAGCTCGAAACGCAAAACGCTAAACTTAATTCCAGTACGCAGAAACAGCGCTCGACGCTTGAAAAAGCACAAGAACAGATAAAAGCAGTAACGTCTGCTCATTCTGATGGTGGTGTTGGCACGATGAAAAGCGACTATGTGGCGGGTATTCCGGTCGGCGCTGAGTATGTTTTATTCATCATTGATAAATCCGGCAGTATGGATGCACAGCGAGCCAAAGCAGCGTCAGTGCTGCGAGCATTGTTGGATGTTCATCCGTCTGTAAAGGGCTTTCAAATTATGAGCGATGACGGACGATTTCTTTCTTCCTCTACGGCGGGTACTTGGATTAAGGATTCTAAAGTTAAACGTGACCAAGCTTTTTCGAGATATCAGCGTTGGATTACCTCGTCAGACAGCAACCCGGCTGACGGTATCGAAAAAGCCCTCAAGACTTATGCTAAAGGCAACATTAGTTTGTCTATTTACGTTCTCGGTGATGATTTTAACGGCGCATCCTATGATCAGGTACTTAACGTCGTAAAACGTTACAACGTTAATAAAATAACGGGTGAGCCGATTGCCAGTATCCACGGCATCGAGTTTAGACCGAGCGGCGGAGACGATCGGTTTGCGACGTTAATGAAAGAAGTTGCCTATAGAAATAACGGTGTGTTTGTAACCGTTCAATAGTTAGGTTCAGTTCAGCCGTTTATATTAGTTCAGTTCAGGGCGTTAGTCTCAGTCGGTCCTAATTGCGAACGACAAGCCTTCGCCCGCTACATCCCCAATGCAAAACACACTATGCCAGCAACAGTTTTGCACCTCTGTTGCTGGGCTGGTTTGCTGCGGCAATAGTATGGCATCGCCCGATTTAAGTATGTGTCCATGACCGTTTGCAATAAGGGCTTGTACAAATTCAGGTGTTTCGTTAATTAAGCGAATGAGTGCGCTGTGGTTAAAGCTCTCTATAGCGGCATCTAAAGCAGACAAATCTATAGATAGGGCTGTTAACTGGTCACGTTCCTTTTTGTTAAAGTTGTGACTGAAGCTAACAGGCCAGCCACCTGAATGATCACATTGCTGGATGAATTTCTGAATATTGGTAAGCAATGTGTTTTTAGGCAGAGCAAGCCAACAGGTCTCGCCACTGACTTGAACATACACAACACCCGCGTGCCCGCGTTCTAAATCATGGTGCAGATACGCCCCACCTTGTGGCGCATTAAAATAAATAATCCTTTCTACAAATCGAGCGGTGGCTGTGTCGCGCTGCTCGCCTGATTGAGAGATGGCGTATTCTTGAATTTTCGCCAGCAGGTCCTGATTGTGCGTAATTATCCGACTTTCAGGAAATAAGGCGTCCGCCAACTCAGCGGCATAGTGTTGGCGAACTGGGTCGGCAGCCACATCTTCTTCATGATCTACGCCAAACGAAAATCGAAAACGTAGGGATTTATCGCCCTCATAAAAAGACAGCCAAGACACTTTAAGCCAAAGATCTTCTATAGGCTCACCGTCTGATAGACCGTCCGGTAGACCGTCCGGTAGACCGTCCGGTAAACCGTTAGGAGAACTATCAGAGGCCAACCCATCAAAAAAAAGTGTTTCAATCTCTTGCTGCTCGGCAGGGTTCACGCTTGTGCCTAGTGCCTCAAACTGAGCAGACCAACGCGCTTGATAAACGGGCTCATCAAATACCTGTTCGGCAGACTCCCCGGTCAATATTCGCTCACACAGCTCTGCCGAACGTGCGATGTGGTGCTGGTGCGTTGAGATCGAGCTCCTGGCAATTCCTCGTAGGACAATGGGTTCGCCTTTTGCCCACGCCCCATTTAACTCGCTAGAATTGGCGGTGGCATCCGCCTTAATGCTTGATGTATCGCCTAGATCAAAACCTCTACGAATTAGGGCATGAGCGTGGCTTGATTTGGGATCAGACATAGTCAGCTAGTCAGCAAGAATGGCGTCAAATTCACCTGCTGAGCAGGCATCAAGTATTTCGCTACAGGTGGCGTCAACGTCTTGCTCATCGGTTCCTTTAACCATAAATACTACGCGGTAGTCGCTCAATGTAGAGCCCTTGTCTTGCGGGTAGCTGCCGATATCAATGTCTGGATGTTGGTTTTGAATAATCTCCAGCGCCGCGGCAATTTCTCCTTCGCTGACATTGGCGTGAATTTTTTTGTTCACGATCGCAACACCTGTGTCCAACTGCTCGATTATACCGCCGAGCATGATCTGCATGATTCTAGGGACCCCCGCCATAACGTAGACATTGCCTATGCGGTAACCCGGGATCATCGATTGCTGGGCATAGATCATCTCGGCGCCCTCTGGCGCATAGGCCATACGCTGAGCGGCAGGCGTAAACTCCGCTCCTTTGCTATCAAGATAAGCTTTCATCGAATCGAATACGTCTTGCTGAATCACGTTAGGCACACCAAAGGCCTTGGCGATGGAGTCTGACGTAATGTCATCGTGGGTTGGACCAATGCCGCCTGTGGTAAAGACGTACTGAAAACGCGTTCGTAATGCGTCGATCGCATCTACGATATCCTCTTCGATGTCGGGCACTATACGCGTTTCTCTTACCCTAATTCCGCGCTCTTCTAAGCGAGTCGCAATGTGCGAAAGGTTCAGGTCTTGAATGCTGCCAGACAATAATTCGTTGCCGATTAACAATACGGCTGCGCTGAGTGTATTTTGCATAAATAAATAGTACGGTTAGGGTGAGCTTAATCCAAAAACTGTTTGAGCATTACGGGTAGTGTGCTTGGCGATCTCGGCGACATCAAGAGATTTGTACAGAGCAACTGCTCGAGCAACATCGGGTAAGTACGCCGGACTGTTGCGCTGACCACGCTGTGCCATTACGGTCATATCCGGGGCATCGGTTTCTAGAACGATATTGTCTATAGGTATGGCCTTAACTAGTGCCTGCAGTTTGCTAGAACGCGGATACGTTAACATACCGCCAAAGCCCAAACTAAATCCAAGCGCTATATAATGCTCGGCTTGCTGAATGCTACCGTTGAACGCGTGAATTATCCCGCCTTTGCGATAACCATTGTCATAAAACGATTTAATAATCTTTATGCATTCGTCATGCGCTTTGCGATTATGAATAATAACGGGTAATTGATGTGTGTTGGCGATAACAAATTGTTTTTCAAAGTACGCGAGCTGCTTATCTTTTTGTGCCGAGCTTAGGTTCATGCTGGTGTGAAAGTCCAAACCGATCTCACCAACGGCTATGGGGGAGTGTTCTATAACCAGTTGCTCTAACTCTAATAGATGCTGTGGTTGATGCGCATCGTTGAACACCGGGTGTAGACCTAACGCAACGTAAAGTGCTACCTGTTGTACGCTATCCGAAGTTTTTGCAGAGAACGGTAAATCTAATGTCCGCTGCCATGTAGACTGTTGAGTCGCAGGAACAACAATCGTGTTAACGCCAACGTTCGAACAACTGTCAATAACCTCATTACGATCCATATCAAAGTCTGTAAAATCCAGATGGCAATGTGTGTCGATAAGTGACATTGCTTTTGCCATAGCCTTTGCATCAGTTAAGGTAGTCATATCGCATAGTGTAACGTACCCAGTAAGCCATTAAGTTAGTGCAATGAGTGAAAATCATACAATGAATTATGCCAAGCGCTTCGGAGGAATAGCCCGAGTGTATGGCGACGCCGGCCTTGCCAAGTTGCAGGCCGCGCATGTGTGCGTGATTGGTCTGGGTGGCGTAGGCTCATGGGTAGCCGAATCATTGGCGCGCAGTGGTGTCGGTGCAATCACGCTGATTGATTTGGATGTTGTTGCTGAGTCCAACATTAATCGTCAACTGGTCGCCACAGACGATCAGATCGGACGCGGTAAGATAGCGGTAATGGAACAACGCATTCAGCACATCAACCCGAGTTGCAAAGTCACCTGTGTGGATGATTTTGTAAGTCGAGACAATCTCGACGAACTCATACAGCACACGTTCGACTATGTGATCGACTGTATCGATGACTTTAGAACCAAGGCAGCTTTAATCGCTTATTGCCGCACTAACAAAATTAAGATCCTGACGACCGGCGGCGCGGGTGGGCAAATAGATCCATCAAAGATTCTACTAGCCGATCTAAGCAATACTGAGCACGATGTGTTGTTGGCTAAAACTCGCAAATTATTGCGCCAAGACTATGGTTTCTCTAAAAACCTCAAACGCAGCTTTGGGGTCAAAACCGTATACTCTAAAGAACAACTCAATTACCCTGACGGCGAAGGTGGGCTAAGCCCACAGCGGCCTAAGTCGGGAGATTCTGAAGAAACACTCAATGGTCTAAATTGTGCCGGCGGCTTAGGATCAATCACTCACGTGACAGCCAGTTTTGCAATGTTTGCAGCGGCTCATGTTCTCAATTCTATTGCTGCATCAACTAAGCCTTAGCTAAATAAACTAAGACATAAACAGCCAATCCAATGACCGACATCGTTCTATCAACCCTAAATGCGCGCTATATACATAGCTCGTTTGGACTTCGCTATTTAAAAGCGAACCTGCACGAATTGCAGGAGCGGGCGGTTTTAGCCGAGTTCATTATCGACATAAAGCCAGAAGACGCTGTCGAAACCATCCTTGCCCACAAGCCTAAGGTCGTTGGCTTTGGCGTATACATCTGGAATGTTGTTCAGACAGAGCGCGTAGTCAGCCTGTTACGAGCCGTCGCGCCTGAGGTGAAAGTCGTATTAGGAGGCCCTGAAGTAAGTTACGAACTAGAAGGTCAGAGCATTATTAACTATGCCGATCATGTGATTACGGGATGGGGTGAGAAAAGTTTCTACGACTTGTGTAAGCAATTGTTAGTGGATGCGCCTGAAGCAGGCTTGAGCAAAGTTATCGTAGGCCAACAGTTGGCACTCAAAGACATGGCGATGCCCTACGATTTATACGACGAAGCGGATGTTGCAAACAGACTCGTTTATGTCGAAGCGTCTAGGGGCTGTCCTTATAAATGCGAATTCTGTTTGTCGGCTTTAGATAAGACTGCGTGGCCATTTGAGCTTGATCGCTTTTTAGGCGAAATGGAAAAACTCCATGCCCGTGGCGTGCGGCACTTTAAGTTTGTGGATCGCACGTTTAATCTAAAAATAAAAAATAGTTTACGCATATTAGATTTCTTTTTGGAGCGTATGAGTGACGATCTGTTTTTGCATTTCGAAGTAATACCAGATCATCTACCGGATGCGCTCAAACAAAAAATACAGGAATTTCCTGATGGCTGTCTGCAGTTTGAAATAGGAATTCAGACGTTTAATCCTGACGTCCAGCAACGAATTAGCCGCAAGCAAAAGAACGATGCCGCGCAGGACAATTTGCGTTGGATTCGTAACGAAAGTAATGCGTATATCCATGCGGACCTAATCTATGGTTTGCCGGGTGAAGACCTAGCTAGCTTCGCAACCAGCTTTAATACCCTGCATGCATTACAGCCGCATGAGATACAAGTTGGTATTTTAAAACGTTTGAAGGGCTCACCCATTGTTCGACATAGCTCTGAATATAAGATGGTGTTTAATCCTAACCCGCCATTTAATATCGTTAAGAATAGCTTGTGCAGCTTTGACGAAGTTCAGCGCATGAATCGCTTTGCCCGTTACTGGGACTTGTTAGCAAACTCTGGGCGGTTTCGCGAGACGTTACACTTAATGTTAGACGGCTCTGCGTTCGATCAGTTTATGCGCATTAGTGATGCGCTGTTTGAGCGCACTCAGCAAACTCACAAAATAGCGTTGTTAAAGCTGTTTGATTTGGTGTCGTTGATTGGTGCTCAGGACTTGGGCTTAGATGAAGTAACTATTAATAAAGCGCTGGAGTTAGACTATCAGCGTTCCGGCCTAAAGTCAGTTCCTAAGTTTTTGCAGGATAGTTTAGGGCGGGGCAGTGCAGGGAGTTCGCATAAGAGCAGACAACGTGCATCGCGACAAGCCAGACAATTGGCTAGCTAGTGCTCACTTATAAATAGCTAAGCGGGATATCTAGCGAAAAAAGGCGTACAAATTAATGTCAGCGGGTACGAATTCGTTCTTTCAGCAGGCATAATGCGCGCTCACAATTTAAAGAGCCTTAAAATGATTAAAGATAACAGTGTAGTAACCATTCATTATGAGCTAAAGAATTCAGAAGGTGAGGTTCTTGACTCATCCAAGGGCCAAGAGCCGTTGGTGTACTTGCAAGGCGCGGGCAACATCATTGTTGGCCTAGAAGAAGAGTTGACCGGCAAGAAAGTCGGCGACGAAATCAATGCCGTGATTCCACCAGAAAAAGGCTACGGTATGCCTGTCGATGCTTTGATCCAAACTGTGCCGCGCACGGCGTTTGGCGAAGGTATTGATCAAGTGACTGTTGGTATGCGTTTTCAAGCAGAAACAGAGCAGGGCCCAGTTCCTGTGGTTGTTACTGCAATGGAAGACGACACTGTGACCGTAGACGGTAACCATCCTCTGTCTGGTCAAGAATTGCATTTCAAAGTGTCGGTTTCTGAAGTGCGTGATGCCTCAGCCGAAGAAGTAGAGCATGGACATGTGCATGGCCCTGGCGGTCACGACCACTAGTTCAGTTGAATAGCACAGGAGATAGTCTTTAATTGAAACCATGAGCGATAAAGAACCTAAGCAAGCCACCTTGCATGAGCAGTTAACCGACGAGAATAAGTCGACGTTTAGCCGCTATCAAGATCTTGCCTTGGGTTCTTCAAGCATTTGGTATTTAATTAAGTACGAACTCATTATGCTATTTGTGTCGTGGGTACCAGGCGCGTTAGGCCTGGTGCTGCGCAAAGTGTTTTACCCGTTTATATTGGGTTCGGTTGGCCGCGGGGTCGTTTTTGGCCAAGGCGTAGCTATTCGGCACGGGCTCAAAATACATTTGGGCGACAGCGTGATCATTGATGATGGCGCAGTGTTAGATGCCAAAGGTGCTAGTAACAATGGAATCGTTATTGGCGCTAATACCATTATTAGTCGTAACGTTGTGTTGTCCTGCAAAAATGGCGATATTGGCATTGGGTCAGGGTGTACCGTCGGTATTTCGACGTTAGTTCACGCTATGGAAGGCAGTGACGTTAACATGGGCGACGAAGTTCTAATCGGCGCTTTTAGCTACTTTATTGGCAGCGGTCCTTATGGCACGGAGCAGCTAGATGTGGCGTTTAAAAAGCAAGGAATGCGTCCACAAGGCGGCATAGACATAGGTAACAACGTCTGGTTTGGCTCACACGTGCAGGTCTTGGACGGCGTAACCATTGGCGATGATTCCATTATTGGCGCGAGCACCGTCGTCAATAAAGATGTTGCGCAGTTTGACGTGGTTGCCGGTGTGCCAATGAAAAAGCTTAAATCTCGGTCGGCGTCTTAGACACTATCGCCATCCCAAACCCTGTTCACAATGTGTACAGAGGCTTAAATACTGTTAATCTCGCGTCCGCTCTAAAACCCTTCGGTGTAACGTTGCTTCGACATATGTCGAACCCTATATAACGAAAGGATTTTGGAGCTCTTAATGAAAAAAACAACAATATTGAGCAGTATGATTTTAGCGCTTGGCGTTACTTTTAGTGCAAACGCTGCGCACCATGAAGCGTCTGAAGATAAGGCTAAGCATCACGTTACATCGATCTATCAGGATGCTGTAGCTAACCCCGCCCGTAGCGAAAAAGATCGTTCAGTTGATGATCGCCGCAAGCCGGGTAGTGTTTTAGAGTTTTTTGAAATCAAGCCTAGCATGAAAGTCTTTGATGTATTCGCTGGTGGTGGTTACTACTCCGAGATTCTGAGCTACCTAGTTGGCCCAGAGGGCGGCGTGACGCTATATAACAATGCGCCATGGGATGCCTTTGTGAATAAAGCGGTTACTCCTCGTTTGGCGGACAACCGACTGCCAAATGTGACTCGTTTAGTGGCGACTCCAGAATCATTGCTTGAGCAAGACGCTGCGCAATACGACGCGGCCATTTTTATATTAGGTATGCATGACATTTACTATGCGGACCCAGACACAGGCTGGGTGGCTATAGATAAGGACGCTTTTCTAAGAGGTATTCACCACATTCTTAAAGAAGGCGGCGTGCTTGGAATAATAGACGCAAACGCATTACCAGGTGCTGACAACGAAGTAATAGGCAAATCAGTGCATCGAGTAGACCCACAAGCCGTAATTGATGATGTAAAGAAAGCAGGCTTTACGCTAGTAGAAGAATCCGATCTATTGCGTAATCCTGAAGATGATCGAGTGTCTTCAGTGTTCTCACCCGAAAATCGATACAATACCGACCGAAGCATTCTTAAGTTTAAGAAGTAGTCTTTCAGACGTTTCATTTCGATAACGAAGAAAAGGGCTGAGTCAGTGCAAAATGCTGATTCAGCCTTTATTCGTTAACTAAAATACGCTCAGGGTTACCTTTCTGATGAACCCTAAAGACAATCGCTCGCGCACCCTTAGGACCACCCATTGGGTTGTGTACAGCACGCGGCGGTATTACATAGGCATCACCCACATTTAAGGTTTGATCGGGCTGACCCTCTTCTCGGTGAATCGCACTACCTTCAATAACGTATAGAAACTCTTGTCCTGGGTGAAAGTGTTTGGGTACTGAGGCACCAGCCGGAATGACAACGTCCGAAATAATTACTTCTAGATCATCTGATTGCGCAATGAGTGCGCGCAACATCTCGTTAGAACCAGGCGGCATTTTGTGGGCAATTCTAGATTCAACATCAGCATGTGTGTGCACGTCAACCTCTGTGGGCAGAGGAGGTTGCGTGGCGCAAGCCGCAACGCTAACGATTGCGAACGCTAAGCCGAACTTATTGATGCCGCGAACAGAGTTACTCAAGCGGGTGTGTGGTTTTGGCATAGCGTATTACCTCTTACTTATATTTGTTGTTTGCTGAGTACTTAAGCTTACCTTAACGTGACACGCTATACCTATAATAGAATTAACGTCCATCAAGTTATCAAACACAGTATGTACAAGCACTTAGCCAGAATTGGTCTCTCAATCGCCGTGTCTTTGACGGTGTTGGCCTTATTGTTGCAATTGGTTACTTCAGGCTTAGGTGAAGAGCAACGCCCTAGTGTTTGGGCGGCATTGGCAGCAACCACCAAAGTTTGGTTGTTGGCGTATTTAGGTCTGTACTTCGTGCAGTTATATTTTCGAGCCGCACGTTACCGTCTGTTGTTGGATATTGCTGGCGAGAAGAACCTTCCTACACTAGGCCAAATGGCTCTCGTAACAGGCATTCGCAATATGTTTGTCGACATGTTACCTGCGCGCTTTGGTGAGCTTGGCTATGTGGCGTTGTTGAATCGCGGTTATGGGGTAAAGCTACAGCATTGCATGAGCTCATTAGGCATTGCCATTGTCTTTGATTTTGTCGCACTGTTTGTGATTGCCATTGCGATAGTAGCAAAGCAATTTCTAGGAGAGTCGGTAGAAGTTTGGGCGTTGAATGCTTTAATGATGATTTTTATCGTCACTATCGTTGCTCTGCTCGCCGTTTTCTATGTTTTACCTTGGGGAGTAAAGACCTTCCGTAAACCCTTAGCATTTTCTAAAGCTCCCAAGTGGTGGCTACGTTTATTGGAATGGAGCGAGGATTTTTCCCAGAGCATTACCCAGGTAAGACGCAGTGGTCAATTGCTCAAGGTGAGTACTTTGTCCCTAATTATTCGAGTGCTCAAATACACAGGTATGTACTTGCTCTTCATGGCGGTAGCCGTGCCAAGCTTTCAAAGCTTAGCGAACTTGCCAGTGGAACAAATTATTGGAGCATTGGTGGGCGGCGAAGTGGGTGCCAGTATGCCGGTCCCTACGTTTATGAGTTTTGGGGCCTACGAAGCAGGTAGTGCCCTCGTGTTTCAATTGCTTGGCGTGGCAAATCAGGCTGAAGCGTTTGTCACTATGTTGAGTGTACATATTTGGAGTCAACTAATGGACTATATGATTGGCGGCACTTTCTTAGCCTTGTTTATTCTGTTTTACCACCGTGCAAAACAACTAAAAAGTGCAAATGGAGTAGATGCTTCTGGACCATTGTTTAAGCGCTGGCAGGTATGGGGAGCGTACGCATTCGCTGCGCTCGCATTAGGTGGTGCCACGGTATTCTTAGCGTTGCAACTGTGGGCAGCCAGCAAATTAGGTGCCACATCAGCGCCCGAGGCAGGTACCGTCGACGCAAAATCTTTGGCAATTCGAGAGGCCGAGTTGGCGGCTTCGAGCGGCATTAATGGCTTTGTGGTCTTTAGCTCTAACCGCGACGGCAATCACGATATCTTTAAGTTCGAGCTGGCTACATCCAAGCTAAGCAAGCTTACTGAACATCCGCACACAGAGACTTATCCGCGTATCTCACCTGATGGTGAAAGATTAGTGTTCGCACGAGCGCATCAACCGTGGGTATCGCAACGAAATACTAAGGCGTGGGATGTCTATGTAATGGACATCGCGAAAGGTAAGGAATGGCGAGTGGGTACCCAAGGTACGGCGCCACACTGGATAGACAATCAACGCATTAGCTACGTGCGCAATACTCAGGCAGTAGAAGTCGTTAACATTGACTCCTTGCAAGTGGAAACAGTCTTTGCTTCCAACAAGAATTCGGCAATGCCCGACTCAGCGCAAATCCATAACGCGCGCTACAACCCGATCACAGAGCAAACGACACTAACTGGTCGTCAATCAGATGTGGGTCTAAACACGGGTAGTTGGGGCACGGCTATCGTGTCGCAAGACTCCGTTCAAGGTGTGTTAAATGGATGCGAATTGAGCTGGAATTCTGCGTACACAGGATTATTTCAGGTAACACCCAGTGCGCGCGGCAGTGCGGTAGAAATCGTAGCGATCGATCCACAGACGCTAGCGCCTACACCGCTGATCGACTTACAAGGAGAGTTTAATCACGAGTACTGGCCTAAAGATTCCAATAACGGCGAGTACATGGTGTTCGGCGCTAGCCGTGGACCACAAGACCATGAGCATGACACTAAAGACTATGAGATATTTCTATGGAAAGTAGGTAGCGCATCAGATCAAGCCACTCGGCTCACGTTTCATACGGGCAATGACAATTGGCCAGATGTGTATATAAGAGACTAGATGTTCGATAAAAGTTGATCACGCTCTTACGGTCGCGTTACCTAGACGCGGCCTGAGTGGCCCGCTCGTTGTATACTCTCTCGGTCACGCAGTATTGCGGTCTGCCTAATATACGGAATCTAGAGCAAACGAATGTCCAAATTTGAATATATAGCCGTTCTATTGTCGATCATATTTGGTCTTGGCTTATCTAACTTGCTCTCAGGAGTGCTTCAAGCCTTTGTTCGGCGAGAGCTTACCGACACGCGAATCGCTTGGACGATTTTAGTGGGCAATATTTTACTCCTCAATTGGTGGCTTCTTTTTCGATGGAGCGACCATGTGGACTGGCATTTTCATGAGTTCCTTTATCTAACGGTATATGCGACCTGTCATTATTTGATGGCAGCGTCCTTATATCCATATAAGCTGTTGACCGGTTATTCCGAAGAGTTGCAACGCAAATTCTTGTTGGGGTCGGTGCTTGCCATGTACGCATTAGATGTAGGAGAAACATTTGTTCGCGGTGATATTTTTTCACCGTGGTACTACTTGTTGCTCATGTTCTACATGAGCATACTGACTGTTCTACCACTAATAATATCCAAGCCATGGGTTATGCGTGTAACTGGATGGGTATTGGCCATTACATTGTTGGTTTGGTCGGTCGTGGTAAGAAGTATTTTGGCGAGTTAATTTTGGCAAGGGAAATGTGGCTCTTAGAGGTGAGGGTTATGCGAAACCTAACGGTCTACTTTCCAATGAAAATTAGAGAGCATCTGCGTGGTGGGATCGGTGGCAGTATAAATAGGAAGCTCGTTAATATCCAAGATTTACTGATTGCAGGCATTCACTTTGCTGATGTTATCGCAGCGATCGACCCACGCGAAAATGATGTTAGTGCAAGTATAGGTGTCCGCCTTAAATGAAGACGATGAACTGTTGGTAGTGGTTACTCAGGACGTTATAAATATGAATGAGTGCAGGAAATAAGATTGAAGGTAAGAAATAATAGCTAGATCTTACTCATTAGAAATAGTCTCAAGAATCGTGTAGCCCGTAAGTATTTGCCCTTAGAACTATTGATTCAAAAACCAAATAAGTCGATTAATGTACTGTCGGACTTAACCGAAGTTACTGTACAGTAAGCAGATCACATTTTTAAGGATAGGTTTCACTCTGAAAATGATGAGTCGATAATTACTGAACACAACATGATTCGGAGAAGCAAATGAGCACAGGAAACAGACTTGAAGGTAAGGTAGCAATCATTACGGGTGCAACTGGCGGTATTGGTGAAGCAACGGCTAAGTTATACCTTGATCAAGGAGCGAAAGTTATGCTCGTTGCACGATCTAAAGAGAAGCTTAGTAGCTCCGTAAAGAAGCTAGGCGGCGGCAACAATATTGCGCAAGCGGTTGCCGAAGCAGACAACGAAGAACAAACCGCCGCGGCCGTTCAGGCGACCATTGATGCATTCGGTGGCGTTGATATTTTGATGGCGAATGCTGGCACGGAAGGAGTAGTCAGCCCGATCGAAATTCAAACCTATGAAAACTGGCAGCAGGTGTTAAACGTTAATGTGATCGGTGTTTGGTTGTCGATGAAATATTGCGTTGCGCCTATGAAGGCGCGCGGTGGTGGCTCAATAATTGCCATATCATCTGTCGCAGGCCTAACTGGATTCCCTGGGCTGTCGCCCTACACGGCAAGCAAACACGCTGTATTTGGATTGGTCAAAACGTCAGCAATGGAGCTTGGCGAAAGCCGCATTAGGGTCAATGCAATTGGACCAGGTCCGATTGATAATCGGATGATGCAGTCGCTTGAAACACAAATGTCACCTGATGATACTAAAGCCGTGCATGACGACATCGAAGGACTGATTCCGATGAAGCGTTACGGTACAGATCAAGAAGTTGCCAATATGGCGCTGTTTCTTGGTAGCGATGAATCATCTTATTGCACCGGATCAATCCACATGGTTGACGGTGGCTTTGTAGCAGGATAGCTTGCTGGTTATTCTTAAGTCGTCTGACAAATCTAGGCCAAAATGCAGATAGAGCGTCAGACCGTATCTCACGGCTTAAGCGCTAAAGATCAGCACTCGATATACCAAGATAGACGTCACTTAACTGCCCTTGAGTGACGGTCCACGAGTAGTTTTCATCGAAAAACACTTGGTTGTGTTGGGCCGTTGCTGATCGTTCGTTGGCGTCAGAAAGCCAGCTATCCAATTGATTTGCCATGTCTTCAACGTTTGCTGCTAACGGCGTGTTGCTGGGCAGAAAGGCTCTATTGTTGGGTGTATCAAACGCCAAAACGGGCAAGCCATTGGCCATGTAGTTAAGCATCTTGCCGCTGCCTTCACCGGCATCGAAGTTCTTTGGATCAACAGCAATATCACTGAGCTGTAAAAGTTGCGGTAATCGCTCAAACGGAAATTGTCCTAATAGAGAGCACCGGTCGTTCAGTTGACTCGTAGCCAAGAATTCAGCAAGAGCTTCGGTAGGATATCCAATGATTAAAAAGTGTGTTCGGAGTGGATCACTCCGTTGAATTAACTTTTGAAGTTGCTTGAGGCCTTTAGAGTCAAGTAATGCCCCAGAGTAAACGACCAAGGTTTTATCTTTTGGTAGCCCCAATTCTTTGAATAGCGCGCTACGCTGTTTATTGCTCAATTCCGCGCCCTTATCCGCTCCATCCTGCGCCAAGGAGATACGCTCTGGGTTGATGTGGAAGTCGTTAATAAACAAATTCAATGAACGTTCTGAAGAACAAACAATGTGATTTGGAAACCACATCAATACTTTCTCTGCAAAGCGAAATATAGGTTTTAGAAACCCAAGTTTCTTGAACACTCCGTGGCTGTCAAGCTCGCCAGTAAAGCTGCCTTGAAGGTCGGCGATCAATGGCGTTCGTCGCCAGAAAAACACCCACTTCACTAATAGACCAATAAAAAGGCCTTCGTGCAAATGCGCATGTATTACATCAGGTCGTTCACGCCTATAAGTGTTTGCGCTTAACCACAATAGTTTCAAATCTGCCCAAAGTTTCCAAGGGTTTGGACCTGCTGCAGTCTGTGTATAAGACTCAATTGCGCCAATACGCCGTGTCTCAACTCCTTCAACATCGTATCCGTGATGATAAGTGCATACAACGCTATCCCAATCCAGTACGCGTAAACTGCGTACGATGCCCTCAATGCGAATATGGCAGCCACGGTCCGCAAAAAACGGCGTAGGCGCTATGTGCAGCACGAGGTGATTAGATTTTTTTGTGGTGCTCATGTCTGACTTCATCGAGTGGTAGGCCGAAGCGCAGCTTCGATCGTTTTAAGGCGATGCGAAAGGTGAGCCACCTCTGCAGCCTGTTTGACCGCATCCCAGTTGAGTAGCTTGGCCATTAACGTGGCGACGTTTTCAAGCTGTGCCTCGTCTAAACCCAGTAGACCGATTGAGAGCCTTCTAAACAAAACATCTTCTAAACCCAACGCTTGTTCGTGAATTACCGCCCAAGCAACCTGAGCGAGTAAATCTGGCTGCCCAGGCATGATGGTGGATTGCAGTTGCACGTCGCTGTCGGCAAGCGCCAATACGGCTCGCGCGTCGCTCCCATAATGATGTGCTAGGTGTTGCAGTGTTTCAGATGAATAGCTGCCGCCGAAATCATTAATAAGATCGCTCACAAATTTTAGGAAATCATCGTACTGACTAGCACTCAGCTTACGGCGATCTATTCGACTAGAAACACCTAACTTTTTAGCAACCACTTTTAGAGTTAGTGCTGAAAGCTTACGGCCAGTCGTGAATTTAGCGCCGAGGGCTGTCACTAGCCCCTCAATTTTATTGGCTTGTGCATGATCAATTATTTGATACTCGCCAGTGCCTTGATACACAGTCGATTTGATGTTGTCGGTACGCAAGGGGTATAGACCTGAATACCCTGAGATCAAGTCATCCCGTGTGAGTTGTGCTTTGGGTAATCCGTGATTGATGGCAGCGAGCAGTTCATCGACGTGTTCTGGTTTAATGCTCAGGTCACCGTCACAGCTTTCAACTTCGGCGTAGCTCGTACCAATAAGAGAGTAACCTCGCCAAGGAATGGCAAATACGTGACGGCCCCCTCGATCTAATGCTGCATCGCTTTCGAGTTCGGTGGCAACCGCTATAGCATGATCCGATATCTGGCGAGTAACAATATGCGAACCTAGTGCGAAGCCGTTTATCGAAGGCGCTTGCTCAGCATTCGGCAGGCTACCATTTAGGCCATCTATCCACGGTCCCGCGGCGTTAATGACAAGTTTGGCTTTGATGTCAAAATTGTCGCCAGATTTAGTATCACAAGCCTGAACGCCTAATACGCGCGAATCTTTTACGATTAATGAATCTGCGTTTACGTAATTGGTAACGGTTGCACCTGCATCTGCAGCGGTCTTTAGAATTTCTAACACCATGCGCTCGCTATCAAACATGTGGCGCTCAAAAAACACTACGCCACCGGTATTCACATCATCCAAATCATAAAGCGCATTGAGTTGTGTTTTATTGATGTTGCGTGTTCTAGGGATGCGCTCGGCCTTATTGTTGATCAGGCGGTTTTGACCCAAGCACAGGATGCTATAAGCGAGCATTCCACAATTTAGAAAAAACTTGCTTCGGCTAAAATCAGGGTAGGTCGGAATAATGAACGGAATTGCTGTGGATAGATGAGGCGCTGCATATATGAATTCAGCGCGTTCCATGGCCGATTCACGTACCTTTGTAAACTGAAATTGCTGTAGATAGCGGATGCCACCGTGTAATAGCTTAGACGACGATGAAGAGGTCTCGCCAGCGTAGTCGCCGCGATCAATCAATGCGGTTTTCAACCCCGCTTGCTGGCAATGTAAGGCTAACCACGCTCCCGATATACCGCCCCCAATGATAAGAGCATCATACTGTTCGGAACCCAGTCTTGCGGTATCTCGTTTAAAGGTATCCATTAGCCTGGTACCACGCGATAGTTCGTCGCACGCCTTCTTTGGTGCCCATTTTTGGCTGATACCCCAATAGACGTTTTGCTTTGGCGTTGTCGAAAGCGCGCGACTTTACGAAAAATTCAACACGTCGTGTATGCAAGATGGGGTTCAATCCAAGTGGTTTACAAATAGCCTCACAGACTTTAGCCGCGAACATAAGGGGGCAAATTGGCGGCGCAAAACGCGGCGCTTTAACGCCAAGTTCGTCGGCAATGTCTGCGGCCAATGCTTTCATTGTGTCGTATTCGTCTGAGCACAATATAAACCGCTCACCAACTGCGTTAGGATGCTCGCCGCACAGAATAATGCCGTCGGTAAGGTCGTCGATATAAGACAAATGATAGAGGTTCTTTCCGCCGCCAAACAAAGGAAAAAAACCTCTTTTGATTTGCTTAAACATTTTGAGTAAGCGCAAATCACCTGGGCCATAAATAGCGCCAGGCCTAAAGATAGAACCAGACAAGCCTTTCGCCATTGCATCGGCAAATAACTCTTCGCCAGCCAGTTTAGTGCGTTGATAGATATCACCGGGGTTGAATGGTGATTCTTCATTTGAGGGTATTTCTTCGATGTCGCCATGCACGCCAATCGTTGAGCAATGCACTGTACGGCCAACTTTGTGCTTAATAGCGGCATCAATAATATGTTGAACACCTTCGGTATTAACCGCTTCGTAATAAGAGTCTGGATGTCCGGCTGTGCGATAAACGGCTGCAATATTATAGATTATGTCGCAGCCTTCGGCCGCTTTGCTAACGGCGTCAGCATTGGTTATGTCACCCTCAACTAAGTTTGCTCCGAGCGCATCAAGCGATCGGGTGTTACCGGTTGGGCGAACCAAAGCGACTACCGTGTGGCCTTGAGCCACCAGTTTTTTTGCCAAAGCGCCACCCGTAAAACCGGTAGCGCCCGTTAGCATTATTCGTTTAGAAGCTGACATCTAGCAGGCTCGTATCGTTTTTTATTGTTTTAATTAAGCTAGTACTTTTTCTTGAATCAAATCAATAGTGCTTACAGCTTCTTCGCGCTAACAATGACTACATCTGTTACCGGTACATCACCATGTGGGCCTTGTTGTCCAGTTTGAACTGTGCCGATTTGATCAACAACATCAAAGCCGTCAGTAACTTTGCCGAATACTGCATAGCCCCAGCCTTGTGGCGTAGTCGCTGTGTGGTTCAAGAAGTCATTATCGTTGGTGTTGATGAAAAACTGAGAGGACGCTGAATGTGGCTCGTTGGTACGCGCCATTGCCAATGTGTACTTCATGTTTTTCAAACCGTTATCAGCTTCATTAACAATCGTAGCTTGAGTCGGTTTTTGTTGCATGCCAATGGCAAAACCACCGCCTTGAATCATGAAGTTTGGAATTACGCGATGGAAAATCACGCCATCGTAATGACCAGCAGCGACATAGGCTTCGAAGTTCTTAGCGCTTTCTGGTGCATTTTTGTGATCAAGTTCAATCGTGATATCGCCTAGGCTAGTGGATAAAAGAATAGTTGAAGTATCGCTCATAGTGGTTTCCTGGTTATCTTCAGTTATGTTTTCGACAATTGTATCGATGGATGTTTGCATAGTGTCTTCAGCGGTCGTTACTGCTTCTGTAACAACGGCCTCTGTGTCACTAGTATTTGCTGTTGTTTCAGTTGTTTCTTGCTGCTGACATGCCGACAACATAGCTAAGAGGAATGTGATGCAAAAAAGACTCTTGGACACGCGCGTACTTAAGCTGTCTTGAATAACTATGTTACGTTGAATAGTGTTTGGCATTAATTTTCTCCATTAAATCGGTAAAAATGGCTGATTTAGCATCAATAAATAGGGATGATTTTCGTTCGTTCTAAGCTCGCTAAGGACGAATGATTTCCTTTGGCGTAATAATAACATCAAGTGGCACGTCCCACGGAGCAGAGTCGAGCTGATCTACCTCTTGAAATTCATGAGCTAAGCCAATCAGAATGGGGCGCATTAAATGGCGATTCCAAAGTCTGTATTCAAAGGCTCGGTCGTAAAACCCTGCGCCTAAGCCCAATCTACTGCCGAACCTGTCAAAAGCGGCTAAGGGAACCAATACAGCATCTAAGGCACGGGTTTGTAGGGGTATGGTATCCAGTATAGGTTCAGGAATACCATATTCATTGCGTCTAATGTCTGGCTTATATAACGCTTGGGGATAGGCAAGTAGGGCATGATCTGTGCTACAAAACTTCATTTGGCCCGCTTTAAGATCGCAAATTACGGGTATGCAGGCGCGGTTGATATTCATTGTTCTTATTACGGCATGCGGGGAAATTTCGCCTCTAACGGGGATGTAGCTAGCGATGCTGGTTGAACGCATCAAAGGGGGATAATGCCGCGCGATGCGAGCGAGGTTAACAGCTGCATCATGTGATTGCTGTCGGCTGAGAGCTGATCGAGCTGCTACCATCTGTTTACGTATTGCCCAGTTTGAATTGCTCATAAGATCTAGATTGTTTATTGAGCCGATTTCATCGTTAGGCTTTGGCCAGTGCAAATCCTATACCTTTTGAGCTTAAGATTTAGCGTCTAAACAGAGACTGGAAAAATAAAAAAGAGCGTTACCCGTAAATGCCGTACTACGTTTGGTGCCTTGAACCGGTGGTTCAAGTGGGAATCGATGGCAAACGTCGGGTTCAATAGCAACTAACAGTTTGCGAGCAAACGGCTAGCAGAATCGATCACACCAGCTTACCAATATAACTCCCGGGTAAAAAGACTAGGTTCTAAGGGATTAGAAACGTCTACTAACACCACAGGCAACGCCAGTATGAAGTATAACAGCGCCACATCAATTTACCTTGATTGTTTGGCACTAACGCCAGTTAAGTTAACGAGGATTAATGCTTAGCTAGGTATAAGCTAAAGGATGGTAAGGACAATTGAGTTTTTCGAAAAAATCAGTGTGTTGTGACTGGTAAAAAGCCTTAGTTTAGTTTTGCCTCTTTAAGAACGTCGTCGATTTTTTCTTGCAATGAGCTCAACCTAGCTTGAGCCTCCGCCTGACCTGCTGTGCTGCGTTGTAGCTTTAACAGATCGTTGGTGATATTAAGCGCGGCCATTATTGCGGTTCTTTCGCTGCCAATGATTTTTCCGGTTTTTTGGATATCTTTCATGGTTTTATCCAGATATCGAGCAGCTTCCATAAGTTCTTCTTGAGCATCTTCAGGACACGCAACTGAAAAGTCGCGACCTAGAATTGAAATATTTACGCCTTTACTGGCCATGGGGATTCCTGTTTGATAATGACGCGATGATACTTGTTCGTCTGTAATGTGCTTAACAAGACTGCAGTTATTGCTCTTCCAGCAGTTTTAGTTTTGCAACGATCCGTTCTAAGCGGCTGCACGCTAATCTGTTTTTTTCTTTGAGCTGAGTCCTCTCACTGACTAACTCACCCTGTTCAGTTCGCAGCGATCTGTTCTCCGTATTCAAACGGCGGCATTCATCGATAAGGGTTTCGATGCGTCTTTCCAAGCTGCTAATTTCTACTTCCATAAGGACACCTGAACTGTAATTGCCGTAATAGTAAGGCTAAGCGCCTGAAAGGGTCAACAAGGATAAACGTTCATACCGCATATCTCGAGCTGTTATGGCCACAATACTTACACGACCGCATCGGTTATAATAGGTTTTTATTCAAAGATTTTGATGGGTGAGACCGTGACAAATACGGATTTATACGAACAACTGGGTATTGTGCTTGAGCTGGCACAGCTAGAAGTAACCGCTAGCGAAGTGCACGGTATAGTCGTGGGCGCTATAGTAAACCACCTAAAAACGGGTCAGACGCCGGACTTATTAAAGCTGATTGAGCCTAATTATGACTCAACTGAAGGCCGCTTCAGTAACCTCTTGACTCAAGTACAAGACCTTTATAGGCAAACCAGTGACGGTCTTTTTGACGACTCAGAAAACTTCAGTCTCTTAATGCCGGATGATGATGACGCGTTAGGCTTGCGTACAGATGAACTAGCGAGCTGGTGTAAAGGCTATGTTCTGGGGTTGTTGCACAATGATAAATTCAGTATTGACCAGTTGCCGAGCAATGGTCCCGAAATTGTACGAGACTTCATCGACATTTCTGAGGCCGCTGCAGGTGACGCCGACGAAGACGAAGAAGATTGGGCTCTTGCCGAATTACAAGAATACGTAAAAGTAGGTGCTCAACTGGTTTTCGAGTTTGTATACTCAGAGAAAGTGGCGAGTGCGCCAAAAACCGATAAGATTCAATAAGTGACCGAGGATCAACAAGTCTTACTGAAAGAGCGTTATTGAGTAAGTAGAAATCTAGTGTTACAACCACACTTATAAATCCTAAATGTATAACCGAATCCTATTATGAATAAAGACATCTATAAGCGCCGCCGCCAAGAACTGTTAAATCAAATTGGTGAAAATGACATTGTCATCGTACCCACTGCTAATGTTCAATCGCGCAACGGTGATGTGTATTTTCGGTTTCGCCCAGATAGTGATTTTTATTATTTAACGGGGTTTGAAGAGCCTGAAGCGGTCATGGTCATTTGCCCAGCGCGTAAGCAAGGTCCCTTTATTATGTTTTGTAGGGAGCGAGACCCATTTAAAGAAATGTGGGACGGTCGCAGAGTAGGACTAGAAGGAGCTGTTGAGATATATGGGGCGGATGATGCTTTTCCAATCGAAGACCTAGACGATATTTTACCAAGTCTCATGGAAGAGAAAGTTAAGGTTTACAATACGGTTGGGCGTTACTCAAAGTTTGACACTAAGTTGTTGGAATGGATGAACAGGATTAAAGAGGGCATGCGACAAGGTAAGCACGCGCCTTACGAGTTTGTTGACCTGAACCACATTTTGCACGAACAGCGTCTTATTAAACGTAAAGACGAAGTAGATCTAATGCGCAAAGCAGGAAAGATGTCGGCAGCAGGCCACATGCGTGCTATGGAGGTGTGCAAGCCGGGCATGTACGAATATCAAGTACAAGCTGAGATGGAATGCGTGTTCCGCAAAGGCGGTAGTCATTACAACGCTTACCCTTCGATTGTTGCGGGCGGCGCGAATGCCTGTATTTTGCATTACGGCGAAAATCACGATGTCTTAAACGACGGTGAAATGCTATTGATTGACGCAGGCGCGGAGTTTGGCAACTATGCAGCCGATATCACGCGTACATTCCCGATCAACGGAAAATTCACTGGTGAGCAGAAAGCATTGTACGAGATAGTGCTTGCCGCCCAAAAAGCCTCATTCGCAGTGAGCAAGCCGGGTGTTTCTTGGAACGAGACTCATGACGCAACGGTTAAAACGATTGCTCAAGGACTAATTGATGTGGGGCTATTGAAAGGCTCATTAGAAGAGGTTCTAGAAACGCAAACATACACCCAGTTTTATATGCATCGAACCGGTCACTGGATCGGCATGGACGTACATGATGTAGGCGACTATCAAATTGAAGAACGTTGGCGCGAACTTGAGCCCGGCATGGTCTTCACCATTGAGCCTGGTGTGTATGTGGCACCTGCTGAGAATGTTGATGAGCGCTGGCATAACATTGGTATCCGGATCGAAGATGACGTACTTATCACTAAGGACGGCAATGAGAACCTGACCATAGATGTGGTGAAAGAAATTGCTGATGTCGAAGCCGTTATGGCTAGCTAATTAGATTAGTTAGTTAAACTAGTTAATTACCAGAATCGCTAAACCACCTAAGTTGAAAATAGGCCGTGTCTAAGCAAAATAACTATGATCTTGTTGTCGTGGGTGCTGGCCTAATAGGTGCCAGTGTCGCTTTGCTGGCGGCATATAAAATGCCTAAGTGTAGGGTGGCGCTTATTGAACGATCACCAAGACTCTCTCTGCAACAACACAACAACCAACGAGTTGTGGCGCTTGGTCAACTCGCAACCGGTGTTCTGGATACTGTGGGTGTGTTTAAAGATCTTCAGCAGAACGCCTGCTTCCCTTATCAGCGAATGTTTATTTGGGATCAGCATAGTCGTGGCGAACTCGAGTTTTCGTCGAATGATGTTGACCTACCCCAGTTGGGGCACATGATCGACAGCGTTCACTGCAACTATCTACTACAGCGAGCCCTTGAAGCACATCCGCAGATTGACGTTGTTTTTGATACGCGGATTGGTGAACTAGAGAACTCAGAAAATACATTAGCTACGGTGTCTACAAACAAAGGATGCTACAGCGCGCCGCTAATTGTTGCCGCCGATGGTGGGCAGTCGTCTATCCGGCGCTTAGCAAAAATTAGCACCAACCAACACAGCTATGAGCAAATCGGCATAGTAGCCAAGATAGCCTGTAGTTTGCCTCATCAAAACACAGCGTGGCAGCGCTTTCTCAAAGATGGCCCATTGGGTGTACTGCCGTTAGCCAATAATCAATGTTCGATCGTGTGGAGTTGCAAGCAACCCTACGCACAGCGGTTGAATGTAATGAGTGATAAAGAGTTTTGTCTGGAGCTTGCCGAAGCGTTAGAGCATCGTTTAGGCGAAGTTAGTTTAGTTAACCCTCGCCAATCGTTTCCTTTGAACAGCAATAATAGTGCGCGTTACTTTAACCAGAGGATAGTGTTGGTTGGAGATGCGGCTCACAGCATTCATCCGTTGGCGGGTCAGGGAGCAAATCTTGGCTTTAAGGATGCCCAGTGTTTGGTAGAGCTGTTAAGCCAAGCAAACGAAGCGCAAGATGACAACCTCACTAAGCTGTTAGCGCGCTATGAATATGTAAGGCGCAGTGACAATCAGGTAACTGATCGTGCCATGACCCTTCTAAATTCTGCATTCTTGCAGAACAACCCAGTTTGGTCCGCCTTGCGAGGCTTAGGTATGAGTTGGGTGAGTGGCTCAAAAGCGCTCAAGACGTTACTAACTCAGCAAGCAGTCGGGTCAGACCCCCGCTAAATCAATTTTTTACTTGCACTTGCATAGTTTTCAAGGAAGGCAGGTTTGCCAATTCGGCATGCGCAATGATTAGATGATCGTCACCTTAAGCCTAACTTAAGTTTGGTTGGTTAGTATGTAGAGTGGTTCAAAGGCGCTATTGCCCTGTAAAATATACTCACTATGAAAATCCTGTTAATTGAAGACGATTCGATGCTTGCTCAAGCTTTGAGCAAAGCTATGGCCAACGAGGGTTTTCGTGTATGTGTCGCCCCTGACGGCAAAAGTGGAATAAACCAAGCCTACGAATTCGACCCTGAGATACTGATTCTAGATCTTGGTTTGCCGGATATGGAGGGCATTAAGGTTTTAGAGCGCTTGCGTCAAGATAATATCAACATACCTGTTTTGATCTTAACTGCTCGGGATACCGTTTACGACAAGGTGAGTGCATTGGATAGTGGTGCTGACGATTACTTAGCTAAACCATTCGACATGCTGGAGTTGCTCGCAAGGATTAGAGTTCTGGCGAGAAGGCTTGGAACAGCAGCGAAGAATGTAGTGACCATTGGATCGGTTACATTGGATATGGCCGCAAATATGGCTAACATAAACGATCAGCGAATTATATTAACGCGTAAAGAATACCTAATACTTCAAGCCTTAATGCAGAATGCAGATCGAGTTCTCACCAAAGAAATGATCGAGCGTAAGCTGTATGACTGGAGCGAAGAATTAAGTAGCAACACCATAGAAGTTCACGTCAGTAATCTTCGTAAGAAGTTACCTAACGATTTCATTAAGACAATCCGCGGGGTGGGTTATACCATCGAAATGAATCAGGCTGCGGACCTTACAAAGCAGTGAAATCCATTCGTGGCTATCTCGCCGTGGTCTTAGTTGCCACCATTTGTATTGTCAACTTTATTGCGGCTCTTAACGGCTATCTTGGTAGCTCGGTCTCTGCCAGGCAGTTATTAGAGAGCCGATTGCAAAATATGGCACAGACTATTTTAAGTTTAAGCAAAGACAACCCGTCACTCACCTCAAGTGCGTTTTCGCAAGATTCGATTTTCCAAGTGTGGTCAGCCGACCGTTTGCTAAACCAATCTGAGAACGCGGGTAAAACAGCCTTAGTTGAAAGCCAAGCTGGACTCCACATTGTTAATTACAATGGCGTGCAGTGGCAAACATTTGTGATACATGACGACGCATCGGAGTTGTGGGTAGTTTATGGAGAGCCGAACGATCAATATCAAAAGCTCATAGACGAGCTGGCAGTGAGGTCGATTTTGCCGATCATTTGGGTTTTACCGATAATTGCTATTTTGGTTTGGTTTATAACGGGATTTGGGTTGTCTCCTTTGCGCGAGCTTAGAGCGTCTTTGAGCAATCGAAGTGAGCGTGACCTGAGCGAAATAGATGTTGAGCGTTATCCGCAAGAGATGTCTCATGTTGTTTCCGCAATGAATAGTTTATTTAGTCGGCTCGAAGAGGCATTGGGTCGTGAGCGGCAATTTGCAGCCAATGCAGCACATGAGTTACGTACGCCATTGGCCGTCTTAAAGATCAATTTGCACAACCATCTGCGTTGGTTGGGCGAGAATGTAGAGGATGAGATTCAACGCGACGGCATGGAGCAAGAACAACTCCTTTTCAGCGTAAAACGCATGGAGAAATCCATAGAGCAGATATTGGCTTTACATCAATTAACGCCCGAAAATTTTAAACGGACAATAGCGCCTTGCAACCTCAAAAGACTCTTACAGGCAGTGATACTTGACCTCTACGGATCCCTTCGTGAAAAGTCCCTTGACGTAGAGCTCGTTGGCGATTCGTTGTCTATTCCAGCTGATCAAAATGCGCTATATACTCTTTTTACAAATATATTGGAAAATTGTAAAAAATACACTCCTGCTGGAGGTCAGATAAAGATCACGCTCTCTTACACCGATTCCCTAGCATGCGTACGCATTGAAGATTCGGGGCCCGGAATTGCACCGGAAAATTACGGCCGTGTGTTTGAGCGATTTTACCGAGGTGAGCAAAGTGATAACACTCAAAATGTACCGGGGGTGGGCATCGGTCTTTCGATAGTTAAGCGTGTTCTTGAGCTTCACAATGGGGACATTGTTTTGGCTAAGTCAAGCGAGCTCGGAGGTTTATGTGCGTCTATTTTCTTACCTACTTCTCAGCACACACAACAGCTAGGAGAGAGTCATGAGCATTAGCAGACTAGTGGTGCTGGCTAAACAAAACATGCGCTTTATTGGCGTTACTTTGTATGCATTATCAATGGTTACCGCAGGGGCTACCCCGGTCATTGAGATCATTATAAAGGGGCACCTTTTTTATCCTGCAGAAGTTCGAGTCCCAGCTGGGCAAAAAGTAAAACTAATGGTGATCAACGAGGATGCTACGCCTGAAGAGTTTGAGAGTTACGAGCTTAATAGAGAGAAAGTGATTCTCGGAAATAGTCGGGCGATAATTTTCATCGGTCCGTTAAAGCCCGGAGAGTATCCCTTTTTTGGCGAATTCAATATGTCGACGGCATTAGGCACCGTCATTGCGGAGTAAACCATGCTGCTCGACATAACAATTTTAGTGCTTCGTGAAACATTGGAAGCCAGTGTTTTATTCGCGGTGCTGTTGTCAATTGCAGCCCAGGCTAAGCTCGGTGCTAAATGGCTTTTTGCCGGGATCGTTGGTGGTGCGCTAATGGCAGCAGCCTATTCAACTCACTTCAGTGCCGTGTCTCAGTGGTTTGAGTATGCTGGACAAGAAGTACTTAATTCGACATTGCAGTTCGCAATCTGCATTAGCCTTTTGATTATTTCGTTTTGGCGTTTATTTATGAACCTAAACACGTCACAAACGTTCATTTTGCGAATGATGTTTCTGGTTGTGGTTTTAGCATTGACCCGCGAACTCACTGAGTTGGTTATTTTCTACTCCGGGATTATTCAAGCCCAAGGGAGTTGGACAAACGCTGTCACAGGTGGATTTGCCGGTCTTACTATTGGAGCGAGTATTGGCGTGCTAGTGTTCGCAACGATTGACCGCTTATCGCTAACTTTTCAGATGATAGTGCAGGTTGTCTTACTTGCGTTAGTCGCAGCAGGCACGGTTGTCCAAGGCATTCAACTATTGATGCAGGTTGATTGGGTCAGTGCTACATCTCCCGTCTGGGATACAAACCATTTGCTTGCCGAGGTTTCTATCACTGGCCAGATGTTCTACGCCGTATTTGGCTACGAGGCGACTCCAACACTGCTAGAGGTTGTTTTTTATTGGTCTACTATTACGATAGCGTTCACCGCGTTGTTTGTACGAGTCGGTCGCAGTCAGTTGACTCATTTGAAGGAACGTTATGCGAACCAATAAAAACACTTTGTTGCTACTGCTCGCAATGACGGCGTCATTAGGCGTCAAAGCTGATGGGATTAGTGTCAACCGTATCGAGAATCCGTATGTACAACCCCTTGAGCATGAAATTGCCTATCAACTGCTGGACCTCAACTACGACAATAATCGAGTGGGTTCGCAGATTCACCAGTTTGAATATGGGCATGCTCTAAATGATCGCTGGTTATTAGAATTTGAAGTGCTTGGCCAAGATCAACAAGGTCAACAAAATCAGGGTATTAGAGTACAAGCGTATGAAGTCGCGGCCAAATATCAATTGACCGAGCAAGGCGAATTTAGCAACGATTGGGGCCTACAGTTTGAAGTGGAAAAACTGCATGATGAAGACACCTGGGGCGTAGGAGTTACCTTAATTGGGTTACGAGAGTTTGGACGTTTTGTGGCCACGGTAAATTTGGGAGTTGAAGCCGAGTTTGGACGAGATATAGAGGACGAGATTGAAAGTTCACTCGGGGCGCAGCTCAAATACAGAGTGTCTCCGAAATTTGAACCAGCTGTAGAAATATTTAGGAATCAAGCCGGTACGTTCATAGGGCCGTCAGCTTTAGGACAAGTAAGATTTTCAGGCAATAGGAAGTTGTTCTGGGACCTTGGGTGGCTGTTTGGAATAAATAATGAGAGCTCAGAAGATGGTTTCGCAGGACCCATTATTGATTCTGTTCCTGAAAGAGTTGTAAAGCTCAGCTTGGAGTATGAGTTCTATTAATATTGAGCCGCCCCAAATCTGTTAATTACTAATAATATTACTTCAGTTTAACAATCAACATGCCTAGCTTAAGGTTGTCTTAAGTTTTCAATAACATACTAAGCCCATCAACATTGAACTGGGTTTTAAGAATGCTTGTTTCATTTCCATCCAATAGTGAGCGCTACACGCTCCATATATGCAGTACAGATTCCCTTGCTCGGCAAGAAGCAGAGCGGTTTATTGCAAACCGCTTTGCGGATAAGCTCGAAGCAAAAATCACAAGCTTTATGCCAACTCTTTTGGTTGTTCGTAATAAGCAGCATTCAATTGTTGCTGCTTGTGGTGTTCGGCCAGGTACTGAGCAAAGACTATTTCTTGAAACATATCTCGATGAGCCAATCGAACGCACGATTGGCGAGCTCACAAAACAACACTCCTCGTGTATTGCTCGCCAAGATATTGTTGAAATAGGTAATCTAGCGTCATCTAGCTTTTCGGCGAGCCGTTTTTTGTTTAAAGCGTTATTTGATTATTGTAACGAGCAAAGATTTATATGGGTGGCTTTCACTAGTTGCCAGCGTTTAATTACTGCTTTCAAACACCTTGGTTTGTCGCTGGTTGAGCTTGCAGACGCGCGTGAGAGTTGTGTCAGCGAGCCAGTTGGTTCATGGGGTTCCTATTATCAGGATGCACCGGTCGTTCTTGCTGGCCGTCTTCAGACAGCCCAAACAGTCTTTGCGCCCGAGCCAACTGCTATTGAAGCCCCAATTGAAGGAGCTATGTATGCCTAACCTCGGTTCAGAACTGTTATCGGCAATTGAGGCACGTTCCTCTGAGACTGTGATCAATGAGTCAGGTCGACCAATTAGCGGAGCAGAGCTAGCGAGTCGAATTGCACAATTATCGGATGTTTTTACTCATTCAAAAGTGCAGCGTCTTGGCCTATTTATGGGCAATTCTGCAGATTGGATAGCGGCTGACATTGCTTGTTTAATCAGTGGTGTGGTCGTGATCCCAGTTCCTCACTTTTTTAGTGACGAACAGAAAAATCACATTCTTAAAGACGCCGAAATCCAGTGGCTATTTAGCAGCGCTAATTCATCAGATCCATGGCTGTCGGGGCTTCCAAATATTTCTCGTACAAAAGTCCTCAAAGCAAGTGAGATCCATCAATTAAAGACAAGCTCCGTATTCGCTAGTGTGAATATGCCGCGTGGTACTTCCAAAATCACCTATACCTCGGGTTCTACAGGAGCGCCAAAAGGCGTTTGTTTATCCGCTGATTTGTTGCACGATACAACCACATCATTGCATGGAGTTCTGGCTGACTTTCCTATTGAGCGCCACCTCAGCGTAATGCCTTATTCGACTCTGCTGGAAAACTTGGCAGGGATATATGTGGCATTGCTGTCTGCTGCGACAATATTCACGCAGTCTAATGAACGTTTGGGCTTGCTTCCATCTCTGAATATCGATGGGCAACGTTTTGCTCAAACTTTCAACGAGCTTCAACCCAATAGTCTGATCGTAAGTCCACAGTTGCTCGAACTGATATGTGAGCTTAAAAGCCTTAGTTTGCTTAATACCACCGATCTGAAATTTGTTGCTGTAGGTGGCGCTTCTTGCGCAGTCTCTTTACTGGAAAGTGCCTCCTCAATGGGGTTGCCTGTTTACCAAGGATATGGTCTTTCCGAATGTGGTTCTGTTGTTTCTCTTTCGTCCATGCAGTCAAATGTATTGGGCAAGGTTGGCAAAGTGCTCCCACATTTACGGGTCGATATTGGCGCGAGTGGCGAGCTTATAGTCAAGGGAAATAACTTGGGTCGCTATTTGAAAAGCACTGGAGGCTTTCCCAGGCAAATCGCGACTGGAGATATCGGAAACCTTGATGAGCAAGGCGTGTTATCAATTGCTGGGCGAAGCAAGAACCTGATGGTACTAGCATCTGGGCGTAACGTATCACCTGAATGGGTGGAGAGTGAACTGTTACAACAGCCACAAATAAAGCAGTGTGTTGTTTATGGAGATGGGCTTGATTCGCTACAGGCGCTTATCGTTGCGAGTCATCAAGAAATAGATTGGGCTAAGGTCGATCAGGCTGTTGAGCGAGCGAATTCATCTCTACCGAAGTTCGCACAAGTATCTCAATGGGAGTTCGTTGACACGTTCACAGCGGATAAAAAACAAGTTACGAGTACGGGAAAGTTGATCCGGAGTCAGATTTTGGTTGACTATGTTTACTCGAAAAAAATACGCGACAACGCTTCTTCGGCGTTGTGATAATTATCACTAAAGCAAACCTTTAAGAAAAACGTTATGACCAACATCAAACCTAGTAACACCATAGTCCATGAGCCAGAATCAAAGAGTTCCGATACGATGGATGAAGACACATTTTTCAACCGTCTCGAGAAAGCCACTGAAGCATCAAGACAAGACTTACTCCGCACGCCAATTGTCGAGAAGAGTCTAAGCGGAGACGTTTCGGTTGCAGATTATCACGCCTTCTTGCAGCAGGCCTACCACCACGTTAAACACACGGTACCGTTGCTGATGGCCTGTGGTAGCAAGTTGAGCGAAGAGCTTGAGTGGCTCAGAGAAGCAATTGCCAACTATATCGAAGAAGAAATTGGTCATCAGGAGTGGATCCTCAATGATATCGAAATGTTGGGAGCAGACCGTTCGAAGGCTGCATCCAGCCAACCCGCGTTTCCAACTGATCTGATGGTTAGTTACGCATACGACACTATTATGCGCAAAAACCCAGTAGGCTTTTTCGGAATGGTTTATGTGTTGGAGAAAACCAGTTCAACCATTGCTACAGCAGCCGCGAACCAAATTCAGAGTGCGTTGAGCCTTCCTAAAAACGCTATGTCTTACATGATTTCGCATGGAAGTCTTGATGTGGGACATATGCAAGACTTCGAACGCATAGTTAATCGTTTGACTTCAGCAGAAGATCAGAGGGCTGTCATTGATATGGCACTTGCTATGTATGTGTTGTACGCCAATATATTTAAGGAAATCCCCCAACTCGCTAGCCAAATTGAAGAACAGTCAAAAGCGGCTTAGATGTCGACTATGTCAATTAGCCAGGGTAAATGAGTAACGTAATGAAAAACGGAATAGAAAACTTACGTGTGGCATTGACCGGTGCTTATGGCGGAATCGGTTCTGCTTTGGCCGTCCAGCTGCACTCGGCTGGAGCCGATTTATACCTTATCGGACGGAATCGTGAAAAATTGGAACAACTAAAAACGTCGCTGGGCAAGCCAACCACACCGACGCAGAATGTCAACTTGTTAGTTGCCGATCTTACGGTTACCAGCCAGCTCGATGCTTTGACGCAGCAATTAGCTGAGTTGCCTCCGATTAACGTTCTGATTAACAATGCCGGCATTAGTCATTTTGGCCTTTTTGAGAGCACCTCTGACCAATATATTGACGACCTCGTATCAATCAATGTAACAGCCGTAATGAAGCTCACTAAACGCTTGTTGCCAATGCTCACATCTCAAGACTGTGCTCGTATTATTAATGTCGGATCCGTGTTTGGGAGTTTGGCTTACCCAGGTTTCGCAGCGTACTCATCAAGTAAATTTGCTCTCCGTGGTTTTAGCGAAGCGCTTTCGCGTGAAGTTGCTAATTCTTCGGTTAGCGTTGGACATTTTACCGCTAGAGCAACTGATACAGATATAAACAGTGACTCAGTGGTGGCACTAAATAAAGCACTAAAAACACATACAGATACTCCACAAAGTGTGGCCGCTAAACTTTTAGCGTTCATCCATTCAAAAAAACTTAACAACAAAATACAGTGGCCAGAAAAGTTGTTTGTACAACTTAATTCTGTGTTTCCTAATGTTGTTTCAAAATCTCTAAACAAACAACTTTCAACCATTCAACGGTTTGCGAAGGCTTAAGTTCTAAAGCAAGTAAAGCGAACATTCCAAAATAGGTAACATCATGAAATTAACTTACAAAGCACTATTAATGCTCTGCGTTATCACACTCTCGATCAATTTGAGCTGGTCCAGCCAGGTTGATCCGGCCGTATACGACATTCAGCAGCGTTGGGCAAGCTTTAACTACAGCCCCGAGTCAAACATTGATGCGGCCGTAGAGGGCTTAGAGCTGCTTTCAGAAGAAGTAGAAGCGTTAGTCGAAACAAGCCCGAATAACGTCGACATAAAAATATGGAGCGGTATCGTATTGAGCACGCTGGCTAACAAGAAAGGCGGACTTGGTGCTTTGGGGTTGGTTAAACAAGCGAAAGCCCGATTGGAGTCAGCTATTGAACAAGACCCAGAGGCTCTTCACGGATCCGCTTATGCGAGTCTTGGTGTTCTATATCATAAAGTGCCTGGATGGCCGTTGGGGTTTGGTAGCGATAAGCTGGCGCGTAAGAACTTGGAGGCGGCTCTTGGCGTTGACTCCCAAGGTTTAGACACCAATTTTTTCTATGCTGATTTTTTAGCTGATGCCAAAGAGACCAATAAAGCTATAGAGCATTTAGAAATTGCACTTCAAGCGCCTCAACTTGAGGGGCGCCCTGTGGCAGACGCAGGGCGGCGCAATGAGGTGAATGCGCTGCTTAAAAAATTGCGTGACAAGTGATTCGCGTCAATCATCTACAGCAAAGCGACACTAGATATTTATCCAAGTTTTTGCTAATCGGGGCTAAGCCAATAAGGGTTTAGCATTTCGCTCAACTCCAAAGGGTAGTCTTGTTTTGCCGCAGTGACCATGACGGTGTCCGATATTTCGTGACGAATGACGGACAGAAGTGCTCGCGAGATAATTGCGGAACTGAGCGCATCGTCTAAAGCCCTTAGCCGCTCCGAGTTTAGATCTTTAGAAACAAGAATCGCATAGTTATTCCAATCCTTAGACTGAAACAGGCGAGCGTAGTCGTTTGGATTGTTTTGTTCTAATCTGGATGCTAACGCTTTGCTGGCCGTGAAGCCTCGGCAGCGAATGTCTCGACTTACGATACGTTGTTCAATAGACCGAGTTACGGCTTTAATTACAGTCTTTGCGGTTTCTTTGAGCACTTGGTCAACCATTAAGTAGTCTAGACTGAGAGGCATTTGTGTGCAAACTTGCTCGCCGTTCAGATCGCTCAATGCAAAAATCTCAACGTCATCTTGGCGACTTATAATGGAATAATTCAAACTATCTTTAATTCGGCGAAGCGGCGTAAACTGATGTTGATGGATCAACCAAGCCGCAAAATGGGGTGCAGCAAGATAAATGCCGGAACTCCCTGAACGCACCTTTTCAAGATACTCATTCCAATCTTGGTCAGTATGAATATTGATAAGCCCCGCACCCAATTCTGCTAGGTCGCTCTCAAGGGTGGCCTTGATGCTAGATGTTAGCTTATTAGAATAGGGTAGATAAAAATTAGGCTTGTTGGCTAATTTATCTTCCTGAGAGAAGGCCGCGGTTATAAATGCGTTCGACAACAAGATCATGCAACTAAAACAGACCAATCTTCTCATACATAGTCCATCGAGAGTTGTATTAAGGTTAGCGTTCCAAGGCGGTGTTTAATAACCGCTGACCTCAAGCGAGTGGCTCGATTAAGTGCCTTTTCTGGATAAAAGCATAAATCAGTGGCGACATCACTTCGAGTGAGGTCAATGGGGCTTCGTAATATAAGCGTTTTAAACACTTGGCTGTCTATAAACGGTTGAGCAGACACCAGCACTATTGTCAGGGTTTAAATGATTTTATGAAATAGGGTACGTTATTAGTTAGAGTACACTCTATTGCAAGTTTCTTTTGGCTATGTCTATTGGCTTAGTAGTACCTTTGGGCGTATGGTGGTTCTAGCGATGTTTTTAGAACCTATATCGGCACGTAAAGGCTCGACAGTGACAGTGTCGGCCCGGTTACCTAGAATACACTAAAGAAACATTTGAGAATTTCTAACCCAAGGTAATGATTGATGATCGCAAACACAAATTCAGAGGAGCGTATAGTGCACCCGCTGAAAAAGTCTTGCCCCTCTAGAATAATACTATCGCAGCGGTATCTGGTGTACAAAGTCTGTGGGGTAATACGAAATGTTTTGCTTTTATCGGCCTTGGGTTTCGCGCAAGCTGCCCTTGCGCAAACGCAAGTCGAACGGCTTACTCAGGGTCTAACCGAGCGAGTTTCGTTTGATGTTAATAGCTTCGTTATTAGTGGTGATAATCCACTCAGCGAATTTGCAGCGCAAGAAATTCTTAAACCCTATTTAGGTGAAGCGCGAGGCATCGATGACATCAAGCAAGCCGCCGACTCATTCGAGCAAACACTTTCAGACTCTGGTTTCAGTTTTTACCGTGTAACCTTTCCTCCGCAAGAACTCAGTGACGGTACGGTTGAACTGCTGATCAAGCGCTATCAAATAGGCGAAGTTAAAATCACTGGGAATAAGCATCACAGTGATGCCAACATCAAAGCCAGTATGCCTCTTCTTCTTGCCGGAGAAGCGCCGAGCACACGACGATAGCGAAAGCGCTTAGAGTCGCCAACCAAAGTCCTATTAAGCGAATTAGAGTGTCGTTGGCACCTGGAACCCAACCAAATGAAATTAACGCCAATTTGGCGGTCGTTGACCAAGCGCCTCTGAGTATGTCGGCGTGGTTAAACAATACGGGTAATAAGGTGTCTGGCGACTATCGAGTAGGTGCAAGTGTTGCTCACCGAAACCTTTTTGGGCGCGATCATCAGGCATCACTCACATTTATCACTTCGCCTGAAGGCGTAGATGACGTTCAGCAATTCGCAGCCAACTACCGTATTCCGTTGTATCAGTTGGGTGGCAGCCTAAGTTTCACTGCGGTTAAATCAGACATTGATACGGGAACGGTGGCAGAAGTATTTGAAGTGGCGGGTAAAGGCGAAGTCTACAATGCTGGATACTCTCACGAGCTGGGCAGTATTGGCCGCTATCACCATAGAGTCGCTGTGCAACTATCCGATAAACTGTTCGACAACGATGTTCAGTTCTTAGGTCAACAAGTTTTAGAAGATGTACGCAGCAGGCCGTTGACGATTAACTACTCTGGAAGCTGGGGCAACGGCAAAGCCGTTGAATGGTCTGGTTTTGCGTCTTATACCGCAAATCAAAGTGGAGGCTCTTTCAATAATGCTCGGTCCTATAATGTCTCGCGCATCGGCGCGGTTGATAACTGGTCCAAAATTGAACTGGGCGTTAGCTATCGATACACCGCTAGGAACTGGTTGTATTCGGGCGTTGTAAAGTATTCAGCCACGAGTGACAGACTTATAACCGGAGAGCAGTTTGCGGTTGGCGGAGCAAATAATTTACGTGGTTTAAACGAGCGTGAATTGCGCGGCGATGAGGGATATCTCGTTAACCTCCAGGCGTGGGCCCCACCTATAACCAAAACGCTCCGAGCTGTGTTATTTGCAGACATTGCTAGACTTGAAAACAATCGCGCAGTTAACGACGAATACTTAACTGAGAATGTTTCTGCTGTCGGTGTAATGATGAACTGGAATCCGAGCTCAAAAATCTCTGCATCAGCTAGTTATGGTTACTTATTGGATGGTATTGATGGAGCAACCGACCCAACTACGGCGTCACTGGATGGCGACGGCAAATTGCATTTTAACTTCAGCTACCGCTTCTAGGCTAAGACTATGAAAACACTATTTTTGAAATGCATTGGGTTGGCTATTTCTAGTCGAGTTAAATTTTTGGTTGGTGCTTTCGTTATTTTTCTAGGGCTGAGTGTTGCTCAGGCGAGTCAAGCGTCGACCGGCACTGTAATTCTCGCTAAAGGAGTCGTTACTGCCACTAATGCCACACAACAAAGCCGCGTACTGGCGAAGGGCGGTGGTATTGAGGAAGGTGACGTTGTAAATACCGCGAATAAAAGCTTTGCGGTAATTCGAATGTTGGATAATACAAAATTAACTTTAAAGCCAAATACCACGATTGCGATTGGCGCATTTAATATAAAGGAAGGCGAAGAAGAGGGTTGTATTAACCTTGTTAAAGGTGGCTTGCGAACAGTTACGGGGCTCATTGGTCAACGTAAACCAGAGTCATTCAATGTGGATACCCCAATAGCATCAATTGGTATTCGTGGAACCGATTTTATTACCAGAATCTGTGCCGGAGAAGAGTGCCTTGAAGATGAAAATAGCTTGTCTTTTGGTGGAACCGATCAAAATTCTCAAGCAGCTGGCGTGGCGGAAGACATTAATAAAAATTTGCCCGCCAGAAACAGGCTTGCCTAATGCATTAGGGCAGCTGCAACGGATAGAAGAGCCAGGCCGACCTGACATACGTCAATCGAATCGAGGGCCCGGAACTGGGGGACGTATCTCGGTACCCGTAATTAATATTACCAAGACTCGCCTGAATGACCCTATTTCATGGTTTTTGGGTACGAACGATAACCCTGGTGATTATCGGTCTTCTGGTTGCAGTGGTTGTCATGTGGTCTATGCCAACGATCGTGATCCGAAGCACTCAGGGCCGTATGCCGAATTCGGTCATTTGGGTAAAACACAAACGGTTGATCCGACCATTTCTAAGGAAGAGTCAGGCCATCCATTAAAGCATGAGTTTACCCGCGCAATTCCTACATCTCAGTGCATGATTTGTCATATGCATCAGCCCAATATGTTTGTGAATACCTATTTGGGGTACACCATGTGGGACTACGAGTCTGATGCGCCTAGAATGTGGCCAGAAGAACAACAGTATCCTACTGCTTCTGAGATCCGTGAAATTAATCTACGAAACCCAGAAGCGGCTGCGACTCGCGGCAAATGGGCCGATCCAGACTTTGTGGCTCAAGTGTCTGAAATGAACGACGAAATGCGCGACACACAGTTCGCGGATTATCATGGTCATGGTTGGAACTTTAGAGCTATTTTCAAACGTGATCGTGACGGGACTCTGCTAACTGCCGAGGGCGATCCTATCAGTGATGATGACCCGGATAAATTCAAAAAGGGCGTTCACATGTCATCCATTCATGCCGACAAAGGCATACATTGTTCCGACTGTCACTTTTCGCAGGGCTCACATGGTAATGGCCATATTTATGGAGAGGTCGCTAACGCAGTAGAGATTGACTGCGTTGATTGCCATGGCACGGCCGACAAATACCCATCACTTGAAACATCTGGGCCAGCCGCACCGGCGGGTGGCAATAAGTTAGCCACCATCAGAAATCCAGATGGAAAACTTCGTTTCGAATGGATCAACGGAAAGCTGATTCAACGCTCTTTGGTTAACCCTGGTTTAGAGTGGGAAATGTCGTTGGTAAAAGATACGCTAGACCCTGAGCACGCCAGCTACAACGCCAAAGCAGCTCGCGCTAAAACTGTAAGCAATGACACTAAAGAAGAAAGTTGGGTGCAAGGCATTGCCGCAGAAAACCGAGCACACAAAGACGAGGAGATGGAGTGTTATACCTGTCATACCTCTTGGACTACATCATGTGCGGGGTGTCACTTACCCATTGAAGCAAACTGGAAAACCGAACGTAATCATTACGAAGGTGGCGAGTCGCGGAATTACGCGACCTATAACCCACAGGTCGCACGCGATCAAATGTTTCAACTAGGTCGTCGTGGCGGAATCAATGGTGGTCGTATTGCACCAGTAAGATCTTCTTCAGCATTAGTATTGTCATCAAAAAACGCTAACCGAGAAAACATATATATTCAGCAACCGCCGATCGCCGCGAGTGGTTTTAGTTCGCAAGCGTTTGCGCCGCACTTCCCACACACGGCTAGACTGACCGAAACGAAAACCTGTGATGACTGCCATCTAAGCGAGTCAAATGACAACAACGCGATCATGGCACAACTGCTCTTACAAGGAACCAACTTTGTAAACTTTGTTGGCTATAACGCATTGGTGGGTACTGAAAAAGGTTTATCAGCTGTACAAGTCACTGAATGGGATGAGCCACAGGCTGTTATAGGTAGCTATTTACAAAAATATGCTTATCCAGATTGGTATGCTGACCACCAAGAGAATGGTCAGGAACTTCAAATAAGCCATGACCGTAAATCAGCCCGAACTGCATGCTTACAGCTGCGCGGTGAATATTTGTTTGTTGCCGAAGGTAAGAATGGTTTCCGTGCATATGACGTGGCTAATATTGCGAACAAAGGTTACAGCCTGAAGTTTGTTACAGCACCTTTTAGCCCACTAGGTCAAGATACACAAGTTGATACAGACAACGCGACGTGTATGGCGCTACCGACTAATCAAAATATCGCACCGTTGAGAAACCAAGGCGAGTTGATGCGAGTCGTTAATCAAGAACAACCTTTCCATCCAATTTACAACTACGCGGTTGTTACAGACTCTAATCAAGGCATGATCTTGGTTGACGTAAACACACTAGTTGACGGTGAATTTAGAAATAACTTTCTTGAAGCACAGCTTGTTTGGAACGAGAACGGTGTGCTCGATGGAGCGCGCCATATAGTACTTGGTGGTTACTACGCCTACATTATTGCAGACGCTGGCTTAGTTATCCTGAACCTTGATACGCCACTTGAGCCAAAAGTTGAAACGGTTATTCCATTGAACGATGGCCGCGCGTCTGCATTGCAGTTTAGATATTTGTTTGTAAGTGATGCCGACGGTGTGAAGGTTGTTGACGTGACGCAAGGCAAAGCGCCTAAGTTGTTAGAAGACAACACTATTACTCTTAAGGATGCACAACGAATTTATGTTGCACGTACATATGCATACGTTGCTGCTGGCGCAGATGGATTGGCGATTATTGATGTGAAGCAACCTGAGAAGATGAAATTGGTTGAGACATTCGATGCCGATGGAAAAATCAACGATGCTAGAGATGTTGTTGTTGGCAGCACCAACGCTAGTCTGTTCGCGTATATTGCCGATGGTAAAAATGGCCTCAAGGTTGTTCAGCTAACATCCCCGGATGCTCAGCCAAAGTTTTATGGCTTTAGTCCTGAACCTAAGCCTGAATTAATCGCATTTAAGAAAACCAAGCAACCGGCCATTGCGCTGTCTAAAGGCCTTGATCGTGATCGAGGAGTTGACGAAACAGGCGGGCAGATTGCGGTATTTGGACGTTTGGGTTCAAGACCGCTCAACCTGAAAGAAATGATGAAGCTCTATTTGGATAAAGATGGCAAGCCATGGACAGTGAGTACTGAGCTTGATGAATCAATTCGAGTCGATGCTAAGTAAAAAGCAGTTCGAGACAGAGATACTAACAAGGTAATTAACAAAACTATGCTCAAAACACGACAGTTGCAAAAACCGATCGCTTTGATATTTGCCATGATGGCTAATATCGCGTTGGCTTTGCTGTTGGTTTTACAGGGCGGCTTTGATGTTAGTGCAGCTGAACTTCCACAGTACGCAAAAGATAAGCATATGGGGGTTGCCACCTGTGCCAATTCCACCTGCCATGATGTAGCGCCACATGCAGCGCTTCCTGCGAACGAGAGTAATATTCAACAAAATGAGTACCGTACCTGGTTGCTAAATGATCGGCATGCGAAGGCGTACACAACGTTACTTAGTGTTGAGTCGCAGCGTATAGCGCGCAAGCTTGGTCTTAAAAGTGCGGCGACCGCTTCTATTTGTCTAGATTGTCACGCCGACAATGTGCCGACAGAGCAACAAGGTCCAGAGTTTTTCGTATCGGATGGTGTAGGTTGCGAAGCCTGTCATGGTGGTTCTGAGCGATGGCTGAGTCGGCACACGCTGACGCCTTACAATGCGCATCGTAATCTCGACGACGGTATGTACCCGACCAGTCCTGTAAAAGAACGAATGGCTTTGTGCTTAAGTTGTCACTTGGGCAATGAAAAAAAGATGGCTACTCACGATATTATGGGCGCCGGACACCCACGGTTAGGGTTTGAGTTAGACACCTTCACGATTAGACAGCCTGAACACTATTCAACAGATGCCGATTACGTTGAGCGCAAACAAAGAGAAACACCCCTTAGTCGCTTATTGTTGGGTACGGCGTTGCAAGCACAGGCCGTCTCTAAGAACCTTAGCGGAAGTTTAGTTGATCATCCCCAAGGCCACCCTGAATTGGTGTTGTATGACTGTCATTCTTGTCACCATCCAATGGACGATCTGCGTTGGGAGCAACGACCCAGTACAGAAGGGCTTAAGCCTGGCGCTATAAGGTTAAACGATTCAAGTTTTATTTTGTTGACTGCGCTACTGGCTCCAATCGACGCCGTATTGCAGCAGAAGATGTCAGATGGAATTAAACGACTACATGGGGCATCAACGCGGTCTATTAAAGAATTACAGAAGGAAGCACAAACTCTATTCGTGTTATCACAACAAGCGCAAACGGTACTCAGTGACGTTGAGTTAGATGATGAGACCAAGAAAGCCATGGTAGACAGCATAGTTTTTTATGGTATTAAAGGTGAGTACCGCGACTATATTGCGGCGGAACAGGCAGTGATGGGTATTGATGTGTTAGCTTACAGTTTACCGTTAGATCCGACATTGCATGAATTGGTAGAACGAGCCTATAGACATACCAAAAGCCAAGATGCGTATAACTCTAGAGGTTTCGTGCTTGATTTAAAGAGTTATCTGCAAACCAAGCAAAAGACTGAACGTTAAGTTCAGCGAAAAACGCAAGCAAAGACTTTAGATAGTCGGCACTGACTTCACGTAAAACTGTTAAACTGTGACCCATCTAAAGGTACAGCGTTCTAGTTATCTTTAATAACTAAGCTATTAATTGCCTTTTAAGGCCCTCACCAATATGCCCAACAGCCAAGACTTAAAAGAAGCCGGACTGAAAACCACGTTACCTCGACTACGTATATTGGCGGTTCTTGAGAACGGTAATCAGCGTCATTTTACGGCTGAGGATGTCTACAAAAGCCTGCTTGAAGCAGGCGAAGACATCGCCTTTGCTACCGTGTATCGAGTGCTTACTCAGTTTGAAAATGCTGGGCTAGTCTTGCGACATAATTTTGAGGGTGGTCGTTCTGTATTTGAACTAGACGACGGCGAACATCACGATCATATGGTGTGCGTTAAGTGTAATAACGTTACCGAATTCTATGACGCAGAGATTGAGGTACGTCAAAAGGCAGCCGCTGAAAAGCATAACTTTGAGCTGCAAGACCATTCCCTCTATTTATATGGTTTGTGCGGTAACTGCACTAAGTAATTCCGCTAAAAATTAAGTTTAGCTATTACCCTTCCCCCTGCTAAGGTTCGTTCTAAGGCTTTTCTTTAAGGATTTAGCCGGTCTTGTCCTTTGCCATCAATCGAGTTAGAAAGATTACTGGAATCAGTCCGACCAAGACAATAGTCAGAGACGCCATAGCCGCCTCTGGCAGCCTCTCATCCGAGGCCAGCTCGTATGCGCGCACGGCCAAGGTATTAAAGTTGAATGGCCTAAGAATCAGCGTCGCTGGTAATTCTTTCATTGTTTCTACAAACACAATTAGTAGGGCGCTTATTAGACTTGGTTTGAGTAGCGGAAAATGAACTCGTTTGAGCACACCTAAAGGCCGGTCTCCCAAAGTACGGCTGGCCATATCCAGTGTTTGCGGTATATGTCCGAAACCGGGTTCAAGAGAATTAATCGATACGGTAAGGAAACGGACTAAGTACGCCAAAATCAGAGCGACAAGTGTACCGCTTAGAAGCAATCCGCTCGAAATACCAAACCAATTACGTAATACGGTATCCAGCGCATTGTCAAAAAGGGCGAGTGGGATAAGTGTGCCTACGGCAATCACAATACCGGGGACGGCGTACCCAAGTCCTACTATCGTTTTTAAGGCAGAGTTGATCCTGGTTTTATGAATGCGTTGAGCATAGAGCATGACTAATGCCAATGTGGTCGCAATAACCGCCGTAATGGCCGCTACCGAAACGGTATTGAGCACCAGGCCGATATAGGAACTCCACCCTAAAGGGTCCATGTGTTGAACCGCCCAAACCAAGAGTTGCGATACAGGGATAGCAAAACCAAATAACACAGGGGTGGTTAACACGATTATCGCTAGAGCGAGTTTAAGGCCGGTTAATCGCTTTTGGTCGGTGCGTGGCTGCTGGTTCTTTAGCTCGTAGCGCGCTTTACGCCTAGAGTATTGTTCCAACAGTACTAATACCGCAATAAAGCTCAGCAACGCTAGTGACAACTGCGCAGCGCCCGCCGCGCTGTTTAGCCCATTCCAAGTTCGATATATTCCGGTGGTAAACGTGTTGACTCCAAAATAGCTTACCGCACCAAAGTCAGCTAACGATTCCATAAGCGCTAAGGACACGCCGGCCACAATGGCAGGTCTTGCCAGAGGAACGGTAACGCGCGAAAAACGTTGCCAACGCGTGTAACCAAACAAGCGTGCTGTAGATGCTAAATTGGGCGACTGGCTAAGGAGAGCGGATCTGACCAATAGATAGACATAAGGATACAAGACAAGTGAAAAAACAACGACAGCGCCAGCTAAACTGCGAATTTCTGGAAACCAGTATTCGCCAAAACTTAGGCCGAAATGGCTGCGAATGAGTTCCTGGACTGGTCCAGCTATATCTAGTAGGCCTGTATAAGCATAAGCGATTATGTAGGTTGGCATCGCTAGTGGAAGCAGCAGCGCCCAGGTCCAAAAGCGTTTCCCTGGGAATTGATACTGGCTGACTATATATGCCGTACTAACCCCGAGCAGGAGCGTTCCGCTCGCAACACCCAACATCAGCAGTACAGAAGTCTTAATGTAGTCTGGAAGCACGGTGCTTGCTAAGTGTGACCAGACGTCGGTGGTTGAATCACCACTGAGGCTTAAGCTAATGAGTGACAGCAGCGGAAAGACTACAATAGCGCCGATCGCTAATACTGACGCCTGCATGAATAAACGCTGCATGCTAATTAAACTGGGCTACTTTAATGAGAATCATGATTGGCAAAATAATGAAAGAATAGAGCTGTCGTGTTAAGGAAAGTAAATCCTTTAACCTAATCGCCCAATACAGAGCAGGGTTAACGCCAGCCTGCCTTGTCCATGATCATCACCGCTTTTGGGTTTAATTCGCCAAGAGTCGATAGGTCAAGGGTGTCAGCTTTAAACTCGCCCCAAGATTGCAGTAACGAATTCAGTTCGATGCCGTCTCGAACAGGGTATTCAAAGTTCACATTGGCATAAATTTCTTGCGCTGCATCTGACGCCAAGAATTCGATTAGCGCAACCGCGTTTTTGGGATTTGGACTATGCTTTGCAACGCCTGCACCGCTAACATTAACGTGAGCACCAAAGGTTGATTGGTTAGGCCATAATATCGTCATCGCTTGGGCCGCCGCTTTGTCGGCGGCTGGACTGTTTTCGGCCAACATACTCGCGAGATAATACGTGTTAGCAATGGCAATACCGCACTGGCCGAGAGCCGCCGCTTTGATCTGATCGCGATCACCACCTTGTGGCTTGCGCGCCATATTGCCAACCAAGCCGTTCGCCCAGTTTAGGGCGGCTTCTTCACCTTGGTTTGCAATAACGCTAGCCATTAAGGACTGGTTGTAGATATTGTCAGAGGAACGAATACATATTTGGTTCTGATGCTTAGGGTCGGCTAAATCACTATAGTCGTGTGGGCGTTCTTCGCTTGCAGTGTTACTAATATAAAATTGACTAAGCATTATCGGTCGAGCACGTACCGACAGTCCAAACCATTGTTGGTCTGTATCGCGTAGGTTTGCTGGAATAAGTTGATTGAGCACGTCAGATTCGACTGTAGCGAGTACTCCTGCTTGCTTAGCTCGCCATAGACGTCCCGCGTCAGTGGTTAGTAAGACATCGACGGGAGAGTTCTGAGCTTCGTTTACTATACGATTAAGCAAGGCATCGGCTTTGCCAGAAATTATATTTACCTCAATTTGAGTTTTCTTAGTAAACGCGTCTAGCAAGGGCCGAATAATATCTTCTTTGCGTGCTGAATAAATATTCACTTCATCTTGAGCGAATAAAGGGCTTATAAAAGAGGCGCTAAGAAGGGCAGCCGTTGTTATTTTAATGAGGGTACGCATTGCTGGATCCTATCTAATGGTAAAAAGAAATTAAGAAGGTGATTGGGCAATTCATTTAGGTAAGGCGTCTACAGAACGAATTCCTAAATGAGAATAGTTCTCATTCTCTTAGAATTTTTGAATGAATGCAACTGATTCTGTTATTTAAGCATTTGCTCATTCCATGTAGATTTTGTTTATACTAGCGTCATCAAAAGAGCCTGACAGAGTCAGTAGGTAATGACAGTCTCAGGCTTTTACATACTACATATTAATTTTGTACAACATTTTCAGAGGTTTACTATGAGCGAAGCACCCGATAGCCTAATTTACGCAAAGTCACATGAGTGGGTTAAACAGTTAGGCGATGATGTGATCGAAGTGGGCATTAGTGATTATGCACAAGCCGCTTTAGGTGATGTGGTTTATGTTGAGTTGCCTGAGGTAGGCCAAGACGTAAATGCTGGTGAAGAGTGTTGCGCCGTCGAATCTGTAAAAGCAGCCTCGGATATTTACGCGCCGGTAAGCGGCACAGTCGTAGAGGTTAATTCAGCATTGGATGACGAACCTGAACTGCTCAATGAATCACCGTTTGAAGGTGGATGGATGTTTCGCATTAAAGTGACTCACATCAACCAATTTGAAAGCCTCATGTCAGCTGAAGCCTACCTCGCTCAGCTCGATGATTAAGGATAGTTTGATTTGACGAAGCGCTGGCAGACCAGTCTGTAGGTTCTTCTTTGCAAGGTATTTTCTAGGTCCTCTATGTTTCAAACTAGCGAATACGCTAAACAGTGTATTCAGCGGTTATGACTCAAGGACTAGTTTGTTGCTTTTGCTTCGCCGTTGGTTGCTCTAACGACCTCCTGATATTAATTACACAACAGCACGCTCCTGAAAGGGGGCGTTTTAAAACACGACATGAAAACTCTCATAAGTGGTTCTATGGCCTTCGATTCGATAATGGTATTCGAAGACCATTTTAAAAATCATATCCTTCCAGACCAGATACATATTCTAAATGTGTCTTTCTTTGTTCCGACTATGAAGCGCCATAACGGTGGCTGCGCAGGTAATATTGCTTATACCTTAAAGCTACTTGGGGGTGACCCGTTGATTATGGCGACAGTAGGCGAGGACTTTGGGTCTTATCAATCGTGGCTAGACGAACAGTCGATCTCGAGTGAGCATGTAACTACCGTTAAAGATACGTTCACTGCGCAAGCCTTTATCACTACAGATCTCGGCAATAACCAAATAAATGCATTTCACCCCGGTGCTATGTCTCATGCCCACATGAATAAGGTTGGTGACGCGAAAGGTGTTGAGCTAGGTATCGTTGCGCCTAACGGGCCAGAGGCGATGTTAGAACATGCACAGCAGTTTGCCGAAGCTAATATTCCATTTATCTTTGACCCAGGTCAGGCGATGCCTTTGTTTGACGGTCCCGCACTCCTTAAGTTTGTAGAACAAGCACGCTGGCTAATTGTGAACGATTACGAAAGCCAAATGCTCACCGAGAAAACGGGTGTTGATATAGATACATTGGCCGGAATGGTCGATTGCCTGATTGTGACAAAAGGGGCTCAAGGTTCAGTGGTGTATACAAACAATGAAACTTTGGAGGTGCCGGCAGCGACAATCTCCGAAGCCGTTGATCCAACCGGATGTGGTGATGCTTATCGGTCTGGTGTTTTGTATGGATTGAGTAAAGGTTACGACTGGGCACGTTGTGCAAAGATTGGCGGTCTATGCGGAGCTATCAAAGTAGAAAGCGAAGGCACTCAGTCGCACCGTTTCACCTTGGAGCAATTTGCCGAGAGATACGCTGCGACGTATAACGAAAAGATGGACGCTTAACAAGGCTTGAGTCTTTAAACGTTTAGTGATGTGTTAACCCTTCAGAGAAATTTTATGCTTGTACATCCCCAGTTTGATCCAGTCGCCTTACAACTAGGACCTTTGGCTATTCATTGGTATGGGCTCATGTATGTGTGTGGGTTTCTTAGTGTCTACCTGCTTTGGATGTATCGCATACGGCACTATAAGCACGTATCAGTGCAAGGTTGGACAGATGATTATGCCTCTGACCTGCTTTTTTATGGCGCGCTCGGTGCTGTGTTGGGTGGTCGGTTAGGCTACGTACTCTTTTACAAACCCGCTGAATACCTCGCAAATCCCATTGATATTTTGTATATCAACCAAGGAGGTATGTCCTTTCATGGCGGCTTGCTCGGCGTCATCGTCGCACTCGCCTTATTCTCGCGTAAGACCAAGTTTTCGTTTTTTCAAATCGCTGAATTCGTAGCACCTGTTTCCGCAATTGGTCTGTTCTTTGGTCGCATGGGCAACTTTATTAACCAAGAATTGTGGGGCGTTCCCACAGATGCTCCTTGGGGCATGGTATTTCCAGCGGTGGATTCAGTCGCCCGCCATCCGTCGATGCTCTATGAGGCATTATTAGAAGGACTCTTGCTGTTTATCGTCTTATGGTGGGTGGCGCGTAAGCCACGCGCGGTAGGTGTACTATCGGGAATATTTTTGATCGGCTATTCATCGGCGCGAATGTTCGTTGAATTCTTCCGCGTACCTGATCAACACTTAGATTATTTGTTGTTTGACTGGGTGACCATGGGGCATTTATTGAGCCTGCCAATGTTACTTTTAGGTGTGTATTTAATAGTAACGGCTAAAGGCCGTCCAGAGGCCTAATGATGGCTAGACTGAAAACACTAACTCGATCGTTATTGTTAACGCTGTTGTTAGCCGGTATCGATGGGTTGCTTGCGACTAACGCCTGGGCAATCAAAAAATGCCAAGACAGCGAAGGTAACTGGCACTACGGCGACTTTGCGGTACACGCGTGCAGTCAGTCAAAGATCACTACTTTGGATGCGCGCGGAAATATTACGGAAGAGCAAGAAGCACCTCTAACCGATCAAGAGAAACAAGCACAGGCCGAGGCGCTACGCCTAGAAAAAGAGCAGCTAGCAAAAGAAACGGCCCAGCGAGAAGAACGTAATCGTATTCTAAGTATTTACGAAACCGAAGCTGACATTGAGCGTCAGAGAGACAATCAACTATATTCGGTACAAAGTAATATCGATGTCACTAAGGCGTATATCAAGTCATTGAAGGATCGCCAGGCGACCAATAAAACAAAAACTGCAGCTATAACTAATAGCGTTTTAAAGCAACAATCAGAAGCTGATGGCGTTGAACTTATGGATAAGCTGACCAGCGCGGATAAACAATTACTCGACTTATATCAGCAAAAGAAAAATGTTGAGATGAAGTTTGAGCGAGAACTTGATTTGTATCGTGAGCTACGCAATAGCGAAGAATAGATCAACTTATGATTCGCCGCCTTTTATACTTCAAGACTGGCAAAACGTAGGTCAGGCAGTTCTATACTCAGGCTGTGTAAAAACTCC
>DKML01000023.1 GCA_002470515.1 Proteobacteria bacterium UBA7415 | reverse complement strand
GAGTTTTGACACAGTCTGTACTCAGAACGGTCATTTGACATTAGAGCAATATCTGACGTGATTTTGCGGCATTCACGCGCGAGTCGCGACGAAACTGCTATCCGCCAATCATAATTAGGCGTATTGTCACTAGCCTCTTTGATTGGGTTGTACGAGGAGCGTCAGAATAACGCACCTGCCTTAAGCGCAAATCGTATGCGCTGCATTTACTACTTCCAATTCCTCCCTCTTTGAGTGTTTTAACACTTCGTGATACTGATCTATTGATTGCGTCGTATAACTTTTCTTGTGCGTGATTGTTATCTTGCTGCTTAAGTTGACCTTTCCCGCTGATGTTACCCGTTGATCGCAAACTGCTATCGACTCACTCATTTTGAATCAAGGAGTCTGAAAGATGCCGCCACTCAATCCTTTTTTACGCACTGGCTTAGCACTGGCTATTGGCCAAGCAATCTTAGCGCCAGCCAATGCGGCCTCAATTTCAGTTAACACTGGCGACGACGCAGGCACGATAGAAACCTGTACGTTATGCCAAGCTATCTATTCAGCTAACGACAATGCCACAGGCACGAGTAATTGTGTGGCGGGAGAGGTTGGCACTGACGTCATTACCTTTGACTCTGGCGTATTCCCAGTGGCGAACGCTAATACGATTACGCTGACCAGTTCGTTACCGACCATCACCATAGATTTAACCATTACTGGCCAAGGTACACTACACCCAGCTTAACCTTTGATGCGAATAACACAGGTCTTGTTTTTAGAATGACCAGTTCAACCGTCAGTTTAAACAGTTTGACTGTTACCGGCGGGACGGCAAATACCGGCGGCGGAATTCACGCCTATACAAACAGCAGTGTTACCCTCAATAACAGCACGGTGTCGGGCAATTCAGCTGCTGGCGGCGGCGGAATTCGCGCCAATGAAAGCAGCATTACCCTCAGTAATAGCACGGTGTCGGGCAATTCTGCTAATTTCGGCGGCGGTATTTTCGCCGCTTCAAGCAGTGTGAACCTGAGCAACAGCAAGGTGTCGGGTAATTCTGCTACTTACCACGGCGGCGGAATTTACGCCGTGTCAAGCAGTGTTACCCTCAGTAACATCGGGGTGTCGGGTAATTCTTCTTCGAAAGGCGGCGGAATTTTCGCCGCTTCAAGCAGTGTGAACCTGAGCAACAGCACAGTCTCGGCTAATTCTGCTTCTTCGCGCGGCGGCGGATTTTACGCCTATGAAAGCAGTGTTACCCTCAGTAACAGCACGGTGTCGGGTAATTCAAGTGGAAGTTATGGCGGTGGAATTTCCGCCAAGGAGAGCAGTATTACCCTCAGTAACAGCACGGTGTCTGGTAATTCTGCTGATTCACGTGGCGGCGGAATTTTCGCCCGTTGTGCCAGCAGTGTTAACCTCAGTAACAGTATTGTTGCCGGTAACAATGGTTCATCTGCTGACGAGATACGAAATGACGCTTCGACGTTCACCACGAGTAACAACCTCTTGGGCGACAGCAGTCATAACGATGCGCAAGCCTTTGATAATTTCACACCCAGTTCAACCGATATTACCGCTACTGGCGGTAGCGCTCACAGCAACACGCAGGCCACCGCTTTGTTGTCTATTTTAGCGCCTTTAGCAAATAACGGTGGCGAAACCAAAACCCATGCGCTGATCATTGGAAGCCCTGCAGTTGATACGGGAGATAATGATGTTTGCGCAGCTGCGCCTATTAATAACCTGGATCAGCGAGGGGAAGTGCGCCCTGATGGAGCCGCCTGCGATATAGGTGCTTTTGAGGGCTCCGTAGAAGCAGAACCTTCATTCTTTATTGTGCCTCTACCCAGCGGCAAAGTTATAACTTTTAATTTGTAAACGAAGGTAATAAAGGATTGTCATTGATAGAGAGCTAAACGGGGCCCCTATTGTTGCCAGCTTGAGTGGCTGAACTCGCAGCAAACAACAGACAAAGTCTCGATAATACAAATCTCGGTACTATCGGCGATATTAGGCCGTTTTTGTAAGTTCAAATTCATCATTCCACCTTATAATTAAGCCTTGCGGGATTAATACCTAACCAGTTCGTTACACTCCCATCTACTCGACAATATAAATTTTGGTTCTAGTCATGCGCTCATTTCTCACCCATCGCTGGCAACTACTTCTGTGCTTGGTTCTTGGTGCTTTATCAGTTTTAGCATTCGCGCCGTTCGGCTATTCGTATCTTTTATTTCTCACCTTGGCGGCGCTTTGTTGGAGTTGGTACGATGCGACTCCACGCCAGGCATTCACGCGAGGCTTTGCGTTTGGTCTAGGTACGTATCTAGTTGGCACGTCCTGGGTGTACAACTCTTTAGCTGTGTATGGCGGAATGCCACTTTGGATGGGCGGCATTGCTGTACTTGGCTTTAGCTCGCTCGTCGGGGTTTTCGTTGGTTTTAGCGGGCTTGCTCTTGCCTTCATAACCTCACGTAAGAGCCTACAGCGACTCGCGTTGTTTGCGCCAAGTTGGGTCGTGTTTGAGTGGTGTAAGAGTTGGGTGCTTACTGGGTTTCCCTGGTTGGATATTGGTTACTCACAAACGGATACGTTACTGTTTGAGCTAGCGCCTGTGGGGGGTATATATCTTATTTCCCTAGCAATCGCTCTACTGGCATCTTGTTTAGTAGTGCTCTTTGTACAGTCTCAAATTGCGTTGTTGAAGCGCGCGGCAGTCGCAGTTATTGCACTGGCGGTGGTGTTGAGTCTAAGCTTGTATTCGGCACAAAGCCCTTGGGGAGAAAATTCTGGTGAACCTCTTCATATTGGAGTCGTTCAACCGAACACGCCCATTGAACGTAAGTGGGGGCCTGCGTATCGTAATGATGTTATAGCTGGCTTAGTGCAGCGAAATACTGAGTTACTTGAAAAGCAATCATTGGACTTAATCGTTTGGCCAGAAACAGCGTTGCCGGTACTGTTGTCACAAACCGATGCGGCGTTTTGGTCTGCTGTACGTCCAAAGAATGCGGCTTTATTAACCGGTTTGGTTGAGCGTCATATAGGAGAGCAAGACCGAGTAGACGACTACAATGCGGCGGTGTTGCATTGTGGTGGAGCGTCTAGTTCTGAACCGCAAGTGTATCGTAAACGTCATCTCGTACCATTTGGCGAGTATCTTCCGCTGAGGTTTCTGTTTCAGTGGGTTATTGATTACCTACAGTTGCCGATGAGTGATTTTACGTCTTGGCAGCAGGTTCAAACACTTGAATGTGGCAACACTCTTAAGCTTGGCTTGTCGATTTGTTACGAAGATGCTTTTTCCGAAGAGCATCGCGTTCATACGCGAGACGCAACGGTGTTGGTTAATATCAGCGAAGATGCTTGGTTTGGTGATTCATTTGCACCGCACCAGCGTCTACAAATGGCGCAGATGAGAGCTAAGGAATTGGCTTTGCCACTAGTTAGAAGTGCCAATACTGGACCATCAGTATTGATAGATCACCGGGGTAAAATAATCACCCAGACCAAACAGTTTGTGTCGGCGACACTAAGTGGTGATGTGCAACCCCGTACCGGCGAAACGTGGTACCGCGCGTTAGGTGAATGGGTGATTTATCTCAGCTTGATGCTACTAATTGTCCCGATGCTAATGAAATTTATACGGTCTAGAAGAAAAGCGTAGCGGAGTTGTCTTCAACAGGTGCCGGGGGCCTGACGCGGTGTTAAACGGTGAGTTCAAAAAAAGCGAAGAGCGTTTCTAGATTTCTTCTGCCTTTTTTATAGCGCGATCTATACCCGAAAACGCGGGTCTCTTTATCTTACGGCGTGGACCGTTTGGTGAGTCATCTTGCTTATTGCTCTTATCGACTCGGCGAGAGCGATCGCTATTTTGACTTAAATTATTCTGGTTTGAAAGAGCTGCGAATTTGGTAGAGCCAGAGCTTATGTCCGCCGTTTCGAGTCCAGAAGTAATGCTAATGCTCGCACCGCTTTGGTTACCTAGTTTGGTGAGAGCTAGGCTTTCAATGGCACCGGAACGATTCAATAGGACCTCGTTAATTCGAATTTCTTCGAGTTTTGCGCCTGACCCCTTAATCTCATCTCCTATTGAATAAAGCTTGCTAGCCTTTTTGTCTACTTGAATGATTGCCCGAGCATATTCTGCTGAATTCGCAGAGAGTATGCCTTTCAAGGTTAGATTCAGGGTGGTTTTTGGTGCCGTAACAATAACCTTAGGAGCGGAACTGCCAAATAAATTAGCTCGTATGACTACATCGCTTCTTATCCCTTGGCCACTGCCATTTCGAGCAACAGGGCTAGTGTTTTGTGGCGCGTAGTCATTATTTTTTGTGGTACGCTCATCGTAAGTGTTTAGGCCGATAACGACGACTACAACGACCAACAATAGCAAGCTGACACTCACCGCGATGAGTGAAGAATTGCGTTGTGTGAACTCTTTAATGTCTGAAGTCGTTAGATTCATAGCTATAGTGTAACCCAGATTGATTTAAAGCCACATTTATTAAAATTAACGCCGGTTAATTCTTTCATCACTTGTTGGTGATTTATAGTGCTTTTACAAGACAATAATGAAGAATCTGGATTGGTATTAAGCTCTCTAGTAAGATAGATATTGGGTCCAAATTTGAATACTTTTTAGTCGGATGCTAGTTTGATGTCTCATGAGATCTTTCTCGGCTTTCAGCACACTTAGTCTTTAGCATCGTTGGCAAAAAACTCAAACTGATTTATGCAAATAAGGGTATTACTAAGAGTTGCTCAGATATTGAGGGCTTATCGTGTCTTGCTGCAGGCGCAAAATCAGTTGAACGACAAAGGCTTAGCTTGGCTCGAGGAACGGTTAAGTTTTACTTGTGAACAGAGGCCGGAAAATCTATCGGATGGTCATAAAATGAATTTGGCAATCGCAGTCAGTTGGCATGAGTCCGTACGATTAGCGGCCCGTTTACCATTGTGGAAAACAGAAAATATCCCGGCGTGTCTGCCTAAGGCATTGGCGTTGCATAGCATCCTGCGTGCGCGTGACCTGAGTCCTGTATTGAGCTTAGGTGTGAGCAAGCGTGGACGACAATTGGCATCTCATGCTTGGGTGGAGCTTTACGGTCAGATGATCGGTGAGCCCGATAATGTGGCGGACGACTTCGTCAGAGTAAACGCTCGAACCTGGCCTCTACAGTCGGCTCGATAGTCTGTTTTATTAGCGTAAAAACTGTAGAGATTCTCAATTGTTAAAGCAACAACATTGTTGCTAAACCAAGAACCGAGAAATAGCCAACGACATCGGTTACTGTGGTTAATGCTACGCCGCCTGCAAGAGCAGGGTCTACCCCTACTTTATCAAGGAAGATTGGAATGCATACACCTGCGATGGCCCCCATTATTAGGTTAGCAACCATTGCTGCTGCAATCACACTGCCTAGAGCCGGACTGCCGTACCAAAGTCCTGCAATAATCGAGATAACTATGGCCCAGAGTAGACCGTTAAAAACGCCGACTAGGCTCTCTTTCTTGAGGACGTTAAATGCGTTTTCGCTGGTAATAGTACCCATGCTCATCCCGCGAATAACGACCGTAAGAGTCTGTGTGCCAGCATTACCACCCATGCTCGCTACAATGGGCATCAATACAGCCAAAGCTACTAATTGCTGAATAGAACCTTCGAATTGACCTATAACCCAGGAGCCCAGTAAAGCGGTAATCAAATTCACACCCAACCATAAGGTTCGGTTCTTGGTTGTGGTTGCCACAGGCGCAAAGATATCTGCTTCATTCGGCAACCCCGCAACGGCCATAATATCGTGTTCAGCCTGTTCTTTAATAACGTCGACCACATCGTCGATAGTGATTCGGCCCAGCAATTCGTTTTTTTCGTTTACTACAGGAGCTGACGTTAAATCGTAATCGGCAAACGATTTAGCGACTTCGTCTTCTGAATCCATTGCTTCGAATATCACAGGAGATTCGTCAATAAAATTAGCAGCTAGTTCGTTTAAGTCGGACGTCAATAACCTTTCTACTGCCAATACACCCGTTAAGCGGTTGTGTCGATTTACTAGATAAATGCTGCCTGTTTGTTTGGGTAATTCATCTTTGAGGCGTAAAAACCGAAGTAAAACGTCAATGGTGACGTTATCTCTCACCACGGTGGCATCAAGATTCATTAAGCCTCCGGCACTGTCTTCTGGATAGGCGAGTACTTCGCCTAGGTGATTACGCGTTTCTGTGTCTACTGCAAACAGTACGTCAGCAAGAATCGATTCAGGCAAGTCAGGAATTAAATCTGCTATGTCATCGATGTCTAGTTGCTGAATGGCAGGAATCAGTTCATCCGAGTGCAACTCTTGAGTAAGGGTCTTAAATACACCTTCGTTGAGTTCAGCCAGTACTTCGCCGCGTGCTTCAACCGGAATATGCGTCCAAGCGAGGTGCCTCTTTTCAGGGGTGAGACTCTCTAAGGCATCAGCAATATCGGCGGGGTGAGCACCCTCAAACAGCCCCATTAGTGTCTTCGAGTCATTAGCCTCGAGTACGCTAACGATGTTGTCAATTGGATGAGGTGATTGCTGCACGATATTTCTCGATTCCGGTTGCTCGTTTCTTGGTGCTTGGCTGAATATGGCTATTACGCCTCTATGCCTGCGGCCTCGCTACTACATACCCGTGCATTCTATTGCCTTGGTATTAAGCTAGAGTATAACTGCAAAGTATAACAATCTCTTGATGACTGCTGAAACCTATCAAATTAGGACTGAAAGATAATTATAGGAGGGTGGGCTGTTGCGCAAATAGCCTAGTTGCGCGCTAATCGCTAAGACAGCAAACTAAAGCATTTACTTAGCTTTAGGCTGAACAAGGTTTTTGTCCTTTGATTCAGGAGCACGCATTGGGTAATGATTTAGAGCCGTAAGGTTGTCGCGTGCCTCGCTCGGAGTGCTCGCCGAAAGGACTTTATGCACCAAGCGACGTAGTTGCTGGATGTTCGAACCTAAGACTTGCGCTTTTATGTCCAGAAGATAGGTTGCATCCATACTGAAATGGGTCAGCCCCAAGCCCAATAACAGTTTAGTGTAATTTTGGTTTGCCGCCATCTCTCCGCACAATGACACGGGTATACTGGCACGATCACCAGCTTTGATGACGTGCTTAATTAAATTGAGTACTGCCGGATGTATAGGGTCATATAAGTAGTTTACCGCGTCATCTACACGATCGATAGCGAGCGTATATTGAATAAGGTCGTTGGTTCCAATAGATAAAAAGTCTAAATGCTTCGCGAATAAATCGGCAGCGATTGCCGCAGCAGGCACCTCGATCATGCCGCCCACTTTTATGCGGCGATCGAACGCTATGCCTTCTTGTCTTAATTCTTTCTTAGTCGCCTTTATTAGGCTCAGAACTTGTGACACTTCATCGATGTTGCTCAGCATTGGTATCATAATAGACACTTTGCCGAACGCTGATGCGCGCAAAATTGCACGCAGCTGAGGCTTGAATAAGCCCATATTATTTAAACACAGGCGAACGGCGCGCATGCCTAGCGGGGACTCACTGGATTTCTTTTTGGCGTAATTAAACGCCATCTGTTTGTCTCCACCCACGTCCAGTGTTCGAATAACGATTGGCTTTCCGAGCCGAGTGACAATACGCTGATACGCTTTAAACTGCTCTTCCTCGCTCGGTGCCGTAGCGCGGTTCATAAATAAATATTCGGTACGGTAGAGTCCGACACCAGCAGCGTTAACTCGTTCAACTTCCTTCAGTTCTTTGATCGTCTCGATATTAGCGGTTAACACTATTCGCTGTCCATCAAGGGTTTTACTTGTCCTTCTAACTAGCCTGCCTAGATTTACTTCTCGCTCTCGAATCTTTCGGAGTATTCCACGGTATTGTTTTAACACCCCAGAAGTAGGGTTAATAAAAATGATTCCACGCATACCGTCAACAATCAAAAGATCGTTGTCTTCAATGTATTGCGTACTGCCATGCAATCCTACTACGGCGGGTAGCTTCAAGCTCCGAGCGACAATTGCCGTGTGTGAAATTTGACTGCCCAAATCGGTAACAAAGGCCGACACTTTGCGGTCTTTCACAAACATTGTGTCAGCAGGGGATAGGTCTTTGCTAACGATCACTTTGCCAGACAGATCCTCGTCGTTAAACTCATCTAAAGAGTGAGAAACAATGGCTAAAAGACTGCGCAGAAGACGATTGGTAATATGTTGCACGTCTGTCTTCTTATTGCGTAAATAGGCGTCTTGCATCTGCTCAAATACTTTTATCAAGCTCTCGGATTGCTGGCTTAATGCGGACTCGGCGTTGATGCAGTCGCGTTTGATGATGGCTATTGATTCGTCCACTAAGAGAGGGTCTTGCAACATCATCATATGTGCTTCGACGAACGCAGCGCTTTCTTTAGGCGCATCACTCGGAAGATTCTCTAAGATCGATTGGTATTGCTCCGCTGTTGCATCAACAGCCGCTTTGAATCGGGCAATCTCAATTCCTACTTCTTCAGGCCGAATTTTAAACTCAGGAATTTCGATTTCGCTATTTTTGAGCACGTAGGCGGGCCCAATTGCGATGCCTCGTCCGATACCTGATCCAAATAGACTGAGCATTATCTTGGTCTACTCGTCTTCGTCAAATAAGTTATTAATTAAGCCGGTGAGGGCTTCCATCGCTTGAGCTTCGTCTACCCCGTCAACCCGAATAGTGAGTTGGCTACCTTGTGCGGCGGCAAGTATAAGCACCGACATTATGCTTTTTGCATCTGCGCGCTGTGTTTTATATTCGATCTCAATACGGCTCGCATAATGCGAGGCCGTGTTAACAAGCTTGGCGGCGGCTCTTGCATGCAGTCCGAGTTTATTGATTATTTCAATCTCTTGTTCAAGCATGGTTGGTGCTTCCTGATAGATTCATAATATTGTGGTTTGCGACTGAATTAACCAGAAACTTAGCCCTAATTGTAAAAGTTGGCTAGGTTTTTAGACCCAATTCAGGTTTTAGGATTAGCTCACGATGACGGACTAATGTCTGTAACGCGTTACTTTTTTTAAAGTGTATGAGTAGTTGTTCTACAATATACACTGATCGGTGCTGTCCACCAGTGCAGCCGATACTGACAGTGATGTAATTGCGATTGTCCGCAATAAACTTAGGCACCCATGTGTCAAGAAATTTTTCGATATCGTTTACCATCTGAGTACAATCGGTGAGGTCTTTGAAGAAGTCGATTACCGCTTGGTCTTTGCCGTTGAGGTGTTTAAGTTCAGTGTTCCAGTGTGGGTTGGGCAAGCAGCGAACGTCAAATACAAAATCAGCATCGAGAGGGCTTCCGTATTTAAAGCCAAACGATTGTAATAAAAGAGTACAGGCATAACCGCCTTTATTACCAGCATCCTCACGTACAAGGGTGCGTAACTCGTGTGGTGTCATGGTTGACGTGTCGATTCGACGATGTGCCAATAAAGCTAACTTCTCTAGGAGTGATCGTTCTTTATCGATAGCTTCACGCAGTGAAGTTTCGGGGTCGGATAACGGGTGTTTGCGCCTAGTCTCGCTGTAGCGCTTGAGAAGGGTTGGATCGTCAGCATCGAGAAATACTATTCTCAGATTAATATCTAATGCGGATAACTGCTTGATGCTGGCGTCTAAATCGCTAAGTAAATCATGGTTTCGCGAATCAATACTGATGGCACATTTTTGTGATGAGCCTGCCGCTCCCATCATTCTTACGGCAAGGTCTGGGGCCAAACTAGCGGGCAAATTATCGATACAATAGTAGCCAATATCCTCCAGCACTTGCAGGGCTATAGTTTTGCCTGAACCGGAGGTGCCACTGACAATATAAAAATCAGCATTGCTCATAAGTTTGAGCTACTCAAGGAACAGTTCTTCAACTTGACGCTTCCCAGTCCATAATGGAGTCCAACAAAGCTTGAGCATCCTGCATCGCAACAATGGTGTCTAATCGACCTGGGACTCGCATGATCTGTGCGATCTTGCTGAGTAGGGTAAGGTGCTGGGCATTCGCTTCTTGAGGTACTAGCAAACCAAACGCTAGTTGAACTGGTTGCGAATCTATACTGTCGTAGTCCACGGCTTGATGTGTGGTTAAAACCGCTAAGACGGCTTTTGGCACGTGAGCACAACGACTATGAGGTAGTGCTATGCCTTCACCGATGCCTGTGTTGCCGACCTTCTCTCGGTCGAGTAACAAGTGCAATACTTCTTTCGGCTTTAATTCCAAACTACTGTCGGATGCTAGAAGCTCGGCCATTTTTTCGAGTAGCTTTTTCTTGCTGCTAATTTCGGTGTTTAGGCTTACACGTTCGGGAGCGATAACTCCCGACAGATTTGATTCGTCAGACATGCTTATTAGTTAAGCTAAGTTTTATAGCTAAGGTTGTTTAGCCGATAGGTACAGCTAATTGTATCGCTAACTTTATTGTTTACTCGATCGGATCAAACACTTGATCCTTCAACGCACCACCATTCTTATGATGATCAGTCGTTTTTTCTTTGTGTTTGCGTACTTGAGAATCGAGTTTATCAGTTAATGTGTCAATTGTGGCGTACATGTTATCGGAATCTGCATGTGCGTGTAATGTTACCCCTTTGCCGTTAACTGTGGCCTCAGCCTTGTGATGAATTTTTTCTACGTGCAGCACAACATCAATGCTATTTAAATGATCAAAATGCCGCTCGATTCGTTGCATTTTCTCTCCAATATAATTTTTCATGGAGTCGGTAAGGTCTATTTGATGTCCTGAGATGGTTAGCTGCATAGTAATAAGTCTCCCTGTGTTTTCAACAGTAGTGATCAACAAGCCCGTAACCGTTAACTCTAGCTTCGCGCTGTTGTCAGTGTTGACCAACCGATCCTATATCTAGGCGAGGTTAGCCGCTTGGTTTGCTCGGGTTGCGCAGTGTTGCGTCAACGAGAGCGACTTGAAGAGTAGATTCGTTAATAGCAGACCCCAGTGCTGAAATAAGGAGTGTTACGTCAATCTTCGAACCATCTCTTTTTTGCTGGGTTCTCTGTGCCCAGCTGGCTTCTCTTCTTAGGTGCTTGTTATATGTAAGCAATTAAACTATGACTCTAAGAGCGTGCATATCGTCCGTGCGTAGAGCGTTTAGACCCTGTTACTAGGACTCTGCATTGACTGTTAGCTCATACCTTTATAGTAACTCAAAATTCGCGTTCGTCAATTAGCATTCCAATTTGGTCATCTGCCGATGGATTTCCGCTGGCTAGCAGCTGGAATATTAAGGCTTTCACGATACTTGGCAACAGTACGGCGAGCAATTTGGTGATTTTGTGCCACCAGCACATTCATAATTTTATTGTCACTCAGGGGCTTCGCTTTATCTTCGCCATCGATGATTCGTTTAATCAAAGAACGAACGGCTGTCGCGCTGGCGCCCTCGCCCTCGTCATTGCCAAGAGCTGTGGAAAAAAAATACTTTAGTTCGAATACACCTGCTGGGCATTGTAAATACTTGCCCGCGGTTGCTCTTGAGATGGTTGACTCATGCAGGTCAAGCGCCCCTGCGATATCACTAAGTACCATGGCTTTTAGTCCAAGCTCACCCGATTCAAAAAAGTCACTCTGGCGTTCTACGATTGTTTGTCCAACCAGTTGTAAAGTATCGTAGCGACTCATTAAATTCTTTATAAAGGACTTCGCTTGTTGAAGTTTGTCACGGATAAATTCGCTGCTTGAGTCATCTAGTGCTGTGTCTAGAAGCGCAGCATATTCTTGGTTTACTTTAAGCCGATGTTGGTTGATTGGATTTACGCTAACGCGCCACATGTTTGAGGGTGAGTGTTTCTTTACAATTAGGTCTGGTGTTATCTGATGCTTGTTGAGATCCCCGAAGTTCGATGTAACTCGTGGCGAAATAGAGGTAATGAGATCAATAGCACTTTCTAAATTAGCCTGGCTACAGCCGAGTTTTGCACGCAGTTCGGACATATTCTTCCTTGCTAGAAGGTCCAAATGGTTAGTGCATAGGGTACATGCTAGGTCCAGGTGAGAGTGCGCTTCATATTTGTGTCGTAGCAATATACATAGTCGCTCGGATAAGCTGCGGGCGCCAACACCTATAGGTTCGAGTGTTTTAACCATACTCAATACAGCCGCAATCTCGTCTTCTTGAACGTCGAGCACAGGGTCAAAGTTCTGCAATAGAAGCTGGGGGCTTGATTTGAGATAACCTTCTTCATCTAGGCTGTGTAATATTGTTCTGGCTATATCCACGTCGCGCTCACTCAGTGTAGTCATTCTGATTTGCCAGAACAGGTGGGATACTAATGACTCGCTAGTGCTGAGGTTATGGGTTGCGTCATTGTATTCACCATTAATACTGCTATTGTTTGAGTTCGAATTTGTTTCCTGGCCAGAGCTCAGTATTTCTTCCCAGTGAGGCTCAAACTCTGTGCTGCCAGTGTTATCGATGTCGTGATCATTGCGTAAATCACCGGCGTAATCTTGATCAGCGAGACTTTGATTTTGTGTTAGTTGTCTTTCAGATTCGTGTGCAGCCAGTGTTGGATCGGGATCATCGAAGCTTTGTTCTAGTTCCTCAAGCAAAGGATTGTCATCTAGTTCAGTCTGTACTTCTTCGGCGAGTTCTTGCGAACCCAGCTGCAGAATCCGCAATGACTGCTGCATTTGCGGCGTAAGCTTCTGTTGTTGCGAGGTCTTTAACTGAAGGGCTTGCTTCATGTGGGGTTAATAGATCACGACAATAAGTCACGTAAAGAATTAGTTTAAGGTACCAAATAGTACCACCCTTAGCGAAAACGCAAAGGCGTGGACGTTGCTCATGAATTGCTAAATCTTAAACTTTGAACCCAAATACACGTCTCGAACACCTTGGTGATTAAGGATGTCTCGTGCTGTTCCCTGAGTTAAGACACGACCCTCGGTCAAGATGTAAGAGTGATCACATATATCAAGAGTTTCCCTTACGTTGTGATCGGTGATTATGATACCAATGCCGGTGCTTCGTAAGTAATCAATGATTTGCTGTATGTCTCCAACAGAAATGGGATCGATGCCTGCAAAAGGTTCATCTAACAAAATAAAGTACGGTTTGAGTGCAATCGCCCTAGCTATTTCGGCTCGACGACGTTCTCCGCCCGATAGCGAGATGCCAAGTGTTTTGCGTTTGTGGCCAATATTAAACTCTTCAAGTAATTGTTCTACCCGATGGTGTCGTTCTTGTGGTTCTAAGCTTTTATCCGCCTCCAATACCGCCATTATGTTCTCTTCCACGGTGAGTTTTCGGAAGATTGATGGTTCCTGCGGAAGATAGCCAATACCGAGCTTCGCCCGAGAATGCATTGGCAAACTGCTAATGTCTTTGCCGTTGAGCAGAATTCGCCCACTGTCACTGCGAACTAAACCTACAACCATATAAAAGCTTGTTGTTTTGCCCGCGCCATTGGGACCCAGTAAGCCCACCACTTGGCCGCTTTCAACCGCGATGTTGATGTTCTTAACGACCTGCAAGCCACGATAGCTTTTACACAAGTCCTTTGTTTCCAAAATGCTCATAAGACGGTTTCGAATTCGATGGTTATATATGCACGCATTTAATTTTCATCACTCGTGCTTTCAGTAGGCTCATCGCTTGACTCATCTTCAGACTCATTATCTTTGGTCTTCTTGGCCTTTTGATTTTTTTTGGTTTTTGTTGGCTCTTCGCTTTGGGTCTTTTTAGGCTGAATAATAAGGCGTGATCGACCGGTTCTTGTTGGTTCAGGCGCAGTAACGTCATCGCTTGCTTCTTGCTGTACATTCCTAGTAGCAGAGATGGCAGACTCAGGTAATTTATCGGCGCTTGGTGGAGGCTTCTTGAACGGGTCCTCCAACTTTTTATTAGGGTCGGCTTTAACGGTAGAGTTGGGGTTATTTGAAACCCCAACGGCCGCTCCACCTCTAACCTTTAGAGTGTCAGTCGACATATTGTAAATAATTTCGTCACCGCGAACAGTATCTCCGCCTTGTCGCAGAGCCGCTTGTCCGGTGAGGGTTAGCATGTTTGTTTTCTGATTGACGACTATTTTGTTTGCCCACCCTTCAACATCATTTGGCTTGTCATCTGGACGTTGCTTAAAGCGGGCGAACGAGCCCCAAGCTTTGACATTTTGAAGCTCACCGTCAGCGTACCGTGCTTCTAACTTGTCGGCTTTGATTCGCAAGGTACCCTGAACTACAAGGACATTGTTGGTAAAAATACGGGTGCCTTTCTTTAAATCGAACTCAATGTCATCCGCTTCTATGTCTGCGGGTTGGTCGCGATCAGAAGTAAGCGCCCATGCTGTGTTTAAGCTCACCAGAAACACAGCAAGTAATACTGTTATTAGGGCTCCTGTTAGGTGCTTCGCAATACGGTAACTTGGATGACTTCCTGCACACTGAAAACGGGTGCTAAAAGTGAACTGTGGGACAAACGTTGACTGTGGCATAAATTTATTAGTTCTCTGTTCTGGTCTATCAATGTCTCGATAATCATTACAGCTGTTTAATTGCGAGAAATATAGCACAGTGTTGGCTGGCCAAATTTCAAACTTACTTATTCTCAAACAAGGCTAGAAAAAGTTAGAACAGTTTCGTGTCCTTGTCTAGCAAGATACGCATTTTCTTTGCGCGCATTTCTCCACCAGGACTTTCGTCATCAGCCTCGATTACGATGCGTACACTGCCGGTAAGCAATATTTCGTCTCCTGAAGACGACATCCAACCCGAATCTGCATAGGTGTGTCTAGGCGCGTAGCCTTTGCGGTACTCAATTACATGCGGCGAATCTAGTAAAGCGGTATCGTCATCTGGAAAGTGTGCCATTCTCTCAGCTTCTATCACAAACTTGCGATCACCATTTTTATCTAAGCCCGTAGCGGTGAAATTCTCAATGTAATAGTCAGGATCGTGCCGACTATTAAAATCTCTAATTTCTTGTGGGTCATCAACTAAAGAGTCCTGTAATGACAAGCCAAACAGCCCGACTAAGCCAAGAATTGAGATATACAATACGTTTTCTAATTGCTTAATCATAATTGACTCAACTTAACCCCAGCTTAATAGCCACGAGCCACACTGTGTTGATCACAATTCTAGATGGGTTGAGAAACATTGTTTGACTAACCATTAGCGTAATTAATTAGTTATTGCTGCGTAGATGTTGAGTCTACTGGATAAACAGCGTTACAGTACAACAGGATGTCGCAGACCGAGCGCACCGCGCCAAGGCCGCCGCGCAACGGCGAAACCCAATCGGCAACATGCTTGACTACAAAATGGCCGTTATCCACCGAAAACGTTAGGCCACAACGCTGCATCACTCCAAGATCAATTACATCGTCGCCTGTAAAAGCACACTCAGCCTCTTTGAGGCCAAGCTTATGGATGAGCTCTTCGAAGACAGCAACCTTATCTTGAGCGCCCATATACACGTGAGCAATATTAAGGTCTTGCAATCTTGTTGCTAGAGCTTGAGATTTGCGTGCCGTAATTATGGCAACCTGAATGCCTGCTTGTTGCAGCATTTTTAACCCGTGACCGTCTAGTGCATGAAAGACTTTGAGTTTTTCCCCGTTTTTTCCGTAATAAAGGCGTCCGTCGGTTAAAACACCGTCTACATCAAAAATAGCTAGTTTTATTTGCTTTGCTTTGTCACACACCGCGTCGCTGATGTCGAACGGTAGTGGTGGGAGATCGCTGAATTTCATATTACGGCTTTGCTCTTATTGTCAACGGTTCAAGAAGTGTGTGGACTGTTTAGTGGCAGCACTATGTAAGTGCTGGTCTGTGTTTTGTTTATCATGCGAGTTATAAAACACCAGCTCTTAACAAATCTTGCATGTTTATAGCGCCTACCAATCGGCCTTTTTCTGTAACCAGTATGCCGCTGATACGTTTGGTTTTCATGAGCGCAACGAGCTCCGCGGCCAAAACTCCTGTCTCGATAGTAATAGGGGAGGCGCTCATAGATTCGCCGATGTAGCCGTCTAGGCTAAGACTCTTTTCTAGAGACCTGCGGAGATCACCATCGGTATAAACTCCCACTAAATTATTTTGTTCGTCAATTACACCTGTCATGCCTAAACCCTTGCTGGTCATTTCCATCAAGGCGTCGGTTAGGCTCGCATCTCGATTCACTACAGGAAGTTCGTCCCCCGTGTGCATAATATCTTCAACATACAACAATAGACGTCGTCCGAGAGACCCGCCGGGGTGCGAGCGTGCGAAATCAGATTCGTCAAAATCTCGCGCATTCAATATGGCTATGGCTAGTGCATCGCCAATGGCTAAGGTGGCGGTAGTGCTCGCAGTTGGCGCTAGATTCATTGGGCATGCCTCTTGCGAAATCCCTACATTTAGATACACATCCGACAACTTGGCGAGCGTGCTTTGAGGAGCGCTCGCTATACCTATCAAGCTAACTCCCATGCGCTTAATAATAGGCACAATAGTGAGTACTTCAGCCGTTTCACCGGAGTTAGATAGGGCTAACACCAAGTCCTTGGGTGTGATCATGCCTAGGTCGCCATGACTCGCCTCTCCTGGGTGAACAAAAAATGATGGTGTGCCTGTGCTTGCTAGCGTCGCGGCGATCTTATTAGAAATATGCCCTGACTTGCCCATACCCGTTACGATAACGCGACCTTCGCATGCGAGCATCAGCTTGCACGCGGCTTCAAATGCAGCGCCATTAGCGGTGTCTTCAAGGGCGGTAACTTGCTGCGTAATGGCGTCAGCTTCTATCGTGAGTACTGATCGAGCTGAGGCGAGAAAATCTTGTTTTTTCTTCGGCATTTAATCTCCTAGGCGGTAGAGGAGGCGATAAGATAGCTGATGTAACCAAGGTATATGGCTAGTAAGAAAATTCCTTCAATACGCCCGAAACCCTTTCTGCAATACGCAATGAGTAACATGACGACCGTCATGCCTAACATGACCGGAAAGTCTCTCCATATTACTTCTGTTTCAACTGCGGTTGATTGAATGACCCCCGTTATGCCCAATACGGCCAATATGTTGAATACGTTTGAGCCAATAATGTTGCCGATGATCATGTCGTGGGCGTTTTTACGAGCGGCGGCAATGGCGGCGGCTAGTTCGGGAAGGCTTGTGCCTATGGCAACTACGGTTAAACCAATAATTAGGTCGCTCACACCAAAAAATTCCGCGATGCTCACAGCGCCAAACACCAGGACCCGTGAAGCGACAAGTAACAAAAAGATGCTAATGAGCAGTAGAGAGATTAAAGCTGACATCGAACGTTCAGAATGAATATGCTTATTTATTTCTTCTTCGCTGACCGTTGTCTTACCGTTTTGCGCGGACCAAAAAAGATAACCACCCAAAACAATCAACAGGATGGCACCGTCTAAAGCGGTGAGTTCACCATCCAGGACAAAATAAGCGCCCAGCACTCCGGTGATAATGAGTACGGGTATATCCGCTATCGCGGTATCTGAGCTTACAGATATACGATTAATAAACGCAGCAAGTCCCAACACTAAGCCAATGTTGGTAACGTTTGAACCCAGAGCATTGCCGACGGCTAAGTTACCTTTCCCTTCAAGTGAAGCCATAGCCGACACGAACATCTCTGGTGCTGAGGTTCCAAAACCTATGATGATAACGCCAACTAAGAATGTTGAAATTCCCAAGCGCAACGCGAATTCCACAGCGTTATCGACTAAAAGGTCAGCGCTTTTCATTAGAACAACAAAGCCGAATAAAACGGCGACTATGGGCAATGCTAAATCAATCATAATTAGTGTTAATTAATATGTTTTTACGCCTTATGGCGACAACGACTGGGTATAATACACTTATCTAAACAAAGCAAACATGATCGGAACCTAAATATGCAAGACAAACTCAACATGGACGTCGTCAAAGAATTCATTCAACAGCCTTTACCACGCCAGATACTCTTTTTTGACGAAATGCTCACGCCTAGACTTTTGCAAATCGTTTATTGGGCTGCGCTGGTTGCGGTTATATGGGAAGGCTTAGGCCGTATCTTTTCTGGAAGCTTGTATGGGTTTATCGAAGGTTTCGTATTTATTGCATTGGGGTGCTTACTCGCTAGGGTTGTATCAGAGTTGGTTATGTTATTTTTCCAGTTGCACGAAAACATGGAGCAAGTGGCTAAGAATACAGCATCTAAGCCAACGACTGCGGCTGTACCTGTTAGTGACGGGGATAGTAAACCGGTTCGGGCAACGCCAACTAAAAAAGTAATCACTAAAAAAGCCACAAAAAAGGTTAGTGAAAAGGTCACTAAAAAGTAAGCAAAAGCCCTAAATAGGGGTCTCTACCTAGTAGCGTAAAACTAGTGGCGAAAAATAGTATTTGAAACCTGTTTGCGAGCAGCGGCTACTAATACGTTCAGCTTCTGTTCAGGCGACTCTGGCATAATTCAAGGCCAGAGGCCTAAGCATGGCGCAGACTGCGTCTGTTTTACAGAGCATGCCCAAAATTTAATGTGTATAACCATTTGTTAAAAGAGAAATTATGAAGATTAATAAGTTGAAACGATTCAGTGTTCTTAAACGTTGTATGTTGGTCTTGAGTTTTGCAGCTACGGCGGTTGCTACTCAAAATGCTGCAGCCATGGTCGCCCCAGGTGATGTCGTTAAAAACACAGTCAATGCGATCGTAAACAATATTCAAAAAAACCGCGAACTGTACAAAACTGACAACGATGCTTTGTACAAGATGGTTGACGAGACTCTTGTTCCAGCAGTGCATGTACCGCGTATGGCGAGGCTTATTTTAGGCTCATACGCTAATTCCGCCACCCCTGCTCAGGTAGAAGCATTCTCTAAGGAGTTTCAAGTTTTTTTAATGCGAACCTATGCAACGGCTCTTTTAGAATATACGGGTAATGAAAAAGTTGTCTATCTGCCAGTAAACCTACCCGAAGGTAGTGATCGTATTGTTGTTGAGGCTCAGCTAATTTCGGCGACCGGTGCCACGTATGGCATAAACTTACACATGAGTAATCGTCGCGATACTCAATGGCGCGCGTTTAATATTGAAGTGGCGGGCATTAACTTTATTTCTACTTACCGTGCCACCTTTAAGAACACGCTTGATACAAAGGGTGTAGAGGGTTTGATTGCGGATTTAAAATCTAAAAACGCAAACTAGAGATGAGTGCCATTAAGCTTGAGGGTGTTAGTAAACGTTTCGACTCTTTGCAGGCTCTCAACGACGTTAGCTTTTCTATAGAAGAAGGCGAGTTCTTTGGTTTGCTAGGGCCAAATGGTGCGGGGAAATCTACTCTAATAAGCGCCTTGGCCGGATTGCTTAGGGTTGATTCTGGCAAGTTGTCTGTCCTTGGGGCTGATGTTCGAAAAGACTTCAGACAAGCGCGTCGCAACCTTGGTGTTGTGCCGCAGGAAGTCGTTATAGACCCATTTTTTACTGTCCGTGAAACATTGATGTTTCAGTCTGGCTATTTCGGTTTACGCAAAAACGATGATTGGGTCGACGAACTGTTGACCAAATTAAATCTGATGGATAAAGCCGATACCAACTTGCGTAAGCTATCTGGTGGAATGAAGCGCAGGGTGCTTATTGCACAAGCGTTGGTGCATAAGCCTCCAGTGCTCGTATTGGACGAACCTACGGCGGGAGTGGATGTGGAGCTTCGCCAATCCATGTGGAAGTTCATTAAAGAGTTGCACAGTAAGGGTCATACCATTGTGCTGACAACACATTACTTGGAAGAAGCCGAGGAGTTGTGTGATCGAATCGGCATTATTGATCAAGGTCAGGTAATCGCAATGGAGTCCAAAGAGGACTTGTTAGCTCGAGGTTTGGGCAGCAAACTGCTTATTAAAACTCGAGACCCGATTAAGTCCGTTCCGCCCGAGTTGCAAGACCGAGTAGTTCGCTGTGAGGGAGTGGAGTTGGAAATCACATTACACCGTGATCAGGATTCTATTGTCGAAATCCTGGATCAGCTCAAAGCTCACCAAATGGATATCACATATGTCTCGGTGGTGAACGATAACTTGCAAGATGTGTTTGTTCAAATGACAGGCAATAAGCCTGCATCGGTCAAGGGGTAGTCTTATGAATTGGTTCGCCTGTTATACCTTGTTCCGCAAGGAGATTACCCGTTTCACAAAAGTTTGGTTACAGACGGTTATGGCGCCTGTACTTACTTCGTTATTGTATCTATTAGTGTTTGGGCATGTGCTGCAAGATCGTGTAGAGGTTTTTCCCGGCGTTAACTATGTGTCTTTTCTGATCCCTGGCTTGTTGATGATGGCGGTTATACAAAATGCTTTCGCCAATAGTTCGTCGAGCATGATTCAGTCTAAAGTGATGGGGAGCATCGTATTTATTTTGCTGCCACCCTTGTCTGAGCTAGAGATGTTCGTTGCCTATATTGGTGCAGCTATTACGCGCGGTATTGTCGTAGGGATAGGTGTATTTATTTTGGCGTTTTTCTACGCGGATGTGCCCGTACACAACGGTTTTATTGTTATAGGATTTGCTGTACTAGGCAGCTTCACGATGGGGTCACTTGGCTTAATCGCGGGAATGTGGGCCGAAAAATTTGACCAAATCGCCGCCTTCCAAAACTTCTTGATCATGCCCTTAACATTTTTAAGTGGTGTATTTTATTCGATTAAGTCGTTGCCGCCGATGTGGTACGAGCTTTCTAAATGGAATCCTTTTTTCTATATGATCGACGGTTTCCGCTATGGCTTCTTCGGTCAGTCTGACAAACCAGTATTAATAAGTTTTCTTATAATGATTACGTTCGCGCTAGTGATTTCTAGTGTTTGTATTACTCTCTTAAAAAGCGGTTATAAACTTCGAGACAATTAATCGTATTCGAAAGAGGTTTTTTACATTGTTGCTCACTTACTTGAAGTTTATTGTACAGTCCGGTACACAACGATACTAAAATCATCATCGATTTTGACGCCACCTTAGTCAAATACATACACGGTGATGTTTGAGCCCGATAGAGCGTAACCAATTTTTCGTGGGCTTAGACTGGCTGCAGCATTAGTGAGTAAAACAACGGGTTCGTCGCCGATAACTGAACCTACAGTAAACACGTAAGTACCAGTCAGTGGCTTAATCAGTGTCATACCGACACCGTTAAAGCCTCCTTCGTTAACTGAGCCAATGGCGACAGGCAGAAAGTTTTCGTCGACAGGGTCAGAACCCAACGGAATCACCACAACTCGATTGTTAGACTGTGCTTGAGCGAACGTCGACGGAATCAACGCCGCGAGCAGTGTGCTTAGTGTGTAAAGAAGAGCAACAGAGTAGCGCATGCTGAATATTTTTGGATTAAGCTTTAAATGAACGTAAACGCTAGCATATTAGACTTCGTAACGCAGTGATTTTCAGGTATTCTTGCGCCCAATTTTCAAGACTTAACAATTGAAGAGACAGATAAATGGTAACCCCAGAACAATTAAAGGAATGGATCGAAGCAGGCTTTGATGGCGCCCAAGTATCGGTTGAAGGCGATGGCCATCATTTTGAAGCGGTCATTATTGCCAATGAATTTGAAGGACAGTCGAGAATTAGACGACACCAGCTGGTGTACAAAGCTTTAGGCGACAAGATGAAAGCTGAAGTGCACGCACTTTCGATGAAGACCGTCACGCCAGCAGAGCATGAAGGCGCTTAAGTGTTGTTAAGATAGAGCCTCAATAAGGCTATAGCTAAAGCCTGTGCTTATCGAACAATCAAGAATACAATCAGAGATATTTTAGTTATTTAGACTATTTAATTAACGAGAAAGTTAAACCCAGAACGAGGTCTACCCATACCATGAGCGAAGAACTAACAATGCAAGAACAGATCAAGAAAACAGTAGAAGATAATACGGTTGTCTTGTTTATGAAGGGCAATGCTAATTTCCCACAATGCGGTTTCTCTGGCCGCGCGATCCAGATTTTACAATCACTCGATACTGAGTTTGTGACCGTTGATGTACTCAGTAATGAAGAAGTACGTCAGGGCATTAAGGAATATTCGAATTGGCCAACTATCCCGCAACTCTATGTTAAGGGTGAGTTTCTTGGCGGTAGCGACATCATGACCGAGATGTATGAGAGTGGTGAGCTTAAGCAAACATTGGATAGTTAAGCGCGCATTACGCAGATTTTGAACTTTTAGACGCAATAGGCAAGAACATGGATAAGTTAATCGTTACTGGAGCAGGACCGCTGCATGGAGACGTCAATATTTCGGGAGCAAAGAATGCTGCGCTACCGATCTTAATTTCGTCGTTATTAGTCGATGGAAAATTGACGCTGAGTAATGTCCCGCATTTACAAGACATTACTACGACTATGAGTCTTCTGTCGTACTTAGGTGTGTCGATGGAAGTTGATGAGCGCATGAACATTGCCGCTGATGCGAGTGGATTAAACCAGGTGCGCGCGCCGTACGACTTAGTAAAAACTATGCGAGCCAGTATTTTGGTATTAGGACCACTGGTTGCCCGTATGGGGCATGCGGAAGTGTCGTTGCCGGGTGGGTGTGCTATTGGTTCTCGCCCAGTCAACTTGCACATCAAGGGTCTAGAGGCAATGGGCGCCAAGGTCACCATTGAAGATGGTTACATTAAAGCCACTGCCGATCGCCTTAAAGGCGCTCGCATTTTTATGGATATGGTCTCGGTGACGGGTACCGAAAACTTGATGATGGCTGCGTCTCTAGCCAAGGGAACAACGGTTATCGAGAATGCGGCACGTGAGCCCGAAATTGTTGACTTAGCCAATTGTTTGAATGCGATGGGCGCTAAAGTGAGCGGTGCTGGATCAGCCGAGATTGTTATCGAAGGTGTTGATAGCCTGCACGACGCATCTCATCGAGTCATTGCCGACCGAATTGAGACAGGCACGTATTTGGTTGCCGGAGCAGTTACTCGAGGTCGCGTAAGAGCACGCAACACCGACCCTGCTTACCTAGATGCTGTGCTAGACAAGCTAACCGAAGCAGGCGCTCAGATCACAATTGACGGCACCTCGATCGAACTTGATATGCAGGGCAGACGGCCCAAGGCCGTGAACATTCACACGGCGCCGCATCCTGCGTTTCCAACGGATATGCAAGCGCAGTTCGTAACCATGAACTCTCTTGCAGAAGGAACGTCAAAGGTTGTTGAGACAATTTTTGAAAACCGCTTCATGCACGTTCAAGAACTACAACGAATGGGTGCGCAGATTGACCTTGAAGGCAATACTGCATTTATTACTGGACGTAATAAATTACGCGGCGCGCCTGTTATGGCCACGGACCTACGAGCATCTGCGAGTTTAGTGCTGGCGGCGCTCATGGCTGACAAGCCAACCGTAATCGATCGCATCTATCATATCGATAGAGGTTACGAAAGCATCGAAGAGAAACTGTCACGTTTAGGCGCTAATATACGCCGAGTGCCAGGGCATGTTTGGGATAAGAGCCCAGAATTACAAGCGCTGGTAAATTAACTATTCAATCTAGATTCACTAAATGGCGACTAAGTTGCCACAGAGGAATCAGTAGGTCATTACGTCGATGTTAACCATAGCTCTCTCTAAAGGTCGAATTCTAAAGCAGACTATTCCGCTCCTCAAGGCAGTGGGTATTGAGTTGCTTGATGACCCGTTTGAAAGTCGTAAGCTCATTTTCGCTACTAATCAAAAGGATGTGCAGGCCGTAGTTATCCGTTCAACTGATGTGCCTACGTATGTTCAGTTCGGTGCGGCGGATTTGGGCATTGTGGGTAAAGATGGCTTGATGGAGCATGGCGGGGAAGGGTTGTGTGAGCTTTTGGACCTTAAAATATCTCGCTGCCGTTTAATGACCGCACGACCTAATAACAGCCCTGAGCTTAACAATAGCCCTGAGCCTAACAATAGCCCTGAGCCTAACAATAGCCCGCAGCTAACGACGAAAAAGCGTATTCGAGTTGCGACCAAGTATCCTAAATTGGCCCGCGAGTACTATCAGTCGAAAGGGGTACAAGCCGAAATTATCAAACTCTATGGCGCGATGGAACTAGCTCCTTTAGTAGGTCTAGCCGATGAAATCGTGGATTTGGTAGAAACCGGCAGTACTCTTAAGGCAAATAATTTATCTCCTCATGAGTTGGTGGCCGACGTGTCGTGTCGATTAATCGCTAATGCCGCATCAATGCGGACTCAGCACACCATGATTCAAGAATTTACGGCGGCACTTGGAAAAGCGATCGAGACGAATAAGGCATAGCATAGGATAAATTCTGAGCTGTACTGTTTTGTCATTCAGGCGTATGCGGCACATAGAGATTGTTTTATAAGAAGGCCTGACATACTCAAGAACATTCATACAAGACTATTATGCGCAAGCTAAATATCAATCAACTAGATTTCTCTATTCAGCTTTCCGAACTACTAGAACGTCAGAGCGTCTCTGCGGCTCAAGATGAAATTCGCCGGCAGGTCAGCGACATTATTCATCGCGTCGTACGTGAAGGTGATGATGCATTGATTGAGCTTACTCAAAAGTTTGATGGCTTTGAAGTTAGTGCAGATACGCTAGAGGTTCCTGCTGCCAGACTCACAGAGGCACTTGAAGCCATACCCGCAGAGCAACGTGAAGCGCTTGAATTTGCGGCCCAACGTGTCCGCGATTACCATCAACATCAATTGCAAGAGAGTTGGTCATACACCGAAGCTGATGGTACGCAATTGGGGCAAAAGGTAACGCCATTAAAAAGAGCTGGGCTATACGTGCCTGGCGGTTTAGCTACGTACCCATCGTCGGTCATTATGAATGCCATACCCGCAAAGGTGGCTGGTGTAGATGAACTGATTATGGTTTCTCCTACACCTAGAGGTGAATACAACAACATGGTTTTGGCCGCAGCAAAGATAGCAGGTGTAGATCGTGTTTTTAGAGTAGGTGGTGCACAAGCTGTTGCAGCACTCGCTTATGGAACGCAGACTATTCCTAAGGTCGACAAAATCACAGGACCAGGCAATATTTACGTTGCCACAGCCAAGCAGCTTGTATTTGGCCATGTTGGCATCGATATGCTGGCAGGACCGAGCGAAGTATTGGTTATTGCAGACGACAGTGCCAAGCCCGACTGGGTGGCCATGGACCTATTTGCGCAAGCCGAGCATGATGAACAAGCTCAGGCCATTTTCTTGACGCGTTCAGCGGCAATGGCTGCGGCCGTACAAGAATCTATTGATCGTTTGTTGCCTCAGATGGAGCGGCGTAACATTATCGCCAAAGCTTTGGAGAAACACGGAGCGATCATTTACGTAGACACCGATGCGCAATTACTAGCAATTGCGGATCAAATTGCCGCAGAGCATCTCGAAATATTTACCAAAAATGCTGACGAGTTGGCTGTTTCGATTCGAAATGCCGGAGCCATATTCATTGGAGACTACAGCGCCGAATCTTTGGGTGACTACTGTGCCGGCCCTAACCATGTCCTACCAACGTCGGGTACGTCCCGATTTAGTTCGCCTTTAGGTGTGTACGACTTTCAGAAACGCACGAGCATGATCAAAGTGTCGGCCCAAGGTGCCCAGTCAATTGGTAAGCGGGCGTCCGTACTTGCGAGGGGAGAATCTTTGACCGCACATGCACGATCCGCTGAATATCGTTTAGATAAGAGCTAAGGTCAATTTACGCTCCCTGTTTCACGAATCGTATCTTTGCGTGAGTGCAGCGAGTTCAAATTCATCGAAACCGGCCTGAAGTCGAGCGGCTAAATTAAATGGTCCGCGTAATTCGCCATGCAGGTGTTCTTCGACTAACGCAAAGAAGTGCGTTCGAGGGTCAAGGTTTGCATATTTGCAAGTAAAGTGGAACCAATGCGAGCCAATATTCACATGGCCGATTTCATCTTGGTAAATGATTTTGAGGAGTCTTGCGGCTTCTGTGTCGCCTACGTTTTCTAATCGCTCGATCATTTTGGGCGTTACATCAAGCCCGCGCGCCTCCATTACGCGTGGTACCAATGCCATTCGAGCAACGACGTTACTCGCGGTTTTCTCCGCCATTTCCCATAGACCATTGTGTGCTGGAAACTCGCCGTAGAAGCTGCCATTGTCGTGTAGGTACTGAGAAAGCATAGTAAAGTGTCGAGCCTCGTCGGTCGCTACGCTCATCCAATCTAGATAGAATTGCGATGGCATGCCTCGAAAACGATACGCGGCATCAACCGCTAGATTCATGGCGTTGTACTCGATATGCGCAACCGCATGAATCAGTACGTTGCGGCCTTGCTGTGATTGTAAGCCACGTCGTTTGAGCTCTCGGGGAGTCACTAAACTAAGATTCGAAGGGTAGCCAGGAAGGCAGCAATCTTGTGCTGTCATCTTGCTGCTCGTGTCCAGCTCTTGGGTTCTTTCAAAGAGCGCTTGAATAAGAGAGCATTTTTGCTCAGGCTGGCTTGCTTCTAGTGCAGCCATAGCTAACTTAAAAAATGATGACTCAATGGTTTCAGCGCCTGAATCCAAGTCTGATCTAACGCTCATTGCTGCTCACTTCAGTTTGCCGCTAGTACAACGTGGCAGGCGGCTGAGATCGCGATGCGTTACAACGTTCTTAAATCCGTGGTCTAAGAAAATATGGTTAACCACATCGCCTTGGTCGCAGCCGTGTTCAATTATTAGAGTTTTGTCTCCCTTGAGGTGCGCCTTCGCATCACTAACAATCCGCCGTATATCTCCCAATCCATCGTCTTTTCCGATTAGGGCGAGATCAGGCTCAGCAGGGAGATCGCCTCTATTTAAGTGTGGGTCGTCGGACCGCACGTAGGGAGGGTTGCTTACAATTACATCAAATTGTTGACCCTTGAGCCCTGCAAACCAATCACTGAGTAAAAAACTAACATTACTTATAGAGTGTTTGTTAGCGTTGTTTTGCGCCACCCTCAATGCATCTTCACTGACATCGATAGCAACTACCTTGGCTTGAGGTCTCTCTTTGGCAATGGCTAACGCAATTGCGCCGCTCCCTGTGCCTAAGTCTGCGATTGCGTAGTCTTGGTCTTTTGAAATTATGTCTAGGGCCGCTTCCACCAAGGTCTCGGTATCAACGCGGGGTACGAGTACGTGCTTATTCACATCCAGATCCAAAGACCAAAACTCTTTATGACCTACGATATAGGCAATTGGTTCTCCGGCATGCCGCCGTGCGATGTATGCATAAAACCGTTTTGTATGTTCGGCACTTGGGGTCGTATCGCCATAGGATATGAGCCAAGCCAATGATTGCTCGATAGCGGCTTGCATCAATACTTCGGCATCAATACGCGGTGAGTCCGACTGAGCTGATAACAGGCTTACAGCATCGTCTATCAGCAGTCGGTAGGTTTGATTGCTCACTGTGAAAATTGGGATGTTTGCTAAACCAAGCGGCTACTGATCGCCTAACTCAGCCAACAGGTGAGCTTGATGCTCAGTAGTCAGAGGTTCGATGATTTGTCCCAAATCGCCAGCCATTACGGTATCGAGCTTATACAAAGTAAGGTTGATTCGATGGTCGGTAACACGACCTTGTGGGAAATTATAAGTTCTAATACGTTCTGATCTATCGCCACTGCCTACCAAGCTCTTGCGCGTTTCTGCTTGCTCATCTTGCTGTGCTTGACGCTCTGCATCTAATATTCGAGATTTAAGCATCGACATCGCTCGTGCACGGTTTTTGTGCTGTGACCGCTCGTCTTGGCACTCTACAACTGTTCCTGTAGGAAGATGCGTAATACGAACCGCAGAATCGGTTTTATTGACGTGTTGGCCGCCCGAGCCAGATGCGCGGTAGGTATCCACACGTAAATCACCAGGGTTTATGTCCATGTCATCGCCAATCTCATCGACTTCAGGCAAGATCGCTACGGTACACGCAGAAGTATGAATGCGACCTTGCGTTTCAGTGTCAGGAACGCGTTGTACGCGGTGGGCACCAGACTCGAACTTAAGTTTTGAATAGGCTCCATGTCCTTCGATGCGAGTAATGATCTCTTTAAAGCCACCGTGGTCGCCTTCGTTCTTACTCATTACTTCAACTTTCCAACGCTGAGATTCAGCATAGGTCGAATACATTTTGAACAGATCGCCTGAGAAGATCGCGGCTTCATCGCCACCAGTGCCCGCGCGAATTTCTAAAAAGATATTGTTGTCGTCATTGGGATCTTTTGGCAGAAGCAGTTTTTGCAGCTGTGTTTGCAACTCTTCTTGTTGCTCTTTGATTTGACTTAGTTCGTCGTAACCCATTTTACGCATCTCTGCGTCGTCTTCGTCGATCATGGATTGAGCGGCCTGAGCATCTTCGTCTAAGATTTGGTACTGGTTGAAATTCTCGACGATAGGCATGATTTCTGATAGCTCGATATTGAGTTTACGAAACTGGTTCTGATCAGAAATAGTTGCTGGGTCTGACAATAGAGCGTTCAGCTCTTCTTGGCGTTCGGTTAAGTTTTCTAGTTTGATGCGAATTGAATCTTTCACGATAGTGTTTTCTTTTTGTGTGACAGGTTGTGCCCTAGAGCAACATTCATGCATACCAAACAGGGCAAGCATTCTAAATATAGAGTAAGCGCATCGCGCCGAGTTCTGAGTTGAGGTAGCTAAGTGTCTGACTCTTTAGCGGTCTTGTTGAAAACGTCTTGGGTCACGCTCTCTGTAGAGCTTGCGCTGTTAGATGTATGGCCATCTAGCCCAAATAAGGTTCGGGCTAACGCAAAGCGCTCTTCGTTATTCTGTTGCTTGAGCCACTCACTGGGATCATGCATAAACTTTTGAGTTAGCGCGTGGGCGAAAGTATTTAGCACATCTTCTGGGTCGTCGCCCGCGAGTAAGCGGCGTTGCGCCTGATCAAGTTGCTGAGTTTTTATTGCGGCGGTTTTGGAGCGTAAATCTCTAAGTGTCGGGATCGACTGTAAACTGTCTAACCAAAGCATAAATTCAACAGATTTAGCTTCAACTATTTTTTCGGCCTGATCTACCGCTTGATGACGAGATTCAATGTTCTCAGATACGACTTGTTCTAAATCATCTACTGTATACAAATAGGCGTTTTTAAGCGTCCCTACTTCGGGCTCAATGTCGCGTGGTACGGCCAAATCGACCAAAAACATAGATTTTTGTTTGCGTTCGCGTAGTGCGCTCTCTATCGCGCCCTTGCCGACAATCGGCAGCGTACTTGCAGTGGAACTAAACACCATGTCGGCCTTGCTTAAGTGGTCAGGCAGTTCATGCAGGCCAATTGGGTCGGCTCCAAACTCTGTTACAAACTTACCAGTCCGTTCCATGCTGCGATTAGCAATAACTATTTTTCGAATGCCCTGGTTGTAAAGATGACGGCAAACCAGCTCTATGGTTTCGCCTGCTCCGATCAATAAAACCGTTTTTTCAGTGATGTCGGTAAAAATCTGTTTTGATAAAGCAACGGCGGCATACGCAACTGAAACAGCATTGTGGCCGATGGCGGTGGTCGATCTGATTCGTTTGGCGACAGAAAAGGTGTTTTGAAATAACTTATTCAATACTTTGCCGGTGGTGCCTTGACGGTGAGCTGTCGCAAATGCGGTTTTCATTTGCCCCAAAATTTGAGGCTCGCCAATGACCATAGAATCCATGCCTGATGCTACGCGAAATGCATGTTTAACAGCATGCTGATCGGGAAATTGATACAAGAATGGGCTGATATCGCTTTTCTGTAAAGCGTGATACTCGCAAAGCCAATCGCTAATCACGTTGGTCTGAGGAGTTTCTAAGTGGCAATAAACTTCGGTACGATTACACGTCGAGAGTATCGCCGCTTCAGAAACAGCATGATGCTTAGTTAAGTCCTTAAGTGCGTCGGGGAGGGTTTCAGCAGTCACAGCCGCACGTTCTCGAATTTCGAGAGGCGCTGACGAATGATTTAGACCGACGGATAAAACGTGCATGATTTTTCAATGATGTTTGAGCGCCGCAATTTTACTCTTTTTTTGACCTTTTAGCATGAACCTCAAGGCTTTATTTCTACGGTGCTGTTTTCTGCTAATCGTCAAAAGCTGGAGCTTGACGAATCTGCTTTAGGCCGCTCAGTACACTACTAAATTTGTCGAACCAAGTGGAAACTCCAAATAGGATTAGTATTTGCAATAACGCAGCTGCAACGAGGCGCTCGTCAAAGTACCAATAGATAACAAATGCCATTGATTGCACAAACCCAAGTATGACGACAATTAGGATTACATAGTTAGCAAAGCTAGTGTTGGCGGCACCTTTTGGCAGGCTCTGTACCGCGATAGCAGCGCTCAGCGTGTAACTGGCGAATAGAGTCCACGCTAAGCACCCAGCGACGGCCCAAAAATCTACGCCTACGCCATGCTTGATAAAATAGCAGCTCAACAGGAATACCATAACGATTTGTGCGCCATGAGTGGCTCGCGCTCGGCCTGAACGATCAAATTCCGACACCACAAAAGGAGCGTTTGAGGAAGTGCGTAGCCTGCGCACAATAGAAATTAAAAAGCTAAAGCCTGTGAATACCAAGCCAACGAGTAATAAGGTATTCACTAGAGTTCCGGTTTGCTCGCTCGGATCAAGTAAGGCAGAGATGCTGGAAATAGCTAAATCAAAGTGCTTTATTAAATCTTGATCTAACGGCGATCCGATGTAATGTGAATTCCATGCGCCAATACCTACAGCGGCGGCGAGGCTCAATAGTAGAACTAAAGAAAACAATAATTGCAGCGTCCCTTCCCATTGAAGGCGTCCAAATCGGGAGGAGATGTCGCCTTGCGAATTAGAGTTGTCGCGTTCATGGCTGAGGCGGAGCAGCAAGCCTCCTAAAGTCCAAAACAAAATGAGCGATACCATAGCAAAAGAAGGCAGGCTAATGACGGTCGCCGTTAAATCTGACGCTACTGCAGATGTGGTTGTTACGGCAGCGGGCGTTGATGCATTTAGGGGCGCATCCAAAGGTGCCTGCAAAACTAGAAACTTTGTCGCTAATAATAAGCTTGCCAAAACCAACAGCGCACCGGTAAATGTCGCGAAAGTGTGCTCAAAGCGAGTGCCGCGTGAAATTTCAACGCACCCCATTAATAGGCAAGCAGCTAGAATCGTTTGGTTGTTCAATGCAAGCCAATCCAGACTTGCTCCCCCAATAAATGCCAATGGCTGCCACTCGCCGTATATCGCAAACCCCAATTGATGTGCAAACATCACTCCCAAGAATGCAACAACGATGGCCAATGCAACGCGAATTACGTTTACTGTAGGGCTGTGTTGATCGGCCTGTATTAGTTTATGTGCAGGAAATAAACATAGAAGAGCAAAAATAAGACCGCTTTGTCGGTCTATCAAATTGGCAAGAAAGCTTAAGGCGGTCGCAGTCAGTAGAATATAAAACCCGCTTAAAAGTACACGGTGTATTAAAGTGCTTGGCGCATCCGCTGCGCCGCTTAGTCTAGTGGATTCTGGGTGAATACGTTCTGCAGCAGCCACCTGTAGATGTAATATCGAATCTAATAGAAGGTGCGCAATGAGCATCCATATAAGGGCAGGGACCCACCCCCAAAAAAGTAAGAGGCTGGTAGCTGGTATGCTGATGAACAAAGCGCTACTGCCAAAATTAGCCAATACTCGAGAATCTCTAAATGCACTCAAGTAGGCTGTCTTGATAGAGCTCGAAGGAAAATAGAGACGCGCTATGCTCCGCAGAACACTCAAATAGCCAAAAACCAAGAAGAGTGCGAATGCGCCTAAGATAATAGTGCTGTTATTTCCCATGGTGAAAGTCTCATTGCTCAAAGCGCTAGCGTTATTGCAAGTAAGCAATAGATGCTGTTTTCGGAGTCACCATTTTATGGTGGCGATGTCTGCATGTTAAGTATATGGCAATGATTAAACACGCGCTGAAGAGTATTGACTGCGTATAATGGGCCAATGCTAGTCTTTGTAGCGCTCTTTCTGGTGTTCTTAAATGAGTTTCGCTATGCGTTACGCTTGGCAAAAGACTGCTATCAATTATTCATGCAGTTTACTCTGCAGTTAAATCTACACACTTCTATATGAACCTTTCGAAGTATCAGTCAGCTATTAGCTCTTTCGCATTACACTCGTGGCGGTATTCTGTGTGCAATTCAATGCCAACCTTTGTTGTGCTTGTGGCTTTGTTGTTTTCAAGCGTCGTATTTGAGCGAGCGTCTCAGCATGTGTTTCAGCAAGCGATAGCCCAAACTACTGATGCGGCCAATGAGTCCGTGCTAATAGACGAATTTGAACTCGAGCAACACAACAGCATTCCGGAACAAGAGCTGAGTGCCAGTTTGTTATCAGAGTTGTTGGTTTTTAATTTGGCATTGTATGAAAATCAGTGGAAGCTTGGTTTATCGCATGTAAAAGCGGCTGCGTTTGAAAGCAAGGATCCCCGTCTAGCCAAAGCCGCGGCGGTGCTGGCGGTGCAAAACAAAGATTATGTGACTGGCCTAGAAATGGCAGAGTTTTGGCTCAGATTGCAGCCTGATGCAGAGGATGGGCTCGATTTGCTGATTATGTCGCAAGTTAATCAAGGTTTGGTTGACGATGCCATAACGGTGTTACAGAGCAAAGATGCTCTCAGTACTGATAATATCGACCAAACGGTTCGCGAAATCGCTGGATTAGTCGTTCAGCAATCTAACGGAAGTGCCGCGCTAGATTTAGTTGCTAAGATTCTTGCCTTGCACCCAGACTCAGCCCAAGTGAATCTTAGTGCGGCTTACGTGGCCGGTGCTTTGGGCGACAAGCAGCTTGCTGCTGATCGTCTAGATAGAGCGTTAGAAATAAAACCTGGCTGGGAGTCCGCGGCACTGTCAAAAGCAGAGCTGATTGCAGGTGCGGATTACAATGAAACACGAATCTTGTTTCTCCAAGATTATTTAACCGAATACCCAGAGTCCGTTGCTATGCGAACTCTGTATGCAGCAGAACTGGCAAGAGCACGAAAGCTTGATGCTGCACTCAGTGAAATAAGTTTTGTGTTGGAATTGGAGTCTCGAAATGTACAGGCTTTGACCTATGCTGCGCTTATAAGTGCTCAATTAGGAAATTCCGAGAACGCTCAAAAATATTATCGACGAGTTAACGATCTTGAGCCAAACAATGAAGATGCTTTATTGGCGCTTGGGCGCGCAGCTGAGAGTGAAAGTCAGTATGTATCGGCGCAAAAATATTATGCTCAAATAGCATCGGACAAAAATTATCTGTACGCTCAAACTCGTCTAGCAATTATTTCAGCAGCACAAGACCAAGTTGATGAAGCCGTTGAGCTCCTTAATATGGTCGACCCTGCTACTGAACAAGAATTTGTTGAGATTGCAATGACCCGCCATTACATTTTGCTTCAAGTGCTACGCCTTGAAGAAGCATTGGGCTATATCAACGATAGCCTTCTGTACTTACCTGGTGATGCTAGGCTGCTCTATGCTCGCGCATTGGTCGCCGCAGAGATGCGTGACTTAAAGCTCGCGGAGTCGGATTTTAAAGCGGTTTTATTGGCCCAACCAAAGAACGCGGATGCGCTTAATGCGTACGGTTACACACTTGCAGACCAAACAGAGCGATACCAAGAAGCCAAAGCTTTAATTGAGCGAGCTTTACTCTTGCAGCCAAATTCAGCACATATTTTAGACAGTTATGGCTGGGTTATGTATCGACTCGGTGAGTTATCAGTAGCAAGAGAATACTTAAGTCGAGCGTATGATATTTGGCCAGAAGTCGAGATTGGAGTGCACTTAGCCGAAGTGCTTTGGGTTAAGGGTGATCAAGAACAAGCCTTAGAGATATGGAAGGATGCATACGAAAAGGATCCCCAAAGCCCCTTGCTCGCAACGACCTTAGAGCGCTTTAGCGTCAGTTTAGATGATTGAGAATTACGCGCAGTCGAGAAATGATGCCTCTGTAGAGCGAGTTCTAGGGTTGTCTATCCGTAAGATTTGCCTGTTGTCACTAATGCTGCTGGCCGGGTGTCAATCCGTTCCAAAGCCATCCATTGAGTCTTCTGACGAATGGGTTCAGGCAGACGGTCGCTTTGCGACGAGAACAAAAGTGTCGGAATCACTCATCCATTGGCGGTATAGCGCCAAAGCGTCTATTAAGTCGCAAGGCAAGACGGATCAGTTCAATTTGGATTGGCGCTTTGCAGAGGGCGCACATTCCATTCGTATATTTGGTCCGTTAGGTGTGGGCGCAGTAAGGCTTGATTACGATGGTGGCGAAGCACGTTTAAGTGATAACGATGGAGTGAAGTATACGGGACCAGATGCCTCTAGTTTATTGAGAGAAATTACTGGTCTAAATCTACCGATAAACGCGCTTCAATATTGGTTGTTTGCAGTGCCTGCGCCAGACGCGCTTGCGCATTACCAACTGAACTTGCCCGAACCGCCGCAACTGATAACTCAAGAACATGTAGATGTATCACCAGACAGCGGCGCGGGTTCTGTTCAAGAGCAAGGTCTTAGGAATAGCTCAAACCAAAGTAGTAACTTCGAGATTGGCCGGTTGAAGCAGCTTGGCTGGGAGTCCAGTTTTAGTGACTACAGATTATGGCAGGAACGGCCAAATGGTGAAGAGGGTGGTCAAAATGATACGCTTCAGGCTAACGCTAAGAGTTTTCGTTTTCCGCGTCGTATTAGTTCGCAAGGTCGTGGTTCTCGAGGTGAGCAAATACAGGTTAAGATCATCACTAAATTATGGGATTTTGACGCCCCAGAAAGTGACGAATAGTTTTGTACCAGAATGTTAGCCCGATTAGCGCGAACGTCGATCGCCTAAGTCCTCTTTAGATCGATTTAGTCAACTTAAGCCTCTCTAATCGTTCAATATAAAAACAATGTGCTGTACAGGCCACAACCATCCAATATCATGATTTCAAATGCCATCTAACAATCCAGATCTACCTATTTGGTTAGCGCCTGCCAAAATCAACCTGTTTTTACATGTTGTTGGTAAGCGAAGTGACGGTTATCACGAGTTGCAAACAATATTTCAATTTCTAGATTTTGCTGACGAAATGAGTTTTTCGGTAAATCTTGACGGTGAATTGGAGCGTTCTTACGATTTTGGCTTTAATCGTGCCAGTGATCTAAATTTGTGCGCGGCGACGGCATTACGCGATTTTGTGGGCAGGCCTGAGCTGGGTGCGACGATTAATTTGGATAAAAAAATACCTATGGGAGGTGGGCTTGGTGGTGGAAGTTCGAATGCGGCAACAACGCTAATTGCTCTCAATCACTTATGGGGCCTAGGTTTAGAGCAAAAGACCCTGCAGGAATTAGGGTTGTCACTAGGGGCGGATGTGCCTGTCTTTGTAGCTGGTTTTTCAGCTTGGGCGGAAGGAATTGGTGAGATACTGACACCAATTAGTTTACCCACACCTTGGTACTTAGTGTTGTTTCCAGACGAAGGGGTATCAACTAATGAAATTTTTTCACAGAATCAATTGACAGAGAGGGCTCAGATGAAGAAAATACGCGCTCTTCGGAACCAGTCGGTTTTGAATGTTGGGGAAAATGATTTAGAACCCATCGTTCGCAAGCTGGTGCCAAAGGTCGATCACCTGATTAGCTGGATGGAACAATTCGGCAAAGCTAGAATGAGCGGCTCAGGTAGTTCCGTTTTTATGCCATGCGATTCAGAGCGTAGTGCAACTGAATTGTTGGCGAGAAGGCCCGAAAATATTAAGGGCTTTGTTGCGAAAGGTGTAAATAAGATAGAGAGGTTGGTGTAATTTTCACACTCTAGAAGGAATAGCGCGTTAAACTTGTGTTCTAACGAATGAGGTTTTTCGTTATATTTCCCTCTCCACTTTCAGCGGAGCAGTCCGTAAGCGAGTGAAAACAGTTTGAAAAGTAGTGATTAATGGGGTGTAGCCAAGTGGCCTAAGGCACCAGATTTTGATTCTGGCATTCGAAGGTTCGAATCCTTCCACCCCAGCCACTTTTTCGCAGAGTATGCATGCAGGAATGTATGTCAATATTCGTCAGATATACAATAGTTGCTCTGCTCAGACTTCATCTAGATGGTGGACTTTAGTACTATCGATATTTCTTAAGTTATATATTCAGATTTAAACGACTGTACTAAAACTATAAAATAAGGTTTCGGAGTGTTGTTATGACATTAACCGACACCAACAAAAGAGGCCACCATTCATGTCAATCGATAATCTCACCGTATTTTCCGGTAACGCTAATCCAGATCTAGCTGCACAGGTTGTTGACTATTTAAAGTTACCTTTGGGCAAAGCACGAGTCGAACAGTTCAGCGACGGTGAAATAGCGGTTGAAGTGCTAGAGAATGTACGTGGTCGCGATGTCTTTATTATCCAACCGACGTGTGCCCCGAGTCACAAAAACTTAATGGAACTATTGCTCCTGATCGATGCGTGTGATCGTTCATCAGCAAACCGCATAACGGCCGTTGTTCCTTACTACGGATACGGTAGACAAGATCGTCGCCCACGTAATTCACGAGTTCCTATTAGTGCTAAGTTGATCGCGTCGATGATCACTACCGCAGGAGCCGATCGCGTGTTAACCATGGATCTACACGCAGACCAGATCCAAGGCTTTTTCGACATTCCTACCGATAACATCTATGGCTCGCCAGTGTTGTTGGAAGACATAAGACGCCTAAATGAAGGCAACCAAATTGTTGTTTCACCGGACGTAGGTGGTGTTGTACGAGCCCGCGCTTTAGCGAAACGTCTTGGCGTAGACTTAGCCATTATTGATAAACGTCGCCCTAAAGCGAATGTTGCCAAGGTTATGAATATCATTGGTGACGTCAAAGGCCGCAGCTGTGTGTTGATCGATGATATGGTCGATACAGCGAACACGCTGTGTAAAGCCGCTGACGCATTAAAAGAAGAGGGCGCCGTCGCGGTACGCGCCTACTGTACTCACGCGGTTTTATCCGGTGAGGCCGTTACTAGAATTAACGCATCAACAATGGACGAAGTGGTGGTTACCAACACTATTCCATTGAGCGATGCAGCAGCAGCTTCTGACAAGATAAGACAGTTGTCCGTAGCACATTTGCTGGGAGAGTCGATCCGCCGAATCACGGTTAGTGATTCAGTGAGTTCGTTGTTCATGGAAGAAGATTAAGCTCAACGCTAATCTAAACCAAAGTGAGCACAAGCCCACCCATTGATTACGATCGATGTGTGATTGGAAATTAATTCATTTTAGAGAAATAAAAATGAGTGCTAATTTTATAGTAGAAGCTGAAGTAAGAAGCGGCAAAGGTACAGCGGCAAGTCGTCGTGCACGACGTGCTGGTTTAGTTCCTGTCGTAGTCTATGGCGGTGGAGAAGATGAGCAATATCTATTAGTTGACCACAACAAAATTATGTTGCAACTAGAAGTAGAGTCTTTCCGTTCCGCATTGGTTCAAATACATGTTAAAGACGATTTGCAGCGCGCCATTTTGCGTGATGTACAAATGCACCCTTACAAAGCCCAAGTAATGCACTTGGATTTTCAACGCGTGAGTCGTAAAGACAAAATCACTATGTCTATTCCGTTGCACTTTAGCGGTGAAGAAGAGTGTCCTGGCGTTAAAGCCAATGCCGGTATCATGTCTCACAGTGTGAACATGATCGAGGTAACTTGTCTTGGATCTGATCTTCCAGAATACATCCCAGTTGATGTAAGCATGCTTGATATTGGCGATTCGATTGCTCTTGGCGAAGTTGCTTTGCCAGAAGGCGTTGAGTTTGCAAGTACAGTAAGCGAAACAGATCTTGAGCAACCAGTTGCATCGGTGCTTGCACCTCAATTGGCTAGTGCATCTGAGGACGATGAGTCTGAAGAAGGTGGCGAAGATACTGAAGGTGCTGGGTCAGATGCTGAAGGTGGAGCAGATGACGAGGCAGGCAAAGAGGATTAACCGTGAAAGCATCGCCTATTAAGTTGATTGTCGGTCTCGGCAATCCGGGCGAGAAGTACACAAAGACCCGGCACAATGCCGGGTTTTTGTTTTTGGATAGGTTGTTAAATCAGCGATTTCCGAGCGTGAGCTTACGTCCTGATAAAAACCTATTGGGGTTATCTGCCCAAGTTGACTTTGGCGTTGTGGATGGGGTTGCGGTTAGATTGTTGGCGCCCAGTACATTTATGAATCTAAGTGGTAGCTCTGTGCAGGCTGCTTTATCGTATTACAAGCTCCAAGCTCACCAAATCCTAGTGGTGCACGATGAGCTTGATCTTGATGCTGGCATTGCTCGTATTAAGCTTGGAGGCGGACATGGTGGTAATAACGGCTTGCGACATATTACGCAGGTCTTGGGAACCAGCGACTTCGCACGTTTACGAGTTGGCATCGGTCACCCTGGTGTTGGACGAGATGTAGCCAGCTATGTGCTTAAACAAGCTAATCTAGCTGATCAAGACAAAATTGATCTTGCTATTGATGAGAGCATTGCCGTGTTAGATAGAATTGTTAGTGGTGATTGTGCAAGCGCGATGAACGATTTACACACACGCCTTTCGGTTGCAAAGCCTAAGAAGAAAGCGGCGATTAAAGACAGTGCTACAGGCAAAGACACCTAAAGACTAGGCCTTTAAGTAGCATTACAGAATAAGTAGAGATAAGGTTATTCGGCGCAATTAGGTGTGTCAGAGTCTTTATCTTCAACAATTAAGTAATAAATTCTGCTAGTGAAATTAGCGAATTGCAGTAACTAAACCATTTAAGTAATAGGTTCAAATAAAGGTCAAGATATGGGATTTAAATGTGGCATCGTTGGGCTCCCCAACGTCGGTAAATCGACGCTGTTTAATGCGTTAACGAATTCTGGCATCCAGGCCGAAAACTACCCTTTTTGTACGATCGAGCCGAATGTCGGCATGGTCGAAGTGCCGGACCCACGTTTAGCACGTCTTACCGAGCTTGCTATTCCAAATAAGACGATACCAGCGACGATGGAGTTCGTAGACATAGCGGGCTTAGTCGAAGGAGCGTCAAAGGGCGAAGGCCTAGGTAATCAGTTTTTGGCCAATATTCGAGAAGTCGACGCTATTGCTCATGTTGTCCGATGCTTTATCGACGAAAACGTGATCCATGTATCAGGCAAGGTAGATCCTGCAGAAGATATTGAGGTCATTCATACTGAGCTCGGTTTGGCTGATATGGAAACCGTTGAGAAAGCAATTGATCGTGCCGCCAAGCGTGCTAAGTCTGGCGACAAAGATCAAATAAAGCTCAAAGCTTTATTAGAGCGTGTGCTTGCTCATTTAGATACGGGCGAACCAGTTCGGTCAATGGGGTTGGATGAAGACGACTCTAAATTGATTAAGCCTTTGTGTTTGATGACAGCGAAGCCAACGATGTACGTTGCAAATGTGGACGAAAATGGCTTTGAAGATAACCCGCTTCTCCAAACGGTAATCGACCTAGCAACTGCAGAAGGTGCAGGCGTTGTCGCTATCTGCGCCGCGATTGAATCAGAAATTGCTGAATTAGAAGACGAAGAGAAAATCGAATTTCTAAGCGAGCTAGGACAAGACGAACCGGGTTTAAATCGTGTTATTCGAGCCGGCTATGAATTACTAGGGCTACAAACATACTTTACGGCAGGCAAACAGGAAGTGCGCGCCTGGACGATTCGCAAAGGCTATACGGCGCCGCAAGCAGCAGGTGTTATCCATACTGATTTTGAGCGCGGTTTTATTCGAGCAGAAACAACCGCGTTTGCTGATTATGATCAATATGGTGGGGAGTTGGGCGCAAAGGAAGCCGGTAAGTTTCGCCTTGAAGGAAAAGAGTACGTAATGCGTGATGGCGATGTAGTGCACTTTAGGTTCAACGTTTAATAAGCGTTTTCTATTAGAAAGCGTAGCAAAACTGGTTGATCTAATTCGTCAATAAAGTATTAGTATTAAGGTGTTTTGTGTTGAAAAAGGAGGCATTCGCCTCCTTTTTTGTTGCTCGAAAATCAGTCGTATACCCCAAATGGTGTATGTTAAATACCGGCCGAGAAAGGCAAACTTGATGGTGTTATTTGACTACCCAAGATGACCTTCTTTAGGGCGTTTGGGCACTTTTTGCAAAGACCTCTCATGCTTAAAAAACTATTCGTTATTAACAACACTCAAACAGCGTCTCTGGCACTTCTGACGATTGTTTTGCTGATGCTGATTTATCCCAGAGTCTCGTCTGCAAATACATTTGCTCAACAAAAAGCGCGTTTTGTGAACCATTGCATGAATGATTCTGGTGAATCTCAAGCGCTTTGTGAATGTGCATTTAATCAGTGGCAGTCCAAACTAAAGCCTGACCAAGAGCCAGCGGCTATCACAGCACTCGACATACTGGTCACAGAGCGTGACCCAACTATGGAAGAGATGTTTGCCGTACAAAGCCAAATGATGTTCTATAGCCAAGGATTAATGGCGTGTCTTACGTCCGCCATTACATAACGATAACCCGCTGATTTTAAGCGGGTTTTTGTTTTTATGGGTCTTGTGAACCGTTCAGCGAACCGTCAAACACGTTTGTTACTTAATAAGAAGCCAGAGAAAGGATCTCATTAAAGCCACTAAACACCAAGCCAACGGTATAGCTTACTTACACAAAACATGAATCATAAGGGGTAACGAGCAGATAGCTCATGGTCAGGCTTGCATTTTCAATCAGGCAGTTAGATACTCAGACTGTGTAAAAACTCC
>DKML01000019.1 GCA_002470515.1 Proteobacteria bacterium UBA7415 | reverse complement strand
AGATATGGCAGAGTGCGCTAGCAGGAGGGGTGCTTGGAGGTCTCGCAGTTGTTCTAATGATGATTGTTGGCCGGTTGAGAAAGCGCCCTTAATCATTAATTACACTATGAGTTGGGCAGACTATTATCTATTCGCCCTTTGATTGTATTTACCGCACTCAAGAACCAACTGCGCACGATTTCGAACACCTAGGTCTTTATAAGCCTTAGAGAGCTGGTTCTTGATCGTGCTTAGGCTTGTACCACGCTTTTCGGCTATTGCTTGGTTACTCATTCCAGATATCGCGAGCTCAACAACTTCGCGTGTTACTTTGTGTAACCCCTCAAGAGGGTGCTCAGTAGAGTTCGGTGCAGCCTCAGGCCCAGTACTGTAGTAACTGTTTACTTCAGGTGGCAAATAAACGCCCCCGGCAGAGATTATCTTAAGCGCCGATATCATGGTCTCTGAGGTGGCTGCTTTTGGAATAAAGCCGCTTGCGCCCTGATTAATCGCTCGTATCACTTTGAGCGGGTCCGTTTCGCCCGAAACGATCACTATGCTCGCGTTGGTAAATGTGGACCGTAAAACCTTCAGATTACGCTCAGGGTCAGTGCCTGGGATGTGGTAGTCGAGCAAAACCAACGAGACGGCATCCATATCCTCAACACCACCAAACGCTTCATCGCAACTCACAAAGGTATTCACAACGACATCATCGTTCATAGCTTCATACAAACCTTTGATGCCTGCGGAAAATAGAGCGTGATCGTCGATAACAAGGACTGACATAGAGTTTGAGACCATTTAATTGCTGATATAAGCGTAAGGGTACTATGCCAACGAGAAAAAGTACTATTGAGCATTAGAAAAGTACTATATGCAAGCCCCCACCATTTGCCTACTATTCTTCTTGCCAACGGGCAAACAAACAAAATTGAGATCTCACGGATGAGACCTTCATTTCACAAGGATAGACAAGAAGATGGCAAACATGAACAACACACAAGCAATAGTCAAAACAACAGCTAAAGACCAATTGGAAGTCATCACTCGATCTTTGGCTAACCCAGAAACACTTTCTTTCAACCTAAATCTGATTTGGGCACAAGTGCAAGAATACAAACTCGCAATCCGAACGTTTCAAAAAGGATCTCGTTACCATAGGCTGCAAGCTCTTGAAATCAGCCACGTAGAACTGAGAGATCGCTTAGCTGGCGAATCGCTAGAGAAAGATGAAACTTCTGCATTAGCGATGCTAATCAATCTAAGAGCGCGCGCAAAACGCATTCGCGCTGCTATGAAAGCAACCCACTAATAGTTAAGTAAGCGCCAGATGACATCAATTTCGCCTTTAATTTCGCCAGGACAACCATTAGTCTTGAGTGCTCAGCAGTTTTACAGCGAGCACGTTAAACAAGCACCAATGAATATAGCGATTATTGACGACGACAACCTTTGGCGTGAAACCGTTGCGGATCTGCTGCTTGTTTTAAGCGAGGGCAGCGACGCTAAGATTTCTGATGCGGCTAACCCTAAGAGCGCCATCGAACAATTCACCAACCACTCCTCCTTTGACTTGGTCCTGCTGGACTACCACATTCCTAGAACAGAGTTTCAAGCGAACATCGCCCTCGTTCGTGAAGTCTTTGAAAACGCTAAGATTGTGGTAGTTTCAGCAGATAACTCACCAAATCACATCATCGGTGCGATTGACGCGGGAGCTGCTGGGTTTATTCCTAAAAGCTCGAACCCTGATTTACAGTTAGCGGCGCTACGCCACATCCTTGATGGCGAGATATATTTACCCGCAGACGTATTGCGTTTGGGGGCCGACCAAGGTCTGCTACCAGACCAAGAAAGAAACCTAGAACTACTATCGGACGCTCAGCGAAAAATTCTAGACGCGACAGTTACCGGCAAATCGAACAAGGTCATTGCGATTGAATTTGGGCTGCATGAAGGAACGGTGGCTAATCACCTCTCTGTGATCTACCGCCTTCTAGGGGTCCAAAACCGCACACAAGCCGTTATGATGTTTTCGCAAACATCAAACAAGCCCTACCATTAAAGCCTATCTAAGCCAGTCTTAACTTTCCTTGAAAGTATTTTGTGTTTTCAATTGCCCAAAATCCTAAGTGATAGGGTTATTATGGACGTCAAGTTCATAGTAAACCAAAAGCTCACACATGAAGGGCGACCTCGTTCACCGGCAATATCACCAAAATGTTGTTCAGAAAGTCCTTGAATACATAGGGGACTTTTCGCCTATTTGGGTGCTTGCTTTATTAGTGCCTAGTGGACTTGTCGCGTACCAAGCATTCCACCTAAGCGCAGATCCCCTGTCGATCTATTGGTTAGGCGCATTATTGGGTTACTCTCTCGTATCGCTATCTATACGTCGACGAACGGCGGCGGCCGAGCCAGGTAAAGCAAAATACAGCGTCGCGTTAGCGATCAATTTATTTGATGGGTTGGCGATAGCCAGCATTGTTATCTTCGCACCTAGCGCGGGCATCGAAGTGCACCTATTAATGGTTTTAGCCCTGTTTTTAGCTGTTTTAGCGGGAATTGGACCCTCTAGCGGCTATCTACCGCTATTTCTAGCCTATGCCACCCCTATTATTGCCGCGATATTGGCCGTAGGAGTCCTTGGATACCAGCAATCAGGCAGTTTTACCTACGTTTCGGTTGTTTTTATGGCTGTCTTTGGAGGGCTGACCACAATTGCGGTCGCTCGAGATGTGTTCGGCATCTTCTCTGATGCACACATTTCAAACTTGCATAACCTAGGTGTAAACCGAGACCTGAAGGAAAAAGTATTAACGAGCGTGTCCGCAAATGACTCCAAAATGCGATTTCTAGCGTCGGCGTCACATGATCTGAGACAGCCAATCAATGCGTTGTCGATGGGTATTGCCACATTGAAGCTAAAAAAACCCCCAGGCGTAGATCGAATCATTGAGCGCATGGACACATCGATCGAGAGTATCAACGCGCAACTGCTCGGGCTGCTTGACATATCCAAGCTCGATGCCGGCATTGTTGATTTTCATTCAAACGCTGTAAATCTAGTGGAATTACTCAAGGCCGTGGTTGACACACCCCAAGAAGAGTCTGATCGCATCGTGCCGATTTTTTATTCGGGGCCACAAAAACAGATCACCTGTCAGACGGACTCGGTTTGGCTCGATCGCATCATCCGAAACCTTGTATCCAATGCGATCAAATATACAAACAAAGGCAAAATCGTTGTGAAGCTCGAGGAACTGCCGAACAATGAGGCGAAAATAACGATCATGGATACCGGGATCGGGATCGCCAGAGAGAACCTCGGAAGAGTGTTCGACGAGTTTGAACAAATAGACAACCCTGAGAGGGATGCGCGCAAAGGCTTAGGATTAGGGCTTTCCATCGTCAAACGCACGAGCGCTCTATTGGGGTTTAGGCTGGAGCTGGCGTCGCGCGTTGATGTTGGAACATCTATAAGCGTCATCGTTCCGACCGTATCGTCCATACCTTTCCACAATAAAGCCAAGAGCGTACCCAAGGACATCGACAGCTTAAGCGTGCTCGCGCTAGACAACGACGTATCAAACTTGGAGGGTATGCAGGATCTTTTAGAACAAATGGGCCATAAGGTTTACGCTTTTGAGTCTTTCAAGTCTGCCGAGCTGTGTATTTCTAGCACACATATTGATCTAGCACTCGTCGATTATCGGATGCCAGGGCGTGTGCAAGGCGTTGAGGCAATTAGGCGCTTTAAGAAGCACAATCCACGCTTACACTGCTACTTGGTGACTGGCGATGGCAACATCGAAGAAAATATTGGTGACATCAACGTGATCCACAAACCGGTTACGATGGATAAGTTTCTGCAGGCGTTTGATTTTTGAAGCGGTCCCGTGACCCAGCTATATTCTGGAAGAATTGCTCGACTACCAATACTGGGGGGAGTAGGGGGAGGTAGAACAAACTTTTAGAGCCCAGTACAAGAGGGCCACGAGACACTTGGATTATAGCAGACCTAAAGCGATGAACTAGCTGAATTGGTGAATGGAAAAGTGGCACGGGCGGCGCATAATCTGAGCCGCCCATTTTAACTAACTTAGGTGAAAGGAGGGAGCTGTGCTGCAATTAATCGAAGATCGTGCTGTATTCAAAAGTAAAACGGACGAAAATATTTCTTTTTCTAAGGAAGTGATTGTTCTTCCCTTTCAGTTAGACAATTTTTCACTATGTTCCTCTTATAGTTCAGAACATGACACAGGAGAAATCTTAGAGAGCAATATTAGCGCCAAAATATCAAGTTTAGATCTATATGAACTCTCTATAAAGGATCTATATGAACTCTCTAAAGAGCTTGATTCAGAAGAGAGCTTCCTCGAAATTGAGCAAGAATTAGAGAGCGAGATTAAGATTCTTAACGAGCAAAGCGGTATGGTTCGTTTTAAAACCGACAGTTCTCTATTTGGTGCTTCAATTGTTTTGGCCGACGGCCAGAATAAAACGAGAGTCTCCCATACTTGGAATGCCTTTTTAAGCATTTTAACTCTTCACGTTGTAGTGAATGAAAATATATTTTCTTTGCTACGTGAAGCGATCATAAATAACAGTTTACAAAATGTGTTTATAGAGATTGGAATCCCTGCTTTTAATCTACGTACTAAATTGGGCTTAGGTTATTCAGGTATAGCGTTGTCAAACAATCAGCAAGCCACTATTAATAGTCTTTCTTTTCAACACGGTCATACTCGCCCATAAGCAGCTACACTCATAACACCATAAATAACTACACCTAAACCATAGAGACCTACACTCTTAACCTTAGATAGCTACACCTAGATCATAAGTAACTACATCCAACCATCGATAAGCCTTTTTTCTTAAACACCTTTTTAGACCTATAAACAAGTTGATAGCACCTGACGTCTCGTTTAGTGAATTGGTTGATTTTTTCTTCAACAAGAGTGGGTTCGTTTAGTTATTTAGTTGCATGTCCATTGTAAGCGCGTAGTTAAGGACGTACTACCGAGCAAGGCATTGATCTGCGAGACTATGATTTTCAATCAAGGAGATCATGATGACGCATTCAACCCTCACCACCAAGCAACAGTTTTGGTTTGATCACGTTCAAGCGGCTATTGCCAGCGAAGGCTCAATGGCCGCGTATGCTGCGAAGCACAAACTGTCTGCCAAAGCTCTGTACGCGTGGAAAACGCGATTAAGCCACAAGAAGTTATCGGCTAAGCCAAAGAGGGGTAGTTACCTCATAGCTACGTATAATGCCAACTTAAACATAAAGCACTGTCTAAATGATGTACGCATAGTCGGACTTTTCTCCACCCTTAAAGAGCGGCCATTGAATCAAACCCGGGGGTAGCGTCCCATCGTTTAACAAACGCATTAGTGGAGGAGGGCGCTTTTGGTGCAAAACCCAAAACCTCGATGGTTGCATCCGCATTAATATCGTTGGTCAGGAGCGTGTTTAACGGTACGTTGCAAGCCTTCCTCAACGACAGATATGATTTCTTCAAACACCTTTTTCTTTTCAGCCAAGACGCCAGAGTTCCCGGTGTGTAGCTCTGCGTCAATTTGTGTGTTGCCGTTCACACCAAACACTATAATCTTGCCTAATTGCCCGAGCGTCACATGCTCAAAGGCGTAGCAACGCCCTGTGTGATCGTAGCCTTTTCTGACGAGCACGCCTTGAGGTAAATCGCTTGGGCTTAATCTACGTAAACCCGAGGCCTCTCCGTCAAACATCGACAAGCTCCCTAATGATTCACGTTTTCTGGCCAAGGCCTCAATTCTCTTATTGGTTGAGTCCGACCGCTGTATCTTAGGAATGATGGGCTGAGCTCCAGGATAAGTGCCGTGTTTTAATTCCAGCGTTCTTCTGTCCATGACATCGATCAGCAGTTTGGCAATCTCGTGAGCATCGTTAAAGAGGTTTTGTTTCTCTGTTTGAGCAAAATGTATCCCAAGCCCTGTTTTTAGCATCACCTCAAAACAACCTTCCTCCAGAATGTTGCCATCCATGATAATTTCCTCATGGCACAAGTGCCTATAACGCATAAGCGTTTCACCGCAGACATGCACAAGGGGTTCTAACTGCTCATCGGCTTCAGGATATAAGTCTTCGGCAATGGACTCGTTCAATACAAAACTAATCGCGTTCTTACGGAGCACGAAGTGAAATAGAAATATAGAGACGCGGTTGCCGGCTAAACTTTTCATTGATAATTTACTGGTACTGTTGGAGGCCCTCACACCAAAGCCTACGTTTGTTCTGCTTATTCAAATAAGTCCGGTGTGTGTGGGCAACGGTTGAGCTCTGGAATGGGCAAACACAGCCGGTTAATCTCAGAGATCAACTCACGGCGAGCCATCGGCGATTTTTGATGAGTCTTTGCTAGGGATTTTAGCGCCTGTACATTGGCAGGCGGATTGTCACCAAATACACTCAGAATCTTATAAGTCTGCTCTGGGGCTGTAAGCACTTGATCAGCTATAAACTCGGCCATTGTTTGGTTTACCTTCATAAGCCCTCCGTTGCTTGTTCGATTATAGGCTAAAACGTCGGAATGACTTATCATGTTCGTTTTCCACATTATTGCGTAAGTATTTTGTATACATCTCACTACGACAAACTGAACGATAAAGACATTGACGAACTAGAAGACATGCTAAGCCGTTTTTCGTCACCCGCCTCTATGGACTTAGAGACTGTAGACGGATTCTTTGCCGCCTTACACTGCTGCCCAGACATGATCCCGCCGAGTCAGTATTTGCCAGAGATTTGGGGTGGTGGCGAAATGCCTGAAGAAGATTCTTTTGAGGATGACAAACAAGCCAATCAATTTTTTTCGGCGGTGATGCAGCACTGGAATAATGTAGGCGATCGAATCAACAAGGATAGGGTTTTTCTACCGCTGGTTGATGATGAAGCCGAGTTCCTTGCTGAGCGCTGGGCACAAGGGTTCTTGCAGGGCATGAAACACGCAAAGGGCGATTGGGTCGATCTACTCCATGATGAAGACAATGGTGGCAGCGCTGTTGTTGTTTATGCTTTAGCGCATCAAAACGACCCTGACCCAGAAATACGTTCTTTTGAAGAACCCGCCTCTGCCGAAAAACAAGAGACCCTTCTTGTACATCTGGCCGCCAGCGTGACGAAGATACACCAGTATTTTGAGGGACAGCGTCACTTCAATGCACGACAAGCAAAAGAAGCTGGCGTGATCAAACGATCATCGCCGAAAATTGGACGCAACTCGCCTTGTCCTTGCGGTTCAGGAAAGAAATACAAAAAGTGCTGTTCCTCTCAAACCTTGCATTAACAAAGTTAAAAATAATATGTGACCCGCTATGACGGTAGGCAGAATAAAATTAAGGTTTACTGATGTAAAATACCGCCTTTTATTATACAATAGTAAAACACCGTCCAAAAGGTAATTATCTATGTCATCAGTATCAGTAAGACAATCAGGCGGCGCCAACATCGTCAGCATCCCAAAAGCAATCGTTCAAATGCTAGGCTTGGATGTCGGTTCAAAGTTGGATTTGACCATCAAAGACAACGCCATCGTGTTAACACCCGTTAAAGAAGAGTACAGTCTCGAAGAGCTTTTGGCAGGCAGCCCAAAAGAGAATTTTAAAGTTACGCAAGAAGATCGAGAATGGCTTGATGCAAAGCCTGTAGGGCGAGAAGTTTAATGTTTGTGCCAGACCAGGGCGACGTCGTGATCTTTAGTTTTGATCCGAGTACTGGCAAGGAAGTCATGAAGCGCAGGCCTGCAGTTGTAATATCAAAGAAGATATTCAACGAACACACGGGATTTGCCGTTGTAGCACCCGTTACAAGCACAATTAGAAATATGCGCTTAGAGGTTATTTTACCCTCACAGCTCGAAACAAAAGGCGCAGTTATGGTTCATCAAATGAAATCTTTGGATTTTGGGGACCGTAAAGCATCGTTCGTAGAGCGATTGCCGGTTGCCACAATTAAAGAGGTGCTGTCGCTAGCTCAAGCGATCGTCTCATAAGATATTTTAAAGTCCACCGCCTATTTAACTTATTGGGTGCAAGTTGTCTGTGGCTCGCCGTTTTTTAAAGCCAAAAATAGCCTGTGGATAACCTTGCTATGTTTAGTGTAAAGTCTATGCAACAAAACATTTAAACGGACTAAGTAAATACATGCCAATTCAGTACAACCCGAATAAGGGTCAAGTTCTAATGTGTGATTTTTCAGAAGGATTCAAAGAGCCTGAAATGGTTAAAGAACGCGCTGTAATTGTATTTAAAAGCTCAGGACGGTCGAAACTGGTTACAGTCATTCCATTGAGTAGTGTCGCGCCAAATCCAAAGCAAAATCATCATATGGTGGTTCCAAATATGGAGTTACCCAATACTGCTTGGTTTAAAAATCGTGATTCTTGGCTCAAAGGTTACATGGTTTATACCGTTGGCTGGCACCGCCTTAGCTTAGTGAGAATGGGTAAAAGCACTGGGAGGCGGAATTACTATACTGGACGGTTGTCATTACCAATGCTCAAAGAGCTGGATAAATGTGTTTTAAACGGTATTGGCCTTGGTCGTCTTGAAAAATACACATAATGTGTACTATAGTGCACTTGTTCCTGCTCTAGCTTTGCTATCAGGCATTTGAGACTACACAAAGGTGCGCCCCGTGTAGCCAGCCCAAACAAGCGATGACAAGCTATTTGGTGCTGAGTTTAGCCCGCCTTGTGCGGGCTTTGTCACGTCTGGGCCGTAAGAAAATCGATAAGATATACCGGCTTTAGCGGATCATTACCCTTATTATTACTATAAAAGAAAGAAAGCCTCGGCAAGCCGAGAAGACGACTCTACGAGTCGCTTGTTAAATACACGCGCTGCGCGCGAAAAGTCGCCACGATCAACACAAGATTGAACATCGAGGCCGACTTGAGTCCTCTTTTTTTGTACCTCCTTCGAGACAACTCTGTTTGTGA
>DKML01000009.1 GCA_002470515.1 Proteobacteria bacterium UBA7415 | reverse complement strand
GTCGTGGTCGTGGTCGTGGTCGTGTTTGATGTAGTCGTTGGTTGAATTGTCGACGTTGGATATCCCGTTGTTGGATATCCCGTTGTTGGGTAGGCTGTGGTTGTGGTTGGTGTCGGCTCCGAAGGCGTACACGCGCCTGCTGTATCCGCCAATGTAAACCCATATGAGTTTGAACCCGCGACAATAGTTCAGCTTGCTGAACCTGTAGCTGGGTTGTACGCTCCAGAAACAGTTACGCCCTGATCAGTAAAGTTGAAAGTTCCAGATGCGTTAATACGACCTGTAATGCTAAGCGGCTTATTCTCAAAAAATACAAAATCTACTGTGAGTGTGCCAGTAACCGTATCGCCAGACATCGTCACGCAAGCACCTTCAAAGTTTGGGAGTGCAGTGGCGTGTGCTGAATCGATAAACATATCGAGAACGCTTCTACTCTGGGCGAATCCTGCTTTAGTGACTGTTACAACAGCATTACCACTCACAACAAAAACAGTTGATGTTTGTGCGTGCGCCGGGGTTACAACAGCATCAACCACAGGTTTTACCCAAACGCTGCTCGTTGCAGCACCAGCGGCTAAAGTACTGCCCGCCAAAATGTTTTTAACGGCATTGCGTCGATTTGAAACGGCAATGTCCGCGTCTATTTTTACGGCTCTCTTATCGGCAGCATTTTTCTTATCGGTCATAGTAGTCTCTCTCACTAAAAGTAGGGGCTCGAGCGGCGAAGCGAGTAAGTTACGCTAGGTCATACGATTTTTTTCTCGATGTGCAAGGAACTAGGAATAGCGCAGTCAACCCATCCAAACAACGGCTTTCGATTTAAGTTGCCAGTTCATTCCACTGAAACCCGAACGGATCAATGTGGTTGAAATGTGTCTTTCTCGCCGTGAATGACACTTTTTGCCTCACAGGCATGCCCCTACAGACCTTTTGAATGTCCACCATATCGCTTGGGATACCGTTTCAATAGACACAAAAAAAGCTGCCCTAAGACAGCTTTTTCTTTTTAGATTACTTAATTTTTTATCAAACCTTTAATAAAACCAAGCTCAAATCCAAGCTAAAACCGAGCTTTTTCCTTCATCAAGCTGGTGAGCATGCGCTGGAAACGGTTTTTTCATATTAAGTTGGTGTTGTTGTTGGCCCAGCCGTGGTGGTGCTAAAAAACGTTGTTGTCGGCGAAGCCGTGGTGGTGTTGAAGAATGTGGTCGTTGGTTGAATTGTCGACGTTGGGTACCCTGTAGTTGGGTAGGCTGTGGTTGTCGTTGGCGCCGGCGCTAGAGGCGTACATGCACCTGCCGTATCCGCCAACGTAAATGCATATGAGCTTGATCCCGCGACAATAGTTCCGCTTGCTGAACCTGAAGTTGGGTTGTACGCTCCAGCAACAGTTACGCCCTGATCAGTGAAGTTAAAATTTCCAGACGGGTTGATAGCACCTGTAACGCTAAGCGGCGAACCACTAAAAAACACAAAATCTACTGTGAGTGTGCCAGTAACCGTATCGCCAGACATCGTCACGCAAGCACCTTCAAAGTTTGGGAGTGCAGTGGCGTGTGCTGAATCGATAAACATATCGAGAACGCTTCTACTCTGGGCGAATCCTGCTTTAGTGACTGTTACAACAGCATTACCACTTACAACAAAAACAGTTGATGTTTGTGCGTGCGCCGGGGTTACAACAGCATCAACCACAGGCTTTACCCAAACGCTGCTCGTTGCAGCACCAGCGGCTAAAGTACTACCGGCCAAAATGTTTTTTACAGCGTCACGTCGAGTAGACGCAGCTAGGCCAAGGTCTTTTTTAACTTCAACAGACTTGCTACTGTTGGTTTTTTTCTTATCTGTCATGATTTTCTCTTTACAAAACCGAGGCCTATAGAAAAACGTAAGCCACTCAAAATTTAATTACAGGCCGAGGCCCAACGACTAATTACTGAATGCTAAGATACCGCGAAACAGGCTAGAGAACAAGATAGAGAACAACTTTATCGCGCAAACTTAATGACTGAAACACAAGGATTTATCGCTTCGGAAATTAAGCATTGCTTGGCAGTTAACAGCGCAAAGACGGCGTCTAACAGGGCCAGCAACAAAGCGTAATTTGCTATAAAGTAATCAATAGACTGCTCTAAAGCTACAATGAATTCCAAGATTACTCCCCACAAGGAATCTGATACTGTATGGGCTAACAAAAGGCACCATGTCTGCCTTTATATCACTCGCCTGCTGAGCTATTATTCCAGCGCACTAAAGATTCAATTACTCTTATTTAGGCCTTCTTTACTTGCCCCCCCCTCAACAACCTCGAGTACGCAAATACAATGTCCCAAAGCACTAAACCTTGTTTGATTCTCATAGCAGACCGAGACTGTACACAGCTCAAGAAAGCACTTTTGGAGTCACAGAGATTGATCAGTAGTTGGGTCGTTTTCAACCCATTTGAAATAGCTCACGCCGATATAATCAAAAGCAATATTGCATCGATCACTTTGCTTGAAGGTCATATAGTTAGTGAACAACCTTGGTTGGGCATCGGTGCATTCTTAGAACAAGCCAAAGACATTGCTAGCAAATGGTCAGAGTCAATGCTTTGGCTTAGAGGCCCCGAGCAAATAGCCTTACTCAGCGACAGTGCGGAGCAAGAGTTGGGGTTAATTGATGAAGAGCGCGCTGCATACCTGTTGGTGCGTAAGGGCGAAATGGCTATTGCCGAACTTCGCTTATTTAGCACTCAGCCAGACTATTTAATATCGGGCGAAGTATTGCCAGTGGTTAACGCTGGCCTTACTAAATACTGCTCCCATAAAACATCGATCATTAGAAATGGCGATACTCTTATGGAAAAACTCCCGACGAACTCGCTACTACTGGAGGCTCAAAGGCAACAAACACTAGACAGCGCGCTCGAACTGGGGATTTATTCTGCCTTGCTAAAGCTCAGCATGGCGGAGCCCGGTTTAGCTGCTCAAATTTTGCTTGATATTTGTGATGAGGCCCAGGAGTCTTCTGCTGAGCTTAGATGGACACATCAATACCTCTCAGGTGTTTGTCAACTGGCACAGGGACGCACCAATGATGCCGTTGAATTTTTCTCAGGGGCCATCGATGTCGACAGCGAGCGTTTAGAGGCTTACGCTAGATTGATTGAAATTCTGCTTACGGCTGAACAAGGTCAGGCGGCAGCGGAACTCGCAACGGTCGCAGAAGGTCTTGATTGGCCTGTTAACGCGCATTACATCGAGCCCGTTTTGCATGACCGCGATTTCGCAATCTTACAGCTCAAGGCCTATGCCATGGCGGAGCAGAGAGATAAAGGACAGAAAATTTACCAAACACTGAATTCCTACTGTAACAAAAACGAAAAAATTAAAGAGGCTCTCGCACTTTTTGACAAGGTAAGGCAAACCCAATCAGGAGTGTCACCAAGCACTTCTGCAGCAGCAGACCGTAAACTGGCTTCGACTGCAAATTACACTTCTACCACAGAACCACAAGCAGACGCAGAAACAACAACCGACGCACAAGCAATCGCCCCTAAACTTACGATTGGCATGGCCACCTATGATGATTTTGACGGTGTCTATTTCACATTAATGTCTATTAAGCTATTTCACTCCGAATGCCTTGATCAAATTGAACTGCTAGTTGTTGACAATAATCCCGACTCAGCACACGGCAAAGCCGTTAAGAACTTAGTCGGTAATATCGGTGCACGATATTTACCCGCAAGCGAATTCAGCGGTACTACGGTGCGCGAGCGAGTGTTTTTGGAAGCTCGAGGCGACTTTGTAATGTGTGTGGATTGTCATGTTTTTCTCATCCAAGGCGTTATCGCGCGCTTGCTTGAGTACATCGATGCGAACCCGAATTCAAAAGACATTTGGCATGGACCAATGATGGGTGAAGACATGAAAGGGTTTTCAACGCATATGTCAGAACGATGGCAGCAAGGCTTTTACGGCGTTTTTGAATCAGATGAGCGAGCTAAAGACATTGACGGTGAGCGCTTTGAGATCCCGATGCAAGGCTTAGCAATGTTTGTGTGTAAACGCTCAGAATGGGCTGGATTTAACCGAAAGTTTCGCGGGTTTGGTGCCGAAGAAGGCTATATACATTATAAGTTCGCGCTCAATGGCGGCAAGACTTGGTGCTTACCATTCATGCGTTGGATGCATAGGTTTCCTCGCCCCAATGGCGTTAAGTATCGAATCCGGTGGGAAGACCGAATTCGCAACTATTTAATTGGTTGGAGCGAAATAGGCCGTGACACTCAATCTGTCTATGACCACTATAGTCAGCAACTGAGTCCTAGTGTTATGGCCGAAGTCCACCGATCTCTAGAAGCTGAGCGTGCGAGTCCATTTTGGGGATTTGATTCAATTTACCAGCTGTATCAAGAAAACACTTGGGATGCCTTAGATGCGAGTCTTTTAGCCTGGGGAATAAACAATAGTGCACAGAAAATTGAATACAAAAACACAGAGCACCCCCTAAATACTGCCCTTTTGAGAGTTCTAAACCTGGCGGAGCGTCAACATCTCCCCAACGTCATCGTTTTGACAGGGAAACTTCCAACTGAGCCAGACGCACGTGCAGAACTTAACCCACAACTGCGAGCCCTCTCGCTTGGCGCTCAAAGCGTGAAGTGCTTACAAATCCATGAATCAGATACAGATGATGCTCAGATCTTGTACATTCGATCAGACGCTTATGCCGAGCTTAAGGCGGCCTATTCTGATCAAAATATCACGAGCTTATGCGAAGCTGCGCAGCTTTTGCCTAAGCTGGTTTAGCTGGTTGATGCTCCAAAGCCACAACACTAGTAGCCGAGTGCTTGTAACTGAAACCTTGGAATTAACACCTTGGAATTAACACCTTGGAACTAACACCTTGGAACTAACACCTTGGAACTAACACCTTGGAACTAACACCTTGGAACTAACACCTTGGAACTAGTACTTAGCCGCTCAGGAATAATCGCTTATAGCTTTGAAACGATAAATTCCGTAATTGCTCTTCGAGCATAGACCGCTTCTCGGGTAGCACCATCGATACAATTGTGTCGCAAGTTCTTAAACATTTTTAGTTTGATTTTTTTGCGGAATGTTGTTGGCGTCGGAGGCAAAGCTATCGCGTCATCTTCTGAATGCAATAACACTACGTCACAGGCAAGTGTATCAACGGCATCCCTAGCCACGACACTGGCGCGGTAAACCTGCGCAGACGTATTGAGAGGTATTCGCCCTTTAAAGGTAAGAGGGTCATTGCGAATTGATTGCTGTACCCCAAGGTCTGGGGAAATTAGTTCAATGTTCATTTCGCCAATAGTCAAGAAACGGCTGCCCAATGGAAAATGTCGATAGAACAGCCGCGAGAGTGGGGCGATCAATCCAGCTAAAACGAGCTGCCAACGTGGGACATTATGGCTCACGCTATACGCGGCACTAATACCTACAAGACCCGCAACATCTGGGCCAAAACTTTTGTCTTGCTCTAATTTTTGAGCAGCAAGGGTCATTAGGGCGCCCCCAAACGAGTACCCCATTAAAATTACTTGTTCTGCGTCAACCGACCAATTGCGTATCTCAGCGACGATGCTATCGACTAGCCGATGATATTTAGGAACCATACAATGGTGAATTTTGGACTCTTCACCGTGGCCTGGCATTTCTAATGACACCAGCGTAACTCCAACGTTTTTTACCACGTGCTCCAATGAGTTCTTCTGCGCTAAAGCGTGTCCTCGTAAACCGTGCAGGTAAAAAACGATGGTTTTTTTAGCGCCTATCTCAATGGCTTTCATTGCTCTATTGTAGCCCCATTTAGTTGAGTGCCGTTTCTGTAGACATCAGTGACTGGCGACTCAGTACGCTAAGCCGCGAGGGAGTCCTTAAAGCGTAAGTACTCATCGTAATTGCCCGCGAACTCGGTAATTTTTTTATCTTGAATCTCGTAGATCCTAGTCGCCAAACTGCTTACAAACTCGCGGTCATGGGTTACAAATAATAAAGTACCGTCGTAATTCTCAAGCGCCAAATTCAATGATTCGATAGATTCCATATCCAAGTGATTGGTTGGCTCATCCATAATGATCACGTTAGGCCGCTGCATCATAATTTTTCCGAACAGCATGCGCCCCTTCTCACCACCACTGAGCACTCTAACTGGCTTTAGAATGTCGTCTTTTGAAAACAGCATTTGACCTAAAACACCTCGAACAAATTGCTCGTCCTCTTTATTTTTACGCCATTGATACATCCACTCGTAAACGGTTATTTCAGTTTCAAACTCGTCTTCATGATCCTGAGCGTAGTAACCGATTTCAACGTTCTCCGACCATTTAATAATGCCGCCAGTAGGCTTAATGCTGCCCATAAGGTTTTCCATAAGTGTCGTTTTACCCACGCCATTTTGACCAATAAATGCGCAGCGCTCACCCACTTCGATCGTAAAGCTCTGCTTATCAAACAGTGGTTCATCAAAGCCCATACTCAAATTATCAACTTCAAGTGCATTACGGTACAACTTTTTATCTTGTTTGAAGCGAATAAACGGATTTACGCGGCTCGAAGGCTTTACCGCCTCAAGCTGAATTTTGTCAATTTGCTTGGCTCTTGAAGTGGCTTGTTTCGCTTTAGATGCATTGGCCGAGAATCGACTAACAAACTGTTGCAACTCAGCAATTTGCGCTTTCTTTTTAGCGTTGTCAGAATACATCCGTTCGCGGGCCATGGTGGCTGCTGTCATGTACTCATCGTAGTTGCCCGGAAAAAGCTTCAAGTCGCCATAGTCCAAATCGGCCATATGGGTACATACCGCATTTAGGAAATGTCTATCGTGCGAGATAATGATCATCGTACTGCTGCGCTCTTGCAGAACTTTTTCCAACCAACGAATAGTGTGAATATCTAGGTTATTGGTCGGCTCATCGAGCAATAAAATATCAGGGTCCGAAAACAAAGCTTGTGCTAACAACACTCGCAACTTCCAACCCGGCGCTACTTTACTCATCGGCCCCGTATGCAACTCAATAGGTATACCAACCGACATGAGCAGTTCGCCCGCTCGCGATTCAGCTGTGTAGCCATCCATTTCTGCAAATTCAATCTCTAGATCAGCGACCTTTAAGCCCTCTTCCTCGCTCATCTCGGCTAAGCCATATATGCGGTCCCGCTCTTGCTTTACAGCGTAGAGCTCTGCATAGCCCATGATAACGGTATCCAATACATTGAATTCTTCAAACGCAAACTGGTCTTGGTTCAACTTACCAATTCGCTCATTAGGCGTAACCGATACATTGCCAGCAGTGGGTTCAAGACTCCCTTCCATAATCCGCATTAAGGTGGATTTGCCGCTGCCATTCGCACCAATAAGGCCATATCGGTTGCCGTCCGAAAAACTTGCGGAAATATTTTCAAACAGCGGCTTGTCGCCAAACTGCATGGTGATGTTTGAGGTAGTAATCATAGTAAGTGTATTCGTTTGTCTAATTGGTTCAAAAAATCGCGCGTACTATACCAAACTAAGGTGGCTCGAGTTACCCCGCTCGGCCATTAAATGGTACTAAAACCACCAAACTTCATCACAAATGACCTTGATCAAGCACAAAACGAAAAAGCCATTGGTTATTACACCAACGGCTTTTTTGAATGAACCGAAAATACGGTCACATAGCTATTACATAACGTTTAGAAAGTAAGCTGGAAACGTATCCGGAACTCGCTACCATCGTCATCAGAAACGTTGCTTTCGCCGTCAGTGTAGTTAGCACCAATACGAACATTCTTGTGTGGGTAATAATTCAACCCCAGGGTGTACGCAGATGCGTCTGTTGTACCGAGTTCGATGTCACTGAAATTACCATCGCCATCTTCATAGCGCGCAGTGAGTTCCCAAGCACCTTCGTTTCCACCTGGTGTTACTCGCTTGAATACACCACCTTTATAGGGACGGGACTCACCCGTAAGAATGTATCCAGCTTGCACATAATAACCGTCAATATCTGTATTGCCTTCTTCACCGTCCACGAACTCAGCTTGAATGTGAAAAGGGCCAGACGACGCTGCCGCTTCAAAGCCGACCGCTCTGTCGTCTGCAATGTCCTTATAGGCGACACCAAGATGTATAACACTCGTATCGGTTAGAACTGGTGCATACGTGTATCGGGCCGCGAAACCAATTTCAGAATCCGCTGTGTCATCGCCAAATACGCCTATTCCATAACTAGACTTCTTCCCCAGCGCACCATGCAATTGTACACCTTCGGCACGACCAATCGCGTAGCGTTCGGTTATTGCTGACCGCTCAAGAACACTAATATCTTTTGATGAAGTTAAAAGTTCAAGGCCGAAAGGCATATTTTGATTACCGATAGTGACCTTAGCGGCACTGCCCCAACCTGTGTACTGAAGATACAAATCTTCCGCGCCACTGCCATCAACATTAAACTGCGTCTTAAAGCCCCAATTTTTCGAAACATTTCCCTTGGCATAAACGCGTCCACGGCGAAGATCAAAGTCATCCTCATCAGTCACGCCATTTAATTCGGCTTTGTTGTAGTCATACATAATACGACCACCGAATTCGAATTTGTACTTACCTGTTTGAACCTTAAGGCCACCGGCGGTTGTAACGGTTGTTTCTGCTTGTACTGGACCAGCAACTACTGCTGATGCTGCCAATAGTGATGCTATTAGTTTAGTTTTCATTGAACTCAAACCTCTCTCGATTATGTTCTTAATATTTCCACGCCTTCTTAACGCGGTCCCATTGTTGGGGCAGAAGTAGTTTGAGTGAAAGGAGTTACAGAAATATTACAATTTGAGAGCTAAAACATAACATCTTTAAGATTAATAGAACGGCTCGAAACCAATTCTTCGTTGCAACAGGCCCACCTACAGCGTAAACGGATACGCATAAAATGTTCGGAACGTTTCCGAAACTAGGGCCTTGCCATCTAATTTGATCCTGAACAGGTAACTCAAAGCCCTGCTCACTAGACGAAAACTAATCAGGAATAGATTCTGACTCAGCTTCTGCTTTAAGCGTTTCTTCACGTTGCTTACGCCACTCATCAAAAGAAATAGTATCTTCTGGTCTAGTTTCAACTACTTTATCCGACTCCGCGCGTGGAATAGTTGGAGGGTATGTAATGTCTGCTCCCGTTTTTGCTTGGGCTGCAGCGGTATCTTCGTTACCCATAATGTTGCGTACGGAGCTGCAACCGCTGAGCGAGAGCGTAGAAAATAGAACCAATAGTATGGTCAGTAGAACTGGAGTGCGCTTCATAGTATGTTTCGTCTTGGCGTTTCGTATTGCAATTCGCATTACATGAATAGTAGATATCGTATAACAGACATCGATGGTGGCCTACTCAAGGCCTAATTTCGGTGTAGTCTATCAATACCTACCCAAATACTCCATGTTTGTTACACGAGCTTTAGTCTACTCCAAACACTCACTTTTATTAACTCAGGCATTACCTCACCTATGAGCAAGAACTCACTACACATTATTCTTGGACCACTTCTTGCACTAGGCCTATGCCTGATCATGCTTGCCTACCAAGTAAGCTATACCGCAAGCGCGACCGCCGGCCTGACGATGTTAGTGGCGTGGTGGTGGGCAACCGAAGCTATTCCAATCCCTGCGACCTCGTTAATTCCCTTTGCTGGGTTCCCAATACTTGGGATCCTGACCCATAAGGAATCTGCAGCGGGACTAGGCTCACATATTATCTTACTGCTGATGGGCGGTTTTATTATGGCCAAAGGCTTGGAGCGATCTGGTGCGCATAAACGCTTCGCGATCGCCATTTTGCGCTTTGTAAGCAGCAATGCCAGCGCCAAGCATGGCAACAAGATGCTGGTTTTGGCGTTTATGTTGTCAGCGGCCTTGCTGTCTATGTGGATCAGTAATACCGCAACGTGCTTAATGCTCATGCCCATTGTGCTTGCCTGTTTGCGCCAAATAGACGACCCGCGTCTTACTGTGCCGCTCATTATTTCTGTAGCCTACGCCTGTTCTATCGGCGGTATCGCAACGCTCATTGGTACGCCGCCGAACGTGATTTTTGCCGGTATCTACGAGCAAGCCGTCGGCGAGGAATTCGGTTTTCTGAATTGGTTAGTAATCGGAGTTCCTATAGTCATCGTATTATTGCCAACCGCATGGGTATGGCTAACTCGCAATGTCGAAGGTTCCTGTGATCCACAACTGCCTGAGAACACGGCTTGGACTCGGGACGAAAAATGGGTTGTCACCGTTTTTCTCTTTATCATCGTTCTATGGGTCTTTCGATCACAACCGCTGGGTGGATTGTCTGAACTGCTTAATATGTCTAACGTAGGCGATTCTACGATCGCATTGCTGGGTGCCGCGCTTATGTTTATTGTTCGCTCAGAAAAAGGCGGTGGCTTGCTGGATTGGGAAACAGCCACTGATATACCTTGGGGCATTCTGCTGATGTTTGCTGCCGGCATCACTATCGCTACCGCATTCTTTGCAAGTGGTCTTGCCGAGATTATTGGTGACGGCATGAGCTCAGCCATCGTTGGTATGCCAATCTATTTAGTTATGTTATTGGTCTGCGCAAGCATCACGTTCTTCACAGAACTTAACTCTAATGTCGCAACCACAACTTTGGTGCTGCCCATACTGGCCGCTACAGCCATGAGTTCTGGTATTGAGCCCGGGTTACTAATGATTCCTGCCACAATATCTGCATCATGCGCGTTTATGCTTCCAGTGGCGACCGCACCAAACGCTATAGCTTATGCAACCGGCGGTGTGACCGTACAAGACATGATGCGAGAAGGATTGCGCCTGAACCTGATTTTTGCGGTAATCATTAGCGCTCTATGCTATTTCTTGCTAGGTGCGAGCTAATTAGGGGGCTCAGTACGGGCTAGCGCCATTCCTCTCTCTAAAGGATGGCATAAGAGTCTATTGTAGAGTTGACAGCAATCGACCGCGCAGTTAAGAGATTGCTTGCCATTGATTACGCGTCAAACGATACAGCAGGTGTTCTGCTAAAGGGTGATCACTTGTCATTCCAGGATACGTAAACGTGCCTTGTTCCTTACGCATTCCAATCTTGCGCATTACACTTTCTGATTCAGTATTTAATACAGGCGTCATCGAAACAATCTCTGGCAAATCACAGCGTGCAAAACAGTCATCCCGAACCGCTACAGCGCCCTCGGTAGCGAAACCACACCCCCAAAACTGTTGATCCAGCCTCCAGCCAATATCTACGCAGGGCGCAAACGGTAGGTCGGAGCCACTCTTATTCGCTCCAATAAAACCAATAAAAACACCATCACTTTTACGCTCTACGGCATAAAAACCATGTCCATTGTCATCAATCGCTATACTTAGACGGTGCACTAATGCATCACTGGCCGTTCGACTAAGCGTGCTAGGAAAATGACGCATAACGTGAGCATTCGCGTTCAACTGCGCAAAGGGCACCAAATCTGAATCTTGCCATTGCCGAAGCAATAAACGTTCTGTTTCAATCATAATGGTTCTGTTTGATAGGGTTTTTCTTCACAGTAGTGGAGTTTAATAACACATCGAGCAATGCAGGTAGTATTATCGGCATTGAAATTAATGCTTCACCGCCCTTCTACCCAAACTAGCTTTTTAGTGAATCAGAATATTCTTAATTCAATTAGACAATAATTCCTATGCGTACACTCGGCGTTGTCATGGATCCAATCGGCTCCATCAACATAAAAAAAGACAGTACTTTTGAGATGATTTGGCAAGCACAGCAACTTGGCTGGCAGGTTCAGTATCTCGAGATGAATGACCTTTCCATTATGAATGGCGTCGCCTTAGGCGACGCCAGACCCCTTACGGCTCACCAAGATAAAAACCATTGGTTTGACCTAGGAGACGTAGAGCGTCAACCTTTAGGTGATCTCGACGCGATTTTAATGCGCAAGGACCCTCCATTCGATATGGAATACGTCTACGCAACCTATATTCTAGAACTCGCTGAACGCCAAGGAGCGATGGTGGTCAACAGGCCGCAAGCTCTTCGTGACTGTAACGAAAAAGCTTATTGCGCTTGGTTCCCTGATCTTTGCCCAGAAACTTTAATTTCACGCTCAGCCAAAGATTTCCGCGCTTTTTTAGCCGAACATGGCGACATCATATTAAAGCCGTTAGACGGCATGGGCGGCGCATCGATTTTTCGCCTCACCCAGGGCTCACCTAATGTCGGCGTCGTTATTGAAACGTTAACGCAACATGAAAGCAGATTTGCGATGGCGCAAACATTTATTCCAGAAATTTCGGAAGGCGACAAACGTATTTTAATGGTGGACGGAAAAGCTGTACCTTACTCACTAGCACGGGTTCCGGCTAAAGGAGAAACTCGTGGCAATCTTGCCGTGGGCGGATCTGGCGTACCTCAGCCATTGAGCGAGAGCGATTTTCAGATTGCTGAGGCAGTTGGCCCTAAGCTAGTTGAACGCGGTATTCTTTTTGCAGGACTAGACGTTATTGGCGACCGACTTACTGAGATCAATGTTACGAGCCCTACGTGCATTAAGGAAATTAATGAAGCCTACGATACTAATATCGCTCTTGATATGCTCAATGCCATCGATGCAAAACTAGGCAAGTAGTACATCGTCTGAATGGTTGAAAAAAGCGACATCTTCAGTATCGCGCTGTTTTTTGCAGCGTTGGTGCACGCCATTATTATTCTTGGCGTTAGTTTTCGGATGCCTGATATCGCCTCGCGCAACAACAACGACAACAATCTAGACATTGTTCTCATCAATTCTTCCAACAACCTCAGAGACGAGGACGCCGAAACAATCTCCGTAGAAGACAACACAGGCGGCGGCAAAGAAGAACTGGAAGCGCAGACGCCGCTGCCGTTCGAAGCTGTAAATCCAATGCCGATAGAGTCAATCAAGAAAACCGCGTCAAGTCAGTCTCAAACAACCATTGCGCCCGACGACCTTCTAGTGAGTAATTCTAGCGATATCACAATCGCACGGGAGCAACCCGAGGAGGCTCAAATTAAGACGCCCGAAAAAGCCACGGGACCGGACCTAATTACCACTAAATCAGTACGCCAGCTAGAGCGCGAAAGATTAATCGCAAAGCTTAAAAAAGACTGGGTTGACTATCAAAAACGACCACGCAAAGAATTTCTATCACCAACCACCAAAGCAACGGAAGCAGCTCGTTATCTGAGCAAATGGATAGAAAAAGTGCAGCGAGTGGGAAATGCCAATATGCCAAGGCAGATTAGAGAGCAGCAGTTAGTGGGCATTGTGATTGTGTCAGTCGAAATTGCCGAGAACGGAACACTGAGCAAAATCGTACTCGATCACCCTTCTCGACACCGTGTACTCAACGATTACACCAAGCGCCTATTGCGCGAAGCCTCGCCTTTTGATCCTTTTCCAGACGAACAGTATTTCGACAACATTAATGTATTAGTCATAACGCGCTCCTTCGAATTTGACTCACAACAGGGCTTTTCAAACAATGCAATGCAATGAGCCTAGCCGGTCAGTCAAACACAGAACTGATGCTGACACATGAGTGTTCATTCTACGGTGTTAGCGTTTGATGTTGGTTTGAAGCGCACCGGCTTGGCCGTGGCTCAAGCTAGCTCGGTTCATGCGCAGCCAGCGGGCACAATTCACGTTGCTAAAGGGCGTCACGACTGGTTAAAGGTAGATCAGGCGATCGCAGACTGGCAGCCAACAATGATCGTTTTAGGGCTAGTAAGCGATACTGATCCTGCACTCAAAAAAGCGGCAAACCGCTTGATAAGCCATATTCAGCAACAACACAAAATTGCTACAGCTTTAGTAGATGAAACACTGACAACAGTTAACGCCAACGAATTGTTAAGTGAGCGCGACTATTCTCCGAGCAAGCGTCGTGAGTTACGTGACCAAGTGGCCGCTTGCCTTATTCTTGAGACATGGCTTCGCGCCTACAACGAGCCAAATGCATAAGTGAAATCACACCCTTTTATGATATTCTCGTGCCGCTAACTGCCCTTGAGACCCTACATTTATGCTGCCTTTTAAATCACTGATTTCGTCACATCAATTGACGCCAGACACAGTGGCCACCATTTTTGAGAGTGCTCATAAAATGCAAACTGCCATTGAATCCAAAGGCCGCGTCGGCAGTCTCGAAAATGCAATCGTCGCTTTACTCTTTTTTGAGCCCAGCTCTAGAACCATGTTGAGTTTTCAGAGTGCGGCGCAACGCTTGAACGCGGGAACAATCTTTGCTCAAAATGCCACTTCTACGTCTTTTGAAAAAGGCGAGAGCCTGGAAGATCTGATTCGAATTGTCGCAGGGTATTCAGACATTATCGTGATGCGCCACGCGCAACCCGGCAGCGCTCAAATGGCCGCTGACTGTAGCGACGTACCGTTTATTAACGCAGGCGATGGCGGCAACGAACATCCAACGCAAGCACTCATCGATGCGTTTACAATCGAGAAACACATTGGTCGCTTAGACAACCTCAAGATAGTGTTTGGTTTCGATTCATTGCAGTCCAGAAGCATTCACTCTTTGACTCGGTTGCTGTCTCAATACCCCAACAATGAATTCAGCTTTATGGGCCCATCTGAGCTCGCGCCGCCACCCGCAATGATCAGCGAGCTCGAGGCCGCTGGGGTTCGATGCACGCAGATTAAAGGCCTGCCGGACAAACTCGATTACGATGTTGTTTATGTTAATCGACTGCAAGAAGAGCGCTTTGCTGATAAAAGCATCTTTGACAAACACCGACGGTTTTATAGACTCAGTTACGACATGGTGGCAGCAACACAGGCATTGATACTCGATCCACTACCGCGAATTGATGAGATCGATGTCACGGCTGACGACCTGCCCAATGCTGTTTATTTTCAGCAAGCCAGTTATGGCGTGCCCGTAAGAATGGCTCTACTGTCTTTGATGCTCAGCAATTAAGTCAGTCCGGTTAACTCAAGTCAGTTTACTCAAGTTTATTAACGAAAGTTACTGGCGTTTGGATCATCATCTGCTTCAATACTAACGTCTTCCATCGTCTCGCCAAATTCTGTCAGCTTAGCGTCCTTGCCGTGTAGCTTAATATTTAAGCGCAAATCGTTTTCAGACTCAGCGTTTTTGATTGCATCGTCGTACGAAATCAGGTCTTGCTCGTGTAGCGCAAACAACGACTGATCAAAGGTTTGCATCCCCGCCTCTGTGGAGGCACGAATCGCGCCTCGGATCTCGTCAATCCGATAATCCTTAATCATGTCCGCGATCCTCGGAGAGTTAATCAATACTTCGACAGCGGGTACACGACCTTCTCGATTTTTAATCGGAATAAGACGTTGAGAGACCAATCCATACAAATTTAGACTTAAATCCATCGCCAGTTGATCGCGGCGATCAGCAGGGAAAAAATTAAATATACGGTCCAAAGCTTGGTATGCATTATTGGCGTGTAACGTAGCAATACACAAATGCCCAGTTTCAGAAAACACGATTGCGCTGTCCATGGTTTCGCGAGTGCGTATTTCACCAATTTGAATAACGTCTGGCGCTTGCCGCATTGCATTAATTAACGCGTTTTCAAAAGAATCAGTATCCACACCAACTTCGCGCTGCGTTACGATCGATCGCTTGTGCGTGTGAAGGTACTCAATGGGGTCTTCAATGGTAATGATGTGATCTTGGGAATTACGGTTACGGTAATCTACCAATGACGCCATCGTTGTACTCTTACCTGTTCCTGTGCCCCCTACGAAAATAAGCAAACCACGCTGACGCATGATCATTTTTTCCAAAATTTTAGGGATTTTCAGCTCTTCAACCGAAGGGATATTAGTCTTAATGGCACGAATCACCATACCCACGTGACCCTGTTGAACGAATACATTAACCCTAAAGCGGCCAATTTTCTTAGGGTGAATAGCAAAGTTACACTCTTTCTCAGACTCAAACTGACGACGTTGTTCCTCGTTCATTATCGAGTAACAAAGCTCTTGAGACATTTTGCCGTTCAACGCTTCGCCCGCGATCGGAAATATCTTGCCATCAACCTTAAAACAAGGCGTCGCGTTGGTCGTTATAAAAAGATCCGATGCATTTTTGACCATCATGGTGCGAAGTAGATCAGCCATCTTAAACATATACTTTCTGCTGATCTCGCTATGCGAACTTAGATTTCTCGACCGCTCGAAGGCGAGCATCACCTGGGGTGATCTGACGTTGTCGAACCAAGCTTTCCAAGCACTGATCAAGCGTTTGCATGCCTTCGCTTTGACCCGTTTGGATCATTGAATACATTTGCGCCACTTTATCTTCACGAATCAAGTTTCGAATCGCCGATGAACCCAGCATTATTTCGTGTGCCGCTACACGCCCACCGCCAACACGTTTTAAAAGCGTTTGAGTTATAACGGCCTGAAGTGACTCCGACAACATCGAACGCGCCATCGATTTTTCGTCGCCAGGGAACACGTCTACAATACGGTCAATCGTTTTAGGCGCGGAACTTGTATGCAACGTGGCGAATACTAAATGTCCGGTCTCCGCCGCCGTCATAGCGAGACGAATTGTTTCTAAGTCACGCAGCTCGCCGACCAAGATAATATCTGGGTCTTCACGTAGAGCCGAACGCAAAGCAGCATCAAAACTGTGTGTATCTTTATGCAGTTCTCGCTGGTTGATCAAACACCTCTTGCTCTGATGTACAAATTCGATAGGGTCTTCAATGGTAAGGATATGAGAGTGCTGTCTCTCGTTAATATAGTCAATCATCCCCGCTAAGGTCGTAGATTTACCTGAACCCGTTGGCCCGGTCACCAAAACAAGCCCTCTTGGTTTCATGCATATTTCTCGAAACACCGAAGGCGCCATTAGCTCATCTAGGCTCAGGACCACCGACGGAATAGTTCGAAACACGGCCGCAGGGCCGCGGTCTTGATTAAATGCGTTGACCCTGAATCGTGCGACACTTGGAATATCAAAAGAGAAATCCACTTCAAGTCTCTCTTCGTAAGTTTTTCGCTGCGCATCATTCATGATGTCGTAAATCATTTTTAGCACGGTCTCAGCATCAATCTCAGGCAAGTTAATGCGCTTTATGTCGCCGTCCACGCGGATGATTGGAGGCTGGCCCGACGAGAGGTGTAAGTCAGAGGCTTTGTTTTTGGCACTAAACGCAAGTAGTTCGGCGACATCCATAGCGAGACTGTATCTGGTTAAGACTCTCAATTAAAAGAATCTAGTTATAAATTGGGAAGAATCTACTCAGTAGCTACTCATAGCCGCTACAATTACTAGGTAGACGTTTAGGGCCACTTTATTGATCGATGTCTCGTAAGTATACTCACAATTTACCGAATTCACAGCGAATGCAAAATCTTCAGTACGCCGCAGACCGTCTGCAACAGGTTCGCCACAGAATCGCTCAAGCCGAACAATGCGCCGGTCGTACGCCCGATTCTGTGCGACTGATTGGAGCAAGCAAGAAGCAAACAGCCGAGCTACTTAAAGCATTCTGCCAAAACGGCTTATCCGATCTCGGCGAGAATTACCTACAAGAAGCCCTCGATAAAAAGGAAGAGCTAACAGGGTTTTCTGTTAATTGGCATTTCATTGGTGCAATCCAATCTAATAAAACGGCATTGATCGCACGCAATTTTGATTGGGTTCATAGCGTGGACAGACAAAAAATTGCACGCCGCTTAGCCGAGCAATTTACATCCACAGAAGTTTTGCCTAAGTTAAACATCCTACTGCAGATAAACCTTGATAACGAAGACACTAAGGCCGGAATTACGGCACAGAGCATACGCCCTACCCTAGAATCTATTCAGGGCTTTAGTAACATTGATTGTCGTGGCTTTATGCTAATCCCTGCCCCTCGAGACAGCGCCTTAGAACAACGAAAGATATTTGCAACGGCGCGCAGCTTACTCGAAGACACTAACCAAGAGTTTGGTTTGCAGATGGACTCTCTCTCTATGGGCATGTCAAATGACTTAGAAGCTGCCATTGCAGAAGGAAGCACGATGATTAGAATAGGAACCGATTTATTTGGTGCTCGCCCTGCGAGCTAATCAAAGGCCCGAAACTAAGTTACACTTAGCAGCATGAATTCAGAGATAAAAATCGGTTTTTTAGGTGGCGGCAATATGAGTTCGGCGATAATCGGTGGACTGGTTGGCGAAACGTCCCTTGGCGCAACCCAATTCTCCAAAAAAAGTGGAGTATTTTCGCCGAACCAGATCTTTGTACACGACCGTAACGCAGCTAAGAACGAAGCATTATGTGCGGCGTTTGGAATAACCGCATTCGCCTCTGCAGAGCAACTAATTGAAGCAGTTGATGTATTGATCATTGCTGTTAAACCACAAGGTTTTAAAACAGCTGTAATCGCTAATCTGGATACCATTAGCCTTAAGAAACCTCTAATAATATCGCTTGCAGCCGGTGTAAGAACCAAGTCTATTCAAGCTTGGGTCGATGCGCCTCTAGCAATTGTGCGCGCCATGCCCAATACTCCAGCCTTAATAGGTGAAGGCGCCACAGGGCTCTTCGCTACTAGCAATACGAGTAGCGTTCACAAAGAGCTTGCTGACTCGATTATGTCTACTGTAGGACTCAGCATTTGGGTAGATTCAGAAAGCGACATCGATACAGTCACCGCGCTTTCGGGTAGTGGCCCAGCTTATTTCATGTTGCTATTAGAGAGCATGATCGCGGCCGCTATTAAAGCAGGACTAGATGAAGACTCTGCAAAAATACTCGCTGTTCAAACTGCGCGCGGCTCGGCATTATTAGTGGCCGCTTCTGATAAGCCACTCACTCGCTTGAGAAGCGATATTACCTCACCAAAAGGGACTACTGAGCAGGCGGTCAATTCATTTGCATCCTCAAACTTAGACGGCATTGTTGAACAAGCTTTTGAGGCCGCTCGTTTACGAGCTATTGAAATAGCGGATGAGCTTGAGTAAGAGCTTAGACAGTAATACTTTATTTAAATGAATAACGACACCGTCCGGCGATAATCCCTGGACCAGAACACCCAATCACAAGATTTAACCTATTCAAGAGATCATTATGAACTACGCCGCAAATGCAGCAACACTAATCATTGACACGATTATTGGGCTCTATCTATACATTATTTTAGTACGGTTTTGGATGCAATGGGTGCGCGCGGACTTTCGGAATCCAGTAGGTCAGTTTGTTATCAGCACAACCAGCCCTTTCATTATTCCTTTAAGAAAGCTGTTACCGCCGATAGGCATGGTAGACACGGCAACGCTAGTATTTGCTTTGATCGTTGCAATAATTAAAGTAGCTGCACTGTTCGCAGTTGTCAGCAGCATGCCCTCCGCCGTCAACATCCTAGTATTCGGGGCAAGTGAAGTTTTACGCTCTAGCATACATATATTTATGGCCTCAGTTTTTATCATGATTATTGCAAGCTGGATTGCATCAGGGTCCTACAACCCGATCGTTTCCGTTGCACAACAAATTGCTCACCCTTTGATGGCACCTGCACAGAGGCTACTGCCAAATATAGGCGGTTTTGATCTCTCACCAATTTTGGTGATTCTGTTTTTAAACCTTAGTTTAGTTCTTCTGGTAGCACCCATTTCACCATTTATTTAATCGCACTTATTTAACTACATTTTAGCTCAATTCAGAACCAGTCAAACGAATGACACAGTCAGCCCAACAACCCCTATCATCAACGCTTGGCATAGTAACGCCGCAAACAGCCCGGTTTTCAAAGCCGCTGAAGTTAGAAAGTGGCGATGTGCTCGACAGCTATGAACTGGTTTACGAAACCTATGGTGAACTTAATGCGGCGCGCAGCAATGGCATACTACTGTGTCACGCCCTAACCGGAGACCATCATGCGGCTGGACTCCATTCAGACGATCCTAAGACTGCGGGATGGTGGGATCAAATCGTCGGTCCCGGAAAACCAATAGACACCAATAAGTTTTTTGTCGTCTCTCCTAATAATCTAGGAGGATGTTCAGGCAGTGCCGGGCCTACCTCAATAAATCCGCAAACGGGTAAGGTTTATGGGCCTGATTTTCCGTTTGTAACGGTTAATGACTTTGTCGAGTCTCAGCGTCGTCTAGCCGACACTTTAGAGATCTCACAGTGGGCCGCCGTTATAGGCGGCAGTCTTGGCGGCATGCAGGTATTAGAATGGAGCATTACGCACCCTGAACGGCTTAGGCACGCTATTGTTATCGCAGCGGCGGCCAAACTCAGCGCGCAAAACATTGCCTTTAACGAAGTAGCGAGACAAGCCATCAGAACTGATCCTGACTACTGTGATGGACGCTATTTTGAACAAGACAAGGTCCCACATCGCGGATTAAGAGTGGCCCGCATGGTGGGTCATATCACCTATTTGTCTGACGACAAAATGGCCAGTAAGTTTGGTCGGAACCTGCGCGACAAAACACAATTAGATTATCGATTTGATACTGAGTTTGAAGTTGAAAGTTATTTACGCTACCAGGGCGACCAGTTCATCAACCGTTTTGATGCAAACACCTATTTGCTCATGACTAAGGCGCTAGATTACTTTGACCCTGCTGCAAAAACCAATGATGACTTAAATCAAGCGCTTGCCGTTGCCAAGGCCAAGTTCCTCGTTATCTCTTTTTCTAGCGATTGGCGTTTTCCAGTTGAACGATCAAGGGAAATAGTTCGTGCTTTACAAAACAACAGTCTAGACGTGAGTTATGCCGAAATAGAGTCACCTCATGGGCATGACTCATTTTTGTTGGATGTACCTGACTATGTGAGAGTATTGAGCGCCTATATAGACCGCGTTGCGAGCGAAGCCGAGACGATCAGCCCATGAAATCGAACACTAATACGTCAAACCCTTATGGCCGTTCCGACCTGCATACCATTGCGCGCTGGATTCCAGATGGTTCACGAGTGCTCGATTTAGGCTGCGGCAACGGAGACTTTTTAAAGACACTGAAACAGGAAAAACAAGTTACGGGCTATGGCATAGAATTAGACGCTGAAAAAATTGCGAACTGTGTTGCAAGCGGCGTCAACGTTATTCAAACCAATTTGGATCAAGGCTTGGCTGATTTCGATTCTAATTCATTTGATTTTGTAGTTTTATCTTTAACGCTGCAGGCCGTTCATCGTCCTCGCCTATTGCTTCAGGAGATGCTGCGTGTAGGCCAGCATGGCATTGTGACGTTCCCAAATTTCGCCCACTGGCGTAATCGCTTACAAATAGCGCTAGGCGGACAAATGCCTGTCAGTAAACAATTACCGCATAAGTGGTATAACACTCCGAATATTCACCTTTGCACGATTAAAGATTTTAAAGTCTTGTGCGAAGAACTTGGTATAAAGGTAGATACGTTTGCGGCATTGAACAGCAATGATGCCGATTCAGCTCCAATATCGATATTACCTAACCTATTGGGCGAGATTGCCCTTACAAAATTTTCGAGGAAAACCTAAAAAAATAAAATGAATAATAACGATATTCTGCGCCGCTTACGCTTCGCTTTAAAACTTAAAGACTCTCATGCGGCGTCACTGTTTTCTACTGATCCAACTAACGCGGTCAAGGTTGACTCTACTGGCTTTAGAGCACGCATCGCTAAAGAAGAGGAAGATGACTTTGTGGCTACGACTGATCTTGAACTCACGGCGTTCTTAGATGGTTTAATAGCGGACCGACGAGGTCTTCGAGAAAACGCTGTGCCTATGCCGCAGCCAGAACGATTAACCAAAAACGAAATACTAAAAAAATTGCGGATCGCTTTTGCGTTGCGCGATGAAGGCATGCTCAAAGTACTAGGTCGTGGAGGCAGTAAGATCAGCAAAGGTGAACTATCAGCATTGTTCAGAAAGCCTGGTCATAAACATTATCGAGAATGTGGTAACCAGATTATCCGCGCATTTATGATGGGTTTGATAGACCGACCGACTGATCTACCTGATGACGACGAGGACGAAGGTAGTCGTAACTCGCCGAGCAAGCCTGTTGGCAAAGGAGCCGGGAAGCACATTAATCCGTACAAAGGCTCTAAGAAAGGTTCAAGTCGCGGCCCTTCTCATGATGCGACAAAGGCCAAGGCTGGCGTTAGAAAATCAAAGTCAGGCGACAAAATAGACAGCGCTGGGACTGAAAAGAAGCATCGTAAGAGCAAGCCGAGAAAAGTTCCCGCTAGCGATTAAACTAGAGTACATATTCGTTATGGCTTCGTCATTACTTCCTAGCTGTTAATATCTAACCACGATGACCTAGCCGTTGCGATAAGTATAGCTGTACCCATTAAGCGCTGGAGCACCGCCCAGGTGTGCGTACAGCACTTTAGAGCCAGTCGGGAAAAAGTCTTTTTTAACTAAGTCGATCATCCCTTGCATCGATTTACCCTCATACACAGGGTCGGTAATCATGGCTTCAGTGCGAGCAGCTAAACGAATAGCCTCATTGGTCTCGTTGCTAGGTACCCCATAAGCGGGATACGCATAATCTGGATTGATAATTATTTCGTCGTCTCTTACCGCTCGCCCCAATCCAACTAAATCGGCCGTGCTGTCTACAATTGAACGTACTTGCGCGCGCGTTTGATCCAGCGTACCCGAGGCATCAATGCCAATCACACGATCAGCTCGATCATCAGCCGCAAACCCAACGATCATCCCGGCCTGAGTTGATCCAGTAACCACGCAGACCACGATGTAATCAAAACTGAATCCTAGATCACGCTCCTGTTCGCGAACCTCCTCAGCAAAACCAACATATCCTAGCCCACCCAATTTATGCATGGAGGCCCCAGCAGGGATCGCGTAAGGCGTTCCGCCTGCATCTTTCACATCTTGGATAGCTTGCTCCCAACTGGTGCGAATACCGATATCAAAACCTTCATCAACTAGGCGCGATTCGGCGCCCATCAATCGAGTTAGTAAAATATTGCCAACACGATCATATACGGCGTCATCGTGTGGCACCCACGACTCTTGAACTAAGCTGCATTTTAAACCGAGCTTGGCGGCGACTGCCGCGACCATACGGGTATGATTCGATTGCACTCCGCCTATCGACACCAAAGTATCTGCGCCGGACGCCAGGATATCCGGCACTAGGTATTCCATTTTTCTTAGCTTGTTGCCACCTAATGCAAGACCAGAGTTACAGTCATCGCGCTTAGCGAAGATTTCTACTTTGTCGTCAAGTGCCGCAGAAAGCCTCGGGAGAGGTTCGATTGCGGTCGGACCAAAAGTTAATGGGTAACGTTCAAATTTAGAGAGATTCATAGCTATGACCTATAAAAACAAGCTGAGAATTAACTGGAGAGCGCGCGGTCGATTGCTTTTAATCTGTCTCCGCTGCGACACTATCCTCGATAGACGTCTCGCTTCCTGGCAACTGAGCAAGAATACAACCAACCAACATCATAACTGCGCCCATCATTGCCGCTTCTACCAAGCGTTCGGAAAAAACCAGATACCCAGCTAAGGCACCAAAAACGGCTTCTAGCGCAAGTATTAGACTCGCTAAAAACGGCTCGGCATGATCCATCACCCAGACTTGTAAGGTATAAGCGATCCCGACTACAAAAACGCCATTAATGAGCGGCCACTGCCAAGCAGCGAAACTATCAGGTATTAGCTTAGGCTCTGCCAGCAAAGAGAACACCGCGCTAAATAATGCGCAAAACATAAATTGGTAGAACGCCAAAACTAACTGATTGTGTGCTCCGGCCTTACGCGCCAACGCTAAAATGTGCAGCGCCCAAAATACCGCACCTACTAATGCTAAGAGGTCTCCACGCAAAGAAATTTCGCTACTCGAACCGGTCATAAGATACAAACCGCCAATCGCTATAAAGCCCCCTATCCAAACGATTGCCCGATACCGATGACCTAAGAAATAGCCAATGGTTGGTACGATGATCACATATAGCCCGGTAATGAATGCCACATTAGCGACCGTTGTGTACTCAAGACTCGTTTGCTGAAAGTACGCTCCACCAAAAAGCAGAAAACCCAAGCCAACCCCGAGCATAAGCGTGGGAAGGTTAAATGCGGCCGCCTTAGTCACAGACTTTAGGAGCAATAGAACGGGCAGTAATGTTAATGCCCCTAGCGCAAACCGTGTGGCGTTAAATGCATTCGCATCTAAGTACTCCAACCCCATTCGTTGCGGTACAAAACCGAACCCCCAAATAAATGCGATAAGCAAAAGGGTGCCATTGATCAATATTGGATTCTTCATAAGACAATCTAAGGGTTATCTCAAACTGGGCCGAGAAAGGCCCAGTTATGTTTCATCACGCCGGTTGAAGGCGACTAAAATAACAACAACTTAATTCAGTGCTATTAAATTGAAGACAGCTAAAAAGTAACTATGCCGAGACAGAGCCAGCGCCTGTCGCCGTTTCTTCAAATTCTTCTGTGCGTCTAATCTTGATCATAAAGTACGCGAACAATAGCGTCATGATCGGACTCAAAAGATTAAAGAAACAATAGTAAATATAGTCAAACGTCGCTATCCCAAGTACCGCTGCGTGATAAGCGCCGCAGGTATTCCAAGGGATTAAAACCGACGTGACCGTACCGGTATCTTCTAAAGTACGACTTAAATTTTCTGAGGCGTAGCCCATCTCTTTATACAGGCCAGCAAACATTCGACCAGGAATAGCAACAGAAATATATTGATCTGAAGTGCTCACGTTGGTCACCAAGCAGGTGGCGGCCGTACACGCGACAAGACTAAAAAAGTTAGTCGCTAGGGCTTTAACAGACTGCATTATTCGCGCCAACATTCCAGTAGCTTCAAGCACACCACCAAACGACATTGCCGACAAAATCAACCAAACCGTACCCAGCATGCCTTGCATGCCCCCCGCACTAAATAATTCGTTCAGCGCGACGTCACTGGTTTCGATATTGATCCCCCCAAACATGGTTCCCATCACCAATGTGTAAACTTGAAACGGTTTGTCGGCCGTCATCAACGATAGTAACAATTCTTGTTGAAAGAGAAGTACAAAAAGTGCACCTACAACAACACCTACGAACAAAGCAGGAATTGCCTCAACCTTTTTCACAATTAAACCTAATACGATAACGGGTGGTAGTAATAACCAACCGGTGATGTTAAAGGTAGCCTCGATCGCGCTAAGAGTATCGCTCACATCAACATCGCCTCCTTCTCGGCCAATATTAAGACCTAACACTGCAAAAACGACTAATGTAATTAGGAACGACGGGCCGGTTGTGTAAAACAGGTAGCGGATGTGAGTAAACAAGGGTGTTTCTGTAACCGCCGCCGCTAAGTTGGTTGTATCCGAAAGCGGGGAGATTTTGTCACCGAAGTAAGAACCAGAAATGATCGCGCCGCCAATCATTCCGTCAGGAATTTCGAGTGCGCGGCCCACTCCTACCATCGCAACACCAATGGTGGCAGCCGTAGACCAAGAACTACCGCTCACCACAGAGGTAATTGCACAGGCGATACAGGTAGCCACTAGAAAAATCGACGGGTTTAACAGCTTTATTCCATAGTAAACCAGGATAGGGACAGTTCCTGAAAACAGCCAAATACTCGCCAAGGCGCCTACCAGTAACAAAATTAAAATAGAGGGCATCGCATTGCCAATGGTAGATACGACGCTGACCTGCTGTTCAGCCCAACTCGTCCCACGCCACAAACCGATTGCAGCGGTTAATCCAGTCACCAGAATAATAATCATCTGACTAGAACCACCTAGCGCGTCATTGCCATAGACATAAACATTAAACGAGAGGGCAATAATCAACACTAGAACTGGCAATAGGGCGAGACCTAACGGCATCGGATTTTCTTGACTAGCGCTTTCTGGGCTAGGGGCTTGATCGTTTGTAGGCATGCAGAGTGCTCTCTATTAAGGGTCAGTGTTCGAATACTACACCAAGGTGGCCAATTATCCACGCATCTCGTTATCTGGGCTCTGGGGCACACGCCACAAGCGAGCAAATCGGTCATAAGGCCGTTTACTGGACAAACCATCGCTAAACAGCTGTAAACACTGGTAATTTCCGCCAAGTAAGCGTCGCGATTTAGACATGAGTTACCTTGTGAAGACGCACTATCTTTAGTAACATAGTCAAGTGGTGGTAAAAACACCAACAAACCGAATGGGGTAGTTGAAGTACCAAACCATTCAAATCAACCTTGAAGTGAACTTTAAAAGTCACGGGAGAGAACAGGTATGAAAAAATTTCAACCAAGAGTCACGGCAATCGCATTTGCCCTGGCTACTTTAACCGGTGTTTCAGCGCCTTCCTTCGCGCAAGACGAAGTGATGGAAGAAGTTGTAACTATTGGTACACGTGGTAAGCCTCGGTCAGTTACTGATTCGGTAGCGCCAGTTGACGTCATTTCTGCGTCAGACTTTGTTAGCCAAGGCGGCGTAGACACAAGTAATTTGCTACGTAACATCGTGCCAAGCTTTAACGTAAACGACCAACCTATTAGTGATGCATCGACGCTTGTTCGTCCTGCAAACCTACGTGGATTGGCTCCTGATCACACATTAGTATTGGTAAACGGCCAACGACGTCACCGTGCAGCGGTTATCTCTTGGTTAGGTAATGGCTTGTCAGATGGTTCTCAAGGACCTGACCTTTCAGCAATCCCCGCACTTGCAATGCAAAGTGTTGAGATTCTACGTGATGGTGCTGCTGCTCAATACGGTTCTGATGCTATCGCTGGCGTAATTAACTTTAACCTTAAAAACGCTGACTCTGGCGGTACGGTTGAAGCTAAATACGGCGTTTACGGCGAAGGCGAAGATCAATTGAGCATTGCTGTTAACCAAGGCTTTGCCATGGGTGACAACGGCTTCTTGAACTTAACGGCCGAATGGGCAGAAGCAGAAGCAACTGACCGCTCTGTACAACGTAATGATGCAGCAGGCTTAATTGCGGCTGGTATTCAAGGCGTTGGCAACCCAGCTCAAGTTTGGGGTACTCCTGAAGTTGAAGGCGACGTTAAACTTTGGGCTAACTTCGGTACTGAGTTTGCTAACGGTATGGAGCTTTTTGGCCAAGCCAACTACAACAACAAAGAAGTTACCGGTGGTTTCTACTATCGTAACCCAACAAACCGTGGTGGCGTTTACGCATCTGACGGCAACTTGTTGTTCGCCGACTTAACAGGTAACGGTACGGGCGGATGTCCTACTAACATTCCTGGTACTGCGGCTGGCTTACAAAGCGCAGCATTTGCTGCAGCGGCTTCACGTGCTGAGTGTTTTCATTTTTCTGAAATCATTCCTGGCGGCTTCACACCTAATTTTGGTGGCGAAGTAACTGATACATCATTGTTGCTTGGCCTACGTGGCGAAACAGCTGGTGGATTAGGCTGGAGCGTAAGCGCGTATACGGGTAAAAACGAAGCTGACTTCTTCATTAACAACACTGTTAATGCAAGTTTAGGCGCGAATACTCCACGCAACTTTAACCCTGGAGCTTACGAGCAACAAGATTTGGGTATCAACGTTGACTTCAACAAGCAACTTTCAGACAACGTCAACTTGGCGTTTGGTGGTGAGTGGCGCGAAGAAGAGTTCAGCATTATTGCTGGTCAACCTGAGTCATACATTGATGGCGGTCTTGGAACTCAAGGTTTCAGTACGTCAACTAACGGCTTCCCAGGCTTCTCGCCTAACATTTCTGGCGCGTTTGATCGTGCTAACACTTCGCTTTATGTTGATGTCGAATGGCAAGCAAGTGATGCATTGTTAGTTGTAGCGGCTCTTCGTTATGAAGATTTTGACGATTTCGGCGACACTACAAACTCCAAAATTGGTTTTAACTACACATTGACTGATTCAGCTGGTATCCGCGGTACGATTAGTACTGGTTTCAAAGCACCAACTCCAGGCCAATCAAATGCGTCTAACATTTCTACGCAAATCATTGGTGGCGTGTTAACTAACCAAGGTGTGATTCCTTCGAACAGTCCTGCAGCCGCATTACGTGGCGGTGGCGAGCTAGGTCCTGAAGAATCAACTAACATCACGTTAGGTACATACTTCAGCCTTGGTAATCTTGACGTAACTCTTGATTATTTTGACATCGACGTAGATGATCGTTTGAGTCTTTCAAGTGATTTCTCGCTAAACGCTGGTGATTTGGCTCTGTTAAGTTCGCAAGGTATTGATGCTTCTGATATTTCTCAGTTCCGTTTCTTTACTAACCAGTTCGACACCAATACCTCTGGTGTTGATCTCGTTCTTACTACAACAGCTGAATGGTTAGACGGTACAACTACGTTCAACCTAGCGTTCAACTACACTGACACTGAAGTTACACGTCGTAACACCAACTTGTTGGGCGACAGCCGTGTAAGATTGATTGAAGACGGTGTACCAGGAACTCGTTGGAACTTCACTGCAAACCACCAAATGGACAAAGCGCGCTTCTTAGCTCGTGTAAACCATTACGGTCGTTTCTATGACAACGAAGCTGGCGGCGTGTTCACTAGTGCCGAAACTGTGGATCTTGAATTTGGCTACACGCATTCAGATCAGTTAGATTTCGCTTTTGGCGCTCGTAACATTTTTGACGAGCAAGGCTGTAAGTCTATTGACTGTGCAGGCTTTGATTTCGGTGGCGTGCTTGGCTTGGAATACAGCCAGTTCAACCCATACGGCTTCAACGGCTCTTTTTACTACGGTAAAGTAACTTACAACTACTAATCGCCTAGCGATTACAATTGCAAGAAACAAGGAAAGGGACGCTTCGGCGTCCCTTTTTTTGTGCCCATTTTCTGTACCTACGAACTACTCTCAGGCATCCAATCACTTTGCGCGACCTCTGCTACGAAGTGAGCCAAGATCATCTACAAATAGAAGCAATAATTTAGACTAGGCGTATAAGCCTTACCGCACCTAGTCGAATCATTTATACTCGGTCAATTATTCACCATAGGCTAATCATCATGGAAAACTTTGTTAGTACTTTAAACGGCATTATTTGGAGCCCTGCGCTCATTTACCTCTGCCTTGCCGCAGGATTGTTCTACACATGCTGGACGCGAATGGTACAGGTCCGACAGATTCGAGAAATGTGGCGTTTGTTATTGTCCAACAAAAGCTCAGCTATGGGCATCTCGTCTTTCCAGGCCTTGACGGTCTCTTTATCTGGCCGAGTTGGCACAGGTAACATTGCCGGTGTAGCGGCGGCCATCGGCTTTGGTGGCCCTGGGGCGATCTTTTGGATGTGGGTAGTGGCAATTTTTGGTGCCGCTACCGCTTTCATTGAAGCAACCCTTGCGCAAATCTATAAGGAAGTACACGAAGGCCAATACCGTGGTGGCCCAGCTTACTATATCGAAAAAGCGATGGGGCAAACCTGGTACGCATGGATCTTTGCGATTGCAACAATTATCGCCTGTGGGGTTCTCTTGCCGACGGTGCAGTCCAATGCGATTGGCAACGCTGTGGTACAAACTTTTGGCCCAGGCACCATGATAGAAACATCTATGGGTCTGCTTGATAGCACCAAAATCATTACTGGTGCGGTTATAGTAACAATACTCGGCTTTATCATTTTTGGCGGCGTTAAACGTATCGCTAATTTCGCTCAAGTAGTCGTGCCGTTTATGGCATTGGCTTACATCATTACGGCTGTTGTGATTGTGGCAATTAATGCCAGTGAACTACCTGGCATTATCGCAATGATCTTCGAAGATGCGTTTACCCCCATGGCTGGCTTTGGCGCGGCGATAGGTTGGGGGGTTAAACGAGGTGTCTACTCTAACGAAGCGGGTCAAGGTACTGCACCGCACGCTGCAGCAGCAGCCGAAGTAGAACACCCAGCGCAGCAAGGCTTGGTTCAGTCATTCTCGATATATGTCGACACACTGTTCGTTTGTACCGCTACCGCCTTCATGATATTGATTACAGGTGCCTACAACGTCCACCCTGAAGGGGGGGCCGCAATGCTTATTCAGAACCTTGACCCTAGCACCGTGATTGCCAGCCCTGTGTTCACGCAGATGGCCATTGAAAGTGTCATGCCTGGGATAGGCAATCCTTTTGTAGCCGTCGCTTTGTTCTTCTTTTCATTCACAACCTTAATGGCGTACTACTATATTGCCGAAAGCAATGTCGTGTACATAAAACGCTTTATTAAACTTCCAGGGGCTATCCTAACCCTGAAAATAGTGTTGATGAGCGCGGTATTTTACGGAACGGTTAAAGCGGCCGGTTTGGCATGGGGTATGGGCGACATTGGTGTAGGCTTGATGGCCTGGGTCAACATTATCGGCATCCTCATCATCTTCTTTATGGGCCGCCCAGCTATTAAAGCGCTAAAGGACTATGAAGAACAGCAACGCAACGGTGTTACTGACTTTACTTTTGACCCAAAAAAGCTAGGCATTAAGAATGCCGAGTTTTGGGAAAAGAAGCATGACAATAAAGATAAATAGACCGTTTTAAACGCAATAAAAAAGAGCCACATCTGGCTCTTTTTTATTGGGTACTACTGACACGTTTTAATTAACACATGGCGTCGCAATTGAGTAGCAGATGTGTTGATCTCCATAATATTCAGGAGAAATGCATTAACCGTCAGCGAGCAAGCTTCTTAAGTCAGCTATGGCAGCATTCGCTCGCGCAATATATGAACTCATAACCAAGGAATGATTGGCAAAGAAACCCAGGCCAGAACCGTTCAACACCATCGGACTGTACATCGACTGTTGCGTCGCTTCTAGTTCACGAATAATTTGGCGCAAAGTAGGAATCGCATTCTTGTCTTTCAACACTGGGTTAAAGTCTTGTTCTGCAGCCTTTAGGAAGTGGATAAGTGCCCACGCTGTGCCACGGGCTTCGTAGAAGTTATCATCGATTTGAAACCACGAAACATTGGCTACGACCTCATCCTCTACCTCGGTTGACTGCTGCGCATTCGCATCGCCAGCCAAGTCTGTGTTTAAACGTGTCTGAGGTCTTGCAGCGCTAAGCCTTTGTGAGAGCGAGCCTAAGCGTTTCTCTACCAATGACAACCATTCATTAAGATTGTCTGCTCGCGCGTAAAACTGTGCATTTCGTTGGCTGGTATCAGAGAGACGTTCTAAGTACTTAACAAGGGCCTCGTTACCAGCGCCGTACTCGCCTTCAGCCGACGGGAATATCCATGCCTCGCTGTTTACACTAAAACGTGGCTCAGCCAGCTCTAAGTCTTGGTCTGCTACTGACTGTGTTTGAGAGCGGCTGTAGTCGTTGCGCAACGCTTTGGCTAGATCACGTACTTGTTGCAACACACCAAATTCCCAGTTAGGCATGTTATCCAAAAACACACCAGGGGGGCTTATATCATTGCTCAGATAGCCTCCAGGCTTATTCAGAAGAGTATCTACTGCCTGCACCATCATTTGAGTAGTTGCATAACCAATCACGGGTTTAACGCCCTGTTCAGTCGCGTATTCTGTCGACGGGGACTTGAGCATCATCAGGTCGGGTTCACGACTCCAATACCACCCCAAAATCAGTAGTAGAAGCACCAAAACGAAAGGTAGAGCGACCAACGGCCTCATCAGAAAACCCATAACAAAATCCTAAATAATTAGTTAGAGCTTGATTAATGGCGGCTTAATCGCTAATTCCAAGCGCATAAACCTTAACTAATGGTAAAGCTTTAAAGTTTTAGTTTTTTTGTGCCTTTTAAGCCTGGCTAAGTGCGCGACAATTATTGATGATCTCGTCCCAAGCATAACGCTTAATTTGGTCAGACGTAGCGAACCAGGTACCCCCCACACACATAACATTATCTAGTGCCAAGTACTCTTTGTAATTGGAATCACTCACGCCACCCGTTGGGCAAAACTTGATGTTGGGGAAAGGGCCTGAAAATGCTTTTAATGCAGGAATACCGCCAACTATCGACGCTGGAAAAAGCTTTAGCTCAGAAAGCCCGTATTCAATCGCAAGCAGGATATCGGATGCCGAAGCAGCACCGGGCAGATAAGGCATTTTAAGATCATTCGCTGTTTTCGCTAACAAAGGCGTCAGACCAGGGCTAATGACTCCGTCAACACCTGCGTCTGCAACTTGTTGCAATTGCGCTGCCGAATTTACAGTACCTGCAAGTAAAATCATATCGGGCACTTCGCGCTTAATGAGCTTTAACGCCTCCAATCCAAACGCGTTACGCAAGGTAACTTCGATAACGCCCACTCCGCCTTCTATGAGCGCCTGACTTAGACCGACCGCCTGTTCAGCATTTTCAACAGCAACCACAGGCACCGTCTTTTCATTTGCCAACATCTGACTGAATGATTTCATTTTGTAAGTCTCTCTTTATTTCTCTAGTTATCTCAATACGATATTTTTTAATAGCGCGTGGCTTATCTAAATAATCGAAGCACCATCTTCCGCGTTACTTGCTAATGCGCGTAGCTTGGCAAACATGCCTCTACCTAGTGTCCGCTCATCTGCCGGGGCCTGAGCTGGCGTGCGCTTATCCAGCTCTGATGCATCGACATGCGCGGTTAAAAAACCTGAATGACTATCAATTTCGACCATATCGCCGTCCTTAAGTTTTGCAAGCTGTCCGCCCTTTCGTGCTTCTGGGCTTACATGAATCGCCGCCAACACCTTGCCCGAAGCGCCAGACATACGACCATCAGTAACGAGTGCCACTTTATGCCCTCTGTCTTGAAGTAAGCCCAGATAAGGAGTTAGTTTATGTAATTCTGGCATGCCATTGGTTGCTGGTCCTTGGAATCGCACAACAACTACGACATCCTGATTAAGCTCATCGTTATCAAAAGCGGCTTTCATTGCGTCTTGCGAATCGAAAATTCGACAAGGCGCTTTAATTGATTGAAAACGCTCTTCTACCGCCGACACCTTTACAATACCGCAACCCAAGTTACCCTTAACCATACGCATGCCACCCTCTGGCGCAAATGCTTGGTCAAAAGGCGCAACAACGGTAGGGTCACCGCTCTTGGTAACTGGCTCTGACCACTTTACCGTTTTTCCATCTAACATAGGCTTGCGCGTATAGGCGTCTAAGCCCTCGCCCATAACGTTGACAACATCTTCGTTCAACATGCCCTGAGAGCGCAATTGATGCGTGATGTAAGGTAATCCGCCAGCCGCTTCAAAATGATTTACATCCGCCGCACCGTTCGGGTACACCTTAGCAAGCAACGGAGTAGCGCGAGACAACTCATCCATATCTTGCCAATCGATTTTGATTCCAGCGGCAGCCGCCATCGCAATGAGGTGCAAGGTAAGGTTGGTTGAGCCTCCGGTAGCCATCATCATAATGATCGCGTTAACGATGGATTTTTCGGTAATGACTTCTGAAATTGGACGGTAGTCACTGCCTTTACTGGTTTGATTGAGCAACTTAGTGACGGAGTCGGCCGTCAACGCACTGCGCAATGGAGTACCTGGATTAATAAATGACGTGCCCGCTAGCTGTACTCCTAAGGCTTCCATAAGTGTTTGATTGGTATTAGCGGTACCGTAAAACGTACAGGTGCCGGCGCTGTGGTACGACGCCGACTCACTGGCCAACAGTTCGGCTTTATCTATTTCACCTTCAGCGAATTTTTGCCGCGCAGCGGCTTTGTCTTTATTTGATATACCTGACGGCATTGGGCCAGCAGGAACAAACATCACAGGCAAATGGCCAAACTGGAGCGCACCAATAATCAGCCCAGGTACGATTTTATCGCAGACACCAAGGCACATAATGCCATCGTAAACATCGTGCGATAACGACACAGCGGTAGCCATTGCAATAACATCCCTACTGAATAGGCTCAACTCCATTCCAGGCTGACCTTGCGTTACGCCGTCACACATGGCCGGAACGCCACCAGATACCTGTGCCGTTGCACCGTGACTACGAGCAACTAGTTTGATCTGATTTGGGTACGCGGCAAACGGTTGATGCGCAGAAAGCATGTCGTTGTAGGCAGTGACTATGCCAATGTTGGCACCCTGCCCTTTTGGAATAGAGACTTTATCTTCTGCGGATTCGGCCGCTACGACATGAGCCCAATTACTGCACGACAAACGGTCTGGTGCCGGCGGCTGATTGCGCATTGCATCAACATCAGCAAGATACGCTTCGCGGCTATCCTTACTACGTTCTATTATTCTTTGAGTTACGGTTTTTAATGTATTCGACATGGCAACGGGGCAATAGATTTGTGAGTTAGTTTTATAGCTGAGCTTGAAACCATCTAAGCTTGCAACTACAGGCGTCTAATCGGCGTAATATACGTGTAATGGTGTGTGACTTTGATACGCGACACTGCGAATTGGCAAATTACATAAATCGTCAAAAGAGGCGGTTGCACCTGCAATTGCGTGGCTAAAAAGATCACGCTTTTGCTGGCCAGTAATGTGAAGGACGAGATACGGAGTGCTAAGTAGTCTCGCTAAACTCCACGTCACCCTATCTACTTGGCTGGCCGGAGAAATACAGGTTTGCAGCGAAACATCTGATGCATAAGTAACCAGTTCACTCACGTTAGTCGCGTCAGGGAAGAACGAGGCTGTATGACCGTCTCCACCCATCCCCAATACTACGGCATCAAAAAAAGATTCAGACTTTCGGTTTTGAATCGCCGTATCAAACAACGATTGCACCAACGGTAACGATTCGATCACCGTATTAGCCTTTGCATAGAGCGGAATAAACTCTGATTGTTCAGGCAAGCGTGACAAGAAGTGTTCAGTAATAAAGCGATGATTTGAAAGTTCGTGCGTTGGTTCAACCCAACGTTCATCGACCAAGGTTAGTAGGGCTTGCGACCAATCAAAATCTTGTGCTGACAGCGCCTCGAATAATGGCTTAGGCGTCGACCCACCTGAAAAAGCCGCAAACGGGTTTTGATGCTGGTCGCTGATTACGCGAAACCGGTTTATCAGCTCATCAGCCAGATCGAGTGCAAGCGCTTGGGAGCTACTAAACTCATGCCACACTATCTCGCCCAATTCGAATTTTTTGGAGTGAAGCTCAGTCATTATTGCTCGTCAAACTCCATCCAACGTCGACCATCTTTGATCATAAGTGCCAATGAATCATCGGGCCCCATTGAACCTGCTCTATAACCCTGAGTAGGTTGCCGAGTTTGTTCCCAACCTTCAATAATGCCATCCACCCAGCGCCATGCGCCGCGTAATTCATCGCTGCGCATAAACAGAGTTTGATCGCCTCTCGTTACATCCAGCAACAGTCGCTCATACGCGCTTGGACTGCGATGTTCTTCAAAGGCCTCTTCAAATGAAAGGTTGAGCCCCACGTTTTGCAAACTAAACGATTCGCTCAACCCTGGTACTTTGTTCATCAGGTTTAACTCAATACCTTCATTAGGTTGGAGTCTTATCACTAAGCGATTGTTATTAATGTCATTAGGGTTTACGTCAATAAACTTAAACACAACAGGCTTAAACTGGATAACGATTTCTGAAAAGCGTTGTGACATTCTCTTGCCCGTTCGCAAGTAAAAAGGAACGCCTGCCCAACGAGCGTTCTCGATCTCGGCTTTAATGGCCACAAAAGTGTCGGTATCGGAGTTAGTATCCGTTGCGTCTTTTTCCTCTTTGTAACCAGGAACGATCTCATTATCGACTGAGCCAGAAACATATTGGCCCTTAACTGTGGTGTCCCGTACGTTGTGCGCCCCTATATCTTTGAGACTACGAATCACTTTGAGTTTTTCATCGCGGATGTCGTCCGGCTTGTTGCGCGCTGGAAATTCCATCGCCACCAAGCACACTAGCTGCAATAGATGATTTTGAACCATGTCGCGGAGCGCACCAGATTCGTCGTAATAACTCCAACGGCCACCTGAGCCCACTGTTTCAGCCACTGTTACTTGTACATGGTCTATGTAATTTCTGTTCCACAAAGGCTCGAACAGAATATTCGCGAAGCGCAGGGCTAATAAATTTTGTACCGTTTCTTTGCCAAGGTAGTGATCAATTCGATAAATTTGATGTTCGTCAAATGTCTTAAATAGCGTATCATTTATCTCATTAAACGTTTCTTGAGAGGTTCCCAATGGCTTTTCCACCAACAGACGAGTGCGTTCTGTGACAACGCCTGCCTCACCCATAGCATTACAAATTGGCGCAAAAATTGACGGGGGGGTAGACAAGAAAAATACAGTATCGCCACCACCAAGTTGCGTATCAAGTGCCTTAATATCTTCGCCCTTAGTCGCATCACCCACAAATTGAATGACTCGCTTACAAAACGATTGCCAATTTTTCTTATCAAATTCCTTCACATAATCGCTTTTCTCAGTCCAATCACGCATGGCCTCAAAAAACGCTTCGTTTTCATAGCCTCCTCGCCCAAAACCAACAATTTTGGTGGTCTCGGCAAGTAGATTTTCGCAGTGTAAACTGTAGAGAGCTGGATATAATTTACGGAAAGCAAGATCCCCTTCCCCTCCGACGATGACTATATTGCAAGCATTTAGCATAAGTAAGTTGTGCTTTAGGTAAGCAGCTATCGATTAAAATGGTTTAGACTTCTATTAAAGCACGGTTCGATTCAGATGTTGACTTCTCTTGGCTTTATGTAATTATATTACATTGATTGATTGAGTTCGCTCCTAATTGCAGCCTTAATGTAATTTAATTACTGATTGATAAAACGCGACATAACGTACTATGGTTAAAAATCCAGTCCTCGTTGCCGACATCGGCGGCACCAACGCGCGCTTTGCGATAGCAAGCAACGACGCACGGCACTTTGAATTAGCGCAAACCTTGGAGTGCAGCGACTTCCTTAGTGTTGATCTTGCCATCGACACCTATTTGCATTCGCATAAAATTGATCGCGTTGCCGCGTTAAGCCTAGCCGTTGCAGGGCCCGTAGTAGACGAAACAGTAAGGTTCCCCAATAGTCATTGGCAAATCGACTGCGAATCTTTGCGCCAGCGATATAGCACAGACAATGCATGGCTTTTAAACGATTGGGAAGCCATCGCCTACAGCTTGGTTAAACTCGGTTCAGACGATTTAATGACTCTGGGCAATCTCAAAAGCACCGACCCCCTCGATGATTCAGATTTCACCTATGGCGCACTGGGGCCCGGCAGTGGACTTGGTGTTGCTGGCTTGTGCCGAAACAAAGGCATATTGCACCCATTAGTCACCGAAGGTGGTCATGTTGGGTTTGCACCTGAATCCTCGCTACAAGGTAAAATCCTAGAGTTCTTGCACACCAAATTTGACGCGCGTGTGTCTCGAGAGCGTTTGTTGTCTGGCCCTGGGCTTGTCAATATTTACGAAGCCTTATGTGATATCCATGGGCAAGACAACCCTGGCCTTATTGCGGCTGACATCGCTGTTGCTGGCATTGCACGTACCGATTCTACCTGTACGCAAACCATGGATATATTTTTCGAGATCCTCGGACAAGTTGCTGGAGATGTGGCGCTTGAACTCGGGGCCACAGATGGAGTCTTTATTGGTGGAGGTATTGCTCAACGCTACCCGTCTCAACTTCAAGCTAGTCGGTTTCGAACGGGGTTTGAAAACAAAGGTCGACACCACGATTTAATGCAAAAGATCCCAACTCATTTAATTACACACAAAAACCCTGGATTGGTAGGTGCAAGTGTCTATGCGGCAGAACGCCTTAGCGAGCTAGAACTGTAGGATTATTTGTAATGAAATGTGGCATTATTTCCCTAAGCGTAAGAGGTCACACTTAAGAGATGACGTTTAAAGACCACACTATAGATATTGATAAACTGACTGACGGCCAAGTCATTGCGCTTTTAGAACAACATAGAATCGAAATGCTGCGCCATTCGCCGCCTGAAAGCTCCCACGCCCTAAATACGCAGGCTCGCAGACATCCTGACTTAACGGTGTGGAGCGCGAGAGACATTGACGATAAAGTTCTGGGTTGTGTCGCTCTTAAGGTGTTTCCAAAGAGTAGAGACGCTGATGTTAGCACTTCGCCCTATGCAGAAATAAAGTCTATGAAAGTAGACCCGAGCGCCACACGAAGGGGCATCGGTCGGGCGCTCTTAATGCATATATTAGGCCATGCTGCTAAGCATCAAATCGCCTACCTAGCATTAGAGACCGGAACAAATAAGGTGTTTAATCCGGCGCGACGCCTGTATACGGCACATGGCTTCAAGGAGTGCGACCCTTTTGGTAGCTACCAAAAGGATCCACACAGCGTGTTTTACCAGCTATCGCTTGACTAACTCAACCAACTAAACTTAGCCAGCTTTTGAGAATTGTTGAGATTCATCTCTCGCTTTCACCGCGGCCATTGCTAATGCAGTGTCAATCATGCGATTCGAAAATCCCCACTCATTGTCATACCAAGCCAAGACCTTAACTAAGTCGCCTTGAACTTTAGTTTGAGTAACATCAACAATACTAGACGCTGGATTGTGATTAAAGTCCGATGACACTAAGGGCAAGTCGTTTATTGCTAGAATGCCGTTCTTCGAGCCTGCAGCCGCATTGCTTAAGATTTCGTTCACTTCAGCAACGCTCGTGGCGCGTGACGTATTGATGGTTAAGTCTAATAACGAAACGTTCAATGTAGGTACCCGCACTGACAAGCCGTCTAAGCGCCCATCAAGAGAAGGTATAACCAAGCCAATGGCGGCCGCTGCTCCTGTTTTGGATGGGATCATCGAGTGCCCAGCTGCTCGTGCTCGACGCAGGTCAGTGTGATAAACGTCGTTTAGACTTTGGTCATTGGTGTAGGCGTGCACGGTATTGGCCAAACCTTTGTCAATTCCAAGTTCAGCGTGTAATGCTGCGGCGATTGGTGCCAAGCAATTGGTTGTGCAAGACGCATTAGACACCACTTGATGCGAACCGGTTAGCACTGAGTCGTTAACACCGTAAACAATAGTCGCATCGGCCCCGGCACCTGGAGCAGAAATCAATACTTGCTGCGCCCCTGCCTCTAAGTGCATCGCTGCATCTTCGCGCTTGGTAAATAAGCCGGTACATTCCATTACTAAGTCAATATCAAGTTCTGCCCAAGGTAGGGATTGCGGCGAGCGTTCGCTTAGAACCCTAACTCGGTCTTGGCCAATTATAATTTCGTCGCCCTCAACACTCACGGCTTGATGAAACTCTCCATGCGCTGTGTCGTATTTGAGTAGGTGAGCATTAATTCGAGCTTCGCCTAGATCGTTAATCGCTACAACCTTTACCTGGTCTGACAAACCATTTTCGTAAAGCGCTCTTACTACGTTTCTTCCAATGCGACCGAAACCATTAATAGCAATCTTGATCATTTCTCACCTGTAATAGAATTACATTTTTAACTGTAAATAGGAGTCATCTATGCCATATTCAGGCGTAGGGACCTCTTAACAACGCCCTAAATGTAATATAATTACATAAACATTGCAACTTATACGTCTTTTTGTAATGAAATTACTTTTAGCTCAATTTATCCACTTAATAACTCGGACGTGGTAATTAGGTTATGATTTGTCTGTAACTAAACTACAGACCTCGTAGATGTTAAGTAAAAATTGAAATCACAATTGAGAACAACACCAAAAACACAATGACACCATCATTACTCGCGCAACTAAGTAGCAATACGCTCCGCTTTAGTAAGTCCGACCTTAAGCTTGTCGATGTAATTAAAGCCGACCCTAACTCGGTCATCCACATGTCTATTGCTAATTTGGCAACAAGAGCCAAGGTCAGCGAACCAACTGTTAACAGACTGTGTCATAAGCTCGGATGCCAGGGTTATCCAGACTTCAAATTACGACTCGCTCAGGAACTTTCTTCAGCAGCACATTTGTTTGTTGACAACATTGGCGCACAGGAAGACTCAACGGTCGTTATCAATAAGATTTTGCAGTCGATTCATGCCAGCATAGAATCTCTAGCAACTGGGCTAGATCCTACTGCACTGGATGCAGCTGCAAGTGCTATCTGCGAATGCCGCAGTATTAACTTCTTTGGTATGGGAGCATCAAGTTCAGTCGCATTGGATGCCCAACACAAATTCTTTAGGTTTGGCATTCCGTCAATTGCACACACAGACTATATAAATCAACGTATGATTTCGTCGATGCTGCAGCCGCAAGATGTAGCAATATTTATTTCTTACACAGGCCGAACCAAAGCCATGCTCGAGAACGCACAGTTTGCGCAGGGCAATGGGGCAACCATTATTGGAATCACCTCAGAGAAGTCTCCACTAGCGCAGCACTGCTCAATAATATTAAATGCCCAAACAGCTGAGGACACAGACCTATTTACACCAATGTCTTCTCGCATCGCTCATTTGGCGGTAATCGATATGTTAGCGACCAAGGTGGCTCTCACATTAGGTGCCGAAGTAGAGGAGAACATTAAGTCTATTAAATTCAATCTTGCCTCTACGCGAGTTGACTAATTCGTGCTGCTTTAAGCCTCGCTCCAAATAATCCCATCAGTACTTCTGACCAAGCCTTATATGATGCTAAGCAACATTCACATAGTTCTCGTACGCACTTTTCACCCTGGCAATATTGGTTCTGCCGTTCGGTCTGCCAAAACGATGGCGCTATCGCATGTCGACCTTGTAGCGCCTAAAGACTACCCAAGCGAACAGGCCACACAGATGGCCGCTGGCGCGGCAGATATGCTCGCTACCTGTCAGACATATGCAAATCTTGCTACGTGTCTGGCAGACTCTCAACTAACTATTGCTACTACAGCACGGCCACGAGGCTACGACCTTCCAGTAGTTGGACCGGAGCAAGCCGCACAGCTACTGCTCAAGCACTCGCAGCACGGAAAAGTCGCTTTGATGTTTGGACCAGAACGAATGGGCTTACATAACGACGATCTAAAGCTAGCCCAGTACAGACTCACGCTACCCGCAAACCCCGATTACAGCTCGCTCAATCTCGCCGCTGCTGTACAGATTATGAGCTACGAGATTTTTAAGGCCAGCAGTTTCAGTTCAGAGCTAGCGATATCGAATGAATCAGCAGCAAAAGCCAGCCAACCGCTGCCCTCTTCAGAGCAGTTTGAACAGCTTCTTGAACAACTTGAATGGGTACTAAAGGATGTCAAATTCTTAAAATCGCATCAAGGTGAAACCCTGATGCGCATTCGCCAGTACATGCGTAAGTCTGAACCAACACAAATTGAAATGAATATTATGCGTGGCGCAGTAAAAGCTATCGCGCGTGAGCTCTCAGGGCGACGCAGCAACGACGTTCAGAAGCCCTAGAGTCAGGGGCGCATTTATAACGTTACAAAACCTTCCAAGCAAAAAAAACCGCAAGAGCACTGACATAACTGAAAGCTTTCTCGCGGTTTTAATTTTAAAGGTGAAGCAATCTTGGCGTTGATTACCCGCTAACACTGTACCTCGCTTTAAGCTCTTCCGCTCGCTTTGGATCAAGATTGATCTTAGAAAAGTCACCTTGGATGTGAGGCAGGTCAACCACTCGTTGATTCATAACTTTAAACCACAACGGTGGAAAGTACGCTATCAAGTACATGGTGAAATAACCCGCAGGCAGCTCAGGCAAGTCTTCGAAACTGCGCAAGCTCTGAAAAGGTCTCGCTGGATTAGCGTGATGGTCAGAATGACGTTCTAGTTGAAACAACATTAAGTTGCTAAACAGATGGTTGGCGTTCCATGAATGGTGAGGCTGACAACGCTCGTACTTGCCGTTGTCTTTACGCATTCTTAGCAAACCATAGTGCTCAATATAATTGGCTGAGGTAAGTTGCATCCATGCAAAGAAGTTATGGACTACTAGAAACAATAGGACAGGCCAGCCAAAAGCGATTACTAGAGCGCCTTGGAATAACAAAGTAAGAGAATACGATTGCAAAATATGGTTATGCACTGACCAAAAACCATGCCCTTTTCTAGCAAGACGGTCCCGTTCTGCCATCCATCCACGTTTAGCTGCACCCGGCAACTCACGCATGGCGAAGCTGTAAATATTTTCGCCCATACGCGAACTTGCTGGATCTTCTGGCGTAGACACATCTCGGTGATGACCTAAGTTATGTTCTATACAGAAGTGACCGTAACCGCAAACCGCTAAGCTTATTCTTGCCCACAACCGGTCTTCCTTAGAGTTTTTATGTCCAATCTCATGGGCCGTATTGATACACGCTCCACTGTACATACCGGCGGTCATCGCAAAACTGAGAATCGCCCAAACAGGTAGTGGCTCAATGCCTACAAACCATGCGCTTAGGATCACGACAACAAAGTGCAATGGAATGCTCATCTTCAGCAGGTTTTTGTAATAGGGGTCCGCATCCAACAGCGGTACTATTTCTTCTGGTGGATTGGTTTTATCCACGCCGCCTAAATGATCAAGAATAGGAATCATTACATATGCAATCACCAATGGAAGCAATAACATCCAAGGCGAGCCAACTTGGTAGTAACCGTATATAACGGCTAACGGTATTAGAGGAAGTACAATCGAGGCGAGCCAAAAATAGCGCTTGCGGTCGGTGAATTGAATTTGGCCTTTTACTGAATCGTGGACTGTGTACATGAACGTTTCTCCTTTGGTAACGGCACAATAATAACGAAAGCATGAGATACTTGGAATTTCATAAAATGACTATTTACTTATCATTAATAGCCAAACGGCTGCGCCTCACTAAGATCTGTAAATGCCCTAAAACAATATTTGAACCCAGTGAACTACACTTTTGACTGATAGACATAAAATTTCCACCGCTTATCTGCGCCTCATCCTCGCCGCAGAACCCAACCTTTGGAAACCGTTGAGTCAACAATTCGGTGAGCTCTCTGCGAGCGCCCTTGAGCAAGATTATATGGATGGGGAAATTGCTGACCGGCTGTTTCCAGCACTAGAGAGCATGGGTGTCGAATCTATCGCTCTGCGCTTTGGCAAACAAATACAACTCAGCAGTCATGGCCCAGTTGGGTTCGCGGCTTTGTGTGCACCTGATCTTCGTTCAGCCCTGCAAACAATTGCTGAATACAGCGCAACACGTTCAACTATCGTTACCACGTCGTTGGTTGAAGATAATGCAACAATCAAAATTATCAACCACGTTCAATCGACCAACCCTTTAGTGCGCCGTTGGTTGAGTGAAATTTCGACTTCCGTTGGTCGTTCCATCATCGAAACGATTATGGCGCACGATATTGGTGCGCAAACATCAATCCACTTTGATCACCCCAAACCAAAATATGCTCATTCACTGGACAAAGATCTGGGGACTATATGTCGCTATGGGCAAAAACAAAATGTATTGTCGATCCCAGTCTCGTGGGGAGATGTAAAGTCCCCACTTAGTGATCAATCCAGTTACCTAGATAACGTCGCGAAATGTCGAAGTATTCTGTTGAGCTTAAGCACACAAGAAAATTCCGTAAGCTTGGTTCGCCACCACCTAAATCAGTTCTTCTCTAATCGCTACGCAGCTTATGCTGAACAACAACGCACATCAAACACGGGCTTTCATAGCGAAACAACTCAACCACCCACGCTACCTGAAATAGCCCAAGAACTTGCGGTATCGGCTCGCACCCTAGCTCGGAGACTCGAGGCGCGCGGCAGTAGTTACAAATCGCTATTAAAATCACAGCGCAACGAACTTGCAGTCGAGTGGCTCAACACAACTCATCTAAATGTGTCTGACATTGCCTATTTACTTGCTTATAGCGAAGCCGCCAACTTTACACGGGCATTTAGGAGTTGGCATAATTGCTCGCCACAAGCGTGGCGCAAACTAAGTCTAGCTGATTCTCGTGCTTAATTTAAGTTTCAATATTCAATGATGCAATCTGCATACCGCTTATAAAGATTGAAAATTGGATATTCATGCATCAGGGCTGTAAGCTTCATGGCTTAAACATTTGCCCATTTAACCACCTCTAACAAAACAATCTTCCATGACTACATTATTAAGCCCTTTCGAACTTGGTTCCCTCCAACTTAAAAATCGTGTCTGTATGGCTCCTATGACTCGCAATAAATCACTGAACAACGTTCCAGGCGACAATGTGGTTGAATACTATCGAAAACGTGCCGAAGGGGATGTTGGACTAATCATTACAGAAGGCACATGCCTTGGTCATAAAGCGGCAAGTGGCTATCCAGATGTACCCCTCTTTGATGGCGATGATGCTCTTGCCGGTTGGCAGAAAGTAGTAGACGCCGTTCATGGTGAAGGTGGCAAAATTGCCCCACAAATATGGCATGTTGGCGCTTTACGCCGACCGGGTATTGAACCTGGTGGCGATACGCCCGGATACAGCCCGTCGGGCATGGTGCTGCCTGGCAAAATCGTTGGTCATGTTATGACCAAACAAGACATTAAAGAAACGGTGGAGGCTTACGGTCGTGCCGCAAAAAACGCCCAAGCCATTGGTTGTGATGCGCTTGAAATACATGGCGCCCACGGATATCTGATCGATCAGTTCTTCTGGGCTGGCACTAACCATCGCGATGACGAATACGGAGGCACACCATCCAAACGCTTGCGCTTTGCGGTTGAAGTCATCGAAGCAATGCGAAATGAAGTAAGTGATGATTTTCCTATCATCTTGCGATTCTCTCAATGGAAGCAACAAGAGTACGCCGCTCGTTTGGCAACTACACCCCAAGAGCTCGAAGAGTTCTTAACCCCTTTATCCAATGCAGGGGTAGATATTTTTCACGCATCACAACGACGTTTTTGGGAACCTGAATTCGAGGACAGTGATCTAAATCTAGCAGGCTGGTGCAAAAAGCTTACCGGCAAAGCAAGTATGACGGTGGGTAGCGTGAGTCTTGATTCTGACTTCATTTCAGCTACAACCAAAGGCGAATTCAGCGCAGCAAACATTGCCAGCCTCGACGAACTGTATAAGCGTTTAGGCAATGACGAATTTGATTTGGTGGCTGTTGGTCGCGCACTTATCGCGAATCCAAACTGGGCTAAAAAAGTCGCCGAAAACCGCATGGAAGAACTCGTTCCCTACGAGAAAGACATGCTTGCTAAGCTCGTATAAGAATAGTGGACGATTGTTGGCTAAATGGATGAAACGTCCATTATTTGCCGAGTTTTACACAAAATTGGGCGAAGACTTTTCACGATTGTTTTAAACTAAAAGAATTGAAGGATCCTTTACGTGAGGGTATCTGCGTTGCCACCAAACTGTCCAACATTCGGTTTAATTTGAGGCTCTCAAATTCCCAAAACAACACCTCAAACCGCAAGAAATAACAATGTCAAAAGTCCTAACACGAAAACTAGCCGAAGCTGAGTCCTATGAAGAATGGAGCGACTATGCAATTCGCTACGACCAAAAGAAAGGAATGGACAAGTGGAAATCTCAGTCAAAATCTGACCTCTATGACTATGAGGCGATTCGTAATCGCTTAGAAACTCTAAAAGCTCTTAGAGAAGCTAACAACAACCCAGCGTTGTTGTTTACGCTAAACGAAGGGATTCACGGTAATTTGGGCGGCATGGGTCGATCAAGCCTTTATCAGCGCGCAAAATTTGGTACTAAAGACTTAATCGTCGAGTACACCAACGAGGTCGCTGCTGCACTAGAGCATTTAGCAAAACCTCGTGCTAAAGGCATCACTATGCCAGAAAAGCTCGACTTTTTTCATCGAGCTAACTTGTGCTATGGCCAATCGGCGTTAATGCTTAGCGGTGCAGGCACCTATCTGTTTTTTCACGTTGGCGTTATCAAAGCGTTGTGGGAGCAAGACCTAATACCAGATGTTCTGTCTGGCGCCAGTGGTGGTGCAATTGTTGCGGCCGTTGTAGGCACTAGAAAACAAGAAGATTTAGCCGAAATATTTGATCCAGACTTTCTTTCATTTGATGGTCAGATCGACTCAATAATCAGCCGTTTAACACCTGGCAAGCATGGGACTATTGTCGATAGTAACCTGCAGAGCATTATTGCTAGGCTGATTCCAGACATTACGTTTGCTGAGGCCTATGCTATCTCGGGCCTTAAGATCAACATCTCGATTGCGCCCGCCGAAAAACATCAAAAGTCTCGGCTATTAAACGCGGTAACCACTCCTAATGTAATGGTGCGCGAAGCGGTACTTGCTTCAAGCTGCATCCCAGGCTTGTTTAATCCTGTAACGCTGGCAGCGCGCAATGTAAAAGGGGAACGTGTACCCTATTTGCCAACTAGAAAATGGGTCGACGGTTCGTTAAGCGAAGATTTGCCGATGAAACGCCTATCTCGACTTTATGGCGTTAACCACAACATTGTCAGCCAGACCAATCCTTTGGTTCTGCCCTTTATCAGTGCAGAACGCGCAGGCGACGGCATTATTTCCACCATTACTCAAACAAGTTTGGATACGTTTAAAAGTTGGGGCTTAGCCGCATCACATTTGTTGCAGCGCCCTCTCAACGACCGATCTACCTTGAGTAAAATTATTAATGGGTATATTTCTTTAGTGTCTCAAACTTATACCGGCGACATTAACATTCTACCGGCGCAACGCATCCTTAATCCAACTACGGCTTTATCAGTAAGAACGCCCGAAGAGATTATGGACCTAATGCATGAAGGCGAACGTTCAACTTGGCCTCACATTGAGCGTATCCGCGTACAAACGCATGTTAGCAGCACGCTACAAAGACTCGTAAACTCGCTTGATAAGAGTTTGTGGAGAAATGCCTTGAACGGTGGCGCTACTGGTACAAGAAAACCGGCTGAACGCCTCAAGCTCGTTAGTGATAGCACTGATAGCGAAACATTAGAGTTTGAAGCTGCGGACCCTTCTGTAAAAGCTTCTTAGGTTCTCACGAATCTAGATTGAACTCGCAACAAGCGACAATCTAAAATTACGTGATTGTGTCGCTTTGATGCCATTTCGGTGTATCGAAGCAGCAGCACACATTCGATTAGAAGAGGCTTAAGAATCGCATTACTCGATATGTTACTAGACACCCCTATTTGTGATTTTGGTTGGAAAGCCCCCGAGTTTGCATTGCCAGACTTGGCAGGCAATACAGTCAGCATGTCTGAGCAATTGGGCAACAATGGATTGTTGATCGCGTTTATATGTAACCACTGCCCTTATGTTAAAGCGATTGCGGAGCGTTTGACCGAAGACGCTAAACTACTTCAATCTGAAGGTATAAACGTCGTTGCCATAATGTCCAATGACTATCATGCCTACCCCGCTGACAGTCCAGTGAATATGCGCAAATTTGCCGAACAGTACAACTTCAGCTTTCCTTACCTCGTCGACGAAACTCAACAAGTAGGTCGTCAATACGGGGCAATTTGCACACCGGACTTTTTTGGATTCAACAAGACTGGCGAGCTTCAGTATAGAGGCCGGCTTGATGATGCAAAAATGACCGATGCCAGCAGTCGCCAACCAGAACTTGTAGAAGCTATGCGTTTAATCGCCAAAACAGATCACGGCCCACAAAATCAAGTGCCTAGTATGGGCTGCTCAATAAAATGGCGATAACAGCGTTTTGACGCTATTTGGCGGGCAGACGCTTACGCCTCTTAGGGTAACTTTATCTCTACGTGGAGAGGTCGACTCACAGTACACCATCGCTAAATAGTCTTGGACCTCTTCACCCCCCCGACCTTTGCTGGTATTACTATGTCAGTGGTGGGCCAATTCTTGTCTTCGCCACCCCAATATAAAACTGTTCATGCACAGTTCTCTCTGAGAGCCTAGATCAACTTTCTAGCATAAATTTTGAATTTTATTTGGTTTAACCAAAGTGAAATAATGTAACCTCCACGTTAAGAACGTACTAGAGGGTTGGGCCTTGATATGCCAGACCTCGATTTTCGGTTTCGGCAGCCGCGATAATCGACTCAGCCCTCACCAACAACAATACGGCTCATTGAGGCAGAGGCTTTAAGAATTTCATGAACCTAAGAACATATATTTGCATTTTGGCTGGAGTAGTCGCTGCTCTTAGTACTGTAATAAGAATTTCTGATTATTTTACACTATCATTCGATAGTTGGGTTTACTGGGAGCTGGCAATTTCCCTCACTGAATCTTTTCGCTATGTGGATGTGACTGAAAGCGTTATAACTCCCTGGCCACCCTTATATCCGATGTTGATCGCCGTATGGGGACAATTTTTCGGGTTAAGCCTCATAGCCATAAAAGCTTTGAATGTGGTTTTAAGCTTTGCTGCAGCCTATGTGTGGATGCATGTTTTCTATGAGATCAATAGCGAGAACAAAAGAAGTGGTACCGTGCTTGCCTTCATAATTGTTTCGATGTGGGTTCCATCTAACTACTACGGCTTACTTTCAGAGACGCTTTGGGTTCCTCTGGTAGGATTGACTATATTGCTTTTCCTTAGGTTAAGAACCCGTCTACAGACCCCATCCTCAGCCACGCGTAAACTTAAACTCGTAAATTGGATTTACCCAACTCTAGCCTTCGCATTAGCCATTTTATGCCGCAATATTTCACTGGCGCTGGTTGTTCCATTAGCGTTGTTAGTAAGTCGAATGTCACCGGGCTACGTTATTCACAAATTGAGTATATTGATCGTTCCTGTCTTGATTTGGCTGGCGACAAGAACATTCTTGGGGCAACACTCCAGCCATACCCTAGACGGCTCTTTTCTTACCGGGCTACCTCATTTTAGAGAATGGGTTTTGATAAGCGGAGGACTGTTTGCACCCAAACTATTCGCTCTAGATTTTATGGCTTTGGGTTTGCTGGTAGTTGTAGGCTTTTGCGCATCCAAATATATAAGTACTGCTGTTCTGCACAGAACCAAAGACTCTTCAAATGAGATAGCGGTTCTCCTAATCTACGCGGGTTTGTTATATTGGGGGGGCGCCACGTTGCTACTATTAGCTTCTTCAGTTCCACCAATTCATGAACGGTTTTATACAATAGTAATCCCTTTGATTACTTTTGGTTCGATAACAATCTTGTTGAAAAGTGGTTTTGGTCAAGTTTTTAAAATTGCATGTTTAGCGTTGCTAGTACTCGCCGCCCTTACTTTCACCTATCGAAACATGTATTTCGTGTCTAACTCTATCGCAGGATCTGAATCAGTATTCGAGAACAAATTCATGATCAGTCGAGAGTGGGTTAGCGACACAAACAAATTGATCGATCAACGAGTTTTAGCTGGTGAACCATTGTGTCAAGCGATTAAAGGTTTAGGTTTCAGCGCTAACACCTACCGGCGTTGGAACAATTTGTCACTTGGTAAAGTCGTAGAAACGGATTGCCCAACGGTCTCTTCGCGTCAGACTGAATCAGAAAATCGATGATACAGGTTGGCAGCATTCGTCATTTAGGTTACGACAGAACTAACGAGGGATACAATCGATGTTAAGGGCTTTGTATACGGCAATAATTAAGTGCCTTCATAATCTTTTTACCTTCAAATTGGTTTAAAAGCTCACACCTCATCAGAAAACTTAACGCTGTTTCAAAGCGGCGACAGACATTAATAAATCAGACGTGATTTCAAGACGTGCAATGATTTTCTTGCGATGGTTTTGATAGGCCGCATACGCGACCATAGTGCTATGACTGGCATCGGCGACTCTAACTGGTTAAGCCAGTATTGCTGTGTATTGTTGAGCGATAAGTTGGTCATCGTGGCCTCCGGAGTGGAAAATCACAGCCTGACAGATCAAGATTCAGCTCGATAGCCCTTCCTTAGCGTCACTGTTACCAACCAATTGAAATAAACGAGACAAAAGCTCAGGCTTTATAACAATTGGCTATATGTGAAACGCGCTATTTTGCGCTCATAAAAAAAGCCCGAAGCCTTTAAGCTACGGACTTTCTCATTATCTAACACAAACTGAGGCCAGATTAATATTTAATCAGGCCCTTGGATGGCGAGACTAGTCGCTTTTCTTACGCATGCGCTCACTAAACTCTTCGATTTTCTCAGCGGCGTCACGTAAACGGCCAGGAATATCAACAAATGAGTTTAGACCGCCAAAGCGCTCCTTCAATTCTTCGACACGACCCTCTAAAGAAGTCTTACCTTTCGTGACGGCTTGTTCGAAATCGCCTTGCATGGCCTGACCGCGTTCAACTAATTCGTCGATCATTTTTTGACCTTCCGCATTAATGTCTTCGTAGCGATCTTGAACATTGTCATAGCGATCTGAAATTTCTTCGAACGTACGTGAATAAACGCCTAAGCCAGCTAGCCAAACGTTACGCGCCATTTGCTCGGCTTTATCGCCTGAAAGACCACCAAGGTTCTCTTGCAATAACTCTTGAACTTGAGCTATTCGTTGTTCTACATTGTTTGCGGCTTGCTTAGATGATGCTTTAACAGACTTTGCAGCCTTCTTAGCGGTTACTTTAGCTTTAGATTTTACGGCTGTTGCTTTCTTAGCAGCAGGTTTCGCGGCAACTTTCTTAGCAGCAGGCTTTACGGCTGCTTTCTTTGCAGCTGGTTTCGCAACAGCCGATTTTACAGTAGCTGGTTTTGCCGCTTCAGGCTTAGAAGCAACTGGCTTAGAAGCAACTGGTTTAGCAGCTTCTGGTTTAGCAGCTTCAGGCTTTGCAGCAACTGGCTTTGCAGCAACTGGCTTTGCAGCAACTGGTTTAGCTACTTCAGGCGTCGCAACAGCAGCAGGTTTAGCGGCCGTTACTGATTTCGTTTCTACAGATGACGCAACCGAGCTTGTGCTAGGGTTATCACTATTTGTAGGTATTATTTTGTTTTCTTCAGTCATGTCTATTCTCTTTAATAAAATTGGTGCGGGCCACCCACTCTCTCAATGCTTTGATGAGAAGTTTCTCAAAGAAGCTATTACGACGCCAATTGGTTAATGCCAATAAAGTCTTATGGAGAGGTTGCGGTCACGCGAGATGTTTATCTAATTGTCTGTTTATTTCTTGTGTCAACTTTGGCCCAAAGGCTCTCGTCATCAAACTCAATTTGACGTCAATATTAAGTTCACCCTCTTTAGGTTGAACTTGTGCTTTAACGCCAGTTGTATGTTTATACACATAGTGGTCGCCTTCAGATTCATAGCTTCCGCCCATCTTCGACACCAGTCGCTCCAAAAGGTTTTCGGCCACGACACGGCACTCGTCTTCGTCCATATCTAATTTTCGACATACGTTAATATTGCTCATCGTGGATCTCCAGAAAATTGAATTAAGAGTGAAACAGCGTAATACCTAATCTGGCGGATACGCGTTCAATGGCATTGAATATGGCGACGTCTATAGAAAAGGCAAGAAGTGCAAATACAAATGCTCTTCAATGCTGGATGACTTGTGTTCGTCATCAAGTCGAATAAGTTCGTCGTACCCACCAAAGTGGATCAGCGTGTAAAGCAAATTTCCCGCCAATAGTTTTGCTGCATCTTTTGCATCTGCAACCTTAGACTTATTCATTACCAAAGTAACGAGTCCAACCAGTGCTTTGTACAGAAGAGTCAGCAGCTTAGACAGTGATTCACGGAGGCTTGGATAGCGTTCGTTTATGCCACGAATATCTTGGCTAATAAACTTAAAATGTTGGAGCACATCTGACACAACGGCCAAACCGGCCAATGTCTCTTTTGTGTCACCCTTTGCCTGCGATGTTATTTGCTGCAGCGTAACTAATACCCTGGCATGAAACTGAGCGTAAAGCTCTTCAACGATTTGCTCCTTGCCCTTAAAGTGGTAATACAAATTACCTGGGCTGATATTCATCTCGTGGGCTAGATCAACACTCGTAACTATGCTTTCGCCGCGATCGTTGAGAACAACGAGCGCGACTTCAAGAATTAAATCACGAGTGCTAATTTTTGCCATGCTACCAGTGTATAAACAAACTGCTTAACACTCAATCTTTGGCGTACTTATTCGTCAGCGACTCTATGTGCTTAACAACTATGCGTTTTTGTTAAAACGCTTGCTTACTGAATCCAAGGCATTTGCCACGTTTTCTAAGCTATCAGCTACGCCAATTTGCTCACTAAGTTCAGCAACTTTAACTTTAAGAGCATCTACTCTTTCGTTAAATTGCTTTTCGAAGGCTACGCGATTCTCTTGAATGTTAGCTTCAGCATCGGCTTGTACTTTATTGCCACGATCAACTAGCTCATTAAACAGGTCTGTACCTTTTTTAGTAACGTCTGCAAGTTGCTCATCAACAGAGTTACGCAAGTTGTTAACTTCTTCAACTGAACGATCTACCGCGCCCAAGCCAGCTAGTGCTGTTTGCTTAGCAAGTTTCTGAGCATCTTCGATGCGAGCAAGAAAAGTGGTTCTTAATGCTTCGATTGAAGATTCAGTTTTAACAGCCGCTTTCTCTACTTTTTTCACAGTTGCTTTCTTTGCAGTCGTTGCTTTAGTAGCTGCTTTTTTAGTTGCAGTTTTTTTGGTAGTTTTCTTAGTAGTCATGTTTGTGTCCTCTTATTGCCTTTTAGAGCGCGCTCTAAATGAAAGATGTATCGGTAATTCGATGAAGGCACTATATTCTCTTGAATTAGAATTTACCCCCTAATTAGAAAGTCCTTTCTAACTTAGCCCAAATGACTCAAAACACTATTTTCGCTGGGATAGCGGGCGAATACCCGCCTTACGGCAATCATTAAGACAAAAGCACATCCTTGGCTTTATTAATCTGTTTGGCTAGAGCATCACTACCCCCTCGATCAGGGTGCAACTTCTGCATTAAGCGCTTGTGGGCTAACTTGATCTCTTCGACATCCGCGTCTTTCGCTACCCCTAAGATCTCGGCAGCCTGTTGCTTGTCCATACTTACGCTAGGCGCTTGACTTGTATTTGATTGAGATTGTTGACCACCACTTTGCGCTGGACCTTCTTGGCCAAATAGTTTCTTAAACATTGGCATATAGCTCGCCAGCTGAACAACACGACCCGCCACGGCCATCAATGCAGCAAGAACGCCCATTAACCATGGTGCACGCCCAGCAAGCACTAATCCAACAATGAGTGCAGCTGCACCAATGAGCACCCAGTTAGTGAGTGCGCTTTTGCGCTGCTCTGGCGGCAATTCAGCAAAGCGTTTCTTACCCCAAATAAGGACGATGATGCCTGCGATGATCAATAGTGAATAAAACACGTCTTACTCCAAAGAATTAAGCAAAAAGGTCAAGACGATCAATGTGACCCTGCAAGCTCAATAGTAACACTCCACCGAGTTACTAAAACCATCTAAGGCGTCTAAATTATGAACCTGTAACCAAAATCTAGAACAACATAGCCTATGACCACTCGCACTGTCTCGATGCTCTGAGTATACTACTTTATCCAGTTTTCTAACTTTGCCGAGTATCGCGAATTATGCCCAAGCAGGACTCACCGTCAGTTGCCGAGCAGCTTTGCCACTTCATTGATGGCTCACCTACCCCTTTTCATGCCACTCAGTCTCTGGCCTCACTGTTTACGGCGGCTGGCTATGTTGAGCTTGATGAGGGCACTCGGTGGTCGTTAGAGCCGCAAGGTAAGTATTACATAAGGCGTAACAACTCTTCGTTTATTGCGTTCAACAATCCATCAAACGCAAGTGCTGGCATCAATATGGTAGGGGCACACACTGACAGCCCATGTTTACGAATCAAGCCCATTCCCGACATAAAAGTACATGGCTATTGGCAACTCGGCGTAGAAGTCTATGGCGGGGTGTTGTTGCATACTTGGTTTGACCGCGATCTATCCATCGCTGGACGAGTGAGTGGCACTCTAAAGTCTGGTGAGGCGTTCGATGAGTTGATTGACTTTAAATCACCTATAGCTCGAGTCCCAAGCCTGGCGATACATTTAGATCGCACAGCCAACGAAGCCAGTACAGTCAACGCGCAAAAACATTTACCGGTCGTTATAGGCCAAATAGACGACGAAGCTTCATTCAAAGCGCTGTTAGTGGAGCAATGCAGCGGCGATGTCGATTCGGTACTGGACTATGAGCTGTCTTGTTACGACACTCAAAGCTCGGGCATTACGGGCTTAAATGACGAATTTATTTCGGCCGCTCGCCTAGACAACCTACTGAGCACTTTTATTGGAGCCAAAGCGTTACTGGACTCAGACCAAAAACAATGCCGACTATTTGTAGCTACCGACCATGAAGAAATAGGATCTGCCTCATCAAGTGGTGCGCAAGGCCCCTTTCTTAAATCGGTGCTTGAACGTTTAACGTCTGATGCTCAAGACCTGACCCAGATGATCAGTCGATCAAGAATGATCTCGTGCGACAATGCGCACGCGCTGCATCCGAATTACGCAGACAAACACGATCAAAATCATGGCCCCAAAATAAACAACGGCCCGGTGATTAAAATCAATAACAACCAACGTTATGCGACGAACAGTGTTAGTTCGGCGCGTTTCCAGCGGCTCTGTAAAAAAGCAGACGTTCCGTTTCAACAGTTTGTAGTGCGCAGTGATATGGGCTGTGGCAGTACTATTGGCCCGATTATTTCGGCCGAGTTAGGCATCGAAACAATCGATATCGGTGCGCCCCAATGGGCTATGCATTCGATTCGTGAAACAGCCGGCGCCAAAGACTGCGAATATTTGCATAGAGTATTAGTAGAGTTTTTTAACTCAACAGACTAATAGCTCAACCACAGACCTGAGTGCGTTTAAGTAATCAACGAAGATAGCTCCAGCGCACAGGTATTTCCACGCAGCGGTGCGCACCGTATGGTGGTCACTCAATGTTAGTTTTGTATTAGTTAAATTTGGAGAAAGACACGTAATGGAACCAGATCTTATTCAACAAGGAGTCTCCCTGCTCATTTACGGCATGGGTACTGTTTTCGTATTCCTTACTGTTCTCGTATTCGCCACAAAGACAATGTCACTTCTGGTGCGTAAATTTGCACCACAAGAGAACATAGCTGTCGCCGCTAACAGCCCATCAAACACTACGCCAAGTTCTAAACCAAACAACCCTGACATCAATGACGATGTCCGTTCCGCGATCAAGCAAGCTATCGCTCTTTACCGCCAACGAAAATAGCTCACGCTGCTTTGGCTTTCTTGGATCGGCAATTATTAAGATCCAACAGTCCTCAGAGTACTGAGTTCTAAAAAACCGCTATTAGATAGGAATAACTATGACATCTCACAAACTCGGCATTACTGAAGTCGTTTTGCGTGACGCCCACCAATCACTTCTTGCCACGCGCATGCGCATTGACGACATGCTGCCGATTGCAGAAAAGCTCGATGCCATCGGCTATTGGTCGATGGAGTCGTGGGGTGGTGCTACTTTTGACTCGTGCATTCGTTACTTAGGCGAAGACCCGTGGGACCGCATCCGCGAGATCAAAAAAGCCATGCCCAATACGCCACAACAAATGCTGTTTCGCGGTCAGAACATATTGGGTTACCGCCACTACGCCGATGACGTAGTTCAGAAGTTTGTAGAACGCTGCGCGATTAACGGCATTGATGTGTTTCGCGTATTTGATGCCATGAACGATATGCGCAACATGACCACCGCGCTGCAAGCTGTGCGTAATGTAGGTAAACATGCGCAAGGCACGTTGTCTTACACCGTGAGTCCTGTGCATAACACCCAAGCTTGGTTGGATATGGCTCGGCAATTGGAAGACGCTGGTGCTCATTCAATTTGTATAAAAGACATGGCGGGTTTGCTTAAACCTTACGTAGGCTATGAGCTGGTCAAGGAACTTAAGAAAACCGTCGATATACCAATTCAACTTCACGCTCACGCGACGACTGGATTATCGACAGCAACAATCATGAAATGCGTAGAAGCGGGGATCGACAATGTTGATACGTCGATATCTTCAATGTCGATGACCTATGGACACTCGGCAACTGAGTCTGTGGTTGCTATTTTTGCAGACGGAGAACGTGATACTGGTTTAGACATTGTTCAGCTAGAAGAAATTTCGGCTTACTTTCGCGAAGTTCGTAAAAAATACGCGTCATTCGAGGGTTCTCTGCGAGGCGTTGATTCTCGTATTTTGGTCGCTCAAGTACCGGGCGGCATGCTAACTAACATGGAAAGCCAGCTGCGTCAGCAAGGCGCTATAGACAAACTAGATGACGTTCTTGCTGAAATCCCGAAAGTACGCGAAGACTTAGGCTTTATTCCGTTAGTAACACCCACTTCTCAAATTGTTGGTACGCAAGCCGTTATCAATGTCTTGATGGGCGAACGCTACAAAACAATAGCTAAAGAAACAGCCGGCGTGCTACGCGGTGAATACGGTGCCACGCCAGCACCCGTTAATGCCGAGCTGCAAGCGCGTGTTCTAGATGAGGGCGAGAGTGCCATTACTTGCCGCCCAGCGGACAACATTAAGCCAGAGATGGATTCCTTGATCTCTCAGTTTAAGGATGTGGCTAAAGAAGAAAGTTTAGACACCAAGACTGGCGATGATCTTATCGACGACGTGCTGTGTTATGCGCTGTTCGCACAAGTGGGCACAAACTTTATTAAGAACCGTAATAACCCGGACGCCTTCGAACCTGCACCGACCGCCCCACAGGCAGCGGCTGATAAAGCGGCGGAAACAGATGAGAGTGTTTACACCGTAAACGTGAATGGCGTTGACTATGTAGTTGAAGTAACCCCTGGTGGCGACATCAGTGCACTTCACAGCGCGCAAGGCTCAACGCAAAACCCCAAGCCTGCAGTCAACACCGCACCTGTACCGAGCGCTGACGCATTTGATGTAAAAGCGCCTCTAGCGGGAACGGTCATTAAAACAGTCGCCGCCGTGAGCGACGTTGTAGCCGAAGGTGACACGTTGATCGTTTTAGAAGCCATGAAAATGGAAACCAACATCAGCGCGGCCAGAGCAGGCACTATTAGCTCAATCACCGTTAAGGCAGGCGATGGCGTCAGTGTTGGCGATATATTGCTGCAAATAACATAGCGGCCGCTGAGGAACTCCTTATGGATAATTTAAATACTCTCTGGATCAGCTCTGGCCTTGCTCAAGTTGAACTCGGTCAAGTCTTTATGATGCTGATTGGCTTAGGCTTATTATTCTTAGCCATTCGCAAAGGTTTTGAACCGCTGCTATTAGTCCCCATTGGCTTCGGCACAATCCTTGCCAACATCCCCGGCGCAGGCTTTGATGCCGCGCCAATCTATGATGCGCTCGGCCATATGGAATCGCCTGGCGGGTTGCTCTACTACATCTACCATGTGGGTATCGAGACAGGGTTATTTCCCCTAATCATTTTTATGGGTGTTGGCGCGATGACCGATTTCGGTCCGCTGCTCGCCAACCCCAAGACCTTGTTATTAGGTGCCGCCGCTCAAATCGGTATTTTCACTACGGTCATTGGCGCTGTGGCTTTAGGGCATTTTGGAATATTGGACTTCAGTATTAGAGACGCCGCATCCATCGGCATTATTGGTGGTGCAGATGGCCCCACCGCCATCTTTGTGACCAGTAAGCTCTCGCCCGAACTGCTTGGGCCGATAGCCGTTGCCGCTTATTCATACATGGCCTTGGTGCCTATTATTCAGCCACCAATAATGCGTGCACTCACTACAGATGCTGAACGCCGCATCGAAATGGTTCAGCTACGAGTTGTTTCTCAGGCCGAGAAGATCGTCTTCCCTTTAACGTTACTAGTATTGGTTGCGCTATTGCTGCCTGATGCCGCCCCATTACTGGGCATGTTTTGCTTTGGTAACTTAATGCGCGAGTGTGGCGTAGTAAATCGTTTAAGTGATACTACACAGAATGCACTCATCAATATTGTTACGATATTCTTAGGCTTAGGAGTGGGCTCTAAAATGAGCGCCGACAAGTTCCTAAATCCAGAAACACTCGGAATTCTTGCGTTAGGCGCCGTGGCATTTTGCATTGGCACAGCGTCAGGCGTGTTAATGGCAAAACTCATGAACGCCCTATCAAAGGATAAGATTAATCCGCTGATAGGCGCGGCTGGCGTATCAGCCGTACCGATGGCGGCACGAGTAGCCAACAAAGTTGGACTCGAATACAACTCACAAAACTATCTGTTAATGCACGCAATGGGGCCAAACGTGGCTGGAGTTATTGGCTCCGCCGTAGCCGCGGGTGTAATGATCAATTTAGTTTCAGGAATGTAAGCTACTATTTTTGGCTTCAGGAATATAAACAATGAAATATGCTTTGGGCGACAAACGCCCCACCTTATCAGACAATTGCTACATTGCACCGAGCGCAGACGTGATCGGCGATGTTGTGATGCACGACAACTCCAGCGTATGGTTTAACTGCGTACTGCGTGCGGACAACGACACAATCACAGTGGGCAAAGGCAGTAACGTACAAGATGGCGCAGTGCTGCACGTAGACGAAGGTTATCCTTTAGACATTGGCGAGAACGTCACTATAGGACACAAAGTAATACTGCATGGCTGTACTATCGGAGACAACTCATTAATAGGCATGAACGCCGTAGTGCTTAATGGAGCCAAAATCGGTAACAACTGTATTATTGGCGCTGGCGCGTTAGTCACAGAAAAAACTGAAATACCTGACGGCTACATGGCACTAGGCGCTCCTGCTACGCCTGTTAAGGAACTTGGCGAGAAAGTCATTAAGATGTTGCAGATGGGTGCAGACCACTACATGAGTAAGTCTGAGCAATACAAAAAAGAACTCAAGGTTATCGACTAACACCTAAACTGGTCGTGCCAGACCAATAACGCTCAAGGCGGTTTCATCCGCAGAAGAAATATATGAGTCAGCTTTTCAGCGAGTTAAAAGTCAAAGACATTGTTTTCCGTAATCGTATTGGCGTGTCTCCAATGTGCCAATACTCTTCGAACGATGGTGTAGCAAATGACTGGCATTTGGTACAACTAGGATCACGAGCGGTTGGCGGCGCTGGCCTAATTATTGCCGAGGCAACAGCTGTTGTACCCGAAGGGCGAATTACCCCTGGCTGCGCTGGACTTTGGAATGACGATCAAATTGAACCGCTGATCAAGCTCAACAACTTTGTTAAGCAGCATGGCGCAGTTGCTGGGATTCAGTTAGCGCATGCGGGTCGTAAAGCATCGTCTGCCCGACCATGGGATGGCGGCGTACATCTAGCCGACAAAGAAGCCGGCTGGCCTATTGTTGGGCCAAGTGATCAAGCATTCGATCAAGACGGCACTCGTTTGATGAAAGCGCCTAGCCAAATGACCAAAGCCGACATTAAGAACGTACAAGCGGCATTTGTAGCAGCTACTCATCGTGCTATAGCGGCGGGATACGACTTAGTAGAAATACATGGCGCACACGGCTATTTACTCCACAGCTTTTTCTCGCCTTTAGTAAACCATCGCGATGATGAGTATGGCGGCAGCTTGCGTAATCGAGCGCGCTTTATGCTCGAAACGGTAGAAGCGGTTAGAGCGGTATGGCCAGACAATAAACCGCTAGCTGTACGCTTATCCGTCGCCGATTGGGTTGAAGGCGGTCTTGTCTGCGAAGACAATATCGAAATGGCTAAATGGTTAGGCCAGCGTGGAGTCGACTTTATTGATTGCTCGAGTGGCGGCGCATCACCAGCAGCACGCAGCTCAATGGGCGACCGCACGGCAGAACAAGTTGGTCTAGCCGGTCGTATCCGCGAAGGTGCAAATATCAAAACTATGGCTGTAGGGGCAATCACCAACGCCCAATACGCCGAAGAAATTATTGCGAGCGGAACGGCTGACATAGCTCTAATGGCGCGCCATAGCTTGCTAGACCCCTACTGGCCCATTACTGCAGCGCAGCAACTCGGGGTTCCAACGCGTGATCTTATGCCGATCCAAAATGGCTTTTTTGTTGGAACGGACTAAACCTAGACCAAGCGATAAGTCGGTCGATTAGGCAACAATTTCAGAACGCTAAATTCGACAATATCAGGTAATAACGGCAGATTATTCATCTGAGACACGCACCATTTGAGTTGTGTCGCAAACGACACACCAAACTGTACGTAAATACAGCGTATCAGGGCGGCGCTAAGAATATCGCACGGCATCCACACCTAGCCGCACGTTTACAGCGAGCCTGTTCCCAATAAACCAAATGAAAAAAAAGACTTAAATTAGGGGCTGGAATAATAACGCGCAAGCACACTTTTCTACCGTGGGGACTGATAGAAATAATAACTATTCAATCAAAAATAAACACTTACACTCGTTTATCTGTTTTACAAAAAAGCAGAAAACGCGCATGCACACCAATGAGCTGTTACTAAGACTGCCGTTGATTTCCATATTTTTATACATATAATGTATGTATGATTGATTTCGAATGGGACGAAGCAAAGGCAGCATCCAATCTAAGGAAACATAAGGTTTCTTTCGATGAAGCGCAGTCAGTTTTCTTTGACGAATATGCTCAGCAATTTTTTGACTCAGATAATTCGGGTAGTGAGGATCGCTTTATTTTGCTTGGTTGGAGCATCAAATCAAGGCTGCTGGTGGTAGTACATTGCGAAATAAATGAGGGTAAATTGATCCGATTAATTTCAGCTAGAAAAGCCACATCTAAAGAAAAAACATTTTACCGAGGGCCATCAAGATGAGAAAAGAATATGATTTTTCGAAAATGAAATCTCGAAAGAATCCTTATGTCGCGAAGCTAAAAAGGCAAGTGACGATAAGAATGTCTGACGAGATCATCAATTATTTTAAGGAGATGTCTGAAGACACTGGTATCGCCTATCAGAGTCTAATTAATCTCTATCTGCGGGACTGTGTTGCTAACGATAGAAGGCCTGATCTATCGTGGAAGTAAAGCTTAGTAACAAGTTGCTCAACAAGCTCGGACACACATTCGTGTGCCGTTTAGCAAGGCGTTAGTAGGACACACGCATCAATTAAAAGTAAAAAAGATATTCACAGAATAAATGATTCCGATGGCGCACAAAATCCTCTCGTTCAAATCTAAGCTCGTCTGGCTTTGCTTAGCCTGTTTGGTTTTTTCAGCTAACGCAAAAGCAGATAATCGGCATTCTTACTCAATCGAGCCGTTTTCCAGCGATGTGAAATACACAAGGCCGCTCCTCGTTGATCGCGATCCACCAATATACCCAAAAAGCGCATCGAGATATGGCACGACAGGATTCGTTGAATTAACGATGATGGTCGATACCGAAGGAAAGCCATTCGAGCTGGCCGTTTTGCGCTCCACCTCTGATGTATTTCATAAATCAGCTTTAGCTGCGGTTAAGGGTTATAAGTTTAATCCAGCAAAAGTGGATGGCGAGCCCGTCATTGGTCGATACGTAGTGACCGTAAAATACGAAATGGAAGGTCAATATAACGGAGTTCAAGCACGCACCATCAGAATACTAAAAGAGTTAAAAGGTGAAGTTCAGAGTAGCTCTCTGCGCCGAGCGAGAAAAGACAATCTACAAGGTCAAATCCAAAACATTATCAATAACCGACGGAATACGCGATGCGGCAATGCCAACGCGTATTTGCTTATGCAGCAATTTGCCGATAAAGCGAAAGATCGCGATTTGCAAATTGATGCTCTACAACTGCTCCAGCACTTTGACGGGCACATGGCACTAGATGATTACGATGAGGAGCAAGACCGCTTTAACTGCTTTGGTTCGAGTTTTAACGTCAACATCGACTTAGCTCTAATCTCTTTGACGTTGGCTCAAGGTAACACAGCGGCAGCGCTTAATGAGATGAACCAATACGATTTGCCCAATACGACTAAGAGAAAACATAGATTAGTTGAAAGTATTTCAAGGTTCGACATCCAAAAAGCGATCGCTAAGAATAGGTCGACTTACTACACAATCCGCAAAAATGGATCCGTATTTATCGAGACCCTCAATCATGTTTTGAGGATTACAGGAGAGGCTGAAGATCTAAAAACTGCTGAGCTAAGGTGTGACGCGGGCTATAAGAAACTTTCGTTGTCGGCTGACACGGTGATTGATATCCCCAAATCTTACGGACGGTGCCAGATACAAGTAATTGGCTTGCCCGAGACTAAGTTTAGAGTGAGAAAGAAACGAGCATGAAATGAGACTCAAACGAAACCCAACAATTAAATTGATTGCAAAATAAAGCTCCCACCAGCCCCCCTATGAACAAACAAATAAATGCATTGATGCTTTTAACAAGCTTAGTTTTCTCTACCACCCCAACGATAGCGAACAATTTAAACGACCTAGACCTAAACAACGACTTTAGCGGGCTAAAACCATTGGAGGCCGTGCAGGGATACCAGCCGCCAGTTCGGGTCTCGGCAGGGGTTTTAAAGTACCCTAAGGCGAGGGCGGTTAAGTCACAAGAGGGCATAGTAGAGTTCCTCTTTATGGTAGAGACAGATGGCACAACCTCAGAACTGGTAGTCATTGATTCGACCCACTCAGATTTTGAAAAGTCGACCAGGTCCTTAATTTTAGAATCTAAGTACGAGCCAGCTATCTGGAACGGTGAGCCCAAACGATCCATGGAGTCATTGCGGGCTATATTTCGAATGAACAATTCTCAACCAAAAGCCAGTGACGAGTTCTACAGACCTTATAAGCGAGTCAGGCGAGAATTCGAAAAAGCTAATCCAGAGCAAAATAAAATAAGAAAGGACTTAGATAGGATGCATAAGGCTTCATTCCTAAACATGTACACGCTGTCGTTCCTTTACCTGGAAGAGTACCAATATGCCACTACTTTTCTCGGTAAAAACGAGCAACTCTATGCTTTACAGCAACTACTGATGTTTGACGATAGGCTAGACAAGAAAGAACAATTTTTGGAGTTTGAAATATTGAAATCGATTCGAATGAACATCTTGCAATTACTCATTCAACTCGGTCGCTACGGTGAGGCTCGTAACAACTATTACGTTTTACAAAAGGAAATTCCAGAAGCAGCAGAACCATTTGCTGAGCCGATGGCACAAGTTCAGGAACGCTTGGATAGTGGTGAAGTATTGGTACGTCAGCTCAAATTGAAAGATAGAGGCAGCGAATACATTTACCTGACTAGGAACAATTTGGAAATACACAATGTAAAAGGTCAACTAGAGAAAATGAACTTTTACTGTTCTATGGGTTTTAGCTCTCTCGAATTCAAGCCAGAGAGTAGTTACCAAATTCCAGACAGCTGGGGCTCGTGTAACCTGCTGCTTGTGGGTGAACCTGGGACTACAGCAACGCTTTATCAGAACCGATGATTCCCGCCTAAATTGTGAGGATAATTTTTAATCTTAAGCTCGTGTGCCCCTTTTCTAGAATTTGGTGATACTAGACACTAAGATTCTTTTAAACCCGTCTCGAGACATTACAAACTTGTACGATTATTGCGTTGAGAGCTAAGTTGGAGAAACAGAATAAAAGTTCAATCACTCGGTGCCAGAGCGTACGCAGCTTGATGAAAAGCTTAGAGAAAGTGTTAGCGCAAAACCGGATGAAGTAGAACCAGCTCCCCAAAAAAAATGCGAATCGCGCCCCCGCATACCTAATTTCTGATGGCTTAAGTTAACTTAAGCAGCATCTCTGGCTCTTCCTTGTAACGCCATACCTCGAGCCACGGCCGCCAACACCGCATTTAAAGAAGCGCCCAAAATATCGCGGCTCTTACCTGCACCACATACCCGCTGTTGGTTCATACTGATCTGCACGTACGCCATTGCTTCTGAGCCTTCGTCTTTACCAAGTGTGTGCTCGTTGTAGTCGATAATGACAAAGCTCTCACCGAGGTGTTCTGAAAGCGCCGATACAAAAGCCTCTAGCACGCCTCGGCCTTGGCCCTGGATCGCGAGTTTCTGAGAATCTACTTTTAGCTCTGCGCTCATATGGTCTACGCCATCTGTGCGATTAATTTGATAGCCTTTTAACTTAGCTTTGCCATCTACTTTTAAATAAGTTCGTTTAAACAGATCGTGTATTTGGTCTGGGCTTACTTCGGCTTCGGTTACCTCAGCTTCTTTTTGTACTACAGGACTAAAATCCACCTGTAGCCAGCGCGGCATCTTAATTCCGTGCTCATGCTTAAGCACGTAAGCAACGCCGCCCTTGCCCGACTGCGAGTTAATGCGAATCACTTCTTGGTAATTACGCCCCAAATCACGTGGATCAATAGGCAAGTAGGCGACTTCCCAAGTGCTGCCTTCTTCATAGTTAGCCAGGCACTTGTTGATTGCATCTTGATGGCTGCCAGAAAAAGCCGCAAAGACTAATTCGCCCGCATAAGGATGGCGAGGGTGAACTTTCAGCTGAGTGCATTTTTCAACCACACTAATTATTTGATCCATTGCCGAGAAGTCCAACATTGGGTCAACACCGCGACTGTAGAGATTCATACCCATCGTAACGATATCCATATTGCCCGTACGCTCACCGTTGCCTAGCAATGTTCCTTCGACCCGGTCTGCTCCCGCCAACACACCCATCTCTGATGCGGCAACACCACAGCCTCTATCGTTGTGTGTATGTAAGCTAATAACTAGTGCATCGCGATGTTTAATATTGTCGCAAAACCATTCGATTTGATCGGCGTACACATTAGGCATCGCTACTTCTACTGTAGCGGGCAAATTAATAATCGCTTTGTTCGCTGGGCTTGGCTGCCAAACATCTATTACGGCGTCGCACACTTCAATGGCGTACTCAATTTCGGTACCTGTGAAACTTTCGGGTGAGTACTGAAATTGCCATTCAGTGTCTGGTTGTTTTTCAGCGCCTTCTTTAACCCATGTTGCGCCGTCTACGGCTATCTGTTTGATAGCGTCTTTAGACAGCTTAAACACGTGCTCTCGCTGTACGGTGGAGGTCGAGTTGTACACATGCACTATCGCCCTCTTTGCGCCCATTAACGATTCGTAGGTTCTATCAATTAACTCTTTACGCGCTTGCGTAAGAACCTGAATATTCACGTCGCTTGGAACTCGGTCTTCGGTAATCAGCTTGCGTACAAAATCAAAATCCGTTTGGGACGCCGACGGAAAACCTACCTCAATGTGCTTAAAACCCACCGCGACGAGCATTTCGAACATCTCGAGTTTTTGCGGTGGCGTCATTGGGTCAATAAGTGCTTGATTGCCATCGCGCAGATCCACACTGCACCACATAGGGCTAACGTCGATCGTTTGATTGGGCCAACGACGGTCTGGTTTATCAAGCGTTACCATAGGAGCGTACTTGCTGGCGTCGTATTGTTTAACGGTGGTCTTGTTATTCTGAATTGATGACATGGCGCTATTTAGGTGTTTAATCTTAAAGCACGAAGTATAACGACTCCGCCAAGGCGAAAGTCGCTAAACACGCGCTGATTTTTATAATAATTAGTGTTTATACTTTAAAAAGATTAGAATGGTAGCTAAATTAGCTAATAAATCCATAAATACTAGAGATGCAACTCGACAAAAAGGATTTCGCAATACTTCGCGTACTGCAACACAATGCACGAGTCAGCAATCTCGAATTAGCTGATGCAGTCAATCTCTCGCCAACGCCCTGCGCGCGGCGCGTTAAGCAGTTGGAGGAATCGGGGGTCATTACCGAACACTGCACTAAGTTAGACGCAGAGAAACTTGGATTAAGCCTTACCGCAATCATCAGTATTACCATGGATAAACACACCGCTGATCGCTTTGAAAAATTTGAGAAGGCCGCCGCCGCGCTCCCTGAAGTAATGGATTGTTACGTTGTAACGGGGCAAGACTCAGATTTTTTACTTAAAGTGCTGGTAAGAGATATGCGCCATTACGAAGAATTTTTACTGCGCCGCTTAACTAAATTGGATGGCGTTAGCGGTGTTCACTCAAGTTTTGTATTGCGCCACCCCATCAATAAAAATGAACTACCACTGACTTACGACTGATACACTCGGCCTTAAGTTTTAAAGCCTTGCCCTTTTAGACGCTCTTTTTAATCTGTTTATAGGGCACTCAATCTGCGGCTTACCACTCATTCTATAACTCTAATAATAATGGTTACTCAACATGCTTAAAAAAGCCTTTATCAGTCTAGCCGTACTTATTCTAATTATCGTCGCGCTTCTTTATGTAACCGGATACAGCTTTTTACTGACCGCGACTCACCGCGTCTATATGCAAGGCCATTCCACGGCAAACATCAACGACTACGAACTGTTTGATACACGCACTATAGAAGCGGGCGAAGTCCAGCCTTTGGTTGAACACTCCTTGATCAACAGTAAGCCGTTGTCGGCCGCTTTCGAGAAAGAAGTTACAGATCACAAGGTGTCTGCATTGCTGGTAATTCAAGATGGTCAAATAGTCAGTGAGCGGTATTTTAATGGCTATGATAACCGCAGTAAAACGAACTCATTTTCAATGGCAAAGACCGTGCTCACTATGATGGTGGGTAAAGCGATTGAAGATGGTTATATCGAATCGTTTGATCAGCCAATTACTACCCTACTCCCAGAATTTAAAGGCGATGCCTTAGGCAGCAAAGCAACGCTTGACCAGCTGTCTTTAATGAACTCGGGGTATGAGTGGACCGAGCACTACTACTCGCCTATTAGCCCAACTGTAGAGCTGCTCTATGGCCCAGATGTAGAAGACTTTTTAACCAGTGGCGAGTTCAGTGCTGAGCCCGGCGAATTCTGGGAATACTCCAGTGCTTCGACCCAATTGCTTGCAATTGCTTTAACCAGAGCGCTTAAAAACAAAGACGAAAACGCCACTCTTGCTGGATACCTCAGCGAGATTTTATGGAAGCCTCTAGGCATGAACGATGATGGTGTGTGGCATTTAGACGGTAGCGATATGGAACTGGCGTTCTGCTGCTTGAACACCAACGCTCGCAACTACGCAAAACTCGGTATGTTAATGCTTAACAACGGTGTCTGGAATGGTCAGCAGTTGCTACCTGCAGGTCTTGTTGAAAAAATGATAGAGCCCGTGGGCCAAGACTATTACGGTTATTCAACGTGGCTAGGTCTTGACCATGAACCTGCGTATTACAATATGAGCGGTCATTTAGGCCAGTTCGTAATTGTAGTGCCAGAGCACAACTTGGTGATCGTGCGTCTAGGAGAGGGAACTGATCCGAATCGCGAGATGATGGAATCTGAGATTCCATTCATCATCGAAGAGGCGCTTGGACTCCGTATCGAATAAACGCCAATTGTTTTAACGGTGCTTTTTTAAATTGCCGTTGAGGCGATCTTTGAGACAGATGTTAAGACAAACGTAAAGACAACCGTTCAAACTATACATTTAGCTCAGCCTAGTATTGCATAAAATAAACCCATAAATGCGAGCAGGTCTTAGCTCGCATTTATGGGTTGTTTACTACTGCTTAATCCCGCAAATCTATCTGACTACTCAGAATGACATTCGGATCCCAGCCTCTATAGCTCGACCAGGTGCCGGCGCAAAGTCTTTAACAAAGCTTGCATGGTGTCGTTGCTCGTCGTCCGTTAAGTTTCGGCCGTTCAAGAATAATTGAACTTCATAGTTATTGAGCGTCATGTAGCGGCTAACCCCAAAACTTAAATCCTCATAACCTTGGGTCGGAAGCTCGAAATCAGCAACCGAATTCTGCGCGTCTACATGCAGGTAATTGGCTGTTAATGTCCACACTTCATCTGACCATCGCAACCCCATGCCAAGTCGGTCAGCTGGAATACGGGGTAAGTTCTCGGATCCCGCGTTTGTATCGACGTCGGCGCTTACAAAATCAAGGAAAGTGTTAGCCGAAAGATTACCCCCCGCCACTACTCCAAGCTCGATCTCGGCGCTCAGGTCCAAACCGTAAAACGTGGCGTCATCCTGGCGATAGTTGAATACCGGCAACTCATCTAACTCTTCGCCACTAGCTGCTTGATAGATAAAGTCACGGAAATCGGTGTAATAGGCGGTCGCATTAATACTCAGCGCATCCCAATCCCAGTTTCCCGTTACACTGAATGACAAAGCCGTTTCCTCTCGCAGATCAGCATCACCAATGTCATACGACTGCGTCGCCAGATGCGCACCGTTGGAATAAAGCTCTTCTATGCTAGGCGCACGTCCAGAATAGTCTATTAACGCACTTAGAGTCGCACCAGATCCGTTTTCGTATACGTAGCCAAGAGAAGCACTAGTTGTATCGAACGACCTTGCAAGTAAAGCCGCATTGTCGACCGGAGTGGTATCTACCGTTTCAAACCGGATGCCCGTTTCAACCGTTCCGGGGCCCGCACTGCGTTCTCCCAGCCAGAAAACCGCTTGAGATTCTACATTTACTGGCGCAATAAAGGCTTCTTCGCCCAGCGCACTAAAATCGCGGTCGTTAAGCTGTATGCCAAAAATACCGTCGAACTCCAGAATGGTTTGATGCTGTAACTCTATACGACCCTCCCACGCTTGATTGTCAAAACGTGTCCCGACTTCACCAGATCCTTCGATCTCTGAGTGCTCGTAGTCGTTTTGCGCAAATAGGACGTCTAGCTTTTGGATCACAGATCCATCAAATTGATAGCCAGCGCGAAGATCAAAGCGTGTTTGCTCCATGTCGATCATCGCAATGCCTTCTTCTTCCATGCCTTCTAAATGATCATCATGCTCGTCTTCGTCATGTGCGTCATCGCCCTCGTGTTCTTCGTTGTGTTCATGACTGTGCCCACCTAACAGACCATACTTTGAGTCGATAAAGCCAAACGAGGCGCTTACATGATGGCGGTCGCCAACGTTGCTCAAACCAAACGAAACTCCTTGGCTTTTGTTGCGACTGCCTTCAAGAATGCCAAATGCTTCTTCTTCGCCTTCATGCTCGTCTTCGTCATGATGCTCGTCTTCGTCGTGTTCATCTTCGTGGTGCTCGTCACCATGCCCTTCCATTACTCGCAATAGACTTGATTCGGCATACCCCGGAATTTCATAGTCATCTGCGTCGCGCGTAAACCCATCTAGATGCCACGCCAATGAATCGTTGATGCGCCCGTCTAAACGAGCCGCGGCGGTCACAGAACTGTCAACATCAGCAAAGCGTATTTCTGCTCGACCAGACGTCTCTTCAGGAATCTCGGTTTTGTGTCGACCTGTATCCACATCAACAACCCCGCCAATCGCGCCGGACCCGTACAACAAAGTGCTCGGGCCTTTCAAGACGCTAATACGCTCTGCGATAAACGACTCTACGGTTACAGCATGATCACTACTGGTAACCGACACATCAAGCGTGTCTATTTGGTCCTGCGTTATTTTTACTCGGGTCGCGCCTAAACCGTGAATAACCGGTCGTCCGACTGCCGACCCAAATGACGAAGATTGAATGCCAGGCTCTCGTTCAAGAGTGGCCCCGATTGATGCTCCTTTAATTTCATCCAGCTTCTCGCCGGACAAAACTGTAGATGCCTGTGCAAGACCGCCTGCAGACAATGGGTGCGCTACTACGACAACTTCTTCCAATTCAACAACGTCTGCAAAAGCGGGCGTGCTCGGAACAACGATTAGAGTCAGGAGGGCTGAAGTAATAACGCGAGGGAGAAAGACTCCCTCAGTTGGTTTTTTTAATATGGTCATCGAATTAATCCAAAAATTTCAATTATTCTATTCCTGCTTGTTTGCGCGGAATATTGATATTCAAAATCTGCGATATAGAGGTCTGATCAAACTAGATCTAACAGGGCTTAAGCGGATTTGACCTGATTTGATCTGCAGCGCACGTAAGAGTGCCCTGTATCTAGAGGCCAACATATATTGCAGAAGTTACTGGCCAACAAATGTCGGCATTAGCACTTGAGATGTGGATTACAGAGGCGGGGCGCGTCCAGACCAAAGCATTCCTGAAAAAGAATGAATATGGCCGGTTTGCTGAGACTGTATAAGCGTTGAAAAAAAGCCGATACTAACCGCTTGATCTAAAGAGTGAACAAGCGTCGTTTGGTTGTCTGTTTTAAAGACTCCACACAGTTCAGTGTGGTCTCCTTGCGCATGCGCTATGTCGTGCGACAAGCCAAGAACTTGGCCCGACACCATTAAACACAGAGCGCTGAGGAGTAAGAGTTTTTTCATCGATGACTTTTCAACACAAGATAAGTGAAATCGCTATCATCAACAGAGTCGTGTAATGTTTTAACTACATTCGGCACTACACCCACACATCACCTCGAGCCGTCATAGTTGATTGTTCAGCATCACCCGTATTCACTACACCGCGGGGTTCAACTAACATCATATGCACTTCGGCCTCTGCACACGGTTTGTGTTCAACTCCTTTTGGCACAACGTACATCTCTCCTTCGTCGATCTGTACCGAGCCATCTCTGAACTCTATTCTGAGACTCCCCTTAAGTACTATAAACACTTCATCGGTGTCGTCATGCTGATGCCACACAAATTCGCCCAAAACTTTGACCAATTTAAATTGGTTATCGTTCATCTCGGCCAATACTCGAGGTGACCAATGTTCATCAATAAGCGCCAGCTTATCGGTAAGGCTAAGAGATTTGTATTGCATAACTATCCTGTGAAAACGCCCAGAAAAATAAGCACACCTGAAAAAGTAAGCGCTATGCCTGCCATACGTCGGCGGCTCAATGCTTCTCCAAGGAAAACAAATGCCATAATAACAATAAACACATTTGCCGTTTCATTCAGCACAGATGCCACCGAGGCATCCGCGTATTTAAAACCAGCCAGCCAGAAGATAAGCGCTAGGTATGTGCCTATGAAGCCTGCCGTCATAATCGTGGGCCAACGATGCTCACCGTCTTGGACTTCACTCACGAAATGCGACAATCGGCCGCGCACCATCAGCAATAATACCATTCCGGCCGTACCTGCTAAAAGTCGCAATGCCACAATCCAAAAGAAGCCGTCCGCAGCGAGAATGGGTTTCATCGCAACGACGCCCGCAGCCGTCAAAAATACTGATGCCGACGCGAAGGTGAGTCCCTTGGTTAGTGTTGCTCGATCAAGCTCTGAATAATGCCGCTGATAAACAACAGTAAGGATCCCAAGTAAAACAAGAACAAACCCCAACCACTGCCATCCAACTAAGCGCTCTCCTAAAAAGATGATCGCCAAAAGCACAACAAAAGGGCTGTACAAACTCGCTATAATCGCTGTTCGCCCTGCACCAAGCGTACGAAGCGCTTGGAGGTACCAAGTGTCCGCAACAGCAATACCAAAATAACCACTCGCGATCAAAATCGCCCAATGCCAGCCGCTTAGTGATGGCCAGTCAAAGCCATGTACAAAAAAGGCTGTTGGTACTAAAAACAAGATACCCACAAGGTTCTTGGCCAGATTCAGCGAGTGGGCGGTAAGACTCTCGCCCGCCGCTTTGTACAAGATTACCGCAGTCGCCCAACATATAGCGCTCGACAAGGCAAACAACTCTCCCCAACCAAACACTATTGTCATGACGTATACGTTCCTTGGCTTGCTTCTTTAACGGGGCGGCGACAATGGAACTGTACGCCAGTAGAGCCTAAGTATATGTCACTCTCGAGGCCCTGGTCTCGAATCGCTTCGTCAAGTTTTGTTTTGTTTTGTTCAAAGCTGGCCTTGCCAATAGCCCACATCAACCCACTGATTGAATTTGTACCCCACTTCTTTAAAGTGGCCAGCCTTTGTAAGACCAAATTTTTCATGAAGTGCTACGCTGCCATCATTAGGCAAAGAAATGCCCGCTATGACACTATGGTAAGACGCTCCTCTTAAGCGCTTGAACAAAGCGTCGTATAAACGAGAACCATAAGCTTGCCCGCGCGTGTCATTCGCTAGATAAACTGTAATCTCTACACTGTAGCGATATGCGCAACGCCCCTTCCATTTACTAGCGTAGGCATACCCTTTCAGCACACCGTTAGAACACAAGACCAACCAAGGTAGGCTTTGATCATTAGATTCTCGAATACGAGCCTCAAAATCGCGGCCTGACACTTGGTCTTCTTCAAACGTGATTGTGGTGTTCTCGATGTAATAATTGTAGATGTCCGCGATGTCTTGAGCATCTTCAACGCAGATATCACGTATCTCAATGTTCGATTTCATATTATGTCTCGCTCAGCATAAATTCTATTGCAGCCTGCGCATGAAGTGCTGTGGTGTCATACAGCGGTGCACTGGAATCGTCGGCCGTAATCAGCAGAGGTATCTCTGTGCAACCTAACACTATTGAATCAGCGCCTTGGTGCACTAGGTCATCAATAATCTCGCAGTAGGCCACGCGCGAAGTTTGTCTAATCTGCCCCAAACACAATTCATCATAGATCACTTTATGCACTATTTCTCTCTGAGCTTGGCTAGGAACAATGACGTCAAGGCCGTAATCGTTGACCAGTTTATCCGTATAGAACGCCTCTTCCATCGTGAATTTAGTGCCCAGTAAGGCAACTTTCTTACGACCGTCTAAACGTAGTTGCTCGCCTGCAGCATCTGCAATATGCAGCAACGGTACAGTGATCGCGGATTGAACCTGCTCAGCGAGTTTGTGCATTGTATTGGTGGCAATCAGTATGGCTTCGGCGCCGCCCGCCTCTAACCCCTGAGCTATTGAACATAACTGTTTGGCTGCAGTACCCCAGTCGCCACTAGCTTGCAACACCTCGACCTGGGCGAAGTCAACGCTGTAAAGTAGAATCTTTGCAGAATGCAATCCACCAAGACGTTCCTTAACGCCTTGATTGATTAGGCTGTAATAAGTTTGGGTAGACTCCCAACTCATCCCACCGATGATTCCCAATGTCTTCATATACGTCACTTCATTTCGGTTATCTATTTACGATTAAGTCGCTTATTGATCTGCTTTTGTTCCCATTCAGGGCCAAACCAGGCGAACACTTCAAAAGTACTAATACCATGTACTAACAGACCTATTCCCCAACCGAATGCGGGCCAGAATGCCCAGTTAGTGTCCGGTGAGGTTGTGAGATTGAGTAGAAATAGTCCCGCAATTACGGCCACGTATGTAATCGCATGGCTGTAGAATGCTTTTATATCGCGGACGTATTCAATTGCGCGTTGTTCTTCTTTATCCACGGTTGCTGAGTTAGGCGCATGTCGGTCTCCGGATTTAGTTCATCTAAGCTAATATCAAAAGCAGCAGCAAGAGACTTCAATGATTCAAGACCAGGCGTTTGACTACGCTCGATGGCTGCACCGTTCGGACACTTAACCCAACAATCTCGGCAAGCTGGTCCTGCGACCAACCTCTTTGAAGGCGATACTTTCTAATAATCATTATTGATAGTTCCAACTGTCTGCACGAAAGATATTATTTGCCCAGATAAGCTCTAAACACCACGACATGAGCACGACTTCCACCTGACAAACACTGGACAACACTGTTTTTGATCAGAAGTTTCGTTAACTGTAGCCAACATCCATGCTCTATAAGCAAACCTAAAGATGGCAATCGAGTTTGTATTGTGCGTTGAGAATCAGGTTTTAGTCAAATAACCATAACAGCCGTAACGAGCTACGCTGCGCAATTACAGGATGACAAGGAATAAAGCATTGGTAACAATCGCAGGCATGCTTGTAGTAATTCGTTAATCTAACGGCTTTGTTGCCACAGAAGTGGTGAACACTGGCTATCTAGCACTATGAACGCTTTATATAACCAGCCTGATTTTTGACACCAGAGTAAGCTCACCCATTGCAACGACAATCCTCACACTTTCTGATTCTTGGCTGTGCCGCGCTACTTTTGCATGGTTGGGTGCTAACGATTAATCTTGAATTTCTGTCTAACGCGGAAGACGTATCAACGACTATTGATGAGACATCACTCTTACTGCAACTTCAAAAAGTAATTCCGGTGATCTCTGAGCCTCCAGTGGAAACCGTGAAAACCGAGGAGTCTACAGAACCTATCGACCGCAAAGTCGTCAAAGCTAAGGAGCCTCCTCTTGCGCAAGAAGAAGCAAGAGAAATCGACAACAAGTCAACAGCGATCGAAGAAACGACATCTAGACAGTTGGTTTCACAGCGCAGATTGAACGCGTTTGTGGCCGATATGGTAAACGAGGAGCTGAAAAATCCCGCGCGCATCGCGTCGTTCCAAAGCACGTTTACTAACTCTATAGCCTCTTCGCCTTCGGGCACTCAAATTGAGGAGCAAGAGAATGGAAACATCTCAGTACAAACTAAAATGTTTGGTAAGGCAGTGTGCTACGACTTCGCGGCCGACGGAGATCCACCGCTTGCGTTTTTTAAAGATTGCCCAAAAAAAGATATTAAACTCGATATCCATCGTTAAATGGTATCTGCGCAAACACAAAAAAAGGAAACCGAAGCTTCCTTTTTTGAGTAGGCAATTAACTACCTATATCCAAAACGGTCTAATTCCCTAACATAGACTGAGAAGTATAGCCGCCTAGGTTAAGTGTCGCTGGACTCTCATTAACTCTGACAGTTAACGATCGGTGATCGACCTTGCCATTTTTGTAGCCAATCATTTCTAGCGGCAACCCCATCGGGAACTCACCTTCTAGCTGAGTAAAATCAACAGCGAATTGTCCGCTACCGTCATCAAACAGACTCAATAATCTTTTATTAAACGCTACAAAGTCGAAATCAATTGATTCGGCCATCCACATTTCACCATTTCCGTCATCGCTTTCAAACACCCATTGGTGGGCTAAATAACCGGCAATTTGCTTACTCTGCCCTGTTTTGCGAATCGAACTAATCTTGTCTGGAGTCTGCTGAGACTTAGCCATGCCTCCGGCCATACCCGCCATTTGCTTCATGAACTGAGTGGACATTGCCATAACACTGCGCTCTTTGTCATTAATCATGAGCATTGCTTGATTAGTGACATCCAATACCATTTTCTGATCTTCTTCCAGAACAACCATAAAGCCGTCTTCGCCGTAAGATTGGACCATAGTATTGGTCTCACCATCAGATGTAATCTCATTCTCTACTTCTAAATCGAAAGAGTACTGGTCGTTATAATTAGCTTTTTGTTGTAAAGCTTGCAACATTCCACCAAAGCCGCCCGCTGACGGCATAGCCGCTGGCGCTGCCTGAGGGGCTGGGGCTGATTGAGTGGCTTGAGGAGCTGAAGTCGCTGCAGAAGCATTAGCATTCTCAACTGGCTGAGAATCATATTGAGAGTCGTTACCAGGTTGAGACTTAGGACTTATCACGGCCTCCGTTGCATCCGCTGCTTCATTACTCGCTTTTCGCGCGACCGTACCAGACACTGCATTTTCTACACCGCGTTCAACCCGATCGACCAAACGATCGAAAAAACCAGCTTGCGCTGTTTGCATACCCATTAGTATCGCCAAGGTACTCGCAGCAATAACGTGATATCCTAAATTTTTCATAACTCTCTCCATAAAGCTTTCAATTACTTATTTTAAACACTAAACCAAGCAACAATTAGACGTGGTGTTCATCCTTTTAATCTTATACCTAATGATTTTAAACCTAAATAGGCTACCCCAAAGTTATTGAGACTAGTGGTTTTTTTGAGACAATAGATGGTTACTATACTAGCGCCATGAGCCAAATAGCCAATAACGATAGCCTAATCACTCAAGCCACTTAGCTTCGCCATTTGAACCGCAATGTTGCGATAGTCGCGCTGTCGCTCTTGTTCCACCTGGTTAAATGCCGATCCTGGCGCAGTTATATCAGCTGAATATCCATCAAACTTTATGGATAAACGGCGAGTCTTTTGGTTCCAAAGTGCCGCCATGCCTAAATTTGGCACAGACTCTAGATTTCGAATTTGTTTCTGAAGCGCCCACTCTTCTTGCCATTCTTCACCAGAACCCATTGCTTGAGCAAGATCTCCCATGGCTTCATCGACAGCAACTTCGCGCCTTAAAATCATACTCCCTGTTAGTGTATCTCGATCATCCGCACTTGCCTGTATGCGCAATGTGCAGCTTGGTGGCGTACGCGGATCGACATTGCCGACATTCTCTTTGGTTAAGTCCACCACCATCGCGCGCTCAACGGTTGTGTCGTAGAGCTTAGCCATATCTTGCGCGGTTAAGCTAAGGCAGCCATTCATTCCCGCGACAAACTCTACAGCATTGCCGTTAAAGTCCTGGTGTACTAGGTTGGTTTAGTTGCATACATTGATTTGAGAGTTTTCGTACTCGTTTGGAGTTTGATAGTCTAATGTTGCATGGAGCCTTGTGCCGTTATAGTAACGGATGTATTTGTTAACGTCATTGATAATTCCTTCACGGGTCAGATGAATAACGTTAGCAAGCCATTCGTACTTCAAACTACCATAGAATCGTTCTAAAACCGCGCTGTCATAACAATTACCTTTGCCGCTCATCGAGCCCCGCATCGCGTAGTCATCTAATTGTTTACGGTAAGCCCCGCTTGTGTATTGTAATTCCATCGACCTAGTGCAGTGTAAGGAAAGAGCTAAGTAGCTCTAAGTGGGTTATTGCCTCAAATGTTGAAGTGGCTGTGTATAAATTTGCCTGTGCTGGGTATCAGCGGTTTGAAGTCGCCAGCGATTTGCAGTGCCACCCCTATGGCGAATCTATATTATTGGAACAATACGAGCAGCCAAAGTTTTTGCAAATTAACGACAGGCAGTTCCTTGCCCATAACCGACAGTCGATTAGACACAAAACAGGAGAGGTTAAGCTCCTTAGTTGAACATAACCACATGCTACGCAAATAAGTAATAGAAAATACCTGGTCGTATATGGATACCTAACTTCCGTCAAGCCAGTCTGACCGCTGACTGCAAAACAGTCATATTCTCTGCCTTAAACCTATTAAGAATCACCCAATTAAAAAAGAGCTGCGTTGACATATATACGGTCTCTAAATCAACAATCACAACACCCACTAAAAATACCCATAACTCACACAAAATTAATGGCGTAAGATTGAACTCATTAATTGAAAGCGGCCATTAAAGATTCAAAACGTGACCCTTTATTCATGTCGTACCTTTATTGCCTTTAAAAGAACAAAAAAACGCTCGTTATGCACTAAGGGTTAGAAGTAAGCCGTTTTGATATTTGGGCTACAACGGCTCGAGGGGCAAACCGATTTGAGGCAGCTACAAGATTGTTTCGGATACCTGCTACAACCGAAATCTTCTTTTTGAACATTGCATTAACTCCAATTTTGGCTACGGATTTGGGATCCATCCTCGTTGTGGATGAAAAAAACCCACCTTTATTGTCTTCTATGCCTGCCTCATCAAAAAAGTTTGTTTGGGTATGACCGGGTGATAAGCATGTGACAAAAACACCATTATTTTCCAACTCTTTGGCTAGTGCTTCTGAGAACGACAATACATAACTCTTAGATGCGGCGTACGCTGCTAACTTTGGCACTGGCTGATAGCCAGCGAGTGACGCTACATTTAGAATATAACTCTCTTCCTTCCTGGTGCTCATCTCTGAACCAAACAAGCGGCACAGCAGCGTTAAATTGGTGATGTTGAGCATTAGCATATTTTCTAATTCATTGTCTGAGAGACTGGTGTGTGGCCCGAAAATACCCACGCCAGCGTTGTTTACCAAAATATCGATCCCTTGGTAATTATCTTTGCACTTATCAAACAGTACTTGTGCGGCACCTTGAATAGACAAATCCTGGACAACGCAATTTATATTTTGGGTTAGACCCTCTAAGGATTTTTTGGCACGCTCCAGATTGGTTTTGTTTCGTCCGACAAGTATTAGATTGTAATTTCTCGCCGCTAGTAGTTTTGCCAGCTCTAAGCCAATGCCAGAAGCGCCGCCTGTGATTAATGCTGTTTTTTCAGAGTTCATTATGGTTCTCGTTTAGTGTAGTTAGAGTCGATATCTTTCCAGTGTCGAGCGCCGCTACCATGCGTTCGGGTCAAGTTAATCCAGGCTTCAGATGCACTGATGTTTATTACTGCCGCCATCCAAAATGTTGTTCCAAATAGTACAGACATATCGATTGAACTTATGCTGAGAAAAACGCCTAGTAGTAATCGTTCTGTTGCAATTCCAAGCATTACCGCCCAAGTTCGAATCATCCATTCTCGATGCAGCCCTACATTCCCTAACCTTATACTCGAGTAAGCCTTGTATAGACAAAATAGGGTATAGATACCGAAAAATAGCGTGGCCACAGCCTGATTAAATCCCAATCCGGTGTTACCCATGAATGGGTGGAAAACACCAAAGAATAGCCCAGAGAGAGCAGATACAACACCGCAGAAAATAAAAATACGCCCAGATAGGCGATGCCATGCAAGATAACGTTTCCTTATCATTCTGACAAATTGTAGTGGACCAATTATTACAATTAGTAAGCTGGGCACTATGTGTAAAAGGCTGACAAGCCAATGCTCGTAGTAGCGAATTTCAAACGGATTAAAAACTTCAGCTGGATCTATTATTTGAACTCTAAGCGATTCGAATATGAAGAATGCTCGGTTAATCACTGACGTTACCGCGACCCCAACTAATATGAGTACGATGCACCAACCAAGCCTTTCTACCGTAACTCTTAGTTTAATTCCTTTAGCAGTCTGGTCACTTGTTCGTGATTGTCTGATTGTTGTGCTCACTGTCAATCTCATTAAGGTTTGGATAAACGCTATTGGACCTTATTAGTAGCAAACAGGCTTCCTGAAAATTGAGTGATTAGGTGTGATTTCGAAATCCGTTAGTCTTTTTAGAATTCAGGCAGTTCCTTCGAGCGATAGGCAGACGGCGACATGCCCGTTTCTGCTTGGAATGCGGCGTTAAAGGATGAGATGGAGCTGAAACCAACATCTAACGCAATCGTTAATATCGGTGTTCGGTTTTCCTTTAACAAACGCTCGCTTGCTTCTTTGATTCGGTAGCGATTGACGAACTGATTAAAATTCCGATATCCAAGATGCTTATTTATTTTTTTTCGTAGCTGGTATTCAGGCAAATTCATCATGCTTGCAAGAGCTCCAATACGCAGCCTATGATTCGCGTATATTCTTTCTGTTCCCATTCTCTCTAATAGTAATATTATTGACGGGTCCTCACTCCGTTGTCTGATAGGTGCTTGGTCATTGATAAAGTTGATGGTCGGATTAAACCTAAAAAATGCAAAATTCGTTGCTAACGACAAAATTGCTAACCATAAGAGACCAAATGTTTCATCAGGCAATTGAAAAGTAGACATTTGCGCAAGCTCTGTAGTTGCAACACCCATGACCGTCAGTCCAAGCGCGCCTACAAAAATTAGGCGTATTTTTATCCTATGTTCCACTAAGTCATTTTCTCGACCATTCCAGGTTACAATAATCGCGATAACAGCAATAATCGGTTTTAATAATTGTGAGATCAATGATGAGCTAAGCCCTTGAAATTCATGGCCAGCCGCGGCGCTGGCCCAGAGCGAAGCTGCAACATCAATGCTAATAATCAACAAAAGCACATAGGGTAAAGGTCGGTTTTCTTCAAAGACAACCCAAACAAATATCAACATTAAGCTGGGAATCAAGGAAGGGATAGTTCCGTTAAAAATATCGTAGTCAAAACTCGTTTGGGAAGCCAGAATCGGCGCAATCATATAAACAAGAATTGCACCCAATAGTAAACTTCCAATTACGCGAATACGCGACGGGTTAATCGAGAATACTAACACCGACATAAAAAGAATGACCTGTGACGTCGTTAGTAGGCGCAAACTTGTATTTAGCAATTCCATAAGGGATTTCTTAATCTCAGTAATGAGGCTGAACAAGATATAGTAAGTTGCTCGTAAATATGTGAACAACGATAGGGGCACATTAACTGTATCGATTCCTAAAATGTCATTCGTGTCATTCGGGACAGACCACGTTTTTGACTGTCCCTTATGAGTACAGACTGTGTCAAAACT
>DKML01000002.1 GCA_002470515.1 Proteobacteria bacterium UBA7415 | reverse complement strand
CTGTCGTTGGTTGAATTGCATCTGAGTGACGATCCATTTTTTTGTGAAAGCTTATAGACCAGGCCATGTAAGCCTGGGGAACTGGATTGGTCTAATAATATGGACGGCCACCTTTAGAAAGACTTACCCCAATAATTCTTAAAATTGGTGTTTTAGCTTAGTCTTATCCAACAGCAGAACGTTGGCTTAAGTTCTTTCTAAAAATAACTTCAGTAATCGCAGCTCTTCTTTCTGCACCATCCCTTTTTTTATCAAGACTTCGTAAACACGTATCAAATCTTCTTTATCGCCATAAAGTTTTATATTAGGAAGGATGCTCGACAACAGCTCTAGTACCGAAATATACATACTTGTTTCGGATTTAAAATCTTCCATGTAATCGTGCGCATTACGTACCTGGCGAAAAAAAGGAGAGACCACAGCGAAATTGAGTCCATATTCCCACATGCAGCGCTGTGCTATATACATCTTTAAAATGTCACAGAACCTAAATGACACAGTCGATGGTATGTAGAGTAAATGAAAAATCTCTGGTTTAGACCATAAAGTGGCTTGCGTATTACCTTGGGAGAACACACCTTCTGCGAATACGAAACCAAGCGCATCTTTAAAGCGAAAGTCATCGGTGTATTCGCTAGACGTCAGTCGATATATGGCGTCTACGTCGGGGTTTCCATCGACGAGGCTCTGAACAATCCCGACATTGGCAAAATCGGCTTGAGATATTGACTGTGTCTCGATGGGTTGAGCTTTGTTTATGTACTCTAGTGGGTAGCCTCTAGCCCAGATAGGGCGATCAGAAAATTCGGTTAATATGTTGGGTATTCTAGGGCTAGTGACTTTTTTTAATTCGAAATTCCCCCAACTATTTATGTCACCTATTGGATAGTTATCGTCGTCGGTATCCAAAATCGAAGTGGCGCCAGAGTTGATGGCGCTCAGGTACCCTAGATTTTTTCTGCAATAGTGGTTGGTGGGTAGTTCTCTTTCGAACGTCTGGTGTGACTCGCACTCTATTGGGATATAGATAAGCTGTTGATTTTCATATGATGCGGCGTCAGTCTTCACATCACCCACGACAACAACCTGATTGTCTTGAGTCAAAAACCTGTCTATGAAGGTGTCCTCAAGTTTATTTGTTGAGGTAATCACTACGGATTTCATTTGATGCGAAAACTCCTTTCCAATTCTCGTTTCATCCATGGATTTGCGCGCATTTTAATTGGGTGTATCACGTCATATCGGTCTTCTAAAATCCATTTGCGCAGATCTAGCTTAGTAAAATTTCTCGACTCGCGCCAAAGTACTTTTAGCTTCAGCGACTGAAAAATTGCTGTGTCATCGAAGTTTTTGCCGACAAAATTAGCAATGGCTGTCGGGATGGCAATTTCAAGAAAAAGGCGATGCGTATAGGTTATATTTAGGAAATCGACAAAATCTTTTTCCCAATAGTGTTTAGGTATCAAAAAGAAATCACTAAAGCCATATGAAATGAACTTCATATCATCACCAACCTCAAGATCAGCGGCAAGTGTGGATAAAGCTTTCAGACCATAAGCCCCATCGAGATGGTGCCAACGGTGACTTGTTTTTTCTTCGTGAAATTCAAAGAAGTAACTCTTAAATTTAACCTGTCCAGTAGGGTATGTTATGGCTTTCGTTGGCGTTATTTTATGCAGTGTTTTTGTGTTCAAAATACAGTCGTCATGAAGGTAGAAAACGCCGTCTGAATCTTGTAATTCAGCATAATAGTTTTCATAAAAATGCACGAAGATCATCTGGGTGAAGAACCCTTTTTCTGTCGCTAGATAGTGAACGTCGCTATATTCATCGCCGCAACCATGGTCAGAGTAGAAAATAAGTGTCTTGAAGTGGGGGGAATAAAGTTTTTTAAGCGTTTCTTTATTGGCTAGGTCTTCTGCAAAGTTGAAATTAATTATTAAGATTGTATTTCTCATCGGCGACCCTCGCGACCACCGTAAGATCGAGTCCCAAACGAGTCTAATCGTAGCAACATATTTGTTAAAAAAAGACATGATGGTTAGCCCGCGAGTAAAAATTTTGCGGCGAGCATACAGCACGAATTGAAATAAGGCGAGTTATCTATGTTGTCGTGTTGTCTATGTTGTCGGCTGTAACATGTTAACTTATTGTGGCGCTTATGGTTATTTGGACATAACCGCGACAGGCGCTTGTATAACCTTTTTAACACTAAGATCAGGTGATATTGGCCTAGCCACAACGCTCCGATATGCACAAAACGGGCGTTGGAATATAACTGGCTCTGAGACGTTTAATACCATGCGCAATTAAATAGAGCCTGATGGCAAAAGTATCGAAGAGCGTTCTGCTCGTGCTACAGTCGGACTAATTCAATAACGAAGAGCCTTATTGACATGAAAGTGCTAGCTTTAATTTTGGTCACATTTGTTGCGTTATCCCATTGCGGTATCTTGGTTTTAGAGATGTTTTTTTGGGACCACGAAATAGGGCGTAAGATCTTTAGTATGACGCCTGAAGTGTCCAGCAGTTCAGCAGTACTGGCCATGAACCAAGGCTTATATAACGGCTTCCTTGCCGCTGGTTTGTTCTGGGGGTTGTTGCGAGACAGCACAGATGTAAAGGTGTTTTTTCTTGCTTGTGTAATTGTGGCGGGTGTTTTTGGAGCACTTACCGCTAAGCCAAGTATTTTCTTTACACAAGCTTTTCCGGCGATTCTCGCGATGCTGGTATTGTTTTTGGCTAACCGCTCACAGAACTAGGCTAGCCTTTATTTTGAATCAAGCTTCCCCCCAAATCATCACATTGCACCATCTTGTCGCTCGATAGCATAAGCCTGTTTCTTACGGTGACCTGAACCGATGACTAAGATGGATTCAACGTCTTTTGCTGATCAAATCATGTGGCTCAAAAAATCTGTTCTGATTGTTCTTTTTTACGTCCTGTTAATCAGTGGCGCCACAGCGCAGCCAGTGAAGGTAGCGTTTATCGGCGACCAAGGCACCGATGTTAATGCACAAGCGGTGCTCCAATTGGTCGAATCAGAAGGCACTCAACTCTTACTGATTCAGGGTGATTTAGGTTATGACCCCGACACTGCCGCAATCTGGGAGGCTAATTTAGACAGGATTCTGGGGGTTGATTTTCCAGTTCTGACGGTGGTGGGCAACCATGAGGAGTATGAATGGCCGAGCTATAAACAGTTCATCACCGCACGCATTAATCGAATTCCTGAACTGACCTGCACTGGCGAAATCGGAGTCAAGGCGTTATGTCAATTCAAAGGAATTGAAATTGTTCAGGTCGCACCCGGCATTAGTGAGGTAGAGGGGGTGCTAGCAGAAGATGGCTACGAAGAATACATAGATCAATCATTTGCCACTAGTCAGGCGAAGTGGCGGATTTGTAGCTGGCACAAGAACCAAAGAAAAATGCAAGTAGGCGGAAAGAAAGACGAAACTGGTTGGGGAGTGTACCAAGCTTGCTTGCGCAACGGTGGGATTATAGCGACCGGACATGAGCATTCTTATTCCCGTACTTTCCTAATGAGTAATTTTAAACAACAAACAATTGTTCATAACAACAGTCATATGGAAATTGATAAGGGCCAATCATTCGCATTTGTTTCGGGTCTGGGCGGAAAGAGTGTTCGCCCGCAGCAATTAAGTGGTGCATGGTGGGCGGCGATCCAAACGTTAGACCAAGGCGCAACTCATGGAGCTCTGTTTTGTGAGTTTGATCAACTATTAGCCTCTTGTTACTTTAAGGGCATTAATAATGTTTCGCGGGACTCCTTTACTCTTGAAAGTAGGCTGGGTATTACACCGCCAGACCCTAACCCCAGTGACTCAACCATGGCTTCTATCATCGCGATTATCGTAACTTTACTGTTTGATTAGAGCAAAATATCGCTCTCATTTATGTCATTGCAAATGAAATGTTCAGCTCCGAATTAATTTGAACGTCCGTTTCGTGCCCTGAGGTATGCACGGTTTCTGTCTCTGAACATACGTCTGTAAGCCGTTGTTCTAATAAGTCATGGCTTACGTCTGCGCGCCTGACCCTAGCAATCTATGCACTTTTTCTTTTAGCTTAGTTTTATCAAACCGCGTTTCAGTGCTTTTTTCAATTTGAGTTGCGATGATCCAATCATCTATTGGGGTATGCCAAAACGGCTCGTAAATTATTATTCCTTTTGAAAGAAGTGCTGCGCAATAGCTAAACGAGCTTTTTGCCGTAATCAATATGTCAGCAGATACCATGTTGACGAAGGCTGAAAATGGGCACTCATCCAAGTGATAGCTCACATCCAGACCATCTAAATCACTGAATTGATCTAGGGCTCCCTGAGAATATAGATGGATTGACACATCTGTTTTCAAATCATCCATTATTAGCGTTAGGCTGTTTAGCAAAGATCGATAGTACACGTTATCAGTATGCCTGAAGCTGTTGGCAGAAACGTCACCTCGCCGTACGTGAATGGCAATATTTACTTTTCCTTGCCTATAAAACGACCCATAGGCTTTCTTTGACGAAGCATGATATTTTGTAAGAAACTTGTCCTTTAATCTCGAATATCCATTAACGTTATTGCTCAAATCGGCAAAAGAATGACAATGCGGTATCGCATACAAGGTGTCTGGTTCTAGATCAGTAGATGGCTGGTTGACACTGAGCACAGGTAAACTGGTTACATTCGAATCAGCTAACGCTAATTCGTCTTGCCCTAGGTTAAAAAAGCACTCCCATTCCTCGCTTGGTTGATCGTGCGCAACACTGATGAATGGCGTATGGACATACCTGATACCAGATTCCTGAGCAAACAACATAGTAGAAAAAATGGCTTGTGCTTGAGCGCCAATGCCATCCGTTTTTCCAGAGCACGTAATGTAATAGTTGCTAATTTTGGTTTCTCTCGAAGTGGTTTGATTCAACAGCTAAATCACTCTAGTTAAGCAATTTCTTCAGTCCACTTATACGGACTTAAAAAGAATTCGTTAGTTTTAATTGGGGATGATTCATGGCTATTAGACCGAAAATAGCGTAGGCAGTCAATGCGACTGTATTTTACTAACCTCTGCAACATCTCAGCTCTAACATTCGATTAACATCGTCTTATTTTAAGCTTGTAAGATGCTCACTTAACCGGTAATTGGTTTTTGATTGCCTATGCTACAACGATAGTATAAAAGGAGCTTTCGTATCAAAAGAACCGTAACGCTTGCGTTGGGTGTTCATAATGAGTGACAGGCAAACTATAAAAATGCTCTAATGAAATACTTGGTATTCGGTAGTCTAAAGCTTGTTGAGACGAGGGCTCCTTGGCTTTTAAGCCTCGGGCAGTACTGATTAGGTTTGGTCCTGAGTAATCACATATATGGTAGGTTTATGAATTCGCTAAAAATTAGTTTCAACGTAAGTGCTTTGAAAATAGTAGTTCTCTTGTTTTTGTTGTTAGGTATCCAAACACTTTCAATTGCGGCTCCGCCAGTAAACGATAATTTTGCGAATGCAATAGAGCTTACCGGTGTAAGTGGCACAACCAGTGGTTCTAATGTTGATGCCAGCTCAGAAGTAAATGAACCTTATCATGGTGTGTTCTGAACACCGTCGGCATCGATTTGGTATGCCTGGGTAGCTTCCACTGCGAATGAAGCATTCTTTAATACTTTCGGAAGTGACTTTGATACAGCGCTTGCTGTGTACACTGGCTCCGCGTTAGATGGTCTTACCCAAATTGGTTTCAATGATGATGCCGAAAATGGTAACCAGAGCAGAGTGAGTTTTATTCCAACTCAATCAGCAACCTATTACATAGCTGTGGATGGCTATGACGGTGAGACAGGTAACGTTACGCTGAATTTCGATGCCTCTGAATATACCGAGGTTTCTGTGAGCGGTGTTGTGAAATTACCTAATGCAGAAACTGCTCCAGTTGGCGGCCTTGATATTGTGGTTACTCTGTCGGACCAATTTCGAGGTTTTCTAGAAGATGTTTCGGTCACTATTGCAGCGGGTACTAATGAGATTTTGTATTCTCAAGCAATAGACGTTTTAGCATCTAGCCAAGTAATTGTAGGTTATAACTGTTTTGACTGTTCGGATTATGTCGCCACCGGTTACTACAATACTACTGAATCCGTTTTTGATGCTGATTTGGCTACTCCACTTACTGGAACTGAAGCTCACACAGACATCGATCTAACGTTAATAGTTGGTGATCCAATCAGCGGAAGAATTGCTCTGCCAGGCAACGACCTTGCTCCATTAGGCGGGACTCTTATCTACGTCTTAGTAGGTGATTTGGTCTCAAACTCTACCGCTGGACTCACTTCTGTCTTCATCGGTGAAGGCATGTCTTTTTACGACTACCGACTTACGATTCCAAAGGTAGAAGGCTCAACTTTGGCACTCGCATATTTTTGCCTAGCAGGGTGCGATCAATACGAGCCCTTCGGATTCTACTCAGACAATGGCACCACCATTGATTTGGAGCAGGCCACATTGCTAGACAGTAACATGCCACACATTAATAAAAATATTACTCTTGTCAGGCTTGACGACGAATTGTGTGTTGTACTTAAGGCGAGCAATGGGAACGTAACTAATATTTGCCTCTAGTGTCATTTACTTACTCTGTTTTGTGAATTTTTGTAACTAGCTAACGGGTGAGTCAACCACCAATTAGGGGCTGGCGAATAGTTGGGAACTTCAAGTTTTTTTCGGTCTGCGCATTCGTCGTCATGGGCACATATTGAATGCCAGTAGGAAGGAGTCCAGACCTCACAAAATCAGCATCACGCCAGCTCATCCGATGGTGTGTCCGATTCCATTTTCTGTACTCCGGTTTTTGTAGTTACTAAAGGTCAAAACTGGGCCTGGGTCGGAGAATTTTGCCTGAAGATCAATATTTTTCTCTCTTAACTATTATGCCAACATCATAAGTCACATTTGATTGTCACATTTTTAGTTTTGTTGCTTCAGTGCCCGCGCCCAATGCAATAGGCTAGATTTGAGGAATACGACCTTGATGTCTTTAATTCTTATTGAACGAGTGTCATAATGCGCCGCGCGTCCGACTCTTGATTCCCCTAGTAAGGTTTGCGCTTGTTTTGAGTGGGCTCTGGGAATTGATAAATTCCCACAAAAAGTTGTTTGAATAATGAAGGTGAAGGGAGTTGCCCAGGTTAATTCAATGACATATTCGAGACGCTAGTTTTATATAATCATCACAGTCAACCACCAGCTTTATAACCAACCAATAACTAATCTAAATATGCCATATCTATTTACGTCAGAATCCGTCTCTGAAGGTCATCCAGATAAAGTAGCCGATCAAATTTCAGACGCGCTTATTGATAACTTTTTAGCTTTTGATAAAGAGTCAAAAGTTGCTTGTGAAACCCTCGTTACGACCGGGCAAGTTGTGCTCGCTGGCGAAGTAAACTCAAACGCTTATCTTGATGTTCAATCTATCGCCAGAGATGTGATCAATAAGATTGGATACGATAAAGGCGAGTATATGTTTGACGGCAATAGCTGCGGCGTGTTTTCGGCGATACATGAGCAGTCACCTGACATTAGCCAGGGCGTGGACAAAGTTAACAAAGAAGAGCAGGGCGCTGGCGACCAAGGGATGATGTTTGGTTATGCCACCAATGAAACAGAAAACTACATGCCTCTGCCCCTCGATATTTCGCATATTCTACTTAAGGAGCTGGCTGAACTCCGAAGAGAATGCAACGAGATCAAGTACTTACGTCCTGATTCTAAATCTCAAGTAACCATTGAATACGACGATAACAATAAACCAATCAGAATAGAGGCGATCGTTGTCTCTACTCAGCATGATGCGTTTGATACTGAAGAAAACATGTTGGCAAAAATTAAGACCGACATCGTTAATATTTTGATTCCACGGGTTAAAGCGCTCTTACCCGCTGAAACTCAAGCGTTGTTCAATGATCAAATCAAATACCACATTAATCCTACTGGTATTTTTGTTATTGGCGGGCCTCATGGAGATACTGGTCTTACAGGCCGTAAGATTATTGTAGATACCTACGGCGGCAAAGGAGCACATGGTGGAGGTGCATTCTCTGGTAAAGACCCCAGCAAAGTAGATCGTTCCGCTGCTTATGCTACACGGCACATTGCCAAAAACTTGGTCGCTGCCGGTGTTGCTGATGAGGCGCTCGTTCAGGTTGCGTATGCGATCGGTGTGGCTGAGCCGATGGGTTTATATGTCAATACGTATGGAACGTCGACTGTAGAGCTTTCTGATGGAGAAATTGCAGCGAAGTTGATGGACGTGTTTGATATGAAGCCCTATTCAATCGAAACTCGGTTTAATCTAAGAACACCCATCTATTCTGAAACCGCTGCCTATGGCCACATGGGCAGAAAGTGTGAAGAAGTAGAAAAAACCTTTACATCGCCCAATGGCGAGACGGTCTCAATGAAAGTTAAGCTTTTCCCGTGGGAAGAGCTAAATTATATTGATCAAATTAAAGTTGCGCTGACTTAGATCGGTTTTCGTTTAAGGTTTTTGACTTAGTCCGCATAACTCGTTACTAATACGATTATGCGGATTTTTTTTACTTGGTAAACTCACTAAACCCCATGCGCATGAGGTAAGTGATTTAGCCACCCCAGACCCTAGAGTCTAGTCTACCCGCTAAATCTATTGCTCTGGCTTGTACAAGAGTTTTTCCGCTCAAGTTAGTAACTTGCATAACTACCACTAATCGGTCTTATTGTATTCGTCTCGCGCACGATCTGTTGGTTCGCGATCGCATTCGAATTGAATTTTGTTTCTCACATTCTTGAACATGTTTTTGTTTGAACATGAGCTCAAAACAAGCGACCTGCAAGCCAAACAACGCAATTCTCTTTCTATACTCGTCAATCTTGAGTTGAACTGAACAAATGTCAGCTAGTTCTAGACAATTGAAATTCGCTCTCGCCCGCTGATGAATCGCTAAAATATCTAAACAGGTTCGAACTTAGTTTCAATTTCAACGAATCCCAGACACCACTTGGAATAAAAAATAATAATCGAAAAAATAACTACCAGAGGATCAATAATATGTCTAAAAGCGATCAAGTTTTACAAGAATTCATGCATGGCCTAGAACGAAGAAACCCAGGTGAGATTGAGTTTCAACAAGCGGTAGAAGAGGTAGCGGCAACGATACTGCCTTACATAGACGACAAGCCAAAGTACAAAGACGCGCGGATTTTGGAGCGTATGTGTGAGCCAGATCGAATTATTAGTTTTCGAGTTGCGTGGTAAGATGATGAAGGCAATGTGCGCGTTAATCGCGGTTACCGAATTCAATGTAACAATGCCATTGGCCCATATAAAGGCGGTTTACGTTTTCATAAAAACGTTACAGCAAGCATTTTTAAGTTCTTAGCTTTTGAGCAAACGTTTAAAAACAGCTTAACCGGTTTGCCTATGGGCGGCGGTAAAGGTGGTGCTGACTTTAACCCACAAGGTAAGTCAGACCGCGAGGTTATGCACTTCTGCCAAGCCTTCATGACGGAGCTATTTCGCCATATTGGTCCTCACACAGACGTCCCTGCTGGCGACATTGGTGTTGGCGCTCGCGAAATCAGCTACATGTTCGGCCAGTACAAACGCTTAAAAAATGAGTTTGTTGGCATCCTAACGGGTAAAGGCCTTGAGTACGGTGGTAGTCAAATCCGTACAGAAGCGACAGGTTATGGTTGCGTGTACATGGCTGAAGACATGATGACCCAACATAAAAAATCGCTAGAAGGACAAATAGCCATTGTTTCTGGATCAGGCAACGTTGCGCAGTACACGTGCGAAAAAGCGACTCAGCTTGGCTCCAAGGTAGTAACAATGTCTGATTCTTCAGGCTTTATTTATGACAAGAACGGTATTGATGCAGAGAAGCTAGAGTTTATTAAAGAGCTGAAAGGCGTTAAACGCGGCCGAATTTCGGAATACGCAAAAGAGTTTGGCGCTGAGTTCCACGAAGGCAAACGTCCTTGGGGAGTTACAGGCGATATCGCCTTCCCATGCGCAACGCAAAACGAGATCACCGAAGATGATGCAAAAATAATGATCAAAAACGGTGTTTCTGCTGTTTGCGAAGGTGCCAACATGCCAAGTTACAAAGCAGCGATAGATGCGTTCCTTGATGCGGGCGTTCTGTTCGCGCCAAGTAAAGCAGCGAATGCGGGTGGTGTAGCGGTATCAGGCCTTGAAATGACGCAAAACAGCATGCGTTTATCTTGGGATCGTGATGAGCTAGACGGACGCTTACGTAAAATCATGACGGGTATCCATACGAGCTGCGTTAATTACGGCGAGAACGATCGTGGTAATGGGCAAATCGATTATGTGAAAGGCGCAAACGTTGCAGGCTTCATTAAAGTGGCTGATGCGATGTTGGCGTATGGCGTAATGTAAAAGCTTTTTTTTGCGTGTTCAATTTGCACACAATATCTGCCTTGGATAGCTTAATTTTCAACGGATAGATATACCAAGGAAAATAATATGAACAATAAAAATCGCCGTATAGAAACAACAGGCTTTGTTCTTGTTTTACTAATGATTCTTATTCAAGCGTCCTACGGAGTGCTTTCGTTTGTTGCACCGTCAGAGTTTGCAACGGTTAGGGGTACAGAACTATTTACACTGAATGACCTAGACTGGGTTCAGATATATGGTTCGCGAACTCTTTTTATCACTTTAGTACTCTCATACCTATTGCTAACACGTCATTTTAAAGCGTTGATGTGGTGCGCACTGTTCGGCCTGATTATGCCAATTGCCGATGGCTATCTTGCTCACCAAGCACACGCACCACTCGGCGTGGTGCTAAAGCACGTTGCAACGGGAGTCTATCTACTCGCCACATTTATCGTTCTTAGGATGATTGTTTACAAAAAGTAAATAATCATGACGTAAGTAAAAGCCCACATGTACCTAGTCAACTTGTGGGCGTATCATTACTCAATTCAAACAAACATATTCACAACTCTCAGATGCGTAAAATTCTCTTATCTCTCGGTCTAGTGCTATGCCTACTCATTGCCGTTTTATTGGTTAGAACCTTAAGCTTTAGCGGCGCATCTAGCGAGTTGCCAGAGATGGTCAGCGTTGACGTTGACGAAGAACGCGTCGTACAGAATATGTCTCGCGCTATTCAGATACAGACAGTTTCCACCGGTGACCCTGAAACTCAAGAGACTGCGCCGTTTGCAGAGTATGTGGCTTGGACGCGCGAAACGTATCCCGAAGTGCATGAGCAACTGGGCTTAGAGCTCATTGCTGAACATTCCATGTTATTTACCTGGGCTGGCAGCAACACTGATCTAAAACCGATTCTATTGACCGCGCACTATGACGTAGTGCCCATAGCGCCTGGCTCTGAGGGTGATTGGAGCTACCCACCATTCTCCGGAACGGTTACTGGTGGTTATGTGTGGGGCCGAGGTGCTTTGGATGATAAAAGTGGTGTCATAGCCATGTTAGAGGCTGTAACACTGCTCATAGAGCAAGGATTTACGCCTGAGCGCACTATTTATCTGAGTTTTGGGCACGATGAAGAGGTCGGTGGTAATTTGGGCGCTAAAGGCATTACCGAGCATTTACGCTCACAGGGCGTGCAATTGGCGTGGTCTTTAGACGAAGGCTCGTTTGTTACCGATGGGGTGGTACCCGGTATTGCGAAATTAATGGCTCCGATTAACGTGGCTGAGAAAGGCTGGGCTAACTATGACTTAGTAGCACATGGTCCTGGCGGTCATTCGTCTATGCCAGAGAAAGAGGTTGCCGTAGATATCTTGGCGCAAGCTTTGGTTAAGATTCGTCAGAACCCAATGTCAGGTGGCATTGATGGAATCGGCGAAGAGATGATCGATGGTATAGCGAAAGAGGGCGGTTTTGTTTTAAGAATGCTTGCAGCTAATAAGTGGCTGTTTGGCGGATTATTAGAAAGCCAGTTAGGCAAATCACCCAGTGGCAATGCTATGCAACGAACAACGACAGCGCCAACCATTGTGAGAGCGGGCGTAAAGGTGAACGTAATCACACCAACGGCTGTGGCTACGGTTAACTTTAGGCTGCATCCGCGTGATACGGCGGCCGATATCGTGGCGCACCTAACTAAAGTTATTGATGATGAGCGCGTGGAAATTAAGCTCCATCAAGACCAAGAACCCAGTTTAGCGTCACCTGTATCGTCTTGGGAGAACGACGCATTTGCTCTGTTAAAGCGAGTGACCCAGCAAGTGTATGGCGACGTGGTCGTTGTGCCTGGGATTACTATGGGCGGCACAGACACCAAGCACTATAGCCAGATTGCGGATGATTCGTATCGGTTCCAGTACATGGTGGTTAACTCAGAGGACTTAAGTGGTTTTCACGGTACTAACGAACGAGTAGCGATTAGTAACTTGGTAAAGGGTACTGCGGCGTATTTCTTGCTAATTCAGCAAGCGGGTATTGAGTAAGCAATTAATCAGGGGAATGTTTTATAAAACAATAACTTATGAATATTAGTTAAAGTTGATTCGATTCAATGAAGAGTTTTTTTCACCTTAAAGATAGGCGATATAGCTCCGCACCGTGCTTATTTAGCCACTGCTTAGCCAATTTATGCTCAGGGTAATGAGCAGCCACTTTGCGCCAGAATGCAGGCGAATGGTTAAACACTTTGATATGCGCCAACTCATGCACAATCACATAGTCTGTTACGGTAGTTGGAGCAAACACTAATCGCCAGTTAAAACTTAGATTTGAGTGGCGATCGCAACTGCCCCAGCGTCTTTTGTAATCTTTGGCGACTACCTTCTTTGGTGCGACGTCCATTTGCTCAGCAATCACTCTAGCTCGCTGCTCCATTTCTGTAGCAGCGTGGTCCTTCAAAGCCACCAATAGCTTAGCCTTAGCCGCTGTTTTGGGGTCGCTATTGCGGCCCAAAGGAATAACAATCTCAGCAAGCTCTCTATCGACGGTCGCTTTACCTCCACGGCTATAATCGTATCTAATCACTATGTTCTGCTCAAATACATTCAGCGCAAGCCCGTCGTTCAGCTGCAACGAGGGTAGAGCTTCGGGTAAGGAGCGATGGTGCTTGTCTAACCAAGCTTCTTTACTGTGAGCGAACTCGCGTAATACTCTCAGTGAGGTTCGCATTGGACTGCGCAGTTTAATACCTGTTGCCGTAATCTCTAACGATATGCGTTTACGCCTAGCACTGCGCACCAGTTCTACACTGTGTTGGCCTACTTGGAGTGCTTCGTTTGGCATTTCAGTCTATCTTTTGCAATTACGACTAATCAATGAAACGCGCCAAGAACTCTTCAATCACCCTAAAGCGATCTGCGGGTTCGGGCATTTCGGATGTGATTGTAAGGTTTTGCGAGCCTGAAAAACGATACAGGTTAGAGTTGGTCGATACTAATCTTAGCAGTTGATCAAAATTGATCTCGGGTTCGGGAACAAACTTGATTAACGCGCCTTTTGGACCCGCTTCGATCGCACTAACGCCTAAGCGAGCCGCGCCAAGCTTGAGCCCTGCGATGCCGAATAGATTCTTGGCGGCGTCTGGAAGCAAACCGAAGCGATCGATGCATTCCATTTCTAACTCATCCAGCATTCGACGGCTAGATGCGCCCGAAATACGCTTGTACATGGTTAAACGCATATGCACATCGGGTACATAGGCATCTGGAAAACGGGCAGGTAGGTTTAGATTAATCTCTACGTTGTCGACGTTAGCCTGAGATACATCTTCTTCCAACGCAGGCTCACCGCGTTTACGGCGGCGATGACGCTGAATTGTTTTAATCGCTTGCTCCAAGAAGTTGGAATACATGCTGTAACCAATTTGATCAATCACACCGCTTTGCGATTCGCCTAACAGTTCGCCTGCACCCCGTATTTCCAAGTCTTGCGAGGCTAGGGCAAAACCCGCGCCTAGTGTATTCAGGGTCTCGATGGCCTCTAGTCGCTTGCGCGCATCGGATGTTATGGAGTTGATCGGCGGGGTAACCATGTAGGCATACGCTTGATGGTGCGACCGACCGACTCGGCCACGTAATTGATGTAATTGAGCCAACCCGAAACGGTCAGCCCTGTTAATGACAATGGTGTTGGCGCTAGGTATATCAATCCCGCTCTCGATAATCGTAGTGCATAACAGTACGTTAAAGCGCTGATGGTAGAAATCACGCATAACTGATTCGAGTTCGCGTTCGCCCATTTGGCCGTGACCTATTTTAATACGCGCTTCAGGCACCAATTCTTCGATCTGTTCGCGGATCTTCTCGATCGTGTTGACTTCGTTATGCAAGAAATAAACTTGCCCACCACGTCTAATCTCACGCGTGATGGCTTCTTTTAATGTTTGGTCGTTCCATTCGCGCACAAAGGTTTTAACCGATAGGCGTGTTTTAGGCGGTGTGGCAATTACCGATATATCTCGCAACCCGCTCAAAGCAAAGTTAAGTGTACGCGGAATTGGCGTAGCGGTTAGGGTCAAGATATCAACCTGGCTACGCATGCGCTTGAGTTGTTCTTTTTGACGCACACCAAAACGATGCTCTTCGTCAATAATAAGCAAGCCTAAGTCTTTGAATTTAATATCTTTTTGAATTAACTTATGCGTACCGATGGCTATATCGACGTGGCCGCTTTCCAAACCGGCAACGGCATCCTTAGTTTGCTTGCCGCTCCTAAATCGAGACAAGAGCTCGATGCGGACTGGCCAATCGGCGAAACGATCGGCAAAATTATCAAAGTGTTGCTGTGCGAGTAGGGTGGTTGGTACCAAAATAGCGACTTGCTTACCACCTGCAATCGCCATGTAGGCGGCACGTAATGCGATTTCCGTTTTACCAAAGCCTACATCGCCGCAAACCAAGCGATCCATTGGCTTAGGCGCGACCATATCGTCTATAACATCGTCGATCACTTGCACTTGGTCTGGCGTTTCTTCAAACCCGAAACCCGCAGCAAACGAGTCATAACTTTCGTCTATTTGCGGGAAGGCATAACCAACGCGAGCGGCGCGCAATGCCTGTACTTCTAATAACTCGGTCGCGACGTCGTAGGCCTTTTCTTTCGCTTTTGATGTGAGTTTTATCCAAGTGTCGCTGCCCATCTTATGCAGAGGAGCGGTCTCTGGCGTTCCGCCTACATAACGCGAGACCTTGCCCAAAGACAATACTGGTATATATATTCGGTCGCCGCCTTGGTACTCAACAACCGCAAATTCGTTGTCGTCGTCACCAAAGCTCAGTTCTTCTAAGCCTCTATAACGACCAACACCGTGATCCTCGTGCACAATCGGGTCGCCAATCTTTAACTCAGCCAGCGACTTAATAATGGCATCAGGGTCTTTATTGCGCTCAGATCGCCGGCGCTTGCTGACCGATTGCCTACCATAGAGCTCAGCTTCGGTAACAATCTGTATGCCTAGCTCGTTAAGAGTAGCGCCACGATCAAGGTTGCCCACGATCACGCCCAGCTGTGATTCGCCGCCTAAAAACTCCTGCCAGGTCTTCTTCAACACAGGATCTAAAGCGTTTTGCTTAAGAATGCCCATAAGGCTCTCTCTACGCCCAGCCGATTCGGCGACAATTAAGGTCCGAAACTTACTGCCTTTGAGTTTTGCTACTAAATCGGCGTACGGAGCATCGCTACGCAGATTAAGGTTAAATGTAGGCGGAGCACTTACGTCGAATTCGTAGGCGTGTTTCTCGTTAGTTAGGCTTAACAGAGACGCTTGAGCGCGCGAAAAGTCTTTTAGCCCCGCAAATACCTGAGATTGGTCTAAAAACAGCTCCTTGGGCTCAAGCGGCGGCCACTCGGTAACCAGCTTAGCCTCTTCAAAGCGGCTAGACGCCTCGCTGTACAGGGTGTCTACGTTATCGAGCGCTGCGCCCATGCAAACAAACTTGGCGTCATCAGCACAATAATCAAAGATCGTAGATAGGCTTTCAAAGAACAATGGGATGAAAAACTCTATACCCGGTGCGGCAAAACCATCGCTTACGGCGTTATAGATCAATGCCTTTTTGGCGTCACCCGCAAAGTGTGCACGATACGCTTGTCTAAAATGCTGTATGCCGTCTTGATCAAGCGGAAACTCTCGAGCCGGAAGCAGTTCTATCGCATCTAGTGTTGTTGTAGATCGCTGAGTTTCAGGGTCAAAATGGCGAATGGACTCAATAACGGTATCAAATAGGTCTAAGCGGAATGGTTGCTCGGCTCCGCTTGGAAATATATCGATCACACCACCGCGAAAAGCAAACTCACCCGCAGCCATGACTTGTTCGACCGAGTAATAACCGCCGTCGATGAGCTGAGAGCGTAGCGCCTCGGTATCAACGTCTTGATTAACCTTTAACGAAAAACTATGACCAAGCACGTACTCGGCAGGCGGTAAGCGCTGCATGAGTGCCGAAGCAGGTAATACATAAATTCCTTTTTGGTTCGTTGCTAGCTTGGCTAACGTGGCAAGACGCATAGATATAATGTCTTGGTGAGGCGATACGCGGTCATAGGGCAAGCATTCCCAATCAGGAAATTCATGCACAGGGCGTTTAACCGTATCACCAAAGAACGCCAGTTCCAGCAATATAGATTGCATAGATGCCGTATTTTCGGCGACCACAATCACCTGATCATGATTATCTGCTAAAGACTTAACCGCCAACGCAGGCGCACAGCCTTGTAAGCGGCGCCAATGTACGACATCGCCATTCTTAGGTGAAAGCGTTGGATTGAGTAAGGAAGTCACATTAATTACCAGCCATCAAAAGCGGGCGCGAGTTTAACACTCAGGAGCGCACTTTTAATGAAGATTAAGGTTTATATGTGTAAATCAGTCTTGGAGCAGTAAGTCGGAGCATCCGTTACGCATGAATCCGACCATCAATTGCGCAGAGCCCATTCTGCAATTCTCTTAGCGGGTAGATTAGGAGAGCGCATCCACTGGTAGTGGTCGGCTTGCTTAGTGCCTAAAGAGTCTTTGTCTATAAGATGACGTTGCCAGTCGCTCGTGTTTAGTTTATCTACGAGAAACCGAGTCGGTTTTAGAGGCGCTAGAGTATCTTCGGCAAAATTAATACTTATTACCGGCTCAGTAACCTTGGCAAGCATTGGGTCGTACGCAATTCGAGACTTGCTGCTTAAATCAGAAATAAGATCGTAGCGCCCAGAGCGCGCACCATAAGCCCAGTCTGAGATTAGACTGCGGGCTTCCGAACCACCAAAACCCACGTACTTACCCGGGAAATAGCCCAAAATTTTACTTAGCATTAGGCTGAATTGGGTAAACACTAACAGACCAAAAGACATCGGGAACGGCCAGCCCTTGTGATAGATCGAGCAAGACGCAATTAATCCTAGACCATCAGGTATAACCCATCCCTTGCTAGCATGATGCTTTGCATGTGCCGTATACAGAGCACCGAGCTGCCCGCCAAGGCTGTGTCCTACAAGCAGTAAACGTGATTTAGGAAACTCTTGCGCTACAAGTCTAAGGGCAGCGCAGTATTCTTGCTCGACCACTGTTGCATAAGAAAAATCGACAGACCTGGACACACGAACCGAACTATTACCCAATCCGCGCACATCAAAGCACGCTACGTTTACGCCATAGTCGGCCATAGCATTACAGAACGCATCGTATTTGCGTGCTGGAATGCCCATTGCGGGTACAAAAACGACCACGGGTGCATTATTGGAAGTGTCGGCACTCTGAAATATCTGCAGCGTGTTACCCACACCATCAGCGCATTTAAAATCCATTGAACGGCTTACATTCGAAGGATTCAGGGCGGACGAAGATTGGTTAGAGGCTGTAGTAGAGTCTTTAGTCATTGAATGAGTGTTAGTGCAGAGCTTTAGAATATTGGGCAATCAGACAGACCGCTACCACAAGCTTGCTTGTACCGATTCGAGACCATACCAATGAGGGAAGAACAGTATGCTCGCAAGCACCGTCAATTGGATCAGAATAAAGGGTAAAACGCCTCGATAGATATCTGTGGTACTCACCTCTGGTGGCGCAACACCTTTAAGGTAAAACAAGGCAAAACCGAATGGTGGCGTCAAAAACGACGTTTGCAGGTTCATAGCAACCAGAATAGCGAACCAGACGTGGTTAATACCCAAAGCCTGTACAGCTAGAAACACTAGAGGCAACACGATGTATGAGATCTCGATGTAATCCAAGAAGAACCCAAGCAGGGTGATCACAATCATTATGGTGATCAAAAAGCCCCATTTATCGCCAGGAATGCTAAGCAACAAAGACTCTACTTGCTCTTCGCCGCCAGTATAAGAGAACCCCATTGAAAAGATTGATGCACCTAATAAGACCGCAAACACCATAGCGGTAATCTTTACCGTCTCAATGGCGCTGTCCCACAGCATATGCAAAGAGAACTTACGGTAGATTAGCGCCAATACCACAGCGCCAACGCAGCCTAAGGCTGATGATTCCGTAGGAGTGGCAATACCGTAAAATATTGAACCAAGCACAACCAGAATCAATAGCAGCGGTGGGACTACTGCCACTAAGGCGCGAATGATTAGACGACTATTCGAAATGGAGGCGTCGCGCTCTACACGTGGCGCAGCTGTAGGGTTTAAAAATGAATAAATCAGCACATAAAGAATGTAAGCCCCAATTAACACCAAGCCTGGCATTAACGCGGCGCGAAACAGGTCGCCCGCGGGTACGCTGAGAACATCACCGAGAATAATAAGTACGATAGAAGGGGGGATTAACTGACCTAACGTACCCGCGCCGCTAATGGTGCCGGTTGCCAATGACTTGCTGTAGCCATTGCGCAGCATTACCGGCAGAGAGATTAGCCCCATGGCGACTACGCTAGCACCAACTACCCCTGTAGAGGCCGCTAAAAGGGCGCCAACCAAGATAGTGGATATAGCAAGACCGCCTCGTACAGAGCCAAACAATTGCCCCATAGACTCAAGGAGTTGCTCCGCAAGCTTAGTACGCTGCAAAATCAAGCCCATAAAGATAAACAGCGGAACCGCCATCAATACCTGGCCTTCGCCTGCGTCGCCCATATTGGCGTAAACGCGGTAGGCAATTTGGTCTAATTGGCTGGGTTCGGCAAACAACACCACAAACGCGATGCCAATACCGGCAAAAGTAAACGCCACAGGAAATCCGAGTAGCAGTAAGGCCAATGCAACAGCAAAAATACTAATGCCGATCATTACTCAACTCCTGAATGATTTACACCATTACGAGCATTTTGCAACGCTTGCCAGCGCTCTAACATAAAGCTGAAAGAGCTGAGCAATAAAAAAGTGAACGAGAGTGGGATAACGCCCTTAATGATCCAACGATTTAACAGGCCGCCAGGGTCTTGCGATTGTTCGCCTATACCGTCGCCCGTTAACATCGAAAAGAAATCCCCAATTGATTCGGGTTGAACCCCTAGCTGATACGACGCAAGCATAAAGTGCCAGCCCGACCACATAACCACTAAGCAGGTAGGAATTAAAAACACACAAGCGCCAAGCAAATCGATAAGCGCCTTTGTTTTAGCGCTGAAATTCTCGTAAAACAGATCAACTCTTACATGTGAATCAGTTTTTAGAGCAAACGGTATTGCGAGTAGAAAGACAGCCGCATAGATGTGCCACGAGAGCTCTTCGATACCAATAGACGATGACCGCAAGGCGTAACGCATAATGACGTTGTAGGCGATCAGTATCACCAAAACAATCAGTAATGCGGCCGCGACATTCCCTAGCCATAGGCTGATTCGGTCGATATAAGCTTTAATCGTTTGCATAAGCGTAGGCGTTTTTTTGGGGAATTAGAACTCTAGTCAACTGTCGATTCTGACATTGAATCTAAATAAGCTTTAACACCCACTTCCGTCCAATCTCGAGCTTTCTTCAAGTACGCTGCTCTAGACTCAATTATCTCCTTGGCGATGTCGCTGCGAGCCATCTCCTCTTCAAGCAATCTATCATTGGACGCTTTAAGTGCCGTAATTACGTCTACCGGAAATTTGCGGATTTTCAATTCAGGAAACTGGTCTTGCATGATTTCTAAATTGTCTGTATTGGCGGCAAAAGTAGCCGTACTCATGTTGTACGCAGTGAGCCTTGCGGCGTTCATCAATACTGCTTTAGCCCATTCTGGGAGCTTCGCCATGCTGTCTTTGTTAAAAAAGTACAATAGCTCTGTACCAGGCTCGTGCCAGCCGGTGTAGTAGTACGGAGCTACTTTATGAAACCCCATACGTAGATCAAGGCCCGGGCCAACCCACTCGAGTGCGTCAATCGTGCCACGCTCAAGCGCCTGGTACAGCTCGCCTGCAGGTATATTGGTTGGTTGAGCACCAACGCCAGCGATAACCTTACCGCCGAAACCAGGGATTCGCATCTTAAGGCCATCAAGATCTTCAATGCTGTTAATTTCTTTTCGAAACCAGCCCCCCATTTGCATGCCCGTATTACCGCCCAGCATGAGTTGGATGTTGTGTTTTTCATACACTTTGTTAGCGAGCTCCAAACCACCACCGTGATAAAACCACGCAGTTTGTTCTGCGGCCGTCATACTGAACGGCATAGACGAAAAGAATAGGGCGTCTGGGTCTTTACCACCGTAGTAATACGAGGCGGTCTGGCCGATATCGTATTGACCACGTTTAACAAAATCAAAAATGCCGAACGCCGACTTATGTTTGGTTGCGCTGTCTACTTTTAGTTCAATACGGCCATCCGACATAGCGCTCACTAATTCGGCGTAGTCATCAACAGATTCACCAAAGATTGGATAGCCTTTAGGCCAACCATGCGCGAGTCGTAGAGTGATTTTCTCAGAGGTATTACCCTGATTCGAGGCCGCGCCTGGCGTTTCGCAATCACAGTCTTGGCTACAAGCGCTCAATACCAATAGCAGGAAACCAGTAAATAAGACCACGCGAAGTGTTGCCATGTTCGAAATGAGTGTTTTGCGTTTAAAATTTTGAATCATCGATGCCACTTTAAATGAGGAGGAGTTGAATGTTGTTAACTTCGGCTACTTTTGCGCCTTCTTGACACAGTACCGAGCATTCGTAATGATCCTGCATTCTAATAGCTCAGTGCATGCAAAGCTATACGCACACCGAACGTTATTTCAGACGCTTAGCCGCGGCCTCCTTAGCCACAATGATTTCATGGTCGGTCAAATACAGTAATCCAGCGATCTTGCGCACGGTATGTCGCTCATGGGCATCTAAATTGCTGTCCACCAAAGCAATCATCCAGCAAGCTTCAACCAAGCTCCGCCGCTCTTGATTTCCCCATCGGTCGCAGATTTGGCGAGTAAACCCTTGCAGGCTTATGGCATCTTCACTCGCTTGTTTCGCGTCTGAGGTTAGTTCTTCTACTTCTTCATCGCTTAATTCAAAGTCGCGTTTCAGAACCTGCCCCATAACCTTGAGCTCATCGGCGGCAATCTCGCCGTCTGAACGCGACACCTCAAACATGAGAGTCGCAGCCGCTAACTTAAGAGCATGCTCTTCAGAAATAGAGGTTTGTTCTGATTTAGAATTAGAAAAAAACTGTTTTAAACTTGCTAGCATGATTGGTCTAATACGTCGTAAGACTGATGTTAAATAAGAGTTTAAGCGTTGAACGCAGGCGAATATGTTTAAGGTGCCTAGAATGACGCAAAAACAGTCACAATTTTGTGACTAAATAGTCATAAACTACAGCTTGAAATTCTGACCCTAGGCATTAATTTGAATAGTAGACATTATTTCGAAGACTAGCTGACCTAACTTAAGTAGAGGTCGCACAGTGTTATTAACTTTTTGGAGATCCTTCAAGTGAGAAGAATATTTTATTTTCTAGCGACCAACGCCGCAATCATGATTGTACTGGGCGTAGTCATGCAGTTTTTACCTGCCGAATATCAAACAGAGCAGGGCCGATTTATGGTCTTTGCGATTATCGCAGGCTTTGGTGGATCAATATTCTCCTTGTTGATGTCTAAGTCGATGGCTAAACGAGCCGCCGGCGTACAAGTAATCACCACGCCTAAGAACGAGACCGAGCAATGGTTGTTATCAACCGTTGAACGACAAGCTCGCGAAGCCGGTATTGGTATGCCTGAAGTAGGTATATTCAATACTCATGACATGAACGCATTCGCAACCGGTGCAAGCCGCAATAACGCGTTGGTAGCGGTAAGCAGTGGCTTGCTGGCTCAGATGACGCGCGACGAAGCCGAAGCGGTGATGGCGCACGAGATTGCTCACGTAGCCAATGGCGACATGATCACGCTCACATTGATTCAAGGTATCGTTAATGTGTTTGTGCTCTATCTAGCCCGAGCCTTGGCTCTAGCGATTGACCGTGACGGACGCGGAATAGGGTACTTTGTAGGCTTTATGGTTGGCCAGGTGATCTTTGGCTTTATTGCCTCAATCGTTGTTGCATTCTTCAGTCGTGCTCGTGAATACCGCGCGGACGAAGGTGGGGCCAAGTACTCAAGCCCTCAGAAAATGATCGCGGCACTAGAACGCTTACGCCAAGGTCAAACTGGCGAGTTACCAAGCCAGCTAGCTGCATTTGGAATTAACAGTTCAGTCAAGAACATGTTTTCTACCCATCCTCCGCTAGAAGATCGTATTGCAGCGTTGAAGAATCGCTAGGCGCACGTCGGTACTGGCTTTTTTGTGGCTGTCCGAATAACGTAAATCCCTTATTACTCAAAATTCGGAAAATCAACGGGTATCATAAACGTACTCGCGTCCGTGGTTAGTTCGTTCAGACGCAAGTCTTTTAATGGTGCGTACTCTGGCGAGTCGTAAAATGTTCGGGCTTCGGCTTCGCTGTTGAATTTGACCAGAACCGTCCAATTGCCAGTGTGAGCACCTTCCCATGCAGCACCTTTGGGAGTCGCCGTTAGTACTTCCCCTGAATATTGCTGAATAACAGCAATAAAAGGTTTGGCATAAAGTTCAAAATAGTCATCGTAATCAATGACTTGCATTTGTGCGAATACGTAAACTGGTGTTGGCATGACGTTAAATCCTACATTGGATGATTAAAAATGTTGCTCTGGCTGTTTCGGCATATATGACTGTATTAGCAAATGTTACCTATGACGGAGGTTTAACGATACTCAACCAACCTCCGTTGATCTTAGGGTTTTAAGTTAAATAGTTTTGCTCGGGTAGTGGTTCGATACTCATTGGGCGATAGGTCGGACCTGCGTTTAAACAATTTAGAGAAATAGCTCGCGTCACTAATTCCCACCCGTGCCGCAATATCACCCACGGCTAAGTTACTTTTCTTAAGCAGCTCACAAGCCTCGGTATGACGTAAACGCTGCAGGTATTCTATTGGCGTTGTCCCCGTGGCCTCCTTAAATCGTCTGTTTAGGCTGCGTTGGCTTAAACCGAATAGATCCGCTACTTCTCTCATATTGAGGTTAGATTTCGCAATATTGTTTTCGAGCCACAGCTGCACCTGAAGAATCTCTTCATCTGGGTGCAGGTCGCTCTTACTCTGGTCAAATCGTAAGCGGTCAAAGGGTTGGCGTACTTCAGCCGAGAAGTGCCGTGCCAAATGATCAGCAATTGAGTGCCCCAAAAAGCGATGTACATGATGAATGGTCAAATCCATTAATGCATTGATGCTACCAGCGCAGTAGATTCGCCCAGACTCAGTAATAAAGTGCTGTCGCTTTAGATTGACCTCTGGATAGTCACGCGCAAATTGATCAAAATAGTGCCAATGAGTTGTCGCGGCCGACCCATTAAGTAAACCGGTTTCGGCTACAAAGCAAACACCTGTACCAGTTGCATTGAGGATCGCCCCAGATTCATATTGCAGCCGTAGCCAATCAACCAATGCCTGGTTCTTTTTAATAATGGATCGTGGATTGCGCCATAACGCGGGAACATAGATCACGTCATAATTAACGTCGTCAGCTAGATTGTCATCTGCGCCGGGTATTACTCTCTGAGCTGTGATACTAAGGCCAGAACTCAATTGCACAGACAAGTCTGTTACGGCAATCGTTTCTACAATGATTCTTGAGTTGGGCGTAGCTTGATGACCGCTCAACTCTCCACTGTCACCAGTGACGGTGGATCGAGACCTAACCAAAGCCGTCTCGCGAGCTGCGTGCCAAACCTCTAGCGCATTAAGTGCGCTGGTCGCCAGCATATTGTCGATAAACAGTATTCCAATTCGCATATTGGCTAAATATAACTAAATACTGTCTAGAACGTCATATTTATTTGTTTGATTGTCTTTAAAATGACGGTTGAAACAATATCTTCAATCTTCAACAACAGAAACTGATTTCACTATGACTAATTTACCCGTAATCGTCGGCTTCGGTGGCTATAACGCCGCAGGTCGCAGCTCTTTTCACCATGCTTACCGTCGTACTGTTCTAAACAGTCTAAGCCAAGAAAAGCAAGCAGAGACATTGCTCGGTCTAGCCAGCCTGATGGAGCTAGCCAAGCCAGAAGGGGATTTATACCGAGATCTAGCAAGTGACGATCTAGTTGATGCGCAAACTATCCTAACTCGATACCGCCAATACATTGAAGACCACACTCTTATTCGCCGTATTGACGACGAACACTTTGATCCAGATCGAGTGCCTAGTGTTAACGACTTGACCATAAGCGGCAACGAGGGAAATACGTTTAGCATTAACCGCCGCGAACTTCCTCAACCTGTACCCGCAAATTGGGAAACCGAAACAATTTCTGACGACAAGATAAAGGTGACGGTTAGAGGCGAAGTAGGTCTAAAAGCGACGTCTTTTCGCAAACTCGAAGTACAAGCGGCCGGTATCCTTCCACGGGGTTTTAAACCAGCCGATAAGTACAACTCGCGTTTTCATCCGCGCGGCCTCCAAATGGCCGTTTTAGGTGCTTCGGACTGTCTAAATTCAATGGGCATTAGCTGGGACCAAGTTCTTAAATCGATCGCTCCTGACGAAATCGCCGTATTTGCTGCTAGCGCATTAGGGCAAACCGACGAATATGGCTTAGGAGGCTACTTACAGGCGCGCCTAAAATCGTCTCGACCAAGCTCAAAGCAAATGGCGTTAGCACTTAACTCCATGCCGGCCGACTTTATCAATGCTTATGTATGCGGCAGTACCGGTACCACAGGTTCGATGGCGGGTGCATGCGCAACATTTCTATACAATTTACGCCTAGGAGTAGACGACATTGTTGCAGGGCGGCACCGTATGGTGATTGTTGGTTCTGCAGAAGCTAACGTTAGCCCTGAGGTACTAGAGGGCTTTAACGCGATGAGCGCCTTGGCAACAGATGAACGCCTCGCCAAGCTAGACGGCGCAGACGAACCTGACTACAGACGTGCTTCACGCCCCTTTGCGGATAACTGCGGTTTTACCTTGGCCGAATCAACACAGTACTTTGTTCTTATGGACGATGCATTGGCGTTAGAGCTAGGCGCGGATATCTATGCCGCTGTGCCAAACGTATTCGTAAACGCCGACGGTTATAAAAAATCTATTTCGTCGCCTGGCGCAGGAAATTACATTACATTGGCTAAGGCCGTTGCTGCGACTCAAGCAATTGTTGGCGAAGAGACCATTCAAAAACGCAGTTTTGTACAAGCACATGGCTCTAGCACGCCACAAAACAGAATCACGGAATCGATGATTTTCGATAAGGTTGCTAAGGCATTTAGCATCAAGAGCTGGCCTGTAACCGCCGTTAAAGCGTTTGTTGGCCATCCATTAGGCCCCGCGAGCGGCGATCAGTTGAGCAACACATTAGGCTGTTTTGCTGACGGCATATTGCCTGGGATAAAGACAGCCAGCGTTACTGCAGACGATGTGGTGGACGAAAACCTAAATATCTTGATGGAAGATGCTGAAATGGCAATGGATGTAGCGTTTTTGAATTCAAAAGGTTTTGGTGGAAATAATGCTACCGCGAGTGTTCTAGCACCGAATTTAGTCGAAAAAATGTTAAGTAAGCGCTATGGCGATGCAGCCATAAAGGAATACCACACAAAGCGTGAGGTGGTTCGCGCTGCAGCTCAAGACTATGATGCAGCAGCTTCAGGTGGTGATTTACGCGTCATTTACCGTTTCGGTGAAGGCATTATCGAAGATCATGAAATAGAGGTATCGACCGAATCTGTCTCACTCGCGTCATTTCCTAACTCGGTGAATCTTAAGATGGCTAACCCGTTTGGGGATATGACTGATTAATCGGCATCCAAATGCATACAAAAACTAGCACGTTAGACTGAACATGAGCTTCTCAGAACACTTGTCAAATCAACTTATATTGCGCTAGAACCCTTAGCTGAATCCCACTTAGAAGGACTCGCTGCAGCGGCAAGTGATGGCGAGTTATGGAACTTAAGTTTTACCGGCGTTCCTCATCCAGATAATTTGGCAAAGTGGTACGCAGATTGCCTGGAAGAACTAAGGACAGGGCGCCAGATTCCATTTGTAGTTCGCATTTTAGAAACCGGCAAGGTAGTAGGCTCAACTCGTTTTTATGACCTAGAACCCAGCCATCGAAACCTCGCAATTGGTTACACGTGGTACGCCAAGTCGGCTCAACGTACATTTGTTAATACCGAAGCAAAATTACTTTTGCTTACTCATGCCTTTGAAGTATGCAATTGTATCGCCGTGTTCTGGCATACCCACCATGAAAACAAGCCAAGCCAGCAAGCGATAGGTCGTTTGGGTGCACAACTAGACGGGGTCATTCGCAATCACAAAATCATGCCGAACGGCGAGCTTAGAGACACATTCTGTTACTCCATGCTTGATACAGAATGGCCAGAAGCTAAAAAGAACCTGATCGTAAAACTAGCCGTCTGATAAAACAATCAAGCCAGTCTGGTTATTTGGCTTTGTTTGCTCGATTAGCTTCTTTAAGTGATTGTTTTTGTTGCTTATTTTGTTCCGCGGCGGCCTTACTCTCTAATCCAATGTGTGCTTCGCCGCGCTGCTTCGCTAGTTGAACTTGCTTTTCTCGCTCAGCAAAACGCTGCTTTTGCTCATCACTCAGCGTGTCGTAGCATTTCGGGCAGCTAACGCCAGGCACGTACTCAGGGGAAGTCATCTCTTCTTTGGTAATAGGGTGGCGGCAGGCGTGGCATTGTTCGTACTGGCCTTTCTCCAATGTGTGGTTTACCGCGACGCGGTCATCAAACACAAAGCATTCGCCTTCCCATAAACTGTTTTCTTGCGGAACCTCTTCAAGATACTTCAGAATTCCGCCGCGCAGATGATACACATCCTCAAAACCTTGCTCTTTCATAAACGCAGAGGCTTTTTCGCAACGGATGCCGCCTGTACAGAACATAGCGACCTTTTTGTGCTGTTTAGGATCTAGTTCAGACTTAACGTAGTCTGGGAACTCCCTGAATGTTTCCGTTTTGGGGTTGACCGCGTTATTGAAGGTGCCAATGGCGTATTCGTATTCATTACGGGTATCAATCAATACCACCTCAGGGTCACTGATTAGTGCATTCCAGTCTTGGGGCTCTACGTAAGTACCTACAACATTGTTCGGATCAATTGACTCAATACCGATGGTCACAATCTCTTTCTTAAGTTTTACCTTACAGCGGTGAAAGGGCATCTCGTCATGGAAAGAAAGCTTATAGTCGATACCACTAAAGCGTTCGTCGCTGACTAACCAGGTTAAAAAGGATTCGATTGCGGTATTGTCGCCCGCGATGGTGCCGTTTATGCCTTCAGCAGCCAACAGTAAAGTACCGCGAATGCGAAGGTGCTCGAGCTCTGCGATAAATTTAGTCCGCAAGGACTCGTAGTCTTCGAGCCGAGTGAACTTATACAACGCACAAACAGTGATTTTTGCGCTTGAACTGGTTTTGTTCATCGCGGAAGAGATTAAAGGTTTCATTAGAATATTTTTCCTGTTGCTGGCCAGTGGCCACCAGAACGTAAATCTGGTGCAAACGTGAGGGTCGATATTATCAGCGAAGCCTAAGTGTGAAACAATAGAGTGACGAGTATGTAATGCAATCCATTGCCCTAACTACCAGCGAAAGCTCAAGAAAGCCTTAATTAGTGGGGCAATCCTAATAATTTATGAACTATCTAAGTCATCTGTTTTTTTCGCAGCGCACACCGTTGTCATTCACCGGCAATCTTATGGGCGACTTTAAGCCGTCTAAAGAGTTACGCGCTAAATTGCCGGCGGCTGTTTTAATCGGCATACAAAACCATCGCTTAATCGACCGAACGACCGATGCTATGCCGGCCGTTAAAACCCTCAAACCATTGTTCTCCAATGAACGCCGTCGATATAGCGGTGTTATTACGGATATCGCCTTTGATTACTTTCTGATTAAGCATTGGGAGACGTTTGAAGAGACAATCTTCGACGAATTTGTCGACTCAGCCTACGATGGGCTGGCGCAATGCACCGAGTTGATGCCTCCACGAATGGTTAAAACAGTTGAGAATATCCAGAAATACGACTGGCTACGCGCCTATTCCACACTGGAAGGAATAGGGGAGACTATCGACATGGTCAGTAAGCGGCTACGATTTGAAAACCAGATGGCTGGCGGCATTAAAGAAGTTGAAGCGAACTACCAGGCAATCGAAACGGTGTTTTTAGCGTTGTTCGCGCACCTACGATGGACCGTAGATCATGCGCAATTGGAAAAGACTCTAGAAAAGTAGTGACACTCGCATTTGATCTTCCGACATAAACTAAAAATAGTCCTTTCGCATCCAATGCGGCGCCATTTACGTCTTTGCTGGCGAGCCACTGACCGTTGTTAGATTTTGCTTTAGCCGACACACTTTTCTAATACAGCGACTATTGATGCCTTTATGACAACAAAGATTAGCGTACAGAGGGCTATATGTTCGCGGCTATAGAAGTAATAATGCGCCATCAACAGCAAACACTCTTTTACAAAGCAAAATCAATTCATTAAGCGCAAGCGCGGAGAATCATCATGAGTACATACACAGCCATCAATCTCGTTGCCCGTCCTGAACCGGGTCCGATATCGCCTGATGTTTTTCAGGTTGTTCAAAATGAAGTGCCTAAAGCGGGGCCGGGCGAAATCTTAGTTAAACAAACACATATGTCCTTAGACCCCGCAATGCGTGGCTGGATGAGTCCAGATACAGAAAGTTACATTCCACCCGTAGCCCTTGGAGACGTAATGCGTTCATCAGGTTTGGGTGAGGTAGTTGAGAGTAATAACCCTGATTTTAAAGTAGGCAATCGAGTGATGGGGATGATGGGCTGGACTGAGCTGTATTTAGGTTCTGGCGAAGGTTTGCGACAAGTGCAAGAGGGCATGGATGCCGAAATGGCGCTGAGCGTATTCGCGTTACCAGGCTTAACGGCTACACAGGGTCTTTACGGTTTTAGTGAGCCAAAAGCGGGCGAAACTATTGTTGTAAGCGGCGCAGCTGGTTCAGTGGGATCATTGGTTGGGCAGCTTGCTAAAGCTGATGGTCTAAACGTTATCGGTGTAGCGGGCTCTGATGAAAAATGTACGTGGCTTACAGGTGAGCTGGGCTTTGACGGAGCAATCAACTACAAAACTGATGATCTGAACGCAAAGCTAACTGAGCTAGCACCCAACGGTATCGACATGTACTTCGAAAACACAGGCGGACCGATCCAGCAGCATGTGGTTGACCACATGAATGCCCACGGCCGCATCATTGTTTGCGGAATGATTGCTGATTACCAATCAGCCGTACCTAGCGCGGGCCCTAACTGGATTCCTATCATCAAAAAACGCTTAAGCATTCAAGGTTTCGCCATGCCAGATCATTTTGGTGACGTGCCGGCGTTAGTTGCCAAGTTAGCGCCGTATGTAATGTCTGGAAAGATCAAACATCGGGCGCATGTGATTAACGGGCTGGAGTCTGCAATCGAAGGATTGAATCTTTTGTTTACAGGCGGCAACAAGGGCAAACTGATCGTTAAGCTTTAGGTTCTACATGCAGCTATCTATCACTTCTATGTAGAGAGCTGTTCGGCTAGTAATCTGGCTTGGCAAATGAACTTTAAACGGTTGTTTGTCGAGCCTCGTTGCGTTGTATTTCTGGCATACACCAGTGGATTCCAGACCAAAGAGGGCTACAATCTAAATCCAATCATAGTCACCACCCAACCAAAATATTGCGCATGAAAAGACCCAGTCTAAAAGATGCTACCGAGTTATTAGGTGTTATTGCGATTGTTATGTCGCTCATGGCGGTTACGTACGAACTTCGACAAACTCAGTCTGCGCTCATAGCATCAACCTATCAAGCACGAGCCACAGATGCGACGGTTGAACTGAATTTCATCGCGGACAGCGAGTTTCTTTTACCTATTCTTATTGCTACAGATTATGGCGCTGATACCGATGCAGTAGCGTCGCTAACCACTGAAGATCGAGGTAGATTATTTAATTGGCTTCGCGCTCGAATGATCGATTGGGACAATGAATACTATCAATACACTAAGGGCTACCTCACAGACGACTTTTTCCAAACAACGACAAAGCCTAGCGTTGAGAAATACGCTTCGAGATGGCGCGCATTGGGAATAGGGGAGTCGCGCTCAGAGTTCAGTGATTTTGTGGATTCTGTGCTCGCTGAGCAAGCCGAACGATAGCGTTTATCGATCGCGCTAGATCAATAATCAACAAAAGTTATGAGCGAAGAATTAAAACCGATTGAACAACGAATAAAACTGCGTATTTCTGCGCGGCTAAAATTAAACGATCTTCCTAAATGGATACATATCACTGGCCTTGGTGGAACTCTGGCGGTCTTGCTAGTTTTTATAGTTCTGTATCTGGCGTTCAAAGACGTTGCAGTATGGACAAACTGGCAGCCTGCTGATGAGTTTATTAGCCCTGAGTACGGCGAGCGTGTTTATGCGGACAGCGTGTTTCGAACACGCATGAATACGTGGTCGAACCTGTCTTATATATTCTTTGGCTTCTATGCTGTTGCCTTAGCGTTTAACGACTGGAAAAAGAAATTCCCTCTCGAACGAGGCTATTTGGCTCACGTTCCTATTCAAAGTTTTCTATTTGGTGTTGCGCTCATTTACAGCGGGCTGGGCAGTGGGTTCTTTCATGCGTCACTTACACGGTACGGCCAACAATGTGATGTAGGCGCTATGTACGCGATGATGCTGTGTATCGCGGCTATACCAGTTGGAAGTTGGCTGCCGCAATTAAAGATTCTCGGCACAAATTACAAATTTGCATCTTGGCCTTTGATAGCGCTTCTCATCGTACTTGGGTCAACCTATTTTACTTACTTCAAATGGGAATATGAGTTCACAGAAGTCTCGTCGTACTTTACGTGGGTCTTGCTTGTGTTTGCGGCGGTGAGTCTTATACAGCGGGGTAAGCATCTACAATTAAGATGGCTTATTGCAGCCATTGTGTCGATCATAATTGCCGCTAAGATTCGGGAGCTAGATATGCAAGACAGGTTTACCGATCCTGACTCTTTTTTTCAAGGCCACGCTGTATGGCATTTGATTTCGAGCTGTTATTACGCATTTATATTCCTGTATTTGCGCTCAGAAGAACGCAGATAAGCTCTTCAAATTTGTTATTTTTCGCCGCCGCAAAGCGATCCACCGCATTCGTTAGTCATGTAGGTCTCGGCATCAATTGTCCAATGGTCGTCGATCAAGCGCCATTTAGCTACATAATCACCACCGACAAAGTTCTTATCTGAAGCTGGTCGCGCACCGCGCCAACGAGCGTACTCCATAGCGATTGGGTGCAGGTTGGATAATTTAATGCAATTCGGTGAGCGTAAATAGATCAGTCGAGAATCATTAGTAAAGTCGCTGATCCATAGATTAAGCTGCTCCTCTCTGCCAATAAAGACATCGCTATCAGTTCCCGTGATCAGCACAACATCGTTAGAAAGAAGTGCTTGGATTGAATCGATGTCTCGATCAGCAATTGCAAGGTTAAACTCGGACCGCGCGTCTCTTATGGCCGTTGACCCCGTATTGACTGAGCATTCGGAGCCGACTAAGAGATGCCTAGTTGCTTCTGTTTCATCAGCACGGCTTAGTATTGAAAAGCTCGAGAGCAACCAAAATGCCAATACAAGGGCTAAACATCTATGATATTTCATGTAATTAAACCTCGATTCTAACTATCTATGTTTCCAGTAAACTCGGTTTTCGATCTAAAGTTTGTGGCTAAAACGTCCCCAACACCATGCATTGGAGACTCAATATCAACTCTTCGTTAAACCTGAATACCGAAACCTAATTCCGAAGTATTAGCTCACGGGACTCTTTTCAGGAACAAACACCTTAAAGCCGCATAGCGATGCAACCGTAATTAAGCCAATCAGTAGACCGAGCCATGGCTCAAATATGCTAAACGCCATGCCCGTTATTACCATCGCGCCGCGCTCCGTTGCATCGTTGACCAGAGATAGCGCAAGCGTTGCACAAGCGAATGCGGTCAATATAAGAGTAACGGCCAGTTCTAGTGATAGTAAGGGCTGGAGCAATGTTACAAACGGCAAGAATATAAACAGAAACGGTAAGCCGAACGCGTAGTAGCTGCCGATACTGTCAAACAATGAATCGACTTTATCTCGGCCTAAAGTCCAACGTTTTAGCAGCACAACTTGTATGCCGGTCCATAACACGCCCTGTGTGGCGAAAAAGGGCGCTGCGATACCCATTAAGACATTACGTATGCCCGTAGCCATGTGTGCTCTACTGGGGTTAATTTCTAGTTTTTCATCGGGTCGTTCTTTTTGCGCTTGTTCTATCATTTCATTGCCCGTTATCACATCACCAAAAAATAGGATGTAGGTGATAAGCGACAGAGGAAAAGCTGCGAGCATAGTATCCATTGAAGGCCATCCGATTGAAAACGGAGAAGCTTTAGCCCACAGAGACGCAGATGCTCCGACCACGTCTAATAGTTCCCAACGAATGTTGTACTCAAACTCGCCGGTAAAGAACCCAACGGTTCCTGCAATAATGAATCCTGGTAGAAGACCCAATCCAAGAATTTTAGCGAGTGATTTATTGCTGGCAGCGAGCTCTTGAATTGGCTTAGAAAACGCAAAAATCAAACATACAAATACGCCTAAAGTGCCTGCAATGGGTGCTGATTGGAAAACGTTTGCCGCATCGCCATCTTTAGTTACGCGCAAAAACGCTGCAATGGCTGCGCCGAGAATGATCCCGCCCTTAAACACATTGGGGACGACCTTAATCAGTTTTGCTCCGAGTCCGGTAACGCCCAACACTATGAGAATAAACGCAAAGTTTAACGACAACGCCGTCATCGCCTGAAACTGAGACGTATGATCGCCTAAATAGGCCGGGGCGGTGATAAACGCCACAACGAACGGAATAGCGGGGGTAAGCCATCCAGGCGCGTAGGGGTCACCAAAGAACATCCAAGAGAACGATATAAGTAGGCTGTGAAACATGGCCATAACAACGGCTTCTTGAAAGTCTAAGCCCAACAAAGCCATGAAGTAGGGCACTAATGCCAACCCGGTTGCTCCAGCTACAGCAAAGCCCTGCAACATATCAACTAACGAAAAGCGCAAATGAATTAAAGGGATGCGCATGGTAAACGGCCCCCATCTAACACCTGGTTGAACTTCTCCTTCGGGTCTTTTAATCAGCATATTATTTTCTCGTTATTAACTGCAATGATTGATGGCTAAAACCAAGTAAGCCACCGTGTTTGTGAGCATAGGAACCAATCTCACCTTTCAATATTAACGCCCCGTTCAACCGCAACAACAGGCCAGTGTGATGGTCATTAGTAAGTAACTAAAACGTAACACCCTGACCGCAAAGATTTAGGATGTATAGTTTTCGTTCTGCCTTTATCCGTATCGCACACAACACTGTCTAACCTAAAGGTGGTCAAGGAGATGTCGGATGATCTAAGTTTTTGACTTAACTGTTATCAATTTGTGTCGATGCGTGCTCATACGCATTTCAGCCACAAACGGCCGGCTACTCATAGCATTAGGGTAACAACCACATTCAATATCCCGGCAAAGAGCCTCAAGTTGACACTACGCAATCTAAAGTAGAAGATTAGCGTCTGATACTTAGCGTTCTCGACCCGAGATTTTCAGTGTGTACTTTCTTATTATGAGGGCGCGATTCAATCCATTTAGCGCGAGCTGCCAAGGCTTGGTGCAAAGAAGAGGCTGCAAGCAATGATTAAAACCCTATTTAGAGTGAGTGCCGTTTTACTATTTCTAACCGCCTGCTCTCAACACAGCACATCGCACAAGTCGGCCGTCGATGCGGCGATTAAATTGAAGCCCAGCAGCAACATTGATGTCGATATTCGATGGACCAGTTACGGTATACCGCACGTAAAAGCGGATGACTGGATGAGCCTTGGTTATGGATACGCTTACGCAACAGCCACCGACGGCGTGTGCGTTATCGCACGAGATGTGGTTGTGGTGAATGGCAGCTCAATGAAATATTTTGGCGATCAGCAACAGGCAAGCGATATTTTTCATCAAGCCGTCGTTACTGATGCGCTGGTTGCACAATACAATGTATCTCAAACCGAACGAGCAAAGATATTCAATGCGGGTTACGTGGCAGGCTACAACCGTTATTTAGCTGATCATAAAGACGCCTTACCCGCATCTTGCGCAAACGCTGAATGGGTGAAGCCCATTACGATCGACGACATGGCGCGCTTAACTGTAGGCGTAGGCATTCGCTATGGCTTAGGTCGGTACACCGCAAATATCGCAACAGCGCAACCGCCTAAAGCCGGTGAGATTTCCGATAAAGCCTTGCCGAGTAAGGGAGCATCAATAAGCGATGTGAATGATCTACCGCTTGCGAGTAACGCCGTCGCGTTTGGCAAGGCCGTTACCGACAATGGGCGTGGGATCTTGTTCGGTAATCCACATTATCCATGGGCTGGGCCATCGCGCTTTCACCTGATTCATATAACTCTTCCAGGCGAAATCGACATTATGGGTGTCAGCCTGTTTACCACAGCAGGTGTTTCTATTGGCTTTAACAAAGATGTAGCGTGGACCCACACAGTGTCCACCGGCATGCGGGCAACACTCTACAAGTTGGATCTGCACCCAAACGATCCTACCCAGTACCGATTTAAAGACGGTTTTCGCAAAATGGAAGCTAGGCAAGTCACCCTTGCCAACGGACAGGCAATAGACGTCTACTTTAGCCACTATGGGCCGATTGTGGTGCATGAGAATCTGGTTTGGGATGAGACAACGGCGTATACCGTTAGAGATGCCAATCTATACAATTTTCAAGCCGCAGAAAGCTACCATCAAATGTCTCAAGCCACAGATGTACATGAGCTCATTGACGCCATTAGCCTTGGCGGTGTTTCGTGGGTTAACACCATAGCGTCAGACAGCAAAGGTAATGCTATGTATGCCGATATCTCAACCGTGCCCAATGTAGATGCAGCGCTCATCGAAGAATGCCAGGTTGGAGAGCAACGATGGGGCCGAGCCAAGATGATTATTCTTGATGGCTCTAGGCCCGATTGTGCGTGGCGTGACTCTAGCGCAGCCGTAGTCGCTAACACTTTGCCAGCTGATAAGATGCCGCGACTAGTACGCGACGACTATGTAACAAACTCGAATGATAGTTATTGGCTCAGTAACCCCAAAGCTCCGTTAGAAGGTTACTCACCCATTATTGGCTCCGAAGGTACGGCTAGGAGTCTACGAACTCGCGCAGGTCTGCATTTTGTTGATGAAATACTGAGCGCAGGCCCTGTAAAACCGGCGGCAGTCTATAGCTTAATCGATGACCATCGAAACTTTGGCGCTGAGTTACTGCTTGGTGACCTTTTACGCTTATGTACTCCTGAGCGCACGTCTATTGAATTGAGCTGTAAGGTATTAGAGCAGTGGGATAGAGCACACCGTGTAGACAGTCGTGGAGCGCACCTATGGACCGAGATCATGCGCACACTGCAAACTGATTCGAGTATTTTTGAGGTGCCGTTTGATCTCAAAGATCCGACGAACACTCCGTCAGGCCTCAAAACATCTGATCCTGATGTAGCTAAAACACTTGTTAACGCAATAGAAACAGCACAACAACGGCTCACAAAGGTCGGCATCGCACTTGATGCCAAATTAGGTGACATACAGTATGTACAGCGCAATGAGCGCAAGATAGCGATTCCAGGAGGCGAGGGCTGGAGTGGTGCTTTCTCAATGATTATTGCTCCGTTAAGAGAAGAGTCCGGCGTTGGGTACACGCCTGTTGTGCACGGCAACAGCATCATGGAGATCGTTTCATGGGACGACAACGGCACAGTAAACCCAAGAGGTCTACTTACGTACAGCCAATCACAAGAACCTGATAGTCCTCACTACGCTGACCAGACTGAGTTGTATTCAAAAGGCGAGTGGATTGATTTTCCTTTTCATGAGGAAGATATCGCTGACAATCCAGATCTGCGAAGCCTAAACTTGACGGAATAGAACGGGAAGAATAGGGGATAGTCCTTCTCGTTTAAATATTAAAGCTACTCACCGAAATGGGGTATCACCTTGCTCACAAGATTCATTAAAAGTTTGGCGTCTGGCAACTTAAAAGTCGGTCTGCTTGAACTCTTTGTTTTAGTGCTTGGTTTATTTATGGGGTTCCAGCTTGATCGCTGGAACGAGGAGCGGCTACGCCAGCAGAATGCTGAGATTTACGTTCAACAACTGAGCAATGACTTACAGGCTGACTTGACTGGGTCTCAATGGCGTATTGATATGCTCTTGCAGGTGAAGCAGCACGGACTAAATGCACTTAAATTATGGGATGATGCTCCTATAGATAAGCCAAGCGACCTCGTGGTATCACTCTATCAGGCATCACAAATTTATCCATTTGTTGCCAGTATGGCTACCTACGAGGTTTTAAAATCCACTGCAAACGTAGATTTGGTGGGCGATGCCAGCACGCGCTCAGGTCTTTTTCTTTACTACAATTCCCACGAAGTTAATCGAGCCGCGATAGGGGGTGCTCCGCAATACCGCCTAACTGTGCACGGTATAATTCCCTTTCAAGTACAAGAGTTGATCCGTGGGCGTTGTGCCTATCTCGTTCCTGGTCTAACGACTACAGATCAGTTGACTGATACGTGCGACATCGAAATTAGCAAGGAACAAACTAGACGAATTCTTGCTTCTGCACGAGAGCACCCATCTCTCTTAAATGAGTTACATCAAAAACTCAGTCAAGACCGTATATTAAGGGACTTGTATGCCAGTCAAGTGGTTGGAGCACGAACGCTAACAGAAATGCTAACATCGCCTTAGCGCTTAGATAGCCATTAGTTTTGCTCGATGCAGTGAGTTTTAACAAGGCAAGTGCTCAGTTTTATTCTTGGGATATTTTGTATGGCTCTCACTTATGTTAAGTGAGTCACTTTCAAACCAAAAAACCTTAATAAATCAACGAGATTGCTTTGACACAAGGGGACTAGCTCTATATTATCCCGCCATCTAAATTCTGGCTCAGCACGCATTCTGCTGCATGGGTCTACACAAGTAATAGTGAGAGGTTCCTAATGGCCGTTCAAAAGAGTAAAAAATCAGTTTCACGACGTGGTATGCGCCGTTCGCACGATGCGATGGACGAACCAACACTTTCTACCGACTCAATGACTGGTGAGCTTCACAAGCGTCATCAAGTTACTGCTACTGGTTACTACCGTGGCAAGAAAGTAGTTAACGTTAAGGTAGCAAGTTAACACCGAATTATTTCTGAATTGAGCTTTAAGAGCGTTAGCTTTTAAAACAAGATTACAGAACAAGCGGAGCAATTTTTAATTGCGCGCGAAAGGCCCCGATTATTTGGGGCCTTTTCTTTTAGTTCTGCACTGAAATAGCTGTATTGCAGTGAGGTAACCCGTCCGTAATGACTGGTTCAGCATTCGGAATGCCATGCTCATACAGCACTAATCGAACATCTTAAGGGCCGTCTTCATAAACAATTGTGTGATATCCGCCGCGTTTCGATTAAACTAATCGACTATGTACCTGCCAAAACAAACATTCAAAGACCAACCTCTCCAAGAGTCTAGCTAATGAACCCTGTTGTAATTGCAATTGACGCTATGGGCGGTGACTTCGGTCTATCCGTTACTACTCCTGCAGTCATAGCTTTTTTAAATAAAAAATCCAACGCTGCGTTTTCCATAACAATGGTTGGCGAAGAAAGCCAGGTAAACCAAGCTATACAAGACGCGCAGGGCCAATCATTACTTGCCTCAGGCAAGTTGACCATTCAGCACGCTAGCGAAGAGGTTGGAATGGACGAACCGCCGGCCAAAGCGCTAAAACGTAAAAAAGATTCCTCTATGCGTGTCGCCATTAACCTTGTAAAAGAGGGAACGGCACAAGCGGCCGTTAGTGCAGGCAATACAGGCGCTCTGATGGCAACAGCTCGCTTTGTGCTTAGAACTATTGCAGGTGTTGACCGACCTGCTATTTGTACGACTATGCCGTGCATTGACCCTACCAAGAGCGTTTTGATGCTCGACCTTGGCGCTAATGTAGATTCACCGCCAGAACTTTTAAAACAGTTTGCAGTGATGGGCATGGTCTTAGCGCGCGCTACTCGCCGAATTGAATCTCCCAGCATCGCGTTACTGAACGTAGGCGCTGAAGAAATGAAAGGCAGCGAAAAAATCAAGGGCGCTGCGCAGCTCATAGGCGCGACTAAACTCAATTATGTCGGCTTTATTGAAGGCGACGAGCTCTACAGCGGTAAAGTAGACGTGATTGTGACTGACGGCTTTGAAGGAAATGTTGCGCTTAAAGCCAGCGAAGGTACGGCTAAAATGGTAATGACCGTACTCAAAGAAGAATTCACCCGCTCATGGTTCACTAAAATCAACGCCTTAATGGCTAAAAGCGTATTCAAGAGAATGCAAAGCCGCTTAGACCCCCGTTCGCACAATGGTGCCACTTTGATGGGGCTAAACGGAATTGTAATTAAAAGCCATGGCGGAACCGACAGTGTTGGTTTCGAGTACGCCATTGTGGAAGCAGCAACTCAGGCTAAGCGCAATATCATTGGTCAGTTGGCAGAAGGCGTGGCTTTGTTTGAATCTCAAGCCAATATGCCAGAAGAGGAAGCAGCGCATAATATCTAAACGTTCTAAACAACTTCCCCGTACGCGTGAGTAACACTGAATGGTCAACGGCGTACAGTCTGTACCCTCAAATTACTCAACAAACAGGGATAGATGATTCTTGGCCAATTCATGCTAAAGTTATTCATCTGCATTAACCAATTTCATTGGTTTAGAAAGTTGGCAACGTTAGTAGTCCATTCTTAAATAGAAGATCAGGCAACATAAAAAACAACAGAAACAGGTTTTAGATTATTTATGAGTAATTCTCTCGCATTTGTATTCCCTGGTCAGGGGTCTCAAGCAATCGGTATGTCTAGTGCGCTAGCCGCACAATTTCCACTAGTACAGAATATCTACAAGGAAGCGAGCGACGCTTTAGGTATAGATCTTTGGGCAATGACCCAAGAAGGCCCGATCGAAGAACTATCTCAAACCCAGAACACACAGCCAGCGCTACTAACAGCTGGCGTAGCGGCATATCGTTGCTGGCTAGAAGCCGGCGGCAAAGCACCTAGCCTCATGGCAGGTCACAGTCTCGGCGAATATACTGCTCTTTGTTGTGCAGGCGCTTTAAACTTTGCTGACGCTGTAGCATTAGTCAGAGATCGTGGCCGTTACATGCAAGAAGCGGTACCAGCAGGTGAGGGCGGAATGGCCGCCATTATTGGCTTAGAAGACGATCAAGTACGCTCCATCTGTAGCGAAGTGTCAACGCCAGACGCTATTGTCCAAGCGGTTAATTTCAACGCACCTGGTCAAGTAGTTATCGCCGGCAGTACGGCGGGAATTGCTACGGCAATGGAAGCTCTTAAAGCGGCGGGCGCTAAACGTGCTCTGCCACTGCCAGTTTCGATTCCAGCTCACAGCTCGCTAATGGCTCCCGCTTCTGCACGTTTAAACGAAAGAATTGCAGGGCTCGACATAAAAGTGCCTTCGATTCCGGTAGTCCATAACTGCAACTTAGAAATTGCGACGTCGGACGATCAGATTCGCGCCAATTTAGTCTCACAACTGGATTCACCCGTAAGATGGGTTGAAACCGTTGGTAAAATGACCGAAGCGGGTACATCACAGTTTATTGAAAGCGGCCCTGGCCGAGTGCTTGGCGGAATGATTAAGCGTATTTCCAGAGAGTCAGCGACTGCAGTGATAGAAACTCCCGAACAGATTAACGAGCTTGTTTGAGTTACACGCAAGCCTACGAACTTATTTATTTTACGAGGATTTAGGATGTTAGATTTAACCGATAAGGTGTGTCTTGTAACAGGTGCTACGCGTGGCATCGGCAAGTCTATTGCACAAAAACTAGGTGCACAAGGCGCCATCGTTATTGGCACAGCAACGTCTGACGCAGGTGCAGAATCGATTTCTAAAGCATTAAGCGACGCAGGCATTAAGGGCGAAGGAATGACCCTAAACGTTTCTGACGGAGACTCTGTAGACGCTGTATTAAACGCTATTACAGAAAAGTTTGGCGCTATAGCAGTGTTAGTAAATAATGCAGGCATTACTCGCGACAACTTGCTGATGCGCATGAAAGAAGAAGAGTGGGATGACATAATGACCACTAACTTAAAGTCAGTTTATCGCCTATCAAAAGGTGTACTTCGTGGCATGATGAAAGGGCGTTATGGCCGTATCATCAACATAACTTCTGTAGTCGGTGTGTCTGGCAATGCAGGACAAGCAAATTATGCGGCTGCTAAGGCAGGCGTAATTGGATTCACTAAGTCCTTGGCGCAAGAAATTGCATCACGCGGCATTACCGTAAATGCGATTGCACCGGGTTTTATTAATACCGATATGACTCAAGCTTTAAACGAAGATCAGGTGGCAAAAATGACCGCAAACATTCCTGCAAACCGTTTAGGAGAGCCTGAGGACATTGCAAATGCAGTGATATTTTTGGCGTCTGAAGAGAGTTCCTACATCACCGGGACCACTGTGCATGTGAATGGCGGCATGTATATGCAATAAATATTTTTTAGTTTGCGCGTATTTACTGTAGGTATATGCGCTAAGTTATTGATTTTTAGTGTTTAGTTGACAAGTCATCCAGTAACTGGCAATAATGCGTAAATGGATAAATAGTCATTTGTTTTGCAAATAGTTGGCATTTTTATATAATGCGCCGCAATCAAAACGGCATCCGAATTTAGATCAAATTAGGATTACAGCCAATGCAAAGGTTTAGGAGAATAGCCAAACCTGAGCAACAGCCAGGGTCCTGATTTGATTATTAACCAGATCGTCCAGGCTAGGGCGTGAGGCGTAAGCCAAGCGACTTAGCTGATCTTTTTTTAAAGCTCCAAAAAACCTGAGGTATATACCTATGAGCAGCATTGAAGACCGCGTAAAAAAAATCGTAATTGAACAGCTTGGCGTTAGCGAAGACCAAGTTGTACCAGCCGCATCATTTGTTGATGATTTAGGCGCTGATTCACTCGACACTGTTGAGCTAGTAATGGCTCTTGAAGAAGAGTTCGAAACAGAAATTCCTGACGACGAAGCTGAGAACATTACATCTGTTCAACAAGCGATCGACTACGTTAAGAAAGCTCAAGGCTAGTATTAAGAAAGCTCAAGGCTGGTTTTTTATAACCTTGTTCTGGGGCGGGCAGTGCTTTTACATATTGCCAACCTAAGATTCAAGTTTAAGCCTAGTGGCGAGCGCCAACATCTTGATCGTTGTGCTACTACTCTCACGAGAGCAAGTGCACATTTGATAGAGTTCTGAATCTCAGAGCGCTATTAATGATCGAGAAACTTAGGCGTTTTGCTAGCTAAGAAAGTCATTATCAGGCAACTGGTAATGACTTTTTTTATTGTGGTACAGTCTCACTATTGACTAATAGAAAAGACTCGCAAATAGATACGCCAATTCCTGATAATGCACATATCAGTGTTGGCTTCTGAGACGCCATTCTGAAAGACGTACAGTTGAGAAAATCAAATGACTAAGCAAAGAAGAGTTGTGATCACCGGCATTGGCATACTTTCGCCAGTAGGCTTAACGCTAGACGAGAACTGGGAAAATATTACCAACGGTCGAAGCGGTATTGGCCATATTACCCAGTTTGATACCACTGATTTTTCGTGCAAGATTGCTGGAGAAGTTGAGGGGTTTAACCCAGACAACTACATGGCAGCCAAAGATGCGAAACGCATGGATCGCTTTATTCAGCTTGGTTATGCGGCATCGATGGATGCCTTCAAAGACAGCGGATTAGAAGTGACTGAGCAAAATGCAGAGCGCATTGGCATCTACGTAGGCTCAGGCATTGGCGGTATTACCACTATCGAAGATACAACAACATTGTTAAACGAACGTGGGCCACGTCGCGTTTCACCTTTCTTTGTTCCTGGTGCCATTATCAATATGATTTCTGGCAACGTGTCTATCGAGCTAGGCATTAAAGGGCCAAACCTTTCCATGGTTACAGCCTGTACGACTGGCACACACGCAATAGGCGATGCTGGCCGTATGATCGAATACGGTGATGCCGAAGTAATGATTGCAGGTGGGGCGGAAGCCGCCATTTCGCGCACGTCAATCGCAGGGTTCTCGAACGCTAGAGCGTTATCCAACAGAGAAGTAGACCCTACCCAAGCGTCTTGCCCTTGGGACGAAGCTAGAGATGGCTTTGTTATGGGTGAAGGCGCTGGAGTAGTAGTACTCGAAGAGCTAGAACACGCAAAAGCCCGTGGTGCACGCATATACGCCGAATTGACCGGCTTTGGCATGAGTGGCGATGCGTATCATATGACTTCGCCAAGTGCCACAGGCGAAGGCGCAGCCCTGTGTATGCGCAATGCTCTTCGTAATGCCAAAGCAAATCAGGAAGACGTCCAGTATTTAAACGCCCACGGTACATCAACGCCGCTTGGCGACGCTGCAGAAACGGCCGCAATTAAACTCGGCTTTGGCGACCATGCTAAATCACTAGCCATTAGCTCTACTAAGTCAATGGTAGGACACCTATTGGGCGCGGCAGGCGGCGTAGAAGCCGTTTATACAGCTATGGCACTACACACGCAGGTAGCACCGCCCACTATCAACTTGCATAATCCTTCGCCAGAATGCGACCTAGACTTTGTGCCCAATACCGCACGAGAAATGAAGATTGATTTAGCCTTGTCTAATTCTTTTGGATTTGGTGGTACAAATGGCACACTTGCCATGAAAAGATTCAGCGAGTAGGGCATTTACGTTCGGATATAAGCTCGAAACTTTCGTACAGTGTAATAACCTATATTTGCTATTGCTTTAGAAAAACTAAGGTGGGTATTAACAGCGCATGAGTGACACCAATTCTTGGGTAAACGGCGAACCCTGCGACAGCATCTCGCTGCACGACAGAGGCCTTTTATACGGACACACCGTTTTTGAAACCATTAAAGTCCGTGGAGGGCAGGCTTGCTTGCTGGACTTACACTTAGAACGCTTAGCATTGGCCTGTGCGGCTCTTTCGATACCACTTGATCTTGCGACCGTAGAGTCTGAAGTTATACGATTCTGCACTAACCTAGACCAAAAAGTAGTGCGCTTAACCATTAGCATCGGCTCAGGCGGGCGGGGCTACCTAACCCCTTTACAACCTAAGCCAGTACGAATACTCACTCAGCACCCGCTTCCAGAGCATGCATTACGTCTTCAAGAAACATTAAAGAAAGGCGCGCGTATCGGTGTTTCGCCTATGGCGCTTAGCTCTCAACCAGCATTAGCAGGTATTAAACATGGCAACCGTTTGGAGCAAATCCTCATCCGCCAAAGCTGGCAGCCAAGTTGGGAAGAAGCCTTGGTATTCGATCAAGACAAACGATTGATTGAAGGCACGCAATCAAATGTGTTCCTACGCAAGAATAATTCGATTATTACGCCGGCCTTAAATGACGCTGGCGTTGCAGGCGTTATGCGACAATTTATACTTAACAACCCAACAACATCAAAATTAATGATCACGCAGGGGCAGGTAACGCCTGCAGATATAGCGTTTGCCGATGAGCTTGTACTGTGCAATTCGGTGATGGGAGCATGGCCCGTAGCCGAAATCATAGGAAACGACCTTGTTGGCGACAAGACATTCGATCGGAATGAATTTAAACTCACACTATTGTTAACTCAGTTAATTAATCAGCATGGCGCTATTTAAAGCACTACGACTCGCGTTCTACTTTATCTTTTTGGTTTGTATCCTGGGCGCTTACTACGTCTACCTTACCGCCATTGATAAACCGCTAGAGAATCGTGCCGAGGTTCTCAACGTGCCGTCGGGCGTAGGTATATCGTGGCTTTCGGCACAGTTAGAAAAACAGGACATCATCGACAATCGCTATATCTTTAGAGCGTTTGCGTTAATGAACTACAACGATGCGTCGATTAAAGCCGGTGAGTACAATTTAGTCGATGTTAATAACATGGCCGAGCTTGTGGAGAAATTGGTCGAAGGTCGTGTAATTCAATATTCGATAACCTTGGTTGAAGGTAAAAACTTTAAGGAATACAAAGCGCATTTAGTTAGCCAAAACGGCTTAACAGATGATCTCGCTGATATGAGCGATTCGGATATTATGCGTGCTTTGGGAGCGCCAGGGCGCCATCCAGAGGGACAGTTTGCGCCTCAGACTTATTTTTATACGAAAGGCGACTCTGACTTTGATGTGTTAGCACAAGCATATCAGCGCCAACAGACAGTACTTAACGATGCATGGGCTAGCCGTGCCGAAGACGTGCAAGTAAATACGGCGTATCAGTTGCTGACAATAGCGTCGATCATCGAAAAAGAGACTGGTGTGCCAGAAGAGCGTCCAGAAATTTCAGGCGTATTTAACAATCGCTTAAAAATCGGCATGAAACTCCAAACCGACCCTACTGTCATTTACGGCATGGGGGAGGGATACGACGGCAATATTCGAAGAAAAGATCTCACAACCGATACGGAGTACAACACCTATACGCGCTATGGCTTGCCACCAACCCCAATTGCTATGCCAGGCGAAGCGGCGATTCGCGCAGCAGCGAATCCAATAGAAACACCTGCACTCTATTTTGTAGGCAAGGGCGATGGCACCCATCAGTTCTCAAGCAATTTGGCCGATCACAATAAAGCAGTTGTTAAGTATCAATTGGGCGGAAAGAAAAAGTCTTTTTCATCTAACCCTGATGGCAAATAACGATGAACTTGCAACGCTTAGAATCATTGGTGAAAGACTCTGACCGAGGCTACTTTATTACTATTGAAGGCCAAGACGGAGCGGGCAAGTCTAGCAATATCGAAGCCATCTTAAACGTGCTAAAAAAGCACGATATCAATTTTGTAACCACACGCGAACCAGGTGGCACCGAACTAGGCGAAGTTTTACGTGGCGTATTACTGGGAAGCAACAGCACTTATACCGGCAGCATTAGCGATATGTCTGAGCTTTTACTCGTGTTCGCGGCTAGAGCCCAGCATTTAGATCAAGTAATAGTACCTGCGCTAGAGCAGGGCACCTGGGTGGTTTGTGACCGCTTTACCGACGCCACCTTTGCGTATCAAGGCGGTGGCCGAAATATGGGCTCAGAAACCATAGAACGCCTACAGGAGCTAGTACAAGGGCCTCTTAAGCCAGATATGACTGTATTATTGGATGTGCCGGTACAAGTTGGTGAAGATAGAGCGGGCGCGCGAAGCAAGCCAGACCGGTTTGAGCTAGAAAATATAGAGTTTAAGCAGAAAGTGCGCGATGCGTACTTAAAACTAGCCAACGATGAACCTAATCGAGTAAAGTTAGTAAACGCCAACAATGATCTCGAAACGGTACAGGGTGATGTTGCACAGCTAACACATCAATTCATTGCTGACAGAACATAAATCCATTAAAAACAACATCTTAGAGAGCATTCCTAATAAATGATTCCTTCGATTCACCCCTGGAACCAACAACTCTGGCAACAATTAACTCTTGAGCCAGAACGCAGTCATCACGCGTTATTGTTCGCAGGCGGCCCAGGGTTGGGTAAACGAGTATTCGCTGAGGCACTAGCTGCCTATGTGTTGATTGACGGCAATCTGCGCCACGAAGGTCTGTTTAAAGCGGGCTCGCATCCAGACTTTTATGTAATCCGCCCTGAAGACCTTGTAGCTAACCCTACGGACAATGACTCATCTGCATTCGCACTTTCAAATCAGTACGCTTTGCGACTTATACCCAAGCACAGCGGAAAACCAAAAAAAGACATCAGTATCGACCAAATACGCATGCTGGCTCCGTTATTGAGTACCCACTCTCATATTGCTAAGAACAGAGTAGTTTTAGTTGATAACGCGGATTCAATGAACACCAGCGCGTCTAATGCGCTGTTAAAAAGCTTAGAAGAACCGCCTGCGAACACGTTATTTATTTTGGTAAGTGATCGAGCAGACAGCTTAACTCCGACCATTAAGAGCAGATGTTCTAAAGTTTTGTTTCACGCACCAGACGCTCAAACCACCGCAGCATGGTTAAAAGCCAATGCAAAAATGAGCGACGAAGACATTGCTTCTTACGCGCCCATGGCGAACAACCATCCATTATTAGCCGTAAAACTACAGCAACAAGGCTATCGCGAAGTGACTAAAACACTGCTACAGAGCGTAAACAATTTATGGACCAACACAGCCCACGTGAGCCAATCGGCGCAACAATGGAAGACCATTGGTGGCACCATGGCGATAGACATGCTGCATAAGCTCTGTGCGGATCTAATCCGGTTACAAGAGAGCGAAGACAGCAGCAGCTTGTTCTACCCAGTTCAGCAGAGCTGGACGACCAAGGTGGCAAACAAACTAGACCAACAACGACTGCATTTACTCTTTGATGAATTCGCTAATCTAAAAAGGCTTATCTCCACCAACGTTGACGAGGTGTTGGTGTTAGAATCTTTGGGCAACCAGTTTAGATTGTTGCCGCAAAACGCAGCGCAAGCCCTTATCTAACTTATATTAAAATTTTACGAATATGGCTAACGAACAACCAGAAAAAGGACGCAATTCCATTATTTCTATTGCCATCAAAGATAAGCAAGCGCTGTACATGGCGTATATGCCGTTTATCAAGAACGGTGGGCTATTCATCCCAACCAAAAAGCTATATGAGTTAGGCGAAGAGCTTTTCCTGTTGGTCAAAATCATGGATGAGACAGATGCCGTTAGCATTTCAGGCAAGGTGGTTTGGGTAAGTCCTGCAGGCGCATTAGACAATCGTCCCCAAGGAGTTGGCATTCAGTTTACTAACGATGACGCCGACAAGACGGTACGCCTTATAGAAACCAAGCTTGGCGCTTCGCTGTCTCTAGCACGCCCAACACATACGCTTTAAAGGCTAAAGCTAACAACCAAAACAACACTTGGATTAAAACTGTGAACGCACCTATTAATGAATCTGCACTACTCGTGGATTCACATTGCCACATTAATTTCCCTGAACTACGCAAGGACCTTCCAACACTGTTGGAGAATGCTAGACGCAATGGAGTAGGGCACATGCTGTGCGTTTCGGTTAACCTGGAAGACTACCCACAAGTACGAGAAGTAGCTGACCAGCACGACAATATTTTTGCGTCTGTTGGCGTTCATCCCTGTTACGAAGATGTGCAGGAACCTACTTTAGAAGAGCTAATTGAGCTTGGTAAAGATCCTAAAGTAGTTGCTATAGGCGAAACCGGACTCGACTATTTTCGCGTGGAAGAACAGGATATGACCTGGCAACACGACCGATTTATACGGCATATTCAAGCCGGCATCGCGGTTAATAAGCCGCTTATAATTCATACCAGGGCGGCAGCAGACGACACAATGCGCATGTTAAAAGAGCAGGGCGCCGATGCCTGTAGAGGCGTAATGCACTGTTTTGCCGAGAACTGGGATGTAGCACAAAAAGCCTTAGACCTCGGTTTTTACATTTCATTCTCCGGAATCGTCACTTTTAAGAGCGCAAAAGATGTACAAGAAGTTGCACTCAAATGCCCGCTTGATCGAATTTTAGTAGAAACAGATGCGCCGTATTTAGCGCCTGTACCAATGCGTGGCAAGCTAAATGAGCCAGCGTATGTAAAACATACCGCACAATTTGTAGCCGACCTAAAAGGCATAACACTGCAAGAACTTACAGAAGCCACTACGGCTAACTTCTTTGAACTATTCAGTTCAGCAAAGAGCACAACCAACGCCGTTTAAGTTTTTGACTGACGAGAGCTTCAGCGTGAAGCGCAAAAATACGTAGTTAGAGGAAGGGCACTTACAAGAGAGTTTGGCTCAACACATCAATTTTTGATGATCAGAGCCCTTTTAACTAATTTTACGAAAATACGCGTAAAAACCCTTAAAACACGCCTAAAAGTAGTAAAACGTCATAAAAAGCACTAATACGCGCCCTTTTACATTTATCTCCAAATCACCGCATATAACTTAGCTTTACGGCTATTTCCCCTCAAATCACAGCGCTGTGTCGTGAATTTCAGACACCCAAGCTGACCTTAGCCTCACAATATTGCTCAAAAATGAGTCTATTTTTATAGCCATTTGGATGAATTCGTTTTGGCTAGTACGAATATATAATTCAGCATTTAGTTTAATTTCTTAGTTACCAGCGGCCATCAACTGTCGAGATTGCTCAGACTTAACACACATAGAGCGCAAAATTTTCCAAGAGAATCCTTAAGGGACCAATATCTAATCATTTTCAATAATTGTTCGTTTAACTTGAGCGTAAGAGCTATATAACCAAAAACTATTGAGAGCGTTACATTAGGTAACGCCAGTAAGACATTGTTAATAAATGTTTTTTACTTAAAGTGGATTCACAAGTTCGGCAAAAGCAGTCCACATTTGATTCATATATTTTATTGCGCATAATATATATTATGTTAAATATTGCATTGATTGAGAATGAATCTACGATCTTTGT
>DKML01000024.1 GCA_002470515.1 Proteobacteria bacterium UBA7415 | reverse complement strand
CGTCATACGCCATTCTTTAAAGGTTACCGCCCACAGTTCTATTTCAGAACAACAGACGTTACGGGTGCTTGCGAGCTACCTGAAGGCGTTGAGATGGTAATGCCTGGTGACAATATTAAGATGGATGTTGAGTTGATTGCACCGATCGCGATGGAAGAAGGTTTACGCTTCGCTATCCGTGAAGGTGGTCGTACTGTTGGCGCCGGTGTTGTTGCCAAAATTACTGACTAATCAATTTTAAGGGCTTGTTGAGGCGTATAGCAAAAGCTTAGTGCTAGTGCTGTATAACGCTAATATAGGTCTGGATTAATCGGGTGCGCTAATGTATATTAGCGCACCTTTTTGCGTACTTAATAAGCAAAAATCGCGATAATTTATTGATTTAGCTAAAGTTTTCAGTCTAGGCCAGTAGCTCAATTGGCAGAGCGACGGTCTCCAAAACCGTAGGTTGGGGGTTCGATTCCCTCCTGGCCTGCCATGACTGCTTAGTGAATTAGTTGTTTGTTCGAGGTTTGTGGTTCAGAAATATCTTGAAGCACTGCATTTTCGTAGATGGATGGGCGTTTGAAGTTCTTGTAAGCTCTTTGGTTTTTTTGAAGAGCTTTTGAGAGATTTTAAGACTTACTTGAGCTCATATAAGAGTTATTACCTAATCGTTATTACCTAGACGGGTTAAAAAGGCTGATGATAGATAAAATTAAACTGGCTTTAGCGGCACTTATTTTGATCGGTGGCGTTTATGGTTACTACCAGCTACCTGTTTGGATGGGCCTCGATGTTTCTATTCTATTGCGCGTAGGGCTTGTCTTGGTTTCGATCATTGCCGCGGCGGGAGTCGTGCTTGCATCAGAAACGGGCGCTTCGTTTTTAGAGTTCGCAAAAGGCTCGCGTACAGAGTTGCGCAAAATGGTTTGGCCGACGGGTCAAGAAGCACGTCAGATGACTTTAATCGTATTGGTTTTGGTTGTGGTGATAGCGCTGTTTTTGTGGGCGATAGATGCGGTTGTATTTGAACTTGTTTATGACTGGCTTCTAGGCGTTGATTCCTAGGCGTTGATTCATATTGATGCCAATGCCTTTTTATGCAGCCAACTAAGAGCTTCTCCCAAGAGCTTTACCCAATAGCTTAAACTAACCGCTATCAACTGATTGGCTGTTAAATATAAAAGACTACTACCATGAATGACGAAACCGTAAATGATCCGATCGAAGATGCAACTCAAGTCGATCAAGCTGAAGTTCAGCCTGATGCTGCAGAGGGTATGGATTGGTATGTTGTTCAAGCGTTCTCTAATTATGAGAAGCGCGTTCAATTAGCGCTCCAGGAGCGGATTGATCGCTTGGGGCTGCAAGAGTTCTTTGGTCAAATATTGGTGCCGACTGAAGAAGTGGTTGAGATGCGTGCCGGTCAGAAACGAACCAGCGAACGTAAGTTCTATCCTGGTTATGTTCTCGTTCAGATGAAGATGAATGATGAGTCATGGCATTTGGTCAAGAGTACTCCACGAGTTTCAGGTTTTATCGGTGGTAAGGCCTCTGACCCTACGCCGCTTACCGACGCTGAAGCATTGGCTATTTTACGTCAAGTTGAAGACGGTGCTGATTCACCTAAGCACAAATTTTCATTCGAGCCTGGCGAATTGGTGCGTGTTACAGAAGGCCCATTCGCTGACTTTAACGGTACTGTTGAAGACGTTAACTACGAGAAGTCGAAGTTGCGTGTTGCTGTTTCTATTTTCGGACGTTCGACGCCGGTTGAGCTCGATTTTGGTCAAGTAGAGAAAGGTTAGACGGCCAAGTAGAGAAGGGTTGATTCAAACCGACTGTTTTTGAATAAAACGTTCATTTTAAGCTGTATTCTTTTGGGTTTTGCGTTAAGGTGCGCACCCGAATTTAAGGGTTTAGTCATTAGTCTTAGTTTTTGTGCTGTTTATTAAGCAGGCAACAGGTTCTAAGACTGCTGATTCGTTGCGCTAGTAGCTTGTAATCAAGATCTATTGGCAGGCAGAAAGAGGTAAATGTTTGGTGTCTGTCTAGAAGGCAGGTGTTTGAACAATACGTTTAACCGGGGAGTCCGATAATAAAGGACGTTTGCACCCATAACGAGCTCATACTTAATTGGGCTCTGCGGAGTAAAATATGGCTAAGAAAGTCGATGCTTTAATAAAGCTGCAAGTACCTGCGGGTGCTGCTAATCCAAGTCCTCCCGTAGGCCCAGCATTGGGTCAGCACGGCGTGAACATCATGGAATTCTGTAAAGCCTTCAACGCGGCAACAGGTGAAATGGAAAAGGGCCTTCCGATTCCAGTCGTTATCACTGTTTACAGTGATAAGAGCTTTACCTACATCATGAAAACGCCACCAGCTTCGGTTCTGTTAAAGAAAGCTGCTGGTGTCGCTAAAGGAAGCGGCGTGCCGCACCTAGAGAAAGTGGGCAGCGTAACACGTGCTCAACTTGAAGAGATCGCCACAGCTAAAATGGCTGATTTAAATGCGTATGATCTAGACCAAGCGGTTAAGATTATTGCAGGCTCTGCCCGTAGTATGGGCTTAGACGTAAAGGGTTAATCACGATGAAGATGAGCAAAAGAGCCAAAATTCTGGCCGAAAAAGTAAATCCTGAAAGCTTCTATCCTTTGGATGAAGTCTTTTCGTTGGTAAAAGATACCGCTTCTGCAAAGTTTGATGAAGGCGTAGACGTCGCCATCAACTTAGGCATCGAAGCACGTAAATCAGATCAAGCTGTTCGCGGCGCAACGGTTCTTCCTAACGGCACAGGTAAAACTGTTCGTGTTGCAGTGTTCACCGACGGTGACAATGTTGAGAAGGCGAAAGAAGCTGGAGCAGATATTGTTGGAATGGACGATCTTGCTGAGAAAGTTAAAAAAGGCGAGATGGATTTTGATGTTGTTGTGGCAAGTCCAGACGCTATGCGTGTTGTTGGTCAATTAGGCCAAATTTTAGGCCCTCGTGGCCTTATGCCTAACCCAAAGACCGGCACGGTAACGCCAGACGTTGCGACGGCTGTTAGAAATGCTAAAGCTGGCCAAGTTCAATTTCGCATTGATAAGGCGGGCATTATTCATTGCACTATCGGAAAAGCGTCGTTTTCTGCTGAGCAGTTGAGTGAAAATTTTCATGCGCTAATGCAAGCGCTACATAAGGCCAAGCCGGCAACGGCTAAAGGTCAGTACTTTAAGCGAGTATCTGTCTCCAGTTCTATGGGGCCAGGTGTTCGTGTGGATCGTGCAACGCTACCCCAATTTTAGGGTTAGTCGAGTAAGTTCCACATTGGGTGTTCAGGCCTGGTCGAAGTTTGATTAGGTTTGGATGTGTCAAAGACCGCAGGAGTGTTTTTACCTTAATCCATATGGTAATCCTGCGTAGATGGTGTCCCCAAACAATCGTTCATTTCAATCGGGCTTATGCCCATTTTGTAGAACTGACGGTTAGGGTGCCAAAACTGGAGGTAGCTCTAATATGAGCCTAAATCTTAGTCAAAAGAAACAGGTCGTAGAAGACGTCTCTGCTGTGGTAAGTAACTCTACCGCTGCCGTTATTGCTGAATATCGCGGCATGACTGTTGAACAAATGAAAGTTCTTCGTCGTGACGCGCATGACAATAACGTGTTTGTAAGAGTGGTTAAAAACACACTATTGCGACGTGCAGTAAAGGGTACTGATTTTGAATGTTTGGATGAACTACTAATCGGTCCTTTGGCGTTTGCAGCTTCGGAAGATCCCGTTGCCGTTGCCAAAATACTTGATAAGTATGCCAAGCAGTTCGATGCTTTAAACATTAAAGCTGGCTCTATGGCCGGATCTTTATTGAATGAAGCGGAAATTAAAGCACTAGCACAACTTCCGAGTCGCGAAGAGTTGTTGGCCAAGCTTCTAGGCACTATGCAAGCGCCTATTGCCAAGTTTGTTCAAACGCTTAACGAGGTTCCAACTAAGTTTGTTCGTGGTTTAGCAGCAGTGAGAGACGCCAAGGAAGCCTAACGGCCTCCGTTGCGATGAGTTTCTACCAGTTTTAATTAATTGAGGTTTTACAAATGAGTAAGCAAGATATCTTGGATGCAATAGCATCAATGTCTGTTCTTGAACTTTCTGAGCTAATTTCAGAAATGGAAGAAAAATTCGGCGTATCGGCAGCTGCCGCTGCTGTTGCTGTTGCTGCCCCTGCGGGCGGTGGCGAAGCAGCTGCTGAAGAAAAGACAGAGTTCGACGTAGTATTAGCCAGTTTCGGCGAAAATAAAGTTGGTGTAATTAAAGCCGTTCGTAGCGCAACAGGTCTTGGCCTGAAAGAAGCTAAAGAATTGGTTGAAAGTGCACCAGCAGCTCTGAAGGAAGGTATTTCTAAGGGCGAAGCTGAAGAGTTGAAGAAGACTCTTGAAGAAGCCGGCGCATCTGTTGAGTTGAAATAAGGACTTGTTAGTTCTTATCGAGCCCTGCGGAGACCTTAATGGTATTTGCGGATGCTCTCATATAGACAGGTAAAGTGTAGGGCTGACGGGTGAAAATCCGTCGGCCTTATCCTGTTTTGCAATTAAGCAAATAAAGCACTCCGAGTAAGATTTGCGTGACTGATAGCTTTAACAAAAGTAATAAGTTATGCGCACGGTCTTCTCACACTAAATTTCTGGGTTGTTGGCAATAAATGTTCAGCAACCCTCAGCTTGTAAAAAACGAGGTTAATAATGGGCTATTCTTTCACTGAAAAGAAGCGACTCCGTAAGAGTTTTTCAAAACGTCCTGAAGGCGTTCTACCGATTCCCTACTTACTGTCTACGCAACTTGAGTCGTATCGTCAGTTTTTACAAGCAGACGCAGACCCTGATGGTCGTGATCTTAAAGGCTTGGAAGCAGCGTTTAAGTCTGTATTTCCGATTGAAAGCTTTAATGGCAGTGCCGCGCTAGAGTTCGTTAGCTATCGCTTAGGCACTCCAGTATTTGACATGCGCGAATGCCAACAGCGCGGTCTAATTTTTGCTGCGCCTTTGCGAGTTAAAATGCGTTTGGTGATTTACAACAAGGAAGAAGGTAAATCAACGGGCACTAAATCTATTAAAGAAGTGAAAGAGCAAGAAGTCTATCTAGGCGATATGCCATTGATGACTGACACGGGTACGTTCGTAATTAATGGAACGGAACGTGTTGTTGTTGCTCAGTTGCATCGTTCGCCTGGTGTTTTCTTTGACCACGATCGTGGCAAAACACACTCGAGCGGCAAACTATTATTCTCTTCTAGAATTATACCTTACCGTGGTTCTTGGTTGGACTTTGAGTTTGATCCAAAAGACCTTGTGTTTATCCGTATCGATAGACGCCGTAAGCTTGCCGCAACTATTCTTTTGCGAGCGCTCGGATACACAACTCAAGAAATTCTTGAGATGTTCTTCCAAAACGATACGTTCAATATCACTGCAGACCAGATTTCAATGGACCTCGTTCCTTCACGTTTACGTGGCGAGCAACTTGGTTTTGATATCACCAAGAAACGTGGTGCCATGATTGTTGAAGCTGGACGTCGTATTACTGCTCGTCATATTAATGAAATTGAAGAAGCCAAATTAAAGTCAATAATTGTTCCTGAGGACTATTTCATAGGGCGGACATTGGCGCGTGATGTCGCCAACACTGAAACAGGTGAGTTGCTGGCAGAAGCCAATCAAGTCATTAGTGCTGAAATTCTTGAGCAATTGCGTGAGCTGAAAATCAAGTCAGTAGATGTAATCTACACCAACGACATTGATGAAGGTCCTTATATCTCAGAGACTTTGCGTTCAGATCCAACGAATAATGAGTTAGAAGCACAAGTCGAAATTTATCGCATGATGCGCCCTGGTGAGCCACCTACGAAAGAGGCCGCTCAGGGTTTGTTCGCAAACATGTTCTTCAACCCAGATCGCTATGACTTGTCTCGCGTTGGACGTATGAAGTTCAACCGCCGACTAAACCGTGACGAAGATACGGGTGAAGGCGTACTGAGCAAGCAAGACATCATCGACGTGATGAAAACCTTAATCGACCTCAAAAATGGTCGTGGCGATATTGATGATATCGATAACTTGGGTAACCGTCGTGTACGTTCTGTTGGCGAATTGGTGGAAAATCAATTCCGTGTTGGTCTAGTTCGTGTTGAACGAGCGGTCAAGGAGCGTTTGACGCTTGCCGAGGCTGAAGGCTTAACACCACAAGATTTGATTAATGCTAAACCAGTATCAGCGGTCGTTAAAGAATTTTTTGGCTCTAGCCAATTGTCCCAATTTATGGACCAAACCAATCCATTGTCTGAAGTAACACACAAACGTCGTGTGTCTGCCTTAGGCCCTGGTGGTTTAACGCGTGAACGTGCAGGCTTTGAAGTACGTGACGTACATCCAACGCATTACGGTCGAGTCTGTCCGATTGAAACACCTGAGGGACCAAATATTGGTTTGATTAACTCGCTTGCGGTGTTTGCTCGTACCAACGACTACGGTTTCTTAGAAACACCGTATGTAAAAGTTGAGAAGGGCAAGATCTCTGAAGATGTGGTTTATCTTTCAGCTATTGAAGAACGTCTTTATGTTATTGCTCAGGCGAATGCCGAAGTAGATAAGAACGGCCGTTTGACCGATGAGCTAGTGAATTGTCGTCATCAAAACGAGTTCTCACTTGCGACACCAGATCAAGTTCAGTATATCGATGTAGCACCTTCGCAAATTGTATCAGTAGCGGCGTCTTTGATTCCGTTTCTTGAGCACGATGACGCCAACCGCGCATTGATGGGATCAAACATGCAACGCCAAGCAGTACCAACAATCCGAAGCGAAAAGCCGTTGGTTGGTACAGGTATGGAACGTACCGTAGCGGTCGATTCAGGCGTAGCCTTAACGGCACGACGTGGTGGTAAGGTAGAGTCCGTTGACGCGGCGCGAATCGTCGTACGAGTGTATGAGGCCGAGGTAACGGGCTCTGAAACGGGTGTAGATATTTACAACCTTACTAAGTATACGCGTTCTAATCAAAACACCAACATCAATCAACGTCCTTTGGTTAAGGCGGGCGATACTATATCGCGCGGAGATGTTCTAGCCGACGGTCCTTCTACTGACATGGGCGAGCTTGCTCTTGGTCGTAACGTGCTAATGGCATTTATGCCTTGGAACGGTTACAACTTTGAGGATTCGATTCTTATCTCTGAGAAGTTGGTAAAGGATGACGTATACACGACTATCCATATCGAAGAACTTACTTGTATCGCACGTGATACTAAATTGGGTTCCGAAGAGGTTACTCGCGATATTCCTAACGTTGGAGAGCATGCGCTTGGTCGTTTAGACGAAGCTGGTATTGTTTACGTTGGTGCCGAAGTGAAAGGCGGTGACATCTTAGTAGGTAAAGTAACTCCTAAGGGCGAAACACAGCTAACTCCAGAAGAAAAGCTTTTACGCGCCATTTTCGGTGAGAAAGCATCTGACGTTAAAGACACCTCGTTACGTGTTCCTTCAAGCATGAAAGGTACTGTGATCGACGTACAGGTATTTACTCGCGACGGCGTCGACAAAGACACTCGAGCATTGGCTAACGAAGAATCTGAATTAGCCAGAGTACGCAAAGATCTTAACGAACAGTTCCGAATTGTTGAAGAAGATACGTACGCTCGTATTGAAAACCTTTTGCGCAATAAAGAAGTTGTTAAAGCTCCAGGCCTTAAGAAAGGTCAAAAAGTCACAGCGACTTACCTAGAAGAAACTGAGCGCACAAAATGGTTTGAAATTAATCTGACCAACTCTGATGCGGCTGATAAGTTAGAGCAACTACGTGACAGCTTAGACCTGCAACGTAAATACTTTGACGAGTTATTCGAAGAGAAGCGTGGCAAGTTAGAAGCAGGCGACGACTTAGCACCTGGCGTATTGAAGATGGTTAAAGTCTTTGTGGCGATCAAACGACGTCTACAGCCTGGTGACAAAATGGCTGGGCGCCATGGTAACAAGGGTGTTATTTCTAAGATCGTACCGATCGAAGATATGCCTTTTCAAGAAGATGGGACTACCGTGGATATCGTATTGAATCCATTGGGCGTACCGTCACGAATGAACGTAGGACAGGTTCTGGAAACTCACCTAGGGTGGGCCGCAGCAGGTCTTGGCAAGAAAATTGACGAGATGCTCCGTAAAGAAGCGTCTGCTCAACAAATGCGTGACTTCTTAGAAAAAGTGTATAACACCAGTGGCAAAGTCGAAGATCTTGCGTCGTTCACCGACGAAGAAATCATCGAGATGTCAGGTAATCTACGCCAAGGTGTGCCAATGGCAACACCGGTATTTGATGGCGCTGCTGAAAGCGAAATCAAAGCGATGCTAGAGCTAGCTGATTTACCAGCATCTGGTCAAACTACGTTATATGACGGACGCACGGGCGACCGGTTTGATCGCCCAGTAACCGTTGGTTATATGTACATCCTTAAGCTCAATCACTTGATTGACGACAAGATGCACGCACGTTCAACCGGTCCTTACAGCCTGATTACACAGCAACCACTCGGTGGTAAAGCACAGTTTGGTGGTCAGCGATTTGGTGAGATGGAAGTGTGGGCACTTGAAGCTTACGGTGCAGCTTACACGCTACAAGAAATGCTCACGGTTAAGTCCGATGACGTTAGTGGACGTACTAAGATGTATGAAAACATTGTTAAGGGGAATTACCAGGTAGATGCAAATATGCCTGAGTCGTTCAACGTTTTGGTTAAAGAGATTCGATCTCTTGGCCTAAATATCGAGTTGCAAGAAGATTCGTAAGGCAACTCGACGAACGAACCCTGAACCAACATACCCTGTTTAACAGAGGAACAAACAATGCAAGATTTACTCAGCTTATTTAAACAACCGACTGTAGTGCATGATGACTTTGATTCGATTCGAGTCAGTATTGCGTCTCCTGACAAGATCCGTTCTTGGTCATTTGGTGAAGTCAAAAAGCCAGAGACAATAAACTACCGTACTTTTAAGCCTGAACGCGATGGTCTATTTTGTGCAAAGTTATTTGGCCCAATTAGCGATTACGAATGTTTGTGTGGTAAGTACAAACGCCTTAAGCACCGTGGTGTTATTTGCGAAAAGTGTGGCGTAGAAGTTACGTTAGCTAAAGTTCGACGCGAGCGCATGGCTCATATCGATTTGGCCTGCCCAGTAGCTCATATCTGGTTCTTGAAATCACTACCTTCACGCTTAGGCCTCATGTTAGACATGACAGTGCGTGAAATAGAACGCGTTTTGTACTTCGAAGCGTACATCGTTATTGAGCCAGGCATGACCCCGTTAGAAGCTAAAACGCTGATGACTGAAGAAGCTTATCTCGACGCCGTAGAGCAACATGGTGACGAGTTTAAAGCAGGTATGGGTGCCGAAGCGATTGAAGAGCTTTTAGGTGAAGTAAACATCGAAAAAGAAGCGATTCGTCTACGCGAAGATTTGGCAGCGACAGCATCTGAAACAAAGATTAAAAATATCACCAAGCGTTTGAAAGTTTTGGAGGCGTTTCAGTCTTCAGGTAACGATCCACGCTGGATGATCATGAAAGTACTACCGGTTCTTCCGCCTGACTTACGTCCATTGGTGGCGCTTGACGGTGGACGCTTCGCTACGTCTGATCTTAACGATTTGTACCGTCGTGTTATTAACCGAAACAACCGTTTACGTCGTTTGCTCGATCTAAACGCACCAGACATCATCGTTCGTAACGAAAAACGTATGTTGCAAGAGTCCGTGGATGCCTTGCTGGATAACGGTCGTCGAGGTAAAGCGATTACTGGTGCCAACAAACGTCAGTTGAAATCTTTGGCCGATATGATCAAAGGTAAGCAAGGTCGTTTCCGTCAGAACTTATTAGGTAAGCGTGTTGATTACTCTGGCCGGTCAGTCATCGTAGTAGGTCCAACACTTAAATTGCACCAATGTGGTCTACCAAAGAAAATGGGTTTGGAGTTATTCAAACCTTTTATTTTCAACAAGTTAGAACTGCGTGGTCTTGCAACAACGATTAAGCAAGCTAAGAAATTAGTAGAAGCAGAAACACCTGAAGTTTGGGATATCCTAGAAGAAGTTATTCGCGAGCACCCAATCATGCTTAACCGTGCGCCGACGCTTCATCGTTTAGGCATTCAAGCGTTTGAGCCTGTGTTGATTGAAGGTAAAGCTATTCAGTTGCACCCGCTTGTCTGTACTGCATACAACGCTGACTTTGACGGTGACCAAATGGCGGTACACGTACCGTTGTCTATCGAAGCACAGCTCGAAGCTCGTACTTTGATGATGTCAACCAACAATATTTTGTCTCCTGCAAACGGTGAGCCGATTATTGTACCGTCGCAAGATATCGTATTGGGTCTGTACTACATGACTCGCGAGATGATTAACGTTGCCGGTGAAGGCAAGCATTTCTACGACGTTGACGAAGTTCGTCGTGCGTATGATGCTAAGCAAGTTTCATTGCACGCCAAGATTCACGTACGTATTCGTGAGATACCGATTGAGGAAGATACAGGCGTTCGAGGTGAAGAAACCTTTACTAAGCACGAAACAACCGTTGGCCGAGCTCTATTGTCTGCCATTCTTCCTGATGGCATGCCTTTTGAGCAGATCAATCAGAAGATGAAGAAGAAAACCATTTCTCAAACCATTAACCTCTGCTATCGCCGAGTGGGTATGAAAGAAACGGTTATCTTTGCTGACCAATTGATGTACACCGGTTTTAGACATGCGGCTTTGGCTGGTATCTCTATTGGTGTAGACGACATGGTTGTGCCAGACGAGAAGCACGAAATTGTTGATCAAGCAGAATCAGAAGTTAAGCATATTCAGGAGCAATACTCTTCAGGTCTATTAACTGAAGGCGAGCGATACAACAAGGTTGTTGATATCTGGACTCGTGCCTCTGAGAACATTGCCAACAAAATGATGGACAATCTTGGCTTTGACGAAGTGGTCAATGCCGATGGTGAGACTGTTGAGCAAGAATCTTTTAACTCGATCTACATGATGGCTGACTCGGGCGCTCGTGGTTCACACGCTCAGATTCGTCAGTTGTCAGGTATGCGTGGTTTGATGGCTAAACCGGATGGCTCTATTATCGAAACACCGATTACGGCAAACTTTCGTGAAGGCTTAAACGTTGCTCACTACTTTATTTCGACTCACGGAGCACGTAAAGGTCTAGCTGATACCGCATTGAAAACAGCAAATTCAGGTTACCTGACACGTCGTTTAGTTGATGTATGCCAAGACTTGGTTGTGACTGAAGATGACTGCGGTACGAGTACTGGTGTAAGTCGTAAAGCATTGGTTCAAGGCGGCGACGTAGTGATTCCACTACGCGATCGTGTACTTGGTCGAGTATCGGTTGATGACATTATTAGTAATGTAGATAAATCGATTGTGGTGCCAGCAGGCGAAATGATTGACGAGCGTTATTTCGACGAGATCGAAGCTAATAACATTGATGAAGTTGTGGTTCGCTCTGCGGTAACTTGCGAAACTCGTTTTGGTATTTGCTCTAGCTGCTATGGGCGAGACCTTGCACGCGGCCACATTGTTAACCGGGGCGAAGCGGTAGGCGTAATCGCTGCACAATCAATTGGCGAGCCTGGTACACAGCTAACCATGAGAACGTTCCACATTGGTGGAGCTGCTAACGCGGGCGCTTCGGTTTCTTCAATTGAAGTTAAGAACAATGGTTCGGTTAAGTTAGAGAATATTCGTTCGGTACTTAACAGCGAAAAACGTCAGGTAATTGTTGCGCGTTCTGGTGAGTTGATCGTACAAGATCAAAACGGATCAGACCGTGAGCGCTATAAGTTGCCTTATGGTGCCGTGCTTCAAGTTAACGATGGCGATGCCGTAACGGCTGGCCAAGTTGCGGCTAAGTGGGATCCACATACTCACCCAATTATTACTGAGGTAGCGGGTAAAGTTAAGTTCTCTGAGATGCAAGACAACATGACTGTAATTCGTCAAACAGACGAATACACAGGTGTTACATCTTATGAAGTTATTGATGTAGCTGAGCGTCGTGGTACAGCGCGTGACCTTAGACCTACTATTGAGCTGGTTGATGGCCGCGGAAAGCAAATAATGCTAGCGGGAACCGATGTTCCAGCACGTTATACGCTACAAGCTGGCGCGATCGTATCGGTTGAAGATGGTCAGAAAGTGGGTGTTGGTGACGTTATCGCGAGAATCCCTCAAGAATCGTCTAAGACTCGCGACATTACTGGTGGTCTACCGCGTGTTGCTGAGTTGTTTGAAGCACGTAAGCCTAAGGATGCAGCCATTATGGCAACGGCATCAGGTATTGTGTCGTTTGGTAAAGAAACCAAAGGCAAGCAACGCTTGGTCATTACAGAGCCTAACGGTGAGTCGGTTGAAACGTTGATCCTTAAAGGACGCACTATTAATGTCTTTGAAGGTGAAACAGTAGAGATCGGCGAGATCGTAGTTGATGGCTCGCCAGTAGCGGAAGATATTCTTGCTCTAAAGGGTAAGGAAGCTTTGACCGATTACATTGTGAACGAAGTGCAAGACGTTTATCGTTTACAGGGTGTGACGATCAACGATAAGCATATCGAAGTGATCGTACGTCAGATGTTGCGTAAGGTTCGTATTACTAAGCCTGGAGACACTAGACTTCTTCCTGGTGAACAAATCGAACGTACTCGTTTCCTTGAAGCGAACGAAAAAGCAGCGGCGGAAGAGATTACGCCAGCGCAATCAGTGCCTGTACTATTGGGTATTACAAAAGCGTCGCTTACTACTGAGTCATTTATCTCAGCAGCATCGTTCCAGGAAACCACAAGAGTACTTACCGAAGCGTCAATTGCAGGCAAAGTGGATCACTTACGTGGCCTGAAAGAAAACGTAGTTGTTGGACGTTTGATTCCTGCCGGTACCGGCTTGGCATATCACGAAGAGCGCGTACGTGTTCGCCGTGAAGCTGATGAGAAAGACGCTGAATTAGCGGCTCTTTTGACTCAAGAAACAGCCGATGCTGAAGCCGCGTTCGAAGCGTTGAGCGAACCTGATTCGTCAGCTACCGCTGAATAGAAGTGGTTCGATTGGGCGAATAGCTCAATTGGCATAAAATTAAAGCCCTGTGTGAGTTATCTCATACAGGGCTTTTTTTTGACCAATTTTGGGTCTATGCTGGTTTTGGAGTGGTGCTAGCAAGTCGAATTAGCTAACGTCTGACGACTTAGATAGATATTTAATTTGAAGGAGTAAGAATGAACGTTGAATTACTGACTGACTTTTTGGAGATGTGTTTATTAATTAATGCGGGTATCTTGTTGTTTACTTTTCTTGCGATGATGGTGTTTAAATCATTTATCGTAAAGCAACACGGTACAATATTTGGATTGTCAGAGCACGAATTACAAGGGCGCTATTTTTCCTATTTTGCACATTTTAAAGTGCTGATAATTGTGTTCAATCTGACGCCTTATTTAGCTCTAAAGATAATTGCATAGTGATTCAGTCTGCGGGAGACTGGCAACTACTGCACAGTCTAGCTCTCGAACTCGAAACGGTTTTTCTTTCTGGCTTTAAAGACGTGGCCTTGTCGACCGACAATTGATTGTTCGCCTTGCATCATTGCCACAGATTCTGCATCTGTGGGACCTTGTGAAATAAATCGTTTGTTATCACTATCTCTACCAATGATGACCGTTGATTTAGGTACATTGCCCTTGCCGTAGATAACTGTAAAAGTCTCTATTTTAGCCTTACCCTTGGGATTCTCATTGAAGGTCGGTACCTTTTCTTTGCTCAAATCCCGTTGGCCTGCAAGATTCAAGTCATAAGACGTTGGCGCAGAATTGGAATAGACCCCAAAAGAATGCTTGGTCAAATACCAGCCATTTGCATTCACTAAACCAGAGCTGTTGCTATTGCTCTCACGTAATCGATTTACCATCTCGACAATAGCGTGCATAGCATAGCCATTACCGGGGCCGCCAAAATAGGGTAAGCCTCCGGTTAAACTAAGGTCTCTAGTGTCGTCATGTGCAATGCTCAATTCGTCGCATGCTATTTGAACCGCTGATGGGAAGCAGCTGTACAGGTCAAAAAATTCGAGGTCGTCTATACTTTTATGCGCCATTTGAAGCGCTCGTTTCCCTGCTGATCGAATAGCTGGCGAAGAGTGATAGTTTTCGCGTTGGCTAACGTACCAATGGTCATTCTGGTCAGCGAACCCGCTTAAATAAACCCATTTGTCACTGCTTATGCCGAGCTTGCGCGCTTGCGCGACATTGGTTAGGATCACCGACGCCGACTGATTTACCTTAATGATCGAATTAAGATACTTGGTGTAAGGGTACGCAATCATTCTGTTTTTGTCAGTCTGAGTGATTAGCTCTTCGGATGATCTAGGCGTCTGAAACCACGCATAAGGATTATTGCTGGCGATCTTGTTTATCTTGCCAAAGAGTTTGCCGATATGTTGATGATGATCGCTCGCAGACCTTCCATAGTGTGCTTGAAGTGCATTCTCGAATAAGGGGTAGACCTTTGACGGAAGGGTCAGTTTGTATTGGTCTTCATGAGGGGTACTTCCGGGTCGGTTATCTCCAATTGACAAGGGTGTTGAACCCGTTTTACCACGCCACCCTTTCCAAGGGGTAAACAGTTTGTACCAAGGTGTAAAACGTTGGAACATGTTATGCAAAGCCTCGCCGGCGACCAAGAGCACCGTTTCGTCGTGACCTTCTATAATCCGACGTGCGTGATAATTAACAAGGTATTGTGGTGTATTACCGCCTGGAGCCGCGTAATAGTAGCGAGATGCTTCTATACCTAACTGATTTGCAACGAGCTTTGGTACGTTATCGTAGGCCTTTTTAAAAGGAGTTTTAACTAGGTCGGCATCAACGGTGAGACCGCATGCGCTTACATCCGTAATAGCATTGACCAGACCAGGTGCCCCCGCGTCACTAACAGCTTTCTGTGCCGAGCTCACCATAAGCTCGAGTGGAGTGCGACCTTCTTCGTTTTGCGGATGGTCAGTGATTTGGCCGACTCCGACCAGGATAGGAATGTTGCTTTCGAGCATATCGGGTGTTGGTTGGTTATACATTGTTAAAAGATTCGTGCTTCACATTGAACCTAAAAAATAAATTCTTCAAAAACCGTTATAACAGGGAACGATTAGATAATCATTTCTTAGTATTTCTAGATATTCAGGGGCCGCGCTAGTCTTCGTTGACGGAATAGTTGCAAGGGCACTTAATACGTTTGTTTTGGTGACCTGATAAGTAGTACAAACAGAGACTCAAGCAAGCAAATCAAGAAAGGCGTCGTTAGACGAAATAATATGACTAAAGTTCCTTCTAAACCAAAAAAACAGTCAGCAAGCGATTTGGTCGCAAATTTGTTGCAACGTCGAAAGCAATTAAGTCAAAAAGCTAAGCGTCGCAGCACGTATGAGTTTGTTGGTATTGCTGGATAGACCCTCATTACGTTAAAAGCTGGGTCTTATCTCTCGATTCTTCCAGCGGCGGTTCTTTTACCACCGCAACCTTCTACCGCCGCTACTTTCTACGCGAACGTCTCTCTCGCCGGTCACCACTTACAGAAGAACCGCCTTCCACCGTTAAATCGCCTGCCATCTGTGCCTTGGCGCCCTTAGTGATATCGCCTAAGGCTGCTTCAATTTCGTCTAGGGTTGGAGAGTCATGTGTTGTGGTATCGGCTAAATGTTCGTCAATTGCTTTTCTCATTTCGGCAACGTGTTCAGGGCTTGTGCCACAACACCCCCCGACTATGCGTGCCCCAGCATCAATCACCATTCCCGCATAACGAGACATCAGCTCAGGCGTGCCGTTGTAGGCGATTTCGCCATTGACCCACTCAGGAATCCCACAATTGCCCTTAGCAACAAACACTGGGTGTGGATCGATCGAAGCCGCGGCAGTATTCATATTAACGATGGCCGCGACAACTTCAGCTGCGCCTAAGCCACAGTTAGTGCCGTAAGCGGTTAGAGGGGCTTCTAACTCATTCTGCAAAGCGACCAGATCGGCCGGTGTTAGACCCATCATAGTTCGACCATTAGTATCAATGCTCATGGTCATTACTATCGGAAGACCAGTTATTGCGGCGCCTCTTACTGATGCAATGGCTTCTTCACGTGACGATATAGTCTCGATCCACAATACGTCAGCCCCGCCGTCCTTTAACGCTATAGCTTGTTCGGCAAACGATTCTGCGGCTTCTGTAATAGTGGTAGTGCCACTTGGCTCCAGAATCTCGCCAGTCGGCCCCATTGAGCCGGCTATGGCTATTTTTCGCCCACTCTTCTTAATCTCTGCAGCAAGAATTTTTACGGCTGCTTGATTGAACTCCGCGACTCGGTCTTCGCCATCATGCAACTTGAGACGGTAAGAGTTTCCGCCAAAAGTGTTGGTCAAAACAATGTCAGAACCGGCATCAATGAAGCTCCGATAGTGGGTCGCAACACGATCAGGATGTTCGGTGTTCCAAAATTCTGGAGAGTCACCAGACTGTAAGCCCAAAGCAAACAGATTGGTGCCAGTAGCACCATCGGTTAACAAGACTCGCTTTTCTTCCAGCAATTCTAAAAAAGTATTCATAGGGCTTATGTGAGTTACTAAGTGAGTTGATAGTTTCTCTGTTCCAGCGAATGATCCAATGTCTATTCGTTACTCGGGTAGAACGCAAACGAGAGTTTATCATTTCTGTCAACGCTTTGATGACTCAGAGCATTAGTAAATCTAAAAAAACTGGGCTTCTGCCGTATAATTAGTCGTGGAGGATGCATTTAATGCAAGAGCGGAGCCGTTTTCAAATTCAGTTTGTCTGGGGCTGTTTTCCTCTACTGACTTTATTGGGAATATCATGAGGGAAGAAAAGATAACTTCAAAAATAAAAGAGTCGTGGGCACTCGGGGAGGACCGACGCAAGCTCAAGGATTACTATCAAAAATGGGCAAGTTCTTATGATGACGATGTTGCACGGGAACAATATTTTGCGCCTAAGGTTGCCATTGATTTGATATTAGAGCTTTACCATCAAAGAGATAGCTTTAGGCAACCCAATGATCAGGTCAAAGAACAAAAAGTAAGTCTGTCGACGATGAAGGTGCTCGACGCTGGGTGCGGCACTGGATTGGTTGGAGCATTGCTTGCACAGGTTGGAGCAAGGCAGATAAGTGGGTTTGACCTAAGCGCAGAGATGGTCGCGCAAGCAAAGCAAAAGAACATTTATGACAAACTTTTGGAGGGTGTCGATATAACTCAACCTCTTGTTGATCAAATCGATGCAAGTGATTTTGATTTGGTCACTTGCATTGGTGTGCTTACCCAGGGACACGTCCCGCCCTTAGGTTTAGATAGACTGATAGAGGTGACCCGTGTTAATGGTTATGTGGTTCTAAATGCACGCGACACATACGTGCGTGAGCACGACTTTAAGGCATATTGTGATGGCTTACAGGATGAAGGCCGTCTAAAATTTCTGCACTGTGAATACCATCTTTCATCAGGAGATTCTCAGGCGCTCTTCGTCGTTGCGCAAAGGTTGAAATAAACTGATGCCTCGTTCATTAACTACTGATCTGGTTAGAGTCACGTTATAAGATATCTTGATCGCAAATTACGCATTTTAAATGGATAAGCACCGAGAGTGCCTGTCAAAAACATGAATAAAAATATGAATAAAAATTTGAAAGTGGGCTTTATCGGCCTTGGAAATGTGGGCGCAAAATTAGCTGGGACCTTGCTTAGAAACAAAGTCGACTTGATGGTGAGGGACTTGAATTTAGAGTTAATGGAGTCGTTCGTATCAAAGGGCGCACATGCCGCGCAAACGCCAAAACAACTTGCACAGTGGGCTGACGTTATTATTACCTGTTTGCCTAGTCCCGGTGCCTGTTCAGAGGTTATGGAGAGCGAAGACGGTGTTGTGTCGGGCTTAAGTGAAGGTAAGATCTGGTTGGAGATGAGCACCACAGACTCTAACGAAATTAAACGAATAGGCGCTATAGTGAGCGCCAAGGGTGCAATGCCCGTAGACTGCCCTGTATCTGGCGGATGCCATAGAGCGGCAACGGGTAATATCTCAATCTTCGCGGGTTGCTCGCGAAATGCCTTTGATCAAGTGCTGCCAATCCTTACAATTTTAGGAAGGCGCGTTGTACATATTGGAGAGCTTGGCTCTGCGTCATTGCTAAAGGTGCTCACGAATTATTTAGCTACAATGAATCTGGTCGCATGCGCTGAAGCACTCACCGTCGCAAAGAAGGCTGGCGTAGATATGAATGTTGCATACGAGGCTATAAAAGCATCGTCTGGTACATCGTTTGTTCACGAAACCGAGTCGCAGGTTATTTTAAATGGTAGCAGAGATATTAATTTCACAATGGACCTTGTGGTGAAAGACATTGGTCTGTTTGACGATCTTGCAATGCAGCATGATGTACCGCTTGAGTTTTCTCCAATGTTAGTTAAGGTTTTCAAGCAAGCGGTGGAACAATACGGTCCGCGAGAACTCTCCCCTAATATTATTCGACGTTACGAGGAAGCAGCTGGTGTTAAAGTGCTGGGTAGCGGTTTTCCAGCCCAACTGGAAGACGATGAACCCGAAGAGCGTGGCGCCGAAGTTGTTGTTGCTCACCGTCAAGATTACTAATGATTTCGAAAATCTAAATACAAACAGAGATGATTAAATGATTCAAAAATTGAGTAAATTTTATATTGGTGGGAAGTGGGTAACAGCCCACGGGCAGACGGTTACGGAAGTCGTAAATCCGGCTAGCTTGGAAGTTTGCGCAACCGTGGCCAACGCGACTAGGGCTGATGTAGACGCAGCATTTGAGGCGGCGAAGCACGCTTTCGATACGTGGTCTCAGACGTCAGCAACTCAACGCAAAACGTTTATGCTCGCAGCGGCGGACGCTATGGAGCGCCGCAAAGACGACTTTGTTGATGCGCATGTGAGCACACTAGGTGTGCCGCGCACTCAAGCGGTTGAGATGCAAATAGATGGTCCGATTGAGGCGATGCGTTATTTCGCGGGTCTTTGCGATCGAGTAGACGAAGTAGAAGAATCCGAAGGTATGTTAATTACACGCGAACCAGTAGGTGTTTGTGCTTTGATCAATCCCTGGAATTACCCACTCTTACAGATGATCGGAAAAGTGGGGCCTGCACTAGCCGCCGGCTGCACAATGGTCGAGAAGCCTAGCGAAGAAACTCCAACGGTAGATTTCATAATGGCCGAAATATTCGACGAGATCGGATTGCCTGGAGGCGTGTTTAATTTGATTAGTGGGATTGGCTCAGAGATTGGCCCGTTGATGTCAGCACATCCTCTGGCCGACATGGTTTCGTTTACCGGATCAACTCGTTCAGGAATATCAGTTGCCGAACAAGCCGCTCCATCGGTAAAACGTGTTTGTCAGGAATTGGGTGGTAAGTCAGCCTTTATCATTGCTGAGGGCGCCAATCTTGAAGAGGCTGTTGAGTACGGTGTTAACAATGTATTTTTAAACGCAGGACAAACTTGCGATGCATTAACGCGCATGTTGATTCCGGATAGTTGCTACACGCAGGTTGTGGAAATAGCGCAGCGTGTCGGACTTGCACACATAGCAGGTGACCCTGAGAGCGCGTCTACAACAGTAGGGCCTTTGGTGGCAATGCGTCAAAAGGAGCTCATTGATAAGTATCTTGCTATTGGCATAGAAGAGGGTGCCCAAGTGTTGGTGGGTGGTGTTGGGTATCCCCAAGGTGTTAATACTGGTGCATTCGTCAAGCCAACAATTTTTGCAAATGTAACACCGGACATGCGCATCGCGCGCGAAGAAATTTTTGGTCCTGTGTTGTGTATTATGAAATACGAGAGTATTGAGCAAGCCATAGAAATTGCCAATTCAAGTGAATTTGGTCTTTCGTCGGCGGTGTGGGCAAAGGACAAAGTTGCTGCGACTAAAATCGCCAAGCGAATGAGGGCAGGACAATGCTTTATTCAAGGAGGTTACTTCAGAGTAGATGCACCCTTTGGTGGATTTAAGCAGTCAGGTAATGGTCGAGAATGGGGTCATGCAGGCATGGATGAGTATTTGGAGATTAAGGCTATTATCGCTTAAGTCGAACTCATAGGAGTCGTTTGGTATTCTTGCTTGAAGTCTATATTTCTAATAATAAAAACAGCGTTGCGCTTAACAGCGCTTGGCTTAGAAAGGAGCGGTAATATGATTTGGCTTAAACGGATAATTGTAACCCTGTTGGTGGTGATTGGTGCTTTGTGGGCGTTTGCTTTTCTCACTTTGCAATTTAGTAGTCACGAGTACGCACAACTGAGTGTTCAGCAAAAGACTGCGGCTAAAGAATACTTGCAAGGCAAGCTCACTCCGCAGCCAGAAGACTGGCAGTGGAATACGTTTTATCCTCAGCCAGATGTGCCACTCCGAACAGGGGTCGTTCGCCATCCTCAGTCGAAGGGGATGGTCATTGTTGTGCCAGGATATACCGGTACTATCGAGATGATCATGCGCGAAATCGTACAGATTCATGAGGCAGGCTTCAGTGTTGCTGCTATTGAATACCGAGGTCAAGGCGCATCTTGGCGACCGCTCTCAAATCCAGAAAAAGGCTACGTGAGAGATTATGCTGAGTTGGCCGATGACCTTGCCAGGTTTGCTAGGTCGGTCGATTCCCCAGAACTTCCCCTGTTCTTTTATTCGATATCTAAAGGCGCACACATAACCGTTAGAATGGCGTTAACCGAAGGAGTGGATGTTAGTGCGTTTGCCTTAGTAGTGCCGATGATCAAGATTAATACAGGCGATTTTCCCTACGATGCGACCGCTAATATTGCAAGGGGCTTTACCATGCTTGGTTTGGGTGCACAGTACGCCCCAGGGCAAGCCGATTGGCCGGGGGAGTCGTTTGAGCTTGGTGTGGCAACGGGTTGTAATGCTAATGCCGACTTGGCGCAATCGCAAAGCGCGCTGTTTGCAGAGCAGCCACTACTGCGCGTTGGTGGAACAACCATGAAGTGGTTGAAAGAGACTATGGAATCTACCGCGTTTATTCAATCAACCTCGCTTAAAGACCGTATTACGGCGCCAGTAAAAGTGTTTACAGCGGGAATTGATGAGCTAGTAGATACGAAGGCCGCGCAAGAATTTTGTAACGCTTTGGCAAACTGTGTTGAGGTTCATAAACCGGCAGCTCGACACTGTATAACGCGCGAAGACATGACCGTTTACGACAGCATTATCCAAGAGTCTATCCGACATTTCGAAGCCAACATCCCTGATGCAATCTAGCCTCAAGGACGGCGGCAGGATGGCGAGTCTAATTTGTTAAGGCGTCGCCTGAAGGTTGTTCGTAGAAAATGTACGAGGTTGAGTAGTCGCTAAATTCGAAGTAGACCTTTTGTTCGTTCCCATCAGCTACGCCGTTGAGGTTGCTGTCGAGTACACCATAGCCAAATCTGTACGGGCGCGAATTGGCGCCTTGGGTTGCGATGGCCGTTGATAACTTATCAATTTTCATAAACCGTTTTACTAAACGTTCGCCGGCATAGACCTCTAGAGCACCGTTGGTGCCTGTCCAGTTTTGGACGGCGCGGCTAAGTTTGTTTTGCGTTTCTTGCGTACAAGCCGCAACCAAGGTAATAGCAACGACACCTAACGCTAGGTTTTTTATGGCTTTGGGGCTCATGATGACCTCTTTCAGTTAACTTTGTTAGATTAAGTTTGGGGGCAAATAATTAGAAGCCAATGCCTAATCCGAGGCTGATTTCATTGCTTATTCGGTCTAGACTGGTAATCTGTTACCACGATTATCCCCATCGGTTTAAATAATGAAGTCAAAATTAAGAAGAGTTCAGCAAATCGTTTATCGGTATTCAGAATGGCGCGCCATTTTTGAGTTCCAAAGCTTTTACGCACTAAAGCCATTAATGAAGCGTTTTGTAAAAGGCGATGGACACCCAGTGTTGTTCTTGCCAGGCTTTGGCGGTAGCGATGCGTCCACGGCGCCTATGCGTAAACTGTTGCAAGACCTGGGATACCAAACCTACGGCTGGGGCTTAGGTCGTAACCTCTTCTTTGATGACGACTTAGAAAAAGAAATGGTCGCCATGCTCGACGAAATGTACGCCAAGCATGGACGCAAGATATCTATCGTCGGGTGGAGTTTAGGCGGCTTATATGCGCGCGAAATCGCTAAAGTAAACCCTGACGTAGTGCGCCATGTAATCAGCTTAGGTAGCCCGATTTCAGGTCGGTACCGACATTCAGATGCTAGCCACCTATACCGTGCGATTAATGGGCCGCCGAGTGCGCAAGAGCAACTTCGCAGACAAGCGGTTAATGCCCCGCCGCCAGTACCAACAACCTCTATCTACTCTAAAACTGATGGAGTTGTTTCTTGGGAAGGGTCGGTGCAACGACATTACGAAGAGTTAGATAACTCAGACCAAGTCGAAAATATTGAAGTGCCCGCGAGTCATATCGGTCTAGGGTTCAATGCATTGGTTATGTATGTGCTGGCTGACCGATTAAGTCAAAAAGAAGGGCAATGGAAACCTTTTGAAACGAGTACGCTGACTAAGCTGATTTTTCGAAAGCCAAGCAAAGAGACAACCGCTCGTCGGTCAACTTCTGCAGATTTCGTAATTTCTTGAGCACTTACTCTAAGGTCTGCACGCTAAGGCTCCCGATGCACGAGAGCCGGTAGGTCAACACGCAAGAGTTAAGATTTAGAAGCGAAAAACTAAGCCGCTTTCTCAGATGCATTCTGACGTTCGATATGTTCGACAATCAAATTGGACATAATTGGGCTCAGCCCAGGTGGCAAATCATGGCCCATGCCTTCAATTAGGTGCAAATTAGAGTGGCTAATGTATCGCGCGGTGTCTATGCCGCCTTCTACCGGCACCAACGGGTCATCGTGTCCATGAATAACTAAAGTGGGTGTAATGATCTGCTTCAGTAACTTGCGTCGATCTCCCGTTGCCATTATTGCAACGACTTGATTGCGGTAACCCGCTGGATAAATATTGCGGCGATAGCTGAGCAGCGTACGTGCCCGCATGTCTTCATCGGTAATCGGAAATCCTGGGCTAGAAATCATTTTGCGCGTTACTAACATGTGTTCAACATAAGCGGCTTCGTCGTCTATCGGCGGGCGTTTTAACAGTTGTGCGCGAATCTTCAAGCTGGCTTGAGGTAACTTGGGATTACCTGTAGTCGACATGATCGACGTAAGTGTTGAGCAACGATTAGGGTATTTGGCTGCAACCACTTGCGCGATCATGCCGCCCATCGAAACGCCAACCCAGTGCGCTCGATCAATTTCAAGAGCATCCAAAACACCAACTGCATCCTGTGCCATGTCGTACAAATCGTAAGGTACGCTAACGGGTAAGCCAACAGCTTTCATTGCCATCACTTTCAAGATAGATACTTCTTTATCGACCTTCACTTTTTCGGACAAGCCGATATCACGGTTGTCAAAACGTATAACGCGGTAGCCAGAACTGGCTAACGCTTCGCAGAAATCAATCGGCCATTGGACCATTTGAGAACCCAAGCCCATAACAAGCACGATGGCTGGATCGGTTTTATTGCCAAATTCGTCAAAGGCCAACTTAAGTCCGTTTGACTGCAAGAATTGCTCGCTCATATTTCTATCTCAGTACTTTTTTTGATGATTCTAAAAGGGAAGAGGGCGAACCTTAGCTCAGCTAAACGCTGTGTCAAGCTCGCCCCATATGCTGCTATGAAGTTTAATTATTAGCTAGTCGATGTCTTAGAGATCTTTTTCTTACTGACCTTTTTGCTGCGGACTGTACTTTTAGCGGCGGTTTTTGCAGCTGGCGCTTTGGAAGTGCTAGCGACTGTCTTTTTATTGCTGCTAGGCACCGTTGCCGCTAATAACTCATCGAACGATTCTTGTAAGCAGTCTCGATAGAACGATGGGTCTGGCATCATAGAACGACAAGACGATACGCCAATATTAATGCGGCCTGCATAACTAAAAATACATTGAAATAAGCCCATTCCATCAATGGCAGGACCAAGTCCGTAGCTTGCCATTAGACGCGCACCGGTAAAATACAACGGGATTTGTGGTCCAGGTACATTTGTGATTACACAGTTGTACATTGGCTTTATACGGTTCGCTAAGCCAACTCGACTCGAAAGTCGTGCTGCAGCGGCAGATAAGGTTGAAGGCATGAACTGCGCGTAGTCGGTCATCGACTTTGCGCCAACCGCATTGGTAAGCTCTTTTGCGCTCGAAGTGCCCACGTTGATGGCTTTGAGGCGCTCAACCGGGTCTTCGATATTGCTGAATACTCTTACCGTCATTTGCGAAACTTGGTTGCCTGCCGTACCCAGCTTATCTTTGGTACGAATGTTGACCGGAGCCATGGCTACCAATGATTCTTCAGGAAGTTCTCCTTTATCGAGCAAGTACTTACGTAGGCCGCCACCACAAATGGCAATGGCAACATCATTGACAGTAACGCCTTCAACGGCGTCTTTGATTGCTTTAACGTCTTTAAAGTCAAATTCAACGGCGTCGAACACCCGGTGCGGTGACACATTGGAGTTGAATCGGGTGCGAGGTGTATCGGTAACTCGATCAAGTTTGCCTCGCGCTACACCGGCGATTGCTTTAGCGAAGCCTGGAACAGTGTTACGAGCCACACTCAAAAATCTAAACGGCGTTTTAATGTTGTTGAGCTGTGCTTTTAAGATAAGCTCCATGTTGGTCAAGGCACGTTCCTTCTTAATCTTCGGAACAGTTATTTCGCCATAGTCTGGTGTCAGATCATGGATCACTTCGTTGATCTCAACACCCGAAGCACCATCAATTGCCGCATGGTGCATTTTACTTACCAGAGCGAAGCAGCCAGGAGGGAAGCCTTCGAGATTGTCTAAGCCTTCAACAATGTAAAATTCCCATAAAGGCCGAGCCCGATCCAAGGGGCGAGCATGTAAGCGCGCTACCTGAATACACAGTTGACGCCAATCGCCAGGCTTAGGCAGCGCAATGTGGCGGATGTGAAATTCAGGATCAAAAGGACCATCGGTACGCCAATAAGGGTGATCCATACCCATCGGAACTTCCATTAATACATTGTTAAGCATGGCTACTTTGTCGGCACGCTTAAGCGTATTTTCCATGATCTGCTTAAAGCCGACTTTTCCGCCTGGAGCAGTCGAAGGATCATAGATCGCAAGCGCTCCAATATGCATTGGAGAGTTTTCAGTCTCCAAATAAAGAAAGCTGGCGTCTAGTCCGGTGAGTTGTTCCATGGCAATATACTGTGTGTGTTTTAGCTTTTTGAAAATGATATCACATTCGTTTACCCATCAGCTCTGAGCTTGAATTAAACTGGGTTCAATTGTCCGTTTTTGAAATAAACTATTGTTGAAATAAATGGGGCTTGCGCCAAAAATTAGCGGGGTTGTGTTTTGAATATTGAATTGACTGGAAAACGTGTCTTTATTAGTGCTGGTGCAGCGGGCATTGGACGCAGTACCGCACTCGCTATGCATAAGCTTGGCGCTCAGGTACAGGTGTGTGACATTGATCAAGCGGCCTTAGACTCATTGCCCGCTGGTATTACCCGCTACGTCTGTGATGTTACCAATGAAAGTGACGTAATTGATACGATGAATAAGGTAACGGAAGGCGGGATCGATGTGCTTATTAACAACGCTGGTGTGAGTGGTCCTACCAAGCCGATTGAAGACATAACAGGCGACGAATGGCGGCACTGCATAAGTGGTTCGTTGTCTGCTCCCTTTTACTTTACACGCGCCGTTGTGCCCATTTTTAAAAAACAAGCGAGTGGGGTGATCATCAACCTGATTTCCGCAGGTGGTGTGTTGGGGTACCCCAATCGTACGCCCTATGCAGCAGCGAAGTGGGGCGTTACAGGGCTCGTAAAAACATTGGCGATGGAGCTTGGCCCTCACAACATTAGAGTTAATGGGATTGTGCCGGGTAATGTTAGCGGAGACCGTTTTGATAGAGTGGTAACGGCACACGCACAAGCTGAGGGCATTACCGAGGCTGAAGTCCACCGCATATACCTTTCTGGAACGTCGATGCAATGTTACGTAGACCCGCAAGAGGTTGCAGATATGATTTGTTTTTTATGTTCAGATCATTCTCGACACGTTTCAGGCCAAGTGATTGCTATTGACGGCAACACTGAAACACTCTACCCAAGATTATAAAGTGGCGGTATTTTTGGCAGATTATTCGTTCGGTCTGCTTATTCAATTTATTGCCTCGATTTACTGTTTTAGATTATCAGCGTCGCGGATAACGGCAGCATAGCCCGAACGAAGGAGGTTTGTAGTTATGGTCAAAAGGGTAAATATAAAAACGACGAAAAATAGCCAGCCAGTCGAAGACTATCTGGATGGTTTAGATTCGCCAGCCTTTAGCGAGCAAGGTTATCAATTGTTGGGGCTCTTCAGTCGAGTCACAGGATGTGACCCAAAAATGTGGGGCGGCAGTATCGTCGGGTTCGGCGAATACGTCTACCACAGAGCGAATGGCGATGAAGGTCTATTTATGGCAACGGGGTTTTCCATGCGTAAGAGTGGGCCAGTGTTGTACATTATGCCGGGATACGCAACGGCGTCCGTCTACCTAGATCGGCTAGGCCCTCACAAATTGGGTAAATCTTGCCTCTATATCAAACGGCTCAGCGACGTAGACTTAAAGGTAGTAGAGGAACTAATTGTGGCGGGCTTGGACGAGTTAAAAGAGTCTCATACAGTACGTTTGGCTTGATCTCTGGGCCGTGCTGTAGCCCACAGAATCAAGAGCGAGGCGATTGCAAGTATTCCTGCAACGGCAAACGGCGCGCCTGGTAGGTAAAAGCTGGTGCCAGTTTCAGTGAAGCGTTTAAACACATAGGTCATTAATAGCGGGCTAACAATCATTGAAATAGCCACTACCGATGAGAATACCCCTTGAAGCTCACCTTGTTCATTGTCGGCAACGCGGTCTGCCATTAAACCTTGCAGGCATGGCCCTACAATGCCGCCGAGCGCGGTAACTGGCATGGTCATAAACACCAGCCAGCCATTTTCAACAATGGCTAAAAACCCAAAAGATGCAGCGGCGATCACAATGCCAATTGCGGCGCTCTTCCTCTCGCCAAAGCGTTGTACCAATTTTGGGAGTGCGAAAATCTGTACCAAAGCGGACGATACTCCGTAAATCGCTAAGCTAATTCCAACTAAGCCAACGGTCCAGCCAAATTGCTCGATAGTAAAGTAGCTCCAAACAGAAGGGTATACGCTGTTGGCGGTAGAGTAGATAAGCACTACCAGCATCAGAGCGCCAACCGCAGGTAAATTCTTTAGCCTTAACAGTGCGTTAAATGGGTTGGCGCGTCGCCATTCAAACACGCGTCGTTTGTTTGCTTCCAGAGTCTCAGGCAAAACAAAGTAACCAAATAGAGCGTTGGCCAGCGCGAGTATACCGGCCGCAATAAAGGGCATTCTTGTTCCGAGCTCTCCAAGTAAGCCTCCAATCGCTGGGCCAAGCACAAAACCTATTCCAAACGCGGCGCCTAATAAACCGAAATTTTGAGAACGTTCACCTTTTTTGGAAATATCGGTTAAGTACGCGGCCGCTGTCGCATAAGTAGCGCCCGTAACGCCCGATACCGTGCGGGCAATAAACAGAAGTAACAGCGTAGGAGCTATCGCCATTAAAAAATAGTCTAGCCCCATGAAAACAAGAGAGAGTATCAGAACGGGGCGCCGACCAAAGCGGTCAGACAGGTTGCCGATCAGCGGGCCGCAAACAAACTGCATGAATGCATAGGTAAAGCTTAGTAACCCACCCCAAAAAGCCGCTTGAGCAAGATCGACATGTTGAATTTGCCGGATTAGGTCAGGTATTACCGGCATAATTAGGCCGATTCCCATGGCATCGAGGGTTACGGTTGCGATAATGAAAAGCTTAGCGTAACGCGATGGTTTAGTGGTCGAATCAGTCATGAGTCTATAGCGTGTTAAATAACTAGTTTGAGAGTGCTAAGGAACTGAGACTCAAGGATCGGAGTGTTCGTAAACGTATTGTTTCGCCGCAGCTTGCGTATAGTATGAATAAGAAATATCCAAAAAAAAGCATTTCCGCAAAAAATGCCATGATGGAGGTGCCGTTAGAGCCTAGAAAGTCGCCAGACCGCTCACGTTCTATACAAACGTGAATAGTGTAAATATGTTTGAATATCGTAAAAAACCTTTAGATTTACAGGTATTAATGGTAAAACATACCCAGCGTAGCCATATATAGCAGGCGCTTATGGTCCTGCGCATGGTAAATGCTCTCAGAGCTGGAATTATCCCGCTTTGTAGCTCTTAACATTCCCGAGGAGGAGTTAGATGCCTTTTTTCTCTAAAAAAAGTATTGCGTTAGCCGTACTCACTGGTTTAGCAGTGACGTCCACAGCTTCAGCGCAAATAGAAGAGATCGTTGTAACCGCTACTAAGCGTGCTTCAACGCTCCAAGAAATCCCAATCGCAGTATCGGTCACTACAGCTGACACGATGGAAAAAGCTAATATTTTAGACATTAATGACTTGCAGTCAGTAGTGCCTTCTTTGCGTGTTAGCCAGCTGCAAAACTCAACCAATACTAACTTCGTTATTCGTGGTTTCGGTAACGGTGCAAACAACCCAGGCATTGAGCCTTCGGTTGGTGTGTTCATTGATGGTGTATACCGCTCACGTTCTGCGGCCTCTATTTCTGATTTACCTAAGTTGGAGCGCGTAGAGGTTCTTCGTGGCCCTCAAAGCACGCTTTTTGGTAAAAATGCATCAGCGGGTGTTATCAGCGTTGTAACGGCTAAGCCTTCTGGCGAAAAATACGGTAAAGTTTCGGCAACAGTCGGTAACTTTGGCGCGTTTCAAGCAAGTGGTTACTACGAAAACGCACTTAGTGATACGGCAGCATTCAGTATTTCAGCAAGCACTAACACTCGCGACGGTTACGTAACTAACCTAACGTCGGGTGCAGAACTTAATGATCGCGATCGCCAAGCGTTCCGCGCTCAATTGGTAATGAGCCCTGGTGATAACACTGAGATCCGCTTTATTGCTGACTACGACACAATCGATGAATTATGTTGTGCTACGGTTAACTTATTAGCAGGCCCAACATTACCTGCGATTAACTTTGCCGGCGGTACACTTGTAGCTAACGACCCAGAAGCGCTGACTACTTATGGTAACTCTGACACATTTAATGAGTTGGATAACTCTGGCATATCGATGCAAATCGATCATGACTTCGAGAATATTGCTTTAACGTCTATTACTTCATTCCGTAAAGTTGACTCTTACTCAAACATTGATGCTGACTTCACAAGCGCAGACATCATTCAAAATGACATCTCAACAGAGATTGATACGTTCTCGCAAGAGATTCGTTTGGCGTCTACTAACGGCGACAAAGTCGACTGGATGATCGGTGGTTACTTATTCGACGAAAGCGTTGATTATGTAAATAACTTACCGTTTGGCGATGGTTACCGTCGTTACCTTGATGCTATCTCTTTTGGTGGTGTTTCGACGATTGAAGGTATCTTAGGTCTTCCTTTCGGTACATTTGGTAATCCTAACTCTGGTGTTCGCGAAGTATCTACACTAGAGAATGACGCGATCTCACTTTTCGGTTCTCTTGATTTTCATATCTCTGACCGTCTAACAGCGACAGTTGGTTTGAACTACACGAAAGATGAGAAAGCAGCGACTACTACACAAACCGATCGTGATCTTTTCTCTTCAATTGACCTAGTTCAACTTGGTGGAGCTCTTATCGCTGGTGGATTGATTCAACAAGGTGTTCCAGCAGCACAAGCGGCCGCAATTGCCGCTAGCCTTGCAAACACTTCTGCGAATCCTTTGCTACCTTTACAACCAGTTCAGTTCTTACCGCCTTTCGTGGATTTCCCGAATGCGGTTGAAGACGGCAAAACTGATGATGATGAGTTAACGTATAACATTCGTTTAGCGTTTGACGTAAACGATAATGTTAATGCTTACATTGGTATGTCTACTGGTTTTAAAGCAACATCTTGGAACCTAAGTCGTGATTCGCGTCCTTTCCCAAGTGACATTGGTGCTCTAACAGCAGCTGGTCTCAACCAACCTAACTTAATTGCTGGAACTCGTTTTGCAGGTCCTGAAGAAGCTGAGGTTTTAGAGATCGGTGTTAAAGCATCTTTTGATCGTGGATCATTCAACTTGGCAATCTTTGATCAGTCGATCAAAGGCTTCCAGTCGAACGTATTCACAGGAACGGGCTTTGCATTAGCAAGTGCAGGTGAGCAATCAACTAAGGGTCTTGAATTTGATCTTCGTTTCTTCCCAACGGAATCGTTGGAATTGACCTTAGCTGGTACTTTCCTAGATCCAAAGTACGACTCTTTTGAGCGTGCAGGGTTTGTTGCACAAACTGGTGAGTTCTTCTCGTTAACTGGTCGCCAGCCTGCAGGCATCAACGAAACATCGATGTCAGCTGGAGCAACTTATAGTTTCATGCTTGGAAATAACGACGCCTATGTACGCGCTGACTATTTCTATGAAGACACTGTTCCGATTGGTGACGTAACGCCAAGTGCGACTACTGATGTTTCTGTTTTTAGCCGTGATAGCCGTAACTTGAACATCTCTGCAGGTATGACTACAGGGAATGGTTTGAGCTTGCAGTTGTGGGCGCGTAACGTAACTGATCATGTTTCGTTGATTTCAGCGTTCCCTTCAGTAGCGCAATCGGGCAGCTTTAGTGGCTACCGTACACAACCTAGAACATACGGTCTAACTGTATCTAAAGAGTTCTAAGTTGGTGTTTTAGAAGTAAAAAGTTGAAAGCGTAGTAATACGCTAGAAACAAGAAGCCGGTGGCCCAAAAGCCACCGGCTTTTTTTACGTCCATGGATGGACCGTATGCTGTGAGAGGCAGGAGCCGAAACAGCGATGCCCATGGATGGGCCGTATGCTGCGAGAGGCAGGAGCCGAAACAGCGATGTCCATGGATTGAACGTATGCTAGCCATTGGCTGCGAGAGGCAGGAGCCGAAGCAGTGAATGCCCATGGATCGACCATATCATTTTTCAAAACTATAACGTTGGTGCGTGTAAACTACGCTCAAATTCTAACCAAACAACCTTTAAAGGGTACCCCCACATGACCACATCTCTATACAGCCTATCCGTTGAATCTTATCTTCAAACTCTAGGTGCTCTAGACCGAGTAATGACAAAAGGTGCAACGCATTACAGCGACAATGGCAAAAACCCAGATGACATACTGAGCCTTCGTATGGTCGACAACATGATGAATTTTAAGTTCCAAGTACTATCAGTAATTGGCCAAAGCGTGGGTACGATCGAGTCCTTGCGATCAGGTGTATTCTCACCTCCAGGAAAATCCGACCCAACGACTTACGCTGAGCTTCACGCTAAGGTTCAAGCCGCCCACGCTGAGCTAAAAGCAATAGAAGCGGACGACGTCAACTCAATGGCCGGTGCAGATGTTGTATTTGAGCTCGGTGAAACTAAAATACCGTTTGTTGCCGAAGACTTTGTTTTATCATTTTCGCTGCCAAATTTGTATTTCCATGCCGCTACAGCTTATGATTTGCTACGCAAAGAAGGTGTGCCACTCGGAAAGCGAGACTTCCTCGGTTCACTTAAAATAAAAAGATAATAAGTGTAGACAGTTTCGCGGCTCATTTTTCAACACCTATAAAAACATACTATGCAAAAACTACTATTAATAACCCTGGTTGCCAGCACTCTAGCGGCCTGCACTAACGAACAAGCATCTACTGATACTTCCGAATTTGATGCTGCGTTGGATCTCGCAGCGCAACAAATTGACGAAGTTAGTTTAATGGAACGCATTCGCACTCTTTCGTCTGACGAATTTGAAGGGCGAGCACCTTCCACGCCGGGCGGTAAGAAGACTGTTGAGTTCATTGAGCAAGAAATGAAAAATATTGGCTTAGAACCGGCTTTCGGAAGCGCAGAAGACGCTAGTTATCGGCAGCCCGTTGAGTTGATTGAGCAGATGGTAACCAATAGCCCATCGATTGTTGTCGAATATGCTGATGGAACGACAGACGAATTAGTCTATGCAGAGAATTCGGTTTCGTTCACTGCAAAAACTTCCGAAGCAACAGGGCTTGAGAATTCACAGTTGGTCTTTGTTGGTTACGGAGTGGTTGCCCCTGAGTACGGCTGGAATGATTACGAAGGCGTAGACATGGCGGGCAAAACAGCCGTTATTTTGGTCAATGACCCAGGATATCGTGCCGCTAGCCCCGATCTATTTAAAGGTAAGACAATGACCTACTACGGTCGTTGGACCTATAAGTTTGAAGAAGCTGCGCGACAAGGTGCCGCCGGCGCAATCGTAATTCATGAAACTGGAGCCGCTGGTTATGGCTGGGATGTTGTGGCTGGAAGTTGGTCGGGCGCTCAATACATGCTCTATTCAGCCGATGGAAATACTGATGCATCAGACGTATCAGCATGGATGTCAATGGATGCTGCTCAAAATCTATTTTCCAAAAATGGTATGGATTATACGGCGATGGTCGAGCGAGCGGGTATTCAGGGCTTTAAAGCCATTAGCTTGGAAACGTCTGTGAGTACTTCATTAGAAATGACAAGTAAGCGCTCAGTGTCCTATAACGTGGCGGGCAAGATTGCGGGCAAGTCAGCTTCGGATGAAGCGTTCATCTACACAGCCCATTGGGATCACTTGGGTGTTAAGGCGTCGGTAGACGGCGAAGACAAGATATTCAATGGTGCTCAAGACAATGCAACGGGAACGGCTGGGTTGCTTGAGATGGCAGAGGCATTTAAGGCTTTACCTGAGTCTCCAGATCGGTCGGTGGTATTTCTTGCCGTAACCGCTGAGGAGTCGGGCTTATTAGGCTCAAAGTATTATGGCGAAAATCCAGCTGTGCCAATGAATAAGACGGTTGCGGGCATTAATACTGACGCTATACAAACGTTTGGAGCTACCGATGACATTGTAGTTGTTGGTTATGGTAATTCTGAAATGGATAAATACTTGGCGGAAGTAGCTGCAGACCAGGGTAGGGTACTAGTACAAGAACCCACGCCTGAGAAAGGCTTTTTCTATCGTTCGGATCATTTCAATCTTGCTAAAAAAGGCGTTCCAATGCTTTATGCAAAAGCAGGTACGCAGGTGCGTGGTAAAGATGCGGACTATGGTAGTACTGAGTCAGCCCGCTATATCTCGGAGCGTTATCACAAGCCTGGCGACGAGATTCATGCTGATTGGGACAACGGTGCGATCATGCAGGACTTAGAAGCCAATTTTAAACTAGGCGCCAAACTCAGTAATAGTGATATCTGGCCTGCTTGGGCTGAAGGCAATGAGTTTAAAGCTATTCGCGACGCTTCTCTGGCTGAATAAATCTCAATACCCTCAGTTAGGCATACATGTCTGGTCTAGAGTCTAGAATGTGGATTCTAATTAGGGGGCGGATTCTAATTGATAAAACTAGAATGCGTCCATCAAAGCAATTCCTCACTCCTCGAGAACGCTGAGAACCTGAATTAATAGAATTCATTACTAGATTCACAACATAGGAGACCAGACATGGCTACTACTAAAAAAACAGTTAAGAAAGCAACAGCATCTACTAAGTCTAAAGTTGAAGAAATCGTAGAAGACGTTAGAGAAGATGCTACTGACATCGCTAACGACGTTGTAGAAACATTAAACGACAACCTAGCGTCAGCGCAATCAATTGCTAAAAAAGTATGGTTTGCTGGTTTAGGCGTAGTTGGACGTTCTTCAGACGAACTTCAAACGCGTTACAGTCAAGCGTCTGACGAATTTCAAGCACGCATCAAGCAAACTAAAGCCGATCGCGAGCAATTCGTTAAAGACCTTGTGTCTCGTGGCGAAAAAGTTCAAAGCGAAGCTGAAGTAATGTTGCAAGAAGGTCGCTCTACAATCGAAGAGCAAATTGAAGTAGCGCGTACACGCGTCACTTCAATTGTAGACATTCCTGCACGATTACAAGATGTTTCAGAGAAATTTGAATCTCTAAGCAAAAGCTTGAAGAAAACAGCGTAACTCTGGTTTCTTAGCAATACAGAAAGGGCTCGTCGGAAACGACGGGCCTTTTTTATTGTGGAGTATTGAAACAATGCGCACACAGTAAAGGGGGTTAAGGAGCCGTAGACCCCAGTTTTACCAAAACATAGTACTTATAACTGAGCTTTGATGGTCGCTGCGCGCTAAAGGCAAGCTTTCGTTTTTAGCAAAGCTTTGCATAGTCAAAGTGTGATAGCACGAATGAGCAATAAAAAAGCCGACTACACAAAACGTATAGCCGGCTCTCTTGTATGAAGCTAATGTCTAAATAACGTAGCTATACAGGTTTTTTAAACTTTAAAGTCATACGATTAGATTCGCCGATGGCGGCCATCTTTGCAGCAGCCTCAGGATCATCTTTAGTAGTGCTTAGCGATGGTGACAGGCGCCATACGATGTCACCGTCTTTAGCTTGATCTAATTCGTTGGCGTTTATGTCGCTAGAATCGACTAATTCAAATCCTGCTTTAGTAGCCATAGCAACAACATAAGACTGCTTCAAGTAGCCTGAATCACCACTAGCCCATTCATCACTGCGATCTTCTCGTGCAGCGTGTTGAACAACGCCAAGAATACCGCCTGGCTTTAACGCATTAAATGAATCTTCTAGAGCGCTGGTTAAGAATCCGCCTTTGTCTTCAAAACGAGCAAAACCATGCATGGCACGAAAAAACAATACTTTATCTACGGTACCGTTTACTTCTTCAGGAATTGACCCAAAGTTAGCCGCACTAACGCTCGCACCGTGCTCGATACCCCATTCAGCAACCGTGTTAGGCCAAGTAGTAGGCCAAGCGACACGACGCGCCGTAGACTCTGGAGTAGTATTGGCCGAACTCGCAAACGTCTCAGGGCTATAGCTAGCGCCAATTAGCTTGCCGTCTTCACCTAACAATGGTAGCAATATTTTTGTGTACCAACCGCCGCCTGGATTAGCTTCCATCACAGTATCGCCTGCTTTAACTTCAAAGAATTCTAATGTTTCTTTTGGATTGCGAGCACTATAACGCGCCTTGTGTTCATCAGATTGGGCAGCAAGTACCGTATCAATATCTGATTTAGCATGATGGCCATGACCATCTGCAAAAGAATTGCTCATAACCAATGCGCCGATCGTAACGGCGGCAACGCGTAATATTTGTTTCATTCTGAAAACCTCATAATTTACGTGGCACCAGTTTAGCAAAACACTGCGATGACAATGTCGTGATTGTTACGCTTTTAGAGGTTCACACGAGCAATTATGAAAGGATCAAGATACTCAATTGATTCTATTTGCCGAGGCAGATTTCGTACTAGTTCTATGTTGCTACTAGCTCAATTCCCTCGTCGATCCAGAAACACGCACCGAGCTACCGACTTCAGTACCCGGTTCGGCTGTAATTAGAGAACGTGACCCCATGTCTTCTCCTTGAACAATGTCAATTGCTCCATTGCTAGGCCACCCTGAATCACGTAGGTATGCCGAAAACGCTGCGGCCGCGGCACCTGTAGCTGGGTCTTCCGGTACGCCACCAGACGCGAACGCATTTCTGACATGAAAAAGGTGGTCGTTTTCAGCTACAGCAAACATAACCGTTACTATGCCTCGCTCTTTCATGAAGTCTCTGCCCTTACCGAGGGTATAGGTCATCGAAGACAAATCGGAAACGGATTTCAAAACAATAACGTAATGATCTGCGCCACCATGAATACGAGCCGGAGCTATACGGTCGCTGACCTGTGTTGATTCGTAGTTAAACAGCGCTAATGTGCTATTTACTTCTGCGTCGCTAATCAATTCATAATGAGTTTCAGGAGATTGCAGTGCGGCCTTGAATACACCATTTTCTTTTTTACCCTCTACCGAAATCGTCGTATCGTTTAACGTCAGGGTATAGTTACCCTCGCCGTGAACGCTTGCTAAGACCGATCCGAGCGCTATAGTCGCGTGGCCACAAAATGGAACCTCAGATTCAGGAGAAAAATACCGAACCCGCCAATGACTAATATTATCTTGTTGTTCGGCAAACGCCGTTTCTGAAAAACCAACGTCGGCGGCTATTTGTTGCATCTCACTTGACGCGGGCATTTTGGTAGTCAGCACTATTCCGGCGGGATTGCCTCCAGAGTCACCATCAGAGAATGCTGAAACTTTTATAACCTTCATAGCTCGCCTAAATTTTGTGAATTGTTAAATGTGAATTATGCCAGTCATTGCACCACTAGCACGACTATAGCGAAACCAACACATCGATAGTAAAGTTGGTTGATTAATAAGCGAGCCCTGTTCGCTCGCTAATGCTTTTAGCGTTACTAAATTGAATATGAGCCATGCATTTTACGACATGTGAGCACGACGTCCACAAGATTGCCTAATTCAAACCTTAATACGCGCAAAGTCCGATGAACAATAAACTCCAAGTAGCTCTCGCCCAAATTTCCCCCGTGTGGTTGAACAAATCAGCAACCATAGAGAAAGTCGAAAGTACAATCACGGATGCAGCTAAAGAAGGTGCAGAACTGATAGTGTTTGGCGAAGGCTTATTGCCGGGCTATCCATTCTGGTTAGCTTTAACGGGTGGCGCTGAGTGGGATACCACGGTTAATAAAGAGCTGCACGCACACTATGTTAGAAACTCAATCACGATAGAAAAAGGTGATCTAGATGGCGTGTGCCAGTTGGCAAAGCAACACAAGATGGCCGTGTATATAGGCATTATCGAACGGCCTATAGATCGGGGTGGGCACAGTGTGTACGCCTCTCTTGTTTATATTGACAGTCTAGGTGTTATTCAGTCTGTACATAGAAAGCTTCAACCGACCTATGACGAGCGACTCACGTGGGCACCAGGCGATGGCAATGGATTACAGGTTCATCCATTAAAGGATTTCACAGTGGGTGGTCTCAATTGTTGGGAAAACTGGATGCCTTTACCTAGAGCCGCACTCTACGGTTTGGGCGAAGATTTGCATATTGCAGTTTGGCCAGGGGGTGATCACAACACTAAAGACATAACGCGCTTTATTGCTCGAGAATCTCGATCATTTGTGGTCTCGGTTTCGAGCCTAATGAGCAAAAGCGACTTCTCTAAAGACACACCGCATTTAGATCGTATTCTCGAAAATTCACCAAAAGTTTTAGCCAATGGCGGTAGTTGCGTCGCCGGACCAGATGGCGAGTGGATTATAGAACCCGTGTTAAACAAAGAAGGTCTTATTTATCAAACGATAGACTTTAATCGGGTGTTAGAAGAACGCCAGAACTTTGACTCTGTGGGGCACTATTCAAGACCCGATGTCACTCAGCTGTCAGTAAATCGTGAGCGTCAATCCACAATTAAATTGACAGATTAGTATTCGAGTTATATTCCGATAACTAATCTAATAATTATTAACGATACCCTTTAAGAATACTATGTTTGCAGAATTTGTTGGTGCAGTTAATAACGTGCTCTGGAACCAAGGTCAGGTACTGATCTATATGTTGCTGTTCGCTGGAATATGGTTTACCGCCAAGCTAGGCATATTGCAGGTGTGGCATTTTAAGCACATGTTCAGCTTGTTAAAGACCAGTACTACTGCCGATAAGTCAGGCATTAGCTCATTTCAGGCGTTGTGCACTAGCCTTTCGGCGCGTGTAGGTACAGGAAACCTAGCTGGTGTTGCGATCGCTATATCCCTCGGTGGATCAGGGGCAATCTTTTGGATGTGGGTAATTGCCTTTTTAGGCATGGCAACGGGTTTTGCAGAAAGCCTGCTCGCGCAAGTTTACAAAGTTCGCAACAGTGATTCAGAGTTTCGTGGTGGCCCCGCCTACTATATCCGCCAAGGGCTAAACAATCGTTGGTTGGCCGTGTTGTTCTCTTTAAGTTTATTCGTTGGCTACGGTTTTATATTTGGTGCAAACCAAGCAAACACCATCGTCGATGCTCTAAATCATAATTATGGTGTGCCGACAAACTACTTAAGTATAGGCATAACCGTAATAGCAGGCATAGTCGTACTTGGCGGGTTGCGAGGTATCGCGCGATTCTCGGCAGTGGTTGTGCCTTTTATGGGGCTTGCATATGTAATAGTGGCTCTAGGCATTACGCTTATTAACTTTAGTGCAGTACCTGCCATGCTGTACGACATCATTACCTCGGCATTTGGTCTACAAGAAGCCGGTGCGGGAGCGTTTGGCGCAGCCATTAAAAATGGCATTCAGCGTGGTTTGTTTTCGAACGAAGCAGGTTCTGGAAGCGTTCCTCAAGCGGCGGCCAGCGCATCACCACAACCCAATCACCCTGCAACACAGGGCTATGTGCAAATGCTGGGTGTGTTCTTAGACACCATGGTGCTGTGTACATCCACGGCGGTAATTATCTTACTTGCTGACACAGGCTCCTCTGTTGGAATGGAAGGTATTCGCCTTACACAAAACGCAATGGAGTTCCATCTAGGTGGTTTTGGTAGCCATTTTGTAACCGCGGCAATTACACTTTTTGCGTTTACATCGATCGTAGCCAATTACGTTTACGCAGAGAGTAATCTGCATTTTTTCAAGTTAGACAATAAGGCAGGACGCACAGTATTTACCTTAGCGTTTCTACTAATGATCTTATGGGGGTCTCAAGCTACTCTAGCTCAAATTTGGGCAACGGCCGATATGGCTCTAGGAGTGATGACGGTGATCAACGTTGTGGCAATATTACTGCTGACACCTACTATCATCGCGGTCAGTAAGGACTACACAAAACGGCGACAACAAAACCTACCTTTGGATTATAAAACAGGCGACTGTAAGATCCAGGGCTCAAGTGAGAAGGGTATTTGGTAAGATCTAGAATTCGTGACGCAAGTTGTCGATTGTAGTGAGACCGTCTTAGTCTGCCGAAACGGTAATAAAAAAGCCGCCAACACTATCTGCGTTGGCGGCGATCAAAAAAAATGATCAATTTTTAAATCAGAAACTACTCAGGTTTTCTAAACTTAAGCGTCATACGGTTTGACTCGCCAATGGCGTTCATCTGCGCTGCCAATTCAGGGTCTTCTTTTGAAGTGGCAAGTCCTGCCGGCAAGCGCCAAACAATGTCACCTGATTGAGCTTGATCCAATTCATTGTTATTGATGTCACTAGATTCAACGAGTTCAAAACCGGCTTTTGTCGCTGCTTCAACTATAAAAGATTGTTTTAGATAACCTGCGTTACCACCTGCCCATTCGTCACTACGGTCTTCGCGGGCTTCGTGCTGGACAACACCAAGAATACCGCCAGGTTTAAGCATACTAAAGGAGTTGTTCAGCGCTGTGGTTAAGTAACCACCTTTAGACTCAAAACGAGCGACATTGTGCAACGCACGAATAAGAAGCACTTTGTCTGCAGTGCCGTTTAGAGCTTCAGGGATGGCTCCAAATTTTACCGCGCTCACTGGCGCACTATGTTCAATGCCCCAATCGGCTGTTCCTGCTGGCCAAGTTGTCGTCCATGCTTTTTTCTTTTCGATGAACTCTTCTGTGGCGAAGCCACCAAAGTGTTGCCACATTGATTGCTCGTAATCCACACCAATAAGCGTTCCTTCTTCGCCCAAAAAAGGCAGCAAAATTTTGGTATACCAGCCACCGCCGGGTAGTGCCTCTACAACAGTGTCACCTGCTTTAACTTCAAAAAACTCTAGGGTCTCTTTTGGATGCCGAGCGCCGTAACGGGCTTTGTGATCATCGGACTGAGCGGCAAGCGCTGCATCAAGAGCAGATGGAGCATCATGGCTGTGGTCAGTTCCGTGACCGTATGCATACGAATTACTCGCCAGTAAGACCAGAGTGGATATGCCGATAACGGCACTGCGTAGAGAATGTTTCATTGTGTATACCTATTTGTTATTTATGTTTTTAGTTTATCAAATGACATAGCCGATTATAATGAATAACCGGGACAGACGCTTTAAGGGAGAGTTTGCTCGAAATAACTAGGTATTGCATACTCGCGAACGTTAGTGATCAGACTATGGAGATGACAAATAATGAATGGAATCAACTCGTGTTATCCAGGAACTCAGATTGTCAATTAAGACTGAGTACAACTATGGAATGACCTTAACTGTTTGGTTGATATTAAGAAGTACTCACAAGGGTAAAGAGTATGCGGACTCAAGACTTTCTTTTTCTCAGACATTTAGTGATTAGGGATTAATACAAAATGTATGGGTGTTGTGCTGATCAGAGGAACTTACGGCAATTAATGGTCGTTTGTACTAGTTTAGCCATAGTTTACCTGAACGAACTGTACACACAAAAAAAGACCGCTGATAAAAAGCGGCCTTAAGGGATAAATCTATTTAGGAGTGAGGCTCGTGCGCTAAAGACGATCAGATCGAAATTAGATGCCGTGGCCTTCTTCGTTACAGGATTCGCACTAGTTATCAGCAATGCTGGTCTACAATATTGCGAGTCTGCAACGAGCGGGTTATAAACCCTGAATTGAGGACTAATGGTCTGTGATTTCGTTCAGAGCCACTAAGCCAAGTAAAGCTACGTATACTAAAAGCATAATTTCCATGATGTCACCGTCTTTAGGTAGGTTAAAAAATCGTATGTGAGGTTGCTTCACAATTAAAGCTTCTCTCTTCTCACGGGCTGTAATATGCAGACGAAAACACCATTTTCAAAATGGTTTCGGCTCATGTATGAAATAACTCAGGGTTATGTGAAATTATCGTGAAGGTGGTTTGAGTTATTTCACTTTTGTTCTGGCAGACTACTCGGAACGTGTTGACCAGAGGTTCTATCCGCGGGCTTGCACTTAAATTGGATTGTCGCCTGAGTTAGTGAAGAAGCCTGTTTATGGTCAGTTCAAAAAACTGCGACGTACCTCTTCGAGACCCAGACATAAATCTTGAGAACACTTTGCGTATAGCCAGTGCACAGGCTTGAGGGGTAAATCCTAGATATCTCATAGCACAGAGAATTAGCACACAAACTAACGAAAGTTTTAGCAGGGTGAAGTTGTCTAGATCAAACGCCAATAGAATAAAAGGGATTCCGGCGTACGCATCGATTACTACAAAGATACTTGGTCTTAAAGCGCTGTTTGCCCATTTTGCGTGATAGTTAGCCATTGTTAGTGTCCCTTTGTGTGTTTTTCTACTTGCTGCTTAAGAACCAAATCTGTAATCGTGTTGTTGTCACTCAGTCCCATTAACGCCGTATTCAAATCTCCTCCTTGTGCTAATTGTATGTTTTGTATTTCTGACGAGAGCTGTGATAGCGGCAGGTCGACTAACTTGCGTTTCACTTCGTCGTCAAGAAACAAGTACTCCCGTAGCGCAACGACGCCCCCCTTTGTACACGGCAGCAAACACTGAAAACAGAGTGTTTGCAAAGCGCAAACGAGCGCGGCTTGCATGCCGTCTCTTTGATGCGCTGGAAACATACGCACGAGCCGTGGAATCGTACTAGCAACTGAATTTGCATGAGCCGTAGTGTAAACAGCAGTGCCTAAATCACACGCGACAGTGAGTGATCGAATTGAGTCTATATCTCTTGATTCGCCCCAATAAATAACATCTGCACTGCGGCGAGTCACGTTCGCTAGAGCTTCCGAAAAGCTCTTAATGCCCGTGTGTATTTCGGTTTGTGCTACGGGGATCGCGGCTCGAGTGATCATGCTAAAGTCAAACTCTATAGGGTCTTCATAGGTAACGATGTAGTTACGTGTAGTCAAATTTATATGTTTAATCATGCTGGTCACCAGTGTGGTCTTGCCGCTTCCCATTGGGCCGACCACCATGTTGAGACCGGAGTCTGCAAAGCAGTACCTTTGTAGGCCTTTGGGTAATTTGTGAACAGCGAGATCCCAAGGCTCACCAGCAATGGTACGCATAACAATAGCCACAGCATTTTCACAACGTGACGAATGTACGCGTGTGATGTTGGTCCTAAAGCGCTTTCGCTCTCCTGTAATTGGGCATTTGGGCGTTGCATAGCTCGCATCGCAAAACTCACCGGTTAAGGCTCTCACAGCCGCGCCCTCAGACGCTACCCATCGCGCAGTATCGGCGACTTGTGCTTCGCTCAGACTTCGTTGCCTAGAAGCATAGGTTTGTCTGTTTTTGCGGTATAAAATGGTTTGTTCGGAAGTGAAAATCACGTCGCTGTACGCATTGTTAAAAGCCCAATCTAAAATTAGATTAAAAGTACTCGAGTCATAAAATGCATCAATGGTTGGCTCATCCTCTTCCTTAACCAAAAAATTAGTGGCCGTATCAAAGTCTATAGATGTCAATGCGCTGGCGGTGCTCACTTGGTTTGCCTGTTGTTCCAATCGCCTTGAACCTTGAACTTTGTGGCCTCGCTTATACGAACATTACGTTCATCAATAAAAACAACATCATCGTTTACAAGAGTTCCTAGGCGGGTTTCGATCACCTGCGGCGAAGATACGATACCTTGTATTTCTAGCTGTCTAAAACGCCACATGCCTATAAAGTCTCGTCTTAATTCTGATAGCTGCATAACATATTGGCGATCGGCCTGTTTATAGCCCACTCCATATCCAGAGCAGAACCCCTTTCGCCAGGCTTTTTCTTCGCGTCTATTTACGGGTTGAAAGTAAGCGCTAATCGGGTTTTGATACTCAAACCCGATCGATCGTAGATCTAGATATGTACGCCAGTTCATTCCAGACGTAGTAATTCTTGCTGGTGTAATAATTCGCCATGACCGTTTGGTTGTGCGCGCAGACTGCTTATCGCCAGACAACTCAATCGACCCTTCTACTTGAGTGATGACTGGCGGCACTATTTTTGCGTTACGTGTAACCTTGTTGAAATTAAATACGCGATCCAAAGAGTCCATAACGTGTTGCGATTCAAGTAGACGCTGTATTGTCTGGTAACGAAATCGTGCGCCAACGCGTGCTCCGACCACCCGACTTTCTTTTTTAATGCCATCTAAACGAGATCTACTCTCTACCGAATTGGGATCAAGTTTTTGGCTATACGATCCGCTGAACGAATTGGGGGAATCAATAAACTCAACAACGGCAGGAATGCAAAGTTGTTGAATCTGATATTCCGTAGGGCGTTGAATATCTATATCCATTATAGAAATTCTAACCTCAGTTCTTGCTGTGATTCCGACACCGAAACGACTATTCCATTTCCAACTTGCGCCGCTATCTCTCTAACAATGTTTATTACGCTTTGTTGTCGTGCCCTCACAGATACTGTTGTGGTAAAAGGCATAGGCTGCTCGCTGTACTGTCCTGTCTGTGATCCAAGCTGAATATAGGTATAGCCAATACGGGTGGCTAGTTCTTGCAACAAGCGGGTTGGTGAGCCAACGTAATCTATTACAGATATTTTTGACAACAGCGCTGGGTCAGTAACGTTAGGTTCACTAAATCTGGGGTAGCTGGCTTGTTGAACTTCGCTAACTTGGCGCGTCATTGTGCTGACATCTACTGCAACACTGTTAAGCAACGTCAGCGCAGGGTCAGTGGTAGGCAGGGAAATTCGGCTGAGGCACGCACTACTAATCAAACATATTGAAACTAAGATCGTGTTCTTAAAGCGTAACCAAACCAATTGCTTAGCAGCCAGAGGGGCGCGTCGATTCGCAGTTTTGGTATCTACGTTCATATCCATATCCCGTATTCTTCGATGGGAAGATTAGACAGAAGCAAAGAGGAACCAGCAACATTTAAATTATTTTTAAAGTGTTGTTACAAAAACGAATCATCCCTAAGGTGTGCATATCAAAACGGATTTTGAAAGTTGTACAGTCATTGGCGCTGAGGTAATCATCTACGTAGATCAAAATAAGGAAGTGATGTGTCGCAAAAAGAAAACCAAATTAACCGATGTATGGCGCCCAGCGAGCAAAAAGGCTCTTCGGTTAGGTCGCTAAGATCGTTAGCTGCATTTGAAGCCAATTTGCGAGAGTCACTTTTTCTACAAAAGACCAACGCTCGACTAATCACTCTGCAGGCGTATCAACTCATAATAACCGCGGCACTAATAGCCTTTACAGTAATCGTAGTAATCGTTCTATTGAATAGGCCAATCAAGAATCAGTACTTTATGGTGGATGAGCAAGGCAGAGTAGTTAACCAAATTAACCTGCTTTCCGATCCAATGCTCAGCAGTACTAAAGCCAGAACGTTTGCGGATGACTGTGTGCGATTGGTGCTAAATATTGATTTCGTACATTACAAAAGTCAACTCGCTGACTCTGAGGCTTGTTTTACCCGTAACGGGTTCGTACAACTTGTAAATCTCCTGCAAAAACAAGGGATATTGGCGGAGCTAAGTAAAGGATACAGCGTTGGAAGCGTTATTCCAAAACAGGCCAATTTTCTACGCTCGTCGGCCGAAGTGCGCGGCAAACAAAGGTGGTTGGTGACAGGCGCGTATATATGGAGCCTACAGCAGGGTAAGAAAAAAATTCAGTACCCATTAAACATCGAAGTCTCGCTAATAGAAGTAGGTATTAATCAGAGTATTTACGGGATGGCCATCGAAACTTTAAGAATCACACGGACTTAGTCTTAAAAATTCAAGCCGATAGCAGTAAACATCTAATACGACTGAGAGGGAACTCATGACTTTAAAGATTTCAGATTCACAGGTTGTGAGTCCCAAGACAATTGATATCGTGCTCAGAGCAATAAAATTGAGCAATGCCAACATACAAACGCTTAAATTCAACCAGCGTAAGAGAGAGCAAAGGTTGATCGGTAGCGTAGTGCTGCTTGTGATGCTTAATTTTATTACCTTAATGCTGGTGAATTATGCTCCAAGAGAAGGCGCTGCAAATGCAGTGACTAGCAACGACACGATTAATGCCGTTTTAAAAGGCTTAAAGCAGGTAACACCAAACCGCATTAAGGAAAAGCCCGGTTATGGTCTAGACCAGCGTCTCGAAGGTAAGCCGCAACAGCAACTAGCTAGTTCAAAAGCTATGCTAAGGAGTAAGGTTATTCCCGTGCTAGATAGCTCTAATGACCAAACGCAAACCTATTACGGTGAGTTGCTCTCGCAAGAGTATGTGCTAGAGGCTGAGCAATCTGGCCGCGCCCCCCATAGCAATGACTTGGGTGCAGAAATAGGCATGCCATCACCACCACGAAGTCAGCGCATCGAAGAGTTGGTGCGAACTCGCATTCCACTAAATACGCAGGAGATTCTGTATTTGAAGCAGTTAGTAGACGACAACGAGCGCGCTACTTATGCAACCCCCGATGTGAAGCAACGCACTGTAAATATTAGTTATCAAGAAGGGAAAATACCAACGATAACGGTCGCAAAAAATAATATCGCTACGCTCTCGTTCGTAGACAAATTTGGCAACCCTTTTCCAATTTCAACTATGTCGCCAAAGGGCGCAGGCGAACTATTCACAACGGAGCTGGTCAATCATGATGGTACACATCTAAACGTTGCTGAGATAAGAGCGAGTAAGCTAAATGGCTCTTCGAATGTATCAATAATGCTAAAAGGAAGAACGCTTCCAGCAGTGTTCAAAATCAATCTTTCGCACGCGTTAAATGATGCAAGAACGGTAGTGCAACTAGATTCGTCTGCACCAGGCTACGAGCACGTATCGCTCCCAAAAAGCTCGCAAGGGGTGCAGCTTTGCGAAGAGGACGTTTATATGGAGGCCATATTGGATGGGGTCATTCCTACTGTACTGGAACGTTTGGAAACTCGCGTTGCAAAAATGCAGGCGTACCAGAGTCAAAGCCACAATTATATTCGTTCAGCGAATCAAATTGTGGACCCGGAATGTACTTGCCGAATTTATGGAGTAGACAACCTCAACGTCTGTAAGCAACCGGTCAATATTCCAAGCATCCTGTATGTGGATTCCAGCAATGATGAGTTTGGCAGTTTAGCGCTTAATCGAGGTGCCTAAGGATGCAAGAATACTTGCAAAGGAATCGTCTTTATTGGCTGATCGCGGCAATCGTTATTCTAGTGCTAATGGTCGTTTGGTTTATGACAAGCTTGATGCGGATTAGCGAGCCACAGGGCAGGAGCACCATTAAGGTGAATGTACCAACCTCATCATCCGATAATCTCGTACAGATGACGCGCGAAAATACCTCGCAGTTATACATTGATGGTGTAGAGAACAAAAATCATCTACAGGCTAGAGCCGCTCAAAGTCGCGGTGTTTCGCATGTCGATCGCTTAGTAGAAGGGCTAGAGGTGTTGGAGTCGAACTCTAACCCAGACATTGAAGAGCTGAAGCGCCAGTTTAAAGAAATGCGAGACTCACAGCTTTCTATACAAGAACAATTGCGTCGGCTTTCAGCGCGTAGAACGCAACTTACTTCCTCAAACAAGTTTACGCTCCCGTTTTATACGGCACAAACCAATGTGGAGCATATGAGCGAGAACTTCAAAAAGATTGAAGGCGAAGCGATGAGCAACGCGTTTGACCAAATCATGACGCAATCTACACAGACCAACAAAGGCTTTATCGTTAATGCAGGATTGGTTAAAGAGGTAGATTCAAGGTCAGGTTATTCACAAGAGCGAATAAAATCTGGTCGCAATGCCAAGCAAGAAGCTACGATTAAAAGCCCTAGCATCGAAGTTATTCCGGTGGGAGGGGAGTTGTTGCATGCGCGTTTGAACCTTGGACTAAATACCGACATTGGTGGTATCGCATCTGCAACGATAGTGGGTGGTCGCTTTCATGGAACGGTAGTAACTGCAGGTAGTTACAGCGCAAAGCGTCGCCATTTACAAATCAACTTTAATCATTTTTGCACTCCGCAAGGTGTGTGTGGTGACATTGGTGCAATTGCTGTCGATCTTCAACAAGGGGTCGCAGCCATTCAAGGAGATTACAAAGGGCACTACGGTATTCGCTTTAGTGGTTCGGTAGCGGCTTCAATTATGGAAGGGTATGGGCGTGCAATTAGTTCAGGTATTGGTAATAACTCTCTAATAGTTGACGGTCGATTCATTACGGCACAAAACCAAACGGTGGATAATGAGCAGGCATTAAAGGCCTCAGCTCTTGAGGCCGGTGCCACGGTAGGCCAATTTTTCAGAGACTTTGCCAACCGACCCCCACAAGTTAGTAAAGACGTTAATGAACTTATTGGGTTGTACATCATATCGGCCGGAGTAGCGTCCGATAAGCCACGTCGCTCCGTTATGCATCAGGCAATAGAGGGCAGCGAAGTAGGTACCAAAAATGGGTAAAAAAAAGGTTTCTAATGACGATAAGGATGTAGATCTGAACGGAGAATTCGATGTCGTCTTGACACTCGAGGAGCTTAAAGAAGAAAGTGAAGCCGAGTTCGATGATGTAAAGAGTGTGGGCGACCCTGTGTTTGACAATGTTTCTTCTGATTACGAACACGACGACCAACAAATTTCTGCCACTAAATCATATGAGCTCGCGGACTTACTGAGGTATGGTCCAATCCTGGTGTTCGTAATCGCGATTGTCTTTTTTCTTTTGCCAAGCTTGCTGAGTACCAATGGCAACACTAATAATTCGTCTGACTGGAATACCATTGAAGCAAGGCTATCTGACGCTCAACGATACAACGACGAGGACAAAGCTTCGTTCATGGAGCTCGAGACGGCGGATCCAGAGACGGACGGTAGAAGTGCATACAGAGAGCGTCCTGCGTCGATGTTGGCTGACGTATCTGAAGCTCAGTTATTAAACAGGATCAACCCGCACTCCTACCAATACGCTAACGCTCATGCTGGTGTACGAGCCGAGAATAGCGGTCATGACCCTGCAGAGGATGAACAATCCGAATCACCTGTAGCTACAGAAAATTCGCAACGAATAATTTCGTTAGAAAGCCAGCAAGCCGATTTGAGGATTGAATTGCGCGAATATTACGAAAGCCTGTCTTCAGAGATGGCGCGGTTAAGTGGACTGGTTTCTACGTCTTCGGTCGCGTTAAAAAATGCTGTTCAGAATGTGGCTGACACGAATCACCCAACGAAAGTGACTCTGAGCAGCATCTATGTGTTGGACACCACAAACACAAAGGCTGGTGATTCGCATCGTATGTCTACGTCTAAGAACCCAACTATTGCGGTACAGAATGCCAAGTTGTTATTCGACGGAGTTTTGTTACACAGCATTTCTGGCGATTATCTAAACTTTATAGCAAGCAACTGTGACCGCTTTAGTCGAAAAATAGGCGGTCATATATATGGCTTCGGAACAATTGTGTCTCAAGACGGCATTGAGGTCTATTCCACCAGCAAGCGGTTTATCAGAACTGGAAATTATCGCCAATGTTCGAGATCGGTACTGGTTGGTGACGCACCGAGCAAGTCGAATGGCGAACCCGCGTTGCGGGCCACGCAGAATAACTCTAGTAGCTACTCTAACGACGGCGATCCCGATCAGATAGAAGATGTGCTCGCGGCACCGTCAATATTACAGAATGTAATTGCAGTTCCAGTTCAGGTTGTTCGGTGAACAAAACTTTGAACAACTTACATGAAAATATTAGAGGCAAGCCGTGCAAGCGCTGTTTAATACGGTACTAGCAACACTAAATTCCCTGGTCGGAATATTCATCGGGGGAGCCAATGTAATAGGCATTTTCTTGATCCTAATTGCCTTGGTCGGACTTGCAAGCAACGTTGGTTCCAGAGGAATCGCCGCGAAACCAACAAGTGTTTATTTACGAAGTTTGGTTATTGGTTCCTTTTTAATCATCGCCGTAAAGCTTTTAGATGTGAGTACGCTTACTCTGTTTGATCAAGAGTCGCGCAAGGTATTGGACTACACCTTGTTACCTGTGTCGGGCCTCAATGAGCAGAGCCGATACATGCTTGGAGTAGTTTACGCGGTGATCGCCACTGTCGGATTTTTTGCATTTTTACGTGGCTGGATGATGCTGCGAGGAGCTAATCCGAGTGAGGGTGTTGGCCGTGCATTTGTTTTTATTATTGCTGGCACGATGGCCGTAAATATGGATGTAGTACTGCGGGTTACTGCAACAACCGCGGCTCAATTTAGCGTTGAATTGGCCGATAACATACGTTTATTTATCCCCAGTTAAATGGGAACTTACAAGGACTGTAAAACACGGAGCAAACATGGAAACTACAATAAATAGAACCGACATCAAATCAACTCGAATACGAATTACCCAAAACATTAAGACAAGGGTGCGTAATCGTAGTCTAAGGCCGATTCTTTGGGTTATAAGTTTTTTCGTCTGGACTCAGCCTGCTTTTGCACAAACAACAACGTGGAAAGGCGCCTTCGACAATATTAAAGGTATGGGTGAAAGTGGCTCTGAAGTGCTCAATATGTTCGCTGTACTCATAGGCTCCGGTATGGCGATATTTGGTTGGGTGGGCTTAACCAGCGAAACTAAAAAGCAACAGCGAGGTGTGATGGGGTCAATTATTTTGATCGTCGTTGGTGCTCTTTTGATCGTTTGGCGCGTAGTGGTGAAAACCAATGTTGGTCAAATTTTTGGAGAAGGAACCGACGTTCCCTTTTTGGATAGTTAGCTAGGCGTTTACAAAGTGCAATCAAATCCAAACTATCTAGGTCGTTTTTCACTAGGTACGTACAGTGTTCGCCTAAATCGAAATTGCGGAGCGTTATATTGTGATTTTTGCGGCTTAAGAACCGTTAACGATCCAGACGTGGCGTTGTTCATGGTGATTTCCGTAGGCAATGCTAAAACAGGTCTAAATAAAGAATCTCTGAACGCATGTGTTTTCTGTAGCCAGGCCCTTACTTTAAGCCCAGATTGCATGGCCGATGGAGTTTTGTATTTACTTCCGGATTTGGATCAAGCGAGTGTAATTAGGCTCGTAGTCGCGGCGAATTGTTTTGTTTTCGCTGAGCAACTTTCTGATAAGAACATGCCAAACGACACGCGGCAAATGCAGGTCCAATTTCGTGCACGCTGTGTAAAAGCGGGCAGAGTATTCTTAGATACTCTTAGTCGTTTAGGCGGTGAACGTACTACCGCTGTTTCTAGACAAGCAATATTTTCTCAAGATTTAGCAAGCCAACTACGGAACCTAGAGTCGGGCGAACCACAAATATTGGCGCTTAAGAATGCATCAAAAAGCCTACGTTTTGTTCCAATAATGAGCGCAAGGAATATGCCAATAATTAATTTTCTCAGCAAAACACATTGGGGATTGCCGGAGTCCTTTGCGCGTTGTATTACCGCGTTTGAGAATGTCCAGCGAAAGCTCGCAGAAAGAGGGTTACAAAATCCACCGTCTTAAGGACTTAATCAACAGGAATCTTATTCGCTTTGACAAGAGTGCGCAAAATAATGCTGAGGAGAGTGACTCGCTTAAGCCACAACCTTTAACGGTTAGACTCGCTTTGTATTTCTCAGACCTGATGTCCGTTATCAATGACTTCGGTGTCAGTGGTCCGAAGGCGTATTTGGACATTACAGGTATAAATGATGAAATTGCGTTTACAACTCGTCGACAAGGTTTAGTTGGTGCTATAGAAATACAAGGACAGTATCAAATGGCCCAGCAAGAGCAGTTTTCGGACATGATCGACACCTTAGAGCGCCGCTGGCAAACTTTAATGTCGCATCGAGGTATAGCCTTGGACTTTGTGTTTATGGGCGGCGAAAAACAGCTCGTTAGAAAGCAGCTTAACGATGCCATTGCACCAAACGTGGCTACCAGTCGCCGATTTAAATTGGGGTTGGAGAATGTGCTGGAATCAAAGGTTGACGCATTGGTACAGCATTGTGCCTTTGAGAAGGCCTATTTATGTGTATGGGTTGAACCGTCAGTACTAAGTGGTGCGGAGCGTAAAACGGTAGATAAGGCACAAAAAAAAGCCAATGGAGCGGCGGCGTTCACAGCGCCTCATAGCATTGATTTGAGCATCGCTTCGCGCCAGATTGAGTCGATTCACTTAACAACTTTGCAACAGATTGCTAATGATTTAGAAGCTGTAGGCGTTGTTAGCAACATTGTCACATGTCGACACTTGCTTAGAGATATTCGTCTGATGACTGAGCCCGACAATACAAGCTACACATGGGAGCCGTCTTTACCTGGAGCGCATCGTCCAACCCGCAAGATACATGCAAATTCCACCGACGTCTCACATTTGTTTCCACCATCTTTTGATCGGCAGCTGTTCCCTAATGGTGTAGGTGAGCATATTGATAATAGCCGCGTAATTAGTTATGGCGGTAAGCTGCATAGCGGGGTGATCGTAACTAGGCCGTGCTTGTCGCCGACCAATTTTCAAGAACTTTTTGCTGGCCTTAAACTATCTAATATTCCGTACCGCATCCGAATCCTGCTCAATAGCGACGGCTTGTCATCTACTTCGCTGGCGGTTAAATCGACGCTGGCCAATCTGTTTTCATGGGCCGATAGCACTGGTACGAGTAACCGTGCAATCAACAGCAGCCTACAATTTTTGCGAGAGTATCGAGAGAATGACGGAGCCATCGTAGGGCTTAGCATTGTCGCAGACACATGGGTAACGCTTACCTCGTCAGACGATCAATTTCTAAAAGAACATCAAGAGCAGCTGGCGATAAACGTAGAGAAGCTAACTAAGGTTATACAAAGTTGGGGAGGTATGGACACTAAGCATATTTCTGGTGATCCATTGTATACATCAATGTCGACACTCCCTGCTGTATCACGAACAACGCCGGGTGAAATAGCTTGCGCGCCCCTTCGCGATGCTTTGGTGCTGTTGCCGTTGTTTCGCCCAGCGGCTTATTGGCAAACTGGAGGTATGTTATTACGGTCAGTCGATGGAAAAATTATTCCGTATGAGCCAGTTTCGAGTAAGCAAAAAGCATGGGGCGAAATTATTATCGCACCCCAGCGATTCGGTAAATCCTTTTGGCAGCAGGCGCGTAATATGGCGTTGTGGACTGCAAAAGGAATTACTCAGCTGCCTTACATAATGACTTTGGATATAGGGCCTTCTTCAGCGGGTTTTGTGAATCTAGTTAAATATAGTCTTCCAGTTGATCAGCAGCACCTTGCGATGCATGTTCGCTTAAACAACACTACCAAATATGCGATCAACCCCTTTGATACACAGCTCGGAGTGCGTTTTCCAACCGCATCTAAAGAGGGCTTTCTAGTCAACCTTATGTGCCTGTTGCTTGCGGACGACGAGTTGCATGTGCAAGAAGGCATGGCAGGGTTGGCTCTAAAAGCGATTCGGGAAGCGTATCGACGGACCGACGACCCCCAAACACCAAAGCGCTATCAACTCAATCAAGCGGCCGAGATTGATCAATGGATCAAAGAGTCTGGATTCTCACACGTGGGCAACCAATCGCTAACGTGGTGGAATCTAGTTGATGAATTATTTGCTAGAGACTTGTTCCTCTTAGCATCAATTGCGCAGCGCTATGCAGTGCCAACGGTTAAGGACTTCGCCGTGGTGGCCGCCAGCGCCGAAATAATGGTGACGTTCGACGAGATTAAGGTAAGCACACAAGAAACCGCGCCCGCATATTTTATTCGAAGCTTGAGCGAAGTGGTCGACCGCTATCCTGTGCTGGCAGGGCCTACCCAATTTGATGTGGGTGAAGCAAGAGTCGTTGCACTAGATCTGGAAAAAGTAACGGCCGATGATATTTCAAGTGAAGGTAAGCGCCAAGCGTGTGTTATGTATTTGTTGGGTCGTGAAGTACTGTCTGGACGTCTAAAGGTAGACGCTGGTGACGTAGAACACTTTCCCTCACACACGCGCGCCTATCATATGCAGCGAGTTCGAGAGTTGCGCGAAACAACTAAAAGTCTTAACTATGACGAAGCGCATCGTATTTCTGGTCAAGAACAAGTAATCGAGCAGCTCTCTAGGGACATTCGTGAGGGACCTAAATATCGCGTTGTTACTTCATTGGCGACTCAAGAGATAGGCGATCTTAACGCCACGATGGTCAACCTTGCAGCAAACAAAATTTTGCTAGGTGTTGGAAACCCCGCGGAGGCTAAAAAGATACAAGAACTAGTGGGTCTGAGCGACGAGGCGACCCAAATGTTGCGCAGTATTAGGCGTGCTGGTCCCGAAGGTTCGACCGCTCTGTATCTTTTGCAAATAGATAAGGCTCCAGGCTACATCATGTTACCGCTAGTCCTTACCTTAGGACCTGAGGAGGTTTGGGCATATTCGACAACCAACGAAGATGACGCTCTAAGGCAACGTTGCTACGAGAAAGCGGGCGTACCTCGAACACTCAATGCGTTAAAAACGTTCTTTCCAGAAACCACCGTCACTACTTATTTGGAACAGCTCAGAGAAGCCAATACAAGCGAGCGTAGTATCGACTACATCGAAGAAATTGCTGAGCAGATTTTAAGTGGGCAATTTGATCGTCATGCCTATTTGCAGAACGTTAGGTACGGAGGTAATCAGTAGTCATAAGCTCGACGGTGACCGTCATTATGCTTGCGATGAAACTGATTTTAGTGTGTTATTAGACGCTAATATTAATCATGGTCGCGAATGTTATCGTGTGCTAGTTAGTCTGTATATGTTATCGCGCTATGGATTAACACTATCTTTATCTCGTTACCCCAAGGAGATTTAACAAGTGCTATCTGGATCTAAAATTATTCTGGCGATCTGTATCGCTTTAGGCGTTGCGCTTGCGGTTAGTGTTTATCAGCGCGCAGATCACAATGCGGCCCACTACATTATTACGGGTGGCGACATAATTACGATGGACGCTGATGGTGCTTTTAACACAGATGGTGTTACGCCAACTCATGTAGCGATTCATGGTGAGCGAATCATTGCCGTTGGCAGTAAGCAAGAGATTCAAGAGAATATACGTTGGTTTACCCGAACAGTTGATCTGAAGGGGCAAACGTTAATGCCAGGCATGATTGATGCGCACTCTCATCCCGTTGCTGGTGCGGTGTTAAATAGTTGGTTGGACGTCAGTGGTTTTAGTTACCCTAAATCTGAGCAGGTGTATGCGGCACTTAAACGAAAAATTGCAGAGACTCCTAAAGGCGAAGTTATCCAAGCCTTTGGGTTAGATACTATTCTTACGCCTGACCTAGTGTTGCCTACTCGTCAGTTGCTAGACGAACTTGCCCCAGATAATCCTGTGTTTATATTGTCGCAAATAATGCATACAGCATGGTTTAATTCGGCGGCTTTAGAAGCCTCTGGGTATGATGATTCTGTACAGGACCCACCTGGCGGGTACTTCGAGCGATCAGAAGATGGACGCTTGAACGGAGTGGTGCACGAAGAGGCAATGAGAATGTTGTTGGTCGACCCGAGTTCAGGGTTGTTGGGTAAGGCTAAACAACTCATTAATATTCGCCGGTCGTTCATTAATGAATACAACGAATACTCGAAGGCTGGTTTAACTACCATAACAGCCTTGGGTGCTGCACCCATGTTTGATGGGTATATGGCTTTTCTAGAACATATAGCCACTCGCTCCAATTCGCCTGTGCGTACTTTTTTGGCACCCATGGTCTACGAGCTCCACAAAACCGAGTACACACCGAATTATGAAAACGGACTGTTTAGACTAGCTGGGGTTAAATTTCACTTAGATGGTTCACCTTGGACTGGGGGCATGGCGACTGCAGAACCCTATTTGGAGAATGACTTCACCTTGAACACCATCAAGATGTCTCTTAATAATAGAGGCATATTGAAGTACGAGTCTGAAGATTTTAAGGCGAAGTGGGCGCAATACCATGATGCAGGTTGGCAGATATCGGTACACGCTCATGGAGAACGTGCGCATGGTTTGGTGCTCGATGCGATCGAACAAGCGCAGCTCGCGAACCCAAGGCCAGATGCTAGACACAGGATGGAGCATCTAGGCTTATTTACGCAAAGCGACATTAAGCGTGCGAGTAAGTTGGGGGTTAATCCAAGCTTTTTTATAAATCATATATATTACTTTGGACCCACCATTCGAGACGTACTGCTCGGCGAAGAAAGAGCAGAGCGTTTTATGCCATTGCGTTGGGCTACTGAAAACTTCGAACAGGTAACCTTACACTTGGATGCGCCCGCAATGCCTATTGACCCGTGGCGCATGCTAAAAACGGCGACCACACGAATCCCTCGTTTTAGTGACCAACCATTTAATACATCGCAATTAATGAGCGTACAGCACGCGTTAGAAGCGGTAACGATTGACGCGGCGTATCAGCTTAAAGCCGAAGATGATATTGGAAGTATTGAGGTGGGTAAGTTTGCAGACTTTACGCTGTTGAACAAAAATCCGTTAAAGACAGAGCCAGAAAAATGGGACTCAATTCGTAGTACGGGTACTTGGTTAGCGGGGAAACTAGTTTGGCATTAGTCGAGTTTGGATCGAGATACGTTGCAGGTAGTTATCCTTGGCATTATATTTGCTCGCCAATCGCGACTAACATGTAGTTGGTCTTTAAAAATCGAGCTCAGTAATCCTTATTCCACAGCTCTATTGGCAATCACTTGTTCTACCCTTGCTCCGACGGCCTCTTCAGTGATTCCACCAGCATATTGCCATTTAATACGTTGCCAGGCGTCGTCACTGACAAAGCGTTCTGCCCAGTCAATATAATACTGATCCCAGCCAGTCAGATTCTCCTCTGACATTAAGCCATCTACATAACGTTCTAGTAACCCATCCCAGATGTCCATTGTCTGTACCAGATATACATCATATCTGTATTGTTCTAACTCCGATAAAGGCTCTTCGTTTTTTTGACCCTTTACAATAATTCTCGCCCATTCATTGTCTGAAGCTACGGCTAGCTCTACCTCTCGCGATGATTCATAGAGTTGATTTGCCTGAGCGGCTTTAAATTCAGAAGTATTGTTATTAATACTAAATGCTACAAAAATTAGGGAAACTATAACTCCCACAGTGCCGATAACCTCAGCCAGTGCGGCCCAATCTGCTAATTTAATTTTCTTCAAGTTTTTGCTCTCGCTAATAGAAAAAAGTAAGAAGCACTTAAATGTGCCTTTTGAGTATACAAGAGCTGCCTAAAGTACACTAAAGCGCAAGACTCTTTATCCACAATGCTCATTCGAACAGGCAAAGTAGACCCAGCTTCAAAAACGCTAAAGCTAAAGCGTCTGTCCCGGCTAGTTCTCGCATTTAGTAACTATATTAATGAAGGCAATGTGCTACCCGCATTGCGCAAGGCCTGTGAGCAATCGGGAATACTCTTAGATGTGTTAGGGGAGTCGTCGGGTACCGCACACGCTCAGCCTGAAGAGCTATTAGAACAATATGATATTGTCTTTGCTAAGGGCCGTGCTGCACTTGAGGCTGCCGCTGTCGGCTGTGCTGTAATTGTATGTGACGCGGCGGGCATCGGGGAAATGACGTCCTCTGCACATCTTAGTCACTTTAGAGACTTTAATTTCGGGCTTCGTTTACTCCGAAATAATGTGACTGTCGAGGCCGTTGTAAATCAGATCGACCGATATGATTCATCTGACACTAATGCCGTAACTGCGCTGGTCCGTGCAGATATTGGTATGGATTTAGTTGTTGATAAGCTACTGGCTCATTATTCAGGCGTAATTAGATTTCACGATAGCGATAACCATCTTTGCAACGAGGTGATAGAGCAAGAAGCAATATCAGTTGCCGCCTACCTTCGTCACGGCCCAATGCATGGAGATTTTTTTCATGGCGAACGTGTGAAGTTTCATCAAACGTTAGGCAGCCTGCAGGCACGAGCAATCGATTTACAAGAATCAGCACGGGATTTGAGATCTCAATTGGATCGCGAGAGGAATGTGTTGCATAGCGTTCGTTCGCAGAATGAAAGCTTGCAGGATGAAGTGCGTAATTTAAGATCACAATTGGCTATGACCATCGAAGAGTCCGACAAAAAGCTGTTGGAAAAGAACCTTATGAACCAAGCTCTCAATATGAGGGTTAAACAGATGCAAGATTCATTTGTTTGGCGTCTTCGCTCAAAGTTAGCGCGTATCGGTAGGGCTAAATAGGCCATATAGCCCGAGAGTAACGGTCTCTAGACATCCATTTATTCGATCATGTTGAATCTAGTGTGCGCAGTCTCGTTTTATCGTTTTATCGTTTTGCCGCTCATGCAAACAATTTTCGTGATCATTGAGCATCTTTATCACGATATTAATGTGCTGTTGTCCCGTTGTCTGCGCAACCTTTAATTCTGGCGAATCTAAGTCTGCGCCATAACCTCCTAACTTTGCGGCGGCTTGGGTAGGAACGTACCCGATGCTGCCATTGGCGTATCCAATAAAAAATGTATGCTCGATCGAACTTTTTGCTTTAAGTTGCTGTCCAAAATCGTTGAAGTATTCGCCAGGAAAGGTTGCTACGGCAATGGTCGGCGTAAGAATCAAGGCCGAGATATTCGCTTCAGGTTGGCTGAAGCCTTTGCTCAAATAAGCAAAGCGGCCGTGACTCGAATAGTGATCTATGTTTTTAATCGCGGATACAGCAGCGGAGCCAAGCTTGCTTCCTAACACCTTAGATTTTTGAATGGCAAGTTCAAGTGGTTTGGTATCGGAGTCATACGGATTAACATCACCCGCTGCGCCCAGTAAAAATAGAACTTCACCGCCGAAATTCTCATCAATTGATTGAGATAACGCACTCGGGTAATCAGCCGAAACGACCACGTTTTCTAGGTCCATCGTTATCGTTGGATGGGCACTGTAGTTTACGATACTGACCAAAGGAGTACCGTCTAAGCCGCGTATATGAATCACCCCTAATGCTGTGTCAACCGGACGGTTAGTTTTACGTTCAGGGTTTACCCAAAACATCTCGACGGATGACTCTAAGTGAATACGTCGATTGTATGCTTCGTCTATCTCAATACTTGATGCACCAATTTCTACTGGTTGTAATTCGCTCATTGCAGCTTGTGTTGCCTTCAGCGCCTTTGTTTTAAGGAGATCAAATTTGCTGTGATCGAAAACCCCTGAATGGCTATGCGTGACGGTAACAATAACGTTATCAAGATCGCTGTTATCAAGGAGGTGTTGTCGTAACGCTTGAAATGCCTCGTTCGACAAAAACAGTAAGTCCAGAGCCACAAAGCCAATGCGTTTTTGACTATCTCCTATAACTAGGACTTTAGCGTAAAGTGGGTCTTGTATTTTTTGCAGCATTTGTGGCGAGGCCATCATGGTTGGCACGCTCTCACCAATTTTGGGAGAAATATCTAATTTGGCGAACCCTGCCAAGTATTGGTTCGGTTCGCATTTGTTTGTTACACACTTATTGCTCGAGCCCTCTGCGGTAACAATGCTCGCGCAAGCAAAGCCCAACAAAAATAATGCTATCAGTAGTAAACGCAAACACGCTCTCCGTTTAAGCCAATTATTTGATCCGCTGGCTAAATAGTTTTATGTGCATCACAACTTTACCAGAAATCGGGTTTTTAGATGGTGTCATAAGACTGTCTTTGATCGTGGCTGGATGATGATATCGAAGGCCTCAATGTTAAAAATATTTTACATTTTTGGTTACGTTTTGTATTATTCGAACATGTTAAGTATTTTTTACATTGAGGTGAGTTATGAGTTATAAAGAAAAGAGTGCTTGGGTGATGTGTCTAGCGTTAATGCTTGGCGCATTATTTTATGGTTATGCCGTTTTAGGTATGACCGCTCAGACTGCTCATTCTCCGTTAACGGGGATAGTCGTTATCTACGTTCTTATCATCGTTTTGATTTCCATTGTCGGGCATATAATTGCAGCATTGGTTAGTGTTGACGAAGCTGAGGCTGTGGCCGACGAGCGAGATAAACTAATCAGTGTCCGTGCGAATTCAGCGTCTAGCCATATTTTGGGACTGGGAGTAATTACTGGAGTTCTGATGTATTTGCTTGGCGGTGATGGGGATCTACTGTTTCACTTTGCATTGGTAAGCCTTACATTAAGTTCTATTGCGGAATACGCGCTTAAGATATATTTCTACAGATCAGGGGTTTAAATGGCAAAGTCCTTACCATTTACAAATAAAGTTAGGGTGTTGCGCGAACTGGACGAGGGTATTACTCAAGCGCGCTTAGGGGAACTCGTTGGGGTGACTCGTCAGACTATAATAGCGATTGAGCAGGGACGATACTCACCTTCCTTGGAGACAGCATTTCGTATTGCGAAAGTGTTTGAGGTTGGTTTAGAAGATGTATTTGAATGGATAATCTAAGAATGGAGCGTTCTCGTCTAGGTTTGTGAAAGTAATCCTAGTTTAATGTCCGTTGGGGTTCGCGCAGAACGGTCCCGACCAAGAAATGGATGGGTCGTTTGATTGAAGGTGAAATTAACGCCAACCTATGCAATAGTTGCCTCAACTTTTTGAACGCTTTGCTGGAGTAACCTCAATGATTCATAGATTTCTTATCATCACGTTAGCTCTATCCCTAATGTCCTGCTCTCCTGAAAATAATTCCCCGGTTTCAGTCACCTCGTCCATTCCAAAAGTAGAGGTCTACTCAGTTCTGTATGGTGGAACAAAAGTAGGTTCTACCAAAGTAACTATTGATGGAAATGATCTAGCGATAGACCATGAAGTTAACAACAATGGTCGCGGCGCTAAGAGCAAGGGAACTCTTACCTTAAATGACCAAGGCGTACCGCTTGCTTGGACCATTGAAGGGGTAACAACCTTTGGAAACGCCGTTGATGAACATTTTTCAGTCAATGAGGGTACAGCAAGTTGGAAAGCCGCTGCGGGAGAGGGTTCAGCTTCGTTTGATGGGGCTACGGCTTATGTAAGCCAAGATGGTAGTCCATACGCGGCATATATATACGTTAATGCATTGCTCAATGACGATGATATGACGATGCCCATGTTGCCGTCGGGCACGTTGTCATTGAACAAATTAGATGAACTAGCCCTTACCGGTAATGGTGAAACCATTGATGCAACCGTTTACGCCTTATCAGGGCCTAACCTAAATCCCGCCTACCTGGCGGTTGATACAGAGCAAAAATTAATTGCTTTTATGTCTCCTCGTTTTGCGCTGCTACGCGAAGGTTTTGAAGAAGAAGATACGCGACTCCGCGATTTGGCTGCGGCTCTAAACGCGGCACGCTTCGAAGATATAGCATCCAGAGTTACACACCAATACGAGTCACCTGTGCGTATTCGCAACGTGCGTGTGTTTGACCCTGTTGAGCTTAAGTTGACAGAACCTAGTTCAGTTGTAGTTAGTGGCGGTAAGATCGTTGCTGTTGAAGCTGCAGACGCACAAGGTTCTGTTGATGAGGTTTCTATAGACGGAGCCGGTGGGTCATTGGTTCCTGGTTTATATGAAATGCACGGTCATATGAGCGATAACGATGCCTTACTCAATGTCATGGCGGGCGTAACGTCGGTTCGTGACACAGGTAACGAGATGGATGTGCTCGAAGCACTTATCGAAAAAATTGATAACAATACCTTGATAGGTCCGCGAATTACAAAAAGCGGTTTCATTGAAGGTGTAAGTGAGTTCAGCAATTCGACGGGCGAGCTGGCAGAGACAGAAGAACAAGCCGTACAGTTAGTCCGAGATTACGCTGCACGAGGTGGTTACTTTCAGATAAAAATCTACAGTTCTGTAAAAGGCGAGTGGGTGCCTGCTATGGCCGCTGAAGCTCATAAACTCGGTATGAGAGTGTCAGGTCATATTCCAGCGTTCTCTAATGCAGACCAGATGATTGAGGCCGGGTATGACGAAATCACACATATCAATCAAGTTATGCTGGGTTGGGTGCTCGATTTAGAAGAAGACACGCGAACGTTGTACCGCATTACGGGTATGCGAAGGTTTGCAGGTCTTGATCTATCAAGCGATAAAGTCCAAAAGACCATAAACGCGATGGTCGAGAACAATATTGCGGTGGACCCCACAATGGTTATTCATGAGTTTGGTTTGACCGCGCGTAATGGCGAAACCCGCGTCGGAGTTCAAGATTACATTCAAAATATGCCCATCGGTGTGCAACGCGACGCGAAGTCAGCCTTGCTGAATGTGGCTGATGCGCAAGAAGATGCTGAATATCGCGAAGCCTTCGACAAGATAATCGAAACCCTTGCCTTGATGCACGATCGAGGTATTTTGATTGTTCCTGGAACGGATCTTGGCGGCGCATTTGAGTTGCATAGAGAGTTAGAACTGTTTGAGAAGGTTGGTATGTCTCCAGCAGAAGTGCTTCGACGAGCGAGCTACGACATGGCACATTATCTGGGCTACGGTGAAGAGCTTGGAAGCATTGAGGTTGGTAAGTTAGCCGATTTCTTTTTAGTACCCGGAAACCCAGTAGAAGACCTTAAAGCGGTCAAAACGATTTCACTGGTCTCTAGAGGTGGGGATTTTTACTTTCCGTCGGAATTGTACCCCGAGTTCGGAATTGAACCGTTTACTAACGCGCCCAATGTGACCTTACCAGTGACAGATTGATCTAATAACCCAATAAAAGGGATGTCTAGACAGGGTCTTACCAATTCGCTATTCGAATCTAATTTTTGGCTGGGTAAAGATAGTACTTTAAACCTCTAAACGCTTTCGCCTTGATAACCGGGGAGCAATATTTATGCTACTAAGACGATTAACTCAACATGTGAAAAGTCAAAACTGGTTCGCCGTTTTTCTTGACTTTTTTATTGTTATTGCCGGAATTCTAATTGCGTTTCAAATTACTAATTGGAACGAACAGAGGCAGGAGAGAGCGGAAGAGCAAAAAGTCATTGAGCGTTTGCTTAAGGATTTTGTTGCCATTGGTCATGAAGCGGATGAAAAAATTGAGTTCCTTGAATCAGTAGAAGACAAATTCGTTGAAATGCAGAAGTTCATCGTTGATTTTGGAAAAGGGATAGACCCAAAACCAGCTCATACCTTTTTTGAAACAGCCTTCGTGCTTCCTTCTATGGTGGGTCAGTCAGCGACTTATTCGCAGCTAGTATCAAGCGGAGACATGAGTCTGCTTTCCAACGACAACCTAGTGGCAGAACTTGTATCGCATGCCGCTTTAACGCAAGATTTAGTACATTCTGATCAGTCAGTACGCGCGTTTATGCGGCCGTATACAGTACCTTTGGTTCGATTTTCACAATTGATCGAGTCTCTGCCCTTGGAAGAGGCTTTTTCAGAATCTGGGTCTCGATCAGAAATGATTGTAACAATAGGTCTTTACTCTACCGTTCTCCGCGGCCAGCTAGCCAGGTTCAAAGATGTTAAAGACAGTATTTCGAAACTTACTGATATCCTTAAGTCCGAGCAGGATGAACCGCAAAGTGCCTTGCTTAGTGCCGAATAAATAGCGGTTAAGACCGTTTACTGAAACAGGAGCTTTAACGTGAGCAGCCTGTCCTATTGGAATGACACTAAGTCGAGTTGTGTGATATTGTTTTAAATAATCACGCGACTTGTTAAGAGATACTTTCATGAAAACCAAATTACTCCTAATTCTACTGTCAGTCTCATTTGTTTGTCCGTCGGTAGCGCATGCCGAAGATTTTGATCTATTTGCTCAAGACGTTACTCCTGAGCTTGACTCAATCGCGAGCACAAACGAGTTAGTTAGCGCTACAGAAAAGCTGATCGCTAGGGGCATATACAACAGTAATATTGGTAAAAGTGTTTCGAATGCTTCGATAATAAAACTCAACATGATGGGGGAAAGCGAGAGTCTAACCGTCACAAATGTTGTTCGTAAAACAAATAGTCGAGTGTCGTATGCGGCTTCGAACTCCAAAATGGATACTCTTTCTATTTCAGAAAATGCGGGTAAAGTTGTTGGCTCTCTTTGGCAAGATGGCAAGCTGTATAAACTTAGACCTGCTTCCGATGGATCTACACTCCTGATTGAGGTTTCCAATGAGTCCTTGATCGATCATCCCGCTGACTATCACGAGAATATTGACTCAGGCCAAAAAGACGTTGACTCAAAAGATGAAACGTCGAGTGCCGCTCCCCAATCTGACTCATCCAGAGAATTCACCGTTATTGTGGCTTACACAAGCGCTTTCGCTTCAGTTGCAGGAAACGTCTCGGCCTACATGGATCTATTAGAATTAGAAACTAATACGTCGTATTCGAACAGTGGTGTAAATACGTCCGTGAAAATTGTCCATTCGTATCAAACCAACTATACGGATTCAGACGACTTTTACACCGACCGAACCTATTTTCTGAATGGCGTAAATGGCTACGCAGCTGAGTTGTGATACGGCCTGAGAACACTCGAC
>DKML01000032.1 GCA_002470515.1 Proteobacteria bacterium UBA7415 | reverse complement strand
CATGTTCTTGACATAATCCGCGTGCCCTGGGCAATCTACGTGTGCGTAGTGACGGTTCTCAGTCTCATACTCAACGTGGGCAGTCGAAATTGTAATACCGCGCTCACGCTCTTCTGGAGCCTTGTCGATATTTGCAAAATCAACAGCTGTTCCGCCGTATGCTTCTGACAATACTTTCGTGATCGCCGCTGTTAACGTTGTTTTACCATGATCGACGTGACCAATTGTGCCAACGTTTACATGCGGCTTATTACGTTCAAATTTTTCCTTAGACATACTTTTGTACCAACAAAATAAATAAAAATAAGAAATGGCTATCGTTTTGACTGCGATCTCTAACAGCAGTTAAAACCATAACCATCTCGCTTAGCGAAACCAAATGCACACAAACGAACTGGTGCCTACAACCGGAATCGAACCGGTGACCTCTTCCTTACCAAGAAAGTGCTCTACCGACTGAGCTATGTAGGCGGCTCGGCAACAGGAAAACGTCAACCATTTCTCGACGAACCTGCACCCACTTCCTTCAAACTCGCGCCACTTCCTTCAAATCCTGCATCACTTTCGTCAAACAAGGAAAGCGTCTACGGTTATAGAAAAGTGGAGCGGGTGATGGGAATCGAACCCACACCATCAGCTTGGAAGGCTGAGGTTCTACCGTTGAACTACACCCGCTTACCATTTTCGTAACACACATGTAGCGATAAATCGTTACACGCTTGATCACAACTTCGATCGTACAGCTTAAGCCATTGTTCGTTGGCTTGTGTTACTCATCCGAAAAAGCGAAACCGCTCTTTGATTCCTTTACTAAAAAAGCAACGCTTGCATAAAGCAGATGCTGAGTCGAAAAAAACAAAAAAACTAAGAACGGGGTTTCGATTCCAATTAGGGAATCGACTTTAAAAAAACAAATGGTGGTGGGGGAAGGATTCGAACCTTCGAAGGCATTGCCAGCAGATTTACAGTCTGCCCCCTTTGGCCGCTCGGGAACCCCACCGTCTATTTGTCTATTTAAAAATGATCTGGAGCCTGCAGTCGGAATCGAACCAACGACCTACTGATTACAAGTCAGTTGCTCTACCTACTGAGCTATGCAGGCACGGCCACATCAGGGGGCGCATTTTAGGGCTAGTTGAGATCAAATACAACGGAAAACACAAAAAATTGACTGCCTTTTTTCGATTATTTGAGAATAGACGTTTTTACCTCGGTTTTTCACTAGTTATCATCGGCCCGACACTCGAAGGAACCAATTTGTGCGCCTACCTCACCCCAATCAACCAGATCAAGGTCTTCGCGTACTCCAGTATTTTCGGCTAACGCAAAATATAGCCAATAAGACTCAGGCAATGTAACGACTTCTTCTCTGAACTTTACACCATCCACTCTGGCACTCAACCCTTCTAAACCAGCCATGGCTGAGCCCTCAGTGCTAAATATACCTAAAGAAACCGTCGTACTTCCATCTAACTCATTGCGAATAAAATGATCTAGGACTCCTTTATTACTTAATGATCTGCGGGCATCAATAGCTTGGGCACGGTCTGCAAACGGACCGATATACACTCGATATACTTCAGTTCGGCTAACCGCACGTATACTAGATTTAACTTGCAGGCCCGCATTTAGCAATGTCGCTTGCGCTATCTCATAATTACTTTTTAAGCTAAATGGCCCAAGCCGGTAACATTGCACTTCAGAACTTAATACTGAGTCACGCGCCGCAACCCCATCAGCACCGCTTAAAGCCGCCTCAGCTTTATCTCGCTGCTCGTCACGGTATTGTGTTTCGATTTCTTTATTGAGCCTTATCAAACCTGCGCTTACATCAACCTTTCGTGGATGCACGTGTGCAGGTTCCGAACTTTTGGTCGGCCATAAAAAGACAGCGACATTAACAATCACCAACAGCCCGATGAGTTTTTTCACTTAGATTGCCACCATTATTTTTCCAACGCATGTGATGCTAGCTCAACATACGAGTAAGTGTAATTGCCAAGTTAGGAAAGCGCAATTAAACCCGAAAGGATCAAATCAGGTTTCGATTCAACGACCAACAAGTGTTGATATTTGATGGTTTTCAAATAGGCATCCACTGATTCTGCACCTCCGCCACACAGCAACACATGCGTAGGCTCGGGCATTTCCTCGAGCATGCCTTCGATGATCGCAGCAACAGCGCCATTGAGTCCCGCATGGCTCCCAATATTAATACACTCAGATGTGGTAGCACCAAAAAAGGACTCAAACTCTGTGACTTTGTCTTGATGTGAAACTATATTGGCGGTATTCAAATTGAGCAGACTAAAGATCAAGTCGCGTCCCGGTAAGATTGCTCCACCAAGATACTCATCTGAGCTCGACAGATAATCAACCGTTACCGCAGTTCCAACATCAACAATAATTTTGGCGCCCTCATACTCATACTGACTGGCTCCTATGACAGCCACCCAACGATCGACCCCTAACTGGTCTCGCCGCCTGTAACGATTCACGATATTCCTGAAACTAGGTTCTACTTTAACCGTTTCGGCTTTTAGACCCCACCGTGCCTTTATCGAATCCCGTACGCCGTCCAAGACTTCAACTCCAGCAACTGAGCTAATCATCACCTTCGTTAATCCATCGAGACCAAAGCGCTCCAACAACAGCTCTACGTGCCTAATACAATCACTCAGGCCCGCCGGTGAGAAAACAAACGCATCCTTGACTAAGATTGTTTTATTGTGCGCAAACGCCCACTTAATACGAGTATTGCCTATATCAAACAATAACAAGACTTCGTTCTGACTACCTTTCATTGACACCTCTTACACTCGTTGCAACGTCATCAATAGTATGGGTAATACCGTTCAAATCCTCAACTATTAATGCGCCCGAGGCATCAACGCCTCTTTGCCACCCTTCAAAGCTTGTTTCTTGGTTCACAATTAGCACTCTTGCATCATGAAACGCGCTGAGATTCTGCCAGTGCTCTCGAAACGGGTTAAAACCATTAGACTCAAACAAAATGAAAGTTTCGATCAACGCCGACACTAACTCAGCGACTAGATCATTGCGAGAGCAGTCCAGACCTAAGTCCGTTAGGCTAGCCCATTGATAATCTGAACCCGCGCTAGCAGAGTCATCTCGCTGTTCAACATTTAAGCCTAGACCGACCACCAACAAACAATCACCTCCGTAGGCACCTGCGGCCTCTACTAAGATTCCTCCGAGTTTCTTGCCATAAACCAGTACATCATTAGGCCACTTGATTTTTACATCCGCGTTGACTTTGTCCCTGAGCACGCTTGCAATCGCCACACCTGCTGCCAAAGCGAAGCTTGGTGTAGAGCTTGGCCATGACGCGAACTTATAGGCTACCGACATCGCGATATTACGAAAAGGACCTGAGTGCCAAGCATTGCCGCGTCGACCTCGTCCAGCAACTTGCATTTCTGTGAGGCAAAGTCCTGCTTTACCCGCAACAATTGGACTCTTTAATAGTCGGTCGTTGGTAGACCCTATTACAGTCTCAAGCGCAAAACAAGCAAGTATATCTGTATATCGCGGTGCAATCTGCTGTTTAATACTCTGTTTGCTGAGTCTTTCCACATCCCCCGAGAACCCAATAGTACTCTCAGGGTTCAGGCTTCCAAAAAGCACTCCCTGCTCAATCAGCTCACGAAGAACTGGCGCTAACTCAGAAGAAGATGCATTACTCACGCTTGCAAGCTCAAGTAATGAAGCTTCTCTATGTGTCAGTAATTCGAAACATGCGTTCAGCTGTTCGACATTGGGCAAATTTGTTTGGAGCTTTGGGTTCGCCATTTAGATAGATCCGGACACCGAGTTGGAGAGAATATTCTCCTCCAAGTCTAGCGGAAAAACAGTGCGCGTAGATAAAGTCTAGACAAATGCTCGAGCATAAAGGCTTGCGCACGCGAATAACGCAAATAATATAAGCTACTAGGTTCGCAACAATAAGCCACACTCACGATGCTCTTCACCTTTAGTAGGATCATAATAATCATGGTTATCTGGAAGGCCGCGATCATAAATGTATTCCTCAACGTCCAGCTCAGTAAGATGGAACATAGGCGCCACACGAATAGTTTTATGGCTGCCAAACGTAAATACGTCTAATTCCTTACGATGACTGTTTTGGTCATGACGAATGCCGTTCAACCAAACATCAGGCTGAAGCTCACTCATCGCTCGACTAAATGGTTCGAGCTTTACGATCTCTGAGAACCGATCATGCTCAGGAGTGTCGACCTTAGGTATCTCACCATATACTGCCGTGTAATGAGCCGCAGACATTTTAGGCGAGTAAACATGCAGGTTTAAACCTAATCGATCCACCACACGCTCAATATGTCTGTACGTCTCAGGTGTATTAAAACCGTGATCGACCCAAATAACTGGAATGTCTGGCAGCGGTCTAGTCACCAAATGCAAGAATGCGATCGCAAGAGGGCGAAAGTTCGTGAACACCACTGGATTGCGCGCGTTCATCACAGTGAAACTCATAACCTCACTAGGTTTAACACCTTTGAACTGCTTGTTCAGCAACACAAGATCAGCCGTGGGGCTGAAAACGGCCGGAGGCGATTTAAGTGCCATCGGTTTGGTTTGAACGCTTTCCAACATAACAGTGACCTATTTTATGCTTTGACACCCAACTGGGTGCCTCAAGATAGATCCGAGTATAGTAAGGCGTGCTCCTACCTCAAAATACGGAAAGTGTCTTTACTTATAAGCAACGGCTATATAAAAATCAATGTGGCTATCGAGCACGTATACGGCAGCTCTACTATTTAGCCTTGCCTTTGCAAAAATCCGTACTGCCTCTTCTATTTTGCGAACATGCAACTCTCGGCCTAAACAGTTAATCGAGCTCGATCAAACCATTGATTGCTTGGCATACTACGGTAGTTGGAATACTCATAGCAACTGCGGTCGAATCAAGTACAGACCTTTCAGCTATGGTGACGCTGCCATTCGCCTTCGCCATAACGCACAAATCATGAAGAACTTGCATTTGTTGAGTTTTACTGGCTTTCTTAATAACCTCTTCAATCCGCCGCCCTAAGGTCAATATGGTTTTTTCTACATCTAGCTTCTCGGAAAAAGCGTAATTACCAAAATAGCTAGTAAATATTTCGATTTCTTCTTTACTAATACCACCACTGGCATTCGCCACTGCAATCAAGCCAGAAAAAAGCAACCTTCGCATTGCCTCAGCCGTATCCGTTTTGGCCTCTAAGTAGCTAGGCTCCATAATGCTCAGAATCGATTGCACACCCATTTCTAAGCTATGTTTGGATTCTTTACCTGAGTAGAGCTCAGACCGTTCAAACAGCTTCAGTGCTTTTACGCGCAATGGGCTAAAAGGATGGGTAGAAAACCAGTCTGATTGCGGAGCGCCTTGACCTGGACTTCGGTCGACCTCAGTCATGTCGTCCACCTGAGCAACAAAATCGTTTAGACTAAATTCAACAACCTTACTTGTAAGTCCGCTCGACAACTTAAATAAGGATCTTGCAACCGCATCCATATTTTGAGCGCAGTGTGCGCCAGCTCGATCAGCCGAAATTTCTGCATAGCGAGACCATGCAAACAACTCTAAAGCAAGTGCTGGATCTGGGCGCTGCTGGCCGTTCAACAAATGGCCAATGGGTACAGCATGGTGATCATATACGTGGTGACCCAGCTCATGTCCCATAACAAACTTAAGTTCGTCAAGATCGAACCCCTCTAATAAACTTGAAGAAAACATTACATAAAGCCGTTCCGCTTCGGGCTTAAAACAAGCGGCGTTAAATTGCGGCGATGAATACACAAACAACTCTACAGGCAGTTCAACACCTAGCATTTCTATGCACTCCTGCGCCATTCTGCTGATATCGGGCGCCATTGCTTGCGTCAGACGAACAGATGTTGCCAGCAAGTTACGACGCACTCCCTGATACCCATCTTTTTCATGACGCGCAATCATTGTATTAACCGCTTGTACATCACGATGTTTAAGCAACTTATTGTAAAACGAGAGGTCGTTTTCACAACGGATATCCGTTGCGTTTTTATGAGCAGCGTTCATGAATTATTGTCCTGTTTCTAAATATTAAAAGTCTTATCACGTTTTTTCACCAAAGCCCCACACCCATGCTCATGAGCTTTCTTTTAGTCCATCATTAAACAACTAATGCTGGCTCGGCTCGCGCAAAACCCTAGATCTTATTAGGCTTCCTAGTTGGACATGCTTAAGTGACTCAGAGTCGATCGCTTCATCAATGTCATCAAGATTTGAATAGAACACCGCTTCAGCAGAATGATCTCCAACTCGGAACTCGAGTATATCGCCAGTGTTTTTTCTATAAGTCCGCGACTTCAATAACTCTGAGCTATAAGCCTCAGATAAATCGTAATCGTTCCAAATGAGAGCCAAGTCGGCAAGTGTAGAAGAATACGGTTTATTGGGAAACTGCTCGCGTGGGGCAACTATCTCGGCAACAATCGGGGCGCCGGTATCATCGCCACGCAATGCGAGCCATTGTTGAGATACCAATGCCATAACCCGCGGTAAGTCTTCCATTTCGATCACGCCCGAATCGTCTCGACCTTTCACCAGAAACTTTATATGCGCAACATTTGGCGTGTAGTCGAGCAATTGAAAACACACATCCGAAACCTGAATATCGCTGGCATTCAATATTTCTTGAGTCGTTTCTAGCACCGCGTTGATCTGCGATCCATTGGTTTGACCGCCCAATCCTGCGAGCGCATAAATCTCGGCGTCACCGCAACTCTCTAATAATTTCCCTAACTGATGGTCTAAATCTATGTAGGATTGCTCGAACAAATTATGCCCTTGCGAATCAACCTGTGTCGAGCTCCAGAGTTTATGCAGCGCGTCATGTAAACCGTCATAGGCGCACATAAAAAGATCCCAATCCGCGTGCGCCAATAATTGCCCATAAGCGTCTGTTTTTACAGCATTGCGGGGCCTGAGCACTTTACCAAGCTCTAACTCTTGAGCATCGCTAAGCGCACCCCAGGACTCTGAACCTTGCCCAAGCCAAACATCCTCGGTAGACAGACTCATCAGAGCCGATTCCAACTGAGGAGGCTCAGTTCTACATCTCGATGTTGGCGCATGCACCAACCAAGACGAAATTTGTGTAACGTTCGGCACACTCTGATAAATCGTAACTCCAGGCGGATTAAGTACTGCAATTTTATAATTTTTATACGCCAAATGTTCCCAAAAACCTTCAACTGTAAGATGTGCGTGGTGATTAAACTCACTGCCACGCTCACCATCTACTTGTGCACGATAGGTTCGATACAAAGCTTCAGAGGCACCAGTTTCCTCCCCCGTAAAAACACTCTTCCAGAACGCTCTATTCGAATCACCTACAAAATGGTCAACCTTAATTGCCTTATTAAAAATCGAATTAAAATTGGGCATCAAGCCTGCCCTACATAATCTTTTGATCGTAGTCGGGTCAGCACCATCGAGCAACAAAAACACAACTCGAGCGGGCGCTCTTGATGCCCGCATCTGCGTAGATGAGGCTTGTCGTGTCTTGGCCGATAGTGGCAGGTAGCTTCTGATGGGATCCAACGACGGCAAAAGACCTACATCATATGCATCATCGATTAATCCTTGTCGGTCGATCTTGTGCAGTGAATTTGGGTTACCTTCGTTGTACAAATAAAGAACTTCTGGCATATATTGGCATCGAGACGCACCCGCCAATTGCATCATAGCTCGCATATGAGCCAGGTCTGCGGCTCGACGCACTATCTTGCCTCTTCGGTTTTTAAAACACCCAAGATCAGGATCGATCTCAAGCAGTCTATGCAATAAGCCTACACGATGTGTTCGAAGATGAATGGGGAACACCAACGAACCATTTCGATAGATATCAACAACCGACTCATGCGCCATAATTGGTCGAGCATAGCCCTGGCGACCCGTTTGAATTGATTGCCACTGACCATGGGTAAGCCAACAGCCCGTGGCGTGGTACGCAGCGTTCAAAAAGTTGAGTACACCTGAATGCGCTAATTTATCGTCCCCGTCAAGAAAGACCGCAATCGTATTAGGATTTCTACACGATCTGATTGCCTCCATCTGATTACTCAAGGGACCTACATTAGTTTGATTGCGCACCAATCGTACACGACGATGTCGCGCCAATAAATCGGCTAACTCAATAGTATCCTGATCGTTTGATGCATCATCAATCAAGACAACCTCATATCGCTCATAAGTTTGCTCCAAGACACTCTCGACACACTCTCTGAGTAATTGACCAACGTTGTAGAACGGAATTACGACCAAAAATGCGTTACGCTTCGACGCCATAGAAGGAAAGTTAATGTTAGTTCGCCGATATGCAGCATTGCGCTCTACCACCATTTGCGCTTCAAGGACTGGATCCGTACTGCCTTTATACGCAGCCACGGTAAAATCGTTTACCGCAGAAATAATCTCTAAATCATCGCCTGCTTGCTTGGCACAACGATACCGTTCTGCGTGTCTGCCTAAGCGATATGTGTGCTTAAACACATCTTCCTGGACTGGATCAAATGGTATCTCGCTTGCCACCTTACTGAGTTGCAATGCAGAATCATTGTCCCCCTGCTCTCTCAAGTTTGCTGCGAGTAAGACCAATGGCTCACAGCGCTCAGGTAACAAATCAAAAGCTCTTTCACAATAATAGATAACTTCTTTGCCTGACCCTTCGATCTGAGCATAAAGAACCGCCAACCGAAATGCCGCAAACCAACAGTCGGTAAGCGAAGAATTAGATGCCTCAAATACGGCGCTGTAAACCGAACGAGCTTCGTCCACATGGCCCAAAGTTTCTAAAATTTCGGCGCGCTTGCGCCAGCTGTTTATATCTGTTGAATCTAAATCAATGAGCCGCTTCGCTAATGCTGTATTGAGCGCAGGCGAACCAACTACGGCCGCAACATCAATTTGTGTACAAAGGCTCTGGCTTGGTGGTTGATTAAATCGGCGCTCAAGAATTACTCCTAGATCTTTGTTTTGCAGCTCATCTAATAACCGAGACTTGCTGAGCAGAAGTGCTCGAAACGACTGGTTGCCAAGCGGGCCAATCATTCGAACATTCATATCAGAACTATCTAACTGTAGTTCGACTTTTTGTAACGGATCAATCGAAACTCTCCAGCCGGGCGGCAGCAACAAAAAAAAGTCTGCCTTCAACGCCTCGACCAAATCAGCTGAACCTTGTTGATCCCGCGTCATCGACGTTGAAATGAGCACAGACTCGACAAGACCGGCTTGACTTGGCATTGCTAGATCTGCAGCCTGCAAAACTTCAGCATCAGTCAATAAATGCAGCACATTAATTTTCAAAAATGGGATCCTTATGGTTTTAGATCATGCGATTTAGGTCATATTTTGGCACAAAAAAACTGCCCTAAGACAGCTTTTTTTAATCCTTAGCGACTCAACCGTTCATCAAATGTCGGAGTTCAAGTCTATCAACACGGGGGTGCGACTATGGTTGTCGTGGGCGCAGCCGTGGTGGTCGTGGTGGTCGTGGT